>JAQBOG010000023.1 GCA_028288165.1 Sphingobacteriales bacterium | reverse complement strand
TAAAAGGATTGTTTCTTAGAAAACTCCATGCGGTAACAGCTAAAGGATGGCTACTGAAAATCACACTGTTCATCTTCGCATTTACACTAAATAAAATAATTGTATAACTAGCAACTTGAGTTAATTAATTAAAACCTATGGCAATAAAATTTTTGTTAGCTATTTAACTTTTAAATTCTGAAGTTGTATGAAACTCAACTTCCGGAAAATCTTTCTTCGCAAGATTCAACATCCAGTCATTTTCGGCTAAAAAAACAGGATTACCATCTTTGTCTGACGCGATGTGATGATATCGTTTTTGAATAATGTCATTCAGGTTACGCTTGTCTTTAGATGTTAACCAACTTGATCTCTTATAGTTTAAATGGCGGAAAGCACACTTTGCTCCATACTCATGCTGAAGCCTAAACGCGATAACTTCATACTGAAGTTCTCCTACTGTCCCTACAATTTTACGGTTACCCGGTTGCTGTATAAATAGTTGTGCAACACCTTCTTGAGTTAGTTGTTCTAAACCTTTTTCTAGCTGTTTGGACTTAAGTGGGTCGCGATTTTCAACCTCTTTAAATATCTCGGGAGAGAAACTAGGGATCCCCTTAAATTGCAGTTGCTCACCTTCTGTTAATGTATCGCCAATCTTAAAGTTTCCACTATCATATAATCCAACAACATCACCTGGCCAAGCTTCCTCAACCAAACTTTTCTCATTCGCCATAAAATCCATTGGGTTAGAAAACTTAAGTTTTTTACCCAATCTTGTATGGTAATAAAATTTATTACGTTCAAATTTACCTGAACAAATTCTCAAAAATGCAATTCGGTCACGGTGATTCGGATCTAAATTGGCGTGAATTTTAAATACAAAACCCGAAAAACCTTTCTCAGTAGCTAATACATCACGCTCTATCGCTTCCCTACTATGTGGACTAGGCGCTATATTGATAAAAGTATCGAGCAACTCCCTAATTCCAAAGTTATTAATCGCACTTCCAAAAAATACCGGAGCCGACAATCCTTCCAAATACATCTCTTTATCTACGCTTCCGTATATCCCCTCAACAAGTTCTAACTCATCCTTTAATTTACTTAATTCTCTATCATTGAGGTGTTTGGTTAGTTCTTCATCATCCAAATCATTCACCTTAATTACCGGTTCTGTAACTTTAGATTTATCTGGCCTGAATAAATTTAATTGCTTGTTGAAAATACTGTAAACTCCTTTAAAAGTATGTCCCTGCCCAATTGGCCATGACAATGGACAAATACTAATTTTTAGTTTATCTTCCAATTCATCTAAAAGGTCGAAAGTTTCCTTTCCTTCCCTATCCATTTTATTCACAAAAATGATAACCGGAGTATTACGCATTCGGCAAACACCCATCAACTTTTCAGTTTGCTCCTCAACCCCTTTTACGCTATCTACAACCAATATCACACTATCCACAGCAGAAAGAGTTCTGTAGGTATCTTCCGCAAAATCCTTGTGACCAGGCGTATCTAAAATATTTATACGCTTATCACTATATTCAAAACCCATCACGGAAGTTGCCACAGAAATACCACGTTGTTTTTCAATCTCCATAAAATCTGAAGTATTACTTTGGCTTGCTTTATTCCTTTTGATTGTACCAGCAGTGTTTATAGCGCCCCCAAACAATAGAAATTTTTCTGTCAATGTGGTTTTACCAGCATCGGGGTGACTAATAATTGCAAAGGTTTTTCTTTTTTCTATTTCGGGATGGGTCATATGAAATGCTGTTCGCTAATGCGATATAAGATAAATTCAAAAATTGAGCTAAAAGAACCAAAGTTGGAAATAGATAGGTATGCCTAGCTTCATGAGGGTGCAAATATAGCTATTTGTTAAAGATTGTAAATGCTGTTATAGTAAATTCTTAAGGAGTGTATAAAATGTATTCTGGGCGTCCGGGCGGGCTTTCCATTTCAATCTTTTTGCTTGGAGAAAGCAAAAAGGATTTCCATTGCAATCCCTGACGCAAATCGAAAACAATCAACATGTCGTTTTCAAACAAAGCTATGCAATTTGTACTTTTACCAAATGCAAAAATTGAAGTTAGAAGACCTGAATCGTGTGGACGTAGAGGAATT
This sequence comes from Sphingobacteriales bacterium, assembly GCA_028288165.1. Lineage (GTDB taxonomy): Bacteria > Bacteroidota > Bacteroidia > Sphingobacteriales > Sphingobacteriaceae > Daejeonella. The sequence goes on along the minus strand of JAQBOG010000023.1, from coordinate 172,431 downwards.
TAAAAAACAGGATAAATTACCCGTTATTGTAATTCTTGACAGTGTCAGAAGTATGCACAATGTTGGTTCTATTTTCAGAACATCGGATGGATTTGCAGTAGAAAAAATTTATCTCTGCGGTATTACCGCCCAACCACCTCATCGCGAAATAGAAAAAACTGCATTGGGCGCTACTCAGTCTATTGATTGGGTCTACAATAACAATATACTAGAAGTTATTACTGAAGTAAAAGCAGCAGGCTACAAAATTATTGCCATTGAACAAGCTGTTAATAGTGTGATGTTAAATAATTTCCAACCGAATTCAAATGAAAAATTTGCCTTAATATTCGGGAATGAAGTAAATGGTGTAAGTGAAGAAGCAATGAAGATAATAGATACTTGCATTGAGATCCCACAGTTCGGAACAAAACATTCGTTTAATATAGTGATATCAGCAGGTATCGTTCTGTGGGATTTCTTCTCTAAATTGAAATTAGCGAAAAGAGATAGTTGAAAAAGAAAAACGCTAAAATAAAATAATCCAGTTGAAACCAAGTTCAACTGGATTTAATATTTATAGGATTTATCTAAAAAGTAGCAGGAACGCTAACTCGATCTTTACTTGGTAATAAAGTAGATCCCATTAAGTATTCATCAACTTTCCGGGCTGCTTCTCTTCCTTCAGATATTGCCCAAACAACCAATGATTGCCCACGACGCATATCGCCAGCAGCAAAAACATTAGGAAGATTAGTTTTATACAAACCTTCTTTAGCTTTCACGTTTCCACGCTCATCTAATTCAACGCCTGCTTTTTCAAGTAAACCTTGGTGTTGAGGATGAAGGAATCCCATGGCAAGTAATAATAATTGACATGGAATTTCACGTTCTGATCCTTCAGCTTCGTTAAATTTAATGGGCCGACCAAAACCATCTAACTCCCAGCTCACATCAGAAATCACAATGGCTTTCAGATTGCCATTTTCATCACCAATAAGTTTCTTAGTATTAATTCCCCAAAAGCGGTCGCAACCTTCTTCGTGAGAGCTGGTTGTTTTTAACACCATTGGATAGGTTGGCCAAGGCATATTTGCAGTACGCTCTTTCGGAGGCTGAACCATTAGTTCAAATTGCTTAATAGATTTTGCGCCTTGTCTGTTAGAGGTTCCGACACAATCCGAACCTGTATCTCCACCACCAATTACCACTACATCTTTGCCGGTAGCTAAAATACGCTCGTCAGAAAAAGAGATGTTACTAACCGTCTTATTTTGTTGTTTCAAGAACTCCATTGCAAAGTAAGTTCCTTTAATCTCACGGCCTTCGGCAGATAAATTTCTTGGTATAGTTGAACCGCCGGCCAACACTACTGCATCATATTCTTTAATAAACTCCTGAACATCACCATCTTTACCAACTTCGGTATTGCAAATAAATTGAACACCTTCTTCTTCCATAATCTTCACACGGCGCTCAACAACTGATTTTTCTAATTTAAAATCAGGGATACCAAAGCGTAATAAACCACCTGGTTTGTCATCACGTTCAAAAACCTTAACCGTATGGCCAACTTTATTTAATTGAGCAGCTGCAGCTAATCCAGCAGGACCAGAACCAACCACAGCCACAGTTTTTCCTGTACGAATTAATGGAGCATTAGGCTTAACATAACCTTTTTGGTAAGCAATCTCAATAATATGCTTTTCTATTTCTTCGATTGCAACAGGAGGTTTATTAATTCCTAACACACAGGCAGATTCACATGGTGCAGGGCAAATACGACCAGTAAACTCAGGAAAATTATTGGTAGAAGCTAATATTAAATAGGCCTCTTCCCACTTTGCTTCATATACTGCATCATTGAACTCTGGAATTACATTACCAAGCGGGCAACCTGAATGGCAAAACGGAACTCCGCAATCCATACAGCGTGCTGCCTGATGATTTAATTCTTGTTCAGTATATAATTTTTCAAACTCATTGTAGTTATTTATTCGTTCCTCAGGTGCTAATTTTGAAGGTAATTTTCTATCAAACTCTTTAAATCCTGTAACTTTTCCCATTATTAATTATACTGATTGTTTAACCTGATTCTGTTGTAAAACGCGTTTGTATTCTTTAGGGAATACTTTAACAAATGATGCTGACTCTTCTTTCCAATTATCAAGAATGAATTTTGCAATATGGCTTTCTGTAAGTTGAACATGCTTGCGCAATAACTTGATAATTGCATCTTCATCTTCTGATGATAATGGATCTAAATCAACCATTTCACAATTACAATTTATAGGGAATTCCTTTTCTGGATCATAGACCCATGCTAATCCACCACTCATACCAGCTGCAAAGTTTCTTCCGGTTTTACCAAGAATTAAAGCTCGCCCACCAGTCATGTATTCACAACCATGATCTCCAACACCTTCAACAACAGCTGTAGCACCAGAGTTTCTAACTGCGAAACGTTCACCTGCCTGACCTCTTATAAATACTTCACCAGAAGTTGCTCCGTAAAGTGCAACGTTACCAATAATCATGTTTTCATGAGGGATGAACGTTACATTCTTAGCAGGATAAATTGCTAATTGTGCTCCAGATAAACCTTTTCCAACGTAGTCATTCGCTTCACCCATCAATTCAAACGATAAGCCTTTAGTACAGAACGCACCAAAACTTTGACCAGCGGAACCCTTGAATTTAAAATTGATCGTATTATCAGGTAAACCTGCAGATTGATATTTCTTAGTAATTTCGTGGGATAATATGGTTCCGGTTGTACGGTCGATATTAATAATATCAAAAGTTCCAAAAACGGGAATTTTTGATTCAATAGCAGCTTTAGCAGCCTCTAAAAGTTTCCAATCTAAAACATCACTGATTCCATGATCCTGGCTCTCACTATTATACAGAGTTAACCCAGAAGGATTCTCCATAGTATAAAGTAAGCCTGACAAGTCAATGTTTTTAACTTTCCAATGATCGATATCTTCACGAAGTTTCAAGAAGTGTGAACGACCAACCATTTCATTTATGGTTCTGAAACCTAAATCTGCCATGATCTCACGTAATTCTTCAGCAATAAATTTGAATAAGTTTACGATGTGCTCTGGCTTACCTGTAAATAGTTTTCTTAAATCAGGATCTTGTGTAGCTACTCCAACCGGACAAGTATTTAAATGACACTTACGCATCATAATACAACCACCAGCAACTAATGCAGCGGTTGCAACACCCCATTCTTCTGCTCCAAGGAGAGCAGCGATTGCTATGTCTCTACCAGTTTTCATCTGACCATCAGCTTGCAAAACTACACGGCTTCTTAGTTTATTTTTAACCAATGTTTGCTGTGCCTCCGCTAATCCAAGCTCCCAAGGTAAACCTGCGTGAACAATGGAAGTAAGTGGAGATGCACCTGTACCACCATCATATCCAGCGATAAGTATTACATCAGCATGAGCTTTCGCTACACCGGCAGAAATGGTACCCACACCAGCTTTAGATACTAGTTTTACACTGATACGAGCATGGCGGTTTGCATTTTTCAAATCATAGATCAACTGAGCCAAATCCTCAATTGAATAAATATCATGATGTGGTGGAGGAGAAATTAAACCAACTCCTGGTGTTGCGTGACGAACTCTTGCAATCCAATCATCTACTTTATGACCAGGCAATTGTCCACCTTCACCAGGCTTAGCACCTTGAGCCATTTTAATTTGCAATTCATCGGCATTAGCCAAATAATTTGCAGTAACACCAAAACGAGCGGATGCAATTTGTTTAATAGATGAACGCATTGAATCGCCGTTAGGCAATGTTTGATATCTAATTTCATCTTCACCACCTTCACCGGTGTTACTTTTTGCACCGATACGATTCATCGCGATAGCTAAAGTACTATGAGCCTCGTGAGAGATTGATCCAAATGACATGGCACCTGTCGCAAAACGCTTCATGATTGCTTCAATTGGTTCTACCTCTTCTAAAGGTACAGATGGGCGGTGATGAACAAAGTCTAACAAACCACGGATAGTATACATCGTATCCGATTGATTATTAACTAGTTTAGCGTAATTTTTATAAACTTCGTAGTTGTTTGTTCGGGTTGAGTGTTGTAATAAGTGAACGGTTTGTGGATTAAACAAGTGAGCTTCGCCCCTACGTTTCCACTGATAAATACCACCTTCAGGTAGTAACTTACTAGTTGCACCAATGTTTTTATGTTTGAAGCCGCTGAAGTGTTTCAGTAGCGCTTCATGAGCAATCTCATCTAAACCTAAACCTTCAATACGTGTAACAGCACCGGTAAAGTATTGATCAATTACTGCTTGCTGAATACCAACAATTTCGAAAACTTGTGAACCATGGTAAGATTGTAATGTGGAGATTCCCATCTTAGAGAAGATCTTCAACAAACCATCACAAACAGATTTCACATAATTCTTGGTAAGAGCTTTAAAATCAAGATTGGTTTCAATAGTTCCATCTGTCATCATTTTATGGATGGATGCTAAAGCCAAATACGGATTTACTGCAGTAGCGCCGAATGCAACTAAACAAGCAAAATGGTGTACTTCCCAAACATCTCCAGCTTCAGCAACGATTCCGACAGCACCACGTAATCCCTTCTTAATCAAGTAATGATGAACAGCTGACACTGCCATTAAAGACGGTATAGCAGCATGCTCAGAATCAATTGCACGATCTGATAGAATCAATACTTCGAAGCCATCATTAACAGCATCTTCTGCATAACGGCACAATCTGTCCAACCCTCTTTGTAGGCTTCCAGATTTACCATCCGCCATGAAATACGTTTGTAATGTTTTAGCGTTGAAAGTTCCAGTATCAATACTTCTAATTTTTTCTAACTCAACATTCGTTAAAACCGGTTGAGCTAATGCCAAACTATGGCAATGCATTTTGTCTTCATCCAACAAGTTTCCATTGTTTCCAACGAATCCTGCCAAACTCATAACCAATCTCTCACGAATCGGGTCGATTGGTGGATTAGTTACCTGCGCAAAATGTTGTTTAAAATAGTTTGCTAAGTGTTGTGGTCTGTCAGAAAGTACGGCTAACGGAATATCAGTACCCATTGAACCTAAAGCCTCTTTACTATCTAAAGCCATTGCTTTAATTAGTACTTCTAAATCTTCCCTAGAATATCCAAATACTTGTTGATATTTAAAAGTTGATTCAGCTGAAAGTTGAGTAAAAGCAACACGTGGTTCAGGAAGCTCTTCTAATCTGATTTTATAATTTTCTAACCATTCTGCATAAGGTTGAGCAGTAATGATTTGTTGTTTTACTTCTTCATCTTTTAAGATAATGCCTTTCTCCATATCTACAACAAGGATTTTTCCAGGTTGTAAACGACCTTTTTTTACAACAGTAGACTCATCAATTGGTAATGCACCAGCTTCTGAAGCTACAATAATGTGATCATCATTTGTGGTAACGTATCTTAATGGACGTAAACCATTACGATCAAGTGTAGCCCCAATTAATTTACCATCTGTAAAGGTAATTGCGGCAGGACCATCCCATGGCTCCATTAATGTTGCATGATACTCGTAAAATGCTTTTTTCAACGGATCCATTTGTTCATTGCCATCCCATGCTTCCGGTATTAACATCATCATCACATGTGGCAATGAACGGCCAGCATGTAAAAGCAATTCTACTACGTTATCTAAACAAGCGGAATCAGATTGATTGTTATCAATAACCGGTAAAATCACATCCATTTCTTCTTTAGAAAAGTATGGCGAAGCGAAAGAACGAATACCAGAATAGAACCAATTCAAATTTCCTTTTAAGGTATTGATCTCACCATTATGAGCAATGCATCTAAACGGCTGAGCTAATCTCCAAGAAGGGAAAGTGTTTGTAGAGAATCGGGAGTGAACCATTCCAAACGCAGATGTAAGGCTGCTATTTGTTAAATCATCAAAATAAGTTCTAACCTGATGACTGGTGAACTGACCTTTATATATAATTATACGACTAGAGAATGATAAAATATAGAATTGTTGAACAGCAGCCGGACTAGCTTCAGCAACTGCTTTATTAATATAACTTTTTAAAACGTAAAGCTTTCTTTCAAAATCATCTGAATTTGTAATATGAGCAGGCTTAGCGATAAATAATTGCTCAGTATCTGGCTCCATTGATAGAGACATCTCGCCTATACCTGCTGCATTAACTGGAACCTTACGAAAACCTAATATTGTTAAACCTAGCTTTTCGGCTACCTTATATATAGCTGTACGGCATGCTTCTTTAACCGTTGGTTTTTTAGGTAAAAAGATCATTCCAACACCGTAGTTACCAGCTTCTGGAAGTTTAATATTAACCTTTTTACATTCTTCAACAAATAAATCGTGAGGAATTTGAAATAAAATTCCTGCTCCATCACCAGAATCCGGATCACAACCACATGCACCTCTGTGCTCCATATTCTCAAGAATGGTAAGGGCATCAGAGACTATCTTGTGTGATTTTCGTCCTTTAAAGTTGCAAATATATCCCACTCCACATGAGTCTTGTTCAAACTCCGGGTTATACAAACCCTGCTGATCGTTTTCAGAATTAATCATTATATAACACAATATTAGTTTTGCCTAAATTACGGTTTTTATGGGATAATTATAAATTGCTCAACATTTTTTACAATTTATTCAAATTACTACTGTAATTTTTAGCAAATATTAAAATACATTAATTGTTTTACTATTTAAATTACAATATCAATAATTAGAGTTTTCAAATTTATCGATTCAAGAACCTCTGTTTTTAGCCTAAAAATTTCTAAAAAAAGCTATTTAGAGCTATATTTCTACGTTAAAAGAGTTTTTTTGAATATTCGGCCTATAAAATTCATAGGCACACAATTCAAAGTTTAGCTTAAATATGTTTAAAATACAAATTATTTGCACTTGTTTTCATAACGATATTAAGACAATATATTTGGTATTATTAATAATACCTACATTTAAACCTCTTTTACAAAAGACCGAAAAACTAACCAATATTTAATTAACCCCTAGAAAAATGACAACCAGAAGAAGTTTTATCAAGTCGGCTTCGCTTTTGACTGCAGGAGCCTTCATTTTACCATCATTACCTGCTTGTACCGATAAGAAATACATTGGACTGCAATTATATACCGTTAGAGATGCTATGCAAAGCGATCCGGCGGGCACGTTGGCACGGATAGCTCAACTTGGTTTCAACTCTGTTGAAAGCGCTACTTATACCGGAACTCAAAAATTTTACGGGATGGAGCCTGCTGCCTTTGCAAATGTTTTAAAACAAAACGGCTTAATCATTCCTAGTGGCCATTATCGTTTAGGCGAGGATAAAGAAAATGGTCAGGACGTTCAAGGAACCATGCTTCACGGGTGGGATAAAGCAGTTGATGACGCAGCAGCTGTAGGTATTAAATATATGGTTTGTGCCTGGTTATCTCCTGCCGAACGAGGTGGAATTGACCATTATAAATATCTGGCTGATCAATTGAATAAAGCTGGAGAAACATGTAAGAAGGCCGGTATTCAAATGTGCTATCATAACCATGATTTCGAATTTGAAACAAATGAAGGTCAGGTTCCTTATGATGTATTGCTAAATAATACCGATAAAAGCCTGGTGAAAATGGAACTGGATCTATATTGGGCTGTTAGAGCTGGAAAAGATCCCGTTGCTTTATTCAATCAAAATCCAGGAAGGTTCCCTTTATGGCATGTGAAAGACATGGATAATACTCCTCAAAAAGCCTTTACGGAAGTTGGTAACGGTACGATAGATTTTAAAAGAATTATGGCATCTGCTAAAACGGCCGGATTAAAATATTTCTTTGTGGAACAAGATAAAACACCTGGTTCTCCTTTCGATAGCATTACCAAAAGTATCACTTATATAAAAAGCAACTTACTTTAAAGTTTTCGTATAATCTTCATCGTATCAAATGATGCGAGGAAAGTTATCTTACATATTATCTTTTTGTTTTTAAATTAAAGATATGATAGGGAGCAAACTAATCCGACCATAACTTATTAAATACATTATCTTTTAAATTAGAAACCCTTAATTTTAAAATGTCTTACTTACCTAATCCAACACGTTACGATTTAATGGAGTACCGCAGATGCGGCAACAGCGGATTAAAATTATCTGCTGTTTCACTTGGATTGTGGCATAATTTCGGTCACATTGATCCTTTTGAAAATTGCAGAGCCATCCTTCGCCGGGCATTTGATAGCGGAATCACACATTTTGATTTAGCCAATAATTACGGTCAGCCGGCTGGATCTGCAGAAGAAAATTTTGGAAGAATTCTTCAAAAAGATTTCCGTGACCACCGGGATGAACTTATTATTTCATCCAAGGCAGGATATGGAATGTGGCCTGGACCATATGGGGATTGGGGTTCTAAAAAATATCTGGTTGCAAGTTTAGATCAAAGTTTAAAACGCATGAACCTTGACTATGTAGATATTTTCTATCATCATCGCCCGGATCCTGAAACACCACTCGAGGAGACTATGAACGCCCTTGACTTGATAGTTAGACAAGGTAAAGCACTTTATGTTGGCATATCAAGCTATCAACCTGAAGAAACAAAAAAAGCGAGTGATATCTTGAAAAGATTGGGCACTCCATGTATTATCCATCAGCCTAAATATTCCATGTTTGAAAGGTGGATTGAAAACGGATTGGTAGATGTTTTAGACGAAGAAGGAATTGGGTGCATCCCATTCTCACCATTAGCACAAGGTCTATTAACCGATAAATATTTAGATGGAATTCCGCAAAACTCAAGAGCAGCCAGAAATTTAGGAAATGGCGCTATGGAAGAAAATCAAATAACAGAAGAAAATATCAGCAGAGTACGTCAGTTGAATGAACTTGCAAAGCAACGTGGCCAAACTTTAGCACAAATGTCATTAGCTTGGGTTATAAAAGATCCAAGAATTACATCAGTGTTAATTGGTGTTAGTAAACCAGATCAAGTGACTGACTCCATTAAGTGTTTGGATAACTATAAGTTTTCTGACGAAGAAATTGCTACCATTAATACAATCTTAAAATAATATAAATTTTTCTGAACTTAAATTAAGGGAACAGATCCATCGAACTGTTCCCTTAATTTTTAAATATCCGACTAATTAATCCAAATAATCAGTCAATTTTAAAACCTCTATCGTATTTTGATCTGGCCCGCCGCCACGATTTGCTGATCCAGCAACAATATAAAGCTTGTTCTTGTAAACTAATGATTGGGTATCATGTCTTCCTATAACCAATCCAGGTAGAGATAACCATACATTTCTATTGACATTAAATGCTTCAACTTCCATGTGGGATTTTTCTTGGGCATAGCTTTCACCACCTATAATATATAATTGATCTTTATAGGCGATGGTTATACAACCAGCACGTTGAGTGGGTAAATTAAGCGTTTCTGGCAAGGTTTGCCATTGGTTGCTTTTAAAATCATATACATCGATTTCTGGAATTGTTAAATCAACAACTTGTTTGGTTTTAAAGGATGTTCTTCGGCCTCCGGAGGCGTAAAGTTTATTATTTATAACAGTTGCATGAAAATGATCACGTGCATGAGGTGCATCTTTAAACGTTTCCCATGTATTAGTTAATGGATCAAACGCATCCATCCAATTAACAGTACCATCAAAATGCCCATCCTGAATACCACCAACCAGAAAAATTTTGTTTTTAAAAACCACAGTCCCTCCAGAACCTCTTCTTCGATTTTTTGGAATCTCTGCTCCCTTCCTCCAGATATCTGTTTTGGGATTGTAGATATAAATATGATCTAAAGGCGTTTCATGCGGAAATTTACTGGTCATCCCTCCTACAATGTAAATTTCCTTTTTGTATGCAACAGCTTGGAAATGGTGCATTTCAAAAGGAGTCGATCTTTTTTTTAACCAAACATTCTTAGAAGGATTAAAAACATCCACTGCGAGTATTCCTCTCCCTCCTATTAAATAAAATAGTCCGTCTACCTCTACAAAACCACAATCTTCACGTTTGGTTGGCACGCCTTTCACTTCAAGTATATTCCAGCCGGATTTTGGCTGTGCGATAGCATGATTAGTAGCAATAAATGAATAGTTTAATAAAGCTACTAGAATAAATACGAGTAGTCTCTTGTCAATTGGTATCATATTTAGCAATCTATTGCCTAATTATTGTGATATTAACTCACTTTGATAGGAAATTCATGTCTAACAACCAATCCGCCATTCTTTGAGGCCAGGCTCTTAGTGAAGAAAATTCCGAACGGCTACCCATATTAAAAGCATGCGCTCCTTTAGCATAGATATGCACTTCAATAGGCACTTTAGCAGTTCTGTATTTTTGAAGTAGAGACACCACAGGTAATGAACAGCACTCATCATTATTTGCGGCTAACATAAATGCAGGCGGAGCGTCTGCTGGAACAACTTCTGGTACACCAAGTGGCCCCGGATAAACCAGTATTTGAAAATTCGGCTTTCCATTTAAACGATCAATCGGATCTTTTGCAGTCGGATCTCCTTTTCCGGAACCATAAGCAACAGAAGCTACAACTTCGCCACCAGCAGAAAAACCAAGCATACCTACTCGATTTGTATCAATACCCCACTCCTTAGCTCTACTTCGTACTAACCGTATTGCACGGTAAGCATCCTGTTGTGGATGTTTATTTAAATCATAAGGGGAATTTTCTTCTCTTGCCAAGCGATATTTTAACACAATCGCAGTTACTCCAAGGTTGTTAAGATATTCAGCCGCTTCAACTCCTTCGGCATTGTAAACCAATATGCGGTGACCACCGCCAGGACAAATGATTACAGCAGAACCATTTGCCTTCTCTTTTGCCGGGAAATAAACGGCAATAGATGGATTATGAATGTTCTTAACCCAATAGTCTTTAGCTTCTTCCGGTTCGTTTTTTCGGTTTTCAAATCCTGGAGCACCCTTCTCGCATAAATGAACTACTAAAGGCTTGGATTGAGCAAATGATAATTGAATGAATCCTAAAAACAATATTAGAACTGTTAAATTAAAGCGATAAAAAGTGTTTTTAAGCATGTTTGAATGACGTGGGGGTTAATAATGGTTTAAAGGTATTGATTTTGAAAAACATGCATCTAAGCTCAGCGATATATTTTGATATTTGGTTCAATGTTGTGAAACGATTTTTGAACTCTTCCAGATTTTGTATAATACTCCGCTGCTTATTGTAGGTTAACCAGCCAGTACTGGAAATCTTAATTCATTTGCATTAAAACAGTTTTTCGGGCGTTCGGGCGGGCTTTCCATTGCAATCTTTTCGCCCATTAGAAGGGCAAAAAGGATTTTCATTTCAATCCCTAACGCAAAACCTAGCATGTTCATAACTTGTTCTATAAACGTCTTCAGAGTCCAATTCATTCATTCATTCATTCATTCATTCATTCATTCATTCATTCATTCATTCATTCATTCATTCATATTTAGATTAAACTCTGGATACTACTAATAAACTTACATCAAATTCCCTCAGTGATAAAAATATATCAATATTGTTTAATGCAAACAGATAGATAAAAATTATATTCGTGTTTAATTTCTATATCATTTATATGCAAAAACTTTCCATCGGCATTATTGCTACTGCTGTTATTTACCAATTTTCATTCATCCCTGCCTCTACACCCTTCCATATTAAAAACATTCATAGCTTGTATCAAACATCAAGTGATATCGTTGCCGAAAATGCGCAACCTGAACTAATCTCCGAACAGTTTATTTTTACGGAAGGCCCAGCAGTAAGTAAAGATGGGTCTGTATATTTCACAGATCAACCGAACAATAAAATATGGAAATATGATGCAGAAAATAAGTTAAGCTTGTTTTTAAATAACGCCGGCCGCTCAAACGGACTTTACTTCAATAAAAAGGATAATTTACTGGCTTGTGCCGACGAGAAAAATGAAGTTTGGTGTATTAATAAGAAAGGAAAAATCAAGGTAGTTATATCTGAATTTGAAGGTAAAAAACTTAACGGCCCCAATGATTTATGGATATCTCCTACAGGTGGAATTTATTTAACAGATCCCTATTATCAACGCCCATACTGGACACGAAAAAGCTCTGAACTTGACGGCATGAAGGTATATTATTTTGGAAAAAACAAAAAGCTAATTATTGTTGAGGATAAATTGCAACAACCTAACGGGATTATCGGCACACCTGATGGAAAGCACTTATTTGTTGCCGATATCCGCGGAAATAAAACTTATAAGTACGACATTAATCCTAACGGTACCCTTTCAAACCGTCAGCTGTTTGTAGAGCAAGGTTCGGATGGGATGACGATTGATCAACAAGGCAACATTTACCTAACAGGCAACGGAGTTACTGTTTATAACCCAAAAGGTGAAAAAATCAAGCACATTGATATCCCACGCAAGTGGACTGCAAATGTTTGTTTTGGTGGTAAAAACCGCGATTACTTATTTGTCACGGCATCACAGGCTTTTTATAAATTAAAAATGAATGTTAAAGGCGCTTTTTAAACAGAGAGCCTTTCAACAATCTTTTCACATAATTGGTGAGTCAATAATGCATCCTGTGCTGTGAAGGCCGGAACTGATCTATTTTTTACAGCTTCCAAAAAATCATCAATCATTTGATCGAACCCACGTTTGAAGAGATTTGACTGCCAATCACTTTCTGCAACTTTAAGGGTATTTTTATCATGTTGAACTTGCAGCTCCGAAACGTTAAAAACTACACGCTTTTCATTCTCACTCATTATTTCAAGTTTTTCTTCGGTAGCTCCGCTATCTCTATTCATGATTCCTATGGCTGTTTGACCAGTTGAAGTCACAAATTGAATAGTTAAATGATGTAGCAATTCACCTCTTTTCATCCCGTTAACCAGCAAATTATCGATTGGATATGGAAACAAGTACCTCAATGTATCTACTACATGAATAAAGTCTTCTACAACAAAACGCCTCAGTTCATCTGGTAATTTGGTGCGATTTTTTTGCAGAATAATCATACTTGGGTTTATGAGTTCTTTCAAATTTTTATACACTGGCGCATACCGTCTGTTAAAACCCACCATTAATATCAGTTGTTTAAGTTCGGCTAAATCAACAAGCTCTTTCGATAAGTTGTAATGCATGGTTATTGGCTTGTCTACATAAACATGAATTCCATCTTGTAAAAGGGCTTTAACAATATGATAATGAGCGTCTGTTGCAGTATTAACGAACGCACAGTCAGGTTTCGCCTGTAATAAAGATTCTATAGAAGAATGGCTATACTGAAACCTATATTTTTCACTCAAATCTCGAAGGTTACTTTCATTCCGGGTACAAATATGGAATTCTATTTCCTTTCGGCTACTTAAAACCGGCAGATATGCCTTTTTAGCAATATCACCCAATCCAATAATGGCAACTTTTAACATACTCTTGGGGCTTTTTTAATCTATGAGTTATATTCCCACAAATATGTTAAAAATCCCATAGTAACATTTCATAAAAGAGATCGTTCTTATTGAGAATAAATTTAAAAATAGACAATCTCACATGGAAAAGATTTTGATATTAGACGACGAAAAGGATGTAGTACATGTTTTAGAGGAAACGCTTAGGTACTCAGATTACATTGTAAAATCAATTTCGAATAGTAAAAATCTGTATCAATTGATAGAAGATTTCAAACCTGATTTATTACTTCTTGACTTTTTACTATTAGATGAAAACGGAGGTGAAATTTGCTATAAGCTAAAAAAAAATCAAGCTACGGCACATTTACCTATTATTTTAGTATCAGCATTTTCAAACTTGGCAGAAATGCAAAGTATTTATAGATGTGATGCTTACATTCCCAAACCGTTTGATATTGAACCATTGTTGGAAACTATCACTAATTGTATCAACGATGCCAACAATTTGAAACCCGAAGCGGATCAATAATTATTAAATCAAGACAGATTTCTATAATTATAAAATGATGTGGCTTATGTATTGTGTTTAAGAAAGTCCTTAACAAGTTTCATTACTGAATCGTCTGTAGCTAAACACTCATCAAAAAACTCCTTACTTTCGGGCTCTTTAAAATCGTCGAAATGTTTCAGTTTTTGAGAATTTAAAGCCTTAAATGCCATCGGATAATCCTCGAAATAACGATGTTTTATGGGTTTGTCAAGTAATTTGATTGTACCATCATGTTGATTATCTTCTTGAATTAGATAGAACTGTGCTTGAACGGTTTCTTTGTTACCTTCCATCATTCGCAACATGTTACCTCCGCCAAAGATTAGTAAACCGGTAATATTGTGAGTACGATTGTAAGTTCTTACATCATTTAAAACACTTTCCATTTCGCTTCGGCTATAATCAATTGTTGACGAACTAACATATACCACAGCGTGTAAGTTTGTATCACTTTTATCCATATAATTTGACATGTAATCGATTTTTACGTTTGTTAGCCAATTTGTTAAGCTGGTATATAAATTATCGTTAATAAAATTCTTAAACATCTTCATTTTACTCATTATTAACGTTTTGAACTATTACTTTACCTTCATTAAAAGGGATTTTAAGCATATCAAATGTTACTTGCTCATGAAGATGGAAATGTAAAATTCAATTTAATTTATTTATTAAAGTATTGTTGATAGTTTTGCGACATTTCCAATACCTGTCTATGAATGTATTAAAGCTATTATTGTGCGCATTACTAATAATCATTTCCGGACACCTTTTTGCACAAAGCAGTGCTTCGCTTAAAAAGAAAAAGCAAGCTATAAATAATGAAATTGCAGAACTAAAGCGAACTAGAAGCAAAATTGATAAAAGCAAAAAGCTCTCACTAGCTCAAATAAATCTTCTTGACGCACAAATAAATTTAAGAGAAGAAAAGATTGAAACAATAAATTCGGAAATAAGGCTACTTTCAAATAAAATTTACGACAATACCACTGAAGTAAAATCGCTGCAAAGCCAGTTAAGCAAACTCAAATTAGAGTACGCTAAAATGGTTCAGTTTGCCTATCGTAACCAAGGTTCTTATAACAAACTCATGTTTATTTTTGCCTCAAGCAATTTTAATCAAGCGTATAAACGATTGAAATATCTTCAACAGTTTAGTGATTCGAGAAGACGGAAGGCTGTTTATATTGAAAATACGAAAGAAGACCTGACCCACAAAATTTCTGAACTCGATAAAAATAAAAAAGAGAAAAGCGGTTTACTTGAAGATGAAATTCATGAAAAGCAGAATTTAGGTGAAGACAAAGAGGATCAATCGAAAGTTTTATCAAGCTTAAATGTACAAGAACAAAAATTACAACAACAACTAGAATCCAAGCAAAAGCAAGCAAAAGCTTTAAATAATGCTATTCAGGCCGCCATCCGAAAAGAAATTTTAGCAGAACAAAAACGAGCCATAGAAGCTGCCCGAAGGGTAGCAGCAAAGGCTAAAGCAGCAGAACTTGCAAGGCGTAGAGCCGAAGAAATAAAAAGAGCAAACGAATCGGCAGCTGATAAGCGTGTAGTTGCCAAACCGGAACGGAGCACTCCTGAACCACGAGAAGAGGTAAAGCCGATTGCTAAAGGCTCGGCAATCCTTTCATCAAATCCGGTGACAGCGAAACTATCTTCAGACTTTTTAAGTAATCGCGGAAGCTTACCAAAACCGGTTCAAGGGATAATTACTCAATCATTTGGTTCACATACTTATAAAAATGTAACCGTTAATAACACCGGTATAAATATAAAAACAGCAGATGGAGCTTCTGTATACTCTATATTTAATGGTCAGGTGGTTAATGTTGTGTATCTCATCAATTCATATACTGTAATTATACGCCACGGCGAGTACTTTTCAATTTATTCTAAACTCAGAAATGCGACAGTATCCGCAGGTGAGAAAGTAAGTACCCGGCAGTTAATCGGAACAGTGGCTACTGATCACTCTGAAGATACAACTGAGCTTCAATTTCAAATCTGGAAAGGTGCTAATCCGGTGAACCCTTCTAGCTGGATAACAAGGTGATAAGTTAATGCCTTTTAAGTAAGGTCTTAGAACACAGTATATTGTTGTACCTTATCTATTAAACCTTTAGATATTTCGTTTGACCGTTTAGTTCGAATGCCTTATAGATAGCGATTAGAATTATTCGTTGATACAAAATAGGGGCGCATTTAAAGCGCCCTTTTAGGGTAATTGAAAAAGATATTAATCCACTTTTATAACTTTATGATAAAGGACCTCACTGTCTATCACTGCTTGAACAATATAGGACCCGGTAGTTAATGATTTAAGATCAACATCCTTATTATTGATCGTAAAACTTTTATGTATTAAGATTAACTTAATTATACTTTTTCTTTTAAAACTGCATTACACAACTTCAATGAAAAAAAATATTCTATTATTAATTTTACTTTGTTGTTTTTCTTTGCTTTCAAATGCTCAAAGTAGCACAGAAGCTAAGGGGGTAATAGATTCACTAACTTCAACGGTTTTTAATGGTAGAGGTTACACAAAAAATGGAATGCAACGAGCTGCAAACTACCTTAAAACTCAATATGAGCATATTGGGATAGCTCCATTTGGTCCGGATTATTTTCAAACTTTTACCTATCCTGTCAACACTTTTCCCGGTAATATGAAGGTCAGGATTAACCAACAAGAGCTAATTCCAGGTCAAGATTTTATTGTAAGTGCTGAAAGTAAAGGAATTAATTATAAAGGAATATTAATTAAGAGAGATAGTACCACCTATATAAATCACGAACAACGGATTATTGTAAAGCTGGAAGCCAAACTCACTTGGTCTGTTGCTAAGGAAGAGGCAGACTATACCCTGATATTAGTTGATAAAAGAGCTCTAAAGAACGATCCCGATTCTATTAATATGGATATTAAGAACGAGTTTGTACCTCAATTCAAGGCATCAAATGTATGTGGTATCATTAAAGGAACACTCCAACCAGATTCAATTATTTTCATTACAGCACATTACGATCATTTAGGTGGTATGGGAAATTCAACCTATTTCCCCGGAGCAAATGATAACGCTAGTGGGATCGCTTTACTGTTAAGCCTGGCAAAATATTATTCAGTGCACCCTCCGGCCTATTCCATCGCATTTATTTGCTTTGCCGGAGAAGAAGCAGGATTATTAGGATCGAAATATTTTACAGAACATCCGTTTACGGATCTTAAAAACATTAAATTTTTAATAAATATTGATTTGGTTGGTACAGGTGAAGAAGGAATAACAGTTGTAAATGGAAGCATCTATTCGCAAGCATTTAAACAATTGGTGAATATAAATCAGCAATTTAAATACCTTGCCAAAATTAACTCGAGGGGAAAAGCTGCCAATAGTGATCATTATTGGTTCACCGAAAAGGGTGTACCTGCTTTTTTTATCTATACACTCGGAGGAATTAAAGCGTATCATGATGTATATGATCGAGCCGAAACATTGCCCCTAACTGAATTCGATGACCTTCAACAGTTATTAACCAAGTTTAGTAATGAACTAATGCACAATTAATGGCAATAAAGATTTTAAGTATTTGGGCGTTCAGCTTTATAAAAACAATTTATAAACATATTCATAGTCTTAATCATACATCCAAAATAAACTCAGGTCAACAATCACTTCAAAAAATCAGAATACCAATAACCTGAATTCTTTATTGTTCGTGTTTGAGTGTTGAAATCAACGTGAATTAAGCCAAAACGGGGATAATAACCTTCTGCCCATTCAAAGTTATCGGTAAGAGTCCATACAAAATAACCTTCAACTTTATACCCATCTTGCTTTGCTTTTAATATCTGGGCTAGGTGTTCTTTCAGGTAGTTTGTTCTTTCTACATCGTTTACTTCGTTGTTCTCTAAAACATGGTCTTGGAACGCTGCACCATTCTCTGTAATCAGAATCTTATTTATTTGTGGATACGCGTTATACTTCTTAATGATCTCATAAATTGAGGTTGGATATACCTCCCACTTCATTAACGTGGTGGGAACCTTTCTTTTGTTAGCAGGGATTATTTTAGCCCACACGTAAGGGGTAAGAAAAGAATGAGTTACGATTTCACGAGTATAATTTTGTAAACCAATAAAGTCGAAATTAAAGATCATGGCTTCTTTGTCACCTTCCTTTATATACTTCTTGATTTTTTTAAGAACGGGAAGATCGTCAAATGGATAGCCAAGACCTAAAATTGGTTCAATAAACATTCGGTTAATTAAGGCATCTACCCGTATCGCAGCTTGCTTATCTCTTTTCGCCGTTGTTTGAGGTTCTATATGTGAACAAGAGAATGTTGTTCCAATATTGGCAGTAGGCAGTAACGTTCTGAGAACTCTACCTCCTGCTGCTAAACTTAAAACCGTATGATGAATGGCGGGCAAAAAGTTTTTGAGCCCCCTCCTTCCAGGTGCGTGAATCCCTAAAAAATAACCTGCGCCAACGAAAACTGTAGGCTCATTCATGACCATCCAGTGTTTCACTTTGCTACCGAAACTAGCTGCACATAAGCTTACAAAATCACTAAACCATTTTACAATTTCCCGGTTTGTCCAGCCTCCTAACAACTCTAGTGCTTGCGGTAAGTCCCAGTGATAAATAGTTACCCAGGGTTCTATACCTGATTCCAGACAATAGTCGATCACTTTATGATAAAAACTAATTCCCTCCTGGCTAATTCGATCCTTTCCATCCGGTAAGAGACGAGACCATGAAATCGAAAACCTGAAATTAGGAATGTTTAATTTCTTAATAAGATCAATATCTTGTTTGTAGTTGTTAAAAAAATCGCATGAAACATTGGCGTGTTCCCCGTTTCTTATTTTCCCTTTAACTGTGGTGAAAACATCCCAAATGGAAAGACCTTTGTCATCACAATTATGCGCTCCTTCAATTTGATAAGCGGCCACAGATACTCCCCATTTAAAGTCAGAACCAAAATCCTGTTTATCCAAACTCACCTTATCTGTATTACCCATTCACTAGATTGATATTGATTTAAACTGCTATTATTGATGATTCTGATGGTCACAAATAAATTATTGACTTTTAATTTGAGAATGATCAAACACAATTTTATCAATAATTTGTTGAGTTATATCCGGAAAATCAACTTCTAAAACACTTCCTTTTTCTAACCATGTTGAAAGCACGAGATCATGCTTAGACTTTAGGTTTTTAATTACTGGAACACCCATTTGTTTTAATGCAGCAGCGTTTAAATGTTGCTCAAACTGATTTTTCATCGGTATAACAAGCAATTTCTTCTTCAAAAACAAAGCTTCGGCTGGAGTTTCAAAGCCAGCTCCGCATAACACGCCCGCTGCGCTCGCCATACTTTGAACGAATTTTTGGTTATCAATGGGCTGTATGGTGATATTTTTAATTTTGGAAACTTTCTTATTATGCTTGGAAAACACATCCCATTGATAATGTTTGAATTGGATTAATTTGGCGATCAACCTTTTATCGTCATATGCTGGCAAGTACACTGTATAATGACCTTCATTTGTGACTACCATATTGCGTACTTGTTTGCGTATAACTGGCGTGAAACTATTGTGATCATATGATCTGAAATGAAAGCCATAGGTTTCAGTAATTGGGGCATAATTTTTCAAAATCAACTTGCCGATCATGTCCATTTCGTCTGGCTTGGGAGCGTTCTCTGATAATACAGCAGCCTGATGGCTTAACCCCACACAGGGAATGTTCTTTAAATAACAGGCCCAGGATGAAACCGGTTCAAAATCGTTTATAATTAAATTATACTTCTCTACTTCAAGATTATTGATCTCCTTTACTAATTTTCTTATTTGGGACTTAAAAAAAGTTTTCCAAAGATCAACTCCCCCGGACTTTCCAAAAATAAAGCTCAGTCCCCGAAATTGATATTTGACAGGAAATGGTAATATCAGATCACCCTGAATTCCGCTAATGAGTATATCTACTTCTCCATGTTTCTTCAGGCATGGAATGATATCCATAGCTCTACTCAAATGTCCATTCCCAGTGCCTTGAATTGCATATAAAATTTTCATTAATAAAGTCTACTATATAAGGAATCGAGGATATCCGAAAAGATGGGCAATAGCCATTTTACCATACTCAAATGTAATGGTTAAGACTAGTATTTGAAAGAAGGAATTAGTGAGACTTGCAATTAGTGAAGGAAAATCGATTTCATACTTCGCCTAAAAAGCCATTCTTTGAATATTGTAAATACGGAATAATAAGGAATCTTGAATTTCATAGTCGGTTAATTTAATAACTCAATCTACCCATTCAATATTAAATCTGAATTGTTATAAGGTTATCCAATTGTTAAAATTATCACACAAAAAAAAAGGAAGCCAAATAGCTTCCTTTTTTAAAATATGTTTTGACGATTTATTTTACTGCATCAACGATTGCTTTGAAAGCATCTGGGTTATTCATCGCTAAATCAGCTAACACTTTACGGTTTAAACCAATTTCTTTTTGGTTTAGTTTACCCATTAATTGTGAATATGAAATACCGTGTTGACGAGCTCCAGCGTTAATACGTTGGATCCATAAACCTCTGAATTCTCTCTTTTTATTTTTACGGTCACGGTAAGCATATTGCAAACCTTTTTCGACTGTGTTTTTAGCAACGGTAAAAACCTTGCTTCTTGATCCGTAATAACCTTTGGCTAAATCTAAGACCTTTTTTCTTCTTCTTCTTGACGCTACTGCGTTAACCGAACGTGGCATGTTGTGTTTGTTTTGGTAAACGGCGCTCCTTTTGGAAACTTAATACCGGATTCCTGGTTAAAATAAAATTTTTAATTACTTACCGATGCAAAGCATACGTTTAACATTTCCTAAGTCAGCTTCTGATACTAAGCTAGTGTGACTTAAGTTACGCTTACGTTTAGTACTCATCTTGGTTAAGATGTGGCTTTTGAAGGCGTTTTTTCTTGCGATTTTACCGGTTCCAGTAAGCTTGAAGCGCTTTTTTGCACTGGAATTGGTTTTCATTTTTGGCATAACTTACTTTAAATTTACTATTTGATGATTATATAAGATTTTTTTAGCTTTCAGCAATCAGCTTTGAGCAGTCAGCCAATGAAGGCGAGTGACTTTAAACTTTTCACTTTAAACTTTCTACTTTTTCGATCCTTTAGGAGCAACTGTTAAGAACATTCTCTTACCTTCTAATTTAGGTAACTGTTCTACTTTACCCACTTCTTCCAAAGCCTGAGCAAACTTTAACAATAAAATCTCTCCTTGTTCCTTATATACAATTGCACGACCCTTAAAGTGTACATATGCTCTAACTTTTTCACCAGCTTCTAAGAAGCTGATTGCATGTTTAAGTTTGAACTGAAAATCGTGATCATTAGTATTAGGGCCAAAACGGATTTCTTTAATAACCGTTTGTTTTGCATTGGCCTTAATTTCTTTCATTTTTTTCTTCTGCTCATATATAAACTTGTTGTAATCAACAATTTTACATACTGGCGGAACTGCGTTTGGAGATATTTCAACCAAATCAAGCTCTTGCTCTTCAGCTTTTGCCAACGCATCCTTGATAGAATAAATGCCTGTCTCCACATTATCGCCAGTTATACGAACTTCTGCGGCTCTAATAAACTGATTGATTTTGTGTTCTGCTTCTTTCTTTTTAAACGGAGGACGAGGGCCCCTGTTAAAGCCTGGTTTACCTAATGCCAAATTTCTATTTACTTAAATTGTTATCTCTTTAACTAATTGTATTCTAAACTTTTCCTGAGTCATGCTTCCCAAATCGCCTTCGCCGTGTTTCCTCACAGAAACTACGCCTTCATTCATTTCCTTTTCACCGATTATTAACATGTAAGGAATCTTTTTAACTTCCGCATCACGTATTTTGCGTCCGATCTTTTCATCACGAATGTCAATCAGCCCGCGAATATCGGAATTATTAAGTGATTCTAAAACTTTTTTCGCATAATCCTCATATTTCTCCGAAATAGGAAGAACTATAAATTGTTCAGGAGTTAGCCATAATGGAAATTCACCTGCGCAATGCTCTATTAATACAGCAACAAAACGCTCCAAAGAACCAAAAGGTGCTCTGTGAATCATTACGGGGCGGTGTTTTAAATTGTCGCTGCCGGTGTATTCTAACTCGAACCGTTCTGGTAAGTTATAATCTACCTGAATGGTACCTAATTGCCATTTTCTACCCAATGCATCTTTAACCATAAAGTCGAGCTTCGGACCGTAGAACGCCGCTTCACCTAGTTCTACAACAGTTTGTAATCCTTTTTCGGCTGCAGCTTCAATAATTGCTGACTCAGCTAATGCCCAATTTTCGTCAGTGCCAATGTATTTTGTTTTGTTTTCCGGATCTCTTAAAGATATCTGTGCAGTATAATGCTCAAAACCCAATGCTTTGAATACATATAATACCAGATCAATTACTTTTTTGAATTCCTCTTTAACCTGATCAGGTCTGCAAAACAAGTGAGCATCATCTTGTGTAAAACCACGCACGCGGGTTAAACCGTGCAGTTCACCACTTTGTTCATATCTGTAAACTGTACCGAACTCGGCATAACGAACAGGCAAATCTTTATAAGATCGAGGCTTTGTTTTATAGATTTCGCAATGATGCGGACAGTTCATTGGTTTCAAAAAGAACTCCTCTCCTTCTTGGGGAGTTTTTATTGGCTGAAAAGAATCTGCACCGTATTTTTCATAATGACCTGACGTGATATATAGGTTTTTATGACCGATATGTGGAGTAATTACTTGCTCATAACCTGCTTTCGCCTGAGCTTTTTGCAGGAAACTAACAAGTTTTTCGCGGAGTGCGGTACCTTTAGGAAGCCATAAAGGTAAACCCATGCCCACTTTTTCGGAGAAAGTGAACAGTTCTAACTCTTTACCTAATTTGCGATGATCACGTTTCTTAGCCTCTTCAATCATATGAAGATACTCTGTCAACTCACTTTGCTTGGTGAAGGTTACCCCATATATCCTAGTAAGTTGCTTTCTGGTTTCATCACCACGCCAATAAGCGCCGGCAACATTCATTAGCTTAACTGCTTTGATAAAACCAGTATTCGGAATGTGAGGTCCACGACAAAGGTCAGTGAATTTTCCCTGGGTATATAAAGTGATGGTGCCGTCTTGTAGATCTTTAATTAAATCTAGCTTATATTCATCCCCTTTTTCTGTAAAGTATTGTTCCGCTTCAGCTTTTGAAATAGGCTTACGAGTATATTCAGACTTCCTTTTGGCCAGTTCTATTACTTTATCTTCAATTTGTTTGAAATCTACAGATGAAAACTCTCTATCTCCAAAATCAACGTCATAATAAAAACCTGTTTCGATTGCCGGGCCAATACCGAATTTTGTGCCTGGATAGAGTTCTTCTAAAGCCTCTGCCATTAAGTGTGCGGATGAATGCCAGAAGGTAGATTTGCCTTCATTATCATTCCATGTTAGCAGTTTTACTTTCGCATCATTTTCAATAGGGCGGCTGCTATCCCAAACTTGTCCGTCTACTTCTGCAGCTAAAACATTTCTAGCCAAACCTTCGGAAATTGAAAGTGCAATTTGATGGGCAGTAATCCCTGATTCGTATGGGCGCACTGAACCATCAGGAAGAGTAATGTTAATCATATACAAAATGATTTATATGTTGTAAAAAGACTGATAAAAAATATCGCTAACAACGCGATTCTGATTCCGCAAAAGTAGTAAGATAAAAGAAATCCTAAAAATCTATTTCAACCTCAGGCAAAACTGTTACTAGCCCACATAACAGGTCAAGAAGAAGTTGAAAAATGACATATCTACTTGGAAAATAAACCAAAAAGCATTCATTTTTATAAATAAAAAAAGCAGATTATTCAAATTAAGCCAAAATTATAAAGACATAAGTCAATTTAACCCAATGAATTTTATGATTTGAGTAATATTTTTCAAGGAAAGTTGGATATTTTCAATGAATTTAACTATTTAATGATAAATACAAAACATTTACGACCTTTTTTGTGTTTTCTTATATATAAAACACAGAATAGTTGCGAAAATTGCATTCCAATTTGTTGGATATAACCACTAGCAGAGGAGATCTGAGTGTCCAAGTTAAACGAATAATTACCCTGATGATGAATTATTCCATACAAAAATTAGCAAGTACAGATGAATATTATATAGATGAAGTATGTGAAATGCTAAAAAACACCTACACCCCAAGTATCTCCCAATACTTCATATATAATGACAAAAGCTTTAAAGCCTTTCTGACTTCCAATTTGACGCGAACAGATCATTTTATATATTATATAAGCGTCCAAAAAGTACTGATTGGTTTTGCACAATTTAAAATAGTTGCGAATACCTTGTACTTAGTTAATTTGATTGTAAAGGAAAATTACCAAAATAATAAGTTTGGATCAAGGCTACTTACTTATGGAATTATAGCTTCACATACATCAGCGCCTTATATTAAAACGCTGGAACTAAACGCCTTTGTTTCTAATACGGTCTTAAAGTGGTATCTCCGTTTGGGAATGAAAATCATGAATATTGAGTATTGGTATGATTTAAAAGAAGTACAACTTAATGATGCGAAAACTTCGAATATTGAATTAGAAAACTTCAAATTCATTACCGACCAATTTGGTTTTACTCAATTGTACTTAAACAACTTACCTGTTGGATATTTAATAAACGGTAAAAAACTAATTATTAAAGGGAATTTTCATTTTGTTTATCTCCATAAAATACCTCGGGTTTTTAATGGTCAAGACATTGAATTGGGCTGTATCATCTCGGATACGATGATTAATATTCCATTAATAGATAGATCCTATCTCCTAAGAATTGAACTATCTGACTTGAAGTTCATACACGATCATTTAAGCATGATTAACAATTGAGCTATGGAAAAAGATATTACCACCGAAATTATATCAATTAAAGAGAAAAACTCTTGGAACTATTATATCCAAAGAGCTAATGAATATGACTTTTATCACACGTGGGACTATCATTCCCTTGAAAAAAATGGCAAGCCTGTTTTGATAGTTTTTTTGCATGGCGAGGATTTCATTGCCTTTCCATTAATTAAAAGAAGTATTGAAGGCTCCCCATATTACGATTGCACATCGGCCTACGGATACACAGGCCCTATATCTACCCTGCCCTTTGATATGATGGATGAAAATATGATTAGCGCTTTCAATCAAGCTTTTACAAACTACCTAAAAAAAGAAATGATTGTAACTGTTTTTTCACGTTTTCATCCTCTTATCAATCAAGCACTCTTACTAAAAGAACTTGGCGGCTTACATTTTAATGGGAAAACCATCGCCATTGACCTGAAACCTTCATTAGAAGAAATTAGGCTAAAGTACAAACGATCTGTCAGGCAAAAAGTAAATCAATTAAGGTGTAAAGGGTTTAGACTTCACAGAGCCGAAAGCAAGTTTGAAATAAGTGTTTTTGCCCGAATCTATAACGATTCTATGCAGAAGGTCCAAGCTTCTGCATTTTATTTTTTCGACGAAACCTATTTTTCCAAGTTTTTAAAATTTGAAAACTTCGAAAGTGAGATCATACTGTGTTCTTATGATAATGATGTTACCTCAGGGATATTAGTAACGTATAGTAAAAACATCATGCAAATTCATCTTGCAGCAACCGATAACAGGTTTTTACAAGAATCACCCATGAAATTATTATTTGATGAAGCAGTAGCAATCGGTAAAGCACGGGGTATGAAATTTCTGCATTTAGGAAGTGGCGTTGGTGGCCGGGAAGATTCCTTGTATCAATTTAAATCATGTTTTTCGGATACGAGTTTCGAGTTCATAACCTGGCGATACGTGGTAGACATTTCTACTTATAACATGCTGGTAGAGGAAAAAAGTCAATCCCAGCCTATTCAGTCACAACTATTTCCGCTATACCGATTTGCTTAAGTATGATAAAAGAAACAACGATATATAATAAAACCTCCTGATTATGAGCTTGAAACAAAAAACTATTAAAGGCTTTATCTGGAATTTTGCACAACAATTTAGTTTACAAATAATCACATTCCTTGTTTCCATTGTGCTGGCAAGAATTTTATCTCCGGCAGATTTTGGAGTAATGGGCATGCTCACGTTGCTTATTGCCATCGGAACCACTCTTACAGAAACTGGCTTAACATCCTCATTAATAAGAACTCAAGAACCTGACGAAGATGACTACTCTACTATATTCATAATTAACATAGGCGTAGCTTTCATTCTTTACACATTGTTATTTGCTTTAGCTCCCTTCATCGCTCTATTCTTAAAAACAGAATCTCTTACCTCGGTTATACGCATCTTTAGTATCTCGCTCGTAATCAGATCATTTGTTGCTGTACATACCGCTATACTAACAAAAGCTATGGACTTTAAACTTCAGAGCACCATACAAATCCCTTCACTTATTGCTGGCAGTTTAACCGGGATTTATATGGCCTACATCGGTTTTGGGATTTGGAGTTTGGTTTGGATGAATATCGTTCAATCATTCTTTTTTGCTGTACAGCATTGGTTGAGAATGGAATGGCGCCCTGCGTTAGTTTTCAATAAAGAAAGATTCAAGTTTCATTTTTTGTTTGGATACAAAATAACCTTATCGGGATTACTTGAAACGGTATTTCAAAACATTTATAGTATAATAATAGGTAGATATTTTTCTACAGTTCAACTGGGATTTTATCTAAGAGCTTATTCCTTGCGGCAATTACCTGTTCAAAACATTGCTGAGGCATTAAACAAAGTATCCTATCCGTTCTTTTCAGAGATCCAAAATGACAATATCAAATTAAAGGAAGCTTATAAAAAGCTTATGACACAAATGGTGTTTTGGTTAACACCCTGTTTACTTGTGCTGTTTGTGTTAGCAGAACCCATAATCAGATTTCTATTTACAGACAAATGGCTACCCAGTGTTCCGTATTTAAAAATACTCTTGATTGCAGGAATCACGTATCCGTTACACTCATTTAACTTAAACATTTTAAAGGTTAAAGGCCGCAGTGATCTGTTTTTAAAACTTGAAATAGTTAAGAAAGTTTTCACCGCAATCGGCATAACACTTACCATATCTTTCGGTTTATACGCCTTATTATACTTCCAATTGGCAAATTCTATCATCTCGTATTTCATCAATGCATACTACAGTGGCGAAATGATAAACTATCCTATTAAGGAACAAATTGAAGATATTTTACCATCACTTTCCCTTTCATTGCTACTTGCACTCCTATTTCTAATTATCAATTCCTCAATCCCTTATATAAAACACATGAACGATATCCAGGTGATTATGCTAGAAAGCTCCTCCTATCTGCTCGTTTATCTGTGCTTAAGTCAGATTACAAAAAGCCCGGCATTTACTGATTTCAAAACGCTAATCCTACGAAAATGATACCTGTAACGAAACCCTTTTTGCCTCCCATGGATGAATACATGACTCAAGTAAAATCAATCTGGGACAGACAATGGCTCACTAACAATGGCCCTTTAGTTAACCAGTTCGAATTAAAATTGAAAGAGTTTTTAGATTTAAATCATTTTCTATTTGTATCTAACGGAACCTTGGCATTGCAGCTTGTTATCAAAGCATTAGATCTTAAAGGAGAGATTATAACTACGCCACTTTCATATGTTGCAACCACCAGTAGCATTGTTTGGGAAAACTGTATTCCTGTTTTTGCCGACATAGACCCAAACACATTAAATATCGACCCTGCATCTATCGAAAAAGCGATTACACCAAATACTTCAGCCATCATTGCAACCCATGTTTATGGCAACCCCTGCAATGTGGATGCAATTCAGGCAATCGCTACAAAACATAACTTAAAGGTAATTTATGATGCCGCACATTGCTTCAACACCAAATACAAAGGAAAATCAATTTTTGAATATGGCGATGCGAGCACAACCAGTTTCCATGCTACTAAATTGTTTCACACCATTGAAGGAGGAGGCATATTTACACAATGCCCCGAATTACTCAAAAAAATAGCGTTTATGCGAAACTTCGGACATAATGGTCCTGAAAATTTTCAAGGCTTAGGAATAAATGGCAAGAACTGCGAATTCCATGCAGCCATGGGTTTAACCAACCTTAATTACATCTCCTCGATTTTAAGTAAAAGGAAAGAACTATATAATTTTTATACTTCCAAATTAGAGAATCTCAACGTTTCAATCCCAGAAATTTTAAAAGGAGCAGAACCCAATTACGCTTATTATCCTATTGTATTTGAGACTGAAGAAAAATTGCTAAAAAGTGTGGAGCAGTTAGGTTTAAACTGGATTTATCCCCGGAGATACTTCTATCCACCGCTTAGTTCACTATCCTATGTTTTAAAAGGCGACACTCCCATTGCAAATAGCATCTCGACAAGAGTTTTATGCCTACCCATGTACCAGGATTTAACGATCGAAGAAGCCAATATGGCTTGCAGGATACTATTAAGAACACAAAACAATTAAGCTCTGCCATTTGAAAATATCATTTACTCTCAAATTACCACTGATATGAACTTACACATTTTTAACGACGAGAAATTTTTCGATCCCTTTGTCAGCAAGCTTGAACAATTAAATCTTACAACAAACAACAAATTTATTGTTAGACGGGGTGGCCAATTTAAATATATAAAACGGGTTGATTTGGTATCATCAACCTTAGATTCTAATCAATTTTCTACCCAGGTTGGGGATATTGGAAGTTATGACAAAGTGTTTCTCCATGCTTTCAATAACGATTTAAAACGATGGGTTTTGCGAAATAAATTCAATGAATTGAATTGGATGATTTGGGGCTCTGAGCTGTATGAATCGAAATCTGTCTCGTATCCACTGTTTGAACCGGCAACCCAAACACTTAAAGAAGATACACAGAATATTGAAGACTTAGTTAAAGATGCTTTACGGAAAGTAAAAAACTACATATTAAATATCCAATCGCAAAAAGCGTATAAAAAAATCGACAACATATTAACTTGGATCACTCCTGAATATAAGTTCGCCGTTCAAAATATTGAAGGTCTATCAGCACAGCATAAGTATTTTTTGTATGGGTTTGATACCGATATAGAAACGTTATCCAAGCTTTTCAGCATTCACGAAAAGATGCCTCAAATTGCTGATAACAAGCTTAAATGCATCCTTGGTAATTCTGGTGCAATCACCAATAATCATGTGGATGCCTTACACAAATTGTCAGGTATCTATTTCGAGGAAATTCTCATCCCTGTCAGTTATGGGCATCATAAATATGTATCTCGATTGAAAGCGAAGATCAAAGAAAACTATTTCTTTTTGAACATCAAATACATGGAGTCGTTTGTAAAATTTAAGGAATATGTTGAAATGTTTTATGAGTATCCCATATTCATTAACAACTCATTAAGGCCTCTTGGAATGGGGAATATCTGGCTTGCTCTGTTGACTGGAAAAATTGTTTTTATGAACTCCAAAAACTTCATGTTTCAATATATGAAAGATTTAGACCTGGAGGTTTACGATATAGATGACATTCAAAATATTGACAAATATGCATCAACAATTAATCGTGAAAAAAACAAGAAAATTGTATTAAACTATCTTTCAACAGAGAAAATTGAAAGAATCTACTTGGATATTTTTGGATAAATAGTAAATAGTCCAAAATAATCATAACAATATATTATAAAATATAATCATCCTAAAAATAATACGATTAAATAATGAAAAAAGATTAAAATTTTGATAAAAAATAAAGTTAAATATTAATAATTAATAGAATTATCGTTTTTTATTATCTAAATTTTATAAAAATGCTAAAAGTTTTAAAATTAAATCAATTAGGAACCTTATTTGTTGTGATAATATCAACGCTTAGGTAAATAAAATATCATTCATTAACAATACATCTTACATGAGAAACCTACTATTTAGACAAAAGCTGCTCCTTATATTTTCATTTATAGTCACGGCGTTTATAAGTTCATGCGCTAATTTACGGGAAGTAAAATATCTGCAAGACATAAATTCTTTAGAGAGTGAAGTGAGTGTTGCAGAATTCAAAGATCCCATTATCAATTCGGATGATATTTTAGTAGTTACGGTAAACACTATTGATCCACAAGCCGGACAAGTGATTAACAATGGAAACTCTGCAACACCAGGAAATGCAATTACCATAGCAACTAGTGGCAATCAACAACAAATCACTGGTTATTTGGTAGACCGGGAGGGAAACATAGAATTGCCTGTTTTAGGAAAAATAAAAATCTCAGGATTAACAACGCTTCAGGCAAGAGAAGCCATTAGACAAGCTGCCGTTAAATTTTACAATTCTCCTGCGGTTAATGTGCGTTTTGCAAACTTTAAAGTAACTGTTTTAGGAGAAGTTACACGACCAGCATCCTATGTTGTTCCTTCAGAAAAGGTATCTGTACTTGATGCTTTAGGTTATGCCGGAGACTTAACCATTTATGGTAAAAGACAGAATGTATTATTGCTTCGAAAAAATGAAACCGGAAAAACATTGGCTGTGAAGCTAGATCTAACTAAAAAAGAATTACTTAAATCACCCTACTTCTACCTCCGACAAAACGATGTAATTTATGTAGAACCGTCTAAAGCGAAAGTACAGAATAGTGACAGCACCTTTTTTAGATATGCAGGTTTAGGAATTTCTCTGGTATCGTTATGGGTAATTCTGATAAATCAGACGTCGCTTGGCAATTAAAAAGGTTTAAGAAGCCCTAAAAACACCCATTTCAATCTATAATTATGGAGACGAACAAGACAACTATGCCTAAAAAATCAAATTTTGACTTACAAGATTTGATTGAAAAGATCAAGTCGCGTTGGTATGTATTTGCGATAAGCACGGCAGCTTTTCTAGCAATTGCCTACTTGTATGGCTCGTATTCTACTAAAGAATATAAAGTTACCGGAAAGCTCCTTGTGCCACAGCAAGATCAAAATACCAGTACACGTAATGAAGAGTTTGTAAGTGACATTTCCACTCAATTAAATGCCAAGGAAAACACTCAAAACGAACTTCAAATACTTAAATCAAGAAGCTTGCTTATTAGTGTGGTTGACGAGCTTAACCTAAGCACCAAAGTAAAGCTGAAGGACGGATTAAAAGAAACCGAGTTGTTTAGGGATGTTCCGTTTGAAGTTGTGATAGCAGACGTTACTGACTCGATTAAGGCCCGAAAATTCAATATTGAAATTATCGACGATAGTAATTATCATATTAAAAGCGATGCATCTCATTTAAATTGGAATGTAAAGTTCGGCGAAAAAGTAGTAGTTGGACCATTCAGTATTCAGTTAAACAGAAAAGGTGTTGCCACATTAGAGAAACTCGCTTACAGCATTACGGTAACATCCGAAGATGCAGCAGTTAAGGAATTGATGGGTCGGTACGATGCTTCATTTTCCGAAAAAGGCGCTACAACCGTTGATTTAACCTTGAATTATCCTCAACCTGAAAAAGGGAGAGTGATTCTTCAAACAATCATGGACAACTATCTGAAAGAAAAACGCCTTAACAGGATTCATGTAGCAGATAGCGCAATCAAGTTGATTGACAATAGGTTAGCACTAGTAACGGGACAATTAAGCGGTGTTGAAAAAGATCTGCAAAAATATAGAAGCTCAAACGGGATTGCCAATATTGAAGAACAATCAAAAGCTTTGGTAGGTAATGCGAACGATTATAATGAAAAAGTGCATGACCTTCAGGTAAAGCTATCCATTGTTAAAAATGTAGAAAAATATCTTGACAACCCAGAAAATAAAAACGTAATCCCGAGTAATGCAGGTATACAGGAAGCCTCGTTTTCTGACGGCTTAAACAGATATAATGAACTGCTTTTGGAACGTGAAAAACAAGCTTTATCCTATACAGCCACAAACCCTGTGGTAACTAATCTGGATGACCAAATAGAAAGAACACGAAATTCATTGGTTGAAAACATAAAATCTTACAAAAAGGAAATTCAGCTAGGCTTGAACGATATGTCAGGCCAACACAATTCATACAGTTCACAAATTCAAGGATTGCCAGAGATAGAGCGGGTTTTTCAAAGCTTCTCGAGGCAACAAAACATGAAGCAACAACTGTATTTGTATCTATTGCAAAAGCGTGAAGAGGCAGCCATATCACAAACTGCTGCTATTTCTGCCGCTAAGGTTATTGATCCAGCAGTTAGCGATATCAATCCGTTTAAGCCAAATACACAACTTTTGTATCTGATGGCCATTATCATGGGAAACATTATTCCCCTATCATGGCTCACACTTACCCCAAATAAGAAATCACTTCTCGTTAGCAAAACTAACATTGTAGAAATGGTGAACATGGAGGTGATTGGAGAAATTGGGCACAATACATCTGGCAACAAAATAGTGATTGACAGTATTTCAAGAACCTTAGTCGCAGAAAATTTCAAAACGTTAAGAACCAATCTTCAGTATGTGCTGAAACCAAATCAGTCGAATGTAATCATGGTTACCTCAACCATGCGGGGTGAAGGAAAAAGCTTTGTAGCGGGCAATTTGGGTAAGTCATTGTCCTTGTTGGATAAAAAAGTAGTATTCATTGAGCTGGATTTGCGAATGCCCATGCTATCCGAGTATATGGGGATCAGTAACCACTCGATGGGATTTTCTGACTATGCACTGTCAAAGACTTTGGGCTTAAATAGAATACTGAAACCAGTTGATGAAGAGCTTAATTCGTTCATTATCACATCCGGTCCTATCCCATTAAATCCCTCAGAATTACTTCAAAAAGATCGGTTACCTGAACTGATTAATAAGTTAAGAGAAGACTTTGATTACATTATAATCGATAGCCCTCCAGTTGGCTTAGTATCAGATTCACTCATCATTGCAAAACATGTAGACATGACCATTTATGTGGTTCGTGAAAACTACAGTTATGTATCTCAAATTGATTTGGTAAACAGCCTGAAAAAAAGCAGGAAAATTAAAGATCTGCACTTGCTTATCAACGATATCAGCATCCCCGAAAGCGAGTCATTTCAATATGGATATTATGAGAAGCCAGAAAAAAAATCGTTGCTCAATCTGACCCCGGGTTTGAGAGTTTAGGCCCAGAAGAATAAAAGTAGAAATATGGAAAGTGCAGTTTCAATACCGGTTAGTTTTAGCAACACCTCTGCAGGTTTTGTAGAAAGATACATCAATATCATGGTGCTATTCTTTCCATGCACCACGTTCCTGGTTGCTCCTTCTGTTCAGGGAACCACTGTCATCACCGTTTTGAGTACCATCCTCTTCCTTTTTATAATGGCTATGCCATCCGAAAAGAAGCCAGCAGTAATTAAAGAACTGTATTGGTTTTTCGCAATTTTACTCATTTTAAGCATTTGCTCACAAGTAAGTAATTTGATATTCGAATTAAAGCTGAATTCTACATTAACACTCATCAACCTAAATAAGTACCTGGATACCTTTTACAGGATCTCCCACATCACCCAAACGTTGTACTTGATCTCAGGTTTCATCATTTACTTGCTTATTAAGTATTTCTCAGGACCAAACTTGTTAACCTACCTCTTTTGGGGAGTACGGTTACTTTGCTTGTACGCTATTTACGAGTTCGCTTACTTCTTAATAATGGGCGAAAACGGAGATTTTGTAACGAACAGAACTCTCGGTTATTCAGAAATTGATGCATCAATCTTCCAAACAATTAATGTTGGTGGAATAGACCTGGTGCGGATAAAAGGTTATACCGGAGAACCATCCATGTTCACCTTTACCGCTTTCCCGTTCTGGGTTTTAACTTTTGGATTAAAACGCTGGTTAGACAATATGCTTTTACTATTCTGCCTCATTTTCACGTTTTCTACCACCGCTTACCTTTCTATGTGCCTTTTTATTCTCTTCTGGTTTATATATAAAAGGCAGTTTAAGTTAATTATCCTAACGGGATTTTTAATTGTAGCTGTCATGCTCATCCTCCAAATGGAAGCATTCAAAGTCGTTTTTGACCGGGTTTATAATACGGTAATTGCTGCAAAACTAAGTGGCGAAACCGATTCATCGAAGGATCGTGGAGGGGCGATGGAAAGCCATATGGAGTTCTGGTCGCATTTGCCTTTGCCGAGCAAATTTGTTGGTATTGGTTTCGGATATATTCGTTCAACGGATTTCTTTTCAACGCTATTTTTAAATACTGGAATTGTTGGATTTGTGATTTTTGCCAGCCTTTTTGTTAAAAATCTATTTCTCAAAATTGCGGATACCGACTTGAAGAAATGTTATCAGGTAGCAACCATACTGCTGTTTTTCATCATGATGGCAACTGTACCCGAATTTTCCTATGCGTCACTTTGGATATTTCTCGGGTTGGGTTTTGTGATGGAGAAAGGAGGCGAAGTATGTTAATATTTCCGGTTATCTGCTCATTAATACTTTCGTTACTCAGCTCAGCTATTGATAAACAAGACTGTTTTGTTTGGGGAATAAACGGACATCCGCTAACACAAAAAGATTATGCTTCACCTACATGGGATGATCAAATAAAGCTCCTAAAATATTTAAAAATAGACTCTTACAGAATAGATGCGCAGTTAACCGATGAAGGCGCTGTTATAAATGAACTAAAGTTCAACACGTTCATTAACAAACTAATCGTTAATAAAATTAGCCCTTTTGTGGTGCTTTCTGTAGGAGGGATAAAAACTGGCAATAAGCAAGACATTTTCAATAACAGTTTTAATCAAGGTAAAAACTTCGGCAACAGCGCAGGCAAGAATATACCAGTTATAGAGGTCGGAAATGAGTTCGATAACAAGATTTTGAAAGGACCATACGATGGCACAAAAGAAAGTCATTATGATTTGGCAAAAGCCCATGCCCTTATGATGCAATTGTCGGGCTTTATAAATGGTTTAAAGTCTGTTAATCCACAAATAAAAATTTCACTATCAGTTGGTTGGGTACATTATTATTACTTACAACTACTCCAAGACTACAATATCAATTATGACATTATTGGATATCACTGGTATTCAAATATGGGAAATATCGCTTCTGTAAAAGGCTATGGAAATGTTCTTGAAACCGTGGCAGATCGTTTCAAAAAACCAATCTGGATAACCGAATTCAATTTTAGAAACGGAAGTCTCGATAACAAGCACGAAGCACAAAAAAAATACATACAAAATAGCGGGCTCGAAATCGTAAAGAACCCATATGTAAGCGGATTTTTTATTTACGAATTACTTGACGAGCCAGGTTTCGAAGTGAAAAATCCAAAAGAGTCATTTTATGGTTTGGCATCTGCAGCAAATGGAGTGGTAAGTAAAAAGAGCGCCTACTATACCTACAAGTATATTATTGAAAATCATACAATTAAAAACTCGTGCAATAATATTTTATGGAAAGTTCAATGATCTACATAAATGGTAAATATTTAACTCAAAGGCTTACGGGAGTTCAACGCTACGCCTATGAACTAACCAATTGTCTGGTTAAAAATGAAAAGAACGTACGTGTTCTAGTGCCGGAGTTTCTCGATATAAGCGCAATAGATCTTCCTGCGGAAAGCATTATTAAGACAGGAAAATCCACCAATACCACTTTATGGGAACAATTCGATTTACCCCGGTTTTTAGGTGAAAACAATAATAACCTGCTCATTAATCTTTGCAACACTGGGCCTATATTCAACAAAAACCAATTCGTATGCATACACGATATGTCATACATGGAGAATCCCAAATGGTTTTCTAAATCGTTTTACTATTACTACAAATTTATGATTCCGAAAGTTGCACGGATCAGCACCCATGTATTAACAGTTAGTGAATTTTCAAAGTCAGAATTACAAAGTAAACTAGGCTTAAACCACAACAAAGTTTCTGTGATTTACAATGCGCCAGCAAAAACGTTTGTGAGTTCTACTTATAAAAAAATCAATCTAAAAAAAGAGAATTTCTTTCTGTTTGTCGGTTCACTTGATCCTAGGAAAAACCTTAAAACCTTACTAGAGGTATTTGCGAATCCTATGCTTAAAAAGCAAAAACTGGTAATTGTTGGGGCAAAGCAAAATACCCTGAACGATGAAAATCTACTACTTCCCTTGAATGTGGAATTGCTGGATAACTGCTCGGATGTCCAATTGAAAGAACTTTACTCAAAAGCTAAAGCATTGATTAATTGCTCTTTATATGAAGGTTTCGGGCTACCAGTTGTGGAAGCTATGTCATCAGGTTGCCCTTTGCTCCTATCTGATATTGCGGTATTTAATGAAATTGCCGGTGAACATGCGATGTTCTTCAATCCAAATGATCCATCGAACATCATTAACACGATTAACACCTTCCTCGAAAGATCTGAAAAGGAAATCAACGTATCTATAAAGGCAAATTATTACTACTGTGCGAAGTATAGTTGGGAAAAATCATCAAAAGATCTTTTAAAGATAGTAAGGAGAGAATCATGGGTTTAATAAAAGATTCAAAAGAGGATTTAATGCGCTTAAAGTATGAATATGGCGTGAACCCCGTGTTGGCGATTTTAACTAACCGAGGTTTTCACGCATTGCTATTTTACCGGATATCCTATTTTCTAAACAGTAAGAGAATCCCTTTGCTCCCATTAATTCTCACCCGATTAGTTCAAATAATGTATGCCATCGACATTGATTACCGTGCAAGAATAGAAGGTGGAATTGTGATCATCCACGGTATCTGCACCGTGATCGGGTTAGGAAGTATTGTAAAATCTGGTACCACAATTTATCACGGAGTAACCCTGGGTCGCAAAAAACAAGGTCTGATTGTTTCTTCGGATGATGGCTTCCCTATTATAGAAAATAACTGCTTGTTAGGCGCCGGAGCTAAAATATTAGGCCCTATCACGATTGGAGCTAATTCGGTTATCGGGCCTAACTGTGTAGTGATGGAAAATGTACCAGAAAACTACATCATAAAATTCAATGATATCTACTTTATAAAGAAAAGCAAACATTCTACTAAGCATTTTAACCAATCTATCTTATGAGAGTCGCAATTATTCAAGACGAATTAATTCGAAAGGGAGGCTCGGAACAAGTTCTATTAAGTTTCCATAATGCATTTCCAGACGCACCGATTTACACACTTTCTTACAATCCGGAAACTACCTATCCGGAACTAAAAGAATGCAATATTATAACCTCATGGTTTGGCCGTTATATTAAAGACGACAAAATGATGAAGCGACTGTTTTTTCCTTTCGGGATTATCGCTATGTCGCAAATGCATGTAACAGGTTATGACGTGATTTTGCAGTCAACCACTCATTGTTCTAAGTACATAAAAACAGATCCGGATACATTGGTAATTACCTATTGTCATACTCCTTTCCGCTTAGTTTGGAGGCCAGATTCATATGAAGAAGTAGCTAATGCAAGTCCAGCTAAACAATTGGCTTACAAAACAGTAATTAATATTC
Source organism: Sphingobacteriales bacterium (assembly GCA_028288165.1). Lineage (GTDB taxonomy): Bacteria > Bacteroidota > Bacteroidia > Sphingobacteriales > Sphingobacteriaceae > Daejeonella. The sequence continues at coordinate 134,889 of JAQBOG010000023.1, read as the reverse complement.
TTAAATATATAGATCGTAAATCTGCCGAGCGGACAGATTGGTTTGTAACCAATGCTAAAAAGGTTGTAAAGCGGATCATTGCAGCTTATAATCCAAGAAACGAAGTTTCAGTAATCAACCCTTCTGTTAAGTGTAAAAACTTTACGGTATCAAATCAAGTGGGAGATTATTATTTAATGGTTTCTCGTTTCGAACCCTATAAAAAAGTTGATTTGGTTATCGAAACATTTAATATGCTTCCCCATAAAAAACTAATAATTGTGGGTAAAGGCTCTATGGAAAATGAGCTAAAAAGCATCGCTAAAGAAAATATCACCTTCATGAACGGAGTAGATGCCGAAGAATTAAAAAGACTCTACGCCGAATGTAAAGCATTGATTTTCCCCCAATTAGAAGATTATGGAATCACTCCATTAGAAGCTAATGCTTCCGGCAGACCAGTAATCGCTTACGGCCATGGAGGAATTAAAGACACTATGATTCCATATAAAGGGGATGCAAGCAGATCAACCGCATTGTTTTTCGAAGAGCAAACAATAGAAGACCTTTTAGAAGCACTAAAAACATTTGACGGACTTTCATTTGATCCACAGTTCATCAGATCACATGCAGAAACGTTTGACGAAAAACACTTTGTAAGAAAAATTAAAAATTTTGTAAATGCCAAGTATGAGGAGCAATCTTTCCAGGTACTGGTGAGGAATTTAGCAACGATTTAAGCGTGAGCTATCAGCAGTCAGCTATCAGCAATCAGCCTTGAGCGATCGACATAGAAAGCATGCTAAGCATCTTGATACTTGATACTATATACTTGATACTTTAACAACATGAAAGCAGAAAACAGATTAGAATGGGTAGATTCCTTAAGAGGACTTGCAGCGCTGGGTGTAGCAATCATGCATATTTATGTGCGTTTAAGAGATTATTATCCAAGCATTCCTGCTTTTCAGGAAAACAGTTTGCCTGGCTTATTTATCCTTGATTTTACCAACTTGGGCAAAATATGTGTGGTGGTATTTTTCCTGATAAGCGGCTATGTAATTCCCTATAGCTTATTCAATAAAGATCTAAATCAGTTCGCTATTTCCCGCTTCTTTAGGCTTTACCCCGCATATTGGGTGTCCATCATGGCTTCCATCATGGTAATAGGCTTCCCTCCGCTTATTCAACTGTTTACGAATATAACCATGCTGCAAAAGTTTGTTGGTCAGCAAGATATAATTGGCGTATTCTGGACCTTACAAATAGAACTGATCTTTTACTTTATCTGTGCTTTAATGTTCTATTCAGGCTTGTTGTTTAATCAAACAGCTATTCTACGAGCATTTTATTCTCTATTGGGATTTTCTTTTGTGCTTGCAAGTATCCGGTTTATAACCGATATAAAACTACCGGTTGTTGTTCCGTTAGGCTTAGATGTGATGCTGTTAGGCCTCCTTTACAGGAGATTTGAAAAAAAAGAAGGCAGTTTGGATGCCAAGAAAATGCTCAACATCTTCGCCATTTTTATCATTTTATTACTTCCAATATCATTCATGGCTTACAATAAAGATTACGGTTTTGGAGAGAAGTGGTATAAGTATTTTGTCTCCTATTCGGTAGCTATCTTAATTTTTGTATCCTTCAGCAAATACAAATGGCATACAAAAACACTGGTTTATTTAGGTGCTATTAGCTATTCATTATATCTGCTCCATCCGGTTATCGGAATGGACTTAGTTGACATCATCAAAAAACAATACATCACAGACTTAAGTCCTGTTAACTGTATCCTTTTATTCTTTCTATTCTCTTTCGGGGCATCCATGTTAAGCTATCATTTTGTAGAGAAACCATCCATAACAATGGGAAGAAATTTATTGAAGAAGATCAAAATCAATCAAGGCCTTCGACTTCGCTCTGGCTGACAAACATGTGAATAACGAAGGTATAATAATAACAATCGTCCAAGCCTTTAACCTAAATCGTAGCAATGAAAGTAGTCATATTTAACACATTCTATTTCCCGAAATTTATTGGTGGAGCAGAAATATCTGTACAATTACTTGCCGAAGGTTTGGTGAAATCTGGCCATGATGTTTCGGTTATTACTTTTGGCAGATACAACGAAACAGAAACACTAAAAGGTGTAAACGTTATCCGCTTAAAACAACGGAATATTTTTTCCTCTTTCGAGAATGAAAAGCGCCCATCATACCTAAAAATTCTTTGGCATTTAATCGATTCGTTCAATCCTACCTATTATTTCACCATAAAGAACCTGTTAAAAACTATCAAGCCAGATGTGGTTCATACAAACAACATTCAAGGATTTTCACCTTTCCTTTGGTTACTTATTAAATACTTAAAATATCCTTTGGTACATACCTTACGGGATTATTACTTACTCTGCCACCGCAATAACTTATATAGTGAAAACTGCAACTGCACTAAATTATGCAGTGATTGCAAGGTAACACATACCGTCAAAAAGAATTTGGCTGCTGTGCCGGATTGCATCGTGGGGATCAGCAATTTTATACTCGAAAAACACGAAGAATATATCCCTCAATTAAGTAATAACAGTACCACTGTAATATACAACGCAGTTGATAAGCCTACTGTAACCTCTACTTTGTCTAAAAACGGGAAAATAATTTTTGGCTACATCGGTCGTATATCTGAAGATAAAGGAGTTGAGTATCTGTTAAAAGAAATATCCCACATCAATAAGAATCTAAAAAGTGATTTCAAAATATTACTTGCTGGCAATGGCGAACCGGAATACATCGAGCACCTAAAAAAATATTTAAAAGGTATTGATTATGAGTTCCTTGGTCTTGTTAATCCAGCTAATTTTTACAGCAAAATTCATGTTTCTATAGTTCCTTCTTTATGGTTTGAGCCTTTCGGACGCATAGTTATTGAAGCACTTTCATACTCAGTACCTGTTTGCCTTTCCAAAATGGGCGGTCTCGGAGAACTTTACAATCCGGCCTGTACTTGGGCATTCGATCCTGAAAAGAATCAATTAACGGATGTGTTGGAGAATATCATCAACCATAAAGAAGAGATAGCTTATAAAAAAAGTAATTGCATCAGTCATGCAGAGAAGTTTTCTGCTACCAGATATGTGAGCGAATATACCAGTATTTATAATAAAGTAATTACTGGATTAACTCCGGTTTCTAAATCAGAAGCCTATGAGTTTAACATGGGAGCACTTGAATAATAACATCCGAAATAATAGTTAATGCTTGGTTAGTAGCGATTTATAACCTTAAATAAACACCGTGAGTAGAGAGAAAAAAGCACTTGTTAAAAACATCTCAAGTCTGTTCGTTGTACAGATTGCAAATTTCGTATTCCCTTTAATTAGTGTACCTATTGTGGCCAGAATTATTGGTCCTGATAAATTTGGGCTAATAAATTATGCTTATGCCATTGTAGCCTATTTTGTATTATTAATAAACTTTGGCTTTGATTATACAGCAACACGGAAAGTTGCACAAAACAAAGACGATAAAAAATACATTGAAGATATTTTCGCCCTGGTTCTTGGGAGTAAAATATTTCTTTTAGCACTTTCCGCTGTCATTTTTGGCGCAGCATATTTATTTGTCCCAATATTTCAAACGGAAGGTAAACTACTGCTCTATACGTTTTTAATATGCTTTGCCTGGGTAATAACCCCCAACTGGCTCTACCAAGCCAAACAAGAACTCCACAAAACCGCCGTATTCAACCTGGTAACCAAACTAATTTTCACAGTAGTTATTCTGTTGTTAATTAAGCAAAAGCATGATTATGTATATCAACCGCTTGCTATTAGTATTTCCCAAATATGGGTTGGCGTCTATTCATTTATCTATGCAATTAAAAGATATGAGTTAAAAGTTAAGCTTCCTGCATTTAAGAACGTGATTGCTGTGCTAATGGAAGAAAAGTTAATCTTCTTTTCATCGGTGGTAATGAGCCTTTATACAACAACTAATATTGTAATCTTGGGCGCCTTCTCTAACAATTTTGAAGTTGGATATTATACAGGAGCTTCCAGACTAATTACTATCGCCCAAGCTTTAATAGCCATACCGTTAGCACAAAGCCTCTTCCCTTTTATCGGTAAATCATTCGGGCAAAGTACAGCCGAAGGAATTAAAGTAGTACAAAAAATAGCTCCAATAATTGTCACATTCACCTTTTTAAGTGGCTTAGCAATGATTTCTATTGGGCCTTATTTTATCACTTTATTTTACGGACCCGCATTTGGACAAAGTGCTGAAATTTTCAGGATTCTTTCTTTTATCCCCTTCATTGTTTCTCTCAGTAATATTTATGGCATCCAGGTGATGATGAATATGCGGATGGATAAAGCCTTTTTCAGGATAACCATTATAGGCGCTTTAACGAGTATCGCATTGAATTGCGTCATGGTAAATTTTTACGGAGCCGTTGGAGCTGCAATTACGTGGCTATGCACCGAAGTATTAATCACATGTATGATGGGTTCTTATTTAAGTTCACATAACATCAAAATATTTACCCTTGGTTCATTTAAACGAGAGAACTTTCTTTTTCTTGTTAAACCTATTTATGACAAACTTAAATACAAAGTATGAAGAAATTCCTAATCGTTGGCACCGGTTTCTCTGGTGCGGTAATAGCTGAAAGGCTAAGCGAAAATGTTGATTGTAGTATTACCATGATTGATGAAAGAAGTCATATTGGTGGAAATTGTTATACTGAAAGAGACAAAGAAACAGATGTAATGGTTCATACGTACGGGCCACATATCTTTAATACAGACAATGTTGAAGTTTGGAATTACATCCAGAAATTTGGCGAGTTTATCCCCTACATCAACCGTGTAAAAGCAGTTTATAAAAAGAAGGTTTATTCCATGCCAATAAATCTTCACACCATTAATCAGTTTTTTGATAAAGCATTAGATCCTGAAGAAGCTAAAGTTTTTATCGAATCACTGGGAGAAAAAGATATTGAGAAACCACAAAACTTTGAAGAGCAAGCCCTGAAATTTTTAGGCAAAGATTTATACAAAGCATTTTTTTATGGATACACTAAAAAACAATGGGGTTGCGAGCCAACGGAACTACCAGCAGATATCTTAAAACGCCTTCCTATTCGTTTTAATTACAATGATAATTACTATGCTAATCCTATCCAAGGGATTCCAAAAGATGGCTATACAGCTCTCTTTGACAAGATGCTATCTCATCCTTACATCACCGTAAAGCTAAACACCAAGTTTGACAAAAACTACGATATCAGCCCGTACGACCATATTTTCTACACCGGCCCAATCGATGCCTTCTTTGAATATAAGCATAGAAAATTATCTTATCGAACCGTATTTTTCGAAAAGAAAGTGGTAGATGGAGATTATCAAGGCAATGCTGTTATCAACTATACAGACGATTCGGTTCCCTACACACGAGTGCATGAGCATAAGCATTTTACACCTTGGGAAACCCACGCTAAAACCACAGTATTTACTGAGTTTAGTAGAGAAACTGGACCAGATGATCAACCCTATTATCCAAAAAGGTTATCGGCTGATATGATTACGCTTGCAAAATATCAAGAAGAACTACCTAAGCTAAGCAACTTCACATTCATCGGTCGCCTTGCAACCTATCGGTACATGGATATGCACCACGTAATTGCCGAAGCATTAGCAGTAGCTAAAACATTCATTGAAAAAATAAATACCAAACCCAAACCCGAGCCTATGCCTACTGTAGCAACTGTAGTGGTTACTTACAATCGGCTTTCTATGCTAAAAGATTGTATTGTTGCTCTTGAAGGTCAAAACAGAAAGATTGATGGAATTGTAGTAGTTAACAACGGAAGTACCGATGGAACAGAAGAATGGCTAAAAACAAGGTCAGATTTAATTGTAATTAACCAAGGAAATGTTGGCGGAGCTGGTGGATTTTATACCGGTTTAGAAGAAGCGTATAATCGGGGTTATGATTGGATCTGGATTATGGATGACGACGTAGTTGCCGATAAAGAATGTTTAAAAGAGTTGTTAGCTGTAAATAAACCAATCGCCATCCCATTGAGAATATCTAAAAAGGCATCATTCAAAGATTTACCAGCTATCAAATATGATTTGAAAAACCCATTGATAAGTAACCCAAGAGTCGTGATAGATGATAAATTGGGGATCAAATCTTTTCAAGAGCTTCCGAAAGAATTATTAGTCGAAGATCTTTCATTCGAAGGCCCTTTATTTTCCCGGGAGGTAGTTGAAAAAGTTGGTCTTCCAGAAAAGAAGCTTTTTATCTACCATGATGATACCGAGTATGGTTTACGTTGCAACCGAAAATTCAATTTCCCAATTGTTTTAGTGAGAGATGCTGCTTTACATCGCCAAGTGGAAGATAAAGATGAAGTTAACTGGAAATCCTATTATAAGTTCAGAAATAAATCGTTCATCCATATTAAATATGGCGACAATCTATTGGTTAAGCTAAAGCCCTTCGCCTTGTTTCTATCGTCAATTATGAAGGATGCGTTTAAATTTAAATATCACACAGAAAAGCAAAAATATCGCTTTTGGGGATTGGTTGATGCCTACAGCTCAAACTATTACAGAAGATTTTAGATAAACATATATCAGAAAAAAGAGGGGATATCAGCCTGAGTGGAGTCGAAGGCTTTGTTAATACATATTTCGACTTCGCTCAATATGACACCGACTTTCAATACATAACACTGTAAACTAATAGAAATACGATGAAAGTACTTTTATATACTGACGAATTTTTGCCTATGGTTGGAGGAATTTCTACGTATAGTTATGAAGTAGCAAACGCCCTGAAAGAACTTTCGGTCGATGTAACCATGCTTGCACCGAATTATTACAGTGATACCAAAGAGATTGACGATAAACTTAGTTTTAAAATAATTCGATATAACGGGAAAATTCTTAAGTATCACAACCTGCCTGCATTAACTTACAAATTCATTAAGTTTTCGAAGCAATTTGATCTCGTACATGGCTTAACCTATTACTCATTGTTTCCGGTTTGGATTGCCAGGCTGGTAAAGAAAATACCTTTTTACTCTACTCTTCACGGTACTGATATTTTAACAATGAATATGGTAAAGTTCAATAAAATTGTGCCTCCATTAAATATTTTCAATAAATGCGAGCAGATCACGACCAGTAGTTCTGTAATCAGAAATTTATTTTTGGAAAAGTTTCCAGAAATAAATAAAGACAAAGTCACTGCATATAGTTACGGCATTAACAACTTTTGGAGAGGGAAAAACAGTGCAGCAGCCATTAAGGAGGTATACGAAGTTTACCCCTTTTTGAAAGATAAACAGATTGTTTTAACGGTAGCCAGGTTAGATGATCGCAAAGGCCACGAATTCGTGATCGATGCGTTGGCGGGCCTTACACCTGATCAAAAAAAGGAAATTGTGTATGTAACCATTGGTAAAGGAGATGCCGATTATAAGAATTTGCTAATCAAAAAAGCGAAACAAAATAACATTGAGCTTCACATTTTGGAAAACATAAGCAATGATCAACTAAAGGTTTTCTACGCTATTTCCACCGTATTCTGTATGCCAGGCAAAATTTGTGAGAATAAGGTAGAAGGCTTAGGATTAGTTTATTTGGAAGCAGCTGCCCAAGGTTTACCGTCGATTTCTTTTAAAATTGGTGGAGTTACGGATGTTATCAATCATGAAATAAACGGTTTAATTTGCGCTCCGCATGATGTTCCTGATTTACAGGAAGCTTTAATCAGAGTGCTCTTTAATCCGGAGTTTAGAAAACTGCTTTCAACCAATACGCAAAAAAAGTCATTGGAATACACTTGGGAAAACTATGTTAAAAAACTTTATAAAATATAATATAATTGATACCGCTTAAGATCAAATATTAAAACCACCACTCCTATGAAAACAGAAAAATTACGGGTAGACTGGGTTGATTATGCAAAAGGTTTAGGCATCATCCTGGTTGTTTTTGGGCATTCAATTGCCGGTATAAACGATGCAAAATTGCCAATAAACCAAACTTTCTATAACACTGCATTTGGCCTAATATACAGTTTCCATATGCCTTTGTTTTTTGCCTTATCGGGAATGTTTTTTGAAAGAAGCTTAAGTAAAAGTTCACCGGGCAGTTTCATGAAAAACAAGCTTCAAACTATTTTATATCCATTTATAGTCTGGTCGCTGATTCAAACATCCATTGAAGTTTTGTTTTCAAGCCAAACCAATAAAGGCATTCCAATTGATGATTTACTCACTTGTGTAATTGTTCCCCGTTCGGTTTATTGGTTTCTTTTTGCCTTGTTTTTTATCAACATCATCAATGTGATTGTTTTTACGATTGTTCCTAAATATGGATTACTTGTTTCCTCCTTAATTTGGCTGCTGTTCTTTATTTTTAAACCGGAGTTATCTTCATTTACCAAAACATTCTTTAACCTGATCTATTTCAATTTTGGCATTTTACTATCTCAACAAAAAGCAATATTCAAAAATATTTTAGAGAAGAAAGTTTGGATGATATTGTTACTTGGTGTGTTTGTAGTGGCAGAATATCTGTACTTTTCATTGGGTAAAACCTATTGGCTGAATGCACTTTTACCAGCTTTCGTGGGCACTTTATTAGTTATGCAACTATCATTTAGATGGGTGAGCGTAAAATCTTCCTATTTCATAACTTTTCTTGGCAAAAATTCCATGACGATTTTCTTAATGCACATTATATTCACCAGCGGAATTCGTATCGTTTTGCAAAGAGTATTTCATGTGGAGAGTATAGTCGTTTACGTTTTAGTAACTACACTTAGTGGTATTTTTATCCCTTTAATCTTTAAGTACATTATTAGCTATAAACCGCAATTGAACTTACTATTTCAATACGAAAATCCACTCAGGACGCAAAGAAGTCTAAATGCTTGATTTGAAGGCATTTATAAAAAAAATAGAGGGAACGATTAATCAAGTTTCCTCCATTTGTTTTCAGTATGGTTTTGCCGAATAGTGATAAAATAAATAATCACTTTTGTTTACTTCCGTATCATATTCTCTACAACTCCTTTTCAAGCACTTTCCAAACATTGTCTGCTAATATTTTTGCTCCTTCTGCTGTAGGATGTATTCCATCCTGCTGATTTAACTTGCGATTGCCTGCCACACCTTCTAGTAAAAAAGGAACGAATGCCATTTTATTCTCTTTAGCAAGTTTTGGAAAAATGGTCCTAAAGTTCGTTGCATATTGTTCGCCCATGTTTGGAGGAATCATCATACCTGTTAAGATCAATTTGCAAGCTGGATATTTAGCCTTAACCTTCGTGATGATAGACTGCAGATTTTTATAAGTTTGATCAACAGGAATGCCACGTAAACCGTCGTTTGCACCTAATTCTAAAACAAATACATCCACTTTATTTTTAAGTAGCCATTCAACTCTTCCGTTTCCACCTGCGGATGTTTCTCCGCTTAATCCGCCGTTTATTACTTTATAAGGCAAATTTAGCGAATCTATCTTTTGTTGAATGATGGAGGGAAATGCTTCGGTAGCAGGATCATCTAAGCCAAATCCGGCTGTTAAGCTATTTCCAAAAACCAAAATTGATTTAATTTCTTTTGGTTTTAAATCCGAACTTTCTAGGGCCTTGACTTTATTTTCTGTAACAGATTTGTTTTCATTGTTACAGGAAACAAGTGCAACAGTAACAAAAAGGATTGTTAGGTATCTTAATCGTGAAATATTTCTGGTTAATAGATGAAAGAAGTCTTTTTTAAACATGTTAATGACAATTTAGCACGGTTATTAATATACTTTCGAAAGTAATAATAAGTATCGAGTATCGAGTATCAAGTATCAAGACTGTAGTATACCTCAAATTAGTTCATTCAGGATTTGCGTGAGGGATTGAAGTGAAAAGCCCACAGCCCTAATTCTTATTAGGGCGAGGACTTGTAACGTAAAGCCCAACCCTCTTGGGGCACGCCCAATAAATTTTTATATACTATTAATATTTTAAACAACGCATCTGTGGCAACTATCCTAAACGTAAGAAACGTAAATAAAACATATCAAAGTGCCGGAAAAGTTTTATCGGTTCTTGAAAATATAAATTTTGAGATCGAGGCAGGTTCAACAGTCTCAATCGTTGGTCCTTCTGGAAGCGGAAAAACCACCCTATTAGGTTTATGTGCTGGTTTAGATCGCTGTACGAGTGGTCATATAGAGCTTAATAACATCAATTTAGACTCGTTAAGTGAAGATAAAAGAGCACAGGTTCGTAACCAATATGTAGGCTTTATATTCCAAAACTTTCAGTTATTACCCACTTTAACTGCTCTTGAAAACGTGATGGTTCCACTGGAATTACGTGGAGAGAAAAATATCCGAAACAAATCCATTGAATTATTAGAGAAAGTTGGACTTTCAAACCGCGGGCACCACTACCCTGCCCAACTTTCAGGAGGTGAGCAACAACGGGTTTCATTAGCAAGGGCATTTTCTAACTCTCCAAGAATTTTGTTTGCGGATGAACCCACTGGTAATTTGGATGCCGAAACCGGTGAAAAAATCCAAAAACTGTTATTTGAATTAAATCGTGATGCAGGCACAACCTTGGTTTTAGTAACTCATGATTTAGAGCTGGCTTCGAAAACACAACGGATTATTCGTTTAAAAGGTGGTCAGGTAATTTCGGATGAATTAACTCATCAGGCACTTTCTATAAACAGTTAATTAAGAGTATGTACGAAAGTAATTTGCCGCAGAAAATGCCTTTGAACTTTTCCTGGATATTAAAAATGGCTTGGCGAGATAGCCGTAAAAATCGCTCTCGGCTATTTTTATTTATATCTTCCATCATTTTAGGAATTGCAGCGCTTGTTGCCATTTATTCTTTTGGCGATAACTTAAATAAGGACATTGATAAACAAGCTGCCACCTTAATTGGTGCAGATTTAGCTGTTTTCAGTAACCGGCCACTTAGCCCTAAGGCCTTAAAACTATTAGACTCACTTAAAACATTAAATCCTAAAATATCTAAAGAACAGAGTTTTGCATCGATGATTCTCTTCCCTAAAAGCCAGGGAACAAGACTGGTGAATGTGAGAGCATTAAGCGGAAGTTTCCCGTATTATGGAGACCTGGAAACGACACCTATATCTGCTTCGCAGACGTTTAGAACACGAACCGATGCATTAGTTGATAAAACATTGATGCTTCAATTTAACGCAAAAGTAGGCGACTCCATTAAAGTAGGGAAAGTAACGTTTAAAATTGCAGGTATTTTAAACAAAGCTCCCGGACAAACAGGTTTATCATCATCTGTTGCTCCAGCTGTTTTTATTCCTCTTCAATTTCTTGAAAAAACAGGTTTATCGCAAAAAGGAAGTCGTATTAATTATAATTTTTATTATCAATTTCCTGAAAGTACAGATGTTAATAAGCTGGCGAAAAAACTAGATGCACCTTTTGAAAAAGAGGATGTAAACTACGATACCATAGCAACGAAGAAGGAAAATACAGGTAAATCATTTGGCGATTTAACCAAATTTTTATCCTTGGTGGGGTTCATTGCATTGCTTTTGGGATGTATTGGTGTAGCAAGTTCTATTCATATTTACGTACGAGAGAAAATTAACACCATTGCTGTATTACGCTGTTTAGGAGTCAGTTCCCGGCAAGCATTCTTGATTTACATTGTACAAATTGTTGGGATCGGATTCATGGGTTCTATTATCGGCTGTATTTTAGGAACCCTAATTCAACAGATTTTACCCATCGTTTTAAAAGATTTTCTTCCGTTGGAAATTACCAGTCATATTTCAGGTTTTGCTATTTTTCAAGGGCTTATTCTTGGTGTGTTAATATCTCTTTTGTTTGCATTGCTTCCGCTGATTTCCATTCGTAATATCTCGCCTCTTAATACTTTACGAATTTCATTTGCAGAAACCAGCCTTTTTAAAGATAAACTGAAATGGTTAGTTTACGGATTGATCTTGCTTTTTATAACCAGTTTCGCCCGGCTACAATTGCAAAATTGGTTACAGACTTTATATTTTACTGCTGGTATTTTAGTTGCTTTTTTCATCCTTTACGGGATAGCTGCCTTAGTTGTATGGCTGGTTAGGAGATTTTTTCCGGCTTCGTGGAGTTATTTATGGAGGCAAGGGTTATCAAACTTGTTCAGACCTAATAATCAAACTGTTATTTTAGTTGTTTCCATTGGGTTAGGAACTGCTTTAATCGGAACGTTATTTTTTGTTCAAGATATCCTTATAAGCCGGGTTTCACTTTCGTCAAGCAATAATCAGCCAAACATGATTTTGTTTGATATTCAATCAACTCAAAAAAATGCTGTTGCTACCTTAACTAAAAAACAAGGATTACCTGTAATTCAAGAGGTTCCGGTCATAACCATCAAGTTAGATGAAATAAATGGGCATACGGCAGCAGATGCCAAGAAAGACAGTACTTTGAATTTATCAAAACACGTATTTAGTAGGGAGTATCGCACAACTTTCCGTGATACTTTAACTAATTCTGAAACGATTACAGCTGGTAAGTGGCTTGGTCATGTTAAGGATATAAATGATACAGCACGTGTGTCTATTGAAGAGGGTTATGCAAAGCGATTTAATTTGAACGTTGGCGATCGCCTGGTTTTTAACGTTCAAGGACTACCAGTGCCTGCAATTGTTGGGAGCCTTAGAAAAGTAGATTGGAGTAAAGTACAAACTAATTTTATAGTGCTTTTCCCAAAAGGAGTAATTGATGAGGCTCCGCAGTTCAACGTATTGGTTACCAGGGTACCTAACAATAAAAAGTCTGCAGAATACCAGCAACAAATTGTCACTAAATTCCCTAATGTTTCAGTGATTGATTTGGCACTTGTATTAAGTGTGGTTGATGAAATTTTAGATAAAATAAGTTTTGTGATCCGTTTTATGGCGGGCTTTAGCATCATTACCGGATTAATTGTATTGATTGCCTCGGTAATGATCAGTAAATATCAACGGATCCAAGAAAGTGTTTTATTACGGACACTGGGTGCTAGTAGAAAACAAATTTTTACAATCACCTCGTTAGAATACTTTTTCCTGGGTGCTATTTCTGCTTTAACAGGATTAATTATTGCCCTAGCGGGAAGTTGGGCTTTAGCTGCGTTCAGCTTCGAGACAGCTTTTAAACCCGACTTACTATTAATATTCGGACTTTTCACAACCATTACTTCGTTAACCGTTTTTATTGGTTTGTTTAACAGCAGAGGGATAGTAAACCGGCCGCCGCTGGAAGTTTTGAGGAAGGACGTATAAAAGTTGGCTGTCTCGTTCCGAATTTTGATAATTCTTAAATTATGAAAAGAATCAATACTCATTGTATCAGTCTGTAATTAGTAAGTCTGAAATTAAACAGCCTCAAGCAGAATCAGATTTCTGCTTGAGGCTTCTTTATATTCCCTATTAAGACTTGTTGCAAAGCTGGTATCTACACATTTTTATTATTGATTATATTGTCATTCTAATATCACAAGACAAATAGAAGCACGTTTTAATTATAACTTTATTACATACTAAGCACAACTCGTACTGATACAGGTGATTGCCAAACTAAAAGCAAAACTTCTCAAAACAAAAACACAACTCATTATCGGAGCTGTATTGCTTTTGCTTACGATATTTTGGTTTTCCCTGCCCTCTCCACTTTTCAAATCTCCTACTTCATTTGTTATTGAAGATGAAAAAGGAATATTATTAAGTGCTGCAATTGCTCAAGATGGGCAGTGGCGGTTCCCAGCGGGCGATAGTGTTCCAGAAAAGTTTGCAAAATGCATTATCGCTTTCGAAGACAAGCATTTTTATTATCATCCTGGCTTTGATCCGCTGGCCTTTACAAGAGCCATCAAGCAAAACATCCAAGGTAAACATGTTGTGAGCGGCGGAAGTACCTTAAGTATGCAGGTTATTCGCTTAAGTCGAAAGAAAACAAGAACCTATCTGCAAAAAGCAATTGAAATTATACTAGCACTTAGGCTCGAACTCTCCCACTCGAAACAAGAAATTTTAACATTATATGCTTCCAACGCACCATTCGGAACAAATGTAGTTGGTTTAGATGCCGCTTCCTGGCGATATTATGGGCGTAGTCCGGAGCAATTATCATGGGGCGAGATGGCTACTTTAGCTGTATTACCAAATGCTCCGTCGCTTGTTCATCCCGGGAGGAACAGAGATCGTTTAGTTAGAAAAAGGAATGATCTTTTAGACAAATTAGTCGTACAAAACACCATTGATTCGGCGACTGCTTCGCTTGCAAAACTAGAGCCAATACCCGATAAACCACTTGCCCTACCACAGCAAGCACCACATTTATTGAATCGGTTTAAAAACGATTTTAAAAACATGAATCGGGAGTCAACCAGGATAAAAAGCACTTTGAAAGCAGATTTACAAAACAATGTTTCCGCAATCTTACAGCGATATCACAAGCAATTTAAAGCCAACGGAATCAATAATGCTGCTGCTCTAATATTAGATGTGGAAAGTGGTCATGCTATTGCATATGTAGGAAACATTTACGAACCGCATGATCCGGAAATGGAGAGCTATGTAGACATGATACCCGCACTCCGTAGTCCCGGAAGCACTTTAAAGCCCTTACTTTACGCCAGTATGCTTGATGATGGATTGATATTACCCAATTCATTGATTCCTGATATCCCCACTCAAATCGGTGGTTACACACCACAAAACTTTGATTTAGGTTATGATGGAGCAATTCCGGCATCAAAAGCACTAAGCCGCTCGCTGAATATTCCAGCAGTCAAAATGCTTCAGCAATATAAATATCAGCGCTTTCATAGTCAGCTGAAAAAGCTAGGAATCACCTCCTTAAATAAGCCAGCGGATTATTACGGACTGTCATTAATTCTCGGTGGTTGCGAAGTATCCATGTGGGAATTGAGTGGGATATATGCAAGTATGGCTCGGAGTTTATCGCCCTCCAGCCCCCTGAAGGGGGAGGATAATAGTTACTTTATGCCAACCTATTTGCCACCCGATCCCCTAAAGGTGGATCCTGACCGTTCAAAAACTCCCCCTTCAGGAGGTCGGGGGGCTACCTACTTCACTTTTCAAACAATGCAAGAAGTGATGCGCCCGGGCGAGGAACTATTATGGGAACAATTTTCATCGTCACAGAAAATTGCCTGGAAAACGGGCACCAGTTTTGGGTTTCGGGATGGTTGGGCAATTGGCCTTACTCCTAAATATGTAGTTTGCGTTTGGGTAGGCAATGCGGATGGTGAAGGTAGAACCGGCCTAACCGGGATAGAAACGGCAGCCCCCATTCTTTTTGATATTTTCGATTTGCTTCCACAGAACAAATGGTTTGACGCACCCCACAACAAGCTCATTAAAAAGGAAGTATGTCGTGAAAGTGGTTACAAAGCTGGCATAAATTGTATCAATGTCGACACCGTTTTAATCCCGATTACTGGACTGAAATCTAAAACCTGCCCGTACCATCAATTGATTCATTTAAACAAAAGTGAGACTCTTAGGGTTTCTTCAGAATGTGCATCACCGTCAGATATGGTTCATTCTTCATGGTTTATTTTGCCTCCGTCAATGGAATATTATTACAAACTACGCCATCGGGATTATAAAGTTCTACCGCCGTATAGTCTAGAATGTATCAATGAACAAGAAGCATTTCGACCAATGGAGTTAATTTATCCTAAAAACAATGCAAAAGTTTATATTCCGATTGAAATAGATGGAAAAAGAGGTAAGGCTATTTTTAACGCAGCCCATCGGAACCAGAAATCGATAATATTTTGGCATTTAGACAACGAATACATTGCAACCACTACTGATTTTCATCAACTTGCCCTTAACCCATCGCCCGGAAAACATATAATTACGCTGGTTGATGAAAAAGGAAATCGCCTAACGCAACGTTTTGAAGTACTAGACAAAGAAAAGACAAATGCTAATTAACTGTTAGCTCCTCCGGCCCAGAAACTTTTTCAATATGGCATTCTCCACCACCAATTTTAAACGTGGCACTTATCGGATTGCCATTGGATGGATTTGTAGCGGTAACATTAATTATATCTCCTTCTTTCGACAATTTTTGGATATCTGAATCAGAAGCCACTGCATAATAAAACATCGCTAATTGATTATTACTGTTATTCAACTCCACTCCTGTTCGCTCCACAACAGCTTTAAAGTTCTGAACGGTAACATAATCACCTGCAACATTTTTAAATCTGATGGTTATAGTTCTAAATTCAGTGGTGCAAATCCTATCTCTTAATTTATCTGTGCAAGCAGCCAAACTCATTACCATTAGCAGCAAAATAATTACACTATATTTTCTCATTAGTTAACATTTTAATTATAATACCACCCACTTTATTATAATACGATCAGCAATGTAAAACCGCTACAGCCACTATATATTATGTGATATTATATATTATGTGATATTATGGTGTCTAACTTTGAATTCCCGCAGATATCACTGATACTTTAAATCATCGGCATTTGTAGCTGTTTTAAGTATTTATCGGGAAATTGAACCTTCAGGCAAAACTTTAACTAATGTCTTTTAAACGTAGTAAATTTAAACTAATTGAGCATTGTTTCATTTGGGCGTTCGAGCGGGCGTTTCGTTACAATCTTTTTTCTGGGAGACAGAAAAAAGGATTTTCACTTCACTCCCTAACGCAATCCTGCAAACTTTAAATCTTCAAGTCATTTCAAAATTCCCACGTGTTCATTTAAACTAGAAATTGAAAATCTTATAGCATAAAAAACCGGCTGATGCCGGTTTTTTATGCTATAAGAAATTTATAAGTTCGAAATATTAAGCGATCGTAGCTTGAACTTCCGATTCGGCATGCTCTTTAGCAGCTAAATATCTCTCTGCTTCCAAAGCTGCCATACAACCAGTTCCAGCAGCAGTTACCGCTTGGCGCCATAATTTATCTTGTGCATCTCCACACGCAAATACACCTTCAATATTAGTTTTTGTGCTATCTGGCTCTGTAATTAAATATCCGGTTTCGTCCATATCTAACCAATCTTTGAAAATTTCGGTATTTGGATTATGACCAATCGCAACAAAAAATCCAGATACGGGAATGATACTAACTTCGGAAGTTTTATTATTTAATATCTCAATACCCGTTACATTTAATCCATCCCCTAAAATTTCTTTAGTTTCAGAATTGTAATGAATTTCAATGTTAGGAGTATTTAAAACCCGGTGAACCATTGTTTTCGAAGCACGAAACTCATCTCTACGAACCAGCATATGTACTTTATTACAAAGCTTCGCAAGGTAAGTTGCCTCTTCAGCAGCTGTATCTCCGGCTCCAACTATCGCTACGTCCTGACCCTTAAAAAAGAATCCATCACAAACAGCACAAGCCGAAACACCAAAACCATTATATTTTTGTTCGCTTGGCAAACCCAACCATTTAGCAGAGGCACCAGTTGCAATAATCACTGTATCAGCTGTTATCGTTTTAATACCATCAACAACAACAGAATGCTTTGGCCCAGAAAAGTCGACTTTATCAATATGTCCAAAACGGATTTGCGTACCAAATCTTTCCGCTTGTTTTCTAAAGTCTTCCATCATTTCTGGACCCATAATACCTGTTGGATATCCAGGAAAATTTTCTACATCAGTTGTTTGGGTTAACTGACCGCCTGGAACAATCCCGGTGTACATTACAGGTTTTAAATCTGCACGGGCAGCATAAATTGCTGCAGTATATCCCGCCGGGCCTGACCCGATTATAAGGCATTGAACGTGTTCTGTTTCTATCGACATCTCAATTTATTGTAAGGCAAATTTAAATAATTGATCTGAAATAACGGTTATTCTTCTAGAACCTTGACAAACAGTCAACACACCTATTTACGATAATACGATAAACTACTAAAGGTTTTCAATAAAGTAACTGCTGGATAGTTTTTTGCGTTAATTAGTCGCTCTTTCGAATTTTTAAACTCATCAAATTTTGAAAACTCATAAGCAGGAACAATTTTAAACCCCATAGACCAATCAGGAAAACTCCGTTCATCTACATTTCCCTTACTTAGTATCAATATTCCACGATGTCTCGAGTCCATCTCTATTTTATGCAACAATTTGCTAACTGTTTCTTCTTCACCTTCAATTAACTGAATAAAGTTACCCTCGTTATATAATAACATGCCACTGATATTTAGGGATTTATTGTTTTTATTACAGATATCTACCAATGCTTTTAACTCATCTTTTGTAAACAATTCAGTAGCGGAACTAACATAAACGATATGATACATATGGTGCTTTTTTTATTTTTTAATTAAAATTTTATACGGAAAACTGAATTTTTAAGTTTGTATGATACCGGCACTAAATAGTTTTGTTACAGGAGAGTGATTCGCGGCTTCGATGCCCATCGATATTACCTTTCGGGTTTCTAATGGATCTATGACACCGTCTACCCATAAGTTTGCTGCGGCATAATATGGGCTTGTTTGCTCATTATATCGTTCAGAAATATCTTTTAATAATTCTTCTTCCTTCTCTTTAGTAATTAATTTGCCTTTAGCCGCCAGCGATGATTTTTCCATCTGTAACAACGTATTAGCAGCAGTTGAAGCGCCCATTACCGCGATTTTAGCAGATGGCCAGGCAAAAATCAGACGAGGATCATAAGCTTTACCACACATGGCATAATTGCCAGCACCATACGAATTCCCAATAATGATAGTGAATTTAGGTACCACCGAGTTAGCCACCACATTTACCATTTTTGCTCCGTCTTTTATAATTCCGCCTTGCTCCGACCGGCTACCAACCATAAAGCCTGTTACATCCTGCAAAAACACAAGCGGAATTTTCTTTTGATTACAATTCATGATGAAGCGAGCAGCTTTGTCAGCAGCATCCGAATAGATAACTCCTCCGAATTGCATTTCGCCTTTTTTAGTTTTGATAACCTTGCGCTGATTGGCAACAATTCCCACAGCCCAGCCGTCTATTCGACCTAATCCACAGATAATACTTTGACCATAAAGCTGCTTGTATTCTTCGAGTTCAGAGTTATCTACCAATCGATGGATTATCTCCAGCATATCGTAAGGTTTTTCTCTACTATCTGGAATTAAACCATATATATCTTCAGGGTTCTTAAAAGGTTTTAGAGGTTTTATCCGATCAAAACCAGCTGATAACGGTGCTCCCACCATCCCCATAACTTTACAGATAGAATCCAAACACGCTTTATCACTTGGGTGTTTATAATCTGTAACCCCAGATATTTCGCAGTGTGTAGAAGCTCCTCCAAGTGTTTCATTATCTACATCTTCACCAATGGCAGATTTTACTAGAAAACTTCCCGCAAGGAAAACGGATCCTGTACCTTCAACAATCATCGCTTCATCACTCATGATAGGTAAATAGGCGCCTCCAGCTACACAAGAGCCCATAATTGCCGAAATCTGAACTATACCCATGCTGCTCATAACTGCATTGTTTCTAAATATCCGCCCAAAATGTTCCTTATCCGGAAAAATCTGATCCTGCAAAGGCAAAAAAACACCCGCAGAATCTACCAAATAAATAACCGGCAACCTGTTTTCAATAGCAATTTCTTGTGCACGTAAGTTCTTTTTCGCAGTCATCGGAAACCATGCGCCTGCTTTTACTGTGGCGTCATTCGCGATAATCATACACTGTCTGCCCGACACATATCCAATTCCGGTTATAACTCCTGCTGAAGGGCAACCACCATGTTCACTATACATTCCATCAGCAGCAAAAGCGCCAATTTCCAACCATTCACTTTCTTTATCAACCAAGTACTTTATTCGCTCTCTTGCTAATAACTTACCTTTTTCTTTCTGCTTAGAACTGGCCTTTTCTCCTCCTCCTAAAAAAATTTTTTTCAAACGGGTTTTAAGCTCATATAGAAACTGTTTATTTATATCTTCATTTTTGTTAAACTCAATATTCATAGTTAATCGCTTTGTGATATAAGGTAAGAGTTTTATAATAGAGATTATATAAAAATCATATACAGATGAAAGTTTGCTTAGAACAAGCGCTGACAGAATTAATGAGCGTCAAGTGCCCCTTTAAACAAGTAATGAAAAATGGGACCATGACGGTAGAAATCTATAAACCAGACCAAGTTGATTTACAGCAGCCACATACTCAAGACGAGATTTACATCATCATATCTGGTACCGGCAACTTTTACAATAATGGAATTATATCTGAATTCAAACCATTGGATGTACTATTCGTACTAGCTGGAGTAGAACACCAATTCCAGAATTTTACAGATGACTTTACAACCTGGGTTATATTTTATGGTGAACAAGCGGAGAGAATAAATTACTTCTTTAACTACTTAGCAATTGATTTCAATTTCAAAATGAGTTAACAATCAATTTCAAAGCCATAAATGACTACTTAACCCTTGTCCATTTTTCAGTTCTACCCAAAAGTGAGATACCTATAAAACCTCTTATATTTAATTTGTTATTACCTACAAGTGTCAATTTGCAGCTATAGGTTTTGCCTGTTTTTGGATCATAAATATTTCCATTTTCCCATACATTATCCTCAGAATAAGTAAACCCTTGTAAAAGCTCTAAGCCATTTATCGTCCGTTTTTGCTTCGCCGGATCAGGGTTTCTTGAATCTACTTTTGGTTTACCATCAGTACCATCAGGATATTTAAGCCATACAAGCTTTCCAAAATAATGATCACCTTTTTTGTATACTTGAATCTCTCCTTCCCCAGTTTCACTTAACCATTTGCCTAAAACCGCATCTTTGTTTTGCGCATATGCAGGTAGCGTACACATTAGTATTAATAAAAAACTATATATCTTTTGTATCATATTTATAAGTTTAATCCTTCAAAGATGGTTATTTACGAATTAACCTACAAAACGTTGCTATACTATATGTTTTCTTTCATGCACACTGGCAACTATTCACAGTAGCTTTGATAAATACATTCATATGAAAGAAAATTAAGCCTTTTTATTAAATCAGCGGAATTACCTACCCTGATTTCAATCTAGTTTATATATTTGCAATCTAAAGAAACGGTAATTATGGTCTCACAACTATTAACCATGAACTAAATAAAAAAGCCTGGGTGGCGAAATTGGCAGACGCACCACTTTGAGGGGGTGGCGTCCGAAAGGATGTGGCGGTTCGAATCCGCTCCCAGGCACTTATAATTCTAATACCAATCCATCATAAGCAAACGCTACATTTGATGGTAACTCCTTGGTAATATCTTCATGTTTACCCATTCTATGACTAACATGCGTAAAATAAGTTTTGTCTGCTTGCATTTCATTTGCAAAGGCCAAAGCTTCCGTTAAATCGAAATGTGAAATATGCGACTCCCTTTGTAGCGCATTTACAACTAAAATCTTCGATCCTTTTATTTTCTCCCGCTCTTTTTCAGAGATGGTTTTTGCATCCGTTATATAGGTGAAGTCGCCTATTCTAAATCCTAAAACAGGAAGCTTATAATGCATAACTTCTATTGGGATAACTTCAATTCCTGAAACATTGAAAGGCAATTGGTCAATATCTTTAAGATTTAACATGGGTATACCAGGATACTTAAAACTGGCAAAAATGTATGAAAACTCTCGTTTCAAAGCCTCTTGAACCCTCAAATGGGCGAAAACATCAATAGCAGATTTCTGAATATAATTAAAAGCCCTGATGTCATCTAATCCTGCTATGTGATCTTTATGCTCATGAGTCAACAGTATAGCATCTAGTCGCTTTACACCTGCCCTGAGCATTTGATATCTAAAATCCGGGCCAGCATCAATTACGATAACTTTTCCTTCATGTTCTAACATCACAGAAACTCTTAAGCGCTTATCACGCGGATCTTTTGATTTACAAACCGAACATTCGCAAGCAATAACAGGCACACCTTGTGAAGTTCCTGTGCCTAAAAATGTAATTTTCAAAGCTCTAGCCTGGTTTGTTTAAAAGAATGAAGAAATTGCTTTTGATTCTCATTAAGCAGATGCTCCTCAGCATTAACGGTTTTAATCAATTCAATTATCGAAATTATTCTGCTTTCTATTGATGAAAACTTATTAATAACTATAATCTTGCTCTTTTCTACAATACAAGCACCTGTTTTGAAATTGCCTTTATCATACCTTACTTTATATTGTAAAGCTTCTAAAACCTGCTCTAATTTGTGAAGTGTTTGTGGAGTATAACTAAGTGCCATTGATTACGAATATGTGTTGTTCATAGAAAATGTAAGGCTATAAAATTAGCTTAATTTTATATTAATCATGAAAATTTGTACTACATAACGCGGATATTCAGTCTTAAGTACAAGCTATTTTTTTGAAAACTCCTTAAAAATATCGATAGAAAGTACGTAACGGAAAATTACTTCAGACCTTACATTTCTGGTAAAAAAAATATTATTTTATTGTGCTCAAATGATAAATAAAAAAGCGGCGAAACTCTTTGGGAAAGTTCCAACCGCTTAAACAAATGAAAAATTTGGATATATTATCTTAGGTAGATCATATATTTTACACCTTTTTATAAAGGTAGACCGCAAATCCTATTAAAATTTTAAAATACTGCGGTAAAGATTGTAGTCTCATGTTTAATTATTTGTATCCTCAAGAATAAGGTTAATAATTAAATTGCACACACACTACTGATTAAGCGGTATATATTTATGAGCAAACGGTTATTTTAGAGGAATATGTACCTTCACGGTGGTACCTTTTTCACCAGTTTGCTGAATATCGATGGAGATGGGGAACTTATTTATTTTGTTTATTAAGGCAATTCTATCACTAATCAATTTCATTCCACGACTAACATGCGTTTCATCAGTAGAATGTTTCGAATTTTTAATACCAACGCCGGTATCAATTATTTTAATGGTTACTTCGTTGCTATTACCTAAAACATCAATCACGATATTTCCTCCTTCATCGTTGGGCATAATACCATGCCAAACTGCATTCTCTACAAAGGGTTGTAAAAGCATAGATGGTATTAAAATGTCATCCAGATCAACAGACTCAGAAATATTGAAAGTGTATTTCATTTTATCGCCAAATCGTATCTTCTCTAAAGAAAGATACTGCTTCAAGTAACTAATTTCTTCCTCGAGAGTTAAATAACTCTTAGAGCAAATTTCAAGGTTTGTTCTAATAAGTTTTGCAAATCCTGTAAGCACTTCATTGGCTAAATCTTGCTCGCGGGTGTTTATAAAATATTGAATCGAATTCATGATGTTGAAAACAAAATGTGGATTCATCATTGCCATCAAAGCCTGCTGTTCCAATGAAATGAGTTTTTCGCGAGCCTTAAGTTTATCCTTTTCAACATTCCTCTGTATTCCAAAATACAAGGCAGATCCAATAGTAATGGCTATAAAAAATATGAAGATAAAGATGGTTATCAACCACCAATAAAAGGTTTGGGTATACTTCTGCTTTGCTATGATGAGCTCTTTATTACTTATCTTGTCTTGCTGAAGATATTGTATTTCTAGTAAATGAATTTTATCTGATACGTTACGGGTATTGTAAACGCTATCCTGATGATATATTTGTGATAAATACACCAAGGCTTTCTTGTAATTTTTTTGGGCGTACGCTAATTGATAATGTGCGTATTTATTTTCCCGAATCAGTTCTCTATTATCTAATTTAAGGGCATAAGTAAGTCCTGTTCTGAGTGCATTTTCAGCGGCGCCAAACCTTTTTGTTTTAGTATATAATGAAGCAAGGGACAAGTATGTATTCGCTATTGTAATGCTAAAATTATTTTTTTTCGCTTCCGCATTTGCCTTTAACAGGAATTTTTCGGCCTCACCGAAATTAGATAAGCTTAAATAAGAGGCGCCAATGTTTTGTAAAGACTGTATTATGCCTGTAGAATTATGGATCTTTTCAAACAGACGGAGGCTTTTTTGATAATTCTTCAACGATAAGTCAAGTTCATTTTTTGCATCATAAACATTCCCCATATTCCCATAAACGGTCGCTTCTAAATGTTTTGATTTTAATTTCAGAGCGATCTTAAGAGCCTTCGAATAATATTTAACCGACTGGTTTAAGTCAATGTCACTATATAAATTACCAATATTGTTATACACACATGCTTCTCCATTTAAGTCATGAGCTTTTTGAAAAGCACTTAGAGCTTTATAATAATATTTAACAGCTATTTCCTTATGACTTAGATAAGCGTGGCATATCCCGGTATTTCTGTAACTTTCTGCTGTACCATTTACAAAGTTAATTTCTTGAGCTTTTTTTAAAGCTAACGCAGCATACATCAATCCTTTTCGTGGGTTTTCTAATCTAATTTCAAAAGCGAGCTTGTTTAATTTATTGACTTCTGCGGTGTCGGCGGATTTTTTTATCGCAATTTCTCGGAAATTGCTGCCAATAGGTAGAACAAAATATAATAGCAGTATTGCGATCAGTACAATAATAAAGGGTACAAATATTCCAAGGTTTGATTTAATAATGGCCAGATATTTTTCTAATCCCTTCACTGTTGGAAAAAAGATTTTACTCCTTCTAAAAACTCCGGGGTACGCCTTCTTGATACCTGCAATTCCACACCATTCTGGAGCAATACTACAAATCCATTCTTATTGGAGTATTCTTTAAGGTAACGAAGGTTAATAATTGTTGATTTATGGATCCGGATAAAGTTTACACTTTCTAAAATTTCTTCATACTCTTTAAGCGGTTTAGAAACTATAATCTTTTCATTCGATTCGAGATAAAACACCGAATAATTACTGTCAGCTTCCACATAAACAATCGAAGAAATATCAAGCACATGAAATCCTTGTGAATGAGGAAGTGTGATTTTCTTTATAGTATTCTGTGTATTAAGGTTTTGTAATAAGTTATCTATTGAGTTCATATACCTGGTTTCGTATTGAGCCTTAATATCTAACAACATTTTCCAGGTAGAAACTTTGATAACAGCTTCTATTAATTCATTAATATTAATTGGTTTTAAAAGGTAATCAGCAGCACTAGCTTTTATAGCCCTCATAGCATACTGATCATTCGCTGTAGTAAAAATCACCGAAATTTTTCGTTCTTGCAGTAAAGGCAATAGTTCAAAGCCATTTTCATTTGGCATAGAAATATCTAGAAACACAACATCTACAGGTTGTGTTTTAATTAACTCCCTAGCTTCTGCAACAGACTTTGCTATTCCGGTAATATTTACCTGATCGCACTTCTCTTCAAGTAAAAAATACAGTGCTTTTCTACTGTATTCCTCGTCGTCTACTATGATGGCGTTTATAGTCATAAATAATAGTTGAAAAGTAACAAAAAGGCTAAAGAAAAACTAATTCAATTAATGATTAAGAATAATATTCTTTCGTTTTAATGATTAGATTAATAATCAATAACTTGTTGTAGCGCAAATTCGGGTAAATCCCGAAATTCATACTGCTGGGTTCTGAGTTGGGGCTCGAAGCCCGCATCCTTTATTGCGTCCTGAATTCCTTGCGAAGTAAATCTATGCGGAGCTCCTGCAGCCGAAACTACATTCTCTTCTATCATGATAGAACCAAAATCATTTGCTCCGGCTTGTAAACATAACTGACCAACTTGTTTTCCAACTGTAAGCCATGATGCCTGTATATTTTTAACGTTGGGTAACATAATCCGGCTTAACGCAATCATCCGAACGTATTCATCGCCAGTTACCTGATTTGTCACACCCCTAATCTTTTTTAAGAGGGTACCATCATCCTGAAAAGGCCACGGAATAAAAGCTAAAAAGCCTTTTGCGTACGCTGGTTTCTCAGATTGTACTTCCCGTAACCAAACCAAATGTTCAAACCTTTCGTCAATCGTCTCCACATGTCCAAACATCATCGTGGCAGAGGTTGTCAAGTTTAATTGATGGGCAGCCCGCATCACATCAAGCCATTCTTGTCCGCCGCATTTCCCTTTCGAAATCAATCTTCGAACACGATCATTCAATATTTCTGCACCAGCACCAGGCAACGAATCTAAACCTGCTGTTTTTAAAGCTGTTAAAACTTCCGTATGACTAATTTTTTCAAGCTTTGCAATGTGCGCTATTTCCGGTGGCCCTAACGAATGAAGCTTCAATGTAGGATAAAGCTCTTTTAACTGCTTAAATAAGTCTACATAAAACTGCAAACCTAAATCCGGATGATGCCCTCCCTGTAACAACAGTTGCTCACCCCCATATCTAAAAGTCTCTTCTATTTTTTGCTTATAAGTTTCAATATCAGTAATATAGCTTTCTTCATGACCGGGTCGTCTAAAAAAATTACAAAACTTACAATTAGCTATACAAACATTGGTAGTATTAACGTTTCTATCTATTATCCACGTTACTTTACCATGAGGAACCTGTTTTTTACGAAGCTCATTTGCAACATACATCAATTCAGGAGTGCTTGCTTCATTAAATAAGTAAACACCTTCTTCTTTGGACAGAAAATCAAAGCGTAAAGCCCGTTGTAAAAGATCAGAAGTATTCATTGTTACAAATATATGTTTAACTCAGTATTGTTAAGTTAATAGGATGTAAATATTCGGGCGTGTCCCTCTGGGTCAGGCTTTCCGCTACAAGTCCTCGCCCCGATTTTTAAGGATCGGGGCTGTGGGCTTTACGCTTCAATCCTTCACGCTCTATCCTACTAAACTAGCATGCTAACAAAAAATCATTTGTTGCACAATAAAAACACTTACGAAAACCAAAGTTCATTTTTTATAAAATTCCTACCTTCCAGATTTATAAAATTCCTACCTTCCAACTTTTATAAAAACTATGATTTCATTCGAACGTTTTACACTTGAAAATGGCCTAAAAGTATTGGTTCATGAAGATCCAACAACACCAATGGCTGTTGTAAATATTTTATATGATGTGGGTGCAAGAGATGAACATCCAGATAAAACAGGCTTTGCACACCTTTTTGAGCATTTAATGTTTGGCGGATCGGTCAACATTCCATCTTATGATGAACCGCTTCAACGGGTAGGTGGTGAAAACAATGCATTCACCAGTAACGACATTACTAACTATTACATCACCCTTCCTGCTGCCAACCTTGAAACTGCATTTTGGCTTGAAAGTGACCGGATGACCAGCCTTGCTTTTTCTGAAAAAAGCTTAGAAGTGCAACGCAATGTGGTTTGTGAAGAATTTAAACAACGCTATCTAAATCAACCTTATGGTGATGTTTGGCTCAAACTACGACCGATGGCTTATAAAGAACATCCATACCAATGGGCAACAATCGGAAAAGTTTTAGAGCACATTGAAGAAGCCACTATTGAAGATGTTAAAGCATTTTTTACCAAACACTATAATCCGGCGAATGCCATAATGGTGGTTGGCGGTGCTGTCAGGACAACCGAAGTCAAAGCACTTGCAGAAAAATGGTTTGGAACGATTCCTGCGGCCGAAAAACCTGAAAGGAATTTACCCAAAGAGCCCGCTCAAACCGAAGAAAGGAAAGAAACCGTCAAAGCGAATGTGCCCCTTAACGCCATTTACAAGGTTTTTCATATGCCATCAAGATTTGAAAATGGTTATTATGAGGCAGATTTGATATCTGATATTTTATCCAGAGGCAACTCTTCCAGACTATTTAAAAGCCTGTTAAAAGAAAAGAAACTTTTCAGCGATATCAATGCATACTTAACCGGTAGCTTAGACGATGGACTATTTGTTGTGGAAGGTAAACCTGTTGCCGGCATTAGCCTGGAAGAAGCCGAAGAAGCAATATGGGTTGAGTTAGAGAAATTAAAAAATGAATTAATTGATCCGGATGAACTTACCAAAGTTCAAAATAAGGTAGAATCAACGATGGTTTTTTCAGAAATGAGTTTATTAGACAAAGCCATGAACCTTGCTTTCTTTGAATTACTTGGAGATGGAAATCTGTTAAACACAGAAACACAAAAGTACCTTTCTATAAAAGCGAGCGATATTCAGAAGCAAGCTCAAAACATCTTCAGGAAAGAAAATTCGTCAACTTTATACTATTTAGCTAACTAATATGATTAACAGAACTCAAGCACCTGCATTTAGACAGATTGAGGATATTGAATTAATACATGCACGGTCAGTTGTATTAGATAATGGCGTAAAAACCTATGTAATAAATGGCGGAGAACAAGAATTAGTTAGAATCGAGTTTATTTTTTCAAACGTATCTTGGGATGTTAAGAAACCATTACAGGCATACGTAACTAATTCCATGTTAAATGACGGAACTAGCGAATTTAATGCTGCTGAAATAGCCGATAAGATAGATTACTTCGGAGCTTTTTTGCAAACGGAATATAATTACGACCAGTCTACCGTTACCTTATTTACGTTAAATAAGCATGTTGGCACTACCCTACCTATTGTTAAAAGTATCCTTTCAGATTCTATATTTCCACAATCAGAACTGGAAACGCTAATTACTAATCAAAAACAAAAGTTAAGTGTCAATCTCGAAAAAAACGATTTTGTAAGTCGTAGAGTATTCAACAAAGCCCTATTTGGCAACACGCTATACGGTTATCATAGTGATGCATCCAACTACGATAAACTTCAAAGAGATGATATACTTGAGTACTTTAAAAAAGCTTACCAGCCAAAAAACTGTACCATCATCATTTCAGGAAAGGTTACCGAAGACATATTAAAAAATTTAAATGATCAGTTTGGCAACAATTGGAATAATGACATTTCCTATTCAGAAAACATCTTCAATTTCGATCATAAAACGCCTACAGACAATTACATAGAAAAGTCTGATGCTATACAATCGGCTATTCGTGTAGGAGGTTTAGCTGTAAATCGTAATCATCCGGATTTCCCTGGATTACAAGTAGTAAATACCATTTTAGGTGGATATTTCGGCTCCAGATTAATGGCTAACATCCGTGAGGATAAGGGCTTTACTTATGGAATTGGTTCGGCGGTGGTATCCCTAAAAAATGCTGGTTATTTATTCATTGCCACCGAAGTTGGAGCAGAAGTTTGTGGTGCAGCCATGATCGAGATAAAAAAAGAAATTGATACATTAAAGCACGAAGCGGCAACATCAGATGAGCTTAACCTTGTACGGAATTACATGCTCGGCTCGATGCTTGGAAGTTTAGAAAATGCACTTTCACATGCGGATAAGTTTAAAAATATCCATTTTTTCAGTATGGGATATGAATATTATAAAAACTACATTGAAATTGTGAGAACCATTACGCCTCAACAAGTACAAGAACTTGCGAATAAATACCTTGATTTCAGTCATTTCGACAAAGTAATAGTTGGTAAAAAATAGCAAATAGGCTTCGTTGGTTAAAAGCAACGAAGCCTGTTTATCCTAAACAATTGATAATTTAATGTCAATTTCTGCAATTCTTATTTCTAGAATTTCATTATAGCTTAAAAATTTCTACCTTCGCCCGGCAAGTAATAACTCCTAATTATTTGCCAAATGCAACTAGATCCTGAAAAATTCGTCTCTGAAGGCCTTACATATGACGATGTTTTATTAATACCGGCTTATTCTGAAGTATTACCAAGAGACGTTAATACAAGTACCTACCTTACCCGAAATATTCGCATCAATGTTCCAATAGTGTCTGCCGCTATGGATACAGTTACTGATGCTCGCTTGGCCATCGCAATAGCTCAGGCCGGTGGTATTGGTGTACTACATAAAAATATGACCATTCAGCAACAGGCTGATGAAGTTAGAAAAGTTAAAAGATCTGAAAGTGGAATTATCCAGGATCCGGTAACTCTTCATGAAAACGCTTTAGTATCAGACGCTTCTTTAATTATGAAGGATTATGGTATCGGAGGCATTCCAATAATAACCGACGACCGCAAATTATTAGGCATTATAACCAATAGAGATCTTCGATTCCAAAAGGATATGAAGCGCCCCGTTATGGATGTAATGACCAAAGAAAATTTGATCGTTGCCCCAGAAGGGACAACTTTGTTACAAGCCGAAGAGATACTGCAGGAATACAAAATTGAAAAATTGCCTGTAGTAGATAAGGAAGGCAGACTGATAGGTTTAATTACCTTCAAGGATATTCAAAAATTCAAAAACTTCCCATCCGCTTGTAAAGATCAGCATGGACGCTTACGTGTTGGTGCAGCCGTAGGTGTTTCTGCTGATAACCTAGACCGGGTAAAAGCGCTTGTAAGGGCTGGAGTTGATGTAGTAACCGTTGACACAGCTCATGGGCACTCCAAAGGCGTGATTGATATGGTGAAAAGTATCAAAGCAATTTTTCCAGATCTTCAGGTAATCGCTGGTAATATTGCCACTGCTGAGGCCGCAAGAGCACTTGCTGAGGCTGGCGCTGACGCTGTAAAAGTTGGTATTGGTCCAGGTTCCATTTGTACTACCCGGATCATTGCCGGTGTGGGAGTTCCTCAATTATATGCTGTTTATGAATGTGCAAAAGCTCTTCAAGGGACCGGGATACCGGTTATTGCAGATGGTGGTATTAAGCAAACGGGTGATATTGTAAAAGCCATTGCGGCTGGTGCAAGTAGTATTATGGCTGGATCTTTATTTGCTGGAGTTGAAGAATCACCTGGCGAAACTATCATCTACGAAGGTCGTAAATTTAAATCCTATAGAGGTATGGGCTCTGTGGAAGCGATGCAGCAGGGATCTAAAGACAGGTACTTTCAGGATGAAACAGATGTAGTGACCAAGTTGGTTCCTGAGGGAATCGTTGGACGTGTACCTTACAAAGGCACTTTAGCTGAAATAATTTATCAATATATTGGCGGCTTAAGAGCCGGAATGCATTATTGTGGTGCTGCAACCATCGAAGATTTGCAAAAAGCTAAATTTGTAAAAATTACTGCCGCTGGTATGAGAGAAAGTCATCCACATGATATAACTATTACTAAAGAGGCACCAAATTATAGCCGATAAAACTTCTTTCAAATAATTTAAATGCTAGTTCTACAAAAAAGAGCTGGCATTTTTTATTTTAATCAACTGATAATTAAGATATTACAACAAAACTGGCGCAAAGTTATATAAAAGCTTTGCGTCAAAAGTATATTTTTCTATTTTTGACGACTAATTCTATAGACTTTATATATGAAATCACTATTACTTTTTACAAGCCCGGAGTTTTCAAATACTACAAATGCTAGTTGTTGTAGCATATTATTCTAAGAATCAATGTTATTAACTATTATTTTCCTCATTCCTCAATTTTTATATGAAACTTTTAAAATTTAAGATCAACGTAATTATCGGTTTAGTCGCATTCCTCCTTCCCACTTATATTTTAGCACAAGGAAATAATATCGTAGAAATTTCAGGGAAAGTATTAAATGAGCAAACAAAGGAAGCGCTTCAATCTGTGAGTGTACAAGTTAAAGGTACTATTGGAGGTACTATTACTAACAGTACGGGTAATTTTAAACTCAGAGCAAAAAATAAATTTCCTCTTACCCTTGTATTCTCATCGCTAGGTTTTCAACAGCAAGAATTCGAAGTTCAAAGTATTGGTTCAAACGTTACTATTGCTCTTACCACACAAACAGTATTAGGTAAAGAAGTGGTAGTTACTGCCAGTCGTGTTGCAGAAAGCATCCTAAAATCTCCCGTTGCAATTGAAAAACTAGATATCCGGGCTATTAGGGAATCTCCAGCACCAAGCTTTTACGATGCTCTTGAAAATGTTAAAGGAGTTCAAATGACTACTTCAAGTTTAACTTTTAAAGTGCCTAATACAAGAGGCTTTAACATTCCTAATAACTTCCGCTTTATGCAATTGGTAGATGGTGTAGATATGCAAGCTGCTACTTTAGGAGTTCCACTAGGTAATGCCATTGGCCCCACAGAACTTGATATTGCAAGTATTGAAATAACGCCAGGTGCTGCATCAGCGCTTTATGGTATGAACGCGATAAATGGTATGGCTAACTTGATTACTAAAAGTCCGTTTTTATACCAAGGTTTAAGCATATATCAACGTACGGGCATAAATCATGTGGACGGTGTTGATCATGAATCAGCTGGTATAACAGAAACCGCTATACGTTATGCAAAAGCATTCAACAATAAATGGGCTTTTAAAATCAATGGTAGTTACATGCGTGGTACCGATTGGCGTTCAAATGTTCGTTTAGATCAAAATACAAATGACTTAAAAAGTGCAAACCCCGGTTTTCCAGAATTAAATGGAGCCAATAACATTGCATTTGATGGGTGGAATAAGTATGGTGACGATGCACTTGCAGGAAGTAATATAGTGTCGATAGGCGGTTTAACTATCGATGGTAAGCCCAATCAAACGTTACGTGTTGCACGGACAGGATATTATGAAGTTGACCTGGTGAATCCAAAAGTAGATAACTTGAAATTTGATGGATCCCTACATTATCGTCTAAGTGACAAAGCCGAACTATCTTATTCATATCGTGTTGGAAAGATGGATGGTGTATTTCAAAGAGGTAATAAAATACAGCTTGATAATGTGCTCGTTCAAAATCATCAGCTTGAATTGAGAGGAAGTAATTTCACAGTTCGTGGCTACATTTCAAGAGAAGATACTGGTGACTCTTTCAACGTGAAGCCTTTGGCAGATAATCTTGATCTTGCAAGTGGTGGTGCCAGTGATACTAAAACACCGACTAGCTGGGGCACAAAATTCAAAACTGCACTACAAACTGATTTAAACAACGGAGTTAATCTTGCCACTGCGACCGCTAATGCACGTTTAGCAGCCGATGCAAGCAGAGTAAAACCAGGGACTCCTGAATTTGATGCTTTAAAAAGTAAAATTATCAGTTTGAATAACTGGGATATAAAATCTGGTTCTATTCCGGATGCTCCAGAAACGGGTGGTGCAGCCTTAATTCAAAAAAGCAATTTATATCATGTCGAAGGTCAATGGGATTTATCAAAACAAGTAAAAGTATTTGATCTATTGATTGGTGGAGATGCTCGGGTTTATGAAGTGATTCCAGATGGTAATAACTTCGTTGACTTTACAAGACCTATTGCTGACCGAAACAAAGCCTTGGCAGATGGCTCTTTTGGAAACAATGTTTATTACAAAAAAGTTGGAGGATTTTCACAAATCACTAAAACCTTCTTTAAAGACAAATTAAAAATGTTTGGTTCGGTTAGATATGACTACAATCCTGAATTCGATCCGAAACTTACACCACGAATCGCAGCAGTTTATACCGTTAATGACCAACATAATTTCCGTGTCACCTATCAGCAAGGATATCGTTTCCCAGCTTTATTTGAAGCACTTTCTTATGTGAATAATGGTAGAGTTAAACGTGTTGGAAGTCTCTCTTACATAAACGAAGGACTTGGTTATCTTGAGAACAGTTATACTCAGGCGTCAGTAATTGATTTCAATGCAGCTGTAAGTGCAGCAGGGAACACAGATGCTGCTGCTTTGGCAAACAAAGGCATACTTCAAGTGGCGAATCTTCCAAAAGCTCGTCCTGAAAAAATTAACTCATTTGAAATAGGATACAAAAGTGTACTAGCAGACAATAAGTTAGTTTTGGATATTGATGCCTATAGCAATACTTACAGCGGTTTTTTAGGTCAGGTTCAGGTGTTTGTTCCTAAAGGACAAACAGTAGGTTCTGACGCAGCCGTGATAGCCATGTTAGATAGAAACAGAGATGCCACAGTAGCTTCAGGTGTTAATTCTGCAAGTAACGGTCAAGATCGGTATCGTGTGTACACAAATGCAAAAAATGACTATCATAACTATGGCTCAGCTTTCGGATTTACGTATAACTTTTATAAAAAATTCACAGTAGCAGGAAATACCAGTTATAATAAAATCAAATCAACTGCGGTGAAAGATGTTTTCGTAACCGGATTTAATACTCCTGCATGGTCTACAAATGTGTCTCTGAGTAATCGCCAAATCGCTAAAAATTTAAGTTTCAGTATAGCCTATAAATGGCAAGAATCATTTTTATGGGAAAGCCCTTTAGTCACTGGCCAAGTTGATGCTATAAATACGTTTGATGCACAAACCACTTATAAAATCCCAAAAGCTAAAGCCAGTGTAAAGGTTGGTGGTACAAACATTTTCAATAAACGTTACATTCAATACGCTGGTGGACCAACTTTAGGCGGTTTATATTATGTAGCACTAACAATTGATGGATTGTTAAATAAATAACTTATTATCAATTCTACCTATTATCAATTCTACCTGAAACAAAGGGGTCCATCGGCCTCTTTGTTTTTTGTCTTTTTTATTTGTATATTCTGATGATGTGTTGCTGTCTTTAAAAAAAACATCATTAAAATTGTAAGTACTCGGAATGTACGACCCATAAGTTTCGTTGGCTTTTTGAAATTATCCAATACTCTTTCTATCTCGAAAATCATTTTTGCCACAATTATCAATTGTTATGACAAAAGCGCAAATCCTTATCTATTTCATAGTAAAAAGGCATTTTTAACTATGTTGGAATAATTTTTGTGTGTATTAATTAGTTTTACCGCATAATTTCCATATGCACAAATCATAAAACTATTTTGTTTATTCACCGTTAAGAAGTTAAAATTTCTTAGCTTTGCAGACTTTTATTAAGGGTATTAATTCATAAATGAGACAACTCAAGATCACGCAATCCATCACTAATCGTGAATCACAATCGTTAGATAAGTATTTACATGAGATTGGTAAAGTAGATTTAATTACAGCAGAAGAAGAAGTAATTCTTGCCCAAAAGATTCGCGAAGGTGATCAAGCCGCCTTAGAGCGCTTAACTAAAACAAACTTACGTTTCGTAGTTTCGGTAGCAAAACAATATCAAAACCAAGGTTTAACACTCGGAGACTTAATCAACGAAGGAAATTTAGGTTTAATTAAAGCTGCTAAGCGTTTTGACGAGACCAAAGGTTTCAAATTTATTTCTTACGCCGTTTGGTGGATTCGCCAATCTATATTGCAAGCAATTGCAGAACAATCTCGAATAGTTCGTTTGCCTTTAAATCAAGTGGGTTCTCTAAGTAAAATTAGCAAGGCTTTCTCTAGGTTAGAGCAAGAGTTTGAACGTGAACCATCGCCTGAAGAATTGGCAGACACCTTAGAAACTACGGTTGACAAAATATCTGACACGCTTAGTAACTCTGGCCGACATGTATCCATGGATGCACCGTTTGTACAAGGAGAAGAAAATACATTATTAGATGTATTAGAAAATGATGATCCAAATACTGATAGTAATTTAATCAACGAGTCTCTTTCAGAAGAAATCAAAAGATCTTTATCTACGCTTACTGAACGTGAACGTGAAATAATTGTATTGTTTTTCGGTCTAAGTACTAATCATCCACTTTCATTAGAAGAAATTGGAGAAAAATTTAATTTAACTCGTGAACGTGTTCGTCAAATAAAAGACAAAGCGCTTCAACGTCTTCGTCATACATCAAGAAGTAAAATTCTTAAATCATACTTAGGATAATCATTTAAAGTTTTAAAATAGTAAAGGATCAGGTTAATAACCTGATCCTTTTTTGTTTAGGGATTTTTAAAACTAAAAGCTTAAAGAAAGGTCAATTTGGCAAGTAACTTATGTTGTTATTGGCACAGCCATTTTTGCAATTTATTCTGAGATAATTCTTCCTTTAAAGGGGAAAAAAGGGATTTTGTCTACATACCCTCTTTATCTTTAAGAGATCTTGTTTACTTATTGTAATTATTCGGGTAAGTAACTGTAAAAAACTAAGTACTATCACTAACTTCCTTTCAAATACCAACGAATGAAAAAATGCCTATTAGTTTTGAGTTGCCTATTTCTGAATAGTGCAATTGTCAAATCTCAAACTACCGATTTTGTTAAAGATAGCCTCGACTCCTACATCCAACAAGGCATTAAAGACTGGCAAATACCTGGGTTAGCAATTTCGATTGTGAAAGATGGGAAAGTAGTAATTATGAAAGGTTACGGAGTTAGGGATATTAAAACGAAGGAACCCGTTGATGAAAATACGCTTTTCATGATTGCGAGTAACAGCAAATTATTCACTGGAACTGCGCTAGCTCAATTAGATTTTAACAAAAAGCTTTCCCTTGATGACAAAATAACTAAATACCTCCCCGAGTACAGGCTTTATGATAAAAATACAAGTGAACTGGTAACAATAAAAGATGTGCTAAGTCATCGGATCGGTACAAAAACCTTCCAGGGAGATTTTACTTTCTGGAATGGAATGTTAACCCGTACTCAGATTATTGAGAAGATGAAACTTCTAAAACCAGTTGGCCAATTCAGACAAGATTTTGGTTATTGCAATAGTTGTTTTCTAACTGCCGGAGAAATCATACCTGTAGTTACCGGAAAACGTTGGGAAGTATATGTACAGGATAGTATTCTTAATCTGTTGCACATGGAGAACACCTACATGACAACCAAAAACATTGGTCAAAGGCAAAATATGTCTAAACCATATACCAATCAATTCACGGGAGTAATTACTGAGCTTCCGTATGATCAGGTAGATAACTTAGGGCCTGCAGGAAGCATGGTTAGCAGTGTCAAGGATGTTTCTAAGTGGTTATTGATGCAGTTAGATAGTGGTCGATACAATAGAAATAAAATTCTTCCTTGGCCAGTGATACGTAAAACGAGAGATATAAACATTGCTATCTCAAGCAGAAAAAGTCCGTCTATA
This sequence comes from Sphingobacteriales bacterium, assembly GCA_028288165.1. GTDB lineage: Bacteria > Bacteroidota > Bacteroidia > Sphingobacteriales > Sphingobacteriaceae > Daejeonella. The sequence continues at coordinate 98,116 of JAQBOG010000023.1, read as the reverse complement.
CCCACCCACTTTAACGGCTATGGCCTTGGAGTTTTCATGACAGACTATGCAGGAAAGCAGGTTTTCTGGCATACTGGTGGTGCCTTCGGATTTGTAACCAATACCTGTTTTGTACCAGAACTTAACTTAGGTATCACTATACTCACGAATAACGATAACCAACCTTTTTTTGAAATATTGCGTTATCAAATTTTGGATGCTTATTTAAAACAGCCCTTTATTAACAGAAGCAAGAAAGCACTACCAGCGCAATTGAATCAACTAACTGATGCAAAGCTGGAGCTTGCTAGTTTAGAGAATCGCAAAAAAAACAGCAAGCCTGTATTGCCAATTAAAGAATATGAGGGTATTTACGAGAATGAAATTTATGGGACTATCAGGGTCAAGAAACTCTCCTTAAATAAACTAGAAATAAATTTCAACGGTCATCAAAACCTAAAAGCCAATTTGGAATATTTGGATAATGATGAATGGATGTTGCGATATAACAATATCGCTTACGGTATTTTTAAAATCAAATTTGATATACAAGATAAAAAAGTGAACTCAGTATTGATTAAAGCAAATGATTTCGTGGAATACGATCCGTACCTGTTTGTTAAAAAATCAAGTTAGCATATTATGCTTATTGCTCCTAGCAGACTTAGCCACCTACCATTACATACCTAATACTTATGAAAACCATACCTATTTACCAGGCTGATGCCTTTACAGATAAACTGTTTTGTGGAAACCCAGCTGCTATTTGCCCATTAACTGAATGGTTGCCTGCTCCAATAATGCAAAAAATTGCAGCGGAGAACAATCTGGCCGAAACTGCATTTTTCATCCCCCTAGGCCCTGATTTTGAGTTAAGATGGTTTACTCCTGAAATTGAAATTGACTTATGTGGTCATGCAACATTAGCGGCTGCACATATCTTATTTACAGAACTTAATTATAGCAAAGAAATCATTCACTTTCATACGTTGAAAGCTGGCACTTTAACGGTTACTAAAAAGGATGATCTTTATATTTTAGATTTTCCATCACGTATCGCCGAAGTAACGGAAACACTGATTGATTTGATCGAAGCCTTGGGCGGCAAAATACCGAGCGGAGTATATAAATCACGTGATTACATGCTTGTATATGAAAATGAGGAGGATATATCAGCCATTAAACCAGACTTTTTTGCACTAAGTAAGATAGACGCTGTAGGCATCATCATCACAGCTCCTGGAAATAATAGCGATTTTGTTTCCCGCTTCTTTGCTCCTTCTGCAGGAATTAACGAAGACCCAGTAACCGGATCTGCTCATTGCAATCTGATTCCGTATTGGGCTAATGAACTTAAAAAAAATAAACTACATGCTTATCAGCTTTCGACAAGAAGAGGAGAATTGTGGTGCGAACTAAAAAATGATCGTGTTTTAATGGCAGGAAAAGCCGTAACCTATTTAAAGGGAGAAATCAGAATATAAACTGGGTTCATTGGGTAACCGCTTGATGTGCGTTAGGGATTGAAGTGAAAATCCTTTTTGCACCCTTCGCAAAAAGATTGGAACAAAAAGCCCGCCCGAACGCCCAAAAACTGATTTTAGGAAGTTCTTACTATAAAATCAGAGGATAAAAAGAAGTCAGGATTGATATCAATAGTAAGCTTTGATTCAATCCTGACTTGATATTTAAAAGTTTGGTTTGAGTACATATTTGTCATAAAAACGGAAAATATGCTCTGCGGCTTCCTCGGCTGTATCTACCATACGGTATAGATTTAAATCTTCTTCACTAATATTTTTTTCTACAGATAACATATGAGTTTTAACCCATTCCATTAAGCCACCCCAATATTCTGTACCGACTAAAACAATTGGGAAACGGGCTATTTTGCCAGTTTGAATGAGAGTTAAAGCCTCAAACATTTCGTCCATGGTGCCAAATCCGCCAGGTAAAACAATAAACCCTTGGGAATATTTCATAAACATCACCTTTCGGATAAAGAAGTAATCGAAGGATAAAAGCTTATCCCTATCTATGAACTTATTATTAAACTGTTCGAAAGGCAACTCTATATTCAATCCTACAGACTTCCCACCTGCTTCAAAAGCGCCTTTGTTTGCTGCCTCCATGATGCCTGGCCCACCACCAGATATTACGCCGTAACCACGTTCCGTTAGTAATCTGGCACACTCTTCAGCCAATTTGTAATACTTACTATCGCTATTGGTTCTGGCAGATCCGAATATGGAAACACAGGGTCCAATTTTAGCCAGTTTTTCAAATCCGTCTACAAACTCGGCCATTATTTTAAAAATTTGCCACGAGTCGGTTACTTTTATTTCATGCCAATCTTTGTTCTCAAACGCATTTCTGATCTGTTCGTCATTCGTCATATAGCCTCACCACTTAAAATATATAATGTTGTACTAAAATTGGGTTTGAGATGTTGCAGGTTTACTGATGGCTAATAATCCAATAAAGGTTACTAAACCGTTAACAACAATTAATTCGTTATCAAAAACATAGCCACCCATTAATACTTTGGAATTAGAATTCAAAAAATAGCAAACCGCAGGTGAGATTAAGCAAATCAAAGGCACTAATTTATCTCTTACCTCACGATTTTTCATAAATAATCCGAATCCATACAAACCCAGTAACGGCCCATAGGTGTAAGAAGCAACCGTAAATATGGCACTAACGACAGCAGCGTTATTAACAGCATTAAAAAATATAATCACAAGAAACATCAGCAATGAAAAACCGACGTGTACCATGTGCCTTGTGCGAATAACTCCAGTGGAATTATTATCTTTCTTTTTGTTAAATTCTAAAAAATCAACACAAAACGAAGTAGTTAACGCGGTTAAAGCAGAATCGGTTGTTGCAAAAGTAGCTGCAGTTAAACCTAGCATGAACACAATGCCTGGTAAAATAGATAAATGATTGAAAGCTATTTCCGGAAAAAGGAAATCTGTACGCAAATTCCCCAAAGAATCTGTAGGTACTGCTATTCCATTTTTGTTTGCATAAACATACAATAATGCGCCTACACTTAAAAAAAACAAGTTGATGACCACAAACACACTTGTAAATGTGAACATGTTTTTCTGAGCTTCGCCAATATTTTTACAGCTCAGATTTTTTTGCATCAGATCTTGATCAAGCCCAACCATGGCAATAGTTACAAACATGCCGCCCAACAATTGCTTGCTCACGTGAAATTTACTAATAGTAAAATCGTCTAGGAAAAAAATCTTGGAATATCCACTTTCTTTAACAGCTTCAAAAGCTTGTGGGATATTTAAGTTCAGGCTATCACAGATGAAGTATATGGTTAAAAAAACTGAAGAAACTAAGAAAAGTGTTTGAAGAGTATCGGTGATAATAATGGTTTTCAATCCACCTTTAAAGGTATATGACCAGATTAATAGCAGTGAAATAAATACAGTTGCCCAAAATGGTACTCCATAGGTATCAAATATAAATCGCTGTAGTACTATAACGACTAAGTAAAGCCTAAACGCTGATCCGATAGTCCGACTTATTAAAAATATACCAGCTGCTGTTTTATAACTCCAGGTTCCTAAACGCTCTTCGATATAGCTATAAATGGAAGTAAGGTGCATACGGTAATACAAAGGAAGTAAAACGGTCGCGATGACGATAAACCCTATCGCGTTACCTAATACAAATTGGAAATATTGAAATTGATCACCGGATGGTGCCCCAACTTTACCAGGAACAGAAATGAACGTTACACCTGATAATGCAGTGCCAATCATTCCGAAAGCGACTAAATACCACTTTGAATTTTTATTGGCGGTAAAAAAGGTTGAATTATCGGATGATTTTTTTGACGTGAAATATGATACAAGTATGAGGACAATAAAGTATCCGATTATAAACGATAGTAAAACAGCTGGCTCCATATAGTTAATTTAATATCAAAAATTATTTAAGCCATTCGTTGTCATTCAACCAATTAGAACATAGGTTGAACCAAGATATTGAAGATTTAGGATTATTTAAGCCAAAGCCATGACCACCTTTTTGATAAAGGTACATTTCTGCAAGTACCTTATTTTTGGTAAGTGCCTGATAAAAAAGCAGGCTGTTATCAACTTTTACAACATCATCATCTTGGGCATGAACCAAAAATGTGGGAGGTGTTTTAGGAGTAACCTGTAACTCATTTGAAAATAATCTAATTTTTTCCGGTGCCGGCGCTTTACCTATCAAGTTTTCTCTTGAGCCCCAATGCCCTATTGAATCTGTGAAGCTGATAACCGGATAAATCAAGATCATAAAATCAGGCTTCAAACTTGTGTTGTTATCATTAGAAATAACGGGAGTTTGAAAATGAGTTCCAGCGGTTGATGCAAGATGTCCTCCTGCAGAAAAACCCATAATACCAATTTGATTTGCTTTCAATTTTAGTTCTGATGCATGTTCTCTTACATATTTAATTGCTTGCTGTGCATCCTGTAAAGGGCCGATAGTTTTATCAACCATGGTTTTATCATTCGGAATACGGTATTTAAGTACGAACGCTGTAACGCCAATTTCATTAAACTTTTTTGCAACATCAATTCCTTCGTGTTTGGCAGCCAAAACTGAATATCCCCCTCCTGGAAAAATAATTACGGATGTTCCATTTGGTTTAACCTTTTGAGGTACATACATTGTTAAATTCGGTTGTGATACATTTTTTATACGCATTCGCCCATTTGGATTATCTTCAACTGTTTCCTCATTTTTTATATTTTCAATTGAATTAGGAACCTTACCTGGGTATAAGGGTATAACTTTCTGCGCCATACTTGAAACAGTAAAAAAGCATAAAATTGATAGTAAAATGTGATTTTTTAACATAGTGATAGTTCTAAGTATCTAAAGAAAAGCAAAAAAACTGAATATGATGCAGCATACAATCTTAAATATTATCAGTTTGGTTCGAGGCTCTAAACAGAAAATGATTTTTATAATATAAATTTGTGATATGAATTTTTCTTCCAAACTACTGGAAAACGCAGTCAACGAATTTTCTAAATTACCTGGGGTTGGGCAGAAAACTGCACTTCGCCTGGTTTTGCATTTACTTAATCAGCCTGACCAAATAGTGACAGATTTTAGTAATTCTTTAACGAAACTAAAGTCAGGAATCCGGTTTTGTTCGAATTGTAACAACATTTCTGATCACCCAATTTGTGAAATCTGCGCAGGCATAAAACGGGATAGGACCTTAGTTTGTGTGGTAGAAGATACACGTGACGTAATGGCAATTGAAAATACCAATCAATATCAAGGTGTATATCATGTTCTTGGAGGCCTGATATCGCCTATGGATGGTATCGGCCCATCCGATCTTCACATTGAAAAATTGATTGACCGTGTAAAAAGTGGAGAAATTCAAGAAGTAATTCTAGCCTTAAGTGCCACGATGGAAGGCGATACCACAATCTTCTATCTTTATAAAAAACTTAAAGAATTCCAGGTACCTATATCAACCATAGCCCGGGGAATAGCATTTGGCGGTGAGCTCGAATATGTAGACGAAATCACACTCGGAAGATCCATCGTTACCCGTGTTCCTTACGAAAACTCATTTATAAAATAGTATTGAGTATTGCGTAATGCATATTGAGATATAAACTGTCTCATGTTACGCAGAATAGATAACGCAATACTCCATACGCAATACTTAATACTTTTATATGTCATTCAAAAATAAAACAGTAGTAATAACAGGTGCATCATCAGGAATTGGTAAAGCGTGTGCAGAAGAATTTGCCAAACGCGGCGCTAACTTGATATTAGGAGCCCGCCAATACGTAACACTTTGTGAAATAGCTCAAAACTTAGAAAACAAGTACAGTATAAAGGCGGTGGCCGTGGTTTGCGATGTTTCTAAAGAAAAGGATTGCGAAATTTTAATTCATCAGGCAACACAAACTTTTGGTCGAATAGATGTTTTAATTAATAACGCAGGTATTTCTATGCGGGCTTTGTTTAAAGATCTGGATTTGATTGTATTACGTAACTTAATGGACGTGAACTTTTGGGGAGCCGTTTATTGTACAAAATATGCCTTACCAGAACTTTTAAAAAATGAGGGCTCTGTGATCGGGGTTTCATCAATAGCTGGTTACAGAGGTTTACCTGGAAGAACCGGTTATTCCGCTTCAAAATTTGCGTTAAACGGGTTTTTAGAATCTTTACGGGTAGAAAATTTAAAAAACAACTTACACGTAATGGTTGCATCTCCCGGCTTTACAGCTTCTAATATCCGGAATGTTGCTTTGGTTAAAGATGGATCAGCACAAGGGGAAAGCAGTATGGATGAAGGCAAAATGATGACTTCGGAAGAGGTAGCAAACATTATCGCTGATGGAGTAGTAAAGCGCAAACGTTCAATTGTCATGACAGGCCAAGGAAAACTAACTGTATTGCTAAACAAAATTGTACCTGCATGGCTCGATACTTTGGTTTACAACCATTTTACAAAGGAAAAAGATCCATTAATTAAATGATTATAAAATATTCTTTTCTGTTGATTTTCCTGGTTATCGGGTTTAATTTATCGAACCTGTTTGCAGCAAAAAAATCAAAAGATATTCGTTACATACTTGCTTCTTCAGGCACAAGTAACTTACTGGATGTTTATTATCCTAGAAATGTTAGCACTCAAAAAAGTGTATTAATCTTTATTCATGGCGGATCCTGAAATTCTGGCAAGAAAGAAACCTATTGGTGGTTGGGGCGAAACATGGCTAATAAAGATGTAGTTACTGTCATTATAAATTATACACTTTCGCCGCAAAGTGAGTATAAACAAATGGCCACCGAATGCGCTTCTGCAGTGAAATGGGTTAAAGAAAACATATCTCAATATGGGGGGAATCCAGATAAAATATTCCTGATGGGACATTCTGCCGGTGGGCACCTTGCTGCATTAGTTGATGTCGATCCCTCCTACTTTGCAGAGGTGGGTATCTTGAATCCCATTAAGGGTGTTATTTTGAACGATACTTTCGGGCTGGATATGTTTGAATATTTGAGCTCGGCAGAAAAAGGCGAACAAACAAATAGTTTTCTGCACACTTTTTCTAATGATATAGCAACCTGGAAAAAAGGTTCTCCATTAACTTATTTTAATAATGTAAAACATCCCTATCTAATTTTTTCAGGAGGAGAAACCTATCCTTCAATAAAAGTACAATCTAAACGGCTCTCCCAACTAATGGTTGCGAAAAAACTATCTTCCGAATATTATATTATTAAAAACAAAAAACATGTTGCAATGATTAGTCAAATGGTTTTCAGTTGGAACAATTTGTATAACTACATCACCACGTTTATTAAAATTCATTAATTATTACTCTCACTGTAAAATTTAAATAAAAGGATTAATTTTAAATTTATTTCAATCACAAATTTGATCATGTCTAGTATTCTTTAAACGTTATCTTTGTATTTTAATCAGTTTGCGAATGCCCGTACGTGGAAATCAATTCAGAAATGCCAACTCTTTTCGTGAGGAACCTAAATCAAAGTCTGCACCTAAAGAACGGGTACAACGACCCAAATCAGATTTGTTACCCAAGTTTACATTTAATGACGAACGGGTTGTTAAAATTATCGGTCTATTCTTTCTAATCGTTTCTATATACTTTTTGGTAGCCTTTACCTCGTATATATTTACTTGGGAAGACGATCAAAGCTATGTTTTAGATGTTAACGGTGGCTGGAGTAATCTATGGAAAACGCAGAAGGAATTAGCTGACGGGGCACTAAAACAACCTATTGTACAGAATTGGTTAGGGAAGTTTGGTGCATTATTGTCCCATCAATTCATTTATGAATGGTTCGGAGTAGCTTCCTTTATTTTTATCGGAATCTTTTTTCTTATCGGATATCGGATGTTATTTAAAATCAAGCTGATATCTATTTCTAAAACCTTAGGATATTCATTTTTCTTATTAATATTTATTTCTTTAACCATTGCCTTTTTTCACGGTTTTGTTTCTGACTACCCTCATTTTGCAGAAGGTGAATTTGGTTTTTGGGCAAACCGCTTGCTTCAAGCTCAAATAGGAAATGCCGGAACAGCTGGTTTATTGGCTTTCGCCGGATTAACAACACTTATTATCGCTTATAATATTGACTTTAAAATTCCACACCGTTCAGCGAACGGCGAATTAGAATCAGATCTGGAAGAAGGTGATATCGTTTTAAAACAAAATCCGAACGCAGTTGAGCTTGATGGTGCCGAAAAATTTGAAACCGTCGAATTCAATGTTAACAGATCCCGGTCGTATGAAAAATTGCCGGTCATGTCTGATAATCCTTCGAATACAAACAGATTACAGCAAGATTTACCTGTTTCTCCGATTGCAAAAGATGAGGTAGTTGTAGAGAAGCATGTTCCGGTTGTATTATATCCGTCTGCAAATGTTCCATTAGAAACAACAGCAATAATTACAGAGGAAGTAAAAGCTGATCCAGTATTAACCGTTGAACCGCCCATAAAAGAAGAATTATCCGAAGATGAACGTACCGCTTCTGACTTAGTAGAACAATTTGGAACATACGACCCAACTTTAGATCTTTCCAGTTACAAATATCCGACCCTTGACTTGTTGGAGAATTATGGGTCAAATAAAATTCCAGTAAATACCGATGAACTAGAGGCGAATAAAAATAAGATTGTAGAAACACTGAATCATTACAACATCGAAATTGATAAGATTAAAGCTACAATTGGCCCAACAGTCACCCTATACGAAATTATTCCAGCTCCTGGAGTGCGAATTTCCAAAATTAAAAACCTCGAAGATGATATCGCATTAAGCTTGGCTGCTTTAGGTATTCGTATCATTGCTCCAATGCCCGGGAAAGGTACTATTGGTATTGAAGTACCAAACCAGCATCCAGAAATGGTATCAATGCGTTCGGTGCTTGCCACTGAGAAGTTTCAAAATACCACCATGGATCTGCCTATTGCATTAGGTAAAACTATTTCTAACGAGGTGTACATCGCTGACTTAGCAAAAATGCCCCATTTATTAGTAGCCGGAGCAACTGGTCAAGGTAAATCGGTAGGTATTAATGCTATTCTAGTATCATTACTGTATAAAAAGCACCCATCGCAATTAAAATTTGTACTTGTCGATCCGAAAAAGGTGGAGCTAACGCTGTTCCGGATGATTGAGCGGCATTTTCTTGCTGCCTTACCCGGGGAAGCAGATGCAATTATAACCGACACTAAAAAAGTAATTAACACACTAAACTCTTTATGTATAGAAATGGATCAGCGTTATGATCTGTTGAAACATGCACAAGTACGTAATCTGAAAGAGTACAATCATAAATTTATCAACAGAAAGTTAAACCCGAATGATGGGCACCGGTTTTTGCCATTTATTGTTTTGGTGGTTGATGAATTTGCCGATTTAATGATGACAGCTGGTAAAGAGGTTGAAACACCAATTGCACGTATTGCCCAATTAGCTCGTGCGGTAGGTATCCACTTGGTTATTGCTACTCAAAGGCCATCTGTAAATATCATCACAGGTACTATAAAGGCGAATTTCCCGGCCCGATTAGCTTTCCGCGTGCTTTCAAAAATCGATTCACGTACTATTCTCGATACGGGTGGCGCCGACCAGTTAATTGGTCGTGGTGATATGCTCCTTGCGACTGGAAGTGATCTGATACGCATACAATGTGCCTTTGTAGATACCCCAGAAGTAGAACGTATCTCTGAATTTATTGGTTCACAACGAGGTTACCCTTCTGCCTGGATGCTGCCTGAATTTATCGACGAAAATGCCCAAGCCTCATCTAAAGATTTTGATTCTGATGATCGTGACCCTTTCTTTGAAGAAGCCGCAAGGTTGATTGTGATGCATCAACAAGGCTCTACGTCACTTATCCAACGTAAATTGAAACTCGGCTACAACCGGGCGGGTAGAATTATCGACCAATTAGAAGCTGCTAGAATTGTAGGTCCGTTCGAGGGAAGTAAAGCCCGTGAGGTTTTAATACCTGATGAATATTCTCTGGAACAGTTCTTGGATACTCTCACTAAAAAGAATTAGTATTTTAATTTAAACTTTGCTGATCGTCGGTAGTCAGATAGATTATGGGGCGTGCCCCACCAAAGAAGGTGGGTCAGGCTTTACGTTTCAAGTCCTCACCCCGAGTAAAAATCGGGCCTCCGGGCTTTACACTTCAATCCTTCACGCAAAGAGTAAATCCCAAATCTAATCTTCCAAAACATAAATCTTAAAAAAATGAAGAAAATAATAATAGGTACGCTCCTAATACTTTTAAATGGATTAAACGGAATGGCTCAGGTAGATCAAGCAAAATCTATTTTAGCAGAAGTAAGTAAGAGATATAAAACGTACGATGCTATTAAAACAGAATTCACTTACACAATAGATAATCCACAGGCTAAAATCAAAGAAAAACAAGCTGGTACATTATACTTACAATCAAAAACGAATAAATACCGGGTTGTATTAAATAATCAGGAAATTATAAGTGATGGAAAAAGTCAATGGACCTACTTAAAAGCCGATAAAGAGGTTCAAGTGAGTGATGTTGACAATTCCAGTGATGCTTTGAATCCCGCTAAAATATTTGTGATCTATGAAAAGGGATATAAGTATTTATATACAGGTGATTCAAAAATAAATAATAGAGTTTATCACAATATTGATTTAACACCAATAGAAGGAAGTAAATCATTCTTTAAGGTGCGTTTACAAATAGATAAAATTAATAAACGTATCACAAACGCCGTGATTTTTGATAAAAACGGAAATCATTACACTTACGAAATAAAATCATTTACTCCAAGTAATAGCCTTCCAGAGGCTACTTTCGCATTTGATAGCCGTAAATATCCCGGTATAGAAGTAGTTGACTTAAGGTAATATTTTTACCATTGAAAAACCTGCTTTTTATTCTTCAAGAGAACGAAAAGCAGGTTTTTTATTGAATTGTTTCTTGACAACGTTAATCAGTAGATTATTCAAAAACAATCAATATAATCAGATATTTTTCAAACACACCTCGTCCCTATTGAGTTGTGCTTTTACAAAAAAATAGTTTATTAGCTAACATTAAGGTCAAATATGTTGTTTTGGCATAAAGAGCAATCTATCTCATTTCATTATTTTAAATTTGACAACTGTCAATCCCATACTAATTAAGAAAATTTTACGCAATGAATATTGAAACCAGAAAACTTACACTCGAGGATTATGATGACCTGAAAGAATCAATGGAGCAGGCTTATGACACTTTAGGAGGTCAGATTTGGAGTAAGCAAACAATCGAAAAATTATTGAAATTATTCCCTGAAGGTCAGTTATGTATTGCTGTTGATGATAAAGTAGTGGCTTGTTCATTAGCTATAATTGTTGAATATGATGAGTATGGAGACAAACATACTTACGAATTAATAACTGGTAAATACACTTTTTCAACTCACAATCCCAACGGTGATACTTTATACGGTATTGAAATTTTTGTATCTCCAGAATATAGAGGTTTACGTTTAGGCCGACGTTTATACGAAGCCAGAAAAGAGCTTTGCGAAACTCTTAATTTAAAAAGCATCATTGCCGGCGGTCGCATACCAGGGTATCATGCTCATGCTGATGTTTTGAGCCCTAGGCAATATATTGACAAAGTAAAAGCAAAGGAACTATACGATCCAACGTTAACTTTTCAAATTTCGAACGATTTTCATGTACGGAAAGTACTGAAGAACTATTTGCCGGGCGATCATGAATCGAAGGAATTTGCAACCCTGATTGAATGGAATAACATCTATTACCAAGGTGTAGATGCTTCGGCCCGTTCTGCAAAGACTATTCGTATTGGGCTGGTTCAATGGGAAATGCGACTATTTCCTGATATTGGCACGTTCTACGAACAAGTAGAATTTTTTGTAGATACATTAAGTGGATATAAATCTGACTTTATTCTTTTTCCAGAGCTTTTTAATACGCCACTTCTACAGCCTTATAATCATTTACCAGAAATAGAGGCTATGAGAAAATTAGCCGAATTGACTGAAGAAATTGTTCAGAAAATACAACATTTTGCTGTATCATATAATGTAAATATCATTTCTGGTAGTATGCCTATATTGGAAGATAATAAACTATATAATGCAACTTATTTATGCCATAGAACAGGCAAAACCGATGAGTTTCGAAAAATCCATATCACTCCAAATGAAAAGAAATATTATGGAATGGTGGGTGGCGATAAAATTGAGGTTTTTGATACCGATTGTGGAAAAATCGGTATTCTTATTTGCTATGATGTAGAATTTCCAGAGTTAAGCAGAATCTATGCTGATCAGGGAATGCAGATTTTATTTGTTCCGTTTTTAACAGATACACAGAATGGCTATACCAGAGTAAGGCATTGTGCACAAGCAAGGGCTATAGAAAATGAATGTTATGTAGCAATAGCAGGTTGTGTGGGTAACTTACCGAAGGTTAACAATATGGATATACAATTTGCTCAATCTGCCGTGTTTACGCCGTCTGATTTTGCTTTCCCAACCAATGCTGTAAAAGCAGAAGCAACTCCAAATACGGAAATGGTGCTGGTTGTAGACGTCGACCTTCACCTTTTGGATGAGCTTCATCATTTCGGAACGGTAAAAATCCTGAAGGACCGACGTAAAGACTTGTATGAAGTTAAACTGCTTAAGTAATTGAACTTGATGGTGCCTTCTTAATACCGGAAAGGAGTATCAACTTGAGTCTATTTTAAATGTTTGCGTAGCACACAGGAAGTGTTTTTATAAAGGTGCTAAGTTTTGCGTTAAGGATTGAAGTGGAAATCCTTTTTTGTATTCCTGAAGCGTAGCGGAAGAAATGCAAAAAAGATTGAAACGAAAAGCCTGCCCGAACGCCCAAACTACTATTAAAATATATTGATAATCAAACTCAGAGGATCACAAAATTAATTTCATAAAAAAGAGAGAATTAAAATCCTCTCTTTTAAACAACTCAATTTAATTAAACAAAGAATGGAGTAACAATTGCGGTAACTTGAGCTTTGGTTAAAGGCTCATCAAAAGCTTCTGTCGCTGCCGACATAGAAACAGTCATACCGTTAATTCCAGTTATTTTAATACCCGCTTGAGTGTCATTTACCTCACCAGCATAAATTGCATCGGCTGCAGTAACACCAGCTTGTAAATACGGTAAGGAATGTTCCTTTGGCAGTAAAGTCATATGTTGCTTGCATTACTGGTGAGCCACCCGCATCTGTAATTACTGTCTGTCAAATGCTCTAACGTTAAAGCAAAGTTCAATGCATCAAGAACTTTAGATGGAGTTTGGCCATATGCTTTTTTAAACATAGAACCCAAAGCGGCGGTGTACTTTAGAGGAAAGAAAGTATCCAGACTAAGCAGTAATTCCCCCTCATTTTTTTTAAGATTTGACATAAGATTAAGTTTTTTGTTCAACAGATTTGTTAGTTTATACTGTTATAAAAGGAAATACGTCAAATGAAACGAAGCAGATACTCAAGCGGAGAATATTGCTGATTAACCAACTTTTTAAAACAAATAAGTGAATTAAGATGGATTTTTTATCCTCAATTATAAGGTTTGTATTACTTTTGAAATACGATAACTGGCGAAGGTGAATGAAATTGAATTAAATATTGAGGCTTTGATTTTTGCTTCTGAAAAAAGCATAAGCATATTGGAAATTAAACTGTTAATACAAAATGTATTTAATAAAGAACTTTTATCGAGAGAAATTGATGATGCGATTACTTCTATACGAGAACGATATAAAGGAAATGCCATCGACTTGGTTACTATCAACGGAGGCTATCAATTTTTAACCAAAAACAAATATCATTCGATCATTAGTCAGCTTCAAATCAATCGTTCGAAAAAAAATTTAAGCCAGGCTTCGTTAGAGACTCTTGCTATTATTGCGTATAAGCAGCCGATAACCAAGATTAATGTAGAACAGATTAGAGGAGTAAATTGCGAATACACTATTCAGCGACTGTTGGAAAAAGAATTGATAAGCATAGCGGGCAAAGCAAATACAGTAGGAAAGCCTATTTTATACATTACAAGTAATATCTTTATGGATCATTTCGGACTTGCATCCATTAAAGATCTTCCTATAATGAATGAAATCACAAATAATAACCAAATAGGGAAACAACAAGACTAATATTTAAGTATTAAACATATTATTTCATAAACTAAATTTGATTTAAGATGAACACTCAAACAACTCAATTAGCAGCAGAAAACAATAAGGCAAACTATTTCAACAGTAGCCTTAATTCCGGATCGTTTATGTTAGATCCCGATGATGATGACGACGATGAATTAGACATACCATTAGATGATGAGATTGACACATTTGGCGATTTTGATGATGACGACGATGAATTTTAATTTTACTATTGATATTTAATATTTAAAAAGCACGGCAGGCATAAAATTTAAAGCCGATATCTATTGTTAAAAATGATTTTAACTGAAATTACAAATAGTAATACTGCTAAAGATTTTTTGAACGTTGCCCGTATAATATACAAAGATGATCCTAATTGGGTTTGCCCGTTGGATCAGGATATGGATGCAGTATTCGATCCGAAAAAAAATAGTTTCCATAATCATGGTAAATGTATCCGTTGGGTACTACACGATGATAAGGGACTTTTAATTGGAAGGATTGCTGCATTTATTAATGATCTTAAAGCTTATCAATTTGAGCAACCAACAGGTGGTACTGGGTTTTTTGAATGTATTGATGATAATAAAGCAGCAACTGTATTATTCGACACAGCAAAAAACTGGTTAAAAGCTAAGGGAATGGCTGCAATGGATGGGCCAATAAACTTTGGCGAAAACGATAATTTTTGGGGCTTACTGGTTGAAGGATTTACTCAGCCATCATTTGGCATGAATTATCATAAACCATATTACAAACAACTATTTGAAAACTATGGTTTTATTAAGGTGTATGAGCAAATAACTAATCATCTTGAGGTAAATAAGCCATTTCCCGAGCGTTTTACAAAAATTGCAGATTGGGTATCTAAAAAGCCTGGCTATCGATTCGAACACTTAAAAGTTAAAGAGTTTGATCGTTTTGCAGAAAACTTTATGGAAATCTACAATGATGCCTGGAAAAATTTTGAAAATTTCGTACCAATAAAAAAGCAAGTCGTCTTGGAAAGCTTCAATAAAATGAAAGTTATTATGGACGAAAAGTTGATTTGGTTTGCCTACGTAAATAATGAACCTGCCTCTTTTGTGGTGATCCTTCCCGACGCAAATCAAATGATAAAACCGTTGAACGGAAAATTGGGATTACTAGAGAAATTGAGATTTGCTTACAATCGATGGAAAGGTGTTTCAAGGATGCGGGCTGTAGTTATGGGAACAAAGCAGGCATATCAAAAGCATGGTCTGGAATCTGCCATGTTTATTAAATTGAAAGAATATGTTTTACCTCTAAACCAATATAAAGAGCTTGAACTCTCTTGGGTTGGGGATTTTAACGACAAAATGCTAGCCATCCACCAAGCAACAGGAGCTACTTTTGGTAAAAGACATATCACTATGAGAAAAGTATTTTAGATAAAAACACCTTCCAGTTTAAACTGGAAGGTTTATTCTAAAATATTAAGCTTTAACGTGTCTTAATTCTTCATATAGTTCAATCACCTTCTTCTGAAGACTGATAACTTCTGATTCACGCTCTTGTACTCTTTTAGTAAGTACTTCGAGATCAGAAGTATATTTTTCCTGTTCTTCAGTGTCGTTGAAGGTTAATAATTGAACAACACTCATTTCAAACAAAGCAGAAATTTGCTCTAAACGCGAAAGGTTAACGTCTGTAATACCTGTCTCAATTTTTGAAAAAGCGGGAATAGAAATGTCTAACCTCTTAGCAACATCTTCCTGGCTCCAGCTTTTTTGGTGTCTTAATAATCTGATTTTTTTTCCTAAAGTTTTCATTTGTTTAAAATTTACTTTTTGTTTGATTGTTGATTTTACTGCGCCTTCAAAAGTATTTCCCCTGTAAGCTCAACGAGATTGATGTTCCCAAAATTACCAGAACTCATTAACAGCAAATTTTTTCTCTTATAATTAAGATAACTTAAAAATTGTTTTAATATTTCGGGATTGTTGAAAAATTTTACCTTTTCGTTCCCAAAAGCTTGTATAACATCTAAATCGCTATAAGGCTCCATACCTTTTTGTGAAAAGGTCTTTTTATCTATAAAGACTATTGCTTCGTCGGCATCATCCATTGATCCCGAATATTCACTTAAAAAGTTCTTGTTTAAACTACTAAACGTATGCAATTCCATCACTGCCACCAATTTTCTGTCAGGAAATTGATTTTTAACGGCTTCTACTGTAGCTTTTAACTTCGATGGTGAGTGGGCAAAATCCTTATAAATTGCTAGATCATCATTCTTGCCTAATAGCTCAAGCCGACGAGCGGCACCTGAAAAGCTTTGAATGGCTTTATAAAAGTGCAAGTTAGAAATATTTAATTGGTTACAAGCAATTCTTGCAACATTTAAATTAAGCAAATTATGATTACCGAAAACCAAAAGGTCAAAACAGCCTTCATCGGTATCTAACTGCGTTATTCCATTGGTTATGGAATGTTTGGGTGTACTGTAAGGCAATTTTTTTATAGCCCCATGAAAGCTCTCAACTACTGATTTTACTTCCGGATCTTCCTCACTATATATAATAGTCCCGTTTGGCTCAATTGTTTCAAGAAAGATTCTAAATTGATCAACATAGCTTTCGTAAGTAGGAAAAACATTGATGTGATCCCATGCTATTCCACTTATTATTCCAATGTTAGCTTTATATAAATGAAATTTCGGCCGTCTGTCTATTGGTGACGCTAAATACTCATCGCCTTCTATAATAATAGTAGGAGCTTCTTGTGTAACCTTTACCATGGTCTCGAATCCTTCCAACTGTGCTCCAACCAGATAATCGAATTCCTTATTGTAGAAATTGAGTACATGAAGGATCATTGAAGTAATGGTAGTTTTACCATGACTACCGCCAATCACCACTCTTAATTTATTTTTTGATTGTTCGTATATATATTCTGGATATGAATAAATTTTTAATCCTAGTTCTTGTGCTTTTAACAGCTCAGGATTGTCCAGACGAGCATGCATCCCTAATATAACCGCATCTAAATCAGGATTTATATTATTAACATCCCAACCTTCAAATGCTGGCAGCAAATTATATTTAAGTAAGCGTGATTTAGAAGGCTCGAAAACAATATCATCAGAACCGGTTACTTGATAACCTTTTTTTGATAAAGCGATTGCCAAATTGTGCATGGTGCTTCCGCCGATTGCAATGAAATGTACACGCATAATATTATTTACTTTTTAAATTAGGATTGATGATTATATATTGGATTACGCTTCGTTAGTAAATTTTGTTGCAACCCAATCGTTTGATTTTTGGTGTTTGACATATTTCAAGCCTAAAGATTCTGCTTTTTCTTTCAACATGTCTAAATCAATCTCTTCATAAAACCCGCTTAAAAAGATTAACCCATTTTCGTTTAAAACAGATGAATAACTATCTAGTTGATCTAATAGGATATTACGATTGATATTTGCTAAAATTATATTGAATTTTTGGTCAGGGATACTTTCCTTTGAGCCACAGAGGGCAACAATATTTGTAATATTATTCAATGTGGAGTTTTCAATTGTACTTTCAAAACAAACTGGATCGTAATCTATTGCAACCACACTCTTAGCGCCCAGTTTGGATGCTAATATTGCCAGGATCCCGGTGCCACAACCCATATCCAGCACTTGCTTTTCTTTGAAATTTTCGGCCATCATTAACTCCATCATAGTTGATGTGGTTTGGTGATGCCCCGTTCCAAAAGCCATTTTTGGATCTATTATTATTTCGTACTTATAATCTGGTTGAGCTGCGTGGAAAGTAGCTCTTACGTAGCAATCTTTAATTTTCAACGGTTCGAAATTGCTTTCCCAGATTTCATTCCAATTTTGGTGAGCAATTTCATTTATTAAAAAACTAAAACTGAATTGATTTTTGAAATCGCTAACAGAAGCCTCCAGTTTATCAAGATCAAACTCGTTTAAAGGTATATAAGCCTTAAAACCATTTTCAGTCTGTTCAAATGTATCAAACCCGATAAATGAAAGAGTATCAATCAATATATCTGCTTGATACTCTTCACCGGAGTTAATAGAAAATATTACTTCCTTATAATCCATTCTTATTAATTGAATGCTTTTATGATGTCTACAAAATCGCGTGATTTTAAAGAAGCACCACCAATTAAACCACCATCAATATCAGTTTGTGAAAATAATTCGGCGGCATTTTTCGGGTTGCAACTCCCTCCATACAAAATAGAAGTCTCATCAGCTGTTTCCTGACCATATTTAACTGCAATTTCTTTACGGATAAATGCATGAATTTCTTGTGCTTGTTCTGGAGAAGCAGTTAAACCAGTACCAATAGCCCAAACTGGCTCGTATGCTAAAACAATTTTAGCGAAATCATCAGCCGACAGGTTAAAAACGCCACCTGTTAACTGTTCTTTAATAACATCAAAATACGTATTTCCTTCTCTTTGTTCTAACGTTTCACCGATACAAAAAATTGGAGTAAGACCGTTTTTTAAAGTGATCACAGTTTTTTCAGAAAGAAGAGCATCAGATTCACCAAAATATTGACGACGTTCTGAGTGGCCAATGATTACGTATTCAGCACCTACCGATTTGATTTGTGAAGCAGAAATTTCTCCCGTGTAAGCACCAGACTCTGCCTGATGACAATTTTGAGCACCAACACTAACTTGAGAGTTTGATTTTGCAAGTTGTGCCAGGCTGCTTAAATGAATGTATGGCGAACAAACAATAGCTTGCTGACTACCAGTAACTTCGTCTTTAACCATATTAATTATTTCAGAAAACACACTCAACCCTGAAGGATAATCCATATTCATTTTCCAATTACCAGCAACAATTTTTTTTCTCATTTTCTTATTTATTTATGATCTTAATTTACAATTCGTTCTTTTATCATCTATTATTATCAGTCAGCTCAAAAACTTTACGCAAAATGTTCTTCTCCACATCATTGAATTTCAATTCGCGTCTTTCGAAAACTTTTTCAGCAGTTTCAAACATCTTGTTCAAAGTATAAACTTCAAAGCCATGAGCACCACCCCAAGAAAAATCAGGTATGTAATTACGCGGGAAACCTGCACCAAAAACATTTGCACTCACTCCTACCACAGTTCCTGTGTTAAACATGGTGTTTATAGCACATTTGGCGTGATCTGCCATTATAAGGCCACAAAACTGCAAACCAGTTTTCCTAAATCCGTTTTTGTTATAATCCCAAAGCTTTACTTCAGCATAATTATTTTTCAAATTAGAATTATTGCTATCAGCGCCCATATTACACCATTCGCCCAGAACTGAATTTCCCAAATAGCCATCATGTCCTTTTGATGAATATCCAAATATCACTGCATTATTGATTTCGCCACCAACCCTTGAAAAAGGGCCTATTGTTGTTTGACCATATATTTTCGCCCCCATCTTTATTTGGGAATCGTGGCACAATGCAAAAGATCCCCTAATAAGACTTCCCTCCCATACCGATGAATTTTTACCCAAATAAATGGGGCCTTGTTTAGTGTTAAAAACAGAACACTCTGCCTCGGCATCCTCCTCAACAAAAATATTATCCCCTAAAATGGTATTTGTACAACTTAAATTTGCAGAAGATCTTCCCTTAGAAACCAAAAGAAAGTCCTTCCTCAATTCAATATCGTTGTTTTTAAAAATGTCTTCAGGATAAGAGATTTTTGTAAAAGGCGTAATATATTGTTGCTTACGATAAGGATCAATGTCGGAAGGATCAAAGGAACGAGCGGCATTTTCATTCAACTTTACTGCCAGCAGTATGCTTTCCGAAATTAATGCGTCTCCTTCTTGTAATTTGTCAATCGCTTCTAACAAGTTTTCATCTGGGCAAATGGAAGCGTTAATGAGTAAGTTTTGGGTAGATAATATTTTAGGAAACTTCTCTTGAAGATATTCTTCCGTTTTAAAGGAAACTTTAGCCCCGAAATACTTCTCCCATTTTTCGGCAATTGTGAATATGCCAATGCGGATTTGAGATACAGGCCTTGTAAAAGTTAGTGGGAATAAATTTTGTCTATTTAAATCGTCAAATAGGATGATGTTCATGTCCGCAAAAATAAAAAAAGTCCCGATTTAGTAAACCGGGACTTTTAAACAATATTTTCTTATATGGATATTATTTTTTCGTGTAACGATTACGGAATTTATCAATCCGTCCTGCCGTATCAACAAGTTTCATCTTACCAGTATAAAATGGATGAGAAGTATGTGAGATCTCTAATTTAATTAGAGGGTAATCATTACCATCTTCCCATTTAATGCTTTCTTTAGTATCGATGCAAGATTTGGTTAAGAATGAGTATTCGTTAGACATGTCCTTAAACACAACTAATCTATAATTTTTTGGATGTATTTCCGCTTTCATCGTATTCAATGCTTTTAAGAGGCGCAAATATAGAATATTCTTTTGAGATTAGAAATATATTTTCAAATTAAAAATAGTGTGTAACATCGCGGGCTGTGTAAAATTTATTGATGTTGATCTTGTGGCTTCTATTCAAGTTTTACTCCTCGTTAATATCCTGACAAAGTTCAATTAAAACACCGTTTGTCCCCTTTGGATGTATAAAACAAACCATCTTGTTGTCAGCACCTTTTTTGGGCACATCATTTATTAAAGTGAAACCTTCCAACTTCAATCGTTCCATTTCACTCACAATATCATCAACCTTAAAGGCAATATGATGAATTCCCTCTCCCCGCTTTTCTATAAATTTGAAAATAGCACTGTCAGGTGATGTTGCTTGTAGCAATTCAACCTTCTGATTACCTGCCTTGTAAAATTCTGTGAGTACTTCCTCCGTATTTACAAACTCCTGCTTGTACGCCTCGACACCTAATAATTTACTATAAATACCACCTGCTATCTCTAAACTTTTAACAGCAATTCCTATGTGTTCTATATCATACATAACATTCAAATATGTCATAAAAATGACCATTTTAAGCGGAATAGCCTAATACTTGAACATAATTTGTACTATTTTTTTTGTGTATATTTGTGCTTTAATTATAATCAATACAAACAACAATGAACCTTCCAATATACTTAGATAATAACGCTACCACTCCAATGGATCCACGTGTTTTAGAAGCTATGTTACCTTATTTTAATGCAAAATTTGGCAATGCAGCTAGCAGGAACCACGCATTTGGATGGGCTGCTGAAGAAGGCGTAGATTATGCCCGCGAACAAGTAGCTCAGCTTATTGGTGCCAATGAAAAAGAAATTATTTTCACTTCTGGTGCAACTGAATCCGACAATCTTGCTATCAAAGGCGTGTTTGAAATGTATAAGGATAAAGGTAATCATATTATCACTTGCGTTACAGAACATAAAGCTGTTTTAGATGCATGTAAACATGTTGAAAAACTAGGCGGCTCAGTAACATATCTTCCTGTTAAATCTGATGGTTTAATAGATCTTACTGAATTAGAAGCTGCAGTAACTGAAAAAACTATTTTAATTGCCATCATGTATGGTAATAATGAGATTGGTGTTATTCAACCGGTAAAAGAAATATCCGCGATAGCTCATAAGCATGGCGCATTATTTATGACAGATGCAACTCAAGCAGTTGGTAAAATACCTGTGGATGTCAATGCGGATGGGATCGATTTAATGGCTTTTAGCGGACATAAAATGTATGGGCCTAAAGGTGTTGGTGCTTTATACGTACGTCGCAAAAACCCTAGAGTTAAAGTTACCGCACAGATAGATGGTGGTGGCCACGAACGAGGCATGCGTTCAGGTACTTTAAATGTTCCTGGCATTGTTGGCTTAGGTAAAGCTGCCGAATTATGTCGTTTAGAGATGAATGAAGAGGCAATTCGTTTATCCGCTTT
Source organism: Sphingobacteriales bacterium (assembly GCA_028288165.1). Lineage (GTDB taxonomy): Bacteria > Bacteroidota > Bacteroidia > Sphingobacteriales > Sphingobacteriaceae > Daejeonella. The sequence continues at coordinate 76,012 of JAQBOG010000023.1, read as the reverse complement.
ACGCGATAAACTACAAGCTTCTCTTACTGTATTGGAAGAAAGCTATGTAAATGGTAATGTGGAGCATAGATTACCGCATGTGGCAAATATCTCATTCAAATATGTGGAAGGTGAAGGTTTAATGATGGCTATGAAGGATCTAGCTGTTTCTTCAGGTTCTGCATGTACCTCTGCTTCGCTTGAGCCTTCATACGTTTTAAAAAGCTTAGGTTTATCTGATGATTTAGCTCACTCTTCCATCCGTTATGGATTAGGACGCTTTACAACAGAAGAAGAAGTAGACTATGCAATTGAACAAACTAAAAAAGCTGTTAATCACCTTCGCGACCTTTCCCCACTATGGGAAATGTTTAAGGAAGGAATTGATTTAGATACAGTTGAGTGGGCTGAGCACTAGGCCCCCTCGCCCCTTGAAGGGGAGAATACACATAATAAAATTATACACTTAAAAACATAAAGCTATGGCTTATTCAGATAAAGTTATCGATCATTATACCAATCCTCGTAACGTTGGTACGTTAGACAAATCACAAAACAGTGTTGGTACTGGTTTAGTTGGCGCTCCGGAATGTGGCGACGTAATGCGTTTACAGATTCAGGTAGATAGCAATAATGTGATCACTGATGCTAAATTCAAAACCTTCGGTTGTGGATCTGCAATTGCATCGTCCTCATTAGCTACAGAGTGGTTAAAAGGTAAATCAATAGATGATGCTATGAAAATCGACAATATGGATATTGTTGAAGAACTAGCATTGCCACCAGTGAAAATTCACTGCTCTGTATTAGCAGAAGATGCAATCAAAGCAGCAATAAATGATTATCGTGTTAAAAATGGTTTAGAGGCATTCGAAGTAGCGAAATCACATCACTAATTATTAGATGTGAGATGATAGATATGAGATTTGCGAAATCAGATATATATCAATTCAATTAGAAGAAAAAAGTTTGATATTTTGAGGTTTCGAGGTAAACTCTCAGATCTCAAATCTTAAATCTCAAATCTTAAAATTATGGTTACAGTAACAGATAAAGCTAAAAAGCAGGTAGAATTACTCAAGCAGACGAATGGATTAGATAATTCACATTTCCTTCGTGTTTCAGTTCAAGGTGGTGGATGTTCTGGCTTATCCTACAAACTTGATTTCGATAATGAAGAAAAACCAGGCGATCAATTCTTTGAAGATCAAGGTGTACGTATGGCATTAGATATGAAATCATTTTTATATCTTGCTGGTACAGAACTTGATTTTTCTGATGGTTTAAACGGTAAAGGTTTCAATTTCCATAACCCTAATGCAACCCGAACTTGTGGTTGTGGTGAAAGTTTTTCGGTTTAAAAACAATTCATATTTATTTCAAAGAGCTCCAAAAGAGCTCTTTTCTTTTTTAAGGGTAATCTGTATACTTGTTGATTGTAAAATTTTAATCTTAAGCTGCATAATGGGTCTTAATAAAAGCGTGAATACCATACCTCTATTACTGCGAAATGTAGTAAGCAATGTTCATGATGAGGGACGCACCTTTTTGAAACAAAAAGTAAAAGACCATTGGGAGGAAATTAGCTATAACCAAGTTTTAAATACCGCTGATGCTGTTTCTAGTTATTTTCTTGAATTAGGAATTTGCAAAGGGGATAGAATTGGTTTATTAATCGAAAATTCTCCGGAATACATTTATTATGATCAAGGTTTACAGCAGATTGGTGCTGTAAATGTCTCAATTTACCCTACGCTTTCTGAAACTGAGATCGAATATATTCTTAAAGACTCAGGCGTTAAAACACTATTAATTGGAAACCCTTTTCTGTTTCGAAAGGTCTTAAAAATTGCAAATAATTGCCCTGAGCTTCTAAGGGTAATTCCTTCGTTCCCGGATTATGAAAAACACATACCTAATGCACCAGTAAATGCAGGTATCTTAAATTTCACCATGTTAATTGCTGAGGGTTTAACTCGGCTCGAATTCTATAAAAGCGATATTGAGAAAAGAAGAAAAGAGGTTTTACCTCATGATCTTTCATCGTTAATCTATACTTCCGGTACTACAGGAACTCCGAAGGGAGTAATGCTCACACATTCTAATTTAGTAGAGAATGTCAGAGTATGTTTAATTCAAATTCCAATTATTGATAAAACGGATGTGTTTCTGTCATTTTTACCGCTTTCACATGTTTTTGAACGAACAGCTACTTATCATGTTTGTTGTGCAAAGGGATGTCAAATAGCATTTTCTCAAAGCCTGGAACTTCTGGCTAAAAACATGGCTGAAGTTAAACCAACAGTAATGAGTTGCGTACCGCGTTTATTAGAGCGAATACATGATAAAGCTATAAAAGCAGGAACCAGTGCTGGTGGAGCAAAGGCGAAAATATTTTTATGGTCGTTAAAAACCGGGGAATCTTACAGAAAAATAAAAGAAGCCGGTAAAAACCCGGGATTGATTTTAGGCCTTCAAAATAAGCTTGCCGACAAGCTAGTATTCAGTAAAATAAAAGAAAAAACAGGCGGGCAACTAAAATTTATGCTTTCTGGCGGTGCGGCTCTTCCCAAAAACGTAGGTGAGTTTTTTGGAAACCTTGGCATTAAAATTTTAGAGGGTTTTGGTCTGACAGAAACATCGCCGGTAATGTCCGTAACCGAAATTCATCGCCAGGTTTATGGAACTGTAGGAAGAATTATCCCAGGAATTGAAGTAGCCATACAAGATGTGGAAACCAAAGAACATATTTCCGTGCAAACTTATGATTCTTTTGATGAAGATTTTGAATGTGATGAAGGAGAAATAATTGTTAGAGGCCACTGTGTTATGAAAGGCTATTGGCAAAAACCAGAGGAAACCGCTCAGGTCATCGATGTGGATGGTTGGTTCCATACGGGCGATGTGGGCAGATTTTTAAAAGGCAATCTCCAAATTACTGATCGAATCAAGAACATGCTCGTAAACTCGTATGGTAAGAACATATACCCTACTCCTATAGAAAACACCTACTTGAAGAGTCCTAAAATTGAACAAGTTTTTTTGATCGGTGATAAAAAGGAATATGTTACCGCTATTATAATTCCTGGCAAAGAAACTTTGCAAGAAACATTCGGCCTGAAAGAAGACTTTTTTAAAAATCAAGATATATTTGTAGAAAATAAAGAGATATACGATTGGATAAATCAAGACATTAAAAAACTATCAAATGAACTTGCAAAGTTCGAACGTATCAAAAACTTTATAATTAAACGTAATCCATTTAGCCTAGAAGATGGGGAAATTACACCAACTCTTAAACCCAAAAGGAAAGTTATCGAAAAGAAATATGCTGATGTTATCAATCAACTATATACAAACAGTGTAGATAGCGAATAACATTTAATCAAAGTTTAATCAGCTGTAAACGATTCAATGATACCACCGTTGAATTGAAATGAATTCTTATTTTTGCAAAAATTTTAAACATGAGTATCGGATTATCTGAACAGGAAATATTACGCCGTGAGGCGATGGCAGAACTTCGCAAAATGGGTATTGATCCCTATCCTGCCGAAGCATTTGAAGTAAATGTATCAGCCAAGGATATAAAGGATAATTACGAAAGAGATAAAACTTCTTACAAAAACATCAGTTTTGCAGGCCGTATCATGACACGCCGTATCATGGGGAGTGCTTCTTTTGTTGAATTACAAGACGCTACTGGCCGGATTCAGGCATACTTAAATCGGGATGAACTTTGTCCGGGAGAAGATAAATCTTTTTATAATATCGTTTTCAAAAAATTATTAGATCATGGTGATTTTATCGGTGTAAAGGGATATGTTTTTACAACCAAAACGGGTGAAATATCAATCCACGTAAGTGAGATGAAAATTTTATCAAAATCTTTAAAACCACTTCCCGTTGTCAAACGTGAAGATGACGGACAGATTCATGATGGTTTCACAGATCCGGAAATGCGTTATCGCCAACGTTATGTTGATTTAACAGTAAACCCAGAGTACAAACAAATATTTATTAACCGCTCAAAGGTGATAAACACCATGCGGGATTATTTCAATAATCAAGGTTGGATGGAAGTTGAAACTCCCATTTTACAGCCGATACATGGTGGCGCTGCAGCACGTCCATTTACTACGCATCACAATACGTTGGATATGCCTTTATATTTGCGTATAGCCAATGAATTATACCTTAAACGGCTAATTGTTGCTGGTTTTGATGGGGTGTATGAGTTTGGAAAGATGTTTAGAAATGAAGGCATGGACCGTACCCATAATCCAGAATTTACAGCGATGGAAATTTATGTGGCCTACAAAGATTATATCTGGATGATGGCTATGGTAGAGGAATGCTTAGAAAAAATCGCTGTAGCTGTACATGGCCAAACCAAAATTAAGGTTGGCGAACAAGAGATTGAATTCGCCGGACCTTATGAAAAGCTTTCTATGTATGATTCTATTTTGAAGTATACCGGGATTGATGTTTCAGCAATGAATGAGGCTGCTTTACGCAATACCTGTAATCAACTCGGTATTGAGATTGATGAAACTATGGGGCGTGGGAAATTGATTGATGAAATTTTTAGTGAGAAGGTGGAAGAATTTTTAATACAACCCACTTACATCACTGACTACCCGATTGAAATGACACCACTTGCTAAAAAACATCGCAGCAAAGAGGGATTAGTAGAGCGATTTGAACTATTTGTGATGGGTAAGGAAATTGCGAATGCATATTCAGAGCTGAATGATCCAGTTGATCAACGTGGCCGTTTAGAAGACCAGTTGTTACTTGCTGGCCGCGGTGATGAAGAGGCAATGGCTATGGATGAAGATTTTTTACGTGCTCTGGAATATGGCATGCCCCCGACCTCTGGTTTAGGCGTTGGTATTGATAGATTAGTGATGTTGATGACCAATCAAAGTACTATTCAGGAAGTTCTGTTTTTCCCACAAATGCGTCCGGAAAAGAAAGCGAAAGTAACTACTGTAGAAGATTTTATCGCAATAGGTGTTCCTTCAGAATGGGTTCAAGTTTTAAATAAAATGGGTTTCAATACCGTAGAAGATTTAAAAGCTGCTAATCCGAACAAGGTATTTAATGACTTGGGAGGCATGCGTAAAAAAATGAAACTTGAAGTTACCATGCCTCAGAAAGAGGATGTACTTGAATGGTTTAAGTAGAGACATCTAATACCAGGATGGTAATTTTTCCTTTTTTAAGTATGCTATAGCGTTAAGGATTGCGAGGAAATCCTTTTTGCCCCTACCGCAAAAAGATTGGAACAAAAGCCTGCCCGAACGCCCAAAAATATTTTGAGTTCATTCAATATAATAAGATCACGCTGAGTTACCTAACGATTGGGAAAGGCTTCCAATAAAAAAGCCGACAACAAGGACTGTTTATCGGCTTTATATAAATTAAAAGATTTTTATCTTTTAGAAATCTCTACGAATTCGCGGTTTACTTCACCTACATAAATTTGGCGAGGACGACCGATAGGCTCTTTGTTTTCACGCATTTCTTTCCATTGTGCAATCCATCCTGGTAAGCGACCTAAAGCAAATAATACTGTGAACATATCGGTTGGGAAGCCTAAAGCACGGTAAATAATGCCTGAATAAAAATCGACATTTGGGTAAAGTTTACGCTCTACAAAATAAGGATCACTTAAAGCAGCAGCCTCCAATTTTTTAGCAATTTCTAAAATTGGATCATTTACTCCTAATTTTTCTAAAACCTCATCACATGCTTTTTTAATGATATTGGCTCGAGGATCAAAGTTTTTATATACGCGATGGCCAAATCCCATTAAACGGAAACTGTCATTTTTATCTTTTGCCTTATTAATCCATTTGTCGGTATCTCCACCATCCGCTTTAATACTTTCAAGCATTTCGATAACTGCTTGATTAGCACCACCATGTAAGGGGCCCCATAGTGCAGAAATACCTGCAGAAATAGACGCGTACAGATTACATTCTGATGAACCAACCATTCTGACAGTTGATGTAGAGCAATTTTGCTCATGATCTGCATGAAGTATTAAAAGCACATTCATGGCAGAAACTACCACCGGATCAATTTCAATTTCTTCTGTACGCTGACCGAAGGTCATGTTCAAGAAGTTTGTAACGTAGTCTAATTTATTTTGAGGATAAACAATTGGGTGACCCAGTGACTTTTTGTATATCCAAGAAACAACCGTAGCCATTTTAGCTAATAGCTTAATGATTGTCAAGTTTTGCTCTTCAGCTGTTTGACCTGAATTAAGTGACTCTGGGTAAAACGATGATAATGAACAAATCAAAGAAGATAATTGCCCCATTGGATGGGATTTTGATGGAAAACCATCAAAAAATTTCTTCATATCTTCATGCACAAGCGTATGGCGAGAAATGTCTTTTTGAAATTTCTCTATTTCTACTTGAGTGGGAAGATCACCGTAAATTAAAAGGTATGCAACCTCTAAAAAGGTAGATTTACTTGCAAGTTCTTCAATAGAATAACCACGGTACTTTAAAATCCCTTTTTCGCCATCCAAAAATGTGATAGCACTTTTTGTAGCGCCAGTATTTTTATATCCGGAATCGATGGTGATGTAACCGGTGATATCACGGAGCTTTGAAATATCTATAGCGCTTTCATCTTCACTACCTGTAATAACCGGTAAATTATACGATTTATCACCTAATTTTATGGATGCTGTTTCTGACATATACGTTGATGGATTATTGGGCAAAATTAATTAAATCTGACTTCTTTGGAATCAAATATTGAGAATGCGTTATATTTTTTACAAAACCTCAAAAAAATCACATTATTTCTACAAATCAAGCAGAAATAATTGAAATAGCTATCAGAATTGTAACATATTCTATAAATAAATATGTTTTCCAAAGTGGTAAAACAACAAAAGGCCTTCGAGAGGCCTTTTGACTTGAAGCAAATTCGCTACTATTTCTTTTCAATCACTTCTTTAACTTCCCCGCATTTTAGCATTTTGTCTCCGTAATATGGGTTCTCAATTGCTTTATTTGAAGAAAGCCAATAGGCTCCTTTTCCGGCATCTGCCATTGGGCAATAATCCACATACATTTTTCCGGAAGATAATTCGGCATGTTTCAGCATGGCTATGATATCAGAACTTACAGCAATAAAATGTGTCCGTTGTTTTTCAATATCTGATTGATCTGCAATGAACGATACTGTTTTGGCTGTGTTCTCACATCCTTTTATACCTTTTAATTCAAATTCCAATTGCTCGCCCGCTAATTTCGCTTCTTTAACATTCGATTCAACTAGTGCATTTTTTAAATGTGTATAGTGTGCATAAACACCCCGGTATTTGTCATCCTTAAACAATGGATCTTGAGCTACCTCGGTTTTAGCACTGTCTACTTTTGCACTATCATTAGCGGATGTTGAACCTTCTGATTTATTAGATTGGTTACATGCCGTATTAAATAAACCTGCTACAAGTACAAGTAATAAATATTTCGATGTATTCATTTCGATGATTTTTAAAAGGTTATATTAATTGTGATTTTCACTTGAAATAGGTATGCTTTTAGATTTTCAACACTATCTAAATTTTTTATCAAAGTGCAATCTAAACAAAAAAATCCTGCCTTTAAAAAGCAGGATTTTTCATTTTGTATGGTATCAATTACAATTTGAAACCGTAAGCAATACGCAAAGCTACTTGACCTAAGTTTGAGCCATTTTGGGCAAAACCCTCATAACGCAATCCTAAATCAATACCTTTATTGAAGCCCACTCCAATACCTGGAGCATAAACTAAAGCTGTTCCTTGACCTTTATCTGTTCCAAATCCAGCACCTACTTCTCCAGAAATATAAAAACGTTCTACTGGGAATATTTTAATTCCTGCCTTAACCGGAATGTACCCAATACTTCCGCCATCATTTTTAACTGAAAAATTAGTGTATCCAGCAGATAAAGTCCCAGAAATATTACTAAAGAAATCTTTTTGTAATTTAAGATCACCTCCAAGTGCTATGTTAAATGCATCGTTTGTAGGTAAACCTGCACTAAAGCCAATACCTAAACGCACGGCTTTTGAATCGCCGGCAACTTCTTTAGTTTGTGCAAATGTTTTACTTCCAGCTAATAATATTGCAACAGCAAACACTGCTGAGGCAAATACATGGTTCATCTTTTTCATTTTTTTATTATTTTATTTTTACTGTAATGACCGCCATTAATCAATTAAAGTGCCAAGGAATCGATTAAAGCGAGAAGTAAAAGCATTTATTGCTGTAACTTATTGTTAATCAAATAAATATAAATATTGCTATATTTATTTTATGTAAACGAAATCACATAACTCTTAATAAAGATATTCAAGCGGTACACTTTATGAAATAATGGATTATTTATAGCTAGCAAATTTTTTGTAAAATTAGATTCATTTTGAGCAATAAAATTTATTCATCAAAGTGTAAATCTGCTTTATATGATTAAACGTATTTATAACGGTATCGCTTTTGGTTTTTACGCGTTTTATACGGATACCTTCTTTTTTTTCAAAATATTCTTAGATTAGTATTGTCTATTTACGAATCTTAATAATCGAAAAGCCATGATTCATGAATTTCGAAAATATAATACTAACGAGGAAACATCGGTTGATGTTAAACTACTGAATGATTTATGCCGTATTTATTCAGCTGAAAACTATTGTTTAAGAAGGATACCCAGATTGGTTAACCTCATAGAAAGCCCGTCTTTAGCAAGCTTATTAAGTGACCATGTATCAAAAATCATGGACAGACTGAATCTGTTGGACGAAATTTTTGGAAAATATAAAACCCGTCCCTCTACCTTAAAGGTTTTTATGGATTCGCCGAGCCATTCCATGCGAATTTTCTTATTGAAGGATGATAAAGGAAATCAAAAACTAATTACCGAACTTATCAAAGCCAGTCAGTATAGGTATTCTTTGTATGAACTCCTATTAAACTCCTCTAATCAAAAAGTTCAAACAACCATTTATGCTATGTTAGTGAATAGCTTAAATGAAGAGGAGAAATTTTATCAAGAATTATTAAGTATTAAACGACAAATACTCTTGAATATTAAAACAGCTACTAATCAAATTATTGAAAGTGCCTAACTTCACACCATTAGCATTCTAATATCAGGCTATCTTATACAAGATTTCTGATATTGGTTGATCACTATCTATTAAAATTCCAGTTACACCGGCACCCTCTCCAGCAATAACATCGCGTTCTCTATCGCCAATAAAGTAAGATTTACTTGCATCTATATTGTATCTGGCCACTGCTTTTTCCAGCATGAGCGAACCTGGCTTGCGACATAAGCAAATACTTGTATAAAGTGGATGATGATTGCAATAATAAATCTCTGTGATTTTGATTCCTTGTGCTGCATACACGTCCAATAAATGCTGATGCATTTCGGCTAATGTCGCTTCAGAATACCAGCCTTTACCGATTCCACCTTGATTGGTCACGATGATAAGTAAGTAACCTCGGCTTTGCAATTCGAGCAGCGATTTGAAGTTATGCTCCAGTACTTTAAAGTCTTCAAGTTTGCAAACATAATCTCCTAATTCCTTATTAAGTACACCATCTCTATCGAGGAAAACTGCTTTGTTTTTCATTTATATTCTCTATTGTTTTTGCTATTTAATCTCCATGTTGTATTTCCATTACTTACAGTTTGGTCAGTTTTCCAACGCAATTAATCTACCCCGATTGATAAGTAAAAATTTGGGCAAATCAATGAAATTTACTCATCTTGTTCAAAATGCAAATCTACGTTATCCTTAAGTGGATTTTAGATTCAAAAAACTATCTTTATTTTATACTAAATTTCCCACCTTATGCCAGAATTGAAACCCGAAAAAGAATTTAAGCCTTACGTACCTGCGAATAGCAATGTTGCCGAATTTACCGTAAAATCTATTTTATTAGGAGCCCTTTTTGGAGTTATATTCGGAGCTGCTACTGTGTATTTGGCATTAAAAGCCGGTTTAACTGTTTCCGCATCCATACCCATAGCGGTTATAGCCATTTCAATCGGACGAAAAATTTTCAAAACGACGATTCTCGAAAACAATATTATACAGACAACGGGATCAGCAGGCGAATCTATTGCTGCCGGCGTTGTTTTTACCTTACCAGGATTTCTCTTCCTTTCCGCAGGTAGCAACGGTGAAAGCTTTTTTTCTTATTGGCCGATATTTCTACTAGCTGCTCTGGGTGGGATTCTAGGTACTTTGATGATGATCCCGCTAAGAAAATCATTGATAGTTGATGAACACGGCACATTGCCCTATCCAGAAGGTACAGCGTGTGCTTCGGTTTTAATTGCTGGAGAAAAGGGCGGAAATTTTGCAACAACTGCCTATTACGGACTAGCCTTTGCTTTTGGATATGCAATTTTGCAAAAGGTTTTTCATGTGATTGCAGAAACGCCTGCATGGGTCACCACACAAGCAAACAAGATATTTCCTTCTGCAACTGTAAATGGTGAAATAACCCCCGAATACATGGGAGTTGGTTACATCATCGGACCTAAAATAGCCGGTGTATTAGTTGCTGGTGGAGTTTTGGCCTGGCTAGGATTAATTCCACTACTTGCTTCTCTTGTTCCTGCAGAAACGACTGCTCTGCAATTAATTAAACTGGGATACTTAAAAGATATATTAACGGCTGGTGGCCCGGGAAATTGGAATCCAGCAACGAAAGCATTTGAAGATACAGCAGCTGCAATATATCGGGCGTATGTACGACAAATTGGTGCTGGTGCGGTTGCCGCTGGAGGTTTTATAACCCTTATTAAAACGATTCCAACTATCATTTCTTCGTTTAAATCTAGCTTAGCATCTATCAATAAATCGGGTGTTGAGATTATAGAAACCAAAAGAACGGAAGATGATTTATCTTTTAAAACGGTAATTTTTGGAAGTATTGCCTTAATAGTCTTGATGGCGATCCTACCGCAAATACCTGGGGACTCCATTATAAACAAACTATTAATCGGCGTATTAGTAATCGTGTTCGGTTTCTTTTTTGTAACCGTTTCTAGCCGGATTGTAGGTATTATTGGCTCATCATCTAATCCGATATCCGGCATGACCATCGCTACTTTAATGGGTACTTGCCTAGTTTTTATCAGCGTGGGATGGACAGGTCATCTATATGAACCAATGGCATTAGTGGTAGGAAGTATGATTTGTATTGCAGCTGCGAATGCTGGAGCTACTTCACAGGATTTAAAAACTGGATATATTGTTGGTGCCACTCCAAAATATCAACAATTAGCATTATTTATTGGTGCGATCGTATCTGCCGTAATAATCGGTGTGACGTTGTCCATTTTAGACCGGCCAACACCCGAAATGTTGCAACAAGGAATCCATCATGCTATTGGGACAGATTTATATCCAGCACCTCAAGGAACTTTGATGGCAACCTTAATTAAAGGGTTATTGTCATTTAATCTTGACTGGCAATTCGTTTTAGTAGGAGTTTTCTTATCCATTACCATGGAGCTTTGTGGAGTAAAATCTCTTTCTTTTGCGGTTGGGGCTTATTTACCACTTTCTACTACCCTACCCATTTTTGCAGGTGGAGCTATTAAAGGATTGGTGGATTGGAGATCTAAAAAGAAAGATGCCAATACTGAAGATGATGATTTGGGATCAGGAAGTTTATTTGCAACAGGATTGGTAGCGGGCGGAGCTTTAATGGGTGTTATTTATGCTTTTTTAATGGCTTTTGAAGTAACTCGAAATCCGGTTTCAAAATTAAATGCAGAAGAGTTTTTACTTAGTTCTTTGGGTAGCAGTGGCTACCAGTTGATGGGTTTTATATTTTTTGTCATCATGGGAATTGCTCTTTATAGAATTGCTATGAAAAAATCAGAGACAACCATCTAAAACTTTCTTTAAAAACCTGAGTTCTATTTCAAATGTTAATTGGGAGCCAGAAAGAAGATTTATGAAAGAGTTTATTAGACTTGCTAGGTTTTGCGTTAGGGATTGTAACGAAAATCCTTTTGGCCTTCTCCAGGCAAAAAGATTGTAGTGAAAAGCCCGCCCGAACGCCCAAATCACTATTTCTGGAAATATCCATGATCAAACTTAGATTTATAAATAAAATAACTTGCTGAAAAACAGCAAGTTATTTTATTTATTGATATATTTCGTTAACTCGGGCAACCCTTTAAAGTTATAAATCGTGTTACTTACAGAAAGGAGAACAGGTGACAGCAAGATTGGATGAGAATGAAATAAAGTTAGTAATACCTGGCTGTATAAAAAAAGAACGTGCTAGTCAGCAAGCGTTGTATAAATACTGCTATGGGTATGGTATGGGTATTTGTTTACGGTATTCGCAAAACCGATCCAGCGCTTTAGAAATTCTCAATTCCGGTTTCCTGAAAGTTTTTGTGAATTTAGAAAAATATAAAAATCATATTCCTTTTAAAGCCTGGTTAGGTAGAATCATGATCAATACCGCTATTGATCATTACCGATCCGAATTAAAATTTGCCCATATACAAGAACTGAGTGACGAACATGACCTGGGCGAAGTACCGGTTATTGAAAGCAAGTTGAATTACAACGATTTACTATTACTCATTCAAAGTCTTCCAAATGCTTATCGTACAGTTTTTAATTTATATGCAATTGATGGATATAATCACCCGGAAATAGCTTCCATGTTGAACATAAGTGTCGGCACCTCTAAGTCTAACCTTTTTAAAGCCAGAAAAAAACTACAGGAATTAATTTTAATGGGTAATCATGATTACCCAGTTGTCAATAAAAATAATTCAACTCTTAATGATGAGCTAATATTAAGAAACGGATCGAAATGATGGAAAAGAAGATAGATGAGTTTTTTAAGAATGGATTATCGGAACCGGATATCGAAATGCCGGAGTCGGACTGGCTGGCTATGGAAAAGGTTTTGGACAAGAAGGAGAATAAAAATGAAATAAGAAGCCTTTTATTAATATGGGCAAGTGGAATTGCTGCCATGCTTATAGTAGCTCTTTTTTTGATTGACACGGAAGTTAAGCCAACCTCCGAAAAAATAACTAAAAAACAGACTGAAATTCCAAAGAGCAAAGCAGGAGAGCAAGGTGTTTCAAAAATCACAGTTGCCCCGGTTAACAAGCCAGTTATTGTAGCAAAATCTAAAACATCGGTTAATAACCATCTTAAAACTTTTAAAAATGATATAAAGTCAAAGTTAAATCACATTAAATCAGTTAATCAGCCTCAGTTTTTAACCTCAGGATTGCATGTTAAGGAAATAAATGTTGTAACAAACAAAAAAACAAATAACCTGTTTAATAATAAGGATTCAATGCCTGTTATTCAAAATAATGCGGTGCTAATTCCTGAAAGCAATAGAAATCAAGAATCAACATTAATAGATTCTGTTGATAAGAATGCAGAACAATTGGTTAAACTCAATGATCCTTCTAAGTTATCAAAAACAACATCTTTAAAAACCAAATACAGAAAAAGCTTGACACTTAGTATAAATGCAGGTTCGGATATTAATGCGGTAGGCTCTTTTAAAAATGCTGATTTAGGAACTAATGCTGGCGTATTGGCTACCTGGCAAGTTTCGCCAAAAGTTAGTTTAACATCGGGAATCGTCTACGCTAAAAAGCTATACAATTCCGAATATAAGAATTACAAACCCACTGTTCCTTATGGCAATACATATAATCCGACGGGAGTTAGCGCCGATTGCAGGGTTTTAGATATCCCTTTAAATATTAATTACAATATATGGGGCAATAGAAAGGGTAAAATAATAGTTAGCGGCGGAGCCTCCAGTTATTTAATGTTGAAAGAAAGTTACAAGTTTTTATATGCAGACTACGATCGACCTGTGACTTACTACGGTGAAAATCAGCATTATTTAGGCGTATTAAATTTTGCGTTGGCTTATGAACGGATTACCAGTTCCAAAACCAGCATTTCTTTTCAGCCTTATGTAAAACTGCCGATAACCGGTATCGGGCAAGGTAATGTTAACTTATTATCGACTGGCCTATCAGTAAATTTTAACCTTAATCTTAAGAAAAAACATGACTAAAATAGCGAGTATCCTTTTCCTGAGCCTCTTTTTATTCGCATTTCAAGAAAAGCAAAATATATTTTTAAGCAATGCGATTGAAACAGGTATTTATTCTGAAGCACCACTTGAAAACATTGCGGCTATCTCAAAAAAAGGGATATCCGTTTACAATATTGAAAAAGGTGAGATACAATTTAATATTCCCATAAAATCGTTAAAATTCAAAAAGAGTTTGATGGAAGAGCATTTCAACGAAAACTATATGGAAAGTGATAAGTATCCGTTCGCCAAATTTAAAGGAAAGGTTAATCAGGCAATTGATCTGTCAAAAAATGGAGAATATCCAGTAACGGTTTCAGGTGATCTAGATGTGCACGGTGTTAAAAAACAAAGAACTATTAATGGAACCATAAAAGTAAATAACGGTTCTATCAGTGTTTTTTCAAAGTTTGATGTGCTTTGTAAAGACCATGATATAAAAATACCTCAGCTGGTTTTCCAAAAAATAGCTGAAACCATTCAAGTAACTATTTCAGGTAATTACAATCCATATAAATCTTCAAAATAACAACAATCTATGAAGTACAAATCATTAATTTTCATCTCCACCTTCTTTATTAGTGTTGGCTTTTCAAATGCTCAGGAAGTAGATTCTTTGATGAATCAAATGTCTCCAAAAAAAGATGAAGGCAAAGTGATCGCCACCTTCAAATCTAGCCGGCTTATATTATCACAAACCACAACCATGGTTAAAAAGAATAATCTCGACTTTAAAGTAGTACATCGTTTTGGAGATATTGGTGGAGACAATGGCGGATCTAAAACTTTATTTGGTTTGGATAACTCGAGCGATATTTACATCGATTTTGACTACGGTATTTCTGATCGGCTAAACATAGGTTTTGGCAGAAGTAAATATTCACAACTACTTGACCTTCAGTTGAAGTATGCCTTATTACAACAAAGTGAGGATAACAAAATGCCATTATCTGTTAGCTTGCTTGCTAAAACAGGCTTCGAGCCTCAAAAGGTTGTACAAGGTTACTACGCTAATTATGGTGAACGATTTTCGTACTTAGGACAAGCTATAATTTCGAGAAAATTTTCAAAAAGTTTCTCTCTACAGCTTTCTCCAACAGTTTTACAACGAGGGAAAGTATTATCAGCTAATGATGAAGAAACGCTTTTCGCATTAGGAGCTGCAGCACGCTATAAATTCACGAAACGCTTTGGAATTGTGGCAGATTATTATTTGATTAAATCTGATTTCCGAAAAAACAATCCGACTACAAACTACTATTCTCCCTTAGGTTTAGGATTTGAAATTGAAACAGGGGGGCACGTTTTCACCTTAAATTTCGTAAACGCAGAAGCAATTGTTGAAAATAATTTTTTACCGAACTCTACATCATCTTTTACAAAAGGACAATATCGCTTTGGATTTACTATATCAAGAATGTTCTCTTTTAACAAAGAACAACCAATAGTCAAACAACATTAAAATTAATCTATTATGGAAAGAGAAGAATTTTTATCAAAATTCGGGCTAGGCCTCGCTGCAGTTTGTGTAGGGGGATGCTTTGCAGCCTGTGGGAAAAGTGATTCTGGGACGCCCACCCCCATTGTGACGCCGCCTGCAGGTGCAAAACTAACTGCAAACCTGGATACCGAACTTACAACAATTGGCGAAACCAAAACAGGCAACGGAATTATACTTGTTAGGTTAGCAGCAGGAAATGATTTAAACTCATTTACCGCTGTACAGCGTGCTTGCACCCATGAAGGGGCAAACATTAACTATAACGTTGCCCAAGGGAAGTTCATCTGTCCGAGCCATTTTAGTGAATTTTCCACAACAGGTGCTGTTTTACAAAGCCCGGCATTGACAAGTTTAAGGAAGTATACTATTGCAATATCTGGAAGTACTTTAACAGTAACTGTTTAATACTATTGGAGATGAAATCATTCATCTCCAAATAATTATATTAATGCAAAAATTGCTAATTTATTTAGTAATTTTATGCGTGAAAAATTACTATTATACCCCATCTGGCTATGGTGTTTTTATTCTTCCACCGTGGCCGGTTTCAATGAGAGTAAATACCCTCAGAGAAGATTGTTGCAAAACTTTCGGTTTAAAGAAGGCGTTACGTCCTCCTGTTCACATTACATTAGGAAAATTATTCGAATATAATTCTGAATTTGAGAGTCAGCTAATTAAAAATCTCAGAGCCCATACCCGATCCATTATACCGTTTGAGCAACAGCTAGAAGATTTCGGTTCATTTAAAAGCCATACTGTTTATGTAAAGGCGGTACAAAATCAAAGTATTGGAGAATTAAACTATGCTTCTTCTTTTATATCAGGAGGGAAAAGGCAGTATAATTATAAGGGCAAGCTAAGCTCATTTAAGCCTCATCTATCAATTGCCTATCGGGATTTAACTGAAGAACTGTACCCCTTAGTGTGGGAAGAGTACAAAGACCAAAAGTTCGAAGCAAGTTTTACGGTCACTAAATTCACTTTGGTTAAATGGGACGCCGTTAATTTTAGTTGGAAAAATATTCATGATTTCCCGTTAGAAGGTTCCAAACCTTTAACGTTATTTAGCTGATAACCTAATTTCATTTTAGATGTGATTGGCTTAAGAAAAAGTTTCCTAGACGGATTTTATAAGGCTCGCTAGGTTTTGCGTTAGGGGGTGAAGTGAAAATCCTTTTTGCCCTCTCTTAGGCAAAAAGATTGTAACGAAAAACCCGCCCGAACGCCCAAATATTAATTTTTAGAAATATTCGATATATCTAAAGTCACTTATCAAAAATGGCTTACTCCGCCAGAAACAACAAATTTCATTGCTTCGCTTGCAGACATATTTAATACTTGAACCTGCTCGATGCGGACTATACACACTTGTCCGGCGAAAGAATATGAAAAGGGGAAATAAACAGCTACATCGCCGGGAAGACCTATTTTAGATAAATCTTTTTGTGTTAGAAAACCTATTTTTTTTAAACCAGCTCCGTTAATGTCAACAAGTACAGGTTCGTTAAATTTCTTTTCATCACCAACAAAGGCTTCTGTAAGGTCTTTGATTGAACTGTAGATGAAATTAAGGATTGGCAACCTGTTTAACCATCTGTGGAACCAATTATAAATAGGCTCTGTTACGAAATTGGTTACGATGACTCCTGCGATCAGAAGAATCAATAAGATAGTCAAAATTCCCAAGCCTGGGATGTAAATGGGGTTTCCGGCCTGATCAACCCAAATAGTATCACTTAGGTTTAACGCCGAATCTATTTTAGCAACTAGCCAGACGATAAAAAAAATGGCCGCTCCCAAGGGAAGAACAACCAATCCTCCCTTTACAAGGTAATTTAATATAGATTTAAAAATTCGATTCATTACAGGTAAAGGTTTTATATCTATCGTTTTATTAAGATAGTAAAGACCTTAGGCAAAAATAGCGTTTTGTCAGGATGATGTGTTATCTATTCGTAATAATATACTCTTTTCACCCGTTGGGAAATGCCCGTTAAAATTTCATATGGTATGGTATTCAGTTTCTTAGCGATTTCTTCTACGGTTATAATGTGGTTGAAAACAATCACCTCGTCTCCTTCAGATACATCAATACCGGTTATGTCTATCATGGTCATGTCCATACAAACTTTACCAATTACTGGAACCTGTTTGTTTTTAACCAACATTTTTCCAACGCCATTTCCCAGAGCATGACTGTACCCATCGGCATAGCCAATTTTTACTGTCGCGATTTTACCTCCGTTTGGCATCTTACCCATCCGGTTATAGCCGATGGTGTCGCCTGGGCGGATCTCTTTTATTTGAGTGATACTTGTTTTTAACGTGGTGACGGTTTGGAGAGGAGACTTGCTTTTTTCGAATGTGCTATCCACACCATATAAACCGATACCTAACCTAACTAAATCAAATTGAGCTTCGGGCCAACGGCTTATACCGGAAGTATTTGCAATATGCCTCATGAATGGGTAGGTTAATTTGTCTTCAATCTGCTGTGAAAGATTTTTGAATAACTCTATTTGCTCCCTTGTGAAATCGTCATGATCTGGATTATCTGTAGCAACTAAGTGCGAAAACACGCTTTTAATTTCTACCAAATCGGTATCAATTAATAACGTAATTAAATCATTTATTTCATCTTCCATAAATCCCAAGCGATGCATACCTGTATCTAATTTAATATGGACGGGATATTTATGTTTATTTTTCCTAATTAAGCCGTCCAGAAACTCTCTAAGAACCCTTAAACTATATATCTCAGGCTCGAGATGATTATCAATAATGGTATCAATTGACATTACATCAGGACTAAGAACCATAATTGGCAATGTAATACCTGCTTTGCGAAGAGAGACACCTTCGTCTGCGTACGCAACGGCCAAGTAATCTATTTTATTAAATTCGAGCAAATTTGCAATCTCGAAACTTCCACTTCCGTAGGAGAAGGCTTTAACCATGACCATCAACTTTACATCTGGTTTTAACAGGGATTTGTAATGGTTCAGATTGTGCTCGAGTGCATTTAAATTAATTTCTAAAACGGTTTCATGGACTTTTTGAGTAAGTGCCTGACTAATCAATTCGAACTCAAAAGAACGAGCGCCCTTTAATAATATCGTTTCGTTACTTAGTTTAAGGCTGGATAAATTTTCAAGTAACTCTGCTGTGGTATTAAAAAACTTCGATGGAATGTTAAACTTATCTGCATTTAATTGTATATGCTCTCCTACGCCAATTAAATAATCCACTGACTTGTTTTCAAGTAAGGCGGCGACTTTTTCATACAGTTGATATTGATCAAGGCCGGCTCCTGGAATATCAGATAAAATGAGTGTCCGTTTAACATGCTGATTTTGTTGTTTTAAAAAATCAAGTGCAATAGCTAAAGATGACACATCTAAACTGTACGAATCGTCAATAATTGAGCAATTATTGACACCATTTTTAAGCTCGAGCCTCATCTTAATAGGCAAAAGCTTTTCTAAGCGTTTATCCACTTCTTCTGGCAGATAGCCCATGGCAAGCAAGGTTGCCCAACAAATAATTGCGTTTTCTACAGATGCCATATCTGTAAACGGAATGGCAGCCTGAACTTCTGTACCGTTGAAGTTTCCTCGTAAAAAGTGATATTTTTCGTCCAGCACTTCATCATCAAACACTTCCAGATCAGCCTTGCTTCGATAACACCAGGTAAATTTGTTTTTGCCAGGGATTTCTCCTGTATAATTATTTAAGTAATTACATGAGTAAATGAACAGATCCACATCTTTAAAGAGCTTTAATTTCTCTTCTAATTTTTGCTCGGGTGATTCAAAACCAGTGGAATGAGCCTCGCCAATATTCGTGAGAATACCAATGGTTGGCTTGATTACTTTTTCAAGATTATCCATTTCACCAACTTTCGAAATACCTGCTTCAAAAATCGCCAAGGTGTTTTCCTCATTTATTTCCCATACAGAAACTGGTACCCCTATTTGCGAGTTATAGCTTTTTGGACTTCTGACAATATTATAGTCAGGTGCCAACAATTGGTATAGCCATTCTTTTACAATGGTTTTACCATTACTTCCTGTTATTGCAATTACTGGGATATTGAATTTACTCCGGTGAAAGGATGCAAGTTTTTGTAAGGCTTGTAAAGAGTCATTTACGATGTAAAAATTTGAGCCTTTATACAAGGATAAATCAAAATTTGCATCAGATATTACAAAGTTTCTAATACCCGACTTATAAACTTCATTTATGAACGAATGCCCATCTCTTCTTGCTTTTAAAGCGAAAAATACGGCATGATGGATGTCTGTAAGTTTTCGGCTATCTGTTAAAACAGTCTTGATCTTAACTTCCTGATTCGAAATTGATACATTAGCTCCCAGAACTTTTCTAAGTTCTTCAACTGAGTATAGAATGTGATTCATAATTGCACGAATTTCACTAAATTTTTATACTTGTAAGAAGGATTTCAGAAATACCTTATAAATATGGATAAAGAGCCGGAGCGTAAAAAAGTTTATTCTAAACAGGAAGGGTTTCTTAAAGCTTGCAGTTATTGCGCTTACCAGGAACGGTCACAAAATGAAGTGAGAAGCAAGCTTTATGACTGGGGCTTGTATCCGTCTGATGTAGAATTAGTTATTTCGGATTTAATACAAGAGAACTTTTTAAATGAAGAACGTTTTGCGAATGCCTATACTTTAGGAAAGTTTAGGATGAAAGGTTGGGGTAAGAAAAAAATAAAGCAGGGTTTAAAGTTGAAACGAGTACCTGACAAAATAATTGCTAATGCACTTAAAAAAATTGATGAGAAACAATATATTGAGAAGCTTAGAGAGTTAATATGGAAGAAAAAAGATTCTTTGAAAGAGAAAAACCATTTGAAAGAACGATATAAACTAACTCAATACGCATTAATGAAGGGATATGAGTCGGATTTGATTTTTGATGTACTGAATAACAATAAGTTAACATAAATATCAAATTTATTTCAAAAAAACCTTGACAGAAGTACTTTTCTCTCTATATTTGCATCACCAAAAACGAACAATAGTTCACAAATAACAATAGCGAAAGTAGCTCAGTTGGTAGAGCACGACCTTGCCAAGGTCGGGGTCGCGAGTTCGAATCTCGTCTTTCGCTCAATCCCTTCCCTACCAGGAAGGGTTTTAAATTTAAAATCATCTGCTCGGATGGTGGAACTGGTAGACACGCAGGACTTAAAATCCTGTTCGCCCTAAAGCGAGTGCGGGTTCGATTCCCGCTCCGAGTACAAACCCTCTTTACAGCTCGTAAAGAGGGTTTTTTGTTTTCATGTAAATTTAAAAAATGCCTTTTAAGGGTCAGGTTCAAAAGTCGTGGAGAAGAGGAAAAAAAGGTTGATTTTTGAGATCTAAAATTCCTATCACTCAAAAAATTCCTGAAGAGCATAAAAACCACTCTAAGCGCTTAAGCTTTACAAATTTTATGGAGTTTACTATAAAAGACAGGTTTGCTCAAATAAAAAAGAGAAAAAATCGGAGTAAGCACATTAAGAAAATATAAATCGAATGTGCATTCTTCGAAATTGACAGTGATTTTTTAAATGGCTTTGCCAACTAGCTAAAATTTGAACATGAGAATGAGGAAGGAACTATATGGGCCAAAAAAAGGATATAAAGACGTATCTAACCTTCACTGAAGAGATGGTTTTGATGTTAATCCGGAAGCGCCCAAGACAGATTAAAACAAGCCCATCAACTTTTGGGAATAAAAATGTAAATCAATACGACTTTACCGCTTCGCCAAAACATTTTTCTTACCCCATAGTGACATTTCATTAAACACAGAAGAAAGACTTTTACCTAAGTCGGTAAGAGAGTATTCTACCCGTGGAGGAATTTCATTGTATTGTTTTCGCATGATCAATCCATCTTTTTCTAATTCTTTTAACTGTTCGGTTAGTACTTTTCTTGAAATGGTTGGAATACGCACGGCTATTTCGCCAAACCGTCTTGTTCCGAATGTGAGAAAATATAAAATGACAGGTTTCCACTTTCCGCCAATTAATCTAAGCATTGCGGTTATCGGACATTCCAAATTTTCTTGTGAATCAGCCATATTAGTTACCATTA
This sequence comes from Sphingobacteriales bacterium, assembly GCA_028288165.1. GTDB lineage: Bacteria > Bacteroidota > Bacteroidia > Sphingobacteriales > Sphingobacteriaceae > Daejeonella. Next base: position 54,278 of record JAQBOG010000023.1, on the reverse strand, counting down.
AGTTACCACTTTTCCCCTGTTACCTAAAGGTAACAAGTTACTTTTTAAAACTATTGTTAGTTCCTTTGTGAAACAAAAGTAATCTATTCATTTAAAAAATTTAAAGTATGATCTTAGTAACAGGAGCAACAGGTAATTTTGGTGGCAGCACCGCTCAATATCTGCAACAAAAAAACATTCCATTCAGAGCAGCTGCAAACCATTTGGAAAAATTGAAAAGCCGTTTTGGAAGCGAGACAGAATTAACAACATTTGATTGGGATAAACGCGAAACGTTTGCCGACACGTTGAACGGTATAACGACCGTTTCCCTTACACCACCACCGGTGGTTACAAGCGATTTTCACCTCAAGGCAAAACCCTTTATTGAAGCAGCAACAAATGCGGGAATTATGCACATCGTTCTTACTACGGCCTTATACTCAGATAATCGCGACAGTATTTTTTATGAAACAGAAGCATTGTTGAAAAATTCGGGAATTGATTATACGATTATACGCCCAAGTTTCGTGTTCCAAAATTTCCTAAATCAATTCTTACAGTCTGTGCAAAATGGTGTCATGTTAGCACCATCGGAAAAAGGAAAAACCTCGTATGTTGATATCAGAAACGTGGGCGAAGCTACTGCTGTTGTGCTAGAAAACCCAGCAGTTCATAAAGGGAAAACCTATTCCATTACAGGAAACGAAGCCCTGACTCACAGTCAAATGGCAGATATTTTTTCTCAACAATTATCAAAAAAGGTAGTGCATATCAGCCCTTCTCCTGAAGAATACAAAAAAACATTGGTGAGTCTTAATGTTCCCGATTTTTTGCATGAATTTTTAGCTGTATTATACAGCACCATAGCAAAAGGGCAATGGGAAGAAATCAGCAACGACTACACTTTGTTGACTGGTAAAAATCCAACCATATTTACTGACTTCGTGAAAGAAAACCAGAGCGTTTTTTCTGCGACTAATTAACCAACAACGAACTGCAAAATGAAAAGGTTACACACATTAGTATTGTTACTTGTGTATTCGGTGACATTATTAGCACAAAAAAAAATGACAATATGGACAGCATTTTAAACAAAGTAAATGCAAATAGAGCCTTCTTTAATAGTTTAGGCAATAGTTATGCTACAGATAGTGCATTCGGACTATACTCGGTAAGTTATCATCAGAGCCCCTTGTGAAGTCGGAAAATTGAACCTGACAGAAAACCACTATTACCACGCCTACTGGGTACTGATATGCCCAGCTTAATATTAACAAAGCAATAACCATTACAACCAAGGCGTCAAGTTGACAAAATCTCGAGTAGAAAACAGGCCTTAACAAAAGAGATAACTCGGTTAAACGAAGGGAAAATCGCAACTAAACTCAAGTGGGCCGGCTTCAGGTTCCTTATAATGCAATACGACGAATTAAATTTAGCTAATTTGCAATATGATTGATAAAGCGAAGCATATATCAGACCTGAAAGTGAAGTTTGAAAGCTATTCGCCTATTTCCGAAAAATCATGGTCTTTTATCCTGGAAACTATCCAATTTAAAGCCGTTGAAAAAGGAGAAATACTACTTAGAGAAGGTCAAATTTCACGCAAGCTATATTTTATCTGTGAGGGAGTAGTGAGAGCTTTTTGTGCAGATATAGAGGGGAATCTTTATAACAAAAACCTTTTTCTCGAGAAAAATTTTGCCGGCTCTACCGTATCAGCCATTCAAAAAAGTCCTTCAACATTTACCCTGGAGGCATTGGAAGACTCCGTCTTAATCAGCATTGATTATAGCAAATACCGGGAACTGATTTTTAAAAATAATGACCTTAAAGATTATTATATCGCTTACATTGAACGCAATTGGATTATCGAAAAAGAGCAAAGAGAAGTATCATTGGTTTTTGAAAATGCAACCGTTCGTTATTTAAAGTTTATCAGGCAACACCCTAGTGTTGATAAGAGAATTCCATTGCAGCACATCGCCTCACACCTGGGCATTACACCAACCCAGCTAAGCAGAATCCGAAAAGATTTAAAATAAATTGGCAAATCAACATATGTAAAGGGCCTTGAAAATTCTTCGGCCTACCTTTGCTTCATGAATCAATTTTCGCTGGCTGTTTTAGCATTTATCGGTGGTGTGTTCTTAGCCATTCAAGCAAGTTTAAACGCTAACCTCGGCATAATACTTAAAAAGCCGATATTAGCTTCAGTCACCCAATCTGTCAGCAGTACTTTTTTTGCGCTGATAATCGTTGCGCTCACTGTTAAAAACTTGCCCTCCCCAAGTGTCGTAAAGCAGGTTCCGTTCTATTTGTGGTTTACCGGAGGGCTTTTTAGTGTACTTGGCATCAGTCTTTACTACTACACTATTCCCAAATTAGGCCTCTCCACCATGATGTCTCTCGGACTGTCCGGACAACTCATCCTCGCTATTGTGGCAGGTCATTACGGCTGGTTAAACTTACCCGTAGAACCGATAACCATAAAGAAATTACTAGGTGCAGCTTTTATGCTGGCAGGAATATTACTTATTAAATAAATGATGGATAGACTTAATACATTACAAGCCAATATTGAAAACCTCGTTTCACTTTGGCAGGCAGCAGCGACGCCGTTTGAAGGCTGCTTTCGGTCTAATGATTTCAATTACTGCTATGTAGAAAATTCAGACTGGCCCAACCGGCTATGGTTCGGACAAGAGATAACTGAAGAGAGTATTGAGGCTGCCAAACACCAAATTCATACAACTTCAAAAAACCTGATAATACCTTGTTGGGGATTTAATAACAACACCTCATTCAAGTTTTTAGAGGGAGCTGGCTTTAGAGAGAGATCTGTTCAAATTGGAATGTCACTCCAGTTGGGTGAGCGACCTCAAAAGCAGTTACGCCTACAACTTGAGAGGGTTGTGGATAGTGATCAGGCAAAGGCATGGGCAGTAGTATATCCCAGAGCTTTCGGGTACCGAATATGCGAAGACATTCTTACCAACACACAGAACGATATAGAATTTTATCTAGCTTCCTATCAGGGGCAGCCCGTCGGAACGGCAATAATCTACAAAACAGACGATGTAGTGGGAATTCATGGAGTAGGGGTTATTCCAGAAATGAGAAGGCAAGGCATTGCGGAAGAAATTATGGAGTTCGCACTGAATCGAGCTGTAGTATTACAAGCCTCTTACGTTATCTTGCAAGCCTCGGTTATGGGAAAAGGCCTGTACGATAAACTAGGTTTTAAAGAACAGTTTACTATTAAAAATTACCTCTTAGATTAAAACCATTTTATGCAGTTACTGGAAAATTTACACTGGCGATACGCAACAAAACGCTTCATCCCGACAAAAAAGTGAGAGGGCAGGAACTGGAAAAATTAAAAGAGGCAATCCGCCTGTCAGTTTCATCTTACGGTTTGCAACTATATAAAGTATTGATTGTTAGCAATCAGGAATTAAAGGAAAGATTAAAAACCAGTTTCCGCGAACCAACACCAGATTAGCGAGTGTTCTCATCTGTTTGTGTTCTGTAATTATTTGGAGATGAAGGAGGAATATATTGACGCCTTCATAACACTACAAGCAGAAATACAGGAAACAAACCCGGAGAGTTTAAAAAAGATCAGGAAGCCAGCTTCATTTTATTCGAAGAGATATGAAAGAAATTACAAGAGCAGACATTAAACAAGGGGTTTTTGACCTTTATGATGATTATGTACATCATCGTTTAACCAAAAAAGAATTCATGCAAAAGCTTTCTACCTTTGAGGTAGACGGAATTACAGTTTCTTCCCTGATGAATTTTATTATGCCCGATTACAAAGGGAAGATTCAGGTAGAAGCCGACGACCATTCCTTAAAATCTGAATACGTCACCTTTCAATCTCAGAAAGGAGGGGGCGACATAAAAGCACTATTATCTCTGCCTGCAGATATAAAAGAAAAGCTTAGTGGAATTATCGTTGTCCATGAAAATCGCGGGTTGAATCCGCATATTGAAGACGTGGCAAGAAGAGCTTCGCTGGCCGGTTTTATTTCTCTTGCACCTGATGCGTTAACTCCACTCGGTGGCTATCCGGGTAACGACGACGACGGCAGGGAGATGCACAGCATGCGTAGTACAGAGGAAATGCTTGAGGACTTTATAGCAGCTTACGAGTATTTAAAGAACCATAAACAATGTAATGGTAAAGTTGGTGTGGTTGGCTTTTGCTTTGGAGGAACAATTGCAAATTTAATGGCTGTAAAAATTCCTGATTTAGCGGCGGCCGTTCCTTTCTATGGCGGACACCCCCCTGCTGAAGAAGTACCCCAAATTAATGCCCCGCTTCTCATCCACTATGCTGAATTAGATAGAAGTTATAATGCAGGTTGGCCGGCTTATGAAGCTGTGTTGAAAGCAAGTAATAAAGAGTACACCACTTACATTTATCCTGAAACCAATCACGGTTTTCATAACGATACTACGCCCCGTTACGACAAAGCCGCGGCAGACCTGGCTTGGGGGCGTACTATTGATTTCTTTAAGAAAAAATTAAAATAGAATGACTACAAACGAGAATCCAAATCTTCAATAAAATGTTTGGAAATTTGTATCGTCCTGAGTACTAAAAATCGAATTTAAACCCTGTAAGTTAACAACTTACAGGGTTTTTTTATTCCTTAATTATTCCTTAATATACCATTCAATCTTAAAGTTAAGAAATCAGGTATCAAATTTAAAATAACATATTATCTTATCCAGTTAATATGTCGCGATTGTCTTTTTGTGATACTCAATCTGGTTTAACAAGTAATGAAAATTTGTATCAATTAAGACATTTTGCTAAATAGTTTGCCTTTTTGTAAACCTTTTAAAAATGATACTCGTATATAATGAACATTTAATAGGTGTAAAAAATTTATAGCAACACTAAGTTGTTCTTTAAAATATAATAAATCAGTTTGTTAGCTATTAAAATATGAAGAAACAAATACTTATTGTTGACGACGAATTAAGTATCTTAAAACTTTTAAACTTTGTATTGTCACCATATTATGACCTTGTAATAAAAAACAGCGGCATGAACGCCTTTAGTTGGTTAGAGGAAGGCAACAACCCAGATCTTATTATTTCAGACTTATCAATGCCTCATTTTGATGGAAAGATGTTCATTCACAATTTGAAAATAAGTGGTTTTTATAGGTTCACTCCCATTATCTTATTATCAGGTGAAGAAAATCTGGATCATATCGCTAGAAACATGTCTTTCAAAATTGACTTCGTACTCCCAAAACCATTCAATCCAGATATTCTCAAAGTTGCCATTTCTAATATTCTACTTCCAGATCATACATCGGAAACAAATGAAAAAGGAAATCCAAACGAACTTACCGCTGCTTAAGTTAAATTGAAATTAAATATCATCCTCCTTTAAATCACCCTCTTCCGAATCGGCATACTCATCAGGGATATCAATTTCAGCAGGGTCAATATCTTCATCAAAGTCTGAAGTACCATCTACATCATCAGGATCAGGTACCTCGTCATCTTGATTTGGAAATACCCTTGCAATTTCATCCTCATCTAAATCTGGTTCATCTACATTAGAACTCTTTGCAATGTCATCATCTTCCTCATCGTCATCAAAATCATCTTCTAGACTCTCCTCTGGAGTAAGATCATTTGGGTCATAGTTGTCTGTAACATTTGAAAAATTGCTATTAGCGTTTGGCTCATCTTCAATTCTCTGGCTATCTGGGCTAGGAACTGTATTATCTAGTGTGTTTGTCATAAGAAGTGTTTTTAAAAATTCTTTACAACAATTAAACCAATCTCAGAACGATTGATTCGTTAATCGACTATTAAATTTTAATCTCCATATAATAAAAGAAATTTTTTATGATAGCTATAGGTTTTTGAGAGAAACAAGTAAATTATTAATTATGGAATAAATAAGAGTCGAAGTTCCAGTATATTATATTCCTGCATTTTCATCTATCCTCATCCACCCTTATAACAGTACTACGACTTGCGTCAGCTAAACATCTACATTTTCCAAAAACTTGACAATTCAAAAATAATTATTACCGTATCTTTGCTAGTGTACTTTGTACACTAACAAGAAGTTTACTATTATGATTAAAATTAATAAAAGTTTAATACCACTCACATTAGGAGGATTTAGTTTAGGCATGGCTGAATTTATGATGATGGGAGTTTTGCCTGATGTTTCAAAGTCTTTAGATATATCAATTCCTTCCGCCGGTCATTTAATTTCTGCGTATGCTCTTGGGGTGGTCATAGGAGCTCCTTTAATGGTTGGTTTATTTTCGAAACTTAGTCCTAAAAAGGTGTTAATCGGCTTGATGTTAACATTCGCATTGTTCAACGCACTATTTGCTATATCACCAAATTACAATATATTGTTAATTTCCAGAGTATTTTGTGGCTTGCCACACGGAGCCTTCTTTGGCATTGGAGCAGTAGTTGCCAGTAAGTTAGCCGAGCCAGGTAAAGAAGCTAGAGCAATTTCCATGATGTTTGCAGGCTTAACTATTGCCAACATTTTTGGTGTACCATTGGGAACTTACATTGGACATAACTTTAGCTGGAGAATATCTTTTTTTATTGTTGCAGTATTCGGGTTAACCACATCACTCATGACAAAACTGTGGCTTCCTGCTACGGAACATTCTAATCAAGACAGTTTTAAAAGCAGCTTGAAAGTATTTACAACGATTAATCCATGGCTAATAATTGGAATTTCTGCAATTGGTACAGGCGGCATGTTTGCATGGATCAGTTACATTGCGCCATTGATGACGGAAGTGGCGGGCTACGGTAAAAACAAGATTACTTTTATTATGATTATTGCCGGTTTGGGAATGGCTCTTGGAAATTTCATTGGTGGCCGACTAGCAGATAAATTCTCCCCTCTTAAAACAACTACCCTATTATTAAGTGCGATGATCATTTCTTTGCTCATTATTGCAGGAATATCCCAATATAAAACTCCAGCTATTATCATGACTTTTATTACCGGTGCAATCGCTTTTGCGGTTATCTCACCCATGCAAATGCTGATGATCAATGCTGCTAAAGGCTCTGAGATGATTGCATCTGCAGTACTTCAGGCCACCGCCAATTTTGGAAATGCAATTGGTGCATTTCTTGGAGGTTTACCCATTGCCTTGGGATACGGATATACTTCACCAGAATATGTTGGTGCAGCACTTGCTTTTATCGGTGTAGGATTTTGTTGCATATTAATGATGAGGCACTTCTCTTCACGGAAATTAGCCTTTCAACAAACAGTTCGTTGATATTGTAATCGGGATAATTCCTCTTTCTTGACTTTACTAAATAAGCCATAAGCTTTACTGCCCCGTCATTCAGTTCTGAACCTAGAGGTTTACATAAAAGCTAATGGTTTCGCGTCTGAACTATCGGGGTCAAGAAAAGCAACTAAGAATTTAGTGCATTTTGCCAACCTTCTTCATGAGTTTTGATAGATAATTCTTGCAGAATTCAAAATTCTGTTATGCATAATGGTTTTGGTTTATTATTAATCGAAGCATACTGGCTCTGTATTTGAAGAAAACTTTAAAAAATAGAATCAAGCTTTAACGATACCATTAACATAAATCAACTCAAGTTATGGAAGATTTTGATTTAACACTATCCCTGAACGGTGAGGAAATCCCGGTTAAAGTACACACCCACATTGAAGGTGATAAAACGAATTACGATGTTATTTTTGAAAATTTCACCGTCAGCATTTACAAAAACACCTTATATACCTGGACTACCGATGATAGTAACGGTTTAAATCAAGCAGACATTCAAAGCATCGGCGAACAAATTCAGGATGTTTAGTGTTATGCTGTAGGTTTGGTCATTCAATGAACAGACATTTCAGTTTAGATCTCATGTCAAATTCCAATCAAGATCTTTTCAAGGAAATAGGTAGTATATCAAAAGACATCTACTTCATTTTTGATGTGATAAACAATCATTTTGAATACCTCAGCCCCGCGTTCACGGAGATATTTGGCAGGTTTGAAAACCTTACCGAAAATCCTGGCTTCCTACTAAATCTTATCCATCCTGAAGATAAAAAATATACATTAAATTGTTGGTTAGATTTAAAGAACGATTTAAACGGAGGGAAATATGAGTTTAGAATCAATCAAAATGAATCTGTTAAGTATATTTTGGTTAGTGCTTACCCCATAATTGAAAATGGAGCCTTAATTAAAATAGCCGGTACTGCAGAAGATATAAGCTTGGTGAAGAAAAATATCCTGTATGCTGAAAAAATAAACGCCAAAAAAAACTTTATGTTAGAGATCCTTGCCCAGGACCTAAAAGGACCTCTTGGTATGATTAGTTTGATGGCATCTAGCATACAAAGAGAACCTGCAGTGGCTGAAAAGGAAAATATTTTAGCATCTGTGCAATTCATTCAGGATATGTGTAATCGGAATATTGCATTGGTTCGCAACTTAGTAAATCAAGAATTTTTCGAATCATCTGAAGTTGAAATCCGTAAAGAAAGAGCAGACTTGGTAGTTGAAATTCAGCATGTGATTTACCAATATAAGCAGTCCGAAAAGAAATCGAAAAAACTTTTATCCTTCACAGCTCCCACGAAAAGATATTCGTTTCAGTAGATAGTTTGAAGCTAATGCAGGTTATCAATAACCTTATATCAAACGCAATCAAATTTACGGCAGATGACGGTGTAATTGAGGTTGACATTAAAGATCAACAACAAACGGTCATGATAGCTGTTCGGGATAATGGCATCGGTATTTCAGAAGATATGCACCCTTATCTATTTGATAGATTTACGAAAGCCATACGTACGGGTTTACGTGGCGAAGAGCCCGTAGGATTAGGCATGTCGATCATAAAAACGATCATAGAGCTTCACAACGGCACTATTTACTTTGAAAGCAAAGAGAATGAGGGAAGTATTTTTTTTATTGAAACACCTAAATAAAACTGTGAATCTTTGCCATTTCTACTTTAAACCCGAGATGTTTTTACAATAAACCTCAACCAGCAATTTTTAAAATTCGTTATTAAGATTCCATCCACTACTATACCTCCTTTTCCGTTGAAATCACCTTCTTTTATTTAGCTTATTCTCACCTTAATCTGTGCGTTAAAGAACTTAGAAACTTTACAATTAAAAGATTTTCTTGGCTCCAAAATTAGCATACAATTTGCTTAAAAAGTCTGCAAAGCCATATCAGTGGCAAGCTTTTATCATTTACCTTAAACCAAATCTGTTATGAAAAATTTTGTAAACAAATTATCCAAAAAGACCGCAAAAATTAGCTTTCTAATTTTATCGGCTGTAATGGCATTAAACCTATCGGCAAATGCCCAAATTCAAGGTGGAAACATTATGATTGGTGGCAATTTGGCCAACATCAACGTTGGGTTAGATAAGCCAAGTGTTTTTAATCTAGATGTTACTCCCAAAGTTGCGTGGTTTTTAGTAGATAACGTTGCTCTAGGCGGTTACGTTAACTTAGGAATCCAAACTGCTAAAGGATCCCCAACAATTACACGATATGGGGTTGGAGCCCTTGGTCGCTATTACACTGGTTCTGACGTGGAAGCTTTGAGACATGGTCGGCTATTCGGAGAAGCTACCGTTGGTGTCGGTGGTCAGAATGTAGGAGGTGGTGGTGGTAAAACCAATGGCTTAGATTTTAGCTTTGGCCCTGGGTTTTCATATTTCATAACTAACAACATCGGTTTGGAAACGTTGCTTAAATACAACGGAATTACTGGTTTTGGAAATGAAGGTTACCAACACAACCTCAATCTATCTTTCGGACTTCAAATTTATTTGCCAGGCCGCGGCACAGCAGCGAAAGTAAAAGGCGATGTTAAATAAATAATAAATCCTTAATAACCTATTTGTTCTTTTGATCAGTTTTTGCTCACTAACATTCAAAATATTAAAGAATAAGTGAATAACCAAGAATAGTGAGTAAAATCGTTAAGCCAATTACTAAAAAAATCTTTCTAGTGATTGGCTTTCTTTTATAATTCAATCGAGCATCTCACATCAAACCGTCTTGCAATATCTCAGGTTAACTATTGTACCGCAAATGTAATTTTTGCCCAATTGTTGCATATCTAAAATATCTATCAATTTTTCATATGAAAACAGTCACTGCCATCATCGAAAGCCCTAAGGGAAGCGGCCATAAGTATAATTATGAACCTGATATTAACTGTTTCAAATTAAGCAAAGTATTACCCGCCGGGCTGGTTTTCCCTTTTGATTTTGGGTTTATTCCAGACACCAAAGGAGAAGATGGAGATCCCTTAGATGTAATCGTGATTTCTGAAATTAAAAGCTTTCCCGGTTGCTGCATGGATTGTCGTATAATCGGTAGTTTTACTGCTTTACAAACCGAAAGAAATGGTAAAACCGTACGTAACGACCGCTTTTTAGCGATCCCTGAAGTATCACAATTGTTTAAAGAAGTAATAGCAATCAATCAGCTTCCTGAGGGAATTATCAGCCAAGTTGAAAACTTTTTTAAAAATTACAATAATCAAGCCGGCAAAAAATTCGAAGTACTTGAACGATTAAATGCCGACGAAGCAGCCGAACTTATTGAATATGTTTAGAAAAGCAGCGGCTATACTTCACAATAAGGCAGTCCGGCTATTCGCTGTAGCCCTCATCCTTCGGGGCTGCCGCTTCTATCCGGTTTATTATTAACGGATTGTGCTTTTTAACATCCGCAAACTTATCCCAATCAAAAGAAAATTAAATAGACTTTAAATAAAGAGTAAAGACAAAGCAACTACTGAAAAACAAATGAGGTTCTTTACTTCCAAGATGCTCTAAAAGTGGAAATCCATAAATACTTGTCAAAAAAATGAGATATGTACTTTGTGAATACCCAATATACCAAGAAAAATGGACGGCTCCTTAATTCAAGGATATTATATGATAACTGATTATTGATGTTACAATTTATAATTGATAAACGATTTAATTTAGCAAACACGATCGTAAAAAATGAAAAAGCTTTTTTTAGTTATTATCCTTGCCATTGTTAATCTTTCCTTCTCTCCCAAAGAAACCACTTGGGTAGCGATTGGTGATTCCATGACTTATTTAAACGAACATTTAAATGAAACGGGTAACAGGGTAAACAAAGGCTATTTAACAAGAGTGGTTGAAAAGCTACCTGCAATAAGGTATATCAATCAAGGCCATAATGGTTGGACTTCGGGCGGAATTGCGGAGAATATAGAAAACTTAGGTTTGGTAAAAGCCGATATCTATTCGGTATTTCTAGGCACTAACGACTGGTGGGCTGGTCGTGTGTTAGGAACTTTTAATGATTATAAAAATAACACCGGAAACAATACCGTGTTCGGTTCTTATCGTATCATCATCAACAAAATCCGTAGTTTAAATGGTAATGCTAAAATTATTTTGATCACCCCCATGCAACGTGTCGATTTTGTGTATATCAACGACCTGAAAAACAATGCATTTGGATCTTACAAAGATAAAAATGGTCAATCATTGTTCATGTTTGCCGACGCTATAAAAGAGATAGCGAAACATGAGCACTTCGATGTTGTAGATCTGTTTAATAATACCCGAATGAAAATAAACCACTTGGTTAAATATAAAAGAGTAAAAGATCCACAAACCGGCAGCTATAAAAATTACAAGTATCCAAATTTCATTGGCATCCCTTTCAATCCAGAAACCGACAATTACCCTTACCCACCAGAAGCCGAAAACATAACATTTGATGGTTTGCATCCATCGGATAAAGGGTATAAAATTATTGCAAATAAGTTGGTTAAGATTCTGAAGAACTATTAAGATTTACAGCCCGAAATTTATTGATTATAGGCTTGCTGCAAAGGTTTAATTTCGATTTTTTTCATGGTCATCATTGCCTTCATTACCCTGTCAGCCTTACTAGAGTCTTCATCCGTTATATACTGAATCAAAATAGCAGGTGTAATTTGCCAGGACAAGCCAAATTTGTCCTTTAGCCATCCGCATTGGCTTTCTGAGCCGCCATTTTCAGTTAATTTGTTCCAATAATAATCTACCTCTTCTTGAGTTTCGCAATTTATAACAAATGATATTGCCTCCGTAAATTTAAAATGGGGCCCGCCATTTAAAGCAACAAACTCTTGCCCTTCTAGTTGAAAGCTAATCATCATAACACTTCCTTTTGGACCCGGGCCTGCATCCCCATATCGGGCAACCTTTAAAATTTTCGAATCTTTAAATATGGACACATAGTGTTCAACTGCTTCCTCGGCTTCATTATCAAACCATAAAAAAGGATTAATTTTTTGAATGTAAGTTTTCATAATTTAGTTTATTAACTGTTAATAATTTGTCTGCTTTTAACATGTACGACAGTACTTGTTTTATTTTCCCATCCTTATATTTGTTTAGTTGATAGACTTCGCAAAAAAACCAAGTTTCTGAAACGTTCGATTTATTACGAAATTAACTTCACCTTCTGCTGCTATACTAGTTCCATGAGTGATAACATTGCCCAGCTTAAATTTGATGATTGATTCGCCAGTCATCTGCTCAATTTCAACCAAATATTGAGCTTTCGATTTTATATCTGTACTTCCTGGTTTAATCCACACAAAATCATCGCTAAATTTAGTTTCATGAAATCAATATTTCCATCTTTCATTGCTTTATATAAGTTCTCTATCAATTTCCCTTTCGGTGTCATTTTGTAAAGCTTTGAATTAAAATCTTTATAAAATTAAGTTGATTGAATAAAAAATAACGGGTGCAATTATGACATTTTTAGGGTTTTTAGCCCATCCAAGCAACTTGAAGGAAGACCTGGTTATTGTTAAACTCTACTTTTAAATTTACCTGGTTAAATCTTAAAGAATTAGCGTCCTTATTAATACTCACTCATTTTGGGTCTAAAACTGATTTAACTAAAAACACACATTCAGGCTATTTAAAATGTTTTAAAGTCAATTTAACTTACTGGTATACAAGTTGCTTTAACGCATATAGTTTTAAAACCATTAATATTAAAAAAATGAAAAAGCTGATATTTCTTCTCGTATTTGTATTTACCATGAGCAACCTCGTAAATGCACAAGATTCAAAAGACAAAGTGAAACCTACTTCCACAATACCGCAAAAAGTACACAACACGGTAAGTAAAAACAAAAAACATAATGGTTACAAGACCAAAAAAGAGCATGGTGGTATTATAAAAAAACGTAAGGTGAATACCCAAACTGGTAAAGTGATTAAAAAAACCAAGACAGAATAAATTAAATTTTACAAAAAATGCCTGGAAAAATCCAGGCATTTTTTGTTATTCAGAATATCTATTTTCCTACCTACTTCGTCCGCTCTTTATTCCCTTGTTTTTTGACCGGACGATAAAAGCAGCGGTATATTTCTCGCCACTATTTATCAAGGCTTCTTTTTGTGCTATCGAAAGCTTTTTAATTCTGGGGGCTATTCCAACTGATGAAACCGAAACGGTTCGCTCCCAATCTTCGGCGATTAAGGTGTTGCGATTTAAATTCTCTAAAGTTAATATGTAGAAAGCCGTCATGTAATCAGAAATATTCTTTATTGGTAGGGACACTAGTTCCTTCGATAAAGAATCATTTTTTATTTGAGAATCTGTATCTATTCTAATTCCAATAGTTTTATAATTAGGAATTCGAACAGAGTTGTTTGAGGTATCTTTCACAACCTGATCAAACATAAATATGGGGAAGTTTCCGATAATTCCGCCATCAACCACTATATCCAAATCGGCATTGGCATTTTGCTTTTTATATACTTTTCCAGTACTATCAATAAAACCAGCTTCAAAATATAGCGGGATAGACATAGAAATGCGTACAGCATCTTTAATTTTCATTTCCGGATAGCTTTCTGCAGAAAAAACAAATAAGCGCTGCTTGTTTAAGCAGGTGCCAGTAACATATAAATCTTTAAAGCCTTTTACTCGAAGCTCTTTGAATGTAATTTCAGAATTCCCTGTTTTTACTTTAATAATCTCTTCTAACCATTTTGTAAATTCTCCTCCTTTGTACCAGCCGAATCGGTTTTTCATCCGCGATAAGCCACCTACAAAAAAGAATTCGCCGTCGTTAAATTTTTGAAATTTAGTACTTGAAATGATTTTGAATATTTCATCAGAACTGTATCCTAGCGAAACCATCAAAGCAGTAATTGCGCCGGCAGAAGTCCCGCCAACTTTAAGAATATCCTTGATGATACCTTCCTTCTCGAATTGATGAATTACACCTGAATAAGCAATTCCTCTCACCCCCGCCCCTTCGAAAACCAGGTTTTCATACTTAGCTGGCTGGGCATTGCCGGTTGCAGCAAATGACACAAAAATAAGGAACCATGCATATCTCATATTGGCAGTTAAAAAAACGATTAGAAAAGTTTAACAATCATCAAGCAAGCTCTTTCCATAAAATTTCGCTCACCTCGTTTGCATGAGTAAACACGCAGGAATGCCCTCCTTTTTGAATAACATAACTTGGTGCATTTTGTGATTTTAATGGGAAAGCCCTGTCTTTTGTACCGTGGATACGAATATGAGGATGAAAAATTTCTGTGTTTTGCCAACGGCTAATTTGCCCTAACGACCATCTTAAATAAGTGCCATCACTCATTAGCACATAATCTGTAATAAGTTTCTTCCCTTCTTTATCAAGCGGACCGAAAAACCAATAGGCAAACGGTAGTGATAAGCGCATAAATATGGTAGGCAATAATTTATACAAGCGTAACGTGCCCGCCAGTCTGTAAAATGGCCGAAACTCATGTTGCGTAGTAACGGTAGAAAAAAGAATGAGTTTTTCAGGTTTCAGGAATTTGCATATTTCCGAAGCTACAATGCCACCGAACGAAAGTCCGGCTAAGAGAAATGGCTTAGAAGCATCAATTTTTCGAGCTAAATGTCTAGCATATTGTTCCAAAGTCTCATCGCCGTTAACTGGTTCCCACGGTATTAATTGCATTTGATAGCCTGCTGGTAACTTTAGTCTCATAAACACACGTTCATCGGCACCTAAACCGCTTAAAAAGTAAATTGTAATCATAAACTTTGTGGCTTCGAGCTTACTAGGATTAAATAGATTTTTACCACCTGACTCAACTTCTCGAAAATAAGCGTTTTTTCCCCGTTAAATACTATTTTCAGCATTATTTGCGGATCAAAACAGGCAATTGTTGTCAAAGGTTTATGAAAATCGAATCATCTACCTCTTGGGTTCTGAAGTCCTGCTTTCCGCTATAGCCCCGAAAGCTTTCGGGGGCTGCCGCTGCAATCAGGTTTATTTTATAGATTTCAGTGCGTTTCGGAACATGCTAACCATCTCATTATAAAGCCATCCTCTCTTTAACTTACTTTATGCATTTAATAATAACTGAGAACTTACATACAAACAACCAAAACTGATCGGGATCGTATAATCACCTTTGTTGGTGAAAACTAATAATAGTTGACAAATTTAAAAATCTATATCTTATCTGTATCAGTTATTACTCAATCTATTTAATATAAATGACCGAATTGACCGTTCAGTTTTCAGGTAAAACAAAACCGTTTGCAAAAAAAAATGTTTTTGATTACCTCTTTCCTCTTATTTCTATCGCATACTTACAATGCATACTTCTTTGTAATTCATGAATCCTCATTGATGTAATTCGTAAAAGCAATATTGACATTATTAATTCAAAAATATCCCCAAATCAGCTACTCACAGTTTCCTACCAATTCAATATAATGGCCTATCAACACCGTTTCCTACTTTTTGTATCTCTGATACTCTTGCTCAGTAACTGCACTTCACCTAAAAAAAAATCATATAAAACACTTTCCAGAGGCATGTTTACCATGGATAAGTTCATTGGCACCAATGCATTTGTAGATGACCCGATTAATAAACTGCAAGCTGTAGGTTTTATCAGAGAATATCATAATTGGGAATGGAATGAAAGAGGCGTTGATTATAAAGGTTATCCGAACAATAAAATAACCTGGACTCCGGAAGACTGGAACTTCGATACCTTTTACAAAAATATAAATGATGCTGGTTTAACTGTTTCACCATGCATTCAGGGAAACGTCAAATGGCTTAATTTGGGTATTTATAAAAATTCAGAAAAACCAGTTGATGAAGCCATTTCTAGTCCAGATCAGGCTGTTTCCTATCAAAAGAAATCACATTTCATGTATCAGTTTGCAGCTCGTTACGGCTCTACTCAGGTAGCTGATAAAAAGTTAACGCTTGCAGATGATCAAAAAAGAGCATCCGGAATGAACCTGGTGCATTACCTGGAAGATTGGAACGAGCAAGACAAGGATTGGGAAGGCACAAAATCCAGCTTTACTGCTCAAGAATATGCGGCGATGGCAAGTGCAGATTATGATGGGCATGGAAATACCATGAGAATGGGAACCGGAACCTTCGGAATGAAGAATGCCGACCCGAATATAAAGTTCGTATTAGGTGGATTAGCATTTTTAAAGCTGGATTATATAAAAGACATGAAAACCTGGTTTGAGGAAAACAGGCTTGATAAGAAGTTTGCTGCTGATGTGATTAATTTCCATGTGTATGGTTGGAAAACTGAAAAAGGATGGAAAGGTGGAGGGCCAGCGATGAGTCCGGAGCAAAGCAATTTTAAAGAACGCTTAGAGGAAATCACGCAATACCGAGATAAGCACTTACCCAGAGTAGAAGTATGGGTTTCTGAGTTTGGCTGGGATACAAATGCTGATTCACCCTTAGCTCCTCCTGTAATTGGCTCGTTCGATATTCAGGAAGTACAGGCACAATGGCTGGTTAGAGGTTACCTGGCTTTTGCTGCTGCCGGTGTTGATCGTGCTCAAATGTATATGTTTCGTGATGTTGATGGCGCCAGCGCTAACTGGTTTGCAAGTTGTGGTTTAGTTGGCCCTAAGGGAGATTGGACTCCCAAAAAATCATGGTATTACATTTATACTTTGAAAAACACCTTGAAAAATATGGTGTATAGCGGCGAAAAGCCATCAGGCAACCGGAATGTGCTGATCTATAAATTCAAGGAAGCAGACACTCAAAAACAAGTGTATGCGGTATGGGCCAGAACCTCATCAGCATATAACGTTAAGGGATTTAAAATAAAATTGAATGATATATTTAGTACAGCTCAGTTGATCAGTCTTATTCCAGGGAGAATTGAGGGAAAGGTTTCAACATTGAATCTAAAAAATAATGAAGTAACAGTAGATGTTAGTGAACGACCTGTGTTTATTAAATTGGCTAAGTAATGAAGCTTGATCGCAATGTTTTCATTCAATGGTGCTGATTTAAAACCGATATACCAATTAATTTTACCGCTTTTCCTTGGTTTAAACTAAACTTGAAAAGTTATAGATTCATAATTACCAAGCATTAATAAAACCAATTAACTGAGCAGTTCATATAAGTTTGCTAGGCTTTTGCGTTAGGGATGGCAGTGAAAATCCTTTTTTGTCGTCCCTGGAACGGAGTGGAAGGAGCGACAAAAAAGATTGAAACGAACAGCCCGCCCGAACGCCCAAATACTTATTCCGTTATAGAAAATTATCTGAATCTCGGTAGGCCTTGATTAAAGCAAGCTCACCCTCTTTACCTTTTATGGAGTTGCCGTGTTCCATGCCCATAACGCCTTTATAACCCTTAGTGTGCAGGTGTTTAAAAATGTTTTTATAGTTCATTTCTCCAGAAGTGGGCTCATTTCTTCCTGGATTATCGCCTATTTGCAAGTAGGCGATTTCTTCCCAACACCTATCAATATTAGCAATAACATTACCTTCATTTCTTTGCATGTGATACATGTCATACAAAATTTTGCATGAAGGGCTGTTTACGGCACGGCATAGGCTGTAAGTTTGATCGGAAGTACGCATGAACAAATCAGGATTATCACTCAAAGGTTCTAGAACCATGATTAAGCCACTCGGTTCCAACACTTCGGCACCTCTGCGTAAAGCATCAATCACATTGCCGGTTTGGATACCTATTGGCAAATTACGGTCGAAATAACCAGGAACAACGGTTGCCCACTTGGCGTTTATTCGCTTGGCGAGCTCTACCGATTTTTTGCAAACATCCACAAAGGTGTCAATAAACTCCTTTTTGCCTGATGTAAGTGAAACTTTCCAATTGTCGCCTGCATCAATCACAAAAACGCCCATGGTCATTCCGAGCTTGTTTAACAAATTGCCAATTTTATCTTGCTGTTCTTTTGTACGGGTAAGCATTCCGTTATCTTCTATTGCACGAAAGCCCTGATCATGCATAAACTGGATCTGATCCAAAAAATCTTTACCAGCATGATTGGCAAACATGCCGTCGTGAGGAGCGTAGTTTAAATGAAATGTTTTGCCTTCAAGGGTATTAACGGATTGCATATTATTGGCAATCGCATTTCCGGAAACTACGGATGCACCTGCTATTAAGCCTGTTTTCAAAAATTCACTTCTTTTCATGGTTCCAACTAGTTAGCATAGATTGTAGGTTTAAAAATACAAAATATACCATACGATTATGGAATTTCCAGGCTATACTTATAGATTGATAAGATATGAATAGTAACTATGCATTTAAGTGGGGGTAGCCACGTTGAAAATAAACCTTTTAATACCGATAAAAATATTAGAAAAGTGTTGAACATACTGCCCAACACTTTTCTAATATTTAACATCGTTCCCAAAAAGGTGGCGGCGTTACGCCAAGTGAGCGTAAATAAACATAGCCCTGGCCTCTGTGATGAATTTCGTTATCAATTATGTACAAAAGGGTTGAATAATTTGCCCCTTCATAGGCGCCAAAAGCTTTCTCTACTTGCTGAAACCGCTCTGCTGTTATTTGGGGCCAAAACTCATTGATTTTGATAGTTACCTGATCCCAAACGTGAAGCATTTCTTCTTTTGTTTTTGGCAAGTTGCCATTCACATGTCCAAAATTATCTCCCGACTTCCAATTACCGGTTGCAATCCCTTCGACACCTCCATCTGCAAGGTCTATCATTTCCATTACCAGTTCACAAAATGGGCGCATTCCTCCTATAGAATAGCTGAAGAATTTGTCGTCCGGAAAAATTTCTATCACTTTACGAGTGAGTTTCCGGTGCCCTTGCCAGTGTTCAAGTAATTGATTTGAAGCTACTACTGGGGCAATTGTTTCTATTAATTGGTTTGTTTCCATAATGCATGAGTTTTAATTACAGAACAAAGAAATGCACGACGAATGACAACCCTATGGCAGTCCCTATTTTAATATTGGGATAATTTTTACGAATGATACCAAGGAACGTTGGGAAGATCTTGAATAGAGAATAATTGTTTTTAATAATTGTAAATCAACATTTTTCATAAAACCAAAAAAGCTTGCTGAGATGAAATCAGCAAGCTTTTACTACGTAATTAGTATGAAAGGCCTTAATTATTTTTTGCCTGTAGCTGCCCAAAATATACCGGCGTATAAATGGTTCAAGAAAGCAGGCTCGCTAAAATTAGTTGGTAAATGACCAAGAGCTGTGTAAAAAGCCCGGCCACCATCATAGTTATGGTACCATGCAAGCGGATGTAATTTACCCATTCCAACTCCCTTTGCTCTAGCTCCCCAATCTGCTTTTGGATTATAAGTTTCTTCATCAACTCCTAAAATATACGTCAAATCAGTTGCCTTTTCGGGGCCAAACTCATACCATTCCTCTGTCCACAATTTTCCATCTGAAAAGCCTTGCAAACCTGGAAATTTGTTATCTAAAATTTTCATTTTGGCTGTTTGCACAGTCGGATGGATATGGAACATTCTACCAACCATTTTGGTATACCATTCCCATTCATACTCCGTATCAGATGCGCTATGAACGCCTACAAATCCCTTTCCGGATTGAATAAAGCGTTCCATTACTTTTTGCTCTTCAGCATTGAAAATGTCACCAGTCGTATTTAAAAATAAGATAGCTTGAAATTGCTCAACGTATTTATCGGTAAATCCGTTTGGATCTTCCAATAAAACAACGTCAAAAAAATTACGTGCAGCCAATTGTTGCACAGCTAGTACGCCAGCATGCACAGATTCATGATGCCAGCCTCTGGTAGTGGTTACCATTAATATTTTGAATTGTTTTTGGGCATAGGTAGTAGAGAAAATAATTAGCTGAAACAATAAAAAAAGAACAGCAAATTTTAAACGATTCATACGTGTTTTCATTTGTAAATACGGGGGTTAGTTTATAATTAATTGATGTAAATAAGGATTCGACAACTAGGTTTTGTCCAAATCGAAAGTAAGACAATCTGATGTAAACAAAAAATGCGAATTCAATTGGAACGCTTCTGCACATTATTGCTGAAAGAGACCAAAAATGTTCCCAGTCGGGTCGGTAAAGCGTGCTGTAATTTCAGGTTCTTCCATTCCAACAGGTTGAACAATTTTTCCGCCATTATCAATTACTGCTTGCATAGACACTTCAATATCATCCACCATAATATGCACTAATAAGCCAATAGTTATAGACGGTTCTCTGTCGGTTCTCCAGGTGCCACTTACTTCGTGTACGATGTCATCAAAAGCTATTGAACCATCGCTCCTTGTTCGTATTTCCCAACCGAAAACTTTGTTATAAAACGTAGATGATTCGCTAATATCCCTCGAAGGGATTTCAAGATAACAGATTTTACCATTACCAAAAGTGGGATGTGATTGCTGGCTCATATTTAGATGATTGTTTGAGACATTGATTTTTTATTTCGAGGAAAAATTCTTTTTTAATTAGTTAGCATCAGGTAAATAAATTGACATTATCTTAAAATCTACTTTGGGAAATCACGAAACAAGTTACGCTATTTTTATCGGGATAGGTATCAAGTTCTAAAATCTACAAAAAGCAAAAACAGCCGAAATGATTATTTATTAACCACTTGCCAGACATGATTTACCTACCTAATTCTTTTAGTATTTATATTTATCAAAATCTTTAATTAATTTCAGGCCTAAAAATTTTGTATGGCTACGCTTCACCTTGTTAATTGGAATGTTAATGGTATCCGCTCTATCATGAAAAAAGATTTCGTGAGAGATATAGAAGCGATGAATCCCGATATGCTGTGTTTACAGGAAACAAAAGCCAGTTCAGAAGAAGTCAAGTCGCTGTGTGAATTATTCCCCGCCTACAAAACCTATGTAAATTCATCAAAAGCCCGCAAAGGTTATTCGGGCACAGCCATACTTACTAAAATTGAACCGATCAGTGTCACTTTTGACATGGCCATAGAAGAACATGACCAAGAAGGTCGGGTAATTACTGCAGAATTCGAAAAATTTTTCCTGGTAACGGTTTATACGCCAAATTCTGGAGAAGGCCTAAAACGTTTGGATTATCGTGAAAATTGGGACACAGAATTCCGCAATTATATATTGAGCTTGAAAGCAAGAAAACCAGTTATTGTAACCGGAGATTTAAACGTAGCACATAAAGCCATCGACATAGCAAGAGCAAAAGAGAATTACAATAAGTCCTCTGGCTATACCCAACGTGAAATTGATGGTTTCGACCAATTACTTAGCGCAGGTTTTGTGGATAGTTTCCGTCATTCCTATCCCGAAGAGATAAAATATACCTACTGGAACCAAATGTTTAATGCACGAGCCAGAAATACCGGATGGAGAATTGATTATTTCCTGGTTGATGATTCATTAGTTTCTAATATTACCGAAGCTCAAATTTATAATGAATATTTTGGTTCCGATCATTGCCCCATTGCTTTGAATTTGGAAGTTTGACGAAAGACACACTAAGTTTTACTTGATATTAAAAAATGAAAGATCGGTAAGTGACCAATAATTGCTTGGCCGTTTCCCTATGGGCCGGGCTTTCCGCTCATACGCCTTCAAGGCATTACACACAGGCAGGTATCCGCTTCAATCCCTAACGGAAATCGACCATGATCCAAGCCTTCTTGTGATTTGAAAACTTCCGCTAGTTTATTTCCGCTAAACTGTTCGAAATACAACTCTTTAAACGATTATTATGATTCGGATATGAAAGAATTCTTAGAGCACTCCTATTAACCGTTCAAAGAAATACCATTCCCATCAATGGTTGGTATCACCTTCCCTACTTTCTTTTGAATAACTTTAAAGTGATGTTCCTCATCCGGACTAATTAATGAAATGGCCTCCCCTGGTGCTTCTGCACGGCCGGTTCTGCCTATCCGATGAACATAATCTTTAGGCGATCGAGGTAATTCGTAATTAATCACATAAGGCAAAAAGTTAATATCAATTCCGCGGGAAATTAAATCAGTTGCAACCAATACCCTCAGTTTCCCAGATTTAAACTTCAGTAACGCATCCGTTCTAGCTCCCTGACTTTTTTTGCTATGTATTGGTTTTGCATCTATTCCATTTTTGCGGAGCTTATCTGCCACTGTATCAGCTTGATGAACGGAAGAGGCAAAGATCAACACCTGTTGCATGTCTTTTTGTTTAATTAAATACCGCAGCAACGGGCCTTTCTTTTCTTCCGAAATTAAATAGGCAGAATGTGTAATTAAGTCTACGGATTCTTCTTCTGATTCTATTTTAACAACCAAAGGATCGTGCAGTAAAATTTGGTTTATGTGTTGGATGTCGGCACTCAATGTAGCAGAGAACAACAGATTTTGACGTTTTTTCGGTAACAGCGCAATAATTCGGTTCATTTCATCCTTGAAACCAAGGTTGAGCATTTTGTCGGCCTCGTCAAGCACCAATGTTTCGATATTAGATAAGTGAACGGCATTCATCTCCACTAATTCTAAAAGCCTGCCCGGCGTAGCAACCAAAATTTGCACACCTTGTAAACCCATCATTTGTGGATTAATGGATACTCCGCCATAAACTGCTAAGCATTTTATGCGTTGGGGTAATTTGGAATTAAATAGCTGAAATACTTCTGTAACCTGTACCGCTAATTCTCTTGTTGGCACCAGCACTAAAGCTGTTACATATCTGTTTTGAGTTGCTGAAGCATTTTTTAAATTCATCAACAAAGGCAATACGTAGCTAGCTGTTTTCCCGGAACCGGTTTTGGCAATACCCAATACATCTTTTTTATTCAATATAGCTGGAATGGCTTCTTGTTGAATAGTTGTTGGAAGGGTAAAATTCTGATCTGCCAATGCTTTTAATAAAGCCGGAGATAAACCTAAAGATGTAAAAGGCATTTTATATCGTATTTGCGGATGAATGCAAAGATTTCACTTTTTATTGGGTGTTGGGTAATAATCTTTTTAACAATTGTTATGGGCTTGGCTTAAGAATAAGTTTAAAGTTTATTTAAAAGAAGTAGTTATTCAAAACTACGGAAGCTAATTCCTCCAATACGGATTACCGGCTTCTATAAATTTGACTTTTAAATTTGGATAGAACTTTTGCAACCAGGTTCTGGTGTAATCCATCCCGGCTTCTTCAGAATCGGCATGGCCAAGTACAATTAAGGCTTTCTTTTGGCCTATTGTGATGGCATCTTGCACATAAGGTACCGTTTCCCATTCGTTACTTTCGCCAACTATCAGTAATTCACAATCGGGGCTGCTTAATAATTTAAAATGCGAATTCGAGCCAGAAGCGCCTAAAGCCAGCCCGACATTGGAAATAACCATGTCCGGATTGCCTACCACCCGAACAGTTTTAGCATTCAATTTTTGTTCAATTTCAGTAACGATGTTTTTTAATGATTTGGCCGGAAACTTTAAAAAGTGTCCATTGGATTGATATTTTTTCCAATCAAGTTTAGTCAAAACGCCTTCGTATACCTGATCGGGATTGGTTTGGTGTAAGTGATCATGAAAGCGCCAAACTACCATGTTGTTATCCTTAATAAATTTCAATTTGGCTTCCTGTACCGGATCCCCTTTATGTAAGGTCAGGTCGTCGTTATGATTATAAAAGGTAGGCTCATGCGAGATTACAAAGTTGCAACCAGCGGCCTTCGCTTTTTGTAAAACTTCTAACGTGGCCATGAAAGTAGTGGCAATGCCCGTCACTTTCGTTTGCTCGTCTCCCGCCTTAATATTATCAACCGTTACATCGGCCCAATTGCAGGTTACGTTAGACTTTATTTTATTGATGACATCCGTTACGGTTACTTGGTTTTGAGCATGAACCAAAAAGCAAGGAATGATAATGAATGTTACTAGTGAAAAATACCTTTTAAATAACATGTTAATAGTTTAGACTCTAAATTTACTTGATTATTATACCGTTTTCTCAACCACAACCGCTGTTCCGTAAGCTAAAACCTCCGTTAGTCCGCTCATTACTTCGTTTGCATCATAACGCATATTGATAATGGCATTACAACCCAATTCCTTCCCATGCTTAATCATTAATTGCAAAGCTTCCTCTCTAGCGGTTTCACATAATTCCGTATAAATGGAACTTTTGCCTCCAAATAAAGTCATAAAGCCACCGGCTACATTGCCAATAATGCTCCGGGAGCGAACGGTAATTCCACGAACTAAACCCAATTGCTTGGTTACTTTGTAACCTTCTAAAGATGTACTTGTTGTTATTAATGTTAAGTCTGCCATGGTTTTAGTTTTTTATTTTTAAAATACACCCTAATATACTTGTTTAACTTACCACATGCTAAGTTTTGCGTTAGTAATTGTAATGGAAATCCTTTTTGCCCTCTTCCTTCGGGCAAAAAGATTGGAATGGAAAGCACGCCCGAACGCCCAATTTATCTATTGAATTACCTAATAAAACGGATACAGATTCCCGCAATGCAACAGTTTCAGGCTGATAAATATTGTTTTACTTTGGCTATGAAATGATTGGTATTGAAAGGTTTAAGTACAAAATCTACAGCTCCGTACTTTCGGGATTGATGAACCTTATTATCAGAAGAAACAATTAATATAGGAATATTCTTAGTATCAGGATTTAGTTTAAGATTTTTACAAACTTCCAGGCCGTTAAACTCACACAAGTTTATATCCAGTTAAATCCAGCAGAATTAAATCAGGCTTGAAATCAGAAATAAGCGTGTATATAAACTCTGGGCTCAGAGCAGTTTGAACGGTATATCCTTCATCCGTTAAAATGAAGTCGAAACAATCTAAAATATCCTGGTTATCGTCAATACAAAGTATCCGTTTCCTCATAAAAACAAAATAAGGGCGAAATATACTTGTTTCAACATTAATTCAAATTTAAACTGTTTTTACCTCTTACAATAGAATTGAACGCTTTTTAGCATGATCATCGTAAGGTTTCAAATTCTTTTTTAATAATTGTCTGGCCACAAAAATCCGCGTTTTAACCGTACCGATTGGCAGCAACAACTGATCAGCAATTTCATGGTATTTGTACCCTGCAAAATATAAACTAAAAGGCGATCCGTACTCAACAGGTAATTTGGTAAGCGCCCGATACAGATCATCCAGTATAAATTTTGATTCTCCATTATTTGTGGTGGCACTGTACATCAAGTGACTGGAAGTTACTTCATCACACTGCGTAACCTGTCGGTTCTTTTTAATTAGTTTCTTATAGTTATTAATATACGTATTTTTCAATATAGTAAAGAGCCAGCCTTTGATATTTGTACCAGTCTCAAACTTGTCGCAGCAGGTAATTGCTTTTAGTAGTGTTTCTTGAACTAAATCATTCGCATCTTCTACATCATTGGTAAAATGCATTGCAAATTTTTTAAGGGATGAACCCTGTGCAATAATTAATTTAACGAATTCAGTCTTTTTCATATCAAGTAAATGGATCTTCAAGTAGGTCACAAAGCCCAAACAAAATATGCGCCTATTTATTGGATTGCACACATTATGTGATATGAAATTTTAAAAGGAATGCGGACAGCAAATTTCATAGCCATTGTATCTGTCTGCTATATAACTGGCAATAAACAAATTGACCAAGACAACTAAGAGAGAATGCCTTTCGATGTTAAAAACATGTTAAGTCTTAACAGATGGAAATCGTCCGCTTTTTTAAGTAAACTTATATTCAAGCCTATCCATTGTAGAATTAAGCAATTAACTTCCTTTCAATTTCAATTAGAATTTTATCCCAGTATACTTTCATTCCTCCCTCTGCTTGCTATCCAAAAGTTTATCCTGATGGAAACTGATAGTTAAATAAAAGGAAAGGTAGCCATTTGGTGTATCTGTTAGCTTGTTAACAAATAGTAAATATATTCTAGCATTACTCGAAAAGCATAGTGGTTTAAACTTTTGCTATAAGTTGGATTATTAAATCAGCTTGCGGCGGGTTTATTTTAATTAAGGCTTCTTCCACCGAAAACCACGCTGCTTTGTCTATTTCCGGAAAACGTTTTAAAGTTCCCGACTTGGGCGGCCATTCCATTTCAAACTCGTTGCTTACCATTAAGGAAACATTCAGATCCTGTTCACATGCCCAAGCAAAAACGACCTTATTGGACTTTAATTTTATGGGTGTTAATTCAATAAAATCACTTTTTAGCTTCACTCCTGTTTCTTCTTCAAACTCCCGTACCGCAGCATCAAAAGGTTCTTCTTCGGCTGTAAACTCGCCCTTGGGGATAGACCAGCTACCTAAATCCTTGTTTTTCCAAAATGGTCCGCCAGGGTGAGCTAATAAAACAAGCAACTCTCTGTTATGGCGTTTAAATAATAGAATTCCTGCACTTTGCTTCATCGTTACCAATCCGGTTTTATATCCAATATAGCACTTCAGTCGAATTTAAATGAGTATTAAAATGATTGAGTTGCTTGATTTTTTTTCAAATCTCCATCTGAGTTTAGTAAATCGAGTAAAGCATCTTCGGTTTTCTGTGGCAATGGCAGTCCTGCTGTACCTACAAGTCCTCGCTTTTAACCCATTTCACATGCCTTTCAAAGCTCCGGGCTTTTCGTACCATCAGGTTTAGAGTGGTAAGGGCTTTCGTACTATTAAAGATTGCCTCCTTACAGTTATAAAAGAAAAATGTTACTCCCAGCCAAGCAAAGAGTAACATTTAGTATATTTTCTTAGTATATTTTCTTAGTATATTTTCTGTTAAATACTGATTGAGCTATAGTACTGACGCTAGTCGGGAAATTACACCGATTTTCTTACGAATTTGGTCAGAATAACAATCGTATCACCGTTAATCTTTCCTTCAACCTGCTCTGCATTATTCTGCACCAACTTAATTTTCCGGACTATTGTTCCTTTTGGAGCGATGTAGTTAGTGCCTTTTACATTTAAATTTTCAATCAAAACGACAGTATCCCCTGCTTCTAGAAGTACTCCGTAACTATCTTTGTGAATAACTCTTTCCGCTTCTAATTCATCTTCGGCATTTGCCCATTCAATCAGCGATTCATCCAAAAAAACACCCTCTTTAGCATCTCTTGCCCATTCTTCAGAAGTTAATTTACTCAAAACTTTGTAAGAAAGTACTTGAACCGATGGTACTTCACTCCAAATACTACCTTCAAGACAGCGCCAGTGGTGGGTATTACCATAGTTTCCTGTTTCTATCTGCTCAAAACATTCAGAACATAATACCACTTGATTGTCCACCACGTCATCAGTTTTTGGAGGAACAGTATAGACCTTTAAATTCTCGTCCTGGTTACTGCAAAGTTCGCAAACATTATTGCTCCTATTTTGTAATTGTGTGTTTATTGCCATTGTGCCGCAAAAATAATTTTAAATATTGACTAATGGCAGACTGGGTTTAAATAAAGGGTTGAAGCCTATTTATAATTAGCATCTTCTTCCTGCCCATAACCAGTAATGAAAAATAAATTATTACTGCTAGGATGATTCTATACATGATGTATTTAGTCTTGACAATAGCTTCCCAATACAATTGGTTTATTCGTTTTCGTAAAGAAACAATTACTATAGTGGCTAATATTCCATACACAATTAATTGATAGTAAATTGTGTTTTTCGTACAAATCAGCAATAGAAGTCATTTAAACAGTGTAATTAAAACTTGGTTAGATGCTTGTTAATAACGATTTAACCAAAACTTTAAATTATGAAACCTATTCACGGATTATTAATGGGCGCTACAATGACTTTCGCCTTGATGTCATGCAATAATAAGGGCACAGCTGACGGCGATGCCAGTACGGATACAATTATTGAAAGCACAGATATGGGAACAACCGCAACCACTTCGAATGAAGTTGTACCGGGAAGCTATGTAGACCTAAACACAGGTAAAAAAGTTTACATCATCCGTGACAACGATAGCGGCTACGCAACAGATTCTATCGCTAAAGTTCCTATCGAATTTTACATCAACTCCGAAACAAAGGATACGCTTTATAGAACTGGTATGGTTGTTAATAATATGCTTGTTGAAGAAGATGGTAAATGGAAATTAGATGAAACCAAAGTAAAAATCGACGGAGATAAGATTAAAATGAAAGATGGTGATTCAAAAACCAAAATTAATGGCGAAGAATCAAAGGTAAAAGACGGTGATTACAAAGAAAAAGTGGATGGTGAAGATGTAAAAATCAAAGATGGTGATACTAAAATTAAAATTGAAGATGGTAAAGTAAAAGAGAAACACTAATACTGTCCTTGAAACTTAAAAATGCCTTCCGGTTTCCCTGAGGCATTTTTAAGTTGTCTATGGCATAGCCTGAAAAAATTATTGTCATAATCATCTGATAAACCATCTACAGAAATTCTTCGAACAATGAATTGAAAGAACTTGAGATTATAGACTCTTTTCCGTCGACACCTTGTAAATGAATTACCAGATCTTCTGGGCACTACTTATCGCAGGTATTGCAGAACAATGCAAACCCAGTTAAAAATTCTATAAAATGTGGTGTTTATTAAAATCAATTAACGTTTTGAGCAGAATAAGCGCAAGTTGGCTGATTCGACAGTGTTCATTTCAGACCATTTCTGACTGCAGGGATCGTTAATTGCAAGTTTAAAGCGATTCGGTTTCATATGATGATTAAGTTCAAATACATCATACTTTTCCTTCTATCCTGTTTTTCTAAAGTATGAACAAGTGAATGATGTCAAATCATACTTAATTCCATAGACGATAGTCATCTATCAGCATAATATGATAACAGCTTTAAGCACAATTATGAAATTGCGTAACTTAACTAAATTCCCCTTCATACAAGTTCAGCCTGTTTTTCAGAAACGAAATTTCGTTTTGCATTTCATTGATACGCTGCAAAAGTTGGTAAACGGCATCAATGCCTTCTGTATTTATTTCAAGTTCATTATGTAAGCGAACAAACTTTTCAGCTTCAACCAAATATTTAATCGGAATACATTGGTTTTCATCAATATTT
This sequence comes from Sphingobacteriales bacterium, assembly GCA_028288165.1. Lineage (GTDB taxonomy): Bacteria > Bacteroidota > Bacteroidia > Sphingobacteriales > Sphingobacteriaceae > Daejeonella. The sequence goes on along the minus strand of JAQBOG010000023.1, from coordinate 24,927 downwards.
ACAATGTCAATGAGTCCGTGCTCTTGCAAAGACATAATGAAGCTAATTTCTACATTATGGTGATAGCAAAAAGTAGCTACTGGTATAAATTCTTTTGTGTCCATAACAATAATTATCTATTTTGATAGTTTAGCAATTTCAGCAAACAACTCTTTCTGTTTTTCGCTAAGATTTGTGGGTAATTTAACGGAATACGTAACATACAAATCGCCAAATTCCCCCTCTTTTTTATAAACAGGAAAGCCTTTTCCTTTTAACCTAATTTTGGTCCCGTTTTGAGTTTCAGGAGGTACTTTAAGTTTTAATTTACCTGATAACGTTTCCAATTGTATTTCTCCACCTAAAACTGCAGTAAAAAGGTCGATCTCTTTGTTAGTGAATAAATCGTTCCCGCTTCTTTTGAACGATGGTGTGTTAGCGATCGAAAATGTGATATATAAGTCGCCATCTGGGCCGCCATTCGCTCCCTTCCCGCCTTGCTTTGGTATTTTAATTACTTGCCCGTCTTCTACACCTGCAGGTATTGTTATCCGGATATTTTTGCCATTTACATTCAAGGTTTGTTGATGGGTTTTGTAAACGTCTGTTAACGAAAGATGCAACTCACTTTGGTAATCCTGCCCTCGGAACTTGGCCTGAGCCCTACCCTGACCTCTATTTCCGAACATTGATTCGAAGAAGTCTGAAAAATCACCTTCTTCAAATCCACCCGAAAAATTTTGTTCGCTTCGTTGAGATGCTCGGCTTTGCTGTGCTTGCTGATACTTTTCATACTCTTCACCCCGCTCCCAATCCTTGCCATACTTATCGTATTTTTTGCGTTTTTCCGGATCACTTAACACAGCATTGGCCTCATTAAGCCTCTGGAACTTAGTATTCGCTTCCTTATCGTTCGGATTTAAATCCGGATGCAGCTTCCTGGCTAGCTTTCGGTAAGCTTTTTTTACAGCATCTGTAGAGGCTTTTTTATCAATGCCTAACAATTCATAATAATCAATAAATTCCATATTTCTGGTTTAAATATGAACGCGAAAAATGTGTTAAAATAGCTCAACACTCATTCCAAACCCGCATCAGTATTTAGGAGATTTTGGGATTTGCAGGATTTTTTTTAAGCGGTTAAATGTATGGAGCAGGATTTAGGGGATTTTAGGATTCAGGATTTTTAGCAGGTTTTTGGATTTGGAATTTTGGGTTGATCAGGATCTTTTTTTAACATGCTAAGGTTTGCGTTAAGGATTGCAATGAAAATCCTTTTGTGGTGGGGGAAGTGTCAGGTAGACAAAAAAGATTGTAATGTAAAGCCTGCCCGAACGCCCGAATCAGTTGATAACTAGCAATAGATCAATGATCTTTATGTCGATAATAATCAAAATCAACTTAGTTGCACGTTAAGAACAAGTTGTAAGTTATTTGCAATACTATATCAACCTAAAATAGAAATGTAATTAATAAGTGTTTTCTTAACAATTTATGAAACCTTATTTCTCAAACACAGTACAAGAACCCGAGAGCGTTAATTTAGAAATAAAAAAGCTGGTTCCTTAGAGGTTCCGGCTTTTTTTATGGCTAATGAAATCGCTTAGCTTTACTACCAAAGTAAAACCTACAGTCGCAAATATTAAATTTCTTCGGCAATATCTATCATTCCGGTTGATAAGAAGGCATTTTCGAGGTTTGTGACTTTATTTACTTTAGAAATTTCGAGGCACAAAAAAGCTCCGGAAAAATCAATGATGATTTAACACCGGAGCCATCATATAGTAATTACTACTTGAAATATGCTTGGTATGCTTGCGGCATGGCATCCATTTCTTGTATCTGAATATCTTTATAATACACTTCTCCACCTTCGCTTTGCAATTGGATTTTGCCTTTTGTTAGTGGCACTGCTTTGCCCTTATCCATATAACGGGAGTTTTGCAAAACCATCACCACGTGTCCGTTTACAATGTGTAAACTTTTGCCTTTGTAACAAACCAATTCGATGGTTGTCCATTGCCCATCCGGACTTTCATGGTTCTCATTCCTTAAACAAAAACCTTCTAAATTACCAGAACCGAATCCTAAAAAGGGCTGCTTTGCATTGGCAACGCTATTCATTTTACCTTCCGACAAATATGCTCGAATGTCGATTGCAGAAGTTCCAATATTCCAATAATCGCCCATATGTCCTTCCATAATTTGGAACTCCTGACCTAACATCCAAGATCTCCAATAATCTACTCCATTTTCGCCGATTGAATGGTACAAAACGCCAGAATCTTTCAATTTGTCCTTGCGTGGATCAAACTTATTGGTTCCCCATTTTACTTTTAGTTTCAAATGGTAATTTTCATATTCTTTCTTGGTGAAAACGCAGCCATATATTTCTCCGCTTACGTGCAATACAGGTTCACCATTTTGTTGAATTACCGAAAAAACTTTAGTGACATCCTTGTTATAGCCAATCGGCGCAATTTCTTCTCCTTTTTCATTTAAGGGCATTTTACCATTATATCCTATTTTATGACGGTAACTTAAATAATTACTCCATTGTGATAAGTTGTTGTCTAATAATTTATCCCAAGCATGAACCGCGGTTGGTTTGGACTTCTTTAATGGTTTTGGAACTTCAGTAGCTCGGGTAAGTAATGTAAAAACTAGGGCAAATAAACAGGTTGTCGATAAAATAATGATTTTGGGGGCTTTAATCATGATATTTAAGAATGAATTAATTTTTAGACGTATTTGGCAATTATAGGTGTTTAAATCGATTTGATATTGAAATTTATGTCACGGGTGTGTGGAGTAGCCATTATTAAACTCGGTATACTTAAGCTTAAAAATAGTCATTTCGGACATCCATCCAAAACATAAAAATCTATCTTAGCTTAACTGTTTAACTATTCTAAATATGATTTGGCCGTTACCCTGTGGGTCGGGCTTTCCACTCATACGCCTGCGAGGCATTAAGCGCAAGGCTGGTATCGTTTCAATCCCTAACGGAGAGCTACTTCTGCTTTCACCTTGTCGGGATTGAACCCACATTATTGACCGGTTTGTGCAGTAAGGAAGCTTCATAACGAAAAACTCCTCACACTGATTTTCGCTCAGTAATTACTTAACAACTTTTGCCAGATTATATATGGTAAATTAAACCAATCTAACATTAATCATCTTACGCATGTTAAACACACAGAAAAAAACGAGAATTGTAGTTATTGGGGTGGGGGCTGTTGGTTCAACTACTGCTTATACCTTGCTATTGCGAAGTAGAATGGACGAATTAGTATTGATTGATGCAGATAAGGGCAAAGCCATTGGCGATGCTTTGGATATGAATCACGGTCTTCCTTTTTTAAACCGTACAAAAATTTGGGCTGGAAATTACGAAGATTGTGCCGAAGCGGATATCATCATTATTACTGCGGGTGCAGCGCAAAAGCCGGGTGAATCTCGAATTGACTTATTGAAGCGGAATGTAGTTATTTACCAAAGCATTACCGACGAAGTATTAAAGCATAATCAAAACGGGATTCTATTGATAGCATCCAATCCGGTAGATGTGATGAGTTACTTCACCTGGAAAAAATCTGGCTGGCCGGTTAATCGGATTATCGGTTCAGGTACATTATTGGATAGTGCCCGTTTTCGCTATTTAATTGGCGAAAAATTAGAAATAGATCCACGAAGTGTTCATGCTCATATTATCGGCGAACATGGTGATTCCGAAGTCCCGGTTTGGAGCCTGGCAAATATCGCTGGCACAGACCTTTCTTTATCCGACGAGGACAAAACCGAAATTTTCGGCAACACAAAAAATGCAGCAGCCCAGATAATTGAAGCAAAAGGTGCTACCAATTATGCCATCGCATTAGCACTCGACCGCATTTGTACTGCTATTCTTGCAAACGAAGCAGCTGTGTTAAATGTATCGACACTTTTAACCAATTATCACGGCGTTTCGGACGTGTTTTTGGGAGTGCCGTGTATCGTAGACCGAACTGGTGTTAGAGAAACGCTTAGCTTAAAAATAACCGATCAAGAAAAAGAACAGCTAAACGCATCTGCAAATAAACTAAAGGAGATTATTGAATCTATTTAGGTTGTGAGTTAAAGGTTGTGGGTTGTGGGTTGGGAGTGGATGGTGCTGATTGTGAGTTGTGGTGTCTATTCTGCTTCTAATTGAAGGGAAATCAACTATTATTGATAAAGAAAACAGTATCCATGTGTTTTCTACTTTTGGATATTGCAATTTGTTGCTGTATTCACTAAATCTGCCCTTTATAACCTAGATATTAAAAACGCAAGGGTTCTTACCACTAAATGGCGTTTTCATATTTGAATTATGATGGCCTCAAATTTCAATCATACAAGCCGGACTTTTACTCAATTCATATTTAAAAGAAAGTCAATAGCTGCCACTTTAAGGGTTTTGTGAATCCTGTCTAAAAGTTATACACAAATCAGCAATTAGCATTATTAACAGGAATTACAAAACAGATATAAAAGAAGCTTGTTAATATTCTTACACTTTCTATGCAATTGTTATAACAAAACTTCTTGTTATATTTTTTACACTTTCCACGATTGTTAAAAATACCTGCCGTGTTTCGACTTCGCTTAACCTGACATTTACACTTCAACAGGGCACTTACTTTTCAACCTGATGCTAATACGCTTTAAAACGCCTTTCGAACTTTACATACAATTCTTATCAATAAATTAGCACTACTTTAAACCATGAATATAAACCGTAACCGTCTGTTATATTTCTTTTTAACTTTCCTGGTAATGGCGTTAGGATATACATCCAGAAAGTTCGCTTTTCACATTCCTGATTTTGTGAATGTATATCTGGGTGATGCCTTATGGGCGCTGATGGTTTTTTTAATGATGGGTTTATTGTTTAAAAAATCATCTATATGCAAAACAGCTTTACTTGCAACCATATTCTGTTATTGTATAGAAATTAGTCAGCTATATCATGCCCCCTGGATTGATGCCATTAGAGACACCAAATTAGGCGGGTTGGTATTTGGATTTGGATTTTTATGGACTGACATTCTTGCCTACTCAATGGGAATTGCATGGGGTGTTTTACATGAATGGCTTTTTGTTTATTTCTTAAATAAAAGCACAAACTTTAAATTGGACGCCCAAGAAAATAGGTAATTAATTGATCCTTATCTTTTAACTAGAAATATTAAGTCTTAAATTTATTCAGGCTATTAGTTTACCCAGAATAACTTTCTTTATGCTTTATTGCAGGTTTCCTTTTCCGATACAAATTTATTGAAGGCTCAGCGCATCGCAAGCAGGCAATATAATTTGTACTGCTTCAATTTTTTATTGGTACTATTCTTAATTAGTTAATCAAAAAGAATTAAATTATAGATTATGTGGGTATTCATTTTATCCACAACTAGCCATAAATCTGCTAATTAGCTACACATTTATATGAAACATTCTAATTTGTAAAATAATTAAAAGATATAATTTTCGCGTTGCTCCATGATTAATACACTAATAAGTGAAAATTAATCTCATAACATAGATTTAATTTAATCATAATCATGTTTTTATTAATCATCAATTACACTTGGGAATACAAAATAGGTCAACTTTAACTTCACACCTGTTTACACATGCATTAGTTTTGTTTTTTTTAACTAAATTGAAAAACCATCTAAGCAATTACCATGAATGCTAAACATTTACCTCTCTTAGAAAAAAAGGAGCAAATATCAGCGCAGATATTTGCAACTGGTACCGAAGTTTCTAAAAAGAACTTCCTTATCGAAGAAATTGGGGATTACATTCCAGGGAGTGTAATGATCCAAAATCTGAATACCATGACCAACACCTATATGAACAAAGAAGGTTGCGATATCTTAAAACATAGCAAAGAGGAACTCGAGCTGTTAGGTCCCAAATATTTTGAAAAGTTCTTTCCTGAAGAAGAAATTTTATTCCTTTCTAAGGAACTATTTAAGTTTACGATAGAACAAGATTACAACAAAGTTTATAGCTTTTTTCAACGTGTACGGCCTGATGATCAGTCCGATTACAAATGGTATTTTACCACTTCGCGACTTTGTAAACAAGCTAATAATGGCGCTTTACCCAATATAATGCACATTGCCATTGAAGTTAATAGTTTAAACCTGGCAAGTCACCAAATAAGTGCCATTTGCAATGATAGTTCCTACATTTTAAAACATTATCGCGAGTTTAATCTCTTAAGCAAACGCGAAAAGGAAATCATTTGCCTCATTTCTCAAGGTGTAAGCAGTTATGAAATTAGTGAACGTTTATTCATTTCGATCCACACGGTAAATAACCACCGAAAAAACATCATGCATAAGCTCGACATTGTTTCTATTTCACAGTTAATACGCTTTGCAGTTTCTTTCGGGCTCGTTGAATAAAACAGTGAGTTAAAATATTGTTACTTAAATCAGAAACAATTAACCAACAAATTTACCCCAAATTGCGTCTGGTCGATTGAAAACCGTAGGTGCTGTTTCTTGAATAGCGGCATTAAACCTGTTTGAATTACCATGACTACAATGAATTACATTTTTCATTGTACCATCAGTTACTTCTGATACAATCCCCACATGACCAATTTTCTTCCCTGCTCCATAAACAACAATACAACCTGGCTCCGGAAAATTAAGTCTTTCAAAAATACCTGCACTACTGTTTACATCATCCACCATTGAGTCTGTATAGATCCACCCACCGTGTTGTTTGTAAAAAGGAATATCTGTTTTTCTAGATAGTCCTAAAACCCAGCACACAAAACCACTGCAATCACATAATTTATTATGTGATGGAAGATTATGCCCCGGATTGAGACCTCCCGACCCGAGTTTATAACGGATATCGCAACCTACAACAGACCGGGCTCTTAAAACAATTTGCTCTCGCAACACAGGTACCTCAAATTCAGCATCTTCGGGCATATCCTCTATGTTTGGAACCTTGATTATTTGACCCACAAAAACATGATCGGGATTTTTTATTTCCGCATTTGAAGCGAGCAGTGCAAACACAGGAACTTTATACCTGTTGGCTATTTTACTAAGGGTATCGCCAGATTTAATCGTGTAAAGCATAATTAATTTATTTAAAAATTTCTATACTCTGATAGTTAGGATGATCTGATATCTGAACAATTATTAAACTGATTGAATTAAAACGATAAATCAGGTGCGTCTTGTACTCTACTGAAATTATAGGCATTTAATTACTTAGCCGTTATGATTCTCAAAGCACATGCATAATTGCTAATAGGTGAATGGCTTAAGCTTAAAATTAGCCTAAACACAGAGCCTTTACAATAGCTATCATTAGCTATATTATAACGGCTGTGTCCGTTCTTTGACTTTAGGATTTCAGTTAATAATAACCGGAGCTGTAGTTTAAGCATCACAGGAGAAATAGACGTAAAGGACTGTATTCAAACCGAATTGGAGTTCTTGCAATTATTCGTTAAAATTGTCTATCCGGTGATTGATTGCAAAATGTCTCTATCCCAATAATCGAAACAATGATCAAAATATTCACGGCACTGCTCTTTTTCTGTCTTATTTTTCCTGCCAAAGGCCAGCAGGTAAAGCTTATATCTTTAACCGAATTAGATAAGAGGCTAGAAGGCGGGAAGGACACGACCTATATCATCAACTTTTGGGCTACTTGGTGCGCTCCCTGTTTAAAGGAGCTGCCACATTTTGAGAAGCTCAGGAAAGAACACGGTAAGGAAAAGCTGAAAATTCTGCTGGTAAGCGTGGACTTCCAGTCCAAATTAAATTCAGTAAAAACGCTAAGTAAGCGGTTAAACCTTAAAAACGAAGTATTTCTGCTTAATGAAAAAAACCAGCAGGAGTATATCGATAAAATTGATAAAAATTGGTCGGGGGCACTCCCTGCCACGTTACTTTTGAACAAATCAAAAACAAGGGGTGAATTCTACGAAAAGGAATTTACCTATAGCGAACTATTAAGAACCTATGAAACATTTAAATAATATGAAAACCTGTTTAAGTACCATACTGATGTTTCTTTCCCTATTGGTGAATGCACAGGTTAAGCCTATCACCCCAGGACAGCCCGCACCGGAATTTAATCTGAAAAACGTTGACAATAAGATGGTTTCGTTTAATGACTATCCTACAGCCAAAGGATTTATTATTGTTTTTACCTGCAATACCTGCCCGTATGCCCAGGGCTACGAGCAACGGATTATCAAGTTAAACGAAAAGTTCCAGCCGCTTGGGTATCCCGTAATAGCGATCAATCCAAATGACCCTAAATTATCCCCTGGAGACAGTTTTGAAAAAATGCAGGAAAGAGCGAAATCTAAAAAGTACCCTTTTCCTTATTTATTTGACCAGGGGCAAACAGCTACAGATTTATACGGGGCTACAAAAACACCGCATATATTTTTAGCTCAACGGACGGGCAAAGGAATAACCATTGAATATACCGGGGGAATTGACAGCGATCCGGAAGGCACTGATCTGCAAAAAACCAATTATTTGGAAGAAGCTGTTGGTGCGTTGCTGTCTGGGAAAAAACCAGCTTCAACTGTTACAAAAGCTATCGGATGTACTGTTAGAAGAGGACGTTAAATTAGTCCCTTGGAATCTATCCAGCATTTACTGAGGATATGAATGCCATAAAGTCCCTGCTAATATTTATCCTGGTAGCGTATGCGAGATCAATATGTTTGGTACAAGCTCACAGCTCATGCCTTTGACCGAAAAGTCAGAATTATCCTGTTTATATTAACTCACTAAGGATTGATTGTTTAATAAAACGAATGTATTATAAACTGTGTCAAGAGTAGTTATCTCTGATGTTATCGTGTCATAACGAAATTGTTCTTAAGACGGAACGGTTAAGGTATATTTGTGCCGGATAAGATAATACATCACATTTTCCTGGCATTTAGCATTGATAGTAAAGCGTATGTCGACGGCTATTTTTGTAACATTCAATAATTATGGTTGGTCGATCCGCCTAAGTAACAGAGCTAAATTTCAACCAGCTGGGAGCCTGCTTTTGAGTTTCACTTCTTTTTCGCAAACAGCCGCTAAAGAACCATCAAAGGGATTGTTATGGATTTCTCTTAAAAAGAACTTAAAAACCACAGGTGAATTAGTGCTCGGTAATTATATATCTACAACGGGTTTATAATCTCTTTGCACTTGCCCAATTTCAATAGTTTCAACGTTTCATCACTCTGTCCGGCTTCGGTTATAATCTGGTTTTGTTTAATGCCATTGTTAGGTTCAATAAAAATATAGTCTTACTCCAGGAATGATTTTCTTTTAGTTGTTCCTGATACCAAATGATTCCTTTGACATCTTTTAAGATTTGTCCATAAAAAGCACGAGATTTGTAGACTAAAGTACCGCTTGGATCCGTTTCATTTCCTGGATATTTATACTTGGTAATTCCGTTCTTTGCATTCATTGTACTTTCTGAGGGGGATACACATATATTCCAATATTTTCCTCACAATCTCTGCAACTTTGCCCTGAATAAATTATAAATGGCGATTTTTCTTCTTGACTGATTTGACCTATGTATACTTCTGCATCCATCGGGTTTTGCGCCTTTTCGCCAAAAACTTCAAAGTATAACAATAGCTATTACTAACCAATTTTCTTGTATGCTATAAATCGCAAAAAGTTCAATGGCTCTTTCTGTTGTTTGGTTTATATCGGTCGAGTGATATTTTACTTTGCAGGATTTATTTTTTCACCCAAACATATGCTCGCTTGCTTGGATATTCAAAATCCTGGTAAGGTTGTCTTTCAATGATATCTACAATTTCAAACCCGGTTTCTAAGAGCAAATCTTTGATTTTATTAGTCTCGAAAAAGTAGAAATCGATGCTTACCTGATGTTCCAAAAACTCATCATAATGCACCATACTTTCACCAATATGGAATGAAAACAGAAATTGGCCAGTGCTGCTTAATACTCGTTTGATTTCTTGGAAGGCGGTTTTTAATTGCTCATAATCAAAGTGAACAATGGCATAAAAGGCAATGGCGGAATTAAATTCGCCATCGTTACTTCAAACTTAACATATCCGCTATTTCAAATTGAAGCGACGGATTCCTGTGTTTTGCAACTGTTACCATGGCTGGAGATATGTCCATGCCCACAAGGTCTGTCACTCCGCAATTGGATAAAAATTTGGTGGTTTGGCCCGGGCCGCAGCCTAAGTCAATGAGTTTACCTTTACTTGAATTCTCAACAGCAAATGCTTGTAACAAAATCCGATCAAGATGTTTGTTATTTAACTCGTCATTAAATTTATCAGCATAACTCGTTGCTGTTTTATTATAGCAGTCAATGACTTTTTTTTGATCTTGCATAATTTAAAAAAAAATAAAAGTCCAATAATTATTAAAGTTCGTTCTTGATTTATCTGTGAAGAAGATTTAACCTTGAACTACAGAGATTACAATTTTTCCTTGGGCACGTCCTTCACCAATACGTAAGAGTGCTTCCGGCACCTCACTTAACTGATAACATTATTACCTTCCGGGATTCAAAAAGTTCTTTGATCACTGCCAGATCTTTATTTGGTTTATGCATCAATATTCCTTTTTCTTATTCCCTCCTATCGAAATCAGTGAGCCTAAATCCTACCTGGAAAATTGACGAGATAGTTCCGCCTACCATCACAAAAATTCCGTCTCGGAGCAGCAAGCGTTTGTATTTAAATATTGAGCGATGAGCCACCACATCAATTATCAGGTTATACCGTTTTTCACTGTGAGTGAAATCCTATCTTTGAGACTAACGGCAAAAGAATGTTACTCCATATTTGACAAATTACATCATCATATACCCCACCAATTAATATTTGGGTGTCATACTATCAATTTTATGAATTAACCTTGTTTCTTGTTTAATAAGCCCTTAAATGTTTTGCTCGGAAGGTAATTCACTCTAAACTCAGTCCTCTTCTTCTTCTCCTGTTATTTCTTCAATTTTTTCGCGAACCCAATTTTGCATTTCCTGGGCTTTAAAATCAAACCACATTTGTCTATAGTCGCCGGAATTATCAATAATGAACTTGAATTCTCTAAATGGCTTTTTTTTGCTTAACGCCGCAATAAGTCGTTTTTTGACGTTAGAAGAATCATTTAAAGTTTCAACAAAGTCTTCCATTATTTGAAAAGAATCTCTTGAAGTTAACCGGTCAATTTCAACATAGTCATCTGGATTATTATCCAGTTTTTCCAATTCTTCTGACCATCCCTCCTCCGGATCCACATCAAAATCATCTAGCCCTTCTGGAATAAAAACTAACTCACCACTTTCTTTATTCCAATAACACTTAAAACCGCAGTCTAACTGCTCCGCGATTTCCTTTATTTGTTCATTTGTCAGCGTTTCCATATAGTAATACTTATTATTAGACTACTTTATTTTCTTGTTTATGCTTGTGCAGATATCACTAAACAACTTGTGATATAATCGCTTCTAAAAAGCAATCTATTTCCTCATAAATGCGAAAAATCTCTCACAAATAGTGGCGTAAATCAAACTATTTATAAATAACCCAATGAAGAATAAACAGATACTGTAAAGAAGTGTCAATTTCCTAGGTAAGTTCAAAGCTAGATTCACCCCTCCATCAAAGCCAAATAAGCCCCAGCCGGATCTTGAATTACTGCAAACATCGACTTCCCCATTACTTTTGGTCCTTCCACGATTTTTCCTCCTAATGAGGTGCACTTTTCCAAGCAAGCCGTTAAAGTCTCCACCATTATAATTCAACCATTGCGATGGGAAGTTTGCGATTTCGCCTTTCTTATGACAGATTCCGGCAACCACTTCATTATTATCATTAGGGTTGATGATATTGAAATCACTATAACCGCCCATATCCACTTCCGAAAAAGTCCATCCTACCACATCACAATAAAAATCTCTTATTTGGACTGCATTATCTACTGTAAGGTCTTGCCAGAGCATTTTACCAAACTTTTCCATTTGTTAAGGTTTATTCTTAAAGATAATTCATTCAGTTTAAATCTGGTATTCAAACATTAACTCAAAATGTTTATGCCCTATAAAAAAACGGAAATTCGTTATCATTTTTTTAAAAACTCAATGACAGTAGCATTGAATTCTTCCGGTATTTCTTGAGGTGCCGAATGGTTTGCATCTTTAAATATTTTCAATTCCGACTTGTTAATATGGGCCCTTATTTCTTCGGTATGTTCTGGCTTGATGACATCCTGATCGCCAACCATTACCAAAACAGGCGCATTGATAGTTTGTAATTGTGTATTGCTGATTTGAGGTTCGTTGATTAAAAGTGATAACAGCCTGAGTTGTTTTATAGAATCACTATCCGTTTTCCCTTGAAGTTGAGTTTTGCGACTTTCAAAATCAGCAAGTAAACTTGTTTCCAATCCTGAAGGGACCAAATTTGATCCCATAATAGCTAGTCTGTTAACATAATCCGGGTATTTAATTGCCAGTATCAAACCTGTATTACCTCCATCACTCCAACCCACAACAGTGGTTTTTTGAATTTGAAGTAAATCCAATAAAACCTTCATGTCGTCAGCAAATAAATCATAGGTCAGCGGCCCTGAAGACTCATCTGTGCTTTTTCCGTGTGCTCGAGTATCTACTGCAATCACCCTAAAATGCTTTGCTAATTCTGAAATCTGCTTGTAAAAATCTGCGATAGATCCGCCGTTACCGTGAAGTAGCAAAAGAGGTTCCCCTGCTCCATAAGTTTCATAATAAAGCATTGTATCATTAAGCAGAAAATAGTTGCCGGCCTGGCTGTTATTTCCATATCCAGAGGCAATGGCTTCCTCTGATATTTGTGAATGAGGCATATAGTTTTGGCTTGGTATCGTTTAACTGCTTCTCCTAATTTACAACGGAATTTCATTTAATTATCCCATTAAATTTTCTGCATTATATTCATTGCAAAATAAGCCAGCAAAATATAAAAGGCTTCCGTAATGTTTGATAATTTTTACATCTTCAATTTTAGAACATTTTGAAGCAAGCAAGTTCTCTATTTAGTAGCCTCCTGGATAAATCTGGTATAATATTAGTGGATTTGCGTTATGTAGCATTCGGTTGTTTGCTATGTAAATCATCTTGATATGAATATGACCGAAAACCCGGATGAGTCTGTTGATAGGATTCCCGATGAACTGAATGATCGGAATGATGATTCAAGTGTTTATGAAAAAGACAGTGGCGCTGATCCAGAAGATATTGAAATCATAGACAAAGCTTCAGAACCGTCATATACATTGGATGTGGAGCGTGACCAGCTACCCGTAAAAGAAAAGCCGGAAACAGATGAAGACCAGGCCCAAGACGAATAATTATCATAATTTCTTTATAGTTTGCCCTTCATGTTTTTGTAGGCGAAATAATTTTTAGGGGTATTGATCGTTTCTTCCTACATCTTTCACAGCTAACCAACTTTTCTCACATCTATTGCCCAAAGATTTATACCACAACCATTCATGGAAAACACCGAACAAAAACCCGCTATCCAAACCAATTTAGGCGAAGTAAGCAAACTGTCATTAAACGCAGAAATTATTAATGCAGCTGCTTTATTTACCATCATGCAGAATCAAGCAATCATTTTTTCGAAATTATTTGGAGACAAAACAGCCGATGAATATTTTGCAGATTTTAGGGAAAGAAATGCTATTAATGAGCGAGCTATCAAAGAGGAATTCCACAAAGAATTAGACAAATAAAACATATCTGAAACCTCTTTTAACATTTGAATTCGTTTTTCTTGGCTTAATAATTTTGGTTCAAGAATTGATGATTCTAAAATTTAGTTATGGGCGTTCGAGGCTTTTCGTTCAAATCTTTTTGTTTAGAAAAACCAAAAAGGATTTTAACTTTCCCGAAGGGATCCCTTTAGGCCAATCCCTAACGCACAACCTAGCGATTAAATTACGACCTTCCTTTTTAAAGACTTCGTTTGCCAATTAATACAATTTCACCTTTTCAATGCCGGTTACTGATTTGACTGTAATTGATTGAAGGTAGAATTTTAGTGCAGTTAAAATAAAATTTCGCAAAGCAGCATTTCTTCTTACTGATAAGAGTTCACTTGAATTTTTTATCTTGGAAAAATTATGGGCGGAATCAACTTTAATTACTTTAAATACTTCTTTTCTTCTAAAACCGCAGGCGGAATTTTATTGCTGATCTGTGTTATTTGTAGTCTCACTATAGCCAATTCACCTTTCGGAGATGCATATGCTGATTTTTTAGAAACAGCGGTTGGCGGAAACATTGGCCTAATTAATCTGAAATACCCAATTTTATTATGGATTAATGATGGCCTCATGGCGGTATTCTTCTTATTGGTTGGCCTTGAAATTAAACGCGAACTGGTAGAAGGGGAATTATCCAGCGGTCAGCAGGCTGCACTCCCGGTTTTTGCTGCTATTGGCGGAATGCTGGTTCCGGCCCTAATATTTGCCCTCTTTAATAATAATACAGCAACTGCAAATGGTTGGGGAATTCCAATGGCTACTGATATCGCCTTCGCTATAGCCATACTTGCACTTTTAGGGGATAAGGTACCAACATCGCTAAAAATATTTCTAACAGCTCTTGCTATTGTAGATGATTTGGGTGCCATATTGGTGATCGCCATCTTCTATTCTACTGACATCCACCTCGATTATCTTGCTTATGGCGGAATAGTTTTAACTGTATTAATCATTTTAAACCGTTTAAAAGTGATGAATATTTGGTGTTATCTCATTCCTGGAATCATCATGTGGTACTTTATACATCATTCGGGAATACATGCAACCATTGCTGGAGTTTTAACTGCCTTAACCATCCCTACAACCCCGGATGACACAGAATCGCCATTAGAAAAACTGGAACATGCCTTGACCAAACCAGTAAACTATTTGATCATGCCCATTTTCGCATTAGCTAACACCAATATCAGTTTTCAGTCGAATATGGTTTTTTCGCTGTATGGAAATATGGGGCTTGGCATTTTGATGGGCCTGTTATTCGGTAAACCACTGGGGATCTTTTTAATGTCGTGGTTTTCGGTTAAAATGGGTTTTGGTGCGTTGCCGGAAGGTATTAAATGGAGTCAAATTATAGGTATTGGCATTTTGGGAGGAATCGGATTCACGATGTCTATCTTCATCGCCATGCTTTCCTACAAAGCTCCACAGCTACAAACGGAAGCTAAGTTTGTCATTCTGGTTACTTCAATTTTAAGCGGCTTACTTGGGTATACTGTTCTCACTTTTATTTATAGTAAAATAAATAGGTAATTAGCGGTATTCAATTGATCGCACTTTCTGGTGGTTGTATAAACGGGGGGTTTAGCTTTTGGAAATTAGACTGTTCGCATTGATTTAATTGCTGAAATTTGATTATAATATAAATCCTTGATAAGTTCTAAAAAGGGCCGATTATATACTCATATTCAATAAATTTAACTGCATAAGTTCGTTATTAATTGCAGCAATTATGCATACCAATACGAAAGATAATTTTTTTTCCAAATTAATTTCACTATAATTATCACTCCAACTACAAACCTGTGAATAAGAATACCTTTCTGGTTCTATTACCCTTACTGTTAGTCCATTTTAGTTTCAGAGTAATCGCTCAAACTTCCGACACTACTATTCGAAAAAGTGCCGATAATAGAATAGGTACTGTTTATCCCAACTCGTTTGAGAGTACTTATCCATTATATAATGGCACTCAATATCTTCCGTACCCATTCATGATAAATGATGGTATTAGAAGTTTTATTACTACTGAATTTGTGCCAGCCACCATAACTTACGATGGTAAGACATATGTAAATGTAAAAAGCCTATATGATTTGGTAGATGGAAATCTCATCATTCAGCATTTTGATAACTTCTTTTTCATCCGCTTGCATCCGGAAAGAGTTGAAAGCTTTACAATCTCGGGTCACACCTTTATACGAATAAACGCGGATTCTGTTAATACCACTCCCGCTGCTGGTTTTTATGATTTGTTATATGATGGTAAAGTAAAATTTTTGGCAAAAAGATCAAAAACTCTCGAAGAAAAAGCGGTAGCATCCGGTTTAGAAAGACAGATAAACGAGTCTACCAAATATTACCTAAGAAAGGATAATGTTTATTATCTCATAAATGGGAAGAGTGACCTGTTAAAATTGCTTAAACCCCATGATAAACTTAGTGCCACGTTTATTAAAAGCCAAAAGCTGAAATTTGGCAAAAAACATAAAGAAGCATCAATTTTAAGTACTGTTAGATATTACGATCAAGCAGCTAAGTAATATGAAAAAAGTATACTTTCTTTTAACTTTCTATTTTCTTTTTAGAAGCATCCCTGCTTTTACTCAAGACACCAACAGACTTATTAGTGGAAACTTCCAGAACTTACGAATAGACGAATTTATTACCCAAATTGAATCTCAAACTGACTATCATTTTTACTATCAATCCGCACAGTTCGATAATTTGAAAATTAATATCGACGTTACTAAAAAACCTTTAAGGTTTGTATTAGATCAAGTATTTAAATCTTCTGATTTCCATTATCTTATTCACAACAATAACTTAGTTTTTTTAACTAAGGGTAAACAGATTTTGGCTCAATTGCCTACTCAGTTTTCAGATAATCATATAAAGGGCAATACCAAACAGGAGGAGCAGATAGAACTGGCGGATTTGTCAGTAACCGAGAAAGCGCCAATACGAGCCACCTTAGAAAACAAATTGTATGAAATTGGAAGTAAGTCGCAGAATCCCGGAAACGGAAATTTAACGCTTGCAGGATATGTTAAAGAATTAAAGACAGGAGAACCAGTTGTTGGTGCGATTGTTTACACAGAAAACCCGAGAACAGAAACTACTACAGACCAGTATGGATTTTATACCCTGACACTCCCTGCCGGCTTACACATACTGCATGTTAAAAGAATAAGTATAAAAGATACACGCAGGCAGGTAAAATTGAATTCGAGCGGGCGATTAAATATAGAGGTACAAGAACAGATTTTAACTTTGAAAGAAGTAGTTATATCTGCAGATAAGGTTAAAAATATCACAAGGGTTCAGATGGGTGTTGAACGTGTAGATATCAAAACCATTAAACAAGTTCCTGGAGTATTTGGCGAAGCCGATGTATTACGTGTTGTACTAACCATTCCAGGAGTAAAATCTGTAGGCGAATCAAGTACAGGTTTTAATGTAAGAGGCGGTGCTGCAGATCAAAATTTAATTCTTTTCAATGATGCAACCATTTACAATCCCTCTCACTTTTTTGGTTTCTTCTCTGCTTTTAATCCAGAGATTGTTAAAGATGTAGAACTTTATAAGAGCAGTATCCCATCAAAATATGGCGGCCGGCTATCTTCGGTTCTTGATATCAATAGCCGCGAAGGAAATAAAAAGAAGTTGGCCGGTTCAGCAGGTTTAGGTTTGCTAACCAGCCGAATCAATGTGGAGGGTCCGATCATAAAAGATAGAACCTCATTTATGATTGGTGCGAGAACTACTTACTCTAACTGGATTTTGGGTTTATTACCTGTAAAATCGGGACTAAAAAATTCGCATGCTTCTTTTTATGATTTAAACCTAAACCTAAATCATCAAATTAACGAGAAAAACAATATATACTTTACAGGATATTTAAGTAATGACAACTCGAATTTAGGAAGCGACACCTCTTTTGCTTATCAAAACAGAAATGTTTCAGTGAAATGGAAACATGTGTTTAACAATAAGCTGTATAATATCATCACTACTGGAGTTGATCAATATAGATATCAAAGTTTTACAGACAAAAATCCAGGCATTGCTTACAAGCTTAAATTCAATATCAACCAATCAAATTTAAAAAGTGATTTCACTTATTATTTAAATTCTAAGCATACCCTAGATTTTGGTGCAAGCACCATCTATTATAAGTTACAACCAGGCTCGCTTCAACCATTGTCTAATGAGTCGTTGGTAACTCCTAAAATATTACCTGCAGAGCAAGGCTTAGAAAGTGCCGCATATATTGGTGATCGATTTGACTTATCCCCCAAAATTTCTTTTAATCTAGGCATCAGATATTCTATGTTTAATTATCTGGGTCCAAAAACGGTTAATTCTTATTTGCCAAATCAACCTCGTGATTCAACTAGCATATTAAATACTACTACTTATAATAAAGGCGAAATTGTTAAGACATACGGTGGTCCCGAATTCCGTCTTTCAGGCCGATTTGCTATAACGGAAGATTTCTCAGTAAAAGCGGGTTACAATACATTAAGGCAATATATTCACATGCTTTCAAACACCGTTTCGATGTCGCCTACCGATATTTGGAAGTTGAGCGACCCGAATATTAAACCGCAACATGGCGATCAAATTTCACTTGGATTGTATAAAAACCTGAAACATAATACCATTGAAACGTCTGTAGAGGTATACTATAAACGGTTAAAAGATTATTTGGATTATAAAAGTGGTGCTGATCTATTCTTAAATCCAACTATAGAGCGAGATGTGATCAATACAAAAGGCAAAGCGTATGGGGTTGAGTTTTTTGTAAAGAAATTAACAGGTAAGCTAAATGGTTGGATAGGTTATACCTATTCACGTACCTTGCTAAGAGCTGATGATTTGGCTAGTGGTGAAACCATTAATCAAGGCAATTTTTATCCATCTAACTATGATAAGCCGCACGATGTTTCTTTTATAGGAAATTATCGGTTTTCACATCGGTTCAGTATTTCACTTAATGCCCTATACAGTACCGGCAGGCCTATTACACTTCCAATTGCCACTTACTATTATTCAGGATCGCAAAGAGTATTTTACTCTCAACGTAATGAGTATCGCATTCCTGATTATTTCCGTACAGATGTTTCAATGAATATTGATGGAAATCATAAAATCCATCAGCTTACCCATAATTCTTGGACTATTGGCATATACAATTTAACCGGAAGAAAAAATGCTTTCTCTACGTATTTTGCCTCAGAAAATGGCGTAGTAAATGGTTATAAGCTTTCTATATTCGGCACTGCAGTGCCTTTTATAAATTATAATATTAGGTTTTAGCATATGAAATTCAGAAAAATCTTTTTTATCATATTTGGTGTAATTAGTGTTTTTGGCTGTAAAGAGGCATTCGAGCCTGAGGTAATAGCCGGTAATAATAATTATTTAGTTGTAGAAGGATACATTAACACAGGAGGAGGCGAAACAACAGTCAATCTTTCAAGGACTTCTGGCTTAAAAGAAGCAGATGGTTTTCGTCCAGAAACCGAAGCTGAGGTATCTGTAGAAGGTGAAGATGGCACGGTTGTTTATTCTGGCTCTCAAACATCTGGTGTCTATACAATTCCTACTTATAATTTAAAAAGTACTGTTAAATATCGCCTGCATATCAGCACAAAGGGAAAAGAATACATGTCAGATTATTTGGATTCAAAACAAACTCCTGAGATCGATACTGTGAGTTGGAAAAGAGAAAAAGATGGTGTACAGATATATGTAAATACCCATGATCCCCTGAATAAAACCCAATATTACAAGTGGGATTATAAAGAAACCTGGCAGATACAATCTCTTTATCAATCGACTCTGGAATATATAAATGGTGAATTTATAACACGTGATCCTACTATTAACATCACTAATTGCTGGGCATATAATCAATCTACCCGGATTCTAATTGGCTCTTCGGCTGGTCTTGTTGAAAACAAAATTAATTTAAATCCAATAACATTCATAAATCCAGGATCAGCGAAATTAGATGTTAAATACAGTATTATGGTTTTCCAATATGGATTAAGTGAGAAAGGGTATCAGTATTATAGAAACATGAAAAAAAATACTGAGCAGATAGGCGGCTTATTTGATTCACAACCATCCGAAATAGGCAGTAATGTTCATTGTGTATCCTCTTCCAATGAAGTTGTAATAGGATATATTTTGGCTGGAACGGTGAGCCAGAGACGTATTTTTATCGATAAAAGAGAAATTCCTGAATGGACTTATCCACAGGAATGTAACTTCGAAAAGATACCCGTTGACAGCGCAAGCACTTACGCTGACAAAGCATTTTTGAATTTCACTAAACCAGGAGGTGTTTTCATTGCAGACGCAATATGTGTGGACTGTAGGTTAAAGGGAAGTAACATCAGACCTGACTATTGGCCTATTAAATAGAAATAATTTATAATGAAAAACAGATTTTCGGTCATCCTTTCCCTTTTTATAATCACCTCTTATCACATATTTGCCCAATCGCCGATACAGGTGATCAACAACAAATATGTTTTAAGCCAAGAAAATACCTTACAAGAAAAGCTCTTTGTACAAACTGATAAAGATTTTTATTTAGCAGGAGATATTTTATGGTTTAAACTATATAACACGAACAATGATAATCATCAGCTAATAGATTTTAGCAAGGTTGCATACGTTGAAGTACTTGATTTAAATAACAAGCCAATATTACAGGCAAAAATCGCTTTAAAAAAAGGTACAGGAAGCGGATCATTTTATTTACCCATTTCACTTAGTTCCGGAAATTATTCATTAAGGGCTTATACTAATTGGATGAAAAATTTTAGTCCTGATTTATTGTTTGAAAAAAACATAACCATTGTAAATACACTGAAAGAAGAAACCCTGGCAAAAAATGATTCACCAGCTGACTATACTTTGCAATTTTTTCCGGAAGGTGGTAATTTGATTAACGATTTGAGAAGCAAAGTAGCATTCAGAGCAGTTGATGATACAGGTAAGGGCATTCGTTTTAGTGGGGCTATAATTAATCAGAACAATGATACGATTGTGCGTTTTCAGCCTTATAAATTTGGATTGGGAACCTTCTATTTTACACCAAAAGCTAAAAATTACTACAAGGCCATCATTAAACCTGAATCGGGCAAAACTTTCAGTAAAAGTATTCCCTCCATCCAAGAAACGGGTTACGTGATGCAATTAGATAATAGCCGCAGTGGAAAGCTTAAAATTACAATCCAATCAAATACATCCTACACAGATTCGATTTATCTTTTCATACACGGACACCAACAAACAAAAACCAGGCAATCTGCTTGGTTAAGCAACAACCAGGCGGAATTCATGGTTGATTCTGCAAATTTAGGCGATGGTATCTCTCACTTTACCGTTTTTAACAAAGCGAACCAGCCCTTGTGTGAACGGGTATACTTTAAAAAACCATCAGCAACCCTTATCATAGATGCTGTTACTGATAAATCGGAATATTTATCCAGAAAAAAAGTAACTATTAGCATTGCAGGTAAAGATGAATTAAAAAAAGATCAAGTAGCGCAATTATCAGTCTCGGTTTTCCGTGCAGACCCAATGAACCAAAATCCGCAAGCTGATATTGCAAGCTACTTTTGGTTAAGCTCAAATCTCAAAGGCAACATCGAAAACCCGGATTATTATTTAAACAATAACGATCCAATAGCAACCGAAAACTTAATGCTTACTCACGGTTGGAGCAGATTTAAATGGGATGATGTCTTAACTAATCAAAAGAAATCGTATCCGTTTTCACCCGAGTTAGATGGGCATATCATTACCGGACGACTAGTAAATTCGATCACCGAATCCCCTTCAGAAGACAATTTAGTTTATTTGTCAGTTGCGGGGAAAAAATTTCATTTATATGGCTCCCGAAGCAAGGCAAATGGAGAAATATCATTTTATACTAAAAATTTATTTGGCAGTAATGAGCTGATTGCCCAAACAGATACAGATGTAGATAGTATTTCAAGAATTGAAATTAATAATCCTTTTCTAGATAAGTATTCGAATTCATCACTTCCAACATTTAATTTAGCAAATATTTCCTTGCCAACTCTTTCCACCAATAGTTTCGTTATGCAAGTAAGCAATGTATACAACGGAGACTATTTAAAAAGAGAGATTTTACCGTCAATTGATTCAAGTGGCTTTTTCCGGACCCCAAATAAGGCTTATAAATTAGATGATTACGTCCGATTTACCACCATGGAGGAGATTCTAAGAGAATATATTCCAGAAATTAATGTAACGAAAAGAAGGAAAACGTACACCCTATCGATGGTTGATATGGACAATAAAACGTTTTTTGAGAAAGCCCCTTTTATATTATTTGATGGCGTACCTATTTTTAGTAGCGGAAATAAAGTGATCGCTTTAGACCCTTTAAAAGTGGAACGTTTAGAAGTAGTGGATAAAAAATATTTTTACGGCCCTTTTGTTTTCGATGGTATTGCCAATTTCACAACTTATAAAAAAGATTTGGCAGGTTTAGAAATCGATAAAAATGCAACTATAGTAGATTATGAAGGTTTACAATTGCAAAGGGAATTCTACTCACCTATGTACGGCGATGACAGTAAGCAAAATCACACTCCAGATTTAAGAAGCACCCTGTATTGGTCGCCAAATGTAAGTACCGGAAAAGATGGTAAAGGCTCAGTGAGCTTTTATACATCAGACCAAGGCGGAGATTATATTATGGTTTTACAAGGTATCAGTGCAAATGGTAAGGTAGGAAGCAAAACGTTAAAATTTGCAGTTAACGGTTTGGTGAAATAACCAGAGCACCTGTTAGTTTAAATATGTTCAAGGTTGCATGTTGCAATGTTTTTGTTTCGTAATATTCTATAAGCGGTTTAATTTTCCTTTCAGTTCTTTTTAATTTTGCTCAAATTTGGATGCATGTCCTAAGTATTATGAAATAGCTGTAGAATGAAATTAGCGAGTTTTTTAATTTTTTTTATTTTTCTGACCAAGTTATTAATCCCTGTGTTACCGATATTTGTGAACAATGATCAAACTGCACTTACAAAAGTTGTTGTTCCTATAGAAGACGAAAGCAAAAAGGAATCAGAAAAAGAAGAAAAGTTATTTAAAGAATATTTCAGTAAAGTTAGTCTATTCAGCTTTTGTATTCTAGCAGTACATGTATCCGGCTCTTTAACAACAATGGACATCTTTTTTATTAATAGTCACTTCCCTTCTGTCCTTACGCCGCCACCTAATTTGTCATAATTAATTCTTCCAATATATTAACGAATGTTTAAGCGCAGGCTTAACCAATGAATTTTCTATGCAAACAAATTTATTTCAATGAACACTTACAAGATAATTTCGAGCCTATTTGGCATTTTTTTTATATTTTCTTCAACTGTAATTGCGCAAACTTCTAAAGACGAACAGCGTGCAAATACGGTAAATATTGAAAACTCCTTGCAATATATTAAGCAGCTTCAACCTAAAATAATAAACGGGAATGAATATGGTTTTAACACGGAAGAGGTACAAAAGGTTATCCCACTAATTGTTAAAAACCGATACATCAGTGTCCCGGCAGGCAAAAACCAATACCGCACCAAAAAAGCTAAAAGTATCGATATGGAAAGTCTTATCCCTGTTTTAGTTGCATCGATTAAAGAACAACAGGCAGAAATAGAAGCTTTAAGGAACGAGCTCAATCAAATTAAGGATGCTAATAAAAGCATCAGCAAATGATCATGCTTGCTTTAACGTGATATGATTTGGGCGTTTTAACACGCTGTACGCTATATCTTTTTGACTGCCCTACTCTTGCCCCTAACGGCCAAAAAGGATATCACTTCCATCGTTAACGCATTTATTAGCCATTAAAAAAACATCCGAATTCAGTACAGCTTGTTTATAAATCAGTCTGTGCTGAATACACGGATGTATTAATTGCTTGTGTTTGGATTATTTTTCAATAGGATCCGGATACTTGCATTTGTCCAATTCAATTTAATAATTCTTTTATTTAATAATTTTAATCAGAAAATCATTCCCAAAACCATAATTTACTTCGCTCATTATCTTTAAAAAACCGTAGCCGGTAATTCCAGCAATGCCGATAGGGTCTTTGCCATCGCTTACTTTTGGTAAAGGTTGATGAAGGTCCTCTTTTTCGGGTTTATGATAACCAATGGGTTTGCCTTAGGTGTGTCAATAGTATCCTTGTCTTTAGTTATTAACAGGAGCTGTTTCTCCATGCATCGCACTCCCCTGCTTAGGTTATTATAATACTCCAAGGTCTTAAAAGTATGGCCCAATGCAAACAGGTGCTCCTGGCAGTAAAAGTCCTCCAGTGATTTCCGGACGCCTTCTTTCTTGGTTTTCAATATCCTTGTCAGGTAGAGCGAAGTAAGAATTTCAGGTTCCTTTCGCCAAAATAAATATAAAATTAGCTATACCAGCCATACCTCACATCCTGTTTTAGGAGGGGTCGGGGGTAGTTTTCTGCGATAAACTTCTACACCATATTAACCCCTTATTTCGAACTGAACTTCACTTTACAAATCAGCATAACACAACTTACCAGCGTAGAAAAGGCATTTGTGGCTATAATGGGAATATCATCTCTTAAAACGCCGTAATAGATCCAGGTTCCGGTGCCTATCATGAGTATGATGATCATAAATGGTGAGATATTCTCCGCATTTTTTTCTTTGATCGTTTTATATACTTGAGGAAGCATAGAGGTGGATGTAAGTACACCTGCCACAATCCCAATAATTTCGTTGCTTATCTTCATATAATTTATACAAAAGTTGTGGTTGTCTGATATCAAAAGCCATGCTTATTTAAGCTATTTGTACAGCTTAAAGAAAATATATTATCGCCCAAAATAACGAAGCCGGGGGCTAAATAGCTCGGGTGGAATCTGTTGTTGGCTGTGATTAAAATTCCAATTGGTAAAGTAAATTTGGGAACATGCCAATATCAATTAATTAAAAGCACAGCGAATAGCTGTTGACTTGAATTAGACTTTAAACGTTTGGTGAGACTCATAAAGACGGATTATAAATGCGTTTTTATAAACTTGCTAGGTTTTGCGTTAGGGATTGCA
>JAQBOG010000020.1 GCA_028288165.1 Sphingobacteriales bacterium | reverse complement strand
TTGGCGATGGTGTGAAAAGTAGAGATCGAGATGGTAAGCCGAATGAAGATCTTATTGCTGAGGCAAGTAAAGCAAAAAACATATATTCAAGGGAAGTGTAGGTTTCAATGATAACAGAAAATACACCATTGAAGATGTGAGCAAATTGGTGGATAAGCTAAAAGGACCAGACAACAATGTCTCTGTGATGCTTGGTGTGCCATATTACTGGAGAAGTTTAGGAAATGATACCGAAAAATCGCCTTTACTGCATGTATTGATAAAAAAGGCAGACATCATCATGCCTTGGGCAGTGGGAAGGTTTGGTTCCAGTGGTTACAATGCTCAAATCATATATGACGATATTCAGTGGTGTAAAACTAACGAGGTAGATTATGTTCCGCTGGTATTTCCAGGCTTCACATGGGGAAATATGCACAAAGACCCAAGTATTTACTATGCTATACCACGTCTGAAAGGGGATTTCCTCTGGCAGCAAATTGCAGGCGCTAAAAGCGTAGGCGCAAAATCGTTGTACGTAGCCATGTTTGATGAGATTGATGAGGGCACTGCCATTTTTAAAACTGCCCGTGAGGCAGATACGCCTTTAAATGGTAGTGGGGGTTTGAAATTCGTAGGAATTGAAAATGATCTTACTTCAGATTATTACCTATGGTTAACAGGGCAAGGAACAAAATGGTTTCATGGTGAAGCTGGCTTCAGTAGAATAAAGCCAGTCAGACAATAAAAATATTGATGTTTTCATAAATTAAAAAATAGGAGAGTCCCCTGGATTCTCAGAACCCAATTAGTAAACTTTTAACTTAAAGAAAATGAGATTAATAAAACTAATGATGGTATGTTCCATTTTTGTGCTCGGATTTGCAATAAGCAGCTGTACAAAGGAAGACTTTATTTCAAGGGATACAAGTGGTATTTTACCGCCTCCTCCAGAGCCACCCGCTCCAGTAGATCCAACGCTTGTGGTATTTGATAATGCTGATTTAAAGGACGGATGGCAAACTGTTGGCGATCCGGTTATTGAAACAGTTGGCAAGCAGGAAGGATTAGCATATTTGAAAAATACGATAGTAAATGGCGGAGATTTTATGCAATTTATAAAGCATTTACCAGCGCCGTTAGACTCTAAACTAACCATGGACAATGGGCAGTTTTCATTCTATTGGTTTATCTCTGATGTAGCCGCTATTAAAGAAGACGGACAAATTGAGATCACTAGCGGAGGCGATGCTGATAAAGATGAATTGGCATGGTCTGTAGCTAAACTATTGCCAACCTTGAAAAACGGCTGGAATCAGGTAAACCTAAACTTTAAAGATGCGGACGTATCAGGTGTACCAAATCTGGCAGCCCTTAACTTTTTCCGTGTATTCTTCTGGACAAAAAGTAAAGATCATGCTGATGTGGCTACTGGTGTAGATGGTCTTATAGTTAGAGCTGCACCAGCTCTGCCACCGGGTACAGAAGTTTATTTTGATCACGTTGATGTGAAAGACGGATGGCAAACGGTGGGAGATCCGGTTATCGAAACAGTAGGCAAAAAAGAAGGTACCGGATACCTGAAAAATACCATCACAAATGGTGGAGATTTTATGCAGTTTATTAAGCATTTACCAGCACCACTAAATTCTACTTTTACAAATGCTAATGGGCAGTTTTCATTCTGGTGGTATATATCAGATGTTTCGGCTATTAAAGCAGACGGGCAGATTGAGATCACCAGCGGAGGCGATGCTGATAAAGATGAATATGGATGGTCGGTAGCTAAACTATTACCAACTTTAAAAAATGGCTGGAATGAAGTAAAGCTAAATTTCAGAGATGCTGATGTTACAGGTACACCAAACCCGGCAGCGGTAAACTTTTTCCGTGTATTTTTCTGGACCAAAAGTAAAGATCATGCGGATGTAGTTAGCGGAGTAGATGGTCTTTTATTTAGAGCCGTGGCTCCAGCTCCTGCATTTTCACTTGATAATGCTGATTCGAAGGATGGTTGGGAAACTGTTGGCGCTCCTGTTATTGACATCGTAGGTAAAAAAGAAGGTACCGGATATTTGAAAAATACCATTCCAAATGGCGGAGATTTCATGCAGTTTATTAGAAAGTTTGCAACCCCGGTTAATATAACCTTCACCAAAGCGAATGGTCAGTTCAAATTCTGGTGGTATATAGCTGATGTATCTAACATCAAAAAAGATGGCTCGATTGAGATTACCAGCGGAGGCGATGCTGATAAGCATGAAAATGCTTGGGATGTTGCTCCATTGGTAGATGGTTTACATAATGGCTGGAACGAAATCTCTCTTGATTTAGATAAATCTATTGCAACAGATGACGGAGGAGCGGATCTGGCAGCCATAAATTATTTCCGAATATTTTTCTTTACAACCTCTAAAGATCATCCGGATGTAGTGGTAGGTATAGATGATTTGCGTTTTACTGGAAAATAATTGCCTTTAGAACCTTAATAGCAAACTTAGAATGGCAGAGAGAATCATATACATTTTCTCTGCCATACTAAACGAATGCATCCTAATGAAAATGCTGTTTATCATTCAATAAGGCTAGTCGATTTAAACGCTCATCGATGGGTCTGACAGGTAATGGCATAAATGTTAAGACAAATTCAACGTACGTAAGTAGCTTCATTCCATTTCAGGTAGTTGTTAGCAACACATTTCAGGTAGTTGTTAGCAACACGTTGTCACAGGAATACAATTAAAAATATTACACAAAAAGTTCAAAAATGACGACAGCTCAATTTTTTAATCATCCAACAAAAATATTAAAGAAGGCACTCATTACTATTTCAGTTTTTCTTGCAATTCTAGTTCTGTACACGACCAAATGTGCTGCACAGAATCCTTTTATTACTCACATGTATACTGCAGATCCATCTGCACATGTTTGGAAAGATGGCCGTTTGTATGTGTATGCTTCGCATGATATTGCTCCGGCTCGCGGTTGCGATCTAATGGATCAGTATCACGTTTTTTCAACTTCTGATATGGTGACCTGGAAAGACCATGGCGAAATTCTTCGTGCCAGCCAAGTGGAATGGGGCAGGCCGGAAGGTGGTTTTATGTGGGCACCAGATTGCGCTTACAAAAAGGGCACTTACTATTTATATTTCCCTCATCCAAGCGGAACGGAATGGAACGCTACCTGGAAAATAGGCGTTGCAACCAGTAAAAGTCCGGCAAGTGGTTTCAAATCTCAAGGGTACATTAAAGGTCTGGAAGCGATGATAGATCCTTCTGTTTTTGTAGATGATGATGGCCAGGCGTATTTTTATTATGGTGGTGGCGGTACTTGCAAAGGCGGTAAGCTAAAAAACAACATGATAGAAATAGATGGCGAAATGAGCAAAATGGAAGGACTTGAAGATTTTCATGAAGCAAGCTGGGTACATAAAAAAGACGGCATCTATTACCTGTCTTATTCAGATAATCATGATGTAAATGACAAGCATAATCAAATGAGATATGCTACAAGTAAAAGTCCTCTGGGTCCGTGGGTGTCTAAGGGAATATACATGGATCCAACAGATAGTTTTACCA
This sequence comes from Sphingobacteriales bacterium, assembly GCA_028288165.1. Classification (GTDB taxonomy): domain Bacteria; phylum Bacteroidota; class Bacteroidia; order Sphingobacteriales; family Sphingobacteriaceae; genus Daejeonella. Next base: position 99,902 of record JAQBOG010000020.1, on the reverse strand, counting down.
ACCACGGTTCAATTGTGAAGTTTAAAGGGCAGTGGTATTCATTTTATCACAATAGTTCTCTTTCCAACCAAGATTGGTTAAGATCTATTTGTGTAGATAAACTCTATTATAATGCAGATGGAACAATCCAAAAAGTTATTCAAACAGGGGCAATTAAAAAGTAAACTATTTTAGGTTTGGGCGTTCGGGCGGGCTTTTCGTTACAATCTTTTTGCCCTGAAGGAAGAAGGGCAAAAAGGATTTTCACTTCAATCCCTAACGCAAAATCAGTAGCTTTTCGAACATCCTGCAATTAAGATGTTCTGAAGAATTTCAAGCCAATAATTTGTATCCGGTTTCCAGTGCCGTCTAGTAGAACGCACTAAAAAAAGATTTTTTTTTGCTAAACCAATTATAAAACAGACAACCTGTCTAATTAGCCAACTATGCACAAAAAAAAAGTGAATACTCTGCTTTTACTGGCTGTCGCCATTTTAATTGGCAGCTGTTCTAAAAAGAATCAAAATACAACAGATGTACCTGATAACGTAGCAGTAATTCAAAAATTTAAAAACCCATTTGTTACGTCCATATATACCGCAGATCCATCAGCGCATGTTTGGGCCGACGGCCGGTTATATGTTTATGCATCACATGATGTAGCACCTCCGCAAGGGTGCGACTTGATGGATAAATACCACGTTTTCTCGACAAATGATATGGAAAACTGGACGGATCATGGAGAAATTCTTGGTGCAAGCCAAGTTCCATGGGGTAGGCCAGAGGGCGGCTTTATGTGGGCACCAGATTGTGCGTATAAAAACGGCACCTATTATTTCTATTTTCCACATCCCAGCGGCACAGAATGGGATAAAACCTGGAAGATAGGTATTGCAACCAGTAAAAGTCCTGCAAGTGGCTTTGAGGTAAAAGGTTACATTCCTGGTTTGGAATCATTGATAGACCCCTGTGTATTTGTTGACGACGATGGAAAAGCATATTTCTATTATGGAGGTGGCAACGTTTGTAAAGGCGGCATGCTTAAGGACAACATGATGGAAATTGATGGAGAAATGAAAAATATGGTAGGACTTACAGATTTTCATGAGGCAAGCTGGGTGCATAAAAAAGATGGACTATACTATCTCTCATACGCCGATAATTTTAATGAAGCCGGTAAACATAATCGAATGAGATATGCTACAAGCAAAACCCCACTCGGCCCGTGGACATACAAAGGCATATACATAGACCCTACCGACAGTTTTACCAACCACGGTTCAATTGTTCAATTTAAGGGGAAATGGTATGCGTTTTATCACAACAGCTCACTTTCACACCATGATTGGCTAAGATCAATTTGTGTAAATGAACTGGTTTATAATAGCGATGGCACTATTAAAAAGGTTGTTCAAACAAGCGTTAAATGAGCAGGAGCAGGAGCTGAAGTTGAAAGCAAAAAGCGAAAGACTGAAAGTTAAGCTCGTTTGCATTTGTCATTTTGAGCTTGTCGAAGGGAGACAAAGGCTGCAAGCTAAATCAAAACGCGAAAGGCTTAAACCTAAAGTCATCATCTCTCTATAGAAATGAGTGATAAGGTTTGTTAAAGTCGTTTATAGCTGCGCATTTCGAAACTTAGCTGATTTGCGTTAGGGATTGCAGTGAAAATCCTTTTTGCATTTGCCATCCTGAGCTTGTCGAAGGGCGGCAAAGGCAAAAAGATTGTAACGAAAAGCCCGCTCGAACGCCCAAAAAATACTATTAAGCGAATTTATAATCGAACACAAATTTATGCTTGAACTCAATACCTGATTCTTATTACTTGATACTTACGACTTGATACTTACTACCTGATACTTACTGCTAAATACTTGATACCCAAAACGATACTCACCAATAAAAAATGAAAAAAACATCCCTCATATTATTCGCTTTTATGGTTTCCATATTAGCTTCTTGCTCAAAGAAAGAAACTCCGGGTACTGTTGACCCTCCTATAGATGAAAATGCAGGAAAAGTCTGGCCATCTCCAGCAGGAGATGTGGTAGGGAAAATTACAGTTGGTTACCAAGGTTGGTTTGCTGCTAAAGGAGACGGATCGCCGATAGATGCATGGTGGCATTACACTCAAGATTGGTCCAAAGTGCCTTCCCCAACTAATAGCGGAATAAAATCATGGCCGGATGTAAGGGAATATACCAATACGTATCAAACTGGTTTTGCGAATCTGGGTAATGGCGAGCCTGCTAAACTGTTCTCTTCTTTTAGTGACCAAACGGTAGATGTGCAATTTTTATGGATGCAACAATACGGTATTGATGCGGCTGCCTTGCAACGATTTAATCCCAATGGGCAGGAAGGGCCAATTCGCGATGCGATAACAGCTAAAGTTAAAACCGCTTCTGAGAAATATGGCCGAAAGTTTTATATCATGTATGATGTGAGCGGGTGGACAAGTATGCAAACGCAAATAAAAACTGATTGGACGAACAAGATGAAAGCTTATACATCTTCTTCAGCTTATGCAAAACAGAACAATAAACCAGTGGTGTGTATTTGGGGATTTGGTTTTAGCGATAATAACCATCCGTGGACGGCAGCTGTCTGTTTAGAAGTAATCACTTGGTTTAAAGCTCAGGGCTGCTATGTTATTGGCGGAGTGCCAACAAATTGGCGTACTCAAACAAGCGATTCGAGACCTAATTTTATTAGTGCTTACAAAGCGCTGGATATGATTTCGCCATGGATGGTAGGAAGAATAGGGAACATCGGCGATATTGATCGGTTTTACAGTATGAACGTCGCTGATTTAGCCTATTGTAAAACAAATAAAATCGACTATCAGCCTTGTGTATTACCAGGTGATTTACAGGAAAAACAACGGGTTCATGGTGATTTTATGTGGCGTCAATTCTATAATCTGGTTAAGCTTAAGAGTCAAGGCATCTACATTTCTATGTTTGATGAATACAACGAAGGTAATCAGATAGCCAAAACTGCTGAAACCGCTCTGATGGTGCCGGCAGGTTCTTCATTTGTTACTCTTGATGAAGACGGTACGGCTTGCTCATCTGATTATTACTTGCGCCTTACCGGTGATGGAGGTAAAATGCTGAAGGGACAGATTGCTCTAACAGCAGTTAGGCCAACGCCGGTTAAGTAGTTGTTTTTTGAGTTGTAAGTTGTAAGTCCTAAGTTGTAAGTACCTGCCGCCTCATACCTCATACCTCATACCTCATACCTCAAGCCTCACACCATATGAAATTTAAACTCATTTGCATTTTCCTGTTATTACTATCATTTTCTGTTTTTGCGCAGGATAAAGATATGAAGTTGTGGTATAAATCTCCTGCCGGATCTGTATGGGAAGCGGCTCTTCCGGTGGGTAATGGCCGTCTGGCTGCGATGGTATTCGGCAATCCTGGTAAGGAATTTATAAAATTGAATGAATCTACAGTTTGGAGCGGTAGCCCCAATCGTAATGATAATCCAAACGCATTAAGCGCCTTACCAAAAATCCGACAACTAATTTTTGAGGGTAAGAATTTAGAGGCAAGTAAACTGGCAGGCCAGAATATTCAGGCTGAAAAGATCAATGGTATGTGTTATCAGCCTGTTGGAGATCTTGTGCTGAATTTTCCAGGGCATCAGAAATTTTCAAATTATTACCGAGAGCTTGATCTTAAAAATTCAACTACCAAAACTAACTATAGTGTTAACGGAATTAATTATACACGAACCGTTTTTGCGTCAATCCCTGATCAAACTATTATTATCAGGCTTACTGCCAATAAGCCCCACAGTTTATCATTTACGGCGTCTATGTTCTGTCCTCAAAAATCTTTAGTAGCTATAAAAGGAACTGATGTTTTGCAGTTATCAGGGGTAAGTAGTGATAAAGACGGTGTACCAGGCAAAGTCAGGTTTCAATCTCTAATTAAGATCAAAGCAGATGACGGAAAAATTTCATCATCCGGAGGGGAGATTAATGTTAGCGAAGCGAGCACTGTTACCATTTATATTTCAATCGCTTCAAACTTTATTAATTATAATGATATCAGTGCTGATGAAGGCAAACGTGCAGAAACGTATCTGAATAAAGCATTGCAAAAAAATTACTCACAATTATTAAAAGATCATATAACAACCTATCAGAAATATTTTAACCGTGTAAAATTAGATCTGGGTAAAACAGATTCAATTAAAAATCCTACCGATGTACGCCTAAAAGATTTTGCCAATGGGAATGATCCACAGCTTGCTGCTTTGTATTTCCAGTTTGGAAGGTATTTGCTTATTTCTTCATCGCAGCCCGGGGGTGAACCGGCTAATCTTCAGGGAATATGGAATGATAAGATGAATCCGCCATGGGGTAGTAAATACACCATCAATATCAATACGGAGATGAATTACTGGCCAGCTGAGGAGACAAATCTAACTGAAATGCATGATCCGCTGGTTCAGATGGTAAAAGATTTATCGCAAACAGGCAAAGAAACTGCCCGGGTAATGTACGGGGCAGGAGGATGGGTAGCACATCATAACACAGATTTATGGCGTATTACTGGTCCGGTTGATGGAATTTATTCTGCCATGTGGCCGATGGGAGGAGCCTGGTTAAGTCGGCATTTATGGGAGAAATACCTGTATAGCGGTGACAAAAACTATCTTCAATCTGTATATCCTGCCTTGAAAGGAGCTGCAAAGTTCTATGTTGATTTTCTGGTGGAAGAACCGACCCATGAATGGCTGGTAGCTTCTCCTTCCATGTCGCCGGAAAATGCACCAAAAAGCCGTCCTAATATTTCAATTGATGCCGGAACCACCATGGATAATCAATTGATATTTGATCTGTTTTCAAATACGATCCGGGCAGCAGAAACATTAAATACAGATGAAAATTTAACTGAACAACTTAAAAATCTCCGCCAGTTTCTTCCTCCAATGCAGATTGGACAGCACAGCCAATTACAAGAGTGGCTGCTGGATTTGGATAATCCGGAAGATAAACACCGGCATGTTTCCCATTTATTTGGCCTATATCCTGCAAATCAAATCTCTCCATACCGCACCCCTGAATTGTTTGATGCCGCTCGTACTTCACTAATTCAAAGAGGCGATGTTTCAACTGGTTGGTCTATGGGATGGAAGGTGAACTTGTGGGCAAGGTTACAGGATGGTAATCACGCATACAAACTCATCCGGAATCAGTTAACACCAGAGGGATTAAATAAAGGTGAAAATAGTGGTGGTGGTTCCTATCCCAATTTATTTGATGCACATCCACCTTTTCAAATTGATGGCAATTTTGGCTGTACAGCAGGGATCGCAGAAATGCTGTTGCAAAGTCAGGATGGAGCCATTCATTTGTTGCCTGCATTGCCAGATGAGTGGAAAAACGGAAGTGTAAGCGGATTAAAAGCTCGCGGAGGGTTTGAAATTCAAGAAATTCTTTGGAAAGGTGGAAAGCTTAATAAGGTTATAATAAAATCAATGCTTGGTGGAAATTGTCGGCTGCGGGTTCCAAATGCGCTTATTGGAACTGTTTTGTTGAAAAATGCGGAGGATGTTAATCCTAATTTTTTCTTTAAAACTGATGAAACTGCTCAGCCCATAATTTCAGAAAAGGCAAAGCTTACTGCTCCTCAAATAAAGAATACATTTCTATATGATTTTGATACGCAAGCAGGTAAAACTTACACATTCACTAATCTTTAATTAGATAATAAAAAAATGAATATAAAATTATTTAGACCTGTCCGAAGCAGGTTAATGTTGATTATGCTGGGTATATCAGCAGCAGCTATAGCTCAGGAAAATACTGGTCATGAGGGTAAAGATAACTTGAGGTATGTAGATCCATTAATTGGAAATTCATCCCAGTTACTGCAACCTACTCGTCCAACCGTACAACAACCTAACCAAATGGTTCGGATGTTTCCGCAAAGGAATGATTACCTCGACGATCAGATTTCCAGTTTTCCATTAATTATAGTTTCGCACAGGCTAGGAGAGGCCTTTTCCTTGAAACCTTCTATCGGTCCTATCTCTGCGGCAAGCTGGAACAAAAGAATGACCTATGATCATGATATGGAAATAACCAGGCCCTGGTATTATTCTACTTATTTGGTTGATGAGGATATTAACGTAGAATTTACTCCAGGGAAAAAGACTGGTTTCTATCGCTTTGAATTTCCTGAAAATTCTAGTAAAAGTATTCTTTTGGGTATGTACAACACGGGCAGCAGCGAATGGAAGTTTATTTCAGATAAAGAACTCACCGGGTTTGAAACTTACCATGGCGACATTAAAGTATATATGTATGGCATTTTTAGTGAAAGCGGAACGGTAGGTACTGTTAAAGAAAACAAACTGCAGGCAGCAGGAAGTTTACAAGGAGAAAATGTAAAAGCATTTATAACCTTCCCTGAAAAGGCAACTAAAAAGATTGAGTTTAAATATGCAATTTCTTATATAAGTGCTGAGCAGGCAAAGAAAAATTTTAATAATGAGTTAAGCACCATCGGTTTTGAAGGTCAAAAGAATTTAGCTGAAGAATCGTGGTCGACAGTGATTAACCAAATTAAAGTAGAAGGGGGCACATTGGCTCAAAAGCGATCATTCTATACCTCGCTTTACAGATGTTATGAACGGTTGGTAAATATTACCGAGGATAATAAATATTATAGCGGTTTTGATAAAAAGATACATGACGCTAATAGACCTTTTTATGTAGATGACTGGACTTGGGATACTTATTTAGCCAATCATCCTCTACGGGTAATACTAAATCCTGCAATGGAAGAAGACATCATGGATTCGTATGTTACCATGTATAAACAAGGTGGATGGTTGCCCACATTTCCTGTTCTTTTTGGCGACCATGCCTGTATGAACGGCTTTCATTCTTCTATTATGTTATTGGATGGATACAGAAAAGGACTCCGCAATTTTGATATCAATTCGGCTTACAGCGGAATGTTAAAAAATGCTACTCAAGCAACCATGCTTCCCTGGAGGAATGGACCTAAAACTGCTTTAGACGATTTTTATCATGCTAAGGGATATTTTCCGGCACTGAAAAAAGGCGAAACAGAAACGGATGTTCATGTGGATCCTTTTGAGAAACGCCAGTCAGTAGCGATCACATTGGGGCACAGTTATGATGATTGGGCTCTCGCTGAGATGGCAAAAGATTTAGGTAAGGAAAGCGATTTTAAAAAGTTCAGCTTTCGTGCTCTGAACTATAAAAACCTGTGGAATAAAGATTCTTTGATGTTTCTACCTAAAGATGATAAAGGTGCCTGGATAAGCATTGATTCTAAATTTGATGGTGGAATGGGGGGCCGGGATTATTACGATGAGAATAATGGCTGGACATACATGTGGCAGGTACAACACGATGTAAAGGGATTAATGGGTTTGATGGGCGGAACGGGAAATTTCGAAAAACGTTTAGACCAGTTGTATCGTGAGAATCTGGGAAGAAGCAAATATGAATTTAACGGAAAGTTCCCGGATGCTACAGGTTTAGTAGGGCAGTATTCTATGGGAAATGAACCTAGTTTTCATATTCCTTATTTATATAATTTCACTGCATCACCATGGAAAACCCAAAAGAGAATTCGGTTTTTACTGGATGTTTGGTTCAAGGATAACATCTTCGGAATTCCGGGTGATGAAGACGGAGGAGGAATGACGGCATTTGTTGTTTTCTCGTCTATGGGATTTTATCCTGTAACTCCTGGACTACCTCTTTACACTATCGGAAGCCCGGTATTTAGTAAGGTAACGATAGATTTACCAGGTGGGAAACAGTTCAAATTGATTGCTAACCATTGTTCGGTTGCAAATAAATACATTCAAAGTGCAAAGCTCAATAACCAGCTTTTAAATACTCCGTGGTTTACACATTCTCAGTTAATTGGGGGTGGAACGCTTGAACTTGAAATGGGACCCAAGCCTAATAAATTATGGGGTACGGGAGATAATGATCTTACTAAAAAATAAAGTTGACCATTGTATAATGAGACTAAAATGCCTGTTATTGATGATTACAACTTATTAAAGGCGAACCCCAAAAGTTTGAATGCAATATTTTTTCAGTAGTTCGTTAATTTTATCATTGAGTTTTTTATAGTTTTTTAATAATGATAATACAAATTGATGGGTTAACGACGGCTGCGTAGCATATTCTTGTATGGTCTGATTTAAATCCATATACATACTAAGTATTGCGATCTTAATATTATAACAATGGTTCATTAAACTTAATGAACCATTGTGCATGTAAAAAAATGAAAACTAAAGTTCTTTAATCCTGATATTTCTGTAACTCACATCACCACCATGATACTGTAATGCAATTTTTCCGGTTTTGTAAGTGCCGAAAGCAGGCATAGTTCTGAATTTACTGTTAGCTACCATTGCTTTCCAGTTATCATCCCAGAGTGTAGTAGAGGTTACAGTGATACCATTCAGGATCAGATCCAGTTTGCCATTATTGCTGATGATCTCTGCCTTGTTCCATTCTCCTACAGGTTTTGGTTTGGAGGTTGCTGCAGTACCCAACAAATCATATAAGGTTCCTGCCAGGTGATTTTCCTTTTTATTATCTTCTGCTTCAATATTATCTAAAACCTGCATTTCCATGCCTGTAAAATAGGTTTCTTTAAATTTAGAAGGATCCTCATGTACATAAAATATGATCCCACTATTACATTTTGGAGCAACTTTCCATTCTAATTGTAAATGATAATTACCGTATTCTTTATCAGTAACCAAGTCACCTCTGTCGGACTTTTCAGTGACAGGAGTTAAATGGATGGTCTTGTTTTCAATTTTCCAGCATTTACCTACGGTTGTTTTTCCATAAGTATGCCATCCGTTAGTTGTTTTTTCATCAAAAAGTTTTACCCATTTTCCTTTTTTAGAAACATTGGCTATTTCTTTAGTAGCGGCTGGCTCGGGGTTTTTTGATGACAGGCAAAACGTAGAAACTGCTAGTATGCCTGCTAAGGTTATCGAACGTATCATTTGTTTAATTTATTTAGTGAAAATTTAATTTATGAATTAAAGTAGTATGGTCATTGTTAGAAGGTTTAACGAGATAAAGTAATCGTATGGATACTTATTTTGAAAATCTCACTATTTCACGGGTATAAAATACCTGACATTCTATATCCTCATTTCGTTATTCTTCCAGTCTTCCAGATATCTCTGATCGTATCTTCGTCACCGTGCCCGTCTGGTACTGCGGAACTGGGATTATTTGCATAATACCATCTTTTTTTATCAAGGGGAGAGGTAGTTTGGCGACCTGCGGGCATCTGAAGATGTCCATTGAGATCAGTTTTTGCCAGCCAGTCATAGGCGTAACGAAGCCATTTACTGCGATATGCTTTATCCTGGTGTGCAAACCAACTAATTTCATCATAGCCCCAAACCCAAAATGATCCAGCTGCTTTTTCTTCTCCGGGTTGCTTACTGCCACAGTAGTTATCGAGCTCCACCAGGTAGGGGAGATTGGTACATTTCCATCCGCTGGGAGAAATACCCCCTTTGCTGCGTCCAAAGAGTGCATCGGTATATCCAACTTTCAGGATCGCGTCTTCAGGTTTACCTGGAACTTCCATCACCCGAAGAGGGAACGAATGAAAATCCATCAGCAGTTTTCCATCCTTCAGAAAGCCGCCGCCCGGAACATGCGAATCACAAATAATCATTCCCCTGCGAGCGTGCTTTGAGGCATACGAGCGGATTAGAGTAAGAATCTGTGCATAATGATCCAGATTCTTGTCATTTTTATTCATCAGTTCCACCTGCCCGAAATGAATGGCTTCAATACCAATATTGATATACGACGCGGCAAGGAAAAAGAACAGTAGTTTTGTTTCCGGTTGACTTACATCAGGTACTGAGCCTCTGCCCCAGTGATTTTTAAATTTTCCATCAGGATAAAGCATATCCGCATACCTGAAATTCCGTTGCTCAACCGGCATGTGTAACGCGGTAAATGCCCAGGCGGGAACAGCAACCTGGTTTACCTGTTCAGTAACTATCTCAAAAATGCAGGCTTGTAAAATAATGTTGGGGTCTACGGCGTGTACTTTGGGAATCAGTTCTTTTTCCAGACCAAGGTTCTTCATCAGCCCTGCTTCGTCACCCCATTGGCACACACTTCGTCCGATGAACTTTACACCCATATTTTTGATCATGCGAAGGTTATCATTAAAATCGCCTTGGCCGATGAGGAGGTTCTGCATGGTCACTGACCGCTCAAGGAAATTTTCGAGAACCTCCCGGGAAATCTTTTTATTAAATTTATAGTTAACTTTTCCTGGTTCGGAAAATGCAAAAACCGGAATGGTTAAACAAAGGGCAATAACTGTAAGTAGCAGGAACTTGATCTGTTTCTTTATGCAAAAACCAACTAAGAATGATTGTATTGAGGAATTCATGTGTCTTGTTATTAATTCAGTGTGAGTTAAATTAACGATTAACGATTACAGTTTAGGTTTATCAGGCTTTATAGGAGACTCAAAAGTATTGACGCCCTTCACGCGAAGTTTTCTGCTGAATATTTTATTCCCGCAGGTAACATAGAGCGTATCAAATTCCCGTCCGCCAAAACAAAGGTTAGAAGGCTGCCCTGCAGGCAGAGGCATGATTACATTCACTCTTCCTGCTTGGTCAATCACCTGTATTCCCATGTTTGTAGCTACATAGATCCGCCCTTGCCGGTCGCATTTAATCCCGTCAGACCATGAATTATCCGAAATATCAGGGGCATACAACCAGCAGAATCGCTGTTTATACGCAAGTGTACCATCGGGCTGTATCTGATAAGCCCAAACCCAGTGCGAAGTGGATTCTGTAACATATAATTGTGTTTGGTCTGGTGTAAGTGCCAATCCGTTCGGGTACTTCAACCCGACATCCACATTAATTTTTTCTCCGTTGGGCCTAACCAAGTATAACTTTCCCGGTTTTTCCGGGCCCTCTGGAGCTGTTACGTAAATATTCCCATTTTGAGCAACCACAAGATCATTTCCCGGAATATCATTGGCAATCACTGTTTCTTTGTCGTTTAAATCATAGCATAGTACTTGGCTGGTGCCTGTTGCTACCACATAACGTTTACCGTCAGACCCAAAAGCTGTACCTGAAGCTTTTTTAGAACCTAGATTTAATGCCGATACGTGTCCATCTGTATCAACCTTATACGTTTTGGAATTAGGGATATCCTGGTAAAACACTTCGCCTAAAGCATTTGCCACCACTCCCTCTGTAAATTTATAACCTTCTGCCACCAATTTCCAGCCTTCCTCCGGAATCAATATATCCTTTTGGAAAGCGTTTGCAGATATCCCTGCTACAACCGGTTTTGGATAATCCTTCCATAGCCATCTCATAGCATCAGGAAATACAGCTGTGGGGTGCTTGCCATTGTGCGCACCTTCGCCCCAAATATGATTTACTTCATAACCGGCAAAAGTAAGGCTGCGTTCCATCATCTGGTTTGCCATCCACCAGTCGCCAGCATAACTGTTCTGGTCATTAGAGCCGTCTTGTAAAAATATCCTGATCGGTTTAGGTTCAGATTTACGAATAAGGTTAGGATAGCGATCGCCACCCCGAAGACCTACATAAGTTCCTATGGCGCTAAATACCCTGGAGAATTCTTGTGGGCGCTCCCAGGCAACAGTAAAGGCACAAACAGCTCCGCTGCTTGCTCCGCCTATTGCACGGTCATTACCACTTTTGGATAGCCGTATTATGCGACCGTCGCTGGCCTTTTGTTTTTCTACATCGGGAAGGAGTTCCTGCAAAATAAATTTCGCATACGCATCACCAAGCCCATCGTACTCCAGGCTCCTGTTAAAACGGTCAAGAGCAAGCTGATCATTAGCAGCTCTCAGCCTTCCGGGATTTACAAATATGCCGATCGTTACAGGCATTTCTTTCTGGTAAATCAAATTATCAAAAACAGTTGGTGCTTTCAAGGCTAGTCCATCCTGCCCAACATATACACAGGCCGGCTTGTCGGGCTTATATTGAGCGGGGATATATACCCAGTATTCCCGCCACGTGCCGGGGAAAATTTTTGAATTTTCAAAAGTGAACTTCAGCACTTCCCCTTTAGGTACTCCCGGGTGTTCAATAGATGCCTGGTTATCAGGATAATTTTCTGAAGGAACCTGGGCAAAAGAAGTACCGAGTACCAACGAGAATAGTATTGACCAAATTAATTTTTTCATACGAGTGCCTTTATGTGATAATGTACATTTTTCTCTGATCGAGTACTGAAATATTACTTTTTGGCGACTGTTTTAGCTTTCGTCCCTACGTTCCAGAAAATAAATGTCCCGCGGTTGGTTGAAGTGACAATATCAATGGCTCCGTCTTTATTCAGATCAGCAGCCAAAACATCCGAACCTGCCCCGGAACGATTGTGTATCAGTTCAGGAATAAATTCTGCTCCACCGGGAGCTTTTGGATTACGAACCGTACGATACCAATACAAAACAGGAGGTCCGTAAGGATCAGGATCAAGATAGGTATCAACATGTGAAAAATAACGCTTGCCTACAATAAAATCTGTAACACCATCTCCATCTACGTCGGCAAATGTTGATCCGTGGAGCTCGGAGAAGGTTACATCGCCGGCATTCTTAGTAGAATAGTCATCCATAATCATATGGCGGACAAAGGAAATTTTGCCGCTGGGGTCTTTTTTTTGCTCAAACCACGCCAGGCCGAAACCATGAGCATTGACACTAGTAACTACATCGTTCAGTTTATCACCATTTACATCGTATACTGCCATTACACTTCCACCTGCACCGCCACCCCGGTGACCGTACCTGGCAAATGCTTCCGGATGATAAGTCCATAAACCATCGCCGTTGAGAGAAGCTGGCTGCTCCCACCAGCCATTGGGATTCAGGATATCTATTCGTCCATCACCGTTAATATCGCCTGTTCCGAAACCATGTGCCATAAAATAACCCGGCTCAGAAATCGTATGTGCGATCCAGGGTTTGGTTGGATCGGAAGGATCTGGCTTTGCGTATTTAAGTAATCCGCCACCGGCTCCGCTGGTTCCGTAAATCAGTTCCGGGCGCTTGTCACCATCAATATCAGCAAAAACTGTAACTTCTGAATTAATGTTACCTGGAATAACCGAGTATTTGTCCCATCTCCGTGATTCCCCTTTCGGGTTGATATACAGGTTCCCGAATGGAGGTGCAACAAACACATCGGGCCAACCGTCATTATTAAAATCAAACGTATACTGGCAATTTACTTCCGTAAATTCCTTAGATGGACTGAAGGCATTTCCCATATACATTTCACTGAATTTTGTATAATCAGGGCCGTAATAAATATGAGGGCCGGCAACCACATCTATAAATCCGTCCTTGTTAAAATCTGCCGCGGCAGAACTCCAGGCATAATACATGTCGCTTAATTGCTGTACCTCGAAACGTGCAGCAGTTTTTTCTTTTGGTGTATACCGAACGGCAAGATCTTTATATTTAAAATCTTTAAACCGTACTTCACCAGTACCGCCCACATATAATGCTACTGGTCCGAATTTTCCAACAATTTCATCCGCTGCGCCGCCGGGGCCATTACCATCATTTAAATAAGATCGTAGGATGTTCAGATCGAGAACCACTTCGATTTGATTCCAATCGCCGGCAAGGAAACCAGATTGCGGACGCTGAAAGGGTAAGGTGGGCCCTGTCGGACGACGAGGCGGACCACCGGCATTATTTCCTCCTCTTGCTGTTGGTGAAGCATTAGGATCTGCCGGTGGAGCTAAACGGATCATCCCACCTGCAGACCTTAGTTTTTCACGCTGAAGCTCTTTTCCTTGCGAATCTATGGTTATACTATATACACCTAATTCTCCTTCTTTTAATGAGAGCAATACTCCTTTAATTCCCTCACTGATTTTCTCAGCACGAAACAAAATGCCTGCTTCGGCATCGCCATTTACTTTGAGTAATGTGTTCACATTAACATCCTGGAAAGAACGGTCAAGCATGAGCCATCCACCATTAGAACCCGGTTTTACTGTTCCCATTAGTTCACCGCCTTCAGCTCTCCAGTCCGCTCCCCCGAGACTGTGCCAGCCAGCAAGATTGGAACCTTTAAACGTATAATCCGGAATGAAGCTCAGGCCACGCCCATTTATGTCACCTGGTTGTGCCTGTCCAAAGGAGTAAAGAGTTATACCAGTTAAAAGGATAAGAAATAAGAAACGTCTCATGAATAAAATTTTATAAGCTTTTTAGTGACATAAAAATTAGGTGTATTATTTAATTCACAGTTTTCCGGGAATGCTGTTCATTGAATACCAGGATTCTGTTGACCACAAGCTGCCCCCAGTGCTATTTAACATGGTGTTCTTATTCAATCTTATGTACAACACGTGTTTGTCTTTCATCCCGGGAAGTACTAATAATACTTTCTTCCTGTCGGATGAAACGGTTATCTTTTTAATTGCTAGTATTTCCTCGTCCATATTAGGACCACCATAGTTTGCAGTAGGTTTTAACCACCACTGCTTGATCTTATAATCAGCAGGTTTCGTTCCTGCACCAGGTTTAAGAGGCTCGGTAAATTCGATTTCAATCCCGTTAGGCTTTGCCCTTATAGCCAGCATTTCAAAAACAGAAGTATTATTATAGGTGAGTTTTTGCAAGCCATACTGAAGTTTAGCAGATTGTCCCCAGTTACCTGCCGATCCTATACCTCCGACATATAATGCACCATCAGGTCCCCATACCAGCCTGTTAATTGCTGCTTCCAGTCCTTGGGTAAATTTAAATACGGCTCCCTGGTAGTCTCCGTTTACTTTTTCTGCAAATATCCGTTGGACACCTCCATAGGAAGCATCTCCATAAATCATTTGGTTTTTATACGGGCCAATATTTAATGGAGCCGGTTGAGCCGGAGAATTGGCGATTGTATTTACTTCCAGATATACTACGGGTAATTTTTCTTTTAAATTGGCGGTTCCTTCAAAATCGACAGCCCGGGAACCGTACCATGCACCTTCCTTGAGGTGTACTATTTTATTTGCAGGAAGCCAGTCGCCCTGGTTGTCAGACATAAATATTTCATTATCCACTCCAGTACCAACACCATTGGGAACCCTTAAACCTGATGCGATAAACGACCAGGACCCATCGGCTTTTGATATCTTCAGCACTTTTCCACGGTCGGGTATCTGGGGTTTCATGCTTGCACCACCCGGCCTGATGGCCGTAGCCAGTGAACCGTAGAAGTAGCCGTCTTTGTATACGAGCCCAAAAGCAAACTCATGGAAATTAGGGGATACTTTCCATCCATTACAAATGGTTTGGTACGAGTCAATTATTTCATCTTTGTTCAGGTCAACCAATTTAGTCAGCTCCTGTTTTTGCATTACATAGATCTCGTTATCCACAACTTTTAATCCTAACGGCTCTGTTAAACCTGCAGCAATCCGTTTCACGGTGATTCCTTTGGGGCTTATACCCTGAACGCCATCTACTATATATACGGCCCCTACAGAATCCCAGGTACAGATCACCATCCTGCCATCCGGAAGGAAATCCATTCCGCCGACCTTAGAGTGGAAATTTTCTGGTCTGGCTTGTGCCAGCGTAAAGGCGGGATGCACCCCGGCTAATAGCTCTCCATCGCCTGGAGATGTTGGTATTTTGGGCCCAGTATCCTCATTCTTTACCTTTTTGATATCAGCTTCCCGGTAGGTGAGGAGCTCAGGTGGAACTGCAGTATATTCTGAAGAACCATATGGCCTCCATTGCAGTGATACTCGCTTCTGCCCACGCTCTCCTTTTTTATAGTATTCCACTTTCAGCGCATGTTTCCCGGCCTTTAGATTCACTTCACCTTCCTGGGGAACGGTACCTGCAACCCCGGTATTTTCAACTACCAGGTTATTATCAATGAATAAGCGTGATCCACCATTAGCTGCAACTCGGAAAACAATATTGGTGGTTTCCTTAAGGTTCAGGAACCCGGTGCCAATCATGGCAAAATTTCCCTTAAGTTCCTCCATATTAAACCCGAAATCAAAATTATTAGCATGCAACATATTGGCTGCTCCCGACAATTCCGGGTTAGCTTTTGCATTGATAGCGGGCAAACCGGTGAACTTGTCTTCCAGCTTGTAAAAATTTATTGCGATGCCCTGTTTTTCGGCTTGTGGCCTTACTGCTACTGAAGGATCTTTTTTCTGGAACTTAAACAGATGATCAGAGGGAGGCATGGTGGCGTTTTCCCTGTTTTCCTGAGCGGCATCAAGTTCCATAATGTAACTCACCATGGTTGCGACATCTTTTTTGGATACTGCAGGATGTGGTGTCATTGGAATTATCCCCCAATTACCAGATCCACCTTGAATGACCTTATTTATCAGCATTGCGGCCATTTTTGGCGTGTTGGAATAACGTTGTGCGATTGCCTGGAACGCTGGGCCAACGGTTTTCAAATCCCGGTTGTGACAGGTATTGCAATCGCTTCTGATCATCAGAGCCAATACCTTTTCCTCCTTATCATTTACGGTTTTGGGAGGTGCAGTTTTTACAATAGAAGTAAATGGTTTAGGTGTTATTTTAACCGAAAGGTTTGTAGTGCCATTATTTTTCAGCAAAAGGGTTCCTTCCGTCACTTTATAAGACATCCCCGAAACATCCTGTGGATCCGATTTTCCAACCGTGAACTTACTATCCGTTGAAATATCATTATCCGACAGGATAGATTCCATGTGCATTTTTAGGCTCACATTTGTTCCTTCCGGAACATTTGAAGTTTTAAAGACACGTTCAAAACCAACCTTTCCATCAGATAAAGTGTAAAATTCAGGTTGTTCGTCTACTCTGATGTGTTTTCCCTGGTACAACAGTTCGTATTGCAGACTTACTTTATTATCCAGAACAGTATGTCCTTTGTAAACGATTTCTGGAGATACCGCAGAACCATTAACTGTAATGATCCAGGGATTGCCATCTGCTTCAGCAAAATAGGTATTGCCGACAGAGGTGGGTTGTGGTCCGTGTGCGGTGGTATATACAGCGCCATCAAAAACTAGTCCTCCCGTCCATGCCTTGTAGAAAGAAGCGGTTTGGGTATCATACGCCACCCACAACTTGTCGTTTAGTCCGATGCTTATCATCCTTGATTTCAGATCCAGCACAGATCGCCATACCCATATATCACCAGTTCGCTGTAAAGGCTTATTTGTGGGAGTTTGGTATTGCAAGGCCTCAGCAGATGCCTTTGTCTGAGTAGTTGTCGCTTGATTTTTCAGGTTACTGCAGGAATATGCTAATGCTGTTATTGCCAGACCTGTTAAAAGGATAACGTGGAGTTCTTTACGTTTTAGTTTCATTTATTGCTATTTGAATATATGGTAAGTATTGTTGAAGAAGAGGGGCTGATTAAGATATTTGTCAGCCCAAAGCTTCTCGCTAGATATTTTTTCTAACATGATCGATCAGCCAGTCGCCCACTTTCTCAAAATCGACATCCTGGTATTTACCGCTCCATTGTTCAACAGAGTAAATGCCTTTGAACCCTGCACGTTCTGCCATTTGTACACATTTGTCAAAATCAAAGGAGGTATGTTCAATCTTTTCATTAAATGCATCGGCTTTAGCAGAGATCATATAAGCGTGGGGTAATATCCTTTGCAAGGACTCATACATGGTTGCTCTGGGATAATTACCAAAGTCGGGAAGTGTATAATTCCTGGAACCGGCTTCTTTAACAATACGTAAATGAACATCCGGGTTCATCTCTATACCGAAATGATTTTCTGATAATAAAATGAGATTCTTGCTTTTTGCGTATTGATTGACTTCTTTCATAGATTCAATACTTTTTTCTATTGATCCGTTTGCGCTTCCGGGATTGATCCTCACGCATTTTGATCCGAGATAAGAAACAGCATCCATCCATTCTTTAACGTGCTTTAAACTCTTTAATCGTTCCTGATCATTCACCGATGCCAGATTATAGGAGCTATCTATCTGGACATTCAGCAAGCTGGAGCGGGAGTCTTTAATCTTGTTTTTCAGGCTCTTAAGGTAGGGTAGTTCAAGCGATTCGAAATGATTGCTCCAAAACTCAATATGTTTAATATTAAATCTATCGCGGTAATAAGCCGGAACATCCAACAGTGTCAATTCATTTTTTAAGGTAATGATTTCTTGGGGTTTGGTTTGTTTAAAGCGATACCTGAATAAAACGGTCCCCATTCCGATCCTGTCCATTTTATCGAGAGACATTGGCTTGAAAGACGGAAGTACCCAGGCGGATAAAACCAAGCCTGATGTTTGAAAGATAAAAACTCTTCTGTTCATAGTGTGCTATTTCTTTTTAGGAAGTGCATAAACAATATATGACGGTTTGGTTATTTCGGCGGGCTTTGTTTTGTCCACAACTTCTGATACCGAGCAGACTACCAGGTATTGCCGCCCGCCTGCCTCGTACATGGCAGGTAATCCATCAGGAACCCTTGGCAATTTTACTGACCATAGAATATCGCCGTTATCTTCATCATAAGCGTAAATTCTACCATCGAGACAGGTAGCAAACACAAGTCCTGTGGAAGTAACGATCATTCCTTTATGTTGTGAGCCAGATGGCACACCCGTGTCCTTGCCACCCAGCTTATCGTCATTTCCAAGAGCTCTTTTCCATTTTATTTTCCCTGTATTCAAATCATAAGCTACTATAGACGACCAAGGCGGGCCAATCAGGTCTGGATATCCTAATCCGTAAGCCGTAGTTGAACCGTCAGTATACCGGTTCTTTGGCGTGTCAACACCTTCGGGATAATTACGTGAAATGCCGCGATCAAATCCACCTCCTGTTTGTGCTGCGGCACTAGGTGGCAGAAGTGCGCCACCAGAGGCTACTACTGGCCCATCAGGCATAACCGGTATTCCAGATTGTCCACCAGATGCACCTGCTCTGCCCTGTCCCTGCCTTCCTGGTGCGTCTGCATTTCCAGACGGTAATTCGGAAAGAAATTTATAAATGTCGGTTACGGTCTGATCTCCTAAGTGAAGAAAAGATGGCATCTGACCTCTACCTACGCTTACTATAGTTTTAAAATTATCAAACGTAACCCGGTTATTGATATTTACGAGATTCGGGCCAAGTATGCCTTTTCGGTCAGCTCCATGGCAGGCTTGGCAATATTGTATATAGGCCGCCTGGGCACGTGTACTTTCGCTGGCAGAAATCGGTGCTCTCAATGCTGTAGGTTCTTCTTTTTTTAGCCGGTATACGGATGGTTTATCCTGAAAACTTATATAGACAATTCCTTTAACAGGGTTTGCGGCTGTATTTCCATGAAGGGCGCCACCATTGGCTCCTGGCATAGTGAAGGTTTCATACTGATCGGAAAGAGGCTCAAAAAGACCACTGCGGCCCGCTGCCAATCGTTTTTTCCAGGTTTCCCTCTTTTCAGCGGTATAATATGGGTTTATATCCTCTGCAGTGATGGTTTGCCGGTTATAAGGGGGCAATACAGTAGGAAATGGTTGAGTAGGTGATGCTTTTTCCTCTGGCATGTTACTCATCGGAACGGGTCTTTCCTCTATAGGCCAAAGTGGTTCGCCGGTGACTCGGTTGAATACAAACAGAAAGCCTTGTTTAGTTGCCTGGGCCACTGCATCTATTTTTTTACCGTTATGGTTAACGGTGATTAATTGAGGGGCAGAAACAAGATCGTAGTCCCATATGTCATGATGTACTGTTTGATAGTGCCATAGCCGCTTACCGGTACGTGCATCAAGTGCAAGTAAAGAGTTTCCAAACAAGCCGTCTCCAACACGGTCGGCACCATAATAATCATAAGTTGGTGATCCTAGCGGGAAGTAGGCTATTCCACGCTTCTCATCAACAGAAATTTCTCCCCAGGTATTTACACCTCCAACATATTTATAGGCATTTTTTGGCCAGGTTTCGTACCCATATTCACCTGGATGAGGAATGGTGTGAAAAACCCAGGCCAGCTTGCCGGTTACTACATTATAAGCTCGCAGATGCCCTGGGGCAGAAAATAAATTTTCTCCCGGGGAAGAGCCCAGCATGATCAGGTCCTCGAAAATATGTCCGGGAGAAGTGGAAGTGGCACGGCTGATCGTCGCCGGATCACGTCCCAGACCTTCTTTTAACGATACAGAGCCCTGATTACCAAAGGTCAGTATAGATTTACCTGTTGTGGCATCAATGGCTTGCAATGTATTGTTCATGCAAAAAAGCAACCGGCGATCTTTCTTGTCCTTACTTTCCCAATAATTTATTCCTCTTTTTGATGCCAGGTTCAGATTGGCGTGTATCCATATCTCTTTGCCTGTTATGGCATCAAGAGCAACCAATGAATTATTCTTTGCCAGAACATACATCACATTATTAACAACAATCGGATTGAACTTATAGGCGGAAACCTCATCATTTGTAGCATAGGTCCACGCTACTTCCAACTGACTCACATTCTTTTTAGTGATCTGATTCAACTCCACATATTTCGACTGATCAGGACCGCCTCCATACTGTGTCCAGCTTTTGTGCTGATTACTGACTGGCTCATGTACATCCTGGCTGAGCCCATTCCGTCCCATTGTTTTACATCCTGCCAAACTAACCAGGAAAATTGCAGTGATAACTTGCAGGCGAATCAGCGCTTTTTTTAGGGCAAATGGAGTATGTGATTTCCACTTCAAATCATGCTTCAGCATAATTTTGAAGGAAGATCGTTTATAATCGGTCATACTTTCAATTAGTTTATAGGTTAGTTTATGGCAGTGAGCCAATGGTTTTTTTGGTTCGATTATTTGTCAACGTTGGATTTCGTTGCAAAATACCCTACCAAATTACCCTATGAGGACTAATTAAAACATAATTAAAGATTAATTTAAAAGATTTTCTCCAACCTTGCTAATTTTTACATAACAAATCTGTTAAAGCAATAGATATTTCGATTTCTACTGTGGTCATGTAATAAAACAATTGCTGCTTGCAAGTCCTAATAGATGGGCCGGTGATATACGGTGTTTTGAAACCTGCCAGCGTTTTAATATAAGAGGTTTTTTACTTCATGTACGGTTTGTTCGGACAGTAATTGGCTTCTTACCAACAAAATTTTCTCTATAGCCAGATGAAAGTGAAGTATAAATGAATTTTAAGCCTTCATCAGCCTTTGATATAAGGCGTATAAACAAAGAAAAATATCGAAGCTGAAGTCAAGACTATGTTGGAATAGTTACCTTCAGTTAAAAGCTTCTATACATTGTGTGCTCGCCAAGCGAGACAAACAAGTTGTCTTCTTAGGTTAATCATCCAATCAGAATTGAACAAGAAGAGCAATGTAGTAAGCCAGAGTTTACAATTATGAAACGCCTGGATGATCGATCCTGTACTTAAATATACCTGGAGATTCATCAGGTTCAGACCTAAAGCCTTTGGCTTAGGAATATTTATTCTAATTCCTTTGTTTTGATCCTGCCGGTAAATTCTGTTGGAGACTGATTAAATTGTTTTCTAAATTCTTTACTGAAGTATTTTCTGTCGCTAAAACCTGTGGCATATGCCACTTCGTATACTGTAAATCTGTTTTGTTCTAATAATTGGGCGGCTTTTTTTAGGCGAATAGATTTAACAAAATCATTAACCGAAAGCCCGGTAAGAGCCCTGATTTTTTTGTATAAAACAGGCTGACTCATGCCTGCTTCTGATGAAAGTACCGGAACGCCAAAATCAGGATCCGTAATATTATCCTCTATGATTTGAATGATTTTGCTTAAAAATGTTTCATCATAAGTATCAATAATAACATTGCTGGGCTGTAAAGTTAAAACCTGACTGAATTTTTGACGCATGGTTTCTCTTGAAGCAAGAAGATTGCGCACATTTAATTCAAGGACATGGATGCTAAATGGCTTAACAACATAGGCATCAGCGCCTGTTTCCAATCCATTTAGCTGATGTATATAGGCGGCTCTTGCTGTGAGTAGTATCACTGGAATATGGCTGGTTCTGTCATCGAGTTTTAGCTTTCTGCATAACTCAAGTCCATCCATCTGTGGCATCATTACATCACTGATGATCAGATCTGGAATTGCCTCCGTTGCGGTTTCCCAGCCTTCCAATCCATCGCCACATTCCAAAATATGATAATAGGAATCCAGGGATTCTTTAATAAAAAGTCTCACCTCGGGATTGTCTTCCACTAATAAAACAGTATATTTCTTTTCAGCTTTAGTGATTACCTTATTGTGTGCAATGTTTTCCGTTTCTGATTGTAACGGATGTCGAACCGAGTCTTCATCGTCTCTGTAATCCTTAAGGAGCTGATCTTTGTTGAAATGATCTTTCCCCGTCTTTAGTATTACACAAAAACACGTACTTCCCTGTTTGTCTTTATCAGAAGGGCTGCTTTCAAAATGAATTGTGCCATTATGAAGTTCTACGATGCTTTTTGACAAGGCAAGACCAACTCCTGATCCGATTTGATGTGATCCATACTCATCAACCTGATAGAAATTGCTGAACAATTTATCCTGGCTTTCAGGCGGAATACCTTTTCCATTATCAGTTACTTTTATTTTAACAAAATCAGAATCTCTGATTACAGATACTGAAATTTGACCCTCATCTGGTGTAAATTTAAAAGCATTGGAGAGCAGGTTAAATAACACCTTTTCTAATTGATCTTTATCAAAAAAGAGTTCAATTGATTCAATATCAGACTCGAAACTATACGAAATGTTGCGGCTTATGGCCAGGTTTTGAAATGAGAGGTAAATCTCTTTTGTAAATTTTATGATATTGTCAGGACTTATGTAAAGCTTCATATGGCCCGTCTCTGCCTTTCTGAAATCCATTAGCTCGGTAATAAGACGCATTAAACGATCCGCATTATTTTTTATCGGGAGTAATTGCCGGTTTAGTGCAGGTTCGTTCTGCGTACTTTTAAGTAATTTTTCTAGCGGACCAAGAATGAGTGTGAGTGGGGTCCGGATTTCATGAGAAATATTGGTGAAAAAATTAAGCTTCATACTATGCAAGTACTGTTCTCTTTTTAATAATGCCCGAATTACCAGGAAACGGATAAATACGAAAAGGATTGCAGCTAGTATAGCCACATACAGGAAATAGGCCCACCATGTTTTCCAGAGTGGGGGCAGAATCCTGATAGTTAATTTTGCGGGATTAGCACTCCATACACCATCATTATTTGTGCCCTTAGCCAGGAATGTATATTCACCAGCAGGCAAGTTGGTATAAGTAGCACTTGGAATGGTTACATAATTCCAGTTTTTTTCAAAGCCATCAAGTTTATAGGCATATTCATTTTTATTAGACCTGATATAGTTTAAAACTGCAAAATCAAGCGCAAAGATATTCTGATCATGGCTAAAAGTTATTTCCTTAGTCATGCCGATATCTTTTTTTAAGATATGGTCTGTAGAATTGGTATTTACAGGTTTGTTAAATAGTTTTAATCCGGTAAAAACAACGGATGCTGAAGAAGGATTTTCAGTAACCTGATTTGGGAAAAAGCTGATCAGTCCTTTCAGTGTTCCGAAAAATAACTCGCCCTGGCTATCCTTGAAATAAGAACCATAGTTAAATTCATTTCCGGGAAGTCCGTCTTTTGCATTGTAATTTTTAAAAATGCCTTTTTTGAGATTGAATTTTGATAAGCCATTATCTGTACTGATCCATAAATTGCCGTCGTTATCCTCAAGGACACCCAATACATTATTACTTGGCAGCCCGTTTTTTATCTGGTAACTTTTAAAATGATTTGAATTTGGGTTATAACGGATAAGTTTAGAGTGATATAAGCCAATCCAGATATCTCCATTTGAATCTTCAGTAATACAATTAACACTCTTTTCTCTGAATAGATTTTCCTTTTTATATGTTAGCGCATTATTAAATACCTTCGATCCCTTTTTAAGAATATACGGTCCATTTTCTGTACCGAGCCATACATTTTTTCGGGAGTCTTCAAAAATGGTCAGAATAACCTCACTTTTTGGATGCAAAGGATATAATTTAAATGTACCCGGCTTGCTATTGAAAAGATTTAATCCCTTATTGGTACCAACCCAGAACCTGCCAAAACTATCTTCAAATACTGAGTTTACATCATTGCTGCTTAAAGAAGCAGGGTTTTTTCTATTATTCCTGAAATGTTTGAAGGTGCCGCTTTGGGCGTTAAATAAATCCAATCCGCCCTGATGGTATCCTATCCATATTTTGCCTTCTTTGTCCTCAATGATTGATTTAACAAGAACTGAACTCGGACTTTTCGGATCTTTGGGATTGCTTTTATAAGCGTGGAATTTTGAATTAACTCTGTCGTAATAGTTTAATCCTTCTGCTTCTGTTCCTATCCAGAGATTCTGCTTCTTATCTTCAATAATTGCACTTATTACGTTACTGCTTAAACTGCTGTAATATTTGCTGTTTTGGTAAATATGAAAAGGCATTAAGTTGGGATAAACAACATTTACACCACCATAATAAGTACCAATCCAAATAGAACCATTTTTGTCCTGAAAGATATCATAAATGGAATTTTGGCTGAGACTGTTTTTATCATCAGAATCATGCTGAAAGGACATGAATTGCTCTGTTGCTGAATCAAAAATACTCAAACCTTTCAGCGTACCGATCCACAATCTACCCTTCTTGTCTACAATAATTTTGCGGATGTTGTTGCTCACTATACCAGGCTTATTAGTATAGGTTATAACCCTGAATGAGCCGTTGTTCTTATCAAATTTTATGAGTCCGGAGTATTTGGTGCCAAGCCATAAAGTATGGCCACTGCCTGCAATTATTGTGGTTATATAATTATCGTTTATAGTGTTAATGTAGTTACCAAGATTCTTGAAAGTGTTGTATTGAAGTTTTTTGCCCGCCTGCCTAAGACTTACCAGCCCTTTTGAAGTGCCGAGCCAGAATGTTCCGCTTATGTCTTCTGCCATTGCGAAGATTCTCATCCCTTTATAATTATTTCCATTGGTTGTGAACATGGATATAAAGCGGTTTTTTTTACGGTGGGTTAATAAATTAAGACCATTATTTGTCCCCACCCAAATCCTTCCTTTTTTATCTTCCAGAATACAATTTATAGTGTTGTCACTAATACTGAATTTGTCAGCAGATTTATGGATAATCTGTTCAAAGGAATCGGTTTCAGGAATATATTTATTCAGACCACCACCACTTCCGATCCAAAAAGTATTGCTCCTATCAGAAAGCAATGCGCTTATGTAATTATTCGAGCTTAAACTCGTAGTGTCATTGGGATTGTGCACATAGATTTTTAAATTCTGTGTATTGTATTTATTAAGACCATATCTGGTACCAAACCACATAAAACCTTTGGCATCCTGAGCAATAGAGAGAACAGAACTTTGGGATAAACCATTTTCAACCGATAGATGATCAAATTTAAGCTGCGCATAAACCATCCCCGGTAAAAGCAGAAAAATTAAGAAAGTGCGGAGCCTTTTTTTTGAAACTTTTAAGCGGGCCATTTATATACTTTACTTTTTTAACTGAGTTGAATGGTTCTTAATATCAAACTTACAATTTATTTAATAATTGGGTGTAGTTGTAGCTCTGTTATGCTAAAATCCCCCTATATGTTAAAGATATTACCCCCTCTGTATTGATTTATCGCCTCATTTTAGCTAAATAAATTATGATTTAATGAAACTAAAAAAGAACATGAATAAGTTATTACTCATTACCCCAATTTTATTTCTATGCTGTACATTCTCATTTGCACAAAAAAAAACAAGCAAAATTCAAAACATGTCTGCGTTAGTAGATCAGCAGTTTAAATTCGCTTCAGCCCAATACAAAGTATTAAGTAAGAATGTGCCGGAAGGGGTAATGCCAGTTACTTATAATGCACAGAAGGATAAAGTTGAAACTAGCGATACTAAATGGTGGTGCAGCGGTTTTTACCCAGGTACCTTATTGTATATTTATGAGTATACAAAAGACCCGGCAATTATGATTGAAGCAAAAAGTCGCCTGGCCATACTTAAAAAAGAGAAACATCACACGGGTAATCATGATCTTGGATTTATGATGTTTTGCAGTTTCGGTAATGCTTATCGTTTAACCGGAGATGCAGACCATAAGGCTACTGTAGATACTGCCGCCCAATCTTTATCCACACGTTATCGTCCCATCATTAAGTCTATCCAGTCATGGGATTCAAGCAAGAATTTTACATGTCCGGTTATTATTGATAATATGATGAATCTGGAGTTGCTTTGCTGGGTAAGCGCAAACGGGGGAGATAAGAAGTTTTATGAAATTGCGATAAACCACGCTAATTCTACTTTAAAAAATCACTTCCGTAAAGATTACAGCTCCTATCATGTATTAGATTACGATTTAAATACGGGTGATCTATTGCGTAAAGTGAACTGGCAAGGTGCTTCTGATTCATCTGCATGGAGCAGAGGCCAAAGTTGGGGGTTATATGGCTTTACGATGATGTATCGCTTTACAAAAGATAAACAGTACCTCGATCAAGCTCAACATATAGCAAAGTATTTAATAAAACATCCGAATATGCCTTCCGATATGGTTCCGTACTGGGATTTTAATGCGCCAGGCATTCCGAATACATATCGTGATGCCTCAGCGGCTGCTATAATGGCATCTGCATTATTAGAATTGGGTCAGTATTCTGATAAAACATTGCAAAAGCAATATGTAAACACCGCAGAGAAAATGATTCGATCTTTAGCCTCCCCGAAATATAGAGCTAGATTAGGCGAAAATGGTGGCTTTTTGCTCATGCACAATACAGGGGCACTCCCTCAAAAATCAGAAGTTGATGTGCCATTAACGTATGCAGACTATTACTTTTTGGAAGCTTTGTTACGATATAAAAAATGGTATTTATAATTAATTTAGCTCATTCAAATAATCATAAACAAATTGATGATAGATCAATATCACTTCACTTGAGGCAACTTTGTGGTTTCTGACCCTGGTTTGTAGCTGATAATAGATTCTGGACAGCCATACCAACACCAACATCCGTAAAAGCCTGGAGCAGGCAGGTCATAAAAAAGATTATAAAGTAGCGTAATAATTATTAATTAGAATGAAATCATTGACAAAGGCAGGAGTTGGTTTAATAGCAGTCTTATATCTGTTTTTAAACTTTCTACCGACAGCCGCTCAAGCTCAGAAATTAAATAAGCGAGACTTTTTGGTTCGTGCACTTCAAGGTAAATCAGTGCAAAGTTATCTGTCAGGAATAAAAATTTGGCAGATAAAGCAAAGAGCGGATTATAAAAGGGGAATTGCCGCTTTACCAGACTCTGTAAAGCATAAATTACTGGCAAATGCCGACGCCGCATTGTCTTATACCTGGCCATTCATTTCTGCCAGCTTGTATCTTGATTATAAATTTACAGGAAACAGATACAATTTTGAAAGGATATATGAGGAACGCAGGAAAATTCTGAGCCAATTGGTTATTGGCGAGTTGATTGCCGGAAATAAAAAATATATTCCTCAAATTGTAAATGGTTTATGGGCTATCATGGAAGAAAGTACATGGGTTTTGCCAGCACATATTGGTTTTCAAAAATCCCAAACGGGATTGCCAGACCCAAGTGAGGTGATCATTGATCTGGGAAGCGGAATTACAGCACCTATAATTGCGGCTACTCAATTTATGCTGCATGACGAATTGCAATCCTATTCTGTGGTTATAAATAAACGCATTGATTCGGAGTTGCAAAAAAGAATTATTGATCCTTATTTGAAAAGAGATGATTTTGGGTGGATGGGTTTCAAAGGTCAGGAGGTTAACAACTGGAATACATGGATAAATACGAATATTCTACATACAGTTTTACTTTCTTCATTAAATTCAGATACAACCGCATTGGTGATCAGTAAAATTCTTAAGAGCACAGATAATTTCATTAATCAATATCCTGCTGATGGTGGATGTGATGAAGGTCCGTCTTATTGGAGGGAAGCAGGAGGTAAGCTGATCAGGATGTTACACTTATTAACTAGTGTAACTGATGGCAAAATGACTTGGAAGGACAATTCGCTTATCCACAACATAGGTAGCTATATTTATAAATTTCATGCTAGCGATGATTACTTTGTGAATTTTGCTGATGCATTTCCTAAATCCATACCAAGCCCGGAAAGTGTTTACCAGTACGGCGCAATGTTTAATGACGATTCTTTGAAGCAATTTTCTGCCTATCTGTTCAATAAAAACAACGGAAAACTGGAGAATGATAATGTAGCTGACTTCCTGGAGACGGTAGCTATTTACGATATCTTGATCTCCACACCGGCTATTGCACCTCTGCCTGCTTTTTCCTGGTTACCCGATCGTGAAGTTCTAACCGCCAGAAGTAAACAGGGAAGCATTAAGGGTTTATTTTTTGCCGCACAGGGGGGTAACAATGCTGAAAGCCATAATCATAATGACATAGGTAATTTTATTCTATATGTTAATGGAGCGCCTGTAATTGTAGATGCAGGGGTAGGTTCATACACCAGTAAAACGTTTAGCAATGAGCGGTATAATCTTTGGAATATGCAGTCGGCCTGGCATAATTGCCCAACTATTAATGGGGTGATGCAGAAAGATGGGCAAAAATATAAGGCCACAGATTTGTTATTCAGCCGTAAAAAGTCTGAATTATCACTAACAATGAATATCGCGGGAGCCTATCCCGCAGAAGCTGCCGTAAAATCTTGGAAACGGAATTTTAGATTTAATACTTCTAAAAATGAATTGCTTCTTACTGAGAGATATGAATTGACGGCATGGAAGGATACAACCAAAATTAATTTTCTGAGTTATGCCAGTGTAAAAGAATTAAAAAAAGGAGTGTTAACTTTTTACGACAAAGATCAAAAACCCGTTTTATTAATGAATTATGATTCGGCTATTTTTAATTGGGGAATAGAAACTAAAACGTTAGATGATGAGAGAATAAAAGGTGCCTGGGGGGATGTTTTATACCGGATAACGCTAACGCTTTCTGACAAGAAAAGGTCTGGAGAATACAATATCAGGTTTTCAATGCCCTGATTCCAATCCGATAAATTAAAAATTCCTTTTTACTTCGTTCAGCTGGCCAATTTTATGAAGGTAAATGAACAACCCGAGGCTTCTGCCTGGGCAGAGCTGAGGGATGCTCAGCTTCAAACGCTTTCATTGCCAAAACACGATGAGATGTCTTGTGCCTTGACATCCGTTCGGTCTAGACTTTTTCTGTCAATGGCTTTTTAAATTTCTCATGAAGTAGAAATACTTTTTCCAAAACGTTTTATAAGATTCTACCATCTGAACAACAAATGGGTTTCAGTATTAGGTTTTTGGAAGCCATTTCAGGCTTAAATTCAAAACTTAAGCGGCCTCATAGTAATCTTCCCGGTAGGAATGCCTATTAGCCGGAATTCTAGAAATGTTAAGTTCTCCCTTACGAAAAAAACCTATGACAGAGAGTTTTTGGGGAGACTGTAAAGAAAAGTATATTCATTTAAACTAGCACGAATGGATAAAAATCCATTTGAGTTCTTCAAACTTAAATGCAAAAGTTTGGCCGGGGATATTTGGCAGATAGTGATTAACGCCCATCCTTATATATTATTGTGTGGCTTTAGTTGCATAGTATCGATATAAGCTATTCAGGTATAGCAAAAACACACAGATTGAGGTCATAATAATAGGTAATTCTTCTTGCTTGTGCATTTTATCCTTCTTTACACCCTTGAAATGGCATTTTCTTCATCCTTCAAATACCAATGTGGAATTCTCCGGAATGATGAATTCTGAGGTCGTTTTGGCTTTTATAGGATTTGTCTCCCTATTCTTTAAGGATTTTACCCTCTTGTATTTTAGGAGTACGTATATTTTTGAATTAACCAAATATAAAATGATGATTAAACAATTGTACAATCCTATTCCAGATTTCATTCCGGGTATCAAAACCTTAATACCGCTAAAAATGCAGTTTGTTTTTAAAATACCCTTAGGGAATGAAAGACGAATGCAATAAAATAAACCCAAAATAAACCTTCTAATAGAAATGGAAAAAATCAGTAAAGGGGTACACTCACTCCATAATCTTAAATTTTTAATAACTAAAAGCTTAAAGCTTTTTACGATGGCATTGATAATAAGTGCCTTTACTTTAACTGCCTTTAGCCAGACAATACAAATAACAGGTACTGTAACAGACGAAAGTGGTGGAACCTTGCCTGGGGTAAGTGTCAGGGTGAAAGGGAGCCAAACAGGAACTATAACAGATAATCAGGGAGCCTATGCAATAACAGTACCTTCAGAACAAAGTAGTTTAGTTTATACCTATATAGGCTTTGAAGTTCAGGAAGTAGTTCTACGAGCCTCTAAAGTAATTAATATTATATTAAAAGGGCAAACTAACAGTCTGAATGAAGTGGTGGTGATTGGGTACGGCTTTTCCCGTAAAAAAGAATTAGTCGGTGCAGTTAATGTGGTGTCAGCCCGGGACGCGGGTGGTACTACCGCTACAAATCCCTCAGCTTTATTAATAGGTAAGGTGGCGGGTTTGCAGGTGGTTCAGGCAAATGGTTCTCCGGGTGCAGATGCACAGATCATCATTCGTGGTACCGGCTCTTTTAAAAACATAGATCCTCTGTATGTGATTGATGGAATACAGGGTAGCAAAACCTTATTCAATACGTTAAGTTCGCATGATATCGAAAATATTACGGTACTGAAAGATGCTTCTTCTACCGCTATATATGGTTCCGCGGCAGCCAATGGAGTGGTGATCATCACGACCAAAAAACCACAGTCTGGCGCACCTCGCATATCATTTACCTCACAGTGGGGAACTGGCAATGCCTGGAAGCAACTGGATATCTTAAATGCAACGCAATATGTAGACCTCTTAAAAGATTATTCCGTTACCAATAACTCAATACTGCCCGCTAAATTCAGTTCGCCCGATGTTCTGGTAGATAATACAGACTGGCAGAAGGCAATTTTCAAGCAGGCGTTGTCTTCAGAAAATCAGGTCAACGTAAGCGGTGGTAGTGAAAAACTGACCTATACATTTTCGATGGGCTTTATTAAACAGGAGGCTATTGTAACCAATTTGAAAAATGATCGATTGAACGCCAGGCTTGGCCTGGAAGAAACGCTTGGACGCTTCAAGTTTGGCCAATTCCTAAATATGAGACATGACAACAGTAAGGGTGTGATGTCCAGCATCACCAACGCAATCCAGTATGCACCGTATAAACCGATTTATGATCCTAGTATTTTGGGCGGTTTTTCCAATGTGACAAATGCATTGGATGGCAGTGATATCAATAATCCCTTAATGGACCCCGGTGTAAGAAGTGCTAGTTCAAAATCCTTTGTGTTCTTCCCCCAGTTTTATGGCGAAGTATCCCTAATAAATGGATTAAAATTCAGGTCGCAGATTGCCGGTCAGATACAGGGCAGCCTGAGCAGGGGATACAATTATTCTTATGCAGGGGCGAATGGTATTGGTGCCCCACGGCAGGGAACATTAGCCTACAGTAATACTTCGTTTTATAACCTTGAAAATTATTTCTCCTATAATAAGGATATTCGCAAGCACGGTTTCTCCGCTATTGCCGGCACCAGTTATCTAACCCCCGGTAACACGACCAACCTTAGTGCATCGGGTTCCGGTCAGTTAAATGATAATATCCAAAGCATAAGCCTTGGCGGTACTCGCGCTGTAACAGGTGGCAGTGAAAACTGGGCACGCCCGTCTCTTATCTCTTATTACGGAAGGCTGAATTATACATATAATAAGAAATATATTATCAACAGCAGTTTCCGCAGGGATGGGGCTTCTAACTTCGGCGAAGATTCCCGGTGGGGAAATTTTATGGGTATTGGGTCAGCCTGGAGGTTTAAGGAAGAGTCATTTGTTCAGGATAACCTGAAGTTTATCTCGGATGGTAAGCTGCGTATAGGCTGGGGACGTACCGGCAACAATAGTATCGGTAATTTCCTCACTTCCCCGTTAACCTATGCAGGTTCACCGGTTGGCAACGTGGTGTATTCTTTGGGTACCAATGAACAATTTGTGTCCGGTGTTACCGTAAATGCACTGGCCAGTCCTGATCTGAGATGGGAACAAACCGATCAAACGGATATCGGGATGGACCTGAGTTTCCTGGATAACAAATTTACAGTGTCTGTAGATTGGTATGACCGCAAGAGCAATGGCTTATTGGTATCGGTACCAGTACCTGCCAGTGTGGGTATCGGATTAACACAAGGGGTTAATTCTAATAAAGTTGTTAATGCTGCTAATGCGCAGAACAAGGGTTGGGAATTCTCCTTGGGCTATAATGAGAAATTAAATAAGAATACCAGTTTTACGGTCAGCGCTAATGCATCTTTCAATAAAAACGAAGTGTTGTCTCTCGGCAATGAGTTTGCCGCACCGATCATGGCCGGCAGCTTTAATAATCTTTCAACATTTACATTAACCAATACGGGTGGACCAATTGGTGCCTATTATGGCTACCGTATGAGTCACGTAGCTTCAACCCAGGCTGAAATTGATGCATTAAACAGCAAGGCCGCTGCCAAAACCGGCAATCCCGCCACTATATACCAGGCCGTTTTAAAGCCCGGTGATTTTATTTTCAATGATATCAACGGGGATGGAGTAGTAACATCCGCAGACCAGGAAGTATTGGGTAGTCCTATGCCGAAGATCGTATACGGGTTTAATGCCGGTTTGAATTTCAAGACATTCGATTTGAATCTTGTTATTTCAGGTATCAGCGATATGAAATTGCTGAATGCCACGAAGCTTCAAACACAAATCGTTCAAACCAGGCACAATGCATCAACAGCTATTCTGGACAGGTGGAGACAGCCTGGCGATGTGGCTTCCCTACCACGTGCCGGTCAAAACGCTACTTCAAGCGGCAATCTCAGGGCGTCTGATTGGTGGCTGGAAGACGGGAGCTACCTTCGGTTGAGGAATATTACCCTGGGCTATACATTACCTGAATCCATGTTGAACAGGATGGCCGGAAAAGTCTTCGGCAAAGTGCGTGTATATATGGCGGCAGAAAACCTCCTGACTATTACCAATTATTCAGGATATGATCCAGAGGTTTCCGGTGCAAACTTCATCTTCGACAGAGGTATTGACCGGGGTCAGGTGCCGCAATCCAGGGTATTCCTGGCAGGTATCGAACTAGGATTTTAACAAATAAGACTTAACGTAAAAATTTATTGATATGAAACATATTTTTCAGGTATTAATACTGGCTGTTCTCCTTTTGGGTACCGCCGGTTGCAGCAAATCAAAGCTTGAGCTGGAAAACCAGATCGCGTATTCTTATGAAACGTATTTTAATAACAGTGCAGCCTTGAACGAAGCTACCATCGCCACCTATAGCACCCTGTTGCACAATGGACTTTGGGCACGTGACTACTATTATATATTCGACATGCTGGGCTATGAAGCGAAAAAGACGGCCAATATGCAGGGAGACTTGGCGGAACTGGCTGATTATTCATTTGGTACTAACCAGGTGCAGATCGGTCATTTATGGCAATCTCTTTATCGGATAATTTGGCGGGCTAATATAGTGGTAGACCGCTCAATAGCATGGAATCCTTCTTTGCCGGCAGACCAGGCTAAGGTGAAACAATATATGGCAGAAGCCAAATTTTTGCGGGCATACGCCTATTTTAATATTGTAAACCTTTGGGGTGATGCACCTCTGATTCAATCCTATGAGGAAGTGATCAAAAATAATTATATGCCGCGTTCACCGGCTGCATCAATATGGGCTTTTATCGAGAAGGACCTTATTGAAGCACAAGCTGATCTTCCACTCAGCTATGCAGCTGTAGATCTGGGAAGAGCTACTAAAGGAGCCGCTACCGCTTTGCTTGGTAAAACCTACCTTTATCAGAAGAAATGGTTATTGGCCCAGCAGGAACTTACAAAGCTTACCCAAGCACCGTATAACTATACTCTGGAGACCAACTACAATAGCCTATTCAGCCCGACCAACCAAAATAGTCCGGAAAATATTTTCCAGGTAATGAATGGTGCCTGGACCAGCTGGGGTATCGGGAACCCGTACTATATGTTTGGAGGGCAGGAAACATCCGGTGGCAAGGCCACAAATTCCGGACGGGCAATGGAATACGGATTCAATAATTGGAATAATGTGTACATTTCCAATGCATCTGTAAAAGCATTTACTTATCCCAGCCCGGTTGATGGCGTTACTTCTTATACCGACCCGCGGGCTAATTTTACTTTCTATGGTAATGCGTCTAGCGGAGGTGATACCGACTATTGTGAGCAATGTACCGGTGGCGCTTTGCCCTTCCCTTTTAATGCAGCAGATCCGCAGGGAGATTATAAATGGAAGAAATACGAGTACTATGATCGGGAGAAAAATCCTGCTGATCCTATCAGTACCATCAACGGACAAGTGATCCGTTTTGCCGATGTGTTGTTGATGCTTGCTGAAGCGAATATACAGCAAGGTACTGTAACATCAACCCCTCTCAATTTGATCAATCAGGTAAGAAGCAGATCCGGAGCCTTGCCCTATACCAGCCTGGGTGATAAGGATAAAGCCATGCAGATCATCATGCGTGAACGTCAACTGGAATTATGCGGTGAGCAATCACGTTATTTCGATCTTATACGCTGGGGTATAGCCAAACAGACTATCAATACTTTGCGGGCTGCAGAACCCGGAGATGGGAAACAGCCTTTCCAGGACAAGCATTTACTCTTCCCAATTCCTGATGTGGAAAAGAATTATAACCCAAATGTAGCAAATGCAGTGAAGAATGACTGGAATTAACAGACAGTAACATTATAACTGTTATATAAAAATGAGCTGGGTTTACCCGGCTCGTTTTTAGTTGATAATTAAACCCGTTACAACTATAGTATCAAGTCATAAAATATACTCTTAACGATTATGAAAAACTTTTTACAACGTATGTTCCTGTCGGTAATAGTTGCCGGTATTTTCCATTTTACCGCTGCCGCCCAGGCTTATGACTGGAAGCCAGTACGCATCGGCGGCGGCGGACGGGTAACCAGTATCAAACCTCATCCGAAGGTTGCCAACCTCTTTTTTATCACTACCGATGTCGGTACGTCTTACCGTTGGAACCATGCCACGCAGCGATGGGAAGAGATGATGCTCGGCACCAAAATTCCAACTACGTATTGGAACTGGCAGAATAACCAGTTGTGCGGGGATCTTGCTTTTGATCCAAATGATGCTACCGGCAATATTTTATATGCCACGGTATCCAATGGGAAAGGGACGGTGCCAGGGGGTGGTAGTGACCAGAGAGGAACTGTGATGAAGTCTACGGACCGTGGCAATACCTGGACCGATTGCGGATTGCAGATCTTGGTGGCTCCCAACAGCGATCAGATTTTTACCGACCGCCTGGTGGTAGATCCGCAAAATAGTAATGTAATATATGTAACGACCCGCTCCCATGGCACTCACAGAAGTGTTTCGGCAGGAACCCCGGGTTCATGGGTGAAGCTAACTACACCATTCGATGCCCTGTCGGCTCGGTTTATCAAGTTTGATATCAGTGGGGGAACAGTGAACGGTGTAACAAAGAATATTTTTATCGGTACGGTGAATGGTATTTACCGAAGTGCCGATGGAGGAGTCAATTTTTCGCTAATGAGCGGGGGGCCAATAGATGTGCGCCGTGCTTCCATCAGCAATGACGGAACATTATATGTTACTACTACTCCTACTCCCACCAATGGGGCTATTCAGCAATGGAAGGGCAGTTACTGGTCTACCATATCGCCTGACGCAACCAAAAAGTATAAGGCCATTGCGGTGAATCCTATTAATAGCAATGAAGTTCTTACGGCTACAGAAGGCTCCTGGAATAATGATAAGTTGTACCGTACCACAACAGGTGGTGCCGCTGGTGGATGGACTGCCATGAATGTGACCCGTGATAATACTGAAGCGCCACATTCATTGGGAGGAAGTGTATCGGCGGGAAATGCAGGTCATGATATCGATATGTTTTGCTTCGATCCCTTCAATGCCGGCCATGCCTGGTTTTCTGATATGACGGATGTGGCACAGACCACGGATGTGTGGGCCGCTACCGTCAACTGGAAGCTGCGTGATGCCGGGCTGGAAGAGGTTATTGCTACCGGCCAATTGGTATGCCCGCCTTCAGGACGTAATGTATTGTTGTCTACCACCGGTGATGTCGGGGGCTTCGATCACCAATCCCTGATCGATCCTCCTCAGAAAGGAATGGCTTCTTTTTTTTCTACCAGCTCCGGTATCAATACTTCAGGTGTGGCTGTCCAGTATACCAATCCGAATTTTATTGCCCGCGTGGGTAGTGACGGATGGAACGGATCGGCCAAAGGCGGTTATTCAGAAGATGGCGGCCTCAGTTATCGTTCATATGCCACTTTGCCGCCAGGAGCTGTACGCGGCCGGGTAGCAGTATCAGCTACCAGCAGTACTATCGTATGGGTATCACAGGGTGGCTTCACCTATACAAGTTCTGATAAGGGGAATTCCTGGACAGCTAGCAGCGGTGTACCAAAAGATGTGCTGAAAACAGGGAGTATCTATTCCATTTATCCGGGCCAGACACCTGTATCCGCGGATAAAGTAAGCGGAAATATTTTCTATATCTATGCCAAGGGGGTAATGTATGTAAGTTATGATACCGGACGTACTTTTTCTGCCAAGGCTAACAACCTGCCAAATGATCAGGGTAATGCTTCTTTTGCCTGTATTGCAACAACTCCGGGTATTTCAGGAGACGTATGGTTTTCCCATGAAAATGGTTTATATCATTCTGTAGATACCGCCAAAACATTTACCAGGATCAATGCCAGTGTAGTGGGAAGTCCCAAATGGGTAGCAGTCGGTAAAGCGGATACTTCAACCTCCTCGCCACCTGTAGTCTACATAACCAGCGGTCCCAGCCCGGTAAATGGAACCTCATACGGTGTATTCCGCTCGGATGATAACGGAAATAACTGGACCACCGTTACGGAAAATGTACCGGGGATTGTATTGAATATGGCCGCGGATATCCAAGGCAGGGTGTTTCTGGGAATCAATGGCAATGGTATTTTTGTTGGTGTACCTGTGGGAGGACCGGTTACCGGTGTTACCATTACGCCGGCAAGCAGTTCCGTCATCCTCAATGATTCTCTGAAGCTAAAAGCAACCTTGTCCCCGGTTTATCCCAATAATAATACCATCAGCTGGAGTTCGTCGGATATATCCATTGTAAGTGTAGATGCCAATGGCCTCGTTAAAGGCAGGGGAGTAGGTACTGCCACTGTCACGGTTACCACCCAGGATGGTGGACTGACCGCCAGCAGTACAATTACCGTTACACCGATCATTCATGTCACAGGTGTTACCCTCGATAGCGACGTTTATATCGGCTTAGGTGGATCGACCAACCTGGTGGCTACTGTGCTGCCAGCTGATGCAAAAAACAAAAATGTAAGCTGGAGTTCATCCGATACCACTATTGTAAAAGTAAATGCCAGCGGTCTGATCAGTGCCATTGGTCTGGGCAATGCGGTTGTTACCGTGACTACCGAGGATAGCAGGAGGACTGCAAGCTCGGTGATCCATGTGACCACGACAGCCCTCGCTTATAATGTAGGGGATATATCCAATAGCTATGGTAACTTCAGACGCGATCCGAACAGCTGGAGCTGGACTTGGGCTACCAAAGCTACAACGGCTATTAATATGAGCGCCGTTAGTAACCCGGCGCCGGAAGCGGTTTACCAGAGCCAACGCAATGGGATTACCTCTTCCACACCGTATTTTTTCACTGGGCTGATCCCCAATTCCCTTTATACCCTACGCCTGCATTTTGCGGAGCTGAATACTGCTGCAGTAAGCGGTTCCAAGAGGTTTGATGTGATCGTCAACAACACAGAAACAGTACTTAAGTCATTCGATATTTACGCGGCTGCAGGGGGAAGGTTTAAAGCCATTGTAAGAGAGTTTCCTGTCACGGCCTCGGCTACCGGAGGGGTTTCGGTGAAATTCAGCATTATTACAGGAACCAGTTCGATCAATGGAATGGAACTTGTATTGAAGCCATTAAGCGGTGTTGCACTGGACCGTGATAGTGCATTTGTCGGGGTGGGAGATACTACCCGTCTGACGGCACTAATGGCACCTGCAGATGTGACCAACAAAGGAGTTAGTTGGAAATCTTCCAATCCGAATGTAGCCTTGGTGTCGGCTAACGGCCTGGTAAGGGGTATGGGGCCTGGTACGGCCATCATCACGATCACCACGAACGAGGGGAGTAAAACGGATTCTGCTGTAATTACGGCTGCCAATATTCTTGCAACAGGGGTCACAATTGACAGTGTCACAGCTATAGTAGGTGTAAATAATACGAACAAGCTCACAGCGACGGTATCACCAGCCAATGCCACCAATAAGGCTGTTGTCTGGAGTTCATCTGATACTACAATTGTAAAGGTGAATGGGACAGGGGTTATCACCGGACTAGCGCCCGGTACGGCTACGATCACTGTTACTACACAGGACGGTGCTAAAACCGCCAGCAGCATCGTCACCGCATCGAATATTCTGTTGAATTCAATCACGCTCAGTAAAGCCGCGGTGTCACTTGGTGTGGATGATACCACAACGATCAGGACTAAGGTGCTGCCGTCCAATGCCAGCAACCCGGCATTGACCTGGAGCTCTTCGGATACCACTATTGCAAAGGTTAATGCTACTGGGTTTATTACGGCACGGTCTGTTGGTACGGCTACCATCACGGCTACGGCGGTGGATGACGGACAGGAGGCCTCTTCGCTTGCGCTCAAAGTGGTTAGTGCCGGTAGCTGCGGTTTGCTGAGCAATAATGGTTTTGAAAGTGGATTTGTAAACTGGGCCAAAGCCAGTGCCAATGCATCCATGATTACCGATTCGCTGCCGTTCGTACATTCGGGTATGAAGGCGGTGATCATCACTGCCCAAAGTAATTCAGGTTTAAATTATAAACCTGTCATTCCCATAAATGCCGGTGTTGAGATCACGTTCAGTGCCTGGGCTAAAATTGCAGGAAGCCCCAATCCGGGTAATCCTTCTCAGTTGCTGATGCCCTGGTGGACGGGTATCGGAATCGATTATTATGATTCGGCCGGTGTGAAAATAAATGGGGAGAGTAACCAGTTTCAGGTTTACCCGGTTACAGCTCCGGCTGTAGTGCCTTCTTCGTATACGAAGTACAGCGTTACCCGGGTTCCTCCGCCCAATACAGCCTCGGTAGGAATATGGGCTTCCAAATCAGGGCCCGGCTATTTTTATCTGGATGATTTTTGTATTACCGTGAAAGATACACAAGCACCTGTTGTTCCTACTCTCGCAACAGTTACTGGAGAATGTTCCGCTAGTGTATCTGTTCCTACTACAACTGATAATATTGCAGGTATTATTACAGGAACAACAACAGATCCGCTTACTTATAGCGCTCAAGGTACATACCTAATTACCTGGAACTTTAATGATGGTAATGGAAATATGGTCACAGCTACACAAAATGTAATTATTAAAGATACTACTGCTGCAATTGTTCTTACTAAAGACATAACAGTTGAACTTGATTCTGCAGGTAATGCTTCAATAACTGAAGAATTGATTAACAATGGTTCTTTCGATGCTTGCGGAATTCAATCAATAGTGCTCAGCAAGAAAAACTTTGACTGTTCAAATGTTGGAGCAAATGCTGTTATATTAACTGTAACTGATGTTAATGGAAATGTAGCTTCTACAAATGCTAACGTTACTGTTCAAGATAACATTGCTCCTGTTGCTTTAGCTAAAAACATTCCTGTAACTCTTATAGATGGTTCAGCGATAATCACTGCTTCTTCTATTGATGATGGAAGCTTTGATGCTTGCGGAATTCAATCATTAACTATTAATAAATCAACTTTTGATTGTTCAAATATTGGAAACAACACCGTTGTACTTACGGTAACGGATATCAATGGAAATGTTTCTACAGCTTCTGCTATTGTTAATGTAATTGGCTTTACTCCAGCTCCGGTAATTACTGTCACAAAAACAGACAATACCTATACTAAGTTGGATAATCAAACCATTGCCATTGGTTATGGTGCGCAAAATGTTACCCTTACTGCCACCAACAATATAGCTGGTACAACATCCTATGCATGGTCACCATCAGCAGGATTAAGTAATGCTACTGTTGCAAACCCGGTATTTACTCCAACTGCTGCGGGTAGCTATACCTTTATAGTAACAGCTACTAATGAGTTTGGTTGTTCTGCAAACACGTCTGTAACCATTACCGTTATTGATGTTCGTAGTGGAAACAATAACGATAAAGTTTTAGTATGTACTAAAGACGGAACAAAAACGCTAAGTGTTAGCGACAATTCTGTGGATACGCACTTGAGAAATGGTGATCAATTAGGATCTTGTGGTTCTTCCGAAACTGCGGCACTCAGTACAACTACATTAGCAAATGGAATTCAAGGAGCCGATCCAAAAAATATATCAATATCTTTACAAAAAGTAGCTTTAACAGCCTATCCAAATCCTTTTAAGAAGCAAATTACGATAGCATTTACCATTCCTTCTACCCAGGACAAGGTAGCCCTTGATGTGCATAGTCTGTTGGGAAATAAAATACAAAAATTATTTGAAGGGAAAGCGAATGGCGGTCAGACATATACTTTTGAATTTGACGGAACCTTTTTATCACCCGGTATATATTTCATCAGGCTTACTACTCCGCAAAGTGTAGAGAACTTTAAGATCATTATGACTAAATAATTCTTACAAATTTCTCAATTTACAAAACCCCGGTACTCCGGGGTTTTGTATTTAGTACCTGTTAAGCCCGAAACCTTATTAAGTTTCAAGTGCAATAGACATCTAAACTTATTTAAATCTCTATTTAAAGGACGGGAAGATATATTTGCCATACGGTGTGAAAAAAGGAATAAAAGTGGATATATGCCAGCCTATTTCTATGATCCATACAGACTGAAAGTTCATAAAATATCTGGCGGAACCTTTCAAAACTATGCTGATAAGTCTAAATAAAATACTTAATGAAGGAAGGTTGGCTTTTTTACAAGCCTTACCGAAAAGATTTAGTCGTGTATTGCATGATTATTCTGATGAAAGAAAAGGGTTTGGTATCTGGAAAGATATATTTGAAGAAAGAATAACATAGCCATTGACAAATTATAGGTCTTAATCCTATACTTCCTCTGATTTAGTTAATGATTACTTTTTTTGATTGTATATAATTGTAATTGCACGATGGTATATAATTGAATATGCACAACTGAATGGAATTATGATTGTGTGGAATCCAGATTAAAAATGGCCAGTCAGGTTGAAAAAAGAGTGGGATACATGAAAGCATTGGAAAAAGCCAGTGATGAAATAGATATTTTTCTGCCTGTCCTTCCCTAACGCAAATCTAGCAAGCGTAATTGGCGGAGGCTGATGTTCCGAGGGAAGAAAATTTTAAGCCTTCATCCGCTTTCGATATAAGGCGTATAAACAAAGAAAACATCAAAGCGGTTCAGTTATATCTTACAAAGTACATATCTAAGAACACAGACGAATTTAAATGTCAAGTTTGGAACTGCTCTAAGCGGGTATCTCAACTATATACTGATTTTTACTCTAATGTAGATTTTTTGGACAATGCTTATAAGTTGGAAGGGGATAATATTTTTGAAGCTTATTCCGAAAGATGCACTTTGCATTTTATCCCGTTGAATCAGAAATCAATTAAACTTTATCATAAACTAGACGAAAAGAATA
Source organism: Sphingobacteriales bacterium (assembly GCA_028288165.1). GTDB lineage: Bacteria > Bacteroidota > Bacteroidia > Sphingobacteriales > Sphingobacteriaceae > Daejeonella. Next base: position 57,959 of record JAQBOG010000020.1, on the reverse strand, counting down.
AGTAGATAAAAGCACAGGCAATAACTGGGTATGAAGACCGAGTTGATTGGCATGACGATACATTATGGTTTATTCGGGAGAAACGTGATAAAGCGGCGCACGGCACTCCTGATTGGGAGCTTTTAAGGTCTACCGCTTCACATATAAAAGATAATGTGCTGTCTAATTTGCACGATTATTTGATCGAGTTTGAACAAAATGCTCAAAAGAATAATATCAAAGTTCATTGGGCGGAAACCGCAGAAGAGCATAATCAAATAGTGTATTCCATTCTTCAAGGCCATAAAATCACCCAAATGGTTAAGAGTAAATCAATGCTGACTGAAGAATATCATTTAAATTCATTTTTAGAAAGTAAAGAAGTCGAAGTGATCGATTCCGACTTAGGAGAACGGATCGTACAACTGGCTAATGAAGCTCCAAGTCACATCGTGTTACCTTGTATCCATAAAAAAAAAGGAAGAAATCGGGGAAATATTTCACAAACATTTAGGTACGGAAGCCGGAGTTTCCGATCCGCAAATATTAACTGAAACCGCCAGACATGATTTAAGGGAAGTGTTTTTAACCCGGAAGGCAGCACTCACTGGAGTCAACTTTGCCATTGCAGAAACTGGGGAAATAGTGGTCTGCACAAACGAGGGCAATGCGGATATGGGTGTGCATTTAGCGGATGTACATATTGCGAGTATGGGGATTGAAAAAATAATTCCGAAGCGCAGCCATCTTGCCATGTTTTTACGATTATTAACAAGAAGTGCAACCGGGCAGCCAATTACCACCTATTCCAGTCACTTCAGAAATCCTGGAAAAGGGAAAGAAATGCATATTATCTTGGTGGATAATGGACGTACCAGACAGTTAGGTAGGAAAGATTTTAGAAATTCACTGAAATGTATTCGTTGTGCAGCCTGCATGAACACGTGTCCGGTTTACTGACGAAGCGGTGGTCATAGTTATCATTCAGCGATAGCAGGCCCAATCGGTTCTATCTTGGCGCCAAATCTAGATATGAGAAAAAATGCGGATTTGCCTTTTGCCTCTACTTTATGCGGTTCCTGTACAAACGTTTGTCCGGTAAAAATTGATATCCATGAACAATTATATAAGTGGAGACAGGTGCTCGTGAAAGAAGGATATACCCCTCAAGCCAAAACGGCAGCAATGAAATTGATGGCCACCACATTATCCTTGCCATCTGTTTACCGAAATGCTGGGAAAATCAGCAGGCTGGTAATGAACTACGCACCCTTTGCGTTGAATAATAAACTAAATCCCTGGTATAAAAACCGGGATATGCCGGCAGCCCCTTCAAATTCATTTAATGAATGGTACAGTAAAAATAGAGGTAAGCATGAGTAGCAGAGCAAAAATGTTGGCGAATGTTTTTTCGAACATGCCCGAGAAAATATCGTTAGAGAACACGCCAAAATTCTTGGTAGAAGAAACAGACTTGGTACAAAAGTTCTCCAGTGTTGCTACAACGATTGGAGGCTCTGTAGTACTCGTTAGCGGATATAATGAAATTGAATTTTTTATCAAATCCAAATTTAGCGACGCCAACAGAATAGTAACTCCAATTACCGAACTAGCAGCATATAAGTCAGTTGACTTCTCGAACGATGTTGAACTTAAATCTTACAAAGACATTGACCTGGCTATCATTAACGGGCATTTTGGAGTGGCAGAAAATGGTTCTATCTGGGTTACTGAGGAGTTGCTAGGAGATAGGGTTATTCCATTTATCACGCAGCATCTTGCTATAATTTTAAGGGAAAACGAAATCGTAAGCTCCATGCATATAGCTTATGAACGCATCGGATCAGCCTCTTATGGATACGGATGTTTTATTGCCGGGCCATCTAAAACAGCAGATATTGAACAGTCATTGGTATTGGGAGCGCACGGGCCGAGAAGTTTGACTGTGTTTCTGATAGGAACATCAATATGATCTGCAAAATTCTAGTATCTTAAATACTTGATCATTTAAGGTTCAGCTATAAATTTTTAATATCGATAGGCGGCTTTAAGTAACTTTCAATTACTAAATGTGATTTGTCATTAAGATATTAAGTATTAACTTGGTCTTGATGTCATCTATGTCAAAAAAACAGCGGAAATCAAGTAAGTAAGAATATGGCAAATTCAATCATTTGCAAAAATTGTAATCACCGTTTTAAGGGCAACTTTTGCAATAATTGTGGCCAGGCTGCTCATAGCCATAGATTGGGTTTACATTATATTTGGCATGATCTACAGCACGGAGTTTTCCATTTTGATAATGGTATTTTTTACACTATTAAACAGCTTCTTACCAAACCGGGGCATACCATTAGAGAGTTTATAGAAGGCAAAAGAGTTCGCCATTTCAAACCGTTAGCACTAATTGTAATTTTAGCAGCAATCTATGGATTGATTTATCATTATTTCATTATTATTCCTTTCGCTAATGAGCCGATAAATGCTGGAGAAAATATACTAAGCGTATATCAAAAAATACTTCGCTGGAGCATTGAACACTTTGCGTATGCCACATTTATATTAATTATTAGTACTACAATTGCTTCGTATTCTATATTTAAAAAACAGGGATTCAATTTAGCAGAACATTTAGTGCTAAATACATTTTATAGAGGTCTAACATTAATTTTTGGCCTCGTTTTGCTTCCTTTACAATACATTATTTACTGTAATAGTGGAACTGAAGGTCTTAAATATTATGCACTGATTTCACAACTTCTTGACTTTGGACTGATGTATTGGTGTTATGCACAGTTTTTTAATAAACTTACAAAAACCCGAACACTCGGTCTTACAGTTCTCACCTATTTATGGATGGTTACCATCAACATGCTATTCGGCTATGTGGCTGGGTGGATTGTGTTTTATGTATGACAACTATTCTATTCTATGACTCCTATCATAGATGTATTATAAAAGAACCTTTTTTATAGATTGAAGTTGCCATTTTTTGGAAAACTGTCGTGTATAAAAACAAATGGTTTTTATACATAACATCCATTCGTATCACAAACAATAAGTGTTTTCGCCTTAGTATTTCAAACGAACTATTATCTGAATATAAAAGGAAATCAAAGCATTAACCTAAAGAAATAGTTTGCTATCTTTATTCCGTATATTTTACGTAATGATAATTGTGCTCACCAATAAACCTTTAAAATGACAAATCACTTCACCAAATGGAAATCATGGATGATTTCTGCCTCACTTATTGCCAGTATTGTGAGTATTTTCTCTTTTGTCTTATATCAGTCTCCGAAAAAAATTTTAGTTTTTAGCAAAACTACTGTTTACAGGCATTCTTCTATCGATGCAGGGAAAATTGCTTTAATGAAAATGGGGCAAGAGCATAATATTCAGGTTGATACGACCGAAAATGCCACGAAGTTTAACGAAGAAAATCTGAAACAATACCAAGCGGTAGTTTTTCTAAGCACTACAGGTGATGTATTGAACAACGAACAGCAGAATCACTTTCAACGTTACATAGAAGCTGGAGGCGGGTATTTAGGGATTCACGCTGCGGCGGATACGGAATACGATTGGCCATGGTATGGAAAGCTAGTAGGTGCCTGGTTTGATAACCATCCCACTCCGGATAATGTTCAAAAAGGAGTTTGGTATGTAGTGGATAAGAACAATCCTGCAACGAGCTTTTTGCCTGACAGATGGGAACGTGAAGATGAGTTCTACGCCTATAAGAACATCAGCCCAGATATACACGTTCTTTTGAAAATTGATGAAAAAACCTACCGTGGCGGCACAAACGGTGAAAACCACCCCATGGCATGGTACCAGAAATTTGACGGTGGAAGATCATTTTATACAGCAGGCGGCCATACTGATGCATCTTTTTCAGATCCTTTGTTTATGAGGCACTTGTGGGAAGGGTTGAAATATTCTATGGGAGGCGAAAATCCTGAATCGTTAGATTACTCGAAAACAGTATTAAAAAAAATGCCGGAAGAGAATAGGTTTACCAAGGTAGTCTTAGAAGAGAAATTGGACGAACCTATGGAGTTAACGGTATTGCCAGACAATCGTGTACTGTTTATAGAAAGAAGAGGCAACGTTAAATTGTATAACCCAACTACTGGAAAAACTAAAGTGATTGCTAAAATACCGGTAAGCACAAAGTATGTAGATCAAGATGGCAAGGAGACGGAAGCCGAAGATGGCTTGCTAGGCTTAACTAAGGATCCACAATTTTCTAAGAATAACTGGATCTATTTATATTATTCGCCCGAAGGGAAGGTAGCCAAAAATGTGTTGGCCCGATATGAATTGAAAGGAGACCTGCTCTTGCTCGATTCGAAAAAGGTACTTCTTGATGTCGCAACCCAACGGGAGCAATGCTGCCATACCGGAGGTTCGATGACCTTCGACGGAAGCGGTAATCTGTTTCTATCTACAGGTGATAATTCCAGTCCACGTGCCGATGGGTTTAGTCCGATTGACGAACGTCCGGACAGAAGCCCTTGGGATGCACAAAAATCGTCTGGAAATACAAATGACTTACGTGGTAAGATCTTGCGTATCCATCCAGAGGCTGATGGCAGCTATACAATACCAGATGGAAATTTATTTACAAAAGGCCAAGAGAAATCACGGGCTGAAATTTATACAATGGGGCACCGTAATCCGTTCCGAATTTCTGTAGATGTAAAAACCGGTTATTTGTATTGGGGAGAAGTTGGGCCTGATGCAAACAACCCTGATCCAAAGAGAGGGCCAGAGGGACATGATGAATTCGGACAAGCGAAAGCGGCAGGGAATTTTGGCTGGCCATATTTGGTGGCTGATAATAAAGCATATGTTGATTACAATTACGCTGACAACAAGTCGGGCGATAATTTTGACCCAAATAATTTGATTAATAATTCACCTAATAATACAGGATTAAGCAAATTACCGCCCGCTCAAAAAGCCTTCATTTGGTATCCGTATGCAGAGTCTAAAGAATTTCCTTTAGTTGGAAGCGGCGGACGCTCTGCAATGGCAGGACCTGTTTATCATTCGGAAAATTTTAAAAATGCAAAAAGGGCTTTTCCTGATTATTACGATGGGAAGCTGTTGATTTACGAATGGATGCGTGGCTGGATCATGTCGGTTACTTTGGATAATAATGGTAATTATAGTAGTATGGAGCCGTTTATGTCTAGTAAAAAGTATAGTAATCCAATGGACATGGAGTTCGGCCCTGACGGAGATTTGTATATGCTCGAATATGGTACCGGTTGGTTTCAGGGAAATGACGATGCTCGCTTAATTAGGTTGGAATACAATGCCGGAAACAGAAATCCGCAAATCGTTGCATCTGCAGATAAAACAGGGGGTGCACTACCTTTAACCGTTCAATTCAATGCCAATGGTACCTCTGATCCGGATCTTGATGTGATAAAATTCTCATGGAAGGTGACGGGCGCCGGTATGCCGGTAAGAACCTTTTCGTCTTCAAGTCCTCAGATAAAGTTTAATAAAGTTGGCGTTTACAAAGTCCAATTAAACGTCACCGATACAAAAGGCGGATCTAGCAATAAAACGTTCCAGATTAAAGCAGGGAACGAGCCGCCAGTTTTATCATTTAACATTACTCCAGGAAACAGTACATTTTTTTATCCGAACAAACCGATAAATTATTCTGTAACGGTTTTCGACAAAGAAGATGGAAGTTTAGCAAATGGAAAGATCAAAGCAAACCAGGTAGCGGTTACTGTTGATTATCTAGCGGAAGGATATGATAAAATAGCCATTGCTCAAGGTCATAGAAGTGCTGATGAATTTGTTCAATTCGCCTCAGGGAAGGCGCTAATATCTAAAAATGATTGTAATGCTTGTCATAAGACAGATACTAAATCAATTGGTCCCGCTTTCAAACAAATTTCATTAAAATATAAGGGGGATAAAAGTGCCAATACTCGCTTAGCTAAAAAAGTAATCAATGGAGGTGCTGGTGTTTGGGGAAATATCCCGATGAGTGCGCATCCTAAACTATCACCGGAAGATGCATTACAAATGGTTAATTACATTGTTAGCATTACCAATAAAACACAAGTTAAAGCCAGCCTTCCGGCTAAGGGAACTATTAAGGCAAAAATTCCAGAAGGAGATAAAGGTACAGGAATCTATCTTTTACGAGCGGCTTATACCGACAAGGGTGCAAACGGCATATCGGGCGTTACTTCTGAAAAAACCTTCACCTTAAGAAATGCAAAATTACCTTCGGGATCCTATGATGTAATTAGTCTGGGACAACCTTACAAAGCCCCTGGAGTAGGAAACATTATTTTAGCGAATAATGGAGGCTACATTGGTTTAAATAAAATAGATTTAACAGGTATCAAACAGATATCAATAATAGCATTTGCACCAAAAGCTCAAGTGGATGCAGCAGGCGGGACTTTTGAATTAAGAACTGGATCGCCGACTGGAAAAATTATAGGTGAATCCTCACCGGTAACAGTGTCTGATAAGATGGGGGGACCTCCCACTATAATTAAGCTGAACAATGTAAGCGGGGTACATGATATTTATATAATGTTTAAAAATACAACAATTGGAAATGGCAAACTGCTATACATCTTAACGACTGTCGAATTTAAAGACGAGTAGTTAGATTAACATCCGGTTATTAGGACTGTCTTTTTAAGACAGCCTTTTTATTGATCATCAAGTTATCTAGATTAAGTGTTTTAATAATTGTTGCAACCACTTACTGGAATTTTTTAATATCTTTTAGCTTATAGGCTAGGTTGACAATTCGGCAGAAGCTGTGTAAAACGATATTGGCTTCCAATTGCTCATATTTCTCTAGGTAGCGATTAAGCGCCCAGAAAATAGGATGTATTTGTTTCGTTTACATAATACGCATTCTGTACTTAAATAGTGTTTAGCAATTTGAATTGTCTGTTAAATTTTAAATTACCCATATGGAACAAGAATATAGCGTTGATATCTATCAGTCTTCTGGCGAATATCTGAGAAATGTTGCCGTCGATAATGTAATTTTTGGATATCATGAAAAGGAGCTTAAAGTTTTGCTTCAACAGCCTTATGCTCTAGATAAATGGACAGTAACTGGTGGTTACATTAAAAGAACAGAGTCAATAGAAGAAGCTGCGAATCGGATTGCTTTTTCACGAACAGGATTAAAAAATCTTTTTTTTCAACAATTTCGCTCTTTTGGAAACCCAGAGAGAGTTAGAGATAGTAAATTCAATGCAAAAACATTAACAGCGATGACCGGAATTGAGATACCCGCTGATTCTTGGATATTTGAATATTCGGTATCAGTCGGGTTTTATACACTTACCGAGTTTTCAATGGTGGATCTGAAAAAAGGAGAGCTCGAAGCACAATGCAACTGGTGGCCTGTAAGTGAACTGCCACCCTTAATGTTCGATCACCAGTATATTGTGAACGAAGCTTTAAAGGCATTGCGTTTGCACATTTCTCACTCGCCGATAGGTTATGAACTTTTACCGGAAAAATTTACACTGCCTGAGATATATAGCCTTTATGAAACTATTCTCGATAAATCGCTTGATGACCGAAATTTCGCTAAACGGTTGATGGCTACCGGAATAATCATTAAGCTGAATGAGACAAAGCGTATCGGCGCACATCGTTCCCCTTACCTGTATAAGTTTGATAAAGATAAATATGAAGCAGGATTAAAAAACGGCGTTACAATGGCCTTTTAATTAGCATTAATGATTGTTATGCCATTTTTCAATATTGTCGAATATATTAAATCTCTAAGGTCGCAAAATGTGACCTTAGAGATCGACGGCTAAAGGGCTGGGTATTTTTGTTTAAGAGTCGCCATGTCTTTACTTACTTTTAAATCAAGGATTCTTGCGTAGTGCTGTGTTGTCTTGATATTGGTGTGTCCTAGCATCTTACTTACAGTTTCAATAGGAACCCCATTTGAGAGGGTAACCGTAGTAGCAAATGTATGGCGGGCTATATGAAAGGTGAGGGTTTTGTCTATTCCGCATATCCCCGCTATCTCCTTCAAATAAGCGTTCATTTTTTGATTAGTGCTTACAGGAAGTGCGCTGCCCAAATTTGAACAGATTGGATGATCCTCGTATTTACTAAGCAAATTTAGCGCTGACGGCAGCAAGGGTATTCTACTTGGAGTATCCGTTTTCATTCGCTTTGTGTAAATCCACATTTCGCCGTCCGGACCTTTTACAATCTCGTTTCTTTTTAGCTTCTTGACGTCTGCATAAGCTAAACCAGTGAAACAACAAAAAAGAAATATATCTCTGACTTGATTGAGTCGTTCAGTAGAAAATACCTTGTCAGCCATCTTTTGTAAATCATCCTCATTAAGGAAAACTCTGTCAATCTGCTTAATCCTTATTTTGTAGTTGGTAAAAGGGTCTTTATGTAACCATCCGCTCGACAAGCAAATGCCCACAACCTTTTTAAAGTTTTTAATATACTTGAAGGCAGAATTGTTTGCGCAATTACGTTCTGAACGTAGATAGAACTCATAATTGGTGACGAAATCGTGATCTATTTTCTTAATATCAATATCAGATAACTTGTATTTCCATTGCAAAAAATCCTGAGTATGCTTGAGGGAGGTCTGATACCGTACATACGTACCTTGGGCGTATTCTTTGCCTACTAGTGCGCCGATTTTCTTATTATGGTCTTTAAATACGGCAATAAGCATTCGTGCTTTTTCATCTTTACATAAAAACTTATTTTTAAGGCTTTCCGCGGTGATTACGTTTTGCGTTTCACTTAATTGAGCATGTGCGTCGTAAACTTGCTTTTGCAAATTATCTAAATAGGCATTGAAGGATTTTGTATCCTCCTTCGTTCCTTTTAGTCTTCCGGCGATACCGTTCTAGTTCGATGGGTAGCACTCTCTACACGCCGTAGTCTCAGAACGTTGACCATTGACAGTAATCCGAAGGTAGATTGGCATTAAACCGCCTTGGTAATTTTTGGGCTTTTTCAAATAGAAAAGCAAGCTGAAGTTAGTTTTCATAATGTTTTTAGCATTAAAAAGTGAAACAAAACTAAGCTTGCAATCAATTCCATACAAGATGTTCATTTTTTGAACATCTTGATTATCAGTTTAATAAGTCATTTTGGTGAGTAAGAGATTTTTAAAAGCTACTCACCGAATTACGCACCTTTTTATTGCGAAATGATGAATAATTTAGTCTTTTGACTATAAAACAAAAGCCTGCAATCATTTGATTTGCAGGCTTTTAGTTTGTTTTGACATCGAATTAAGTGGAGCCGGAGGGAACGTCAAAAATTACGTAACTGGCTCATTTTCAATATCAATATTTTGGGTTTTGACCCTGCTCACCGGGTGCTCACCAATGGCCACTAATTGACCTTAATTATGCTACGACTGTATGGTATAAAGATACAAAATAAGTTATTTAAACACAAAGCAAGCAAACACAACAATTACCGAAACTGAATTCACCTTATTACTTCATTGTTTTATTTGGATAGGAGACATCGCTCAGCTGTTCAATAAAGCAACCTAAAGGCTTTCCAATAACTTATTATACATTTTGGAATTTGAAACATATTTAAAATAACAGGATCCGTAAAACGCTTAGCGGCGCAAGTTCAATTTATTCATGTTTGTCGACAATTCTCCTATAGCATCCCCATCCAGATTTTTATCCGTTACCCCCCTTTATTGCAAAGTCGTATTTTAAACTGATCTCATCTTTGATTTCACATCGGTGTGCACCGCCTGGCGGAAAATTGATGATTAACCGAAAGTCAGGAATATCTTCGTTCACCAGGGCAGGAACCTCAAACAGCTGGAGCCTGCCAATCGCCAGCGTATGAAAGCCCTTACTGCGCTGGATGACCGTCTTGTCTATAATCCGCATACTGGTGATATCATCATTTTCGATGAATTAATATGATCGGATACCTCAACCAAGCGCAGTTGTTTTGCAATGCCTTATACGATCAATTGATCATAAAACATAATCATTATATTAAGAGCCATTGATTCGGTTTACGGTGAAAATGTATTAGTTTTAACCAAACCTATAATCTCATCCTATGCCGAGTGAAATTCCAAGGACTTTAGAAACCGATATCCTTTCTTTTACCAAGGGACTGCCCTATTGGTCGCAACTCCTATCGGCAAAATTATTATCGGGGGTAGCATTAGCAGATGAAGATCATCAAGCCTCTTATCAGTATTTCCTGGAAGATGCTGGGCTGTCTGGAAAAACTGAACGGCCGGAAATCGCGGTTATCTGTAAGACGGAATCGGGTTATTATAAAGACGATCTGAAATTGCTGAAAATTTTAGGTGTAACGGGTATCAATGCGCTCGTGCCAGACCAAGTAATGACTTTCGGGTCGAACCTGACCATCGTTTATGGAGCTAATGGCTCGGGTAAATCAGGCTATATTCGTTTATTAAACAATGTGTTCATTACCAAAGGTGATAAAACTATTCTGCCCAATGTTCATAATGCGGGTACGCCTGCGAACAAAGCGGCGGAATTTACTTTTGAATCGGCGGGCACAAAATCAGTTTTTCACTATCCGGCCGATTGCGGCCACGCAGAGTTTAAACAATTTTCCGTTTTTGACGAAAAAGCGGTGCATGCCCATTTGAACAATAAAAATCAGTTCAATTTCCGTCCTGCCGGGCTTTCCTTTTTTGCTGACCTGAACGAGGCTTATAAGATTCTGGAAGAACTGGCCCAGGCGGATATCGATAGGCATGCCAGTAGCACGAACTTGACTGCCTTATTTGATGGAGAATCTAATATTAAAAATATGGTTGCCGAGCTATCGGCTAAGTCTAAGATTGAACACTTGAAGGCGCTACTGCCTTTTACATCCGAAGATAAAGCTGAACGGACTAAATTAGAAGGTGAAAAAGCGGCTTTGACCATATTGAAAAAAGATAAGGAAAATTCAGGATTTAGAACAGCAACAAATACTGCTGGCCAGTTTAAAAACTGCCAGCAATAGTTTGAACAGATATTTCACGGTTGATCAGTTGACTAAAGCGAACGATAAAGTTAAGGACTGCGTTGAAAAGGAACTTTTAGCGGCGGGTCATGATATTGATCAGTTTAAAAAAACGTCGCTTGGTCAGATCGGCGGGGCTGAATGGCGGACATTTATAGCGGCCGCTGATGTATTTGCCCGTTTGCAAGACAAAGGAGGGCTTAGCTATCCCCAACCGGATGATAGCTGCTTGTTATGCCAGCAACCGCTGACAGGAGAGGCCGCATCGCTGGTGAGCGCCTATTGGGCATTTATCAAAAGCAAGGCCGAACAGGACAGCAAGGATGCACAGGCCGCTTTAGCGACCTCCAAAGATGCACTATGCAAATTGGATCTGAATATTTTGCCCGATACGGGTATCTTGTATAAATGGTTATCGGAGAATAAGGCGACTGAAATGGGTGTTATCATGGCCGAGCTCCAAACGCAGCTGAAACTCAGGGACGCTATTACACGAGACATTAGCGATAAAAAGTTCGTGAGTTACCAATCCGCACAAATCGATACCGCTGTGATAGATAGAATTACTGAAGATATCGGAAGCCGGATCAAAAGATTAAAGGAGGCTGATGTGGCTGAAGCAATTGAAAAACTTCAAAAACAGATTACCGTATTCAATCACAAGGAAAAACTCGGTGACCATATTTCAACTATAGAAAAGGCAATAGAAAACTTGGTCTGGACGGATAAAGCAGTTAAAGCCAAAGCCAAAATCTCGAAACGTGAGATCACCACCAAGGAAAAAGAGTTATCAGGCTTGTATTTTAATCAGGCCTACATAGATCGTTTCAATGCTGAATGTGTTCGTTTAAAAGGGGCATTTGGTATTAATGTAACGCATACCGGTTCTGCCGGCACCTCTTTTCGTCAGCTCAGCCTAAAAGGGCGGCAACCTTCCGATGTACTCAGCGAAGGCGAACAAAAAGTGATTTCGTTAGCTGATTTTTTATCAGAAACCATTTTATCGGGCATTAACAAAGGAATCATTTTTGATGACCCTGTAAATTCGCTCGATGAAAAACGCAAAAGCCATATTGCCGAACGCCTGATCGAAGAATCATCCGAGCGGCAAATTGTAGTCTTTACCCACGACTTAGTGTTTGTATCCCAACTGATCACCTATTGCCAGGATTATGGTAAGGAGCACGTTTGTCACTGGATCGAACAGCGCGATGGTAAGCCGGGTTACATCTCACTTGAAAATGCGCCATCTTACGAAAAGGATTATCGAAACCAGAATATACCAATTGCCCATTACACTGCTGCTAAAAAACCTGAATGTTCGGCCAAAGATAGGGAAACCTTTATCAGAGACGGTTTTACCAGCCTGCGCACTTGCTATGAAGTATTAGTAATTAACGGACTCTTCAAAAATGTTGTTCAACGGTTTAATGAGCGGGTCAGCGTTGATACCTTGAAAACCGTCAATTTCGACAATACTATCAGGGACGAAATCTCATCCGGCTTCTATGATTGCTGTAAGTTCATGGAAGGCCACTCGCATAGTGACGGACTTCCATACCGCAAACCTGAATTGGAGGATCTCAACACCGAAGTACAACGTTATATAACGATCAGGGCAAAAGTAATGGCGAAGCCAAAAGCCTAAAAAAGCTGCTCAAACAGGTCGAGTGTCTTACTCAACCGGGTTCGCCAGCATTTGGCGATCTCTAGACCTATGTGCTCGACTTCCAAGGGTTCCAGGCTGGAGGTTGAATTAACAGGTAAACGCTCCCTTAAGCCATGATGTAATCGAATAGAGAAGCGTTCCCTGAGAGCAGGATTATTAATCGAAACAGCAAACTCCGGCACATCCCATTGTGGAGGCTCTTCGACTACAATCTTCGTGTCTAAGCCTTTGATATTAGCGGTGATGAGAAAGGTATTCATATTGACAGTGTAAAAATACTAATATTTTTAGTAATATTCGTTTTTTTTACGGTTACCGCAGTTTCGCTATCTCTGCCTGTGCTGATTTATATAAGGACCTGAATTTCGGCATTTCTCTCACCGTCAAGACACATACCTTACAAATGTCCTTTTACCGCACCAGCGAACAGCGCCAGGGTATCGCGTAGAAACAAAAACCGAACTGCATTATATCAGGATGTTCATTAATATATCGTTTCCTACTTACAATTAGCGACTCGTCAAATCATCGGACTTTATCCTGCGACTCGTACAAATTTGAATGTCAGCAGGCCTTTTTACTCGATGCACCCTTTTAAATCATTGATGCGCCTCATAAAAAAAAGAACTACGGATTTAATTGCTGTGACGGATTAGTTGCAGGCTTTTTGTCATGCACCATACGGTAGCCCTTGGCTTAATTTTATTGATTCGACAGGTATCATTTTGATACGTTCAGTGTCTTTTAATTTTTTTTAAGTAAGATTTTTTGTCCTAATATCCATATGAAGTAATTGCTAACTTTATAGTCTTGAGTTTATTTAGAGCCAGTATAACGAGATTTCTCTTTGTACATATTCAAAATTTCAAACGTATTAAATTCCCTATGCAAATTTTTAACTCAAGGCCTTCTACGTGGCAGGAACTTCAGGATATGGTTGGGCAACTTTTTACTGAAATCGGATATACCGTTGAAGTTTCTACGGTTATTGATTTGGTTAGGGGCCAAAAAGAAATAGATGTTTACGTTCGTGACCATACCAGTGAATATGATACAACTTTTCTTATTGAATGCAAGTTCTGGAATAAACCTGTCAACCAAGAAACTATTCACTCGTTTCGTTCTGTAATCAATGATGCAGGGGCAAATTTTGGATTTATTGTTTCCAAAAATGGTTTTCAGAAAGGTAGCTATGAAGCCGCTGAAAAAACTAATGTCAAATTGGTATCCTTGGAAGAATTGGAAGAGCGGTTTTATAAAAAATGGCAAGTGGGTATGGCTCAAAAATACATGCCCTTAGCTGATCGTCTTTTCCCATATTGGGAAATGATTGGAGGAAAGCATCCGCAAAATGGTGAACTTGACTGGGACACCCATTTGTTAATGAATCGTGCCTATAATCCATTCATTCGCCTGGGCCCTGGCGACCAAGAGAACTTCAGGGAACGGAACTATCCCGAGATATTACCTATACTAGATGACAGCTTTCAAATCATCGGTAACATCTCTTTAAATAATGACAGGGATTACTTTGACTTTATAGCCGATAATGGAGATAAATCTCTGCGCCACTATCAACTGATGTACCGTGAAATCTAAAGTTTACGCAAATTTTATCTCTTCCTTCGGAAATTTCACATATCTCGTCAACCTTTATAGATCTTCTTGCAAACACCGCACCTTCCTCGTTACTATACTCATTACCATAATAGGGCACACCTTTTGCAAAAGGTGTGCAAAGGATTCAAGGCGAAAATCATGTCACGCTATCTCTCTTGGAGAAAATGACTTCCAATACTGTCACAGGGATTAAAGAGCTTCAATAAGTATTCATTTACCAATATCCTCTAAATATTTTAACGCATTTACTTTATAAGCGCTTTGTTTTTTGGGATTAGTAGCCTCGTCGATTATAAGGCCATAGATATTTTTTACTTTGACCCAGAACCAATGTGGGTTGATAATGAAGTATCCTTCCTTTTCTTTCCAGGTAAAACCTTCTTCGTCATTTAGATAAAATGCCTGTGCGTAATAACCATGTATCATGGTATTTCTTAAATAAGAATATAAAAGATCTCCGCGGGTAGATGCCTCAAGTTTAACTTTTTCGGGCCATTGTTTTTTGTAATTTTCTTTAAACTCTTTCGTTAAGGGCCTGGAAAATTTCTGATCTATTTTAGCCAAAACCAAATTAAAACGATATGATTGGCCGTTATCTTTTCCCTTATCAAAAAATATAGTGCCTAAAGTTTCTATGGCTATGCAAGACATAATAGCGACAACAAAAGGCGATCTTTTATCAAGCGCATCAATCTGACTGATGAAAAAGCTATCAAGTCGTTTTTTTAGTAAGCCTATTTTTTCTAAAGGATCTGAAGTTTGGCGTAATTGTCCAAAAGAAATATTTTCAGGCCCGAAAAAGGTACTGTCAGGAATAGCCATTGATCAAATTTTGAATTTAAAGCCGATTTTCGCTTCTATGAAACTCAATTGACCATTAAGGAAATGTTGATAAGGATTACACATTACCTCCGTATCTATAATTTCAGGGCAGTAGATATTTTTAACAAACACCAGGAAGTATTTATTACCGGCTATCTTCATCCTGCCAAATTCTTTTTCGGTGATATGAAATATATCGGATTGTGATTTCATAGTCTTGACCTCTATAAAAATCCCGTAAATGGCTATTTGCATGTCACAACCCATACCCATACTTCGATCGGGTAAATCCTTATTGTTGATTCTATGTTTATTGAACCATTCTAACTCAAAATTATTAGAATCATGTAAACCAAGCTGAGAAAGTAGCTGTTGATCTTTTTTAATAAACTTGTTATAAATAAAATACTCACCATAAAATCCAATATCCTTTAAACTGTTCTCCGAATATTCTCTTAACATGTTATCTCCATTGGCATGTTCAAATCCTCTTGGCGAGTTCACATGCCCGAAAACCGGTGTTATTGTAGGACCGTCGAATTCAGTAACTGGCCGACCCACCGCTTGTGTAAGGTCGGCAAGAAAAGCATCGTGTCCATTGGTAATAGTTACCTCTACCACTTCTTTTTCTGTTTTGATTTTGGTTACGGTAGTCGTTATGGCAGGTGCGTTGTTCACAATCCTGCCTACCGGAGCCGAAGCTACAGGGTCAGGAGTTGAAATTAATATACCCCTTGCTAATACATCTGCTATTTCTTCCAGCCTTTCCTGATCAATGTTTCGCTTAACGGCATAGGTGTATTTTTCAGCCTGGTTATGGCAAAATAAACTATCTTCAATCATTAAGTCCAGCCTTTTCATTTCGTTCCTTGTGAACTGCTCAAAGAATGCCGCCAGCGATGCTGCCAAGTGTTTATAATCCCCTTCTAAAAGCTTTTTATCCAAATGCAAAACGGTAGATTCACCGTCGCCCTCTATATAAAAATCATGAGGAAGGGTCATGATCATTCCGTCGACGGTTGCTTCTACGTCCAAAGGACTATGTATTTTTACATTGCCGTCTTTCAATGATTCAATTACCTCTGCTGTGAAATTTTGATTCTGGTCGTCTTCTACAAAAGCGATAATCACTTCTAAGCAATCAACAATACTGCTCAAACCGGTGATTCGACCTTCAGAAACTATTGTTGTTATAATGATTTTGGTAAGCTGTCGCCCAATCCTTAAAGCGTATTTCCCCCATTCGCCCCGGTCTCTTTTAGTAAATGCATTTGGGGCCGGAATGTGACGTGTTATACCGTTACTTACCATGCGATCTAAAAAGGGTTTGTTGTCTATATGAATGGTGTTTTTTCCCAGTGTCCAATGTAAGGACTGATCATTTATGGATTTGCTGAGAAATAAGGCTTCCTTGAACGTAAGATAGTCTGTACTTTCCTTTGGTTTTGACTGAAAATAATCGTGCAGGTAGCTTAAAATACGATTGAAGAACTTTTCGAAATTGCCTTTCTCCGTCACTGGAATATCTAGCGCGGTGTATCTGGTATTCACTAGCTGTAATATATTTTTATAATTGTTCAGCGCAAAAATTGAGAGGTGACAAATTTCAAAATCCGATAAAAATTGAGGGTGCATAAAATGATCACATTTTATCACATCCATAAATTCAAATATTACCTGGTTATGTGTGCGGTTAAACTCCTCTGATGATAGGGCAAGGATTTCACTTGGCCTTTTCAATTTCGGTTGTCCCTTAACCAAAGCAGGAAGCCAGGAACTGGTTTTTAAATAAATAGCCAGGCCGGAATGACCAAGACGGGTGACATCATCCTTATAACCGCCCGAAATCTTCATGGCCTTGCTTAGCGGGTCTTGTGCAAGGACAAAATCACGATATTTAAGCCAGTTGTCTATAACGGATTGCCCGAACAAATGGGAAATCTCAGCAGTGGGACTATGAAATTCACGATCGTTTTCGACGAAGCTCCCCTCGTCTGGGATTTCTTTTCGGCCGGTTTCAATAAAAGCTCCGGGTATTTTCCACACACCGGTTTGTTCTACGAACATCATCCATCCCTCATAATCATTATCTGTATTTAGCAGGTCAAGATTTATATAATAGAAATCGTTTTCATAAGCCGTCCCGAATTCAAAATCGGAATAATATACTGGTGTATGCATCAAATTTTTCCAGGCGCTGGTACCTGTAGCTTTATGTATGACCGGAAATGAAATATCGTCCTTAATTCGACCCTTTGAGTTGGGGTTCAGCCGCTTAAGAAAACGAATGATCTCTAACCCGATCAAATCCTGATCAGTTGACTCAAATTTCACCTCACGCCGGTATAGCCTTAAAGCTGCGGAAAGCAGTCTTTCTTCACTATATTCAGTTAAACCCAGTTGCTTCCGCTGCTGGTCGTTAAAATCGTCTACTTTTAAACCCGCTTTTAAAAAAGCCAGTGACCGTTCCAAAATCTCGGGAGTAGAATATTCTGCCTTTGAAAGGTAAAATACTTCCGTATCATTGCCGGATTTTAATGTCCCATTTTCCGTTAGCAGGATCTTTTTACTTCCAAAGTCTACTTTCCAAATCTTGTTTAAGTTGTACAAAGTTTGAAAAAATGATGGGTTTACACTGTTTTCTTCGCACTTGGGCTCGATGTGGTTAAATATATAGGTGTTATTAAGTGTTCCGACATTTCCTTCCTTAATCAGCCATGTTTCGAGTGTCTGGTTTGGTGCCTGAAATAAAAACTTATCACCCAGCTTGCCATTAAACAGATTAAATTCATCTTTATTCACCAGTAACACCTCATCGGCACGAAGGTAATGTCCAGCTAACGGATGATTGATAAATGCCTTCCCGATTAAATTCGTTTTCAGGAGTGTATAAAAGCTTTCCAAGCCAGCGTTGTCCTTTCGCTCGTAGGCTAATATTTCCAATGCTGAATCAGGGTGATCGGATTTAATAAGAGATAAAAATTCATCCCCGTAATAACGAGCCGCTTCTTTAAATAAATAATCGTTGAGCGGGCTGATTTTGGTAAGAGACTTTCTCTCAATAGTGACCGAAAAGAAGCTATGAATACCAAATGATAAACCTGTAACCGGTTCCAGTGCATAGTATAAATACAATTTGGAGTTACTGGCCGGGATAAACGTACCCATATCATTAACCTCTAAAAGAAATTTGCATTCAACAGATAAGTCTGTCTTAAACTGTTCGGCCTCATCCTCCGGAAATGTATCGATAGTTTCTTTCGAGAGTTTAAAAGGATGATTATATTGTTTGAAGTACCGGTCGTGCTTTCCATCCTGTAATTTAATAAACGGTTTTTTCTCAGCTATTCTCATTAGGTTATCCCCAATAGCTAATTCCGTAATGTCGGCTAAGAAAATAATGTCCTGTGCGGTGATTTCCTTTGCTTGCTTTAATACGGCATTTCCATCCGTTTTTTTATCGAGCGGGAATTTAAATAAGGTTGTAAAACCTTCGTCGGATAATGCAGGATATAAATCATAAAGATTTGTTTCGTCAAATAATGGCAGCTGAAAAAGCGGCAGCAAGTTTGCAGGCTTGGCAACGTCGTCAATAATGGCAGCCGCATTTTCGTTACTAAAATACATTGTCCCATATTTTGTGACAATTGCAGGGTGATTGGTGATCTCCAAAATAGCGTTGAAGCCAATTCCTTTATGCCCTATCATCCCACGATCATTTTTGGTACTTATCGCAGGATAACAAATGCTTTTTATTCCATTCTCGTTAAACTCGGCACCATTATTAGCAAAATAGAAGACACCGTCACTAACCCAAGCTTTAATTTTTCCTTCTTCAATTTTTCCCAAGGAGATGGCATCACGGGAGTTTTGCAAAAGCTCCAAAAAGAATCTTGATTGGTATGATTTGGTAAAATGGTTTTGAACGCCACGGTCTGAATGCAGAGCAATGGCCTCGCGATTATAGTTGTCCTCAAAAATCTTTTCAATAATTGCGTAGAGTACTTCTGAAGAAAGTTTATCATCTATTACCTCAGTTAAGTTTTGCGATAGCTCACTTGGTGTCATACGGTTTGAGTAGTCATAATATATTATTTTGTAATTGGCAAGATAATGATATTACCAATTACACCAGATGAATTGTTGTTTGACAAAGTATAGATATAATTCGGCACCCTTTTTTAACTCTCAAAACTGCTTATTTTTGAGTAAATCACCTACCTATGAGCGTCACCTATTTCAAAGCCCGCGACCGCTTTGACTTTTCAAAGGATACCCTAGATATCGGCAATCCGTTGCAATGGGACAGATCACAATTTTTAAGGCACCTTTTCAAAAGAATATTTGCTATTCCAGATGACCGAATACAAGATTTTTATCAACGCCACTTGGACTACTATCTATCACATCATTCTGATGGTACGGAAGAGATATTCTTCAAATATTTCTGGTCACTAATAGAAAGGCAGCTAAATGTATTATTGAATAAGGATGTATATGATAAGAACCACTTACGCAATGAACGTGAGATAGCACGACTGCAAAAATTTACAGAGCTGTTGATTTCGCTTGACCGTTGGAACATCCATAAATCTAATGATGCCGTGATAGCGCAGCAAGATTCCGAAATCTATATCCTCAAACAAGAGATCATTCAGCTTAAAACCAACCTCAAAAAAGCAACTGCGCTGGAAACGGAGGGTTATATCAATATTCCAGAAGGTTACCGAAATGCCGTTTTACACCTGTGTTTACAAATGCAGGAACTCAAGACCCCTGAAGGAAAAGAACTGATGTTTTCGCAAACGCAAAGTGTTTGGACTAAAATGATCTGCAAATATTTCCGCGAGGCGGATAAGAAGATTAACCACGAAACGATACGCCGGTATTTTCCCAGTGATAAACGCGAACTGGGAGATAAACATGCCGATATTCCTGCAAAGTCCAGGCTCTTCACGATCAATCCTGCAAAAAAGCGAAGCTGATTTCTTGCTTTGCCAATAATATATGCGTTTGTTTTGCCAGCACAGTATTAAACTGGTAATCAATACTTTATAAAAGCATTTAACTTTCCTCAAACCACTCCATTTTAACCACACAGATTTGCGTGGTCAAGAAATCTATATGGCATAGCACACATTTGTACCAAAACAATTGCTATGCAGATCATCAACCAAGAAGTCCTAAGCCAATGCATCAGGGATGCAATCAGGGCAGAACTACAACAACACTTTAAAACAGACGGTAGCCAGCCGCCGGATTCAGAAAAACTTTTATCCAAGCAGGACCTCGCCTCAGAACTCGGCGTGTCGTTGGTGACGCTGACCGACTGGATGAAAAGAGGCTTACCCTATTTGCGCCTGCATAAAAGGGTGTATTTCAAAAGGAGTGAAGTACTCAATGCCATGCAACAAACTATTAAAGATTAAAACGAGGATGATAATGAATGTAGAACTAATCACCCGTGAGGATCTACGGGAATTTAAAACAGAATTACTTAATGAACTTAAGCAGATCTTTCAGCCGGGTCAAGTGCAATCCAAGAAATGGCTGAAGAGTAGCGAGGTCAGGAAGATGCTCAATATCTCAGCCGGCACCTTACAGAACCTGCGCATCAACGGTACCCTGCGGTTTACCAAGATTGGCAGCATCATGTATTACAAGCTGGAAGACATTAACAAGGTTTTGGAGGGTAACGGAATATGATTGTCTCAAAGAAATTGGCAAGCTATAATGACCTGGTCAAACGTATGGGAAGCGACAAACGGGTACAGGCAACGCATGTAAGCTTATTTACGGCTTTATTTATTTTTTGGCAGCGCAGTGGCTTTGTCAGCCCTTTTGCCATCACCCGTAAAACGGTAATGGCTTATGCCAAGATCGCATCCATTGCAACTTACCACAAGTGTATCAGGGAACTCGACGAGTATGCCTATATCCGTTACCAGCCGTCTTTTCACCCGGCAAAGGGGAGCCTCATTTATTGGCCAGATTGGGATTTGATAAGCAAAACTAGTGTTACAAATCTCAATAGTGCAGGCCCGGTTCGAAGCATCGGAAACTGCGACGGACGAAGCACGGAAAGAAAAAATTGAAAACTGTTACGAAGTGACTGGCAGTAGAGAAAATTATCCGACAGTAAGGAGCGAGTTAATGTTTTTGCTTCACAAAAACTCAATCCACCCCGATGGGTGATTCGGAACCCGCTCCCGTTGGTCAGTTTTTTTACAGCACCAAAAACGAAATGATCGCATGACAGCAACTACAAAAAATAAGACAATAACGAAAGTGCGGACGCCTGGAAGACCGAAGAAAACGATCAAACGGAGTGATTTTTTAATGATACGCTTAACCCCCACGGAAAAGATGCTGATTGAGGGCCGGGCGAAAAATGCGGGACTAAAAGCCAGTGAGTGGTTCAGAAGAGCTGCTAAAAGTGCAAAAATTGTTCCGCGGTTTACCCCTGAAGAAACCGGTTGGTTCAGGATACTTGCAGGGGTAGCTAACAACCTGAACCAGCTTACACATCTGGCGCATGTGGCAGGTTTGTTTACGCTTGCTATGAAATGCCAGTCTATCCTGAAACAGGTAGAAGATTTATTGACTAAACTTAGGCACCATGATGGGTAAGCCGATCACCGGGAGAAGCTTTGGCGGTTGTGTCCGTTATGTGGTGAATAAACCGGAAGCTACGATATTGTCCGCTGAAGGTGTACGAATGAAGAACGCGAGTGCCGTCGTGCAGGATTTTAACCTGCAGCGGAAAATGCGTCCGGAGCTGGGCAAAGCAGTGGGACACCTGGTACTTAGTTGGAGCAAAGAAGACCTGCCCAAACTAAGCGATGAGATCATGGTGGAACGGACGAAAGAATATATGGAAAAGGTCGGTATCAGAGATACGCAGTATTTAATCGTTCGTCATAGCGACCGTGCTCATCCACACCTCCACTTGATCTATAACCGAGTGGATAATAACGGCAGGACGATTAGTGATAAAAACAATTTCGCTAAGAATGTCAAAGCCTGTAAGGAGATTACATTGAGATATGGCTATCATTTGGGTGAAGGTAAAGATCTGGTGAACCGCCACGCATTAAAGGGAAGGGAGAAGATCAGATATGAAATGTTTGACGCTATTAAACCATGTATTAAAACAGCCACCACTTGGAAACGGTTAGAAGCTGAGCTTGCCAGGCAGGGAATTACCATCGCTTATAAGTTACGCAGAGGTACCACTGAAGTACAGGGCATATCTTTTGAAAAAAACAATGTCAAAATGAAAGGGTCGGCTATTGACCGTAGTTTAAGCTTTGCCCGGATAGACGCGGCTTTAAACCGGAACCAGCAAGTCCAACAGTATCATGCGGCAAGGGAAATAAACCATCCATTTTCTGCCGCCCAGTTACGTCAAGGAATCCTGCAGAGTGTTTCGTCTGAATATAGCCATACTCCGAATGTCGGCAAAGGCATATTGGAAATATTGCTGGAGTCGCGATTTGTCGCCGCACTACCTGACCCCATAGGTGACGCTGACATCGCCCGCAGAAAACGGAAAAAGCATAAAGCGGAACAATCCCAATCACACGGCATAAGCAGGTAAATCAATTAACAATTATAATGAACCTTAAAATTATTGTTATGCAAAATGAGGAATTAGAAGAAAGAGTTAATATCATGGAAGAACTGATTCAAGGTTTTGCTGGTAGGATTGGTGTGATGGAGACAAGTATAGCCGACTTCTTAAAAAGCTTTCTGGAACAATACCGTGGCACGTTGGAAACAATTTCAGCACGGATTGAAATGGCAAACAAGCGCTATGACGCTCAAAAAATACAGCAGCAGATCGATGAATTGAAAGTAATTGTAGCCACGATACCGAATTTCATTCGGGTAAAAAACAGTCATCATTTTGGTGCATGGTCGAAGAATTTGATCGTTGGTTTAGTGGTTTGTTTTGCGATAACGGCCGGATCAATCGGCACTGCATTACATTTCTATCATCAAAATGACCGTTTGAATAGTGAAGCATATAATTTCTGGCTAGTAAGGGCGCTGTACCCCGAAGTAGCCAAGACCATTGAAATAAAATTAGCGGAAGACCCAAAGAGCTTCATAGATATCGCCGAAAAGGCAATGATCAAACAGCAAGCGATAATTGCTGCTGAAGCGGAAGCAGCGCAGGCAGAAAAAGATCAAAAGGAGGCAAAGAGAAAGCTGGAAGAAGTGAGGGAAAATAACTGATGTCATAATAATAAAAAATGCCACCCATTTTTGCAGGGTACATGGTTAATATTATGCGCCACACACGTGGTTACATTTCGCAGTTAGCCTTGCCACCGCCAGCAGGCAGGTATTCATTACACGCCTATTTTACAGCCTCAATTAAAAAACACCACAACACCGCAGTCACAAAGATTGCGACACAGGAAAACAGTAAAGGGTATATAAACCGCGTCTATCGCCGCGGCCCTTGACAGTTTTCCTGCTTAAGCTCCGGGTGTTTAGGCGGTAATGTGGTAGGTATGTGCAGATTCCACTTATCGGATACGGCACGTCCAATCCTTGATTTTCTTTCGCATGAGGTTATGTGGATACATCAATTTTTTAGGGTTTAAAGGTTTATTAATAGCAGAATACTCGCGGTTGTAAACGACAATGACGGTGTCTCCGATTTTTAAAGAGTTATCGTGAGCGTTGCCCTGGTAATTATTACCATTGACCTCAAACTGATAAGAATATGAGAACTCTGGTTTGACTGGCTGGTTACCCATGTAATTTTTCTCATCAATTATGACTGCCTTAGCTTGAACCGGATGGGTTCCAAGAAAATGGTCAGTAAATGAATTGACTGCTATTTTATAAATTACGAATAAGACGATAGTGAATCCAAATACTATCCAAAATATATTCCTGATCTTCTTCACGAGTTCTTAAGCGACTCGATAAAAATTAAATAGTCAATAAATCGCCCTTCTTCATCAACAGAACAAATGATATCGATAGACGAGTGCATAATTCTATTCAGATCGCCCAACGTCTGCTTTAAAGCATTAGACGTAACGGAGAGCTTTTGCTCTGCCAGTTTGCGTTCACTTATATCACGAATAGTCATTGAAGTTCGTTCAACTCCATGCTCATCTGTAAACACTACTGAACTAATTTCCCCGGGAAATCTGCTTCCGTCTTTACGTTTAAACGTTAACTCCCCGGTGGCTCTTCCCGTTCGATTGCGCTATTCTAATAATAGTTGTAAACTTGGATCTGTAGTATCATCAACAAGACCTTTTCTTCCTGCCCGGCATATTTCCTCTTCGGTCATTTTGAAAATTTCGCAGGCGGCCCTATTAGCCCCAAGAACCCGTCCATCACTCACTGTAAGAAGAATACCGTCCATACTGCTCTCTATTATAGAGCGATATTTTGCCTCGCTTTCCCTTATTAATTGTTCCGCCTTTTTGCGTTGTTCCTCTGCGTTTATTTTTTCGGTTATATCGGTTATGCTATGAATGATATAAACAATCTCACCCAGATCATCTAAAACGGGAGAATTTTCCGAAATCCAATACCGCACTTCAAAGTCATCGCTGCCACGAACTGGAATATCATATTTCTGAACGTCCATTGTGTGAGTAGCTTTAGTAGAAATAACTAATTCCAGTGATGCTTGCACTTTTTCTTCGCCGTTAACCTCCGGATCATTTGGATTATCCGGGAAAGCTTCAAATAGTCCTTTATTAATCAGATCGCCGGCCTGCGTGTTAGTAGCCCGGCAATAAGCTCTATTAACATCTACGATAGTAAAACGAGGAAAATCTGGTCAAAGAACAAGGCAGGAACTAGGTGAGGCATCAAATATTGCTTTCAGGCTTGTAAAATTCATTGAATTAGGTTCCATTTAATTAATATAAAAGCAGGTACAATCTCTGTTCTTAACTTAATTTGATCATTTTCACAAAGTTGAGTGTACGGCAGAAAGTCTCTAATGTTGCTTGATTATTACAAATTAAGACGAAGTAAAATATGCTTTCCCCGCGAAAAAAGGCAGACGAAATAGGACTGCCACGATAGAATTTTCGCACTGGTTACTCCCTGAAAGTATAGTAGCACTTAGGCCGATCCAAGTACTTTTTAATTACAATCGGTTGGGAATGTAAGCCCTTCTTTCAGAGGGCTTTAATGGATGGTTAGTGGTAATTTGATTTATGTTAATAGTATCAACAACTTTGTCGCACCCATCATATATATCGACAAAATCAAAAAAGTTAAATAAAAAAAACAATTATAGGTTTGACACGTTGAGGATTTGAAGTGCTACTTGCAAATGACCAAGGCAAAATAAAAAAGCGATTAATACTGCTTTCAGATTCATTGACAAACGGACAAACTGAACTGAAAAAGCAGTTAAACAATGATAGATGAAAGTTAATAATGAACTGCTAACAGGCGTTTTGCAAAGAGGCGAGTTCATGGCTTAAATGAAGTTTTGTGCTTCATTTTAAGTTCAGTGCTGACAGTAAGTTCCGTGTTTTGGATTCTGCATTCCGACAAGCACCATAGGGTTGCATGCCATACTAATAAAGACACAATAATTTACACCTTATGACGAAAATACTAGGTATATCAGCTTTCTATCACGACTCAGCAGCAGCTATCACTGTTGACGGTGAGGTTATTGCAGCTGCTCAAGAAGAAAGATTTACAAGGAAAAAGCATACAGAAGATTTCCCTGTTCAGGCAGTAAAATATTGTCTTGAAGAGGCAGGACTGACGATCGATGAACTTGATGCGGTTGTTTTCTACGATAAACCGTTATTGAAATTTGAAAGATTATTAGAGACTTATTACGCTTTTGCTCCAAGAGGGGTAAGACAATTTATCATGTCTATACCGATATGGTTAAAAGAAAAAATGTTTCTCAAAAAATTGCTTAAAGAAGGACTAACGGAAGTTGAATCATTTGATAGCAAAAAACTGAAACTTCTGTTTCCAGAACATCATATGTCACATGCTGCAAGTGCTTTTTTCCCCTCTTCTTTTGAGGAGTCAGCAATTTTAACCATTGATGGTGTTGGTGAATGGGCTACGGCTACCATTGCTCATGGCAAAGGGAATAAAATTGAGATGATTAAAGAAATGCGTTTCCCCCATTCTGTTGGATTGTTATACTCCGCTTTTACTTACTACTTGGGCTTTAGAGTAAATTCAGGCGAATATAAACTGATGGGATTAGCACCTTATGGTAATCCAATATCAGAGCAAACAGAAAAATTCATAAATCTCATTAAAGAAAACATAGTTGATATAAAAGAAGATGGTTCCATCTGGTTAAACCAAAAATATTTCGATTATGCAACGGGGTTAAAAATGATTAATGAAAGCAAGTGGGAGACTTTATTTGGTTTTAAGACTGTAAAACCTGACGGTGAAATTGAACAAAAGCATTGCAACTTAGCCTTTGCCATTCAAAAAGTAACGGAGGAAATAGTAATAAAAATGGCAAAAGAGGCCAAGAGACTTACAGGCTCCGAATATTTGTGTATGTCAGGCGGTGTTGCATTAAATTGTGTAGCGAATGGAAAATTATTACAAGAAAACATATTTAAGAAAATATACATACAGCCAGCTTCCGGTGATGCAGGAGGTGCTTTGGGTGCAGCCCTTACGGCCAACTATATGTATTTTGACCAAGCAAGAAACAAGATACAATGTGCCGACAGGATGAAAGGTAGCTACCTTGGTCCAGAATATTCTGATAAAGAGGCTCTCATTACATTTAAAAAACACAAATCTACATTTACAAAATTCGATTCTTTTGATGATTTATGCTCCAAAGCCTCCGAATTACTTGACAAGGGAAATATTGTCGGTTGGTTTCAAGGAAGAATGGAATTTGGACCAAGAGCATTGGGCAACAGAAGTATTCTGGGAGACGCAAGGAATAAAGAAATGCAAAAGAAGCTCAATCTGAAAATTAAATACAGGGAGGGATTTCGTCCATTTGCGCCTTCTGTTCTTGCAGAACATTCGAAAGACTATTTTGATTTAGAGCCATCTTCACCGTATATGTTATTGGTAGCAGATGTTAAAAAAGAAAGGCGGAAGGAAATACCTGATAATTATTTTGACCTTGACTTATGGGATAGGCTATATCTTGAGAGAAGCGATTTACAGTCCATTACCCATTTGGATTTTTCAGCACGTGTTCAAACCGTTCACAAAGAAACCAATGAGAAATATTGGAAACTAATTAATGCCTTCAAAATTAAAACAGGTTATGGAGTAGTGGTGAATACAAGTTTTAATGTAAGAGGCGAACCAGTTGTTTGCACACCTGAAGATGCTTATAAATGTTTTATGCGAACAGAAATGGATTATCTGGTGATAAACAATTTTCTATTAGAAAAAACACAACAGCCTGATTGGGAAAACAGAGAAAAATGGATGGTTAAATTTAAAATGGATTAATGATGAAAAACGTTTTGAAGGCACTTTTTATCAACATTTTGATATTATCAATTGGTCTTTTGCTAATTGAGGTATTTATGGGTGGATGGTTCTTTAAAAAAAATCAATTAGATAATTTAAATATAATTAGAGATAAGGAATATGTGTATCAGAGTGATTTATATACTAAAAATTTAATTGATGTACATTATACCCGGGATAAATTTGGGCTTAGAGGCAAGAGTTCATTCAATGCGCCTAACACGATTGACATTCTTACAATAGGTGGAAGCACAACCGACCAGAGATATATAACTGATGGCGAAACTTGGCAAGATGTAATAGAAAAATGCTATAAACAAGATGGCAAAAACATAGTCGTAGCAAATGCTGGAATTGATGGACAATCAACATTCGGGCACTTAAAAGATTTTGAAGTTTGGTTTCCTCAAATCCCACAATTGAAACCTAAATATATTATATTCTATATAGGGATAAATGACTTCTATAAAATATCCTATAGTTCATCTTATGATGTCTTAGACCTTAATGAAGCAAGTACACTTGCTTCATTAAAAGAAAATACAAAGAGAAATTCAATTATTTACAACTTTTACATGAAAATGAGTGGTTGGAATCAGTCATATAAGTCGAAGGTGGGACATAGGAAAATCGATTTCTCAAAGATAACATATACAGACAAAGGCATTGCCTCAGAAAAACTATATAATTTATACAACGCTAATTTGACTGGTTTAGAAAGCAGACTTAATAAATTGATTGATTATTCAAATACTTTGGGCGCTGAACCGATATTTGTTACCCAACCTAGTTTAATGTATAAGCTTAGTCCCAAAGGTAATGTTCAGGGAACTTCTCAATTACAATATTTAGATAAATATTCCTATAACGGGGTTGATTATTTCAACCTTATGTTGAAACTAAATGGAGTCATATTAAAGGTTTGTGGTGATAAATATACAGTTATTGATTTAACCAAAACCTCGATATGGGGACAACAGGATTTTTATGATAAGTTTCATAATAGTCCACTAGGTGCAAAAAAATTAGGTGTCGAAATTTATAATAAAATAAAAGGAAAAAAAATATGAATTCTTTAAAAGACTTGTGGCTCTTTATTAAAGAGCGCAAAAAGTTTTGGTTAGCACCAATAATAGTAGTTCTATTATTACTTGGGCTCTTAATTGTTTTTGGAGGCAGCAGTGCCCTAGCACCATTCATTTACACGCTTTTTTAATCTGTACGACAATGAAAAAAGACACATCAAAATCAACTATTTTGATCATATCATTGGGCTTTGTAATTATATTCTTGGTGTTCAACCAAAAATGGGCAATATACACAGCCTTAATCATCGGACTTATTGGAGCATTTTCGGATTGGGCTGCTGATAAAATAGAATGGCTATGGTTTAAGTTGTCTCTTATTTTGAGCAAAATTATTCCAACAATTCTCTTGGCTATCGTTTTTTACATATTTCTTTTTCCTTTTTCCTTAATTTCCAAATTCTTCACCAATGACCCACTTTTATTAAGAAACAATTATAACTCTACGTTTACAGATGTCATGAAAAATGACGTGAGAAAGAGTATGGAAAAAACTTGGTGAAACAGCATTACGGCACTTAACAGCTAGAGCTTCATTTCCTCTCGTAGTAGGTGTTATCACCACAGCACTTTCATACATTTTTCCTTTGCTAAGTCTATTTTACTGATTATTTCCGATAGTTATTTTAGGGTCTGCTGAAAAACACCTTTTATTTTGAGAAATAGGTAGTTATGTCCAACTTAGGGACTCTAAGTGCAAGGATATATTTTGAGACTCCCTTTTCCCAGAAATTACATAAGAATAACCGTTGGGTGTTGTTAGGCGATAAGATCCCCTGGGATGAAATTTGCAATGTGTATTCCCGACAGGTTGGGCTAAGCCCTACGGGCCGGCCTCCGATAAGTCCGAGAATCGTAATCGGCTCGTTGATTATCAAGCATATGTGCAACCTGGACGACCGTGAAGCGGTAGCCCAAATCTCAGAGAACATGTACATGCAGTACTTTCTGGGCTACTCCAGCTTTAGCCCTGATCCTCCTTTTGATGCCTCCCTGTTTGTAGGATTTCGTAACCAGATGGGCATGGAACAGATCAATGCACTTAATGAAAAGATCCATCACCTTCATCAGCAACTAAGTTCTCCCCCAAGCCGGATATTCCTGATAAAGAAGGCCCGAACGAGCCTGATCCCGGGAAGGGTCAGAAAGATGGCAGTGCCCCGCCACCAGAGAATCCCACACCGGTTGCTCCAAATAAAGGCCGGGTATTGTTCGATGCAACGGCCTGCCCACAAAACATTGCTTATCCCACCGATCTGGGCCTGTTGAACGAAGCCCGGGAAAAGACCCAGGAGCTCATCGATACCCTTTTCAAACCGGGACTGCAAGCAAAGAAGCCCCGCACATATCGTAAGGTAGCCCGGAAGGAGTTTCTGAAAGTGGCCCAAAAACGGCTTAAAAACAAGAAAGAGCTTCGCTGGGCCATCGGCAAACAGCTGCGCTATGTGGCCAGAAACCTCAAAAGCATAGATTTGCTACTGGATCTGTACCAGGGCTTTCCCCTGACTGCCCGGGAGCAAAAGTATCTGATGGTGATCCATACCCTTTATCAACAGCAGCAAATGATGTTCAAGGCAAGGGTACATTCAGTAGAAGACCGGATAGTTGTAACCCTCCCCAAAACTCGGACTATTTGAAAGGCGAAAGTCTTAACTTTAAATAGTCAACCATGAAAAAAGCAGTATTTACCTAAACACAGATCGTGCAGGCATTGAAGCAACACGAAGCTGGGAAAAACGCAATTGATATTTGCCGTGAGCTTGGCATTCATAAAGCCACATTTTATAATTGGAAGAAGAAGTATGGGGCATAGACAGTCAGGAACTTGAGCGGTTAAAAGAGCTGGAAGCGGAAAACCGGAAAGTGAAACAGATGTTTTCCGAGCTGGCTTTAGATAACAAAATCTTAAAAGATGTTCTTTCAAAAAAGTTCTAAAGCCTTGCCAGCGGAAAGATATGGCTGTTTATGTGGTTTCTGCTTATCACGCAAGCATTAGCAAGGCCTGCAGAATTGTTAGCCTGCCAAAGTCCATGTGTTATTATGAAAAGACCAAAGACGACAGTGCCGCCATTGCCAAGCTGAGTGAGCTTGCAGACGGCTTTCATACTGAAGGGCAAGACCTGTTTTACAGCAGGCTGCGTTTCGAGGGAATGCCGTGGAACCACAAACGAGTTAATAGATTTGGATGTACTACTGGCCTGGTATAATTACATTAGTAAGCTTGTATCAAAACCTGAGCTGGGATATGTAAAACCTCGTTCAACTTTCTGATCATGGCTAAGCTCAACTTTCTTTTTCCGGAAAGAATCTCAGATTTACGAGAGCGGTAGCCCAAAATATCGCCCAGCTCTTTTTCAGAAATTCCCATTTGATCCAGCCTGAATTTAATGGCCTCTAATGGGTTTGGAGATGATATACGATAATGTACCAACTCGTATTCTTTAATAAGAATACTGAGCACTTCTAATTCGTCAGAGGCAGTTGATCCTTCCTGTATATCAGTTTGCATCAGCTCATATACACGAGCTAAAGCATCATTATATTGATCCTCTGTTTTAATTGGCTTTAACATAACTTACTGTTTTTGCATCTATATGATCGTACTGCTTGTGCGTTCCGAACCATACTACAAATACGATTTTTAGCCGATACTCAATATCTACAATCAAGCGGTAGCTATTACCGTGAATATTGAAAACGACCCGTTTGTTTGTAAGTATGGACACATGTCTGTACTGTTCCTTTAATTCATTAGGGCTATTCCACGATGCCGTTGAAGCCTCTTCATACCAACTCAGCAAAGCTTGTTCCGCTTGCTGATATTCGACGGAATAGTCTTTCAAAGTTCTTACTGCTATCACTCGCATATCTTGTACAAATATAATAAATATTACCATATTGGTAACATTTGTTTGTTGGAAATATTTGTTGTCATGATAGCCTGATGGGGTAATTAAAGAAAGGGGGGAAAAAGCCGCATTACTTCGGTAGAAACTTTCTCGGTTGGTTGTGTTGAATATTCAATCTCAAGCATTGGTTTTAGTTCCATGACAGCTTCCATATCAAACGCTTTGTAACGGTTTTCACCGGAAACGTCATACTCACCGACCAAATTAATTTGCGCCCAGCTTTGAGTAGATGTCCGGATGATTTTTCTTAAAAGAGGCTTGCCTTTCGTCTTTCTTAACAGTCTGCATTAACTTTCAGATAGTAGTAAGAGGATCAAACCTGTGCCGGGTTTCAATACTGAGATACTCTTTTTTAGGCATTAGCATGTGTGCCCAACTCTGGGTGGAAGTGCGAATGATTTTATTTAGTAATATCTGTTTTTCCTGCTGCTACTTTGATGTTTGCTGCCTTGGGGCTTATGTTCTCAACACCCGCTTCACCTTCAGTACCAGATTTGTTTTTAGCCTGTTTTGCCTCGGCTTTAACACGCTCCTGATGTTCTTTTTTTTCCTTGAATTCTTTTTGGCGCTGCTTCCTTTGCTGCTCTGCTGCTTTGGTACTGGTACTCATTGTCTAGTTGCTTTTGCTAAATTTATTAAGAAAAGGGCTGTTATCTCAACTCTAATTTAAATTAGAACTTTGTTGCAAACACCTCTTAAGTGCCGATGCTCCTTAGACTTTTTGTAATTAAAGGGGTAAGTTAAAGAAAGGTACAAAATCGGTCATTACTTCGCTGTAGAAAAATTGCCAGCCCTAAATATCAAATATTCAAATCTCAAGTTTTAGTATTAGCCATAACCTGCAAGGATTTCAAATCGCTGTTTATTTTAAGGAAGGTTTAAATACACTAGAAAATAGCATTTTTTGCCTAGGTTAACTATTGTCGCTCAAATCAGCGGGGCACTACCCGAGCTTTTTATAAGCAAGTTATCAATATACATCGCCTTATCTGATTTTATTTACCGTCAAGGCCCTTATTTAATATCTGCATGGAAAGCATCGACATACTTGGCAATTTCAGTTAAAGGTTGAAGTTGCAACAATTGCCGCTTGTCACTGGGGAATGATTGAAAGTCGTAACTCCGAACTTTTTTCACGCAATCATATTCTCCCAAAATGTTATCTAAAAGCATCAAACTCCCATTAGCGACTTCATTTCGATTTTCTTCAGTAATATCAGGAACGTAAACAATTATGTCTAAGGTCTTCCCTGAAATAATTGGAAGAAATGCAATTTGTTTTGGATCAAGTGTATGATTGCCGGTTTTAAGAACCATATCTGTTACTTGTGACTCGGAAATCCTTTGTCGAAAAGCAAGAACTCTCCACCCTTGAATCTTTGGGGCTTTAGAAACAATTTCTTGAACTTTTGAGAATAGGCTTGTATCTCCGTTAGCCGAAACCGTGAGATTTATAGTTCCTTCTTTTGGTAATTCAAGTTCAAAGGCGAGGCCATCCTTTATTTTTCTTCCCTCTGCAAGGATTTCATTCAAATAAATATCGGATTTAGTTGGGTTGCCTTTAAAATCACGAAACCTTGTCTGATTTTTTGAAAACCACTTCCAAAAACTTTCAATCGAGTCTTCGTTTTCGAATGCTTCGACTGTCTTGTTGTTTTCTTTATCAGTTGTTGTTGTACAATAGCTCAATCCAACTAAAATTAATAATGCATATGCAAATAATCTTTTCTTCATTAGGATTGCAACATACAAATAATTTTAAATTTGATTTAGCCGTACAAATAAACTATGTACAACTATCCTATAATACAGGGTGTATTAAAACGACCGATAAAATGGATTACATTAATTTTCCAGTTTGTAAGCTTTGCTTTGTTTTACCTGTACTATTTCGTTGTTTACATAATCTATTTTCATTATATTGCATGATAAACGTTTTAGTGTACTATGCAGGTTGGTTATGTACGGGTTTCGAAGAGCGAACAAAATTATGAGCTTCAAGTTGATGCTTTAAAGAAAGCAGGATGTGAAGAGATTTTCAAAGAGAAAATAAGTGGAGCAGAAAAGGACAGACCGCAATATTTAAAGATGACCGAAATGCTTAGGAAAGGAGATGTTGTCACTGTTTGGCGGATCGACCGATTAGGTAGAACAACCTTAGAATTAATAAAGCTAATGGTAGAGTTTCGTGAGAAGGGCATAGAGTTTAAAAGTATTGTGGAAGGCATAGATACATCTACTTCAATGGGCAGAATCTGGTATATGCTAAGTTCAATTTTTGCCGAAAACGAAAGGGAGATAATTAGAGAAAGAACAAAAGCAGGTTTGGTTTCAGCCAGAGCCCGAGGTAAGATTGGCGGGCGGCCAAAAGGTCTATCGGAAATGGCTATGAAGACAGCTTCGACAGCAGCAACTCTATATAACGCTAAAGACCTATCTACCGACGAAATTTGTAAAGTACTGAAGATAGGAAGTAGAACAACTTTGTATCGCTATCTTAGACATGCTGGGGTGAACATTAATGGTTGGGTTAAAAATCCAATTGTAAATAGAGAATAGAAGATTACGGAAGCGCAATTGCGTTTCATAAATTATTTAAGATGAATGTACAACTTGTTTCAAACGGAAAAGGCAAAGTTACTGCAGTTCAGATCCCATTAAAGGATTGGAAAGAACTGGAGAAGAAACTTGAGGCGTTTAATATTGGTGAAAGTATAAAGGCTGGATATAACGAAATGAAGCTAATTGAAGAAGGTAAGCTACAAGTGCCGTCTTTCAACGATTTCTTAAATGGCTTATAATATAATACCAACGCCGAATTTTCAGAAGGAATTCAAAAAGTTGCACAAAAAATTCCCTTCCATCAAAGATGATTTGGTAGTATTAGCTGATTCATTACTAGATGAGCCTATTCAGGGGAATGAGATATTTAAAAACTGTTATAAGATAAGATTTGCCATAAAAAGTAAAGGGAGAGGGAAAAGTGGTGGAGCACGGTTAATTACTTTTGTGCAGGTATTGGGTGAAAAAATTTACCTCCTTAGTGTTTACGATAAAGGAGATAAAGAAACTGTAACCGATGCTTTTCTTAAGCAGTTGCTAAAGGACTTATAGTTTCTCAAAAAACGATGGTGACAGTACAGCAACTAATTAGTTGTAGATACTAAAAGCAATTTAAAGTAGAACGTGTGATATCGATAAATTTACATAAAGGTTATGAAGGATCTCCAGAAGTTGTTTTGAGGGAAAAAACTAAAAGTGGGCAAACTGTCTTTGAGTTACATTTACTAGATTTTCATTTTGATGAGATCTTATCCAATATTCCCCTGGGGCAATACCATGAAGATAGCGTAATGTATAATTACTTCAGAGTAGAGGGGTGGCATGATGAAGAATGGGAGTGCACAAGAGTTAAGGAATTTCTTGCCCAACTAACAGAGTTAGACGACCGCATAAATCCAAAAGATATAACTGTTCACGATGCGTTAAAGCGAATTTGCGAATCAAGTTTGAAAAATAATAATAAACTTTTTATAGAGCTCGAATAAGCAACCCATAAATAAACTTCCTTCAATTTTAGGCTCAAAACCGATATTTACCCAAGAACAGGTGAAACAAAGCTGCTGGATTACAATGAACAATGAAATTTTAAATCAGTACAAGGTTTACATGTATAAAGCATCAAATGGCAGAAAGCATATCGAATGCAAAAATGCCATAAGTTCTTTTCTGTATATTTGGAAAAATATTGACGAAATCGATGAATTTTTGCGTGATATTGATTTGGCTTTAAACGCCCAATATGACTCTATTAAAGAACCCTTTCTACGGGGATTCATTGATAAACCTAGATGCGTATTTAGAGCCGGATAAACTAATTATAACAGGTGGTAACCCAAGTCCCTTTGTAATACCCTTGACTGATTTGAAAGAGTTATTATTGTGTTGGAAAAGCTTAATATCAAAATAGAAAAATTCTCGTTTGGCGTAAGTATGCAGATGTTTTTATTAAACGGAGGTTTGCTTTGTCTATTTATACTTGATAAATCATCATACTAAATACATTACCGGACAAGTCATAACAGACGTTAATATTTTTAAAATTAGGTCACATCGACTAGTTGTGATTATAACTAGTAATTGTCTCAAAAAACGATGAAATAAGCTATAATTAGCTAAATGAAGACTGAAATATGAGCCGTACCAATGTTGGCGGTAGGTTTTAGTTGTCCTTTTATGATTATACTTCGTAATTTCATAAATGGTTTCTCTATTATCAAGTGTAGTAAATATGCTGCCAGTATGCAGGTTATTATACAAATTATGAGCATTATATTACTTTCTATTTTAAATTGATCTAATAATTTGTGTGTTACGTGAATTATACCTTTATGTATCAAATAGATTGCAAACGAAAGGTTTGCAATAAACGTGGTAGTTTTTGAATTCCACTTATACAAAAAGCTTGTCGGACTAATAGAGCCTAAAACTATAGATCCAAAGCCAAGTGCGATTAATGGAAAACCAAAAATTGAAGCGCTAAAGGTTTGTTGGTCTTCACATAAAAAATAGGCACTTGTCAAAATACATAAACTTAGTAGAATAAAATGGTTTCCATATTGTGAAATTTTAGTATAAAATTTTGGCAAGAAAACATAAATGCCTGCAAGTGAAACGCCAACTAAAAGTCCGTCTAGACGACTATACGTCGGGTAATAAATGTATTTGTGCCAATACATCCAACTGTAATCATCTTCAATTTTAGGTATATACAGATAGTTATAACAATAAAGTCTAATTCCAAAACCAAATAAAAACAGCACTATTAATAGCCAATATGATTTAGCAAATAGTTCGGATCTTTGTAAGAAAATTAAAACTATAGGAAAAAACAAATAAAAATGTTCTTCTACACATAGAGACCAAGCGTGAGAAAAGGTTCCAAAATCCTTTACATCAAGCCCAAGATTTTGAGTAAAAGTTAAAACCTTCCAGAGTGGTGGCAGTGCTTCTCTTTCTCTGAAAAATGGAAAGCAAAAATAAAGTCCAACTGTTACCAAAAACGCAGGAACGATCCTAAAGAATCGTTTAATAAAAAAAATTTTAAATGAAATGGGTTGTTCTTGTTTGATTTGATAGAAGATTTGAGAAGAGATTAAAAATCCACTCAACACAAAAAACAAGTCAACGCCTGTCCAACCGAACGAAGCTACATCTGGCAACCATTTCGGTTGTCCACGGGCAACTATAAAATAATGATAAAAGAAAACCACTATAATCGCTAATGCTCTTAAGTGGTCAAGTCCGTATAATTTCTTATGAATGTCTAAGCCTGATTTTGTTGTCACTTTATTCTTTTGTCTGTCGTTTGTTCTGTAAGTAGGCGGTTTGGGAAATTACCGCCACTTGATATAGGTATCATAACGTCATAGCTATATACCGATATTCAGGGTAGACAGGTCTGGGAAGTGTAGTGGTTTCCTTAAATCAAAACTAACAAATAAACATTATGAAAAATTACTTTGAGACTAAAACTGAAAGAGTTTCTAACAATTTTTTCAATCTGGTCATGAAAGTAGAATAGCCTATTTATATCGTAAAGTGAAGGTGAATCTGCCACCTTTGTTTAAAATCTAATGAATAATGACGGATAGTACTGATATTGGGTTTCTTCTTGGTTTATCATTAAACCGTCGTTTTATGATTTATATAGGATGCACTTTTCATGAATTCGTTTTTGCCAAATTCACAATTTGACTAAAATGTATGAAGTGGCGGTTTATGTACGTTCCAGTAATTACACCCTTAGTCTCAAAAAACGATTGTTATCGATAACACATAGGAAATATATACGCTCCTACTGCATATATTTGCTAGTTAAGCTTCATTTTGCCCAAACCTTTCTGGTCTTATATTTTATTTTAAGCAATGCAAGGCCACCCGATAAAAACGCAGCCTAACAAATGCTTTTAGCAAGTCCGTGGCAGTGTTTTATGAAAGTGAGTGCGATTTAAATTACTTTAGTGCGAGCAGAAGGGGACGGTGCTCAATGTTTTTCCGGCCCTGCAAAAAGCATAACCGTTAAGCTTCATTTCCTAGCGCTTCTGCTAATAAGATTTCGGTGCTTTTAAACAAATGTCGGAGCTGATGTTCGGATGCTTTTCGCAATCAATTGCGACATTAGACGTCAAAAATTTGCGGCTTCACTAATTGAATAAACGAATAAATTTCGGCTCCATGAATGATCTGTAAATACTTTGAAGCAGTTTCAAAAGATCTTAAAACCGTACCAATATACTTTTACGGCGACTTTAAATTTGACGTTCTGCGGCGCATTGTTTACTAAGATAAAAACGAAGCTTAACAATAATGTTGAGCAATGCCGGGTTCGTGGTTATTGAAAGTCCGGTGGTTTCTAATATCTTTAGTGCGAAGCTTTTGGGTTTGTGCTTTCTTTATCCGGCACTGCACAAAGCAAGACCGTTACCAACCATTAAAATGAGAACGACAATACGATTAATAATTACATTTTATAAGTCGTTTGCTTTCGCAAGTAATTTGATAACTCTTTCTTGTTTATATCTGATTATCTGGTATGGAGAAAAGGCAATATATATAGTTCAAGCGTTGTTTTGGTTCAAAATTATTACTCTTGGCTTGATTTTTTATTATATACAAAGTTCCAAAAAGGATGAGTTCTATTACTATAAAAATCTAGGATTGACGAAAAAACATTTGTGGATTTCAACTCTTACGGTTGACTTTATTCTATTTCTGATATTATTCTTTTTAACCTTGAGGGCCCAATGATAAATATACTTGAAGTTGATAGTGTTTTACTGGAATTTGGTTCGAAGCGAATTTTGAAGGATGTATATTTAAAAAGTGAGACAGGGAAAGTGACAGGAGTCTTAGGGAGGAATGGAACTGGCAAGTCGTGCTTGATGAAAATTTTGTTTGGTGAACTTATTCCCAGTGATAAATCAATTCGAATAAATGGTAAGGCACTAGTTACTTCAAATCGTTCTCCTAAAGACCTAAGATATTTACCGCAAAAAAGATTTGTCCCTAACTCACTAACAATTAAAAGGATTTTTAATGACTTCAAACTGGATTTTGCAGATTTGATTTATAACTTCCCTGAATTCGGGAAATTTTATAAGTCAAAATTGATTAACTTATCAGGAGGAGAAGGGCGAATTATTGAGATTTATACAATATTGGTATCTCAAACTAGATTTTGCATGTTGGATGAACCTTTTTCTCAAGTTATGCCGATTCATGTAGATTCAATCAAAAAATTAATTCTTCGAGAAAAAGAGAATAAAGGGATAATAATAACTGACCATATGTACAAGCATATTGTTGATGTTTGTGATGATTTGTATGTAATTACCAATGAGAAAACTTATTTGACGAAAAGTATTGAAGATATAGAAACATTGGGATATGCCCGATTGAATTAAATCATAACGGTTGGTAACACGCACTATAGTTAATTGCCGTTGCAGTGCAGATCTAAGCGTTTTCGCTCTTATTAAAGTTCGGTGTAACTTGATAAGAAATTACTTCGAAATCGGCAACTAACCATAGCGCCACCGTTATCCCTTGTCTCAAAAAACGATATATTGTTGAAATCATTGCGTAAACTTACCAAGAATGAAATATTACACATCTATGTGTAAAGCCACTCGTTAGGCTGGAATTAAAATAAATTCATCATATGCCCTCGGAAAGTTTATTAGAATTCAAAAAACAGAAATTTTGGGTAAACGATGGTTACCTTATTGTATTTAATCTTTTATTATTTGAGGAAATTCACTTAAAATATAAAAACTCAATAAAAGAACTGACCAAACTAAAAAATCATCTTGCTGATGACGCTTTGTATATGGTAGTAATTGAATGGATTACTTCAATAACATATGATGAATTTATAGTGTCTGATGAAGTCAGTAGAATTCTTATTGACCTTATTGATGATATCATATTCAACGTATCTACCCAATCAAATTATATTACAAGAGATAAATTAAATTATTTATGTAATACTGCGAGAGATTATCTCCATAGTATTAATAAGAATAGTGAGCAATTTCCAGAAAATATTGATGTGGGCTACGGGGATGGGCTTCCTATAAAAAATTACTTATATGCTTTCAATGTAATAAAATTATTTCTTCAAGAAAAGCTAGACCAAAATAAAATAGACGGAAGAATAATGGGTTAAATATCAAGTTTTGGTTTGAGCAAAATTGCTGAAAATAAAGTCTGCCAACCAAACCGTTATCTCTTATCTCAAAAAATGATAGAAAACGTTAGTACATAATAGAAATATTAATCAAAACCCCTATGGCCAAAATTGACCCTATAATAGCTGTGAAAGACGTTGAAGCCAGTTCTAAATGGTACCAATCTGTATTTGAATGCAAAAGTTTGCACGGGGGGAAAGAGTTTGATATACTAGTATCTGAAACCGATGAAGTCTTAATATGTCTTCATAAATGGGGAGAGCACCATCACCCTACTATGACAGATCCAGGTATCCCTCCCGGAAATGGCCTAATTTTTTACTTTAGAACCAAGGACATCAATCTTATACGTCAAAATATCGAAAAGATAAATGGCTCGATTGAAGCAGATATGCACTTGAATCCAAATTCTACCAAAAAAGAATTTTCATTTCGAGATCCCGACGGATATTATTGGACTATAACTGAATTTCATAATTATGAAGGTTAGAATAAAAGCGGATGTTCTACAGAATAGACCTACAAATTTGTTAAATGATTTAATCGCTAAGGCGCTTCAATGAGATACTTTTGGCAGTAATCTTGTAAGACAAAAATTAATAGTGAGATACACCAGGTTAACACAACAAACCATTCTAAATACTTAGCCTACGTTAGGAACGAAAAAATTTAATATTATATTAAAAACTCTGTCTCAAAAAACGATACTTATTCTTTTAAACTGTTCCACTAGAACCGTGTTTTAAAAATGTTGTAATCCCTGGCAATCCTTTTACATATTAATTGATTAAAATAAACTTGTTAGGGCAGGTATTTTCATTTTTAATCTGGGGTATAAAATATTTAGCCGGACGTTTGTTTGCTACATCTGAAATCCAAAAACCTACACCAGGGGTCATTAATTGCCAAATATTGGGTATGCCAGGATTGGCACTAATAGTGTCATAGTCATGATAGCGCTCCACCTTAAAATATGGTTTGCCACTTTGATAAAAGGCATAACTCCAGTTCTGATGATTCCTTAAACTCAATGGGCAGTGCCGCTTGAATCTTTCAACTTTTGAGATCTTTGGATTGTAACATTCAGCACAGTATTGAAGTTCGGCAAAACATTCATATACTGAACTATTAACCTCCTTATTATCTTTTGCAATTACCTTGCTGCTTATAGAATCCGAAGAAAGAGTTCCCGAATGATTATCGGGTATTATGAGTACACTAGGGGGTGCTATATCCCCTGTATAATTATAGTATTTCCTATCGGAGAATTCAAACGCAGTTAAAGAATTTAGGATGGCATTCTCTGCCTGAGGGAAGTTCCCCTTATAAATATGAGCCAATGAAGGGAAAGGTGCTATTTCTTCCATATGCCTCCCTTCAAAATTTGCCGTATAAGATTTTGTATAAACTGATTCGTCCATTAAATTAATATTTCCCGTGTGAGTAAAGCACTTTAACTGATTTGAATTATTATTAAAGCTTACGTCACGAAAGTGATCTGCCTTGTAAATGTCAATACTATAAGGCTTGATAATTGAAAAGGACTTTTCACCTGGTAGTCTAAATATAATTGGGAGATTATTAGCAAATTGTTTATTACCTCTTCTCTTTAATAGCAAGGTTTGCTGGTAACCTCCTTCACTTATATCATACCCTTTGAGCATATCAGCTGA
Organism: Sphingobacteriales bacterium; assembly: GCA_028288165.1. Lineage (GTDB taxonomy): Bacteria > Bacteroidota > Bacteroidia > Sphingobacteriales > Sphingobacteriaceae > Daejeonella. Next base: position 16,430 of record JAQBOG010000020.1, on the reverse strand, counting down.
TTTATTATGTTTTTTATTCCAGTCATTAATAATAATCCCTACGGTCATAATATAATTGATGGGATCAAATAGATATTTTAATTTATTCTTTTTATCTATGCCTAGCTCTAGCAAAAAACTCTCCCCTACCCATTTGCTTTTATTATACAAGTTGTAATATTGAAATGGTGGAATGATTGTATTTATTGAAGTGAACGACTTAATATCTATTTGATCAGGCGCTGGTGTAATGGTATCGTATTTAAAAATAATTCTTAAAACTCTATCCTTTCTCCAAATAAACAGGCTATTAATATCACCATAGTCGCCTGAATTTTCTGATAATACATAAGTACTATCAGTTTTCTCTAGATAAATAAAATCTGCTCGAGTATCTTGTGCCTTAGTATTCTGAAAAAACAAAAAAAACAACACTACCAGCACATATATTTTTTTCCTTCGCATTAGGCTAAATTAAAGCTAAATAATTTTTAATAATAGGATTCCCAACATAGATGGGGATCTTTGAGTTAGCTTATTGATGCAGTAATTAGGGTAATCCATAAACCACCCTCAATTATTCGTTTTACCTATACCTTGAAATAGAATGTAAAGTACTAGGTTCGTGGTTCAGTTGCTATTGATATGAGGAAAATGGTTTTGCTTTTGGGATTATCAATCAACACAGAAACTAATTAATTGTCTCACAAAACGATAATATAAAAAGTTCAAAAGTTCTAATAAAGTTGAGTGGCATGTAGGTGGACATTCGTAAGTGTTCTAAAATTGAATATTCCATGCAGATGGTTAAAAAAAGATCTACAGCGAAGCCAGCTGACAGTGCATAACACTAGAAATGACCGAATTAAAAAAATTTTTAGATTTAATCTACCCGATTCATGAAAATACGTGGGGCATATTAAAAGTTTTATTTAAAGATGAAAGATTAAAGAAAGGAGATTTTTTTATACACGAAGGAGAAATTGCCACTCGGTTTGCCTTTCTGCAAGATGGTGTCGTAAGAGCCTTTTATACCAATGGAGAAGGTAAAGACTATACTAAACATTTCTTTACAGCAGGTTCAATTATTGGTGGGTATTCATCATTAATAACGGGGAAACCGAGTCTGTTTTCCCAACAAGCCCTTACGAATTGTAAGGTGCTTTCTATCAACTACAATCAATTATTGTCACTATACGATGCTTATCCTGATTTAGAAAGACTTGCAAGAAAATTCGCTGAAAATTATTTTGTTTCAAATGAAGCAAAGGAGGCAAAGATAGTACTCAACAATGCAGATGTTCGATATTTAGAATTCAGAAATATTTATCCTGGCCTTGAACAAATTATCCCTCAATACCATATCGCATCTTATTTAGGTGTCAGCCCCACCCAGCTCAGCAGAATAAGAAAAAAAATGACGTGAACATTATTCCTATACATATGTATAGGGATGTTGGTTCAAAAAACTAGACCTTGCATTTTAATTTTCACAGATGCAGCCTTATCGTATAATTACTATAGTTATTTTCATAGTTGGAGCAATTCTTTCAGTGCCATCAAATACTGTTTTGGCACAACATAAAAGCTTTCTTAATAAAGTCGACCAATATCTCCAGTCAAAGTTTAGAAAAAGCAATATCCCTGGGTTTGCTGTTGCAATTGTAAACCATAACAAGGTAATTTTCTCTAAGGGCTATGGTAAAACAGGAGATCAACAACCCATAACAGGTAACACACCGTTCGCTATAGCTTCACTTAGTAAAGCATTTACGGCCTTGGCTGTTTTACAATTGGCAGATTCAGGAAAGCTAAATTTAGATTCTGATATAGGATATTATTTGCCATCGTTTCCGCTAAAAACAACTAAGATTACGGTGAGGCAACTTTTAAATCAAACAAGCGGTTTATCGGACAAAGTCTTTCCCGAAATGGAGTTCAAGATACAGCCTTACGATCTTGAAGCTTCAATCCAGCGCCTAAGCAATGTCAGGCTAACGAACAAACCCGGTGATAAATTTAATTACCATAATACCAACTACCAAATTTTAGCAAAGCTTGTAGAGGTAATAAGTGCCGAAGAATTTTCAAACTATTTACATAAGCATGTTTTGATGCCTTTGCAAATGAACCATACTTTTAGTTATGCCCACACCAAGGATTTTTATGCAGGCAAAGATTTGAGCGAGGGACATGCATTCGTGTTAGGTTATCCTTTAAGAATAAAAGAACTCGATTGGTTTGTGGAAGGTTCGGCGGGCATGGTTTCTTCTGTTAATGATATGGCGCAATGGCTTATGGTAAACCTAAATAACGGAAACTATAACGGAAATCAGTTATTAAGTAGAACCGGAATTAATGCCATGCGAACACCGCCCGATCATAGATCCAGTTATGGAATGGGGTGGATTACCGATAGGAGCGGTAATTTAAATCATAGTGGTATACTTTGGACTTATCAGTCGGAGCAACTACTAATGACGAAACAAGGATATGGTATAGTAATTCTCTTCAATGGAGGGTTAAACGCATTTCAAGATTATAATTCGTTTGTGCGGGGGATTTCGACAATATTGAATAACCAAACTCCGGAGTCTTTAGTGTTGCCAACAATATTTTATGAAGCCTTAGTATGCGTGTCAATAATTATATCCCTATTTTATGGCATCCGCAGGTTAAACCGGTTAAAAGCTTGGCACGAAAAATTTTGTAAAGTGTCGATTTTTCGATTGTACTTTAAGCTCTTACTCCGTTTGTTTCCTATAACTATACTATTGTTTATTCCTTACCTGTTCACTGCCCTATCGGGGCGGGTTTTAAGTTGGGAACGAATATTCTGGACAATGCCCAGTATTGTTATTTGGTTAGGCACCGTTTCCATTATGAATCTATTTATTGTACTTACTCGACTTAAGGTTTTACTTTGCGGCAAATTAAAGAAAGAGAATATGTCCGTCACGACTTCTCTCTAGAGAAGTTTGCTGGCCTTTGTCCGTATATTGAACTCCCAGGCTTTAATTGGACTGGCTTTGCCCAGAAACGCAAGTAATCACCTACTGCTCACAAAGCATATTATTTGTTAGCAGACTTAAAAAACATAATACACTCTAAAGGCAAACGCCATGCTTCTGTCTCAAAAAACGATGGTATGATAACTTCTTAACTGCTCTAGAATTAAATCTTCAAGGTAAATAGTTAGAAAAAATTCTACAGCGAAGTCGTGGTACTTTTTCTCCCTTTCTTTAATTTCCCCTTAAAATATTTCTGCAGAAGATCTCCAGGCCCATCGAATTGTAGACGTTAAAAGTTGTTTTAACCGTCGATCACATAATTGAATTCCGGTTCTACGGCACTAAATATGCTGGAATAAAAGCAACTGACCGGATTCACCGAAAAAAATACGGGAACTCCCGACAGGTTCCAAAATGTTAATATAAACACGTTGCAAACCTCGTGACGGATCTACTTTCATTTAAATAGGCCAATAGCCGGATCGAGAAAACTTAATTGCCGTTTAATCATTAAAACATACAGTTTAATCATTGTGAAAATACTTTTAGTAAATTAAGCTTATTATTGCTTTTATTTACTTGTTTTGACTTGTCGATACTATAAAGCGTTGTGAAAGTTGTATTTTAATTATCTAAAAATAAATTAAAATTAAGGTTATGAAAAAATTAAAGTTTTGGGTGCCTTTTTTATTATTGACTTCCCTGTCACTTAGTTGCACAAAAAAAATATCAAACACTCCTGCTTATCCACCAGGGGCGAATTACTTTTCTGTCAAAAATGAAAGACTGGTTTCTTTGGAAAAAATGGAATTGACAATAATTAAGACCAGTTCAAGTGGGAATGTCACCAAAAATATAACAGAGATAATAAAGGTTTCCGATAAAAATGTTTTTAGGATTACTACTAGTTGGGATGAAACCAAAAAGCTGTTCAGTAACGGGGATAATGTTTTTCAATTTAAATATGGAACTACAATAACTGATACTGTTTCCGTCAAAACTTTATTAAATCTAGAAAATAGTACAATAGAATATTTAGAAGTAAAATACAATAATAAGCTTATTGTCCCGACAATATCCAATTCGCCTGCCGAACAGTCCAAGATATTCAATATCGAATAAACTAAAACCCATATTAATTTATGAAAACAACTAAATACCTATTTCTGATAGGTGTATTATTTTTGAGCTTTTGCAAAAAAGATAACCATTTTAATAACGGAATAAAAGTAGATAATGATCTTATCCAAAATCTGGACTCAAACTTTATAAATTTGAACGATGCTTTATTATTAGCTAAAGAGTTTAAAAGCCCCGGTGAAAAAAATGCTTCTTCACTTAATAATAAAATAAAAGGTTTAATCCCTTCGGTTTCTGTTAGTACAACTGAAAAGAAAATTAAGAACTATTATATCTACTCTGAAAAGGTAGATAATTCAACGGCAAGAGCTGCTAGTAAACGCTATGTTCCCGCAAACGAGCCATTATTGTATCTGATAAACTATGAGGGTGGTGGGCTTAGCATCGTTTCTTCAGATAAAAGGTTTGGTAATGTACTTGCAACTATAGATCAAGGGATTACAGTTGAACAAAATATGGAAGCCCCGGATGCATTTATTAATTATTTAGTACATGCAGCCAATTCCATTAAAGCAATTAAAGAAAACAAATTAGTATCTAAAGAAAAGGAGCTTTCTAAGAACGCAAAATCAGGAAATATTATGTCAGCTGAGTCAGAATGTGACGGTGAGTTCTATTATCCTTGGGGGACGTTAAATTGGACTTGCATGGGGCCTTTTGATACTTTTGTCACCAATTCTGGCCCATTAGTTCAGACAATGTGGGGACAGGGAGTAGGCTATAACGATCAATTAACCTACATTTGTGGAACGAGTAAAGCCCCTACTGGCTGCGTAGCCACTGCTATGGCACAAGCAATGTCTGTATATAGATATCCTACACTTATAACTGGGTGTCAATGTCTAATTTTTCAGGGAGTTCCGAGACAGCTCGTCTGATGAAAAATCTAGGTGTCTTAGTTAAGATGAATTATACATGTGATGCCTCAGGAGCGACTATGAGTGATGCAAATAATGGATTTCATACTTTAGGATATAATACGAATTATGTTACTTATAATATCACCTCAAATTCCCAACCCTTGAGAGCTATGGCACACAATTAAGAAATAGATTAACTCCAATTGCAGCATTGGGTGCTTACCCCGCTATCCCGACAAGCCCAATAATGGCTGGTGGATGTAAGACAATTGGCTCCACTGGTTGGATCTTTAAAACCAGAGCGTATAACCATTGCCACGCATGGTTAATTGATGGATATAGAAACAGAAGGTTTACGGGGCCTTCTCCTATGCCTGGTTATGAATTCAGATATAGTGTAACTAATGAGGAGACTTTTCACTTTAACTTTGGTTGGGATGGAAGTTTTAATGGTTGGTATAAAATAAATTTTGCAAATTCTAGCGGTTATATAGACCCTAACATAAATTATTTATATGGGCAAGATATTATAATGGATATAAAAAGATAAATTCAACAACAATTGACAAAAACAGGTGTTCCAAAAAGACACCTGTTTTTTTATGGGTTGTCGGTGGGGTTACAATAGTATTTGGACAAATGTATCGTTAAGCCCTGAGAATTAAATATTCAATGAAGCTGCTTAGAAAAATTCCTACAGCGAAGCCGTGGTGAATTTTGTACTTTCTTTTAATTTACCCCCATGTTATTTATAATAAGGTCAATTTTTCATTGAAAACATTCTGCGTAATAAATGATAACAACGAATTCGATGTTGTGGCTATCGCCGGTAAGCCGAACTGGACACAGTCTCCTGAATCGCCAACTTGTCCTAAATCCAAAAGAAAAATGCAGTTTGTTTGCCAACTTCTCAGTAATAGCCCGATAACAGCGAAAGAGAAAAACTTTTTAGGTGCTAGCGACTATTACGAAAAGTTATTCACTGAAATGAACTTTTGGTGTGATGGAGACTTGAAGATTTTCTTTGAACCCAAATCAAAAGTTGCTTGCTACTTCATACAAAACACTAGGAGGCAAAATTTTGGTTAACTTAATTGTCTGAAGTCTATCTTGGTTCTAATTTTCTCATCTCAAAAAACGATCGAATTACAAATTTATAAATGCTCCAGAATTAAATATTCAAGGTATATAGTTAGAAAAAATTCTACATCGAAGTCGTGGTACTTTTCTCCCTTTCTTTAGTTTAACCCCTGATGGCTGTTTAACACACAGGAGAGCATCAATATGCCGTGCTCGGTGAAGGCGTACCGAGAGTATCGTCTGCCGTGTCTTTCTGAGGTCGCAATTTGCGACCTCAGGACTTCAATTCTTCGAAGACATAAATTCCCGAGAGAATTTAAGCGGATTTCTATTAACTTGTTCAACATGTCTTTTAATTTAAATACCATATATCTCAGGCAATACTACCCACCTCAACGCCTCTTACAATATAGATTTTTTGCTGAATTCATTTTATCACACTTAGTTCGTTCATAGTCGATCATTTATCTACTTGAGCGAGTTTTCTCCTTAACATACCCATATCTTCGCCAACTTTTAAATCTAAGATCCTAGCATAATGTTGAGTCGTCTTGATATTGGTATGGCCGAGCATTTTAGACACACTTTCAATTGGCACACCATTCAATAAGGTGACTGTGGTTGCAAAAGTATGCCTGGCAATATGAAAAGTTAGATCTTTATTTATACCGCACAAATCTGCAATCTCTTTTAAGTAAGCATTCATTTTTTGGTTGCTTAATATGGGCAATAACTTATCCTCAATCTCACACTGTGGATGATCACGATATTTTTCAATCACACCTAATGCGTAAGGCATAAGCGGAATACGGGAGGGTGTATCGGTTTTCTGGCGACTGGTAAAGATCCATTGCTCACCGTCGTGACCCTTGACAATTTCAGAGCGTCTAAGCTTTTGTACGTCGATATAAGCCAATCCGGTATAACAACTGAATAAAAATATATCCCTTACTTGCTCAAGACGGGCACTAACAAAGGTTTTTGATGCCATCGTTTCCAATTCTTCTTTTGTAAGAAAAGGCCGGTCGACCTTCTTGATTTTAATTTTGTAGTTAAGGAAAGGATTAACAGTTATCCAGCCACTTGCCAAGCAGATGCGAACAATTTTACCGAAGTTCTTTATATATTTTAAAGCTGAATTGTTATTACACTTACGAACTGAACGGAGGTAGAATTCAAACTCACTGATAAACCGGTGATCAATTTGCTTGACGCGGATATCGCTGATCTTGTATTTCCATTGCATGAAGTCTTGTGTATGCTTTAGCGTCGTTTCATACCGGGTGACGGTAGCGGGAGCAAACTCCTCATTCACCAAAGCGGCTACCTTGCGGTTATGTTCCTTAAATACCTCAACCAGCATAACGGGCTTCTCAGTTTTGCCTAGGAACCGATTTTTTATTTTTTCCGATGTAAGCTCTTCACCACAGTCCTTTAGATAGCGGATCGTATCATTAATCTTCAGTTCTACATAATTGAGGGCCAAGTTTAATTTGTGCACCGCCTCGGCTTTGCCCTTGGCTCTTTCTTCACTCGGATTCCAGAGCTTCAACTGGATTTTTTGACCGGTTGCAAGTTCGGCACGCTGTCCATCGCAGGTGATCCTTACATAAACCGGAACCTTTTCTTCTTTTGAATTCGCCCTCTTTTTTAAATAAAAGAGAACAGCCACATTTTTGATCATAAAAAGCTGTTAAAAAGTTAAACAAATTTACCTTCACAGCATAATTCTCGCAAGATGTTCAATCGCTGAACATGTTGTATGTCAATTAGTTACAGGTGTTCTGGTGAGCACCTTTTTGAAAAGTAGGTGCTCACCAGAATGCTCACCAGAATGGCCGTTCAATGGTGAGCAAATGACACCAAAATGCAACAAAAAACCCCTTAAACGTAGCGTTTGAGGGGTTTTAGTGGTGTTTGATACCGTTTTCGTGGAGCCGGAGGGATTCGAACCCTCGTCCAAACATGGGACAAATTATGCTTTCTACATGCTTAACTGCTGTTAAATTGTCGGGAAGGGGAAGGTCAGAAGTTCACCTGTACCGTCTTCCGTAAGTGTCTTGTCTCGTCTGGTTATTACACTATTAAACCATGACCAGCTCTGTTAGTCGATGCTCCGGATGTCAGGTAACAGAACAGACCCTGACGGAACAAAAGCTTACTTAATTCTAAATTAGGCAGCTAAGGCGTATGTATTTTCGCCATTTGAAAGTTGAAAGTTCAGATTAAAGCGCTAGACTAACAATGCGCTGCATGCTTACATACTTCTCTCCATCCTGTCAATTCCGGTCGGCCCCTTTTTTGAGTTTTGAGTTGTAAGTTTTGAGTTGTAAGTCGCTTAGCCTTTCGGACTTCCCGACTTACTGTCTTTTCCAACTTAATTACAAATTTACGCTAAATTACTCCAAACTATAAACTCTATACTCAATTATAACTCAATACTTACAGTTTCCTTCATGGTAACTCTGCCAGGATATTCCTGAAGAGCCTTTTCAAGGCAGATCACTGCAGTTTTTAAATCATTTTTATTAATAACGTAAGCTAAGCGAATTTCGTTTTTACCAGCACCCGGAGTGCTATAAAATCCGCTTGCAGGCGCCATCATTACTGTTTGATTGTTGTGTTCAAATTTTTCCAAAATCCATTGACAAAAAACTTCTGCATCGTCAATTGGGAATCTGGCTACTACGTAGAAAGCACCACCCGGATTAGGGCAATAAACCCCATCCATTTTATTTAAAGCTTCAACCAATATTTTACGACGTTCGCTATACTCATTAATTACTTTATCGAAATATGATTTTGGAGTATCAATAGCAGCCTGACCAGCAATCTGTGCCACCATGCCCGCACTTAAACGGGTTTGCGCAAACTTTATAGCGGTTGAAAGTACTTTTTGATTTTTAGTTATTAAGAAACCTAGTCGGGCGCCACACGCACTGTAACGTTTTGATAATGTATCTATAACTATAACATGTTCATGAATTCCTTCCAAGTGCATGGGGGAAACAAATTTATTTCCATCATAACAGAAATCCCGGTAAGCTTCGTCTGCAAATAAGTACAAATCGTACTTTAAACAAAGCTCTTTTATCGCTTCCAATTCTTCTCTGGAATACAAATAACCGGTTGGGTTGTTAGGATTGCAAATAAAAAATGCCTTTGTTTTAGGAGTAATTAATTTTTCAAATTCACTAATCGGCGGAAGCGCAAAACCATCATCAATGTTTGATAATACCGGAATAATAACTGCATCGCTCATGCAAGCAAAGCCATTATAATTGGCATAAAATGGTTCAGGTACAATTATTTCATCACCCGGATCAAGGCAAGCCTGAATCGCTATAGTGAAACCTTCAGAACCACCGTTGGTGATAATGATGTTTTCGGGTGTGATATTGTAACCCAAATCATTATAGTATTCGGCAAGTTTTTCACGATATGAGGCTATACCTTCCGATGGCGTATAAGCCCAAACTTTAAAATCAATATTCTTAATCGCATCAAGCATTATTTCCGGTGTTTCGATATCCGGCTGCCCAATATTTAAATGGAACACTTTTTTACCATCCTTCTTAGCCTTATCTGCATAAGGAGTCAATTTTCGAATGGGAGACGCAGGCATGTGCTGCCCTTTGTTGGAAATATTTGGCATATAGAACCACAAAAATAAAAAAACCTCTCCGTTTTGGGAGAGGTTTCAAAAAATATTTATCTTATTGGGTACTATTTCGAGCTTGCTGCTACTACTTCACCTTTAATGTATAACACTTTAACGGGAGTCTTAGCGTTAGATTTAACAGTAATTCCTTTTGTAAAAGGAGAAACTGCATTGGCATTATAAGTCACTGTAACAACACCTGACCCACCTTTTTTGATAGGAGTTTTAGTGTATTCTTTCGTTGTACAACCACAAGTAGTTTCTACATTCGAAATAATTAGAGGCTCCTCACCGATATTTGTAAATTTAAAATCAACACTTACAGGTTTGCCTTGCGGGATCTTTCCAAAGTCGTGAGTTTCTGTTTCAAATTTAAATTCGGCTTGATTAGCTGACTGCATTGCAGTAAAGGCTATAAAACCTATAACTACTGCGCATATTGATAGTATTCTTTTCATCGTTTATATGTTTATACGAATGTAATTAGATTTTAGTTAATCCAAAAATTGATCCAAAATAAAAAAACATTTCTCTATCAATAATACTTAATTGTAATAACAAAATAGTAAGTCTAGAATATTTATATTGACTAGATTATAATTGATCAGCCGATTTGTTATTTTTGACCCTTAACTTGCCTATCTATGCTAACGTCAGAAGTCAAACTCACCACTCATATTGATTCTTCAGAACTTAGTTTTAATGATTTTAAACAGATCATTGTAAACGACTATAAAATTGCTTTCGAAAGCAGACAGGCAAGTATTCTTGGGCGAAGGGAAGTATTAACCGGAAAAGCGAAGTTTGGCATTTTTGGTGATGGCAAAGAAGTAGCCCAATTGGCAATGGCCAAGGCCTTTAAAAAAGGTGACTGGCGCTCAGGATATTACAGAGATCAAACGTTCATGTTTGCAGCCGGAATGGTAACCATGAGCGAATTTTTTGCGCAATTGTATGCACACACAGATGTCGTTGCTGATCCTTCATCCGCCGGAAGGCAAATGAATTGCCACTTTTCTACTCGTACCTTAAATGCAGATGGAAGCTGGAAAGATTTAACAGTTTTGAAAAATTGTTCGTCAGATATTTCTCCAACAGGCGGACAAATGGCTCGCTTAATTGGCCTGGCTCAAGCCTCCAAACTATATCGTAATAATCCGGAATTAGAGTATTTAAAGAATTTTTCAGTTAACGGAAACGAAGTTGCTTTCGGTACTATAGGCAATGCTTCGACTTCTGAAGGGGTATTTTTTGAAGCGATTAATGCTGCCGGAGTATTACAAATTCCGATGGCAATATCTATTTGGGACGATAATTACGGCATTTCTGTCCCTGCCGAATATCAAACAACTAAAGAAGACATTTCTGAAGTGCTGAAAGGTTTTCAGCGTGATGAAAAAGGAGCTGGTTTCGAAATATTTAAAGTAAGAGGCTGGGATTACCCGGGCTTATGCGAAACGTATGAGAAAGCCATTCAGTTTTGTCGTGAAAAGCACATACCAGTAATGATTCACGTAACCGAGATGACCCAGCCCCAAGGTCATTCAAGTTCAGGATCACATGAAAGATATAAACCGGTAGAAAGACTTCATTGGGAAGCTGAATATGATTGCCTCGTTCAAATGCGGAAATGGATCCTTGAATCTGCAATAGCAAATGAAGAAGATTTAGTTGAATTAGAAGAAACAGCAAAGGTGTATGTTCGTGATTGCCAAAAAAGAGCCTGGGTTGATGCGCATGCGGCCATTAAAGTGGAAGCTGACGAAGCGATAGAATTATTAAAACATATAAATAATGAGGAAGTAAAGGAGATCACACAAAAGCTTAGTACCATTGTTGATGTGTCTCGTAAAGAACTTATTAGTGCCGTTCGCCGGGTTTTCCGTATTTTAAGACATACTGAATCAGTTGAAAAACATGATCTACTTAACTGGTACCAAACTCAATCAGATTTAAATTACGAAAAATTCAATTCAACCTTATTTACAGCAACTCCCGAAGCACCACATCACATTCCAGTAGTTGATGTTGAATACAATGATGATTCAAGGATGCTAGACGGCCGTGAATTATTAAACGCCTGCTTTGATGCCAATTTCGCCCGTGATCCACGCATTATTGCTTTTGGTGAAGATGTTGGTCAAATAGGGGATGTGAACCAGGGCTTTTCTGGTCTGCAGGAAAAATATGGAAAGATACGCATTTCTGATACCGGTATTCGTGAAATGACCATTATTGGTCAGGGCATCGGTTTGGCTTTACGCGGATTGAAGCCCATTGCCGAAATTCAATACCTCGATTATGTTTTATATGCGCTGAATGTTTTAAGTGATGATTTAGCAACGCTAAGCTATCGTACCAAAGCCGGACAAAAAGCACCCTTAATTATCCGTACTCGAGGCCATCGTTTGGAAGGCGTTTGGCATTCAGGTTCACCGATGTCGATGTTGTTGGGTTCTATTAGAGGAATACACGTTTGTGTGCCTAGAGATATGACCCAAGCATCGGGAATGTATAATACCTTACTTCGTGCTGATGAACCAGCATTGATTATTGAATGCCTTAACGGATATCGGTTAAAGGAAAAATTGCCATCTAACATAGGTGAGTACACCGTACCAATCGGGAAAGCAGAAATCCTTCGGCACGGAACAGATATAACCATCGTTTCTTATGGTTCTACGCTTCGCATTGTTCAGGAAGCAGCAGAAGAGCTAGCAAAATTAGGAATCGAAGTCGAAATCGTAGATCCTCAAACCTTACTTCCTTTTGATTACGATCACTTGTGTGCTAAATCATTAAAACGCACCAATAAGTTAATGGTGGTTGATGAAGATGTTCCTGGTGGTGGCTCTGCTTACATTTTACAACAGGTTATAGAGAATCAAAAAGGTTATTTTCATTTAGATGGCCAACCAAGAACGTTGAGTGCAAAACCTCATCGCAGCCCGTATGGTTCTGATGGAGATTATTTCAGCAAACCTTCTGTGGATGATGTAATAGAGCTTGCGTTAGAAATGATGAATGAAACGAATCCGGATAAATTTCCGGCATTGTATAAATAGGGAAGTGTTTTGATTAGTTGAATTTGATGTCTTTTTGAACGTTATTGAAACATATATTAGAATAGTTTAAAAGGTTTTTTCTACAACTTCTATTTTCGCTTTCAGGGTGGGCAAATCATTCATAATTACTTGCCAAATTAGGTTTGCGTCTATCCCGAAATATTCATGTACTAGAATATGTCTCATTCCAATTATTTGCTTCCATTCAACATTTGAAAATCTTTCTTTTGTTTCCGCAGATAGATAATTTGCAGCTTCTCCAATAATTTCTAATTGCTTTATGGAGGCAAAACGCATCATCGAATTTGAAATAAAAACATCTTAACTTTCGTTTTCTGTATATACCTGAATTTCAGAAATAGCTTCGATAATATGCAGTAATCGTTGCTTATCCTCAATTCTACCTTTCATAAATAAGTTTTTTGTCTTTATTTATAAATGGTAAGATATATTTTGAAACTGCATTGCTAGAGACTAGATCAATTTTTTTATGAAGTTTCTCTTCTAACTCAAACTTCATCTCCACAAATCCTAACCTATATGTTGGGAATAATCTAGCTCCACTAATAAATCCACAACGCTATCGGCGGATGCCTCATCTCTTGAATACGAGCCAAAAACAAATGCTTTTTGCACTGGTTTATTTGAAAAATACGATTTGATTGCCTGAATTTCTGTGCTGGATAAAGTCATAAAATAAAATTAACACTTTTTGGACGAAATAGCTTATCTCTTTGGTGGTGTTGAAAAGAAGGGGCGAAAGATGAGAACTGTTAGAATCACATGTTACAAAAAACCCTGATTCGATTTCGAATCAGGGTTTTTCATTAGCCATTATAAGCCTTATTCCTTAAAAAGTGATCTGCTATTACAAGCGCTGCCATTGCTTCTACAATAGCCACGGCACGTGGCACCACACAAGGATCATGTCGGCCTTTGCCGAAAACTTCTGCTGCTTCTCCAGAAGAACTTACCGTTGCCTGATTTTGCATGATGGTTGCAACTGGTTTAAAAGCCACTTTGAATGTAATATCCATCCCATTTGAAATTCCGCCTTGAATACCACCGGAAAAGTTAGTAACAGTTTTTAATTTTAAATCTCTCGGTTCGCCTTTGTTATTCGCAACAAAAATATCGTTATGCTCTGATCCGATCATTTCAGATCCTAAAAAGCCGGAACCATATTCAAAACCATGAACAGCGTTAATGCTTAACATGGCTTTTCCTAAATCTGCATGAAGTTTATCAAAAACAGGTTCGCCTAAACCAGCAGGGCAATTACGAATCACGCAAGCTATTTTGCCGCCAATGGTATCGCCTGCTTTACGAATTCCATCAATTAGTTCGATCATTTCATGAGCCGTTGCCGGATCTGCACAACGTACAATATTGCTTTCACGAATCTCTGTTAATTCATTCAGATCTGTTAATTCAATATTTGGCGAATCAATGGTTCCTACTGCAGAAACGTGCGCAAATATTTCGATACCTAATTGTTTAAGATATAGCTTAGCTAATGCACCAGATGCTACACGAGCCACCGTTTCACGAGCTGATGATCTGCCGCCGCCACGGTAATCACGGTTGCCATACTTTACATCGTACGTATAATCAGCATGAGACGGGCGATAGGTATCTTTTATATGAGAATAATCTTTTGAACGTTGATCTTCATTCGGAATCACCATAGCTATCGGCGTACCCGTAGTTTTGCCTTCAAAAATTCCTGATAAAATTTGAACAGTATCGGTCTCTTTACGCTGGGTGGTGATTTTAGATTGACCAGGTCGGCGTTTATCCAACTCTGCTTGAATAAATTCTAAATCAACGTCAATGTTTGAAGGGCAACCATCAACGATCACACCAACCGCTGCTCCATGAGATTCGCCAAAAGTTGTGATCCGAAATAATTGTCCAAAGGAGTTACCAGCCATTTTTTTATTAGATGTTAGATGTGAGATAATAGATTTGAGACTTGTATAGCGTAAATAGCAAATCTATATCTTGTTGTTTTTCATTGTTTAATTTGATTGGTAATGGCAGTAAATGGGATTTGATATCTCAATTCTGAAATCTTTATGACAGAGAATACGATCTAATATATCACATCTCAAATCTCATATCTAACCAATAGCAAACCCAACCTTTTCCAAATCTTCCCAAAAATGAGGATAAGATTTGGCAACCACGTTCGGGTCTTCAATTTCTACGTTTGGTACCACAAATGCCAAAGGAGCAAAAGCCATTGCCATGCGATGATCATCATAGGTTTCTATGGTGATTTTCTCCGGAATATGGCGTCCACTGCAGTCTAGTTTGTAAGTTTGGTTTTTCTCAATCAGTTTTACGCCGATTTTAGCAAGTTCCACTTGTAATGCATTTACACGATCAGTTTCTTTAATTTTTAAAGTTTCCAAACCAGTAAAAGTAGCATTATGACCAAGTGCTGCACAGCAAACCACCACTGTTTGAGCTAAATCAGGGCATTCTTTAAAATCAAAAATCTTGCGTTCCAACTTTTTATCTTCCTTCTTCAAATATACACCACCATCTTTAAATTGGGAGGTAATACCAAAGTTCGCCATGATTTCTGTAATCTTACTATCACCCTGCAAACTATATTGATTTAATCCTGGAAGGAATAATTCGCCGGCATCAGATAAAGCAACCATTGCATACCAATAAGAAGCCGCACTCCAATCTGGTTCTACCGTAATGCTTGATTTATTAAAATTTTGACTCTTAATTGAAACACTGTTTCCCGTCCAAGTACAACTTATGCCGGCTTGTTCAAGCATGGCCAAAGTCATATCTACATAAGGTTTCGAGGTTAATTCGCCATCAAAGGTAATTTGCAAACCTTCAGGCAAAATGGGTGCAATTAAAAGCAATGCAGATATATACTGACTGCTGATATTTGCCTTTATGGTAACAGAACCAGTTTTTTGTTTAATGGGCCCATTTATCCGCAAAGGAGGGAAGCCTTCATTTTCAACATAACTAATTTCTGCGCCCAAAGTTCTAAGTGCATCAACCAAAATCCCGATGGGACGCTGTTTCATACGTGCAGATCCCGTCAAAATAATTTCGCCAGTTTGCATGGCCGCATAAGCAGCCAAAAAACGCATAGCAGTGCCCGCCGGACCTACATCCAACGTCGATTCAGTACCAGAAATTTGAGATTTTAAGATCTTATCTAATGTAACCGTATCGGCCGCTTTTGATAAATTTTCAACTGTTACCTGACCATTGCTTAAAGCTTGCATGATCAAAGCCCTATTGCTCTCGCTTTTAGATCCGGTTAATTGAATTTTTCCAGAGATTGTTTTTTGCGGCTTGGAAATAGTGATTTTGCTCATATGTGCTTGTCTGCCTGCTCAAAGTATACCAAAAGATATACCTTGAGCTGCCTGACATGTATAATTTAATTACCCTACAATTTCTTCTTTATTCATGATCTCCGTTTGTTTACGGATCGATTCATTATGAATTAATTCAAGCAATTTGGTAGTAAATTCAAGATCTAGTTTCAATGCTTGAGCAAAAGCACTGCGTTTATTCATGATCTCATCCCAACGGTTAACCTGAAGAATGGTAACGCCATTATCTCTTTTGTATTCGCCGATTTTTTGAA
>JAQBOG010000010.1 GCA_028288165.1 Sphingobacteriales bacterium | reverse complement strand
TTATAACTATAAATTACAATTAACCAACTATTTATATTGATTTAATAAAGTATTAATGCATATTTATTTTATCTTGTTCAGTTTTTAACATTTATGTTTAAGCAACGGGATTTTGAAGTAAATTAGTGAAACCAGCTCCTAATTTTTGAGATTTTTCAGAAGAAGTATAGCGCTTTACGGAGGTGATGAAAGATCACAAAATACTAAGATTGTAAGGGGTCACTTCAGAAATGATTGGCAGAAACAATCAATTCTCAACCCGATTGAAATGGAAAGCCCGAAGTGTGATGGCCATAAGAAAGGGCGGACTTGCAATGAAAAGCGGGACTGCACTTGCCTCCTACTGCTGACTTTAATTGCCAATAATACCTGTAAAAAACTGAAATTTCAGAATGCTAGAACTGAAGAAATCAAACCAAGGCACGCACAATAGAAAATAGAAAGGGAAAATCAGGAGTTATTATTCAAACTTTCTTCAACTACTTGATTGGCTAATTTTTCTTTTTTAATATGGGAACGGATGAATAAGAAAAAACTCATGTAAAAGTTGGCTACCCAGACAAGGGCAAACTCTGCTATGAGGTAACCACGCCAATCATCAAATAAAAGATGAAATTTAGTGATGATTAAAAACAAGGCAGTTACATAAAAACTGAAGCAATATTCACAGGTAAACAAGTAAAAAAACTTCCGCTTTATTATATTGTTGCATTCCTTACTACAGCGTTTACAATAATCACGAGGCTCGGCGAAAATTTCTTCGTGAGTAACCGTCCACGCCACACAAGCTATCGGCAAACCAAGTATAAGGAGCCAAATTATTTGAGTAGTAAGATTCATGATCATTGGGTAGGGTTTTAATTGTTCGGTTAATTACAAAAACCCTGCTAAATGGCAAGTAGTCAAAAATATATTTGCAATTTAACCCAGACCAAGAAGATGAAAGTTAGCCAGTAGCGCTTCCAGCCTCATTGAGGGTAGATTGCTACGGCTGTTTTAAGTGCAATAATTATTACAAGGAGATACCTCTTTTCCATGGAATGAAATCATCCTGTCCTAATTGGACGGATTTAGGCTGTTCTTCACCACTAGCAACACGGATTACATAATCTAAAATGCGTTCGGCTGCTTCGGGGATGGTTTCAGAACCTTCAATGATAGTTCCGCAATTGATATCAATTATATCTGGCATTCGTTGATACAAGGCGGTGTTTGTAGATAGTTTTATAACTGGAGTAATCGGATTGCCTGTGGGCGTTCCTAAGCCCGTTGTAAATAAAACCACATTTGCGCCAGAACCAACTTCTGCTGTCGTGCTTTCAACGTCGCTGCCAGGTGTACATAATAAATTTAAGCCCGGCTTGGTGACTTTTTCAGGATAGTCTAAAACTGCTGCAACTGGCGAGGAACCACCTTTTTTGGCCGCTCCAGCAGATTTTATAGCATCGGTTATTAATCCATCTTTAACATTCCCTGGAGAAGGGTTTGCATAAAAACCTGAGCCTTCTGCCTCTGCTCTTGCATTGTAAATGCTCATTAAACTCATGAAGCGATTAGCGGTTTCTTCGTCGGTACATCTATCACTTAGTTCTTGTTCTACGCCACACAACTCGGGAAATTCGGCAAGAATTACTGACCCACCCATGGAAACCAATAAATCTGATACGTAGCCCAAGGCCGGATTTGCTGAAATACCGGAAAAACCATCAGAACCACCACACTCTAAGCCGATGCAGATTTTAGACAACGGAGCTGGTTGCCTTTCTACTTCATTCGCTTTAATTAATCCGGCGAAGGTTTGTTTTAAGGCTTCATTTAAAAGTTTGCTTTCTGTACCCATTTTTTGCTGCTCCAAAACTATTAAGGGCTTGTTAAAGCTTGAATCTCGTTTAAGAATTTCAGTTTGCAACATACCAACCTGAGCATGTTGGCACCCTAAGCTTAGAATGGTTGCGCCTGCCACGTTTGGATGCGTAATGTATCCTGCAAGTAAACCGCATAATGCCTGATGGTCAGATTGAATCCCTCCACATCCCATATCGTGGGTTAAAAATTTAATTCCATCGATGTTTGGAAACAACCTTTTATCTTCTTTTTTTATACTTGAAGATTGGAGATCAGCTGAAAGGATTTCTTCTACAGACCTTCCTGTTTGATATAGGTTAACCAGTCCATCTACCTCATTATCATAGTTTTTTGTCTTCTTATATCCTAATTTATCAACTAGCGCTTCTTTCAAAACGTCCACATTTCGGTTTTCGCAGAACACGAGTGGAATTACGATCCAATAGTTAGCTGTACCCACCGAACCATCAGAGCGGTGATACCCTAAAAATGTCCGATCTTTAAATGAGGAGACATCGGGTTGTGTCCATTCGGTTTTTCGATTACTTAGTTCGAAACTACTAGTTGCATGAACAATGTTTTCAGTAGTAAGAACATCTCCCTGCAATATATCTACCGCAGCCTTTCCAACTAAAACCCCATACATTAAAATATTTGCACCTTTAGGCAAGTATTGCAAGGCAAACTTGTGTTTAGCCTTTACTGCATTTACCAGATTAAAAGTTTCACCTTGAAACTCAATGAAGGTGGTAGCTTCAAGATCTTGCAAGGCAACCAAAACATTATCCTGTGGATGAATTTGAAGGAAACGGGAAATTTTAAGTTCAGACATATTGATTTACTTTTTTCGATGAGGTTTACTTAGCAAATAAAGGTATTAATCATGTTTTTAAATTTTGTAATATTGCCCAAATATTAAACAATATTGGCTTTTAATCTATTAAATATACTAATTATAGACAGGAAGATTTAATAAAAAGCTGTATTCAAAACATTTCGATTTTCAAAAGACACTAAATAAAACAATTATTAATCTCCCCGTCCAGTCGTTTCCAGTTCTTTATACTTAATACTCAATACTCTTAATGAAGCCTCAATTACTTAAATTCAACAACCAGCCTACTTGTTCCTTCAGTATTCGTCGGGACCGTGTACCCATGATGAATAATTGCTGGCACTATCATCCAGAGATAGAGCTGATTCATGTGTTGGATGGAAGTGGAACTCATTACATTGGTGATAGCGTTAACAATTTCCTTCCGGGAGATATTGTGATGATTGGCTCGAACCTGCCTCATTATTGGCGCTTCGATCGTAATTATTTAAAAGATGAAAGTCCAGACTTAACAGACATCCGGGTTATACATTTTTGTGATGATTTTTGGGGGGAGGACTTTTTAATGTTACCAGAAAATAAGGTATTAGTCTCGCTTTTCGAGAAAGCAAAAAGAGGCCTAATTATTCATGGTACACACAAACATGAGATTCAAAGCATCATGCAAAAAATGTTAGAAGTTGAAGGAACCAAGAGAATAATATTATTAATTGAAGCTCTATTATTAATTGAAGATAGTGAGGCTAAAATATTGTCATCCATCGCTTTTATAAATGATATTAAAGAGACAGAGAATGATCGAATAAATTCTATTTACGACTTTACCTTCAATAATTTCAACAGGAAGTTTAGCATCAAAGAGGTAGCTGATGCAGCAAGTATCAGTGATAATTATTTTTGCAGATATTTTAAGCTCCGCACAAAAAAAACGTATTCTCAATTTATTACAGAAGTAAGAATTGGGCATGCTTGCAAATTACTTATTGAGAATAAAATGAGTATCAAACAGGTTTGTTTTGAAAGTGGATTCCAAAACTTTTCAAGTTTTCACAAGTTCTTTAAACTGATTACGTCTCAAACTCCCTTAGAATACCAAAAGGGGTTTTTGCCTGTTAAATAGGCCTTATCCTTCTCTTCTCCAAAGGATGAGGGCTATGAAAAATAGTTCTTTGCGAATCTTCACAGGAGAAGGGTTGTTAAGTAAGTTTTGGTATATGAATTGAGTGTTTGAAAAGACACTAAAACACCTACTATGAGAACGTTAAAATACATTTCTGCAATTGTAATTGTAGGATTATCCTTACAGGCTTGTAATAATAGAGAAAGTCATGAACAAAGCGTTCAGGCTGTGAACGATTCAACAGACCTGGCTTCACCGGTTAAAGATGCAAACAAGCTAGACCAAGGGGATGATGGAAAATTTGTAAATAAAGCTGCTAGCGGTGGCCAAATGGAAGTTGAACTTGGGGGAATCGCTCAAATCAACGGCGGAAGTTCAAGAGTTAAAAAGTTTGGTGATATGATGGTTGCTGATCACTCCAAAGCAAATAATGAATTGAAGGCATTAGCGAAAGCACAATCAATTAATCTTCCTGCAGGTTTACTTCCTGAACATCAAAAGCATGTTGATCACCTAAAGGCTATGCATGGTGTCGATTTTGATAAGGCTTATATGAAAATGATGTTAGAAGACCATCAAGAAGACGTAAAGGATTTTCAAAACCAAGCTGATAACGGCAGCAATGCTGACATAAAAGCCTTTGCTGCTAAGACTGTAGCTGTTTTAAGGGTTCATTTAGATTCTGCGAAAGCTATTAATGCGACCATGAAAAAAACATTGAGTCCTGGAAATGTAACTGAAGGAACAGGGAAGCAACCGAATCATTAAAATAAGTTAAAAGTTGTAAGTTAAGAGTTGAAAGCGATTGCGAGGATCGCTCCAAAATAGGCACTAGAAATACAAATCAATTGCGGTTTTGTACGTATTGCAATGTGCTTCTACGATATCGTTAATAACAGGCGAATAGCCTCCACCCATACTTACTTGAACTGGGATATTGTATTTTTTGCAAGTACTTAACACCATAAAATCCCGTTCCTTACAGCCAGATTTTGTAACGGCAAGTTTGCCAAGTTTATCAGTTTTTAGAATATCTACACCTGATAAATAGAATACGAAATCTGGCTTTTTATTACCAAACATCAACGGCAAATGTTTGTTTAGAATAGCTAAATATTCTAGATCGCCACAGCCATCGTTTAATCCAATATCCAAATCTGATTTTTCTTTGTGAAATGGGAAGTTTTTCTCTCCATGCATGGAAAAAGTAAATACTTGATCGTTGTTCCGAAAAATTTCTGCTGTGCCATTTCCCTGGTGAACATCCAAGTCGATAATTGCAATCCGCTTTGCTAGTTTTTTATGTAGTAGGTAGTTCGCTGCGATAGCTTGATCATTAAGTAAACAGAAACCTTCTCCCCAATTTGTACCGGCGTGGTGTGTTCCACCGGCAACGTTAAAAGCAATACCGTTTTCAAATGCATATTGGCAACCGTCTATGGTTCCTTTTGCTATCCGGATTTCTCGCTCAACTAGTTTGGCAGTTAATGGAAAACCAGTTCTTCGTTCTTCTTTCGGACTTAATTTCAAGTCGCGTAAGCGTTCCCAATAAGCTTTCTCGTGTGTTAATAGTATTATTTTTTCATCCAATTCATCAGGCGAAAAAATATTAGCAGTGGTTATTATCCCCTCATGAAGTAATTGCTCGGGAATTAATTCATATTTAAGCATCGGGAAACGATGTCCTTCTGGTAAAGGATGCGCATAAATCGGATCGTAAGCTATTTTTAGCACCTATTAATCAAACAATGTGCTTCAAATATATACTTACAATCTGTATTCATTAATATTATTCCAAGTTAATTTTACCGTGTTCGCCTGCATTGTATTTTTGACCGGTGACAACAGCTTTCAACACATTAAAAAAAGTAACCATTTTACTTGAGCTGCTATCCCAGTATTCTGCTTGTTCGGTTTTAACTTTTAACAAAGCCAGCTTTGGATCATCTAAACCTTGCGGGAACCATGCTTTAATCGCTGGTGTGTAAAGTTCTTCCAATTTTGCTCTGTCGGTTACCAAACCTGCGATTCCTCGAATAGCGATATAGGTGTTTTTTGATGGATTTGAATAAGAAACTGACACATGTGGATCGCGCTCAAGTTGATCAATCTTACCAGAAAATTCATTTGTAAAAAACCATAAATTTCCTTCATCATCAACATCAGAAGTTGCCATCGGCCTACTATGCAAATGATCCTCATGTTTAGTTACTAGCATCGCAATATTCACCTCATCAACCAGGTTCCTTAATTTTTTTATTTCACTTTCTTCAGCCTGGGTTTCCATAGATATAGTTTTGTTAAGAATGATCTTAAATAATAGGATTATACTATGAATGAACAGATCAAATAACATTCCAAAGAGGTTAAAAATAAGTTTCATGGTTTTTGCTTGAAGAAGCGCTGGAAGGTCGGGAAGAAAGCAAAAGATCAGATGACCCTCGCACTTGATACTAAATACTTGATACCAAACACTTGTTACTTAATACTTGCTACTTGATACTAAAATGATAAACAAATCCGCTAATAACATCCTGATTGGAGCTGAAATATTTATAGAGCCAGGACAAACTCCTGCTGAAATCGATAACTGGTTTAGAATATTGAAAGAGCAAGGAATGTACTTGACTCGTATTCGGATGTTCGAGAATTATATGCGAAATGAGGAGGGTGAGTGGGATTTTACGCTATTTGATTATGCATTTAAAGCTGGTGAAAAATATGGAATCAATATTTACGGAAATTTATTTCCTTCTACTTCATTTGATGATGTTGGAGGATTTAAGTTTCCTCGGAATAATAAGCATTTAGAATTGATAGCGGAATATATTGAGAAGACGGTGACCCATTTCAAGCAGTATTCGTCTCTATATGGATGGGTTCCAATCAATGAGCCTGGGTCAGGCGAAATTCCAATAGATGAATTCTCCATAAAAAAATTTGAAGAATGGAAGATCGAGTACAATCTTAGTGAAGAACAGAAATTTGAAGGCTTCAATCACTTCAAATTCGAAGAAGAGCGATTTTTGGTATCGTACAATATATGGTTTTTGAATTGGCTGGTTGAACAAATCCATGTTTGGGATCCGGACAGCAACATTCATGTAAATAACCATCAGCTGTTCTTGCTGGCTGCCGAATATGATTTTAAGGCATGGAGATCATTTTTAACCAGCTTAGGCGGATCTGCACATGCAAGTTGGCATTTCGGTTATTTCGAACGGAATAAATATGCGCTTGCGATGTCGGCTAATAGCGAAATGTTACGATCGGGCGCAGGCGAAATCCCATGGTTAATGACAGAATTGCAAGGAGGCAACAATACCTATAGTGGTTTTAATGCGATGTGCCCAACTAATAAAGAAATTGTTCAGTGGCTTTGGATAACCATTGCCACAGAGAGCAAGGGCTCCGTATTTTGGTGCCTTAATCCTCGAAACTCGGGTTTAGAAGCTGGAGAATGGGGTTTAGTAGATTACCAGGATAACGCATCTGATCGATTAACCGAGGTTGGAAATATTGCCAAGTTTGTAAACGAAAACCAGGAACTGTTTGCTGAAGCTAAAGTCCTTGAGTCAGGTATCTCCATTCTTTACACACGTGAATCATTGTGGATTGAAAAGAAACAGCAAACAGGAGGCAAATTTTATGAGGGAAGAAATATTGGTGGTGTTATGAAATCGGCAATAGCATATTTTGAAGCTTTTTCTGAAATGGGTTTACAGATTAATTTTAAAGAACTGAGTGAGTTTAATTTCGAACAAGAAGATTTTAAAGGCAAAACAATCGTATTAGCACATCAGATTTCTATCCCATCCACTTATTATTTTGGCTTGGAAAGCTTTGTACGCAAAGGAGGAAAGTTAATAGTAGATGGCTTAACTGCTTATTATGATGAAAATGCCATTTGCACTTTTAGAAATTTTCCGCTAAAAAATCTTTTTGGTGGCTCTGTCAAAGAATTTAAAGTGATTGATGATCTTTTCGATTTTGATTTTATTGAGCCTAACTTCAAAGTGCCTGCACATTTATGGCGAGGAAGCATTTCAGCAGAAACAGGTCAACCGATTGCAAGTCACTCGAATGAAATAACAGCAATAAAAAATGTGTATGGTGCTGGTGAAGTTTTTTGGGCACCATCCCTAATAGGTTTAGGCTCAAGAATTAAGGGTAATTACCACAAATTATATAAGTTGCTTTATCAAGAGGCAGCTGAAAGTATCAACTCCTTATTATTCAGGTTTGCCGAACCTTATGAAGGGCTTTTGATGAAAACGATGAAGTCCAAGTATTCCTACCTAACCATCATCATAAATAAATCACAGAATCAGAAATATATTGAGCTGCTGATCCCTGAAAATATGAGCTCTCAAATTATTTATCCGGAAGCGAGGGAACTCAGTTCGAATACCATTTTGATAGATGATGAAGAGACCTTGGTGATTCTGTGGCAATTAAACGTCGCTTAAATTGAGAGGAGTTTTCTTAATTTCTGTTTTTAATGTATTGAATCATTGTGACAGTAATTCACAGCTTTTCATGCTAGCGGTAGGTTGTAATGAATAGTTGTGGGTTATAAGTGGTAGGTTGTAAGGATAGGTTTATAAAAAAGCCAGGTCGACTCCAATCCAGCTGAATCTTAAATCTGTTATTTACTATGCTGATGCTAAACGCTCCAAGCTGGTTGCTCATTGCTGACAGCCCACAGCTAGCTTAAAATTTCACCAACATGTTTCCTGATATTGTGGCAGATCTGATCAATAGGTAAATCATTGGCATCTGTACCGAACGGATTTTCTATTTCTTCTGCGATAATTTCTAATCCCGCCAAGGCATACAAAATAAGCATCACAATAGGGATTACTAAATAACCCAGGCTAAACGACCAGCCTAAAGGCAATGTCATCACAAAAAAGAAAATAAATTTCTTGATGAAGATATTATAAGCGAAAGGTATTGGCGTATTTTTTATCCGCTCACACGCACCACAAACATCTGTAAAGACACTTAAATCTGCATTTAATATTAATAATTGCTCTGCAGTAAGTTCACCATTTTCACGGCATTTACTTAAGCGATTAAATAATAAACTCGCAATGTGGTTTGGTAAATGTTTTTCGTGATTAACATCCAGAACTGGATCGAGTTCGTGATAATCTTCGTTTTCACGTAATTGGTTTTTGAGGGCAAACGCGTAATTCGGAATCATTAATTTAAAATAGTTTTTTTCACCGGCGTCTTTTAAAAAAGCGTTAAGTTTAATTGCTAAATTTCTTGAACTATTTGTTAAAGCACCCCAAAGCTTCCGCCCTTCCCACCATCGATCATAGGCAGTATTGGTTCTGAAAACCAACAATAATGAGATGACGAAGCCTAGAACGCCATGCATTAAACCAAAATTTTTCAGGTAGTTATTATCTTCGGATTTAAAATATGCCAGCTCCAGAAAAACAATTAATGCAGAATATGCACCCACACCAAGCATCAGGGGAAACAGTTTTCTTAACGTATCGGCTTTGCCAAATTTGAAGATAAAGGCAAACCAGACTTTCGGATTGTAATTAATCATGAAGTAAATGCTTTCCCGAAAGTAAGAATTCGATAGCTATTAACTATGTGGCTTGCTTACAAACTTGTTCCCTTTTAAATAAAATCTCCAAGGTATGGTTTTGTAAGGTCCTTCAAAATTCATCCCAACTCTTGGTGAAGCCTTAACCTGATCCTCAGTAAAAGCTAAGCCTACATCATCCATCCAAATTATATCATACTGTAAACCAATCCCATTATGTGATTTGTTTAAACCTAAAGCTTTACCTAAAGCACCTGGACCCTGGCATAAGCGATTATCGTTACTAAACAAATTTCTTCTTTCACGCATGGTTTCTATCCCCGTTAAGGGTTCTATTGCTCGAATTAAAACAGCATGTGAGGAATCTTCGGTCCCTGTTACAATATTCAGCATATCATGAATGCCGTAACAGATATACATGTAAACCACACCTCCGTGGTTATACATCATCTCATTTCTAGGAGTGCGCTTATTATTGTACGCATGTGATCCCCGATCGTCAGGACCATTGTAAGCTTCGGTCTCGACGATCATGCCACCTGTAATTTTACCGTCAATGTTTGTATAGAGATATTTACCTAGCAGTTCTTTTGCGATTAAGATTACGTCATCACGTTGATAAAAAGATAAAGGAAGTTTCATTCTAGATGTGAATATTGAGATGTGAGTATTGAGATTTTATAGCGCTTTTATAGCGGGTATTGAGTATCAAGTCGCAAGTAATGCGCATCTTCTATTTAGTCGAAAGCTATGAGGTTTAAAATTTGACTTAGGTACACGCTGTCTATTTCATCAAAGTGGTGCAAAAACTCGCTGTCCACATCTAAAACCCCGATAACAATTCCATTTCGTGAAATTGGCAATACAATTTCAGACTTAGATAATGAACTGCATGCGATGTGACCAGGGAAACTATTTACATCTGGCACGATAAAGATTTTTTCACCTTCCCAGGATTTTCCACACACGCCTCTGCCTTTTGAGATTCGGGTACAGGCAACTGGGCCTTGAAATGGACCTAGAACTAATTCGTCATTTTTTACCAGATAAAATCCAACCCAAAAAAAATGAAATTGCTCTTTGAGAGCGGCCGTTATATTACCCAGATTGGCGATCAAGTCTTCCTCTCCATATATTAAGGCATTAATTTGAGGCATTAGTGCCTGGTATTGTTCTTCTTTACTTCCAGTGATTATCTTTAAATCTTCAGCCATCTACAACATTTAAGAAACTGCAGTCAAATTTCGGGCAAAAAAAATATAAAGACAAATCGACATTATTAATGGATTATGATGAACATCTTATTTAATGATTTCAGGCACCACTACTTTTATGGTTTGCTTTCAATAATTACCTTTGCACCTTGATTGGATTATGATTATTTCCTCTTTCAATCAATGTTCTATACTGCTTTACTCCATATAATGACTAAATCTTTTTTAAATCTGTTTGATTTCACACAAAAAATCGATTATAAAATAGAAATTCTTGCAGGGCTAACAGTTGCTATGACTATGATGCCCGAATCATTGTCATTCGCCATATTAGCGGGCTTACCTCCTTTAACAGGTTTGTATGCTGCGTTTATCATGGGTTTAGTAACTTCTATTTTCGGTGGCAGACCCGGATTGATATCAGGTGGAGCGGGTGCAACCGTAATTGTTTTGATTGCGCTGATGAGATCACACGGGATTGAGTATGTTTTTGGAGCGGTAATATTAGCAGGCTTTTTTCAAATTTTAATAGGGCTATTTAAGTTTGGGAAGTTTGTTCGTTTAGTGCCGCAGCCAGTCATGTTCGGATTTGTAAATGGCTTAGCTATTATCATTTTTATGGCTCAGCTTGAGCAGTTTAAAACAGTAATAAACGGCCAATCATCGTGGCTAACTGGTCAGCCTCTACTGGTTATGGCCGGATTAGTTAGCTTAACTATTGCCATTGTAATATTACTACCCAAATTTACAAAAGCGATTCCAGCCTCCTTGGTTGCTATTATAGTTGTGTTTCTGGTGGTTTTTGGCTTCAAGATAGACACAAAAATAGTAAAGGATATCGCTTCCGTAAGTGGCGGCTTCCCTCCTTTTCATGTTCCTGCATTGCCGTTTAGCCTGGATATGATCAAAACAATATTTCCATATGCATTGATAATGGCGGGGGTAGGTTTAACAGAAGGCTTGCTAACATTGAACTTGGTAGATGAAATAACTGCATCCAGAGGAAATGGAAATAAGGAATGTATTGCTCAAGGAAGTGCAAATATCCTAAACGGATTCTTTTTTGGTATGGGTGGTTGCCCGATGATTGCTCAAACCTTGGTAAATCTTTCAGCCGGAGCCAGAGCCAGATTATCAGGAATTGTTGCCTCCCTCGCTATTTTGCTCATTATTTTATTCGGGGCACCTTTCATAGAATTGGTTCCAATGGCCGCCTTAACCGGCGTAATGATCATGGTTGCTGTCGGAACATTCGAGTGGATGAGTTTCCGCATCATCAACAAAATGCCCAGTCAGGATATTTTCGTAGGTATATTGGTGGCTCTTATTACTGTTTTGCTCCATAATTTAGCATTGGCGGTACTCGTGGGGGTTATTATATCTGCACTTGTATTTGCATGGGATAGCGCTATCCGGATACGGGCAAAAAAATATACCGATGAACACGGGATAAAGCATTACGAAATATACGGCCCGTTGTTTTTCGGTTCTATAGCAACCTTTACCGAAAAATTTGATGTGCAGGGAGATCCTGAAGAAGTAATTATCGACTTTAAGGAAAGCAGAGTGGCTGATATGTCGGGCATAGATGCGCTTAATAAACTTACCGAAAGGTATCATAAAACTAACAAAACACTGCGCTTAAAGCATTTGAGTGAAGAATGCCGCATATTACTTAAGAATGCCGAGGCCGTTATCGAAGTAAATATTATAGAAGATCCTCTGTATCATGTGGGATAATCGAACCATTTAATTAATGATCAAATCCCATCAGTCAATTTTGATGAGATTTAATCTATTTTATTAACCAATTTTCCAAGAATCTCCTGACCTTCTTCCCAATAAGCGAGCTGTGTTTCAGCGTTTATGTGACCTTTCTTTCCAATATTTAACAATTCTGCTCCCCATTTATCTGAAAAATATCTGGCTCGTTCAATGGCTACAAATGGGTCATCTTCACTTGCTACCACAATTACCGGGAAAGAAATTTTATGAACTGGCATAGGGGCAAAATTCCAAATTTCCGGAGGTGCATGCTCTTCAGATTCTATATCGGTAGGCGAAACAAGTAGTGCGCCCACAACGTTGTTAGTAGATTTTTTATAATTTTTATCCCAATGCAACACTAAGGACACTGCCAAACTATGAGCAATAAGTACAACCGGAGCTTGAATAGTGAATAGGGTTTCATTCAATTTAATTAGCCAATCTTCCAATTTAGGCTCATTCCAATTATCCTGAATCAGTTTAATCGAATTTGGAAATTTATTTAGCCAATAGCTTTGCCAATGATCGGGGCCAGAATCACCCAGGCCCGGCAGAATTAAGTAAATCATATAATAACAGTAGCAAAAACCTATTTTACAGGTATTACAAATTCTACTTCATCGGGCGGCAAACATTTACTATTACTACAAACCATAAATTCCAATTTCCCCTTCACAGTAGGCGCACTCGATGCCAAGTTTATCTTCTGTTGGAAGGTAACCGTGTTTTCAAAATAGTTAACATTCATATTAAATGACTTTTCGAACTTAGTAATTGGCTTCGGTTCGATAGTTTTACCTACTAAACGATACACTGATGAAGGAGAAAATTTGATGTGAGTGGGTATCGGACCGCCTTCACCCACACTTTGCGAATAGATATGCCAACCCTTATCGATGTTTGCCTTTAAGTATACTATTGCTTCGGTTTTGCTTATCTTTTTGGCGGAATAAGTCCATTTAACCGGATTCAATATTTGACTGAAGGCAGTTCCGCTTAAAAGGAGCCCAAGAGTCAAAAAAAGCAGTTTCTTCATTATTTAATGTTATTGGTTTATTGAAATTATAAAAGGTTAATTGTTTTGAGTATAAACAAAAATCCCCTATTAGCTCATCTTCTTAGCTACAGCGTCCCAGTTTACAACGTTCCACCAATTGGCAATGTATTCGTTACGTTTATTTTGATATTTTAGGTAATAAGCATGTTCCCAAACGTCTAAGGCCAATAATGGAGTACCTTTAATGGGAGCGTTATCAAATAAGGGATTATCTTGATTAGCAGTAGAACCGATTTTTAAAGTCCCGTTATCATTAACCAACCACGCCCATCCTGAACCAAAACGAGTAATACCAGCTTGCGTAAATTGTTCTTTAAACTTATCGAATGATCCAAATGATGCGTTTATCGCTTCTAGAACCTTCCCTTCTGGCCCTTTTGACCCTGGTTTCATTATTTCCCAAAAAAAGTTATGGTTCCAGGCTCCACCTCCATTGTTCCTGATTTTAGCCGACAATTTGGATGCATTACTAAATAATTCTTTTTCTGTAGTGTATGAAATATTCTCAGCAAGCAAAGCCTCATTTACATTCTTAATATAAGCTGTATGATGTTTCGAATAATGAATTTCCATCGTTAAAGCATCAATTGAAGGTTCTAAAGCTGCATATGAATAAGGCAATTTTATCTGAGCAAACTTTAATGGCTCAATGGTCGGCACTTCATTTAAACCCAATTTTGATACGGTTCCTGCATAAGCAAATGAATTACTTAGTATTGCTGGTGCCCCAACAGCTACGGCGGCTGTTTTAAAAGCGTTTTGAATAAATTTCCTTCTGCTGTTATTTTTCATGGTTTTGGTGTTAAAAAGAATATATGCCCAATTTAATGAACAATACTAAACAACCCGATATTATATTTTTTGTTTACATACGGAAGATATTAATCCTTAAAATAACGTCAAAAAATCATCTTCAAGTATGCCAGCTTTGCCAGCAGAGTACTATTTTATAATCTCGTTAAACTCTAATTTTTCCCCATCTGGACCCAGAATATTAAAATACTTACAGCCGTTTTTCCAAAAAGAAAGAAACACAGGTTCAGCTTCAACTATAGTAAACGACGCACTTTTTAGGGCTGTAAATGTACTTTCAACATCATCCACATCAAATGCAATATGATCAACATGCCCATCAGCACGATTTCTGATTTCGGCCAATTTGTGCTCGGGCATTTGATAAAGTTCTATGATCACGTCTTTATTCTTCATCATGATGCAGATACCGGGCTTTTCATCTATTAAAAACTCAGATTGCATCACATTTTCAAACCCCAAACGATTGTAAAATGATTCAGAAACCGCAATATCCGAAACAGGTATTCCAGTATGTTGAAGATGGTTTATAGTTATTGGTACTTGATTTTCCATAAGTCTTAAGCTCGTTTATAGCCAAATATTACGATTTTAACTGGGAATATAATATAAGAAATTTTATCTGGGCGTACCCGAAGGGCCGGGCTTTTTGGTACAATCTTTTTGCCTGCCCCTACACAAACCAGAGGAAGGCAAAACATTTCGTTAATCTCGGTTGATCACAGTAAACATTTAAAAAGAAACTTAAAATAAAACAAGTAATTTCAAGTTGTTTCTTATGTAAAAGCTATGCAATAGACAGAGGAACATTTGCCATACTGTTTTCAAGCGCTTATTTACTAGTGTTTCTGGTGATCCTGCATTCTGGATATACTACCATAATCCGGACGATGTTTTTGTTTTCGCCACTGGTTGTACTATATATGGTGTATTCAGTAATTCGCTACGGCAAGTATACAGGTAAGGAACTGATGGAGAATGAAGAATGGGGATATGAAGACATGGATAAAGAACAACTTAAATAATGATGTCTTTATAATGACATCCTATATAAATTACTGATTTACAAACCAATATAATATTAAAAATGCTAGTCAGAAGGGTTCGGATTGGCCTCATCAAATTAGCGTTAAAATATAGAGCGGTGGCTGTTTCCGAAACATAAAAATTAGTACAGAACTAAGCAATCCGGAGAAGCAATACAAAGATTTCCGGAGCTTCTGCAAATATTGGATGCAGCTTGGATTGCAATGAGCCATCGTTCTATATTTTAGCTAATTTTATGAAGTCTTGATTCTTTGTTTCTTTCTTATCAAGAAGAAAGAAATAGGCCTTCCGGCGGCTATGAGCCAGACACATGCTATACCCAGGTGAACTGTGATTGCAAAAAGATGTCATCACTATATTTTATTTTTCAAAATTCCCTACTCAAGATGACTAAGCCAATACAGTCTGGAACTTAAAATTCTAGGGTTAAACTTTTAAGAGTTACCTTGAACAATCAATGCAGCTTTTCCTAAAATATCCATTAATATTTCAAGCTTAATTGGTTTAGATATGTAATCATTCATGCCTGCATTTAAGCATTCCGCACGATCTTCGTGCATTGCATTGGCCGTCATCGCAATAATTTGAGGTTGTGTAATTTGAGCACTTCGAATAGCTCTGGAAGCCTCCAAACCATCCATTTCGGGCATAAGCATATCCATCAGGATAACGTCATAGTTAAATTCGTTCTGCATTTGCACTGCTTCAAGCCCGTTGTTCGCTATCTTCGGATCATATCCCAACTTATTTAAAACTCTCATTGCTAATTTTTGATTGATCAGGTTATCTTCTGCAATCAGTATCGTTAAGGGATACTTTACGGCAAAATCCTCAGAAAGTATACTCTTCGTTACCTTTTCCTCTGCCATTTTCAGATCTCCACCTTGTCTCAGTTCCATCTGCACTATTTTGCATAATTGAGCCTGTTTAACAGGTTTGGTTAATACCGAATTAAATAAATGAGGGTACTTGGTTTTACTCTCATCACCTACCGAACTTAAAAGTATAATTGGAAGCTTCGGCCATTTTAATCTGATGGTAGTCGCCAAACTCACTCCGTCCATTTCGGGCATCTGCATATCACTTATAACCAAACTGAAGTCATTTTCCGATGCAAGTATTTCCAATGCCAGTTCACCCGAAGATGCAACGGTTGGAATCAATTTCCAAAGTTCCAACTGAGCTTTCAAAATACTCAGATTAGTTGGGTTATCATCCACCACTAAAATCTTCTTGTTAATGTTTCCTTCGGTATTGAAAGTGACATACTGTCTTTCGGAATTTTTCGCAGATTTCGTTAAAATGTTAAAACTAAATGTAGTTCCTACACCTTCTATGCTGAAAACGTTAATTTCACCTCCCATTAATTTTACAAGGCGCTCACTGATTATCAGCCCTAAACCAGTTCCTCCATATTTACGTGTGGTAGAAGAATCAACCTGGGAAAACGCTTTGAACAAGCGAGATAACTTGTCTTCTGGAATGCCGATACCAGTATCCCTCACATCAAACTTAATTTGGAGGTTTTCTCCAGCAGCGTTATCAAGGTAGGCATGAACAAAAACCTCTCCTTTATGGGTAAATTTCATGGCATTGCTTACCAAGTTTAAAAGTATCTGGCGTAGTCTTAAGCTGTCGCCAACTATCATTACAGGTAATAGGTGATCTATCTGATAAACCAAGTCTAAATTTAACTGGCCTGCTTTACTGCCGAAAACGTCCATTACGTTCTCAATACATTGGCGAAGATCAAAATCCTGTTGCTCAATTTCCATGTTTCTCGATTCGATTTTTGAAAAATCGAGAATGTCATTTATAACACTTAGCAGGGCATCACCACTGGTATTAATGATACTTACATATTCTTTCTGTTCGGAATTTAAAGGCGTTCCGGCCAAAAGTGAGGCCATTCCCATCACACCATTCATAGGCGTTCGGATTTCATGGCTCATAGTAGCTAAAAACACACTTTTCGCTTGATTGGCTTGTTCTGCATCGGCTTTTGCTACCTCAGCTTCCCGCCTGATTTTTAGTTCGTGTTCTTTTTGCAGCCGCAATTCTTCAGATTGCTCCTGAAGTTCCTCAGACTGTGCCTGAAGTTCGCTGTTCAATTGTGTCAGATTTTCTGACTGTATCCGCAGCTCCTCAGATTGACTAACCACTTCCTCGGTACGAAGCATTACTTGTTTTTCGAGTTCGTCTTTTTGATTATTAATTGATTTAATACGGCGGTTAATAATATAATATCCAGCAATGATTACGGTGATTATTACACCTACTTTAAACCAAATTGCCATCCAGAAAGGAGGCACTACAACCACTTTGATTGCGGTAACTTTTGATGACCATTTACCGTCACTTCTTGTTCCTTTTACCATAAAGTTGTAGGTTCCGGGGTTAAGATTTGTATAGGTTGCATTCCTGAGATTGCCTACATAGTTCCAATCTTTATCGAATCCTTCGAGCTTGTATGCATATTGAATGGTATTTTGGTATGAAAAATTTAGGGATGCAAACTCGAAAGAAAATACAGATTGATCATAATCCAAATAGATTTCCTTGGTTTCAGAGATATTTTTTTTTAATGGGGAGTGATCGTTGGCATTTTTAGCGATGGGAACGTAATTGTTAAAAATTTCAAAACTGATAATCTCCACTTTTGGGTCTAGTACTTTTTCTGAAAGTTTGTCAGGAAAAAATTCATTGAAGCCATTTATCCCACCGAAGTAAAGTGCACCGTTCCTACTTTTAAAACCTGAGTGGGGTTTGAATTCTTCGGCCTGAAGTCCATCAGAAATACTAAAGTTTTTGAAAACACCTTTATTAGTATCAAACTTGGACAATCCCTTGTTAGTACTCATCCATAAATACCCTTGGTCATCCTGAAGGATTTTAAAAACCGCTTCTCCCTGTAAACCATTTGCGACCGTATATTTTTTAAATGTTTCTGTTTGGGGATCAAACAAATTCAAACCAGAATAGGTCCCTATCCACAACTTTCCGGAGGCATCCTCAAAAATACTGGTTACACTGTTATCACTAATGCTGCCTTTATGTTCTGAATGGATGTAATGCTTGAATGAATTGGTGTTTTTATTAAAAAGATTAAGGCCACCATCATTGGTGCCTACCCAAATATTTTGTTTACGGTCTTCATAAATAACAATAACTGATTCACTATTTAGGCTATGAGGATCATTTAAATTTCTCTTAAACCGGTCAAATTTTCCGGTCGTTGGGTTGTACCGATTTAGTCCTTCATCAAAAGTCCCAATCCAAATATAATTATCCCTAGCCTGGATAATCGAATAAACATTGTTCCCGCTCAAACTGTTTGGGTTTTGGGGTTTGTTTTTAAAATGCTTTATCACTTTTTTATTTGGAGCAAGTACACTGATACCGTCACCCCATGTACCTACCCAAATGTTACGAGCATTATCCTCAGCAACTGTTATAACATAATTTCCACAAATTGAAGAAGGATCGTTCGGTTTTGAGAGAAAATGTGAAAACACGCCGGTTTTTCTGTCAAGCAGATTTAAACCGCCGCCATCTGTTCCCAACCAAAGATTATTTTTAGAATCTTCAAAAACATCAAGCACTAAATTATTGTTCAAGCTTGCCGGAGAGGATGTATGTTTATAGTGCTTAAAATTATTAGCGTTTTTGCTGTAAATGTTCACTCCTCCGCTAAAGGTGCCAAGCCAAATATCTCCAACCCGGTCTTTATATATCGCTCCAACAGTATTCGCACTTAAACTGGTGTTGTTTATTTCGTCTTTCTGAAGGTTTGTAAATTTTCCTGTCTCAGGATCTAAAATGCTTATTCCATGATTTTCGGTTCCGATCCAGAGTTTACCTTCATCTTCAATTATAGACAGAACAGCATCATTTGCCAGACTTCTTTCATCATTAGGATCGTGTTTAAAATGTCGAAATTTATGAGATTCCCGGTCAAATAGGTCTAATCCTCCA
The DNA here is from genome assembly GCA_028288165.1 of Sphingobacteriales bacterium. Lineage (GTDB taxonomy): Bacteria > Bacteroidota > Bacteroidia > Sphingobacteriales > Sphingobacteriaceae > Daejeonella. The sequence goes on along the minus strand of JAQBOG010000010.1, from coordinate 22,160 downwards.
CCTCTGTTTAAAATCCAGAGGCGTTTTTTGCTGTCTTCGAATAAACCGTAAACATAATTCGAAGACACCGACAATGGATCCTGATCATTATGAAGGAAATGCGAAAAACTATCCTGCTTACGGTTATATAAATTTAGACCTCCATGCAGAGACCCAACCCATAAATTTTTATGCGAATCTTCTAGAATACTGGTAATCGTGTTGTCGGCAATTGATGATGAAGTGCTTGGTTTGTTGTAATAGGATTTAAACTGGCCACTTTTTTTATTATAAGCATTTAGTCCATTCAATGTTCCTATCCATAGGTTCCCGTAACTATCTTCCTGTATACTGTTTATCGAATTATCCGAGATACTCGATTTCTGTTTTGGATCATGCTTGTATGCCACAAACTGATCTTTTTCCCGATCGTACCTGTTCAGCCCTCCGCCCTTTGTACCCGCCCATAAAGTACCTTCCGAATCTTGAAAAAGACTTAATATATAATTGCTGCTAATGCTATTTGGGTTGGATAACTCATTTTTGTATATTTTAAATTTATTTCCGTCGTACCTGTTAAGACCGTCACGAGTGCCAATCCACATAAAGTCGTACTTATCCTGTACAAAGCACAGAACGTTTACTTGTGAAAGTCCGTCCTTCTTGGTAAGGTGCTGGAACTTATTTAAGTTCTGGGCGCTAACTGGTTTGCTAGAAACACAACAAATACTAAAGGAAGCAATAAAAAATTGGAGGAAAACCTTAACGTTATAGATAGATGGCAGATTCATAGTAGACGTTAAAGTCTATCTTACGATTTTCTGTCACGAAAGTTATACTTTCTTAAAAATAAATTAACAAATCGTTATATGCCATTTTTTATCGTAGTAATATTAACCAAAGTATTTTAATTAAGTAAGCACGATGCATTCTTTCTAATACATTTACTCACATTAAATGGTAGTTTTCTAATATTCAACTATCAATTACATACGTCGAAATCGTTTTTATGATTAATTTGTTTCTGACCTGAGTTCGATTATGGATATTTAAAAATAGTAATTTGGGCGTTCGGGCAGGCTTTACGTTACAATCTTTTTGCCCCCTGTCGCTCTATCTGACGAAGAAGGCAAAAAGGATTTTCACTTCAATCCCTAACGCAAAACCTAGCAAATCTTATAAGTACATTTCATAAAATGTCTTTCTGATTCCGACGTCATACATTTAAATAAACCTTCCGTTTAAGAGTCAATATTTTTAAATCAATTTTGCTCAAGACCAAGCTTACTTCAGCCCTTTTCACTGGCGTTACGTAATTCTTTTCTTCGATTATCCATTAATCTCTTAATTCGACTGCTGTAGGCCCAACAAGTGTTTTTTCTAATACCAAGAACCTCTGAAAGCTTATGAGAAGAGATTTTTCCTTTCGTTGAATAGATGTGCAGTTATTAAGAATCTGTTACAGCGAATACGGTTTTTCAAAATACTAGAATCCTTATTGAGTTTCTTTCAGCAACGGAATAGAACTGAGGAAAGCTAGGAAATTTTTCCGTTTATGAATCCTTTCACCATATTGGAAATGACATTATTGTTGGACAAAAATTGTTCAAAGTATCTTTGACCCTTCAAATCCTTGAAATCATCGAGCGCCTGCAGATTTTTGTCATAGGGTTTAAACGCCAGGGAATAATCCTCAAAGGATCGATGCAGAATTGCCCTATCTAATAATTTAATAACGTTGTTGAGGCCAATATGTTCTGTTACGCTGATAAAGTAAGCGTTTACTTTGTTTACTTCGCCTTCGATCAAAGTTAAGATCATGCCGTTTGAAAATATAGTCACGCCACTAATATTTAATAATTCGCGAGCTTCACGTGCATCCTTCAGCATCTTTTCAACTTCTGGGTTTGAAAAACCTTTCCTCACCAGGCTTACATAGATAACACAACCTAATTTCTCCATCATTATGGCATAAAAGTAAATATTGTTGAGCTAAAAGGCAAAGCAAGATATGACATATACCATCTTGCCACTTGCCTTCTCCTATCGATTACCGTTCTACTCAAGTCTAGTTGTCAAGATTTAAGCATGATTATTGGCCACCATTTATTTATGGGCTTATTTTATAAATCAACTTCTTACCAAATTGCTAATATTGATTAATATATGCCTTTATACATTCATTGTTAACGTTATTTAATTATACGTCAAAATGGTATTGTCCAAAGAAAAAGACAAAAAGTATACTTTGTTCATTGCATTAATAATTTTATTCTCTTCTTTTTCCATTATAGTTTTGAACTATTTCTCGATCAAGATTCTGTCTTCCATCCGAGCCTATGTTAACGGAGAATCCCAATATTCAAAAGCCCAAAAAGATGCATCAAGCTATCTCACAAATTATATAAACTCTCCGGATGATTATTATTATCATTTGTTTACAAAAGAACTCCAAGTCCCGATTGGCGACCGGATAGCTCGAGAAGCAGTGCAGTATAAATTAGGGTATGATAAAGTTCGAAAAGGGTTTTTACAAGGTCGAAACCATAAGGATGATATCGAAAACCTCAACTGGTTGTTTGTAAACTTCCAAACGCTCCCTTATTTAAAGATGCAATATCAGAATGGGCAGCAGCTGACACTTATATAGGGAATGAAAAAACGTCAGAGCTAACAGTCTGACGTTTTTATTGGAGGTCGGAAAAGGGATCGAACCAATGTAAAAGATCTTGCGGATCCTTGCCTGCCACTCGGCCATCCTACCAGGTAAGTAATATGAAGACCATTAAACTAGATTTTTGTTTTAATTTTTTGAAAAATGGAATGATGTTAACATTAAATCTAGTGATCAGCAAACATCATTTAATTGAGATAGACTACTAATTTAAAAAGCCATTGGAACTACAAATTCTGATGCTTTTTAAAAAGATATAATAAACAGTAAGATTACACCTACTATGAATGAGAAAAGCAAAATCACCAGACGTAAATTATCGGAGGATTAGGGGCAGGTATCGCTACCGCCGCAATTTCACCTTTTTTTCAGCCACTTCAGTCGGCTGGGGCAACCAGTAGATGCCAGCTATTCAACCGGGCAAGTATACGGTGCGGCTGGAGGAAAAGGACAACCATAGTTTATTAAAAAAATTCCGCTTATAGTGGGATAACCATGTGTTATCCTGCTATTAGTGTTATCTTGTGAAAATCGCGATATCACAGATTTATCTGACAGACATTAAGCAAACTTCAGGAGATAATCAATCATTTTATCTGCAGCCTTCGAATATTCCTTTTCAAAAATTTCGAAAAGTTCATTTTTTGAAGTTTTAGCTCCTTTGGCTAGTTGTGTCGATTGAACTGATAACGTAGCATACGGCGGGATCACCACTCCTATTGCATTTAAAAAATTACTAATGTTGCCTATAATATGTTGTGAACCATCAGAGTCACCGGTTATTATTATGCCAGCCACTTTATTTTCCAGCCTAGATTCTTTACCTTCTAAAATTTCGTCGTGTATATTATCCAGTCTTTCTATTACTTTTTGTATCTCTGAAGAATGATTGCCCCACCATACTGGTGTTGCGAAAATTAAGATTTGCGCATTTTCAATTTTTTTAAGAATTGTGGGCCAAGCGTCATTAAATCCCATGTCACTATAAGTTCCCTGCAAGATGGAATGTGAGGTCAACTTTATAATTTCAAATTCTATACTCCGTTTGTTTAAACGTTCTCCAAAAAATTGTGAAAGGGTTTCCGTATTTGATAATCCTTCCCTTTTTAAAGTACCGAGCAAAATAACAGCCTTCATAATTTGTTAGTTTAGATAGTAGAGAAATTTTATGTTACAGATGCTTAGTAACTCATAAAAACACATCTGAATAAACTTACTTAATTGATTTTAAAATATTTACAACTACTTTTCCCTAGTATTTCCCTAGTATTTAAAATTTAAATTTTGGGACATATTTTTGATTAAGTAGCTTAGATTATTGCAGATTACTAAGGTTTTACAATTAAGGTGACTAACGTTAAGAGATTTAAATTTGGACTAATTATCCAATAATACTGCCAAAAAAAGGATCTATTGACAAGAACAGACAACCTCAACGGTTAAGTTGAGAATATACACTGTTAGATGTTGCTGCTTTAACAATCAGTACGAAGCAACAACTTATATAAGAAGAGCGAATAAAATGGACAATTGAGCAATCTGAGTGAGCCAGGTTGCTTTTTGATAAATATCTTGCCCTAATAAAAGCGTTCTATTATATCAGAACTGTCATGGTATTTAAAATAGATGAATCGCTGTACCTCGCTGGATATTCTGAACCTCATTTCAATAACATCTATTTAATACCAAAAGCAATACTGGTTATTCACTAAACCAACTTTTCTACAGATTTCACCCTTTACTTTGTTATCGGTTAGCTAAATAAGTAAAAAAGTTAACCTTGCTGATTTTCTTGTCAGTGCTAAATAGCATTATAGTATGACAAGCAACTAATGATTAATAGGAGTTAAAGTGTTTAAATCGTTCAAGTTTATAGGCAGGTTAAGCATCGTAGTGCTGATTTTCTTTTCCCTACAGGGAGAGGTAGTAAAGCGCTACGTCGACTTATTTCAGGGCAAACTTGGACAAACGGCAAGTGTTTCCAAAAAAACAGATGAGCGCCAGAAACTGATTAAACTACAGTGTTTCACTCAAAAAATTCTGCTAGTTGCGCTACCACCTGAGTGTCTTTTTATATTCAGGACTCCATTGAAATATGAGTATAAGATCAGGTTTACTATTTTTAATAGTCAGATAAGTGATCTTCCTGTAATCAAATTCCCTCCTTTAAGAGGCCCGCCCTTGTTGAGCTAACTTCTTATTACTAACGATTTTCCAAGCTCTGTTTATTCTTTCATCAACAGGGGGCTTTGCCTGTATAACTATTAGTTATCAGGTGATTTGGTCATACATTACGCCAAATTTGTCACCTGTTTTAATGACCTCTTATTTTATGAATCAATTTAAAATATTCTTATTTCCGCTACCATTTCTTGCGTTTCTAATTTTATCATCGTGTGGGGATGCATCAACAAAAACAATACAAGCGCCGCTAAAAACTTATCCGGTTATGAAACTTGCCCCACGGAAAGCCGAGACCAACACAGATTATCCGGCATCAATATTAGGTATACAAAACATAGAGATCCGGCCTAAGATTGATGGCTATATTGAAAATATTTATGTGGATGAAGGTGCATCGGTAAAACGTGGACAACTGCTTTTCCGCATTAATGCACCACAATATGAGCAGGATGTTAGAACTGCCGAAGCAAACATAAAAATAGCTGTGGCTGACGTAAACGCTGCGAAAATGCAGGTAGATAAGGTAAGGCCTATCGTAGAAAGAGATATTGTTAGTCCTTATGAACTTAAAGCTGCACAATATACGCTGGAATCAAAACAAGCAACGCTGGCTCAAGCTAAGGCAGCGCTCAATAATGCAAAAATAAATTTGAGTTATACCACTATTTATAGTCCGGCTGATGGCGTTATCGGCATACTTCCCTATAAAATAGGGAGTCTGATTAGCAGCACTACCACTAACCCGCTAACTACAGTATCCAACATTGAAAGTATCTATGCCTACTTTTCTATTAATGAAAAACAGGGTCTTGACTTTTTTTTAGCAGCTAAGGGTGGTACGATGCAACAAAAGCTTACCACGCTACCTCCGGTTATACTGGTATTGGCCAACGGTTCGCAGCTTGCCGACAAAGGTAAGGTGGAAACGGCAAGCGGGCTTATTAATGCACAGACGGGTGCTATAAATATGAGGGCCACTTTCAAAAATCCAGGGGGGCTGGTGCGAAGCGGAAGCAGTGCTATAGTTCGTATCCCAAAGAAAATAGATACGGCTTTATTGGTGCCGCAAAAATCTACTTACCAGATACAGGGAAAAACATTTGTCTATGTGGTGGGTGCATCAAATAAAGTTAAATCGCAGGAATTGACCATTAATGCAAGTACCGGACAGTTTTATGTGGTAAGCAAGGGACTTAAAGCAGGGCAGCAGATTGTTATCGATGGTATTGCATCATTAAGGGAAGATCTGCAGATCAAGCCCCAGGTGCTGAATGCCGATTCTGTATACCAGAACCACTGAACATTTTTCGCTCATTTATCTCCAAATCATGTTAAAAAAATTCATTGAACGCCCTGTTCTTTCCACAGTCATTTCTATACTAATTGTAACTATTGGGCTGGTTGGCCTGTTTGCCCTGCCCATTTCTCAATATCCGGATATTGCTCCGCCAACCATTCAGGTACACGCATCCTACAGCGGAGCAAGTGCTGATGTTGTATTAAAAACCGTAATTATCCCGCTTGAACAGCAGATAAATGGGGTTGAAAACATGGATTATCTCACCTCAACAGCGGGGAATGATGGCTCGGCAAATATTACGGTGAGCTTTAAAGTTGGCAGCGACCCCAATTTAGCAGCCGTAAACGTACAAAATGCGGTTTCAAGGGCCTCATCATTACTACCACAGGAAGTTACCAGGGCTGGTGTAACTGTGCAAAAAAAACAAACAAGCAGCCTGCTTATTTACTCTTTATATAGCGAAAGCCCCGCTTATGATCAAACCTTTCTGCAAAACTATGCAGATATTAATATAGTGCCCGTTATAAAGAGAATTCAAGGTGTGGGCGATGCCTCTTTACCCAGCCAAATGGATTACTCCATGCGTATCTGGTTAAATACCCAGACCATGGCCTCGTATGGTCTTGTGCCGGCAGATATAACCGCCGCCCTGGCAGACCAAAATATACAGGCAGCACCCGGCCAGTTTGGTGAACGTGGTGGGCAGGCATTTCAATATGTTATCAGATATCCGGGTACTTTGGTTGATACTACACAATTCGGCGATATAGTTGTCCGCTCAAACGCCCGGAGCAGACTACTCAGGCTACGCGACGTAGCCAGGATTGAGCTAGGGGCGCTTAACTATTTTAATACAACCCGGATGAATGGCCACCCGGCTGTTTCAATAGATGTTTCGCAGGTGGCAGGTTCAAATGCTCACCAGGTTATACAAGAAACAGTTAAGGCAATGGAAATAGCTGCTAAAAGCTTTCCTAAGGGCATTAAATATGTGGCACTGCAAAATGCCGACGATTTTCTAAATGCCTCAATTGATAAAGTGCTGCATACCTTGCTTGAGGCATTTATTCTGGTTTTCATTGTCGTATATATTTTCCTGCAGGATTTCCGGTCAACACTCATACCCGCCATTTCTGTTCCGGTAGCCATCATTGGTACATTTTTCTTTTTAAATCTATTTGGCTTTACAATTAATCTGCTCACCCTGTTTGCTATCATATTAGCCATTGGTATAGTGGTGGATGATGCGATAGTTATTGTGGAAGCTGTACATGCAAAGCTGGATGCTGGTTATCATTCAGCAAGAGAAGCTAGTATTGACGCCTTGAGTGAGATCTCCGGTGCAATAATTTCGATAACACTGGTCATGTCAGCCGTGTTTATACCAGTTAGTTTTATTGGTGGTTCTTCTGGTATTTTCTATAAGCAATTTGGATTGACCCTGACGATAGCTATCATTCTTTCTGCTATCAATGCGCTTACTTTAAGCCCGGCGTTATGTGCTATTTTCCTCAAAGGGCATGACAAGGAAAACAAGAAGTTAAATTTTATTCAGAAGTTTTACCTGGCGTTTAACACCAGCTTTGATAGGATGAGCAGGCGTTATGTACAGGCAGTTACTTTTTTTAGTCGCAAAAAATGGATCCCGGTTTCAATGCTATTTACTTTTGCAGTATTGCTTTTTTTTATAACTAAAGCAACTCCAACCGGGTTTGTACCTAATGAAGACCTTGGTGCAATAAGCTGTAACATCAGCCTCCCGCCCGGTGCTTCGCTGGATAGGACAGACAAAGTGACTCAAAAAATTGAAGCCCTGGCCAGGACAATACCCGAGGTTAAGAATATTTTAGCTGTGAATGGCCGGGGGCCGCTTTCAGGTAATGGAAATAATTATGGAATGGTGATTATGCGATTAATCCCATGGACACAAAGAAATCGAGATGTTCAGGTAATTATTAAGGAACTGATTGCTAAGGCAGCAAACATAACAGAAGCGGAAGTTAAATTTGCTGCTCCGCCGACCATACAGGGTTTTGGTGCAACTAATGGTTTTGCCTTTCAATTGCAGGATAAAACAGGTGGCAGCATCGCTCAGTTTTATAAAGTGAGCAAAGATTTTCTAACAGCACTTACCGAACGGCCAGAGATACAGTTTGCAACCACCTCTTTTGATCCCAACTTCCCTCAATACCTAATGAATGTAAATGTGCCTAAAATTAAAGAGGCAGGATTAAACGTTACGGATATCACGGATGCTATGCAAGGGTATTTTGGCGGATTGTATGCCTCAAATATTACCCAATTCGGGCAGCAATACCGTGTTATGGTACAAGCCTCGCCCGAGTACAGAATGACACCAGAAAGCCTTAATTCAGTATTTGTACGAAATTCAACCGGGGATATGATCCCTATTACTGAGTTTGTGACTTTAACCAAAGATTACGGACCACAGTCCATCACCCGTTTTAATCTTTTTAATTCTATAAGTATTAACGGTTCACCAAATACAGGTTTTAGCTCGGGGCAGGCTGTAACCGCTATTCAGCAGGTTGCTGCGCAGCAGTTGCCGCAAGGCTATGGTTACGAATATTCTGGTATAACCCGGCAGGAGCTTTCCGGTAACAGCCAAACCATTTATATATTCTTGCTTTGCTTGGTCTTTGTTTATCTGATATTGAGCGCCCAGTATGAAAGCTATATTCTGCCACTGTCAATTTTGCTGACAATTCCTATCGGCATAACAGGAGCATTCGTTTTTGCCTATTTGTTTGGTATAAATAACAATATCTACTTACAAATAACCCTTATTATGCTGATTGGGCTTTTGGCAAAAAATGCAATTCTGATAGTTGAGTTTGCCATTGAAAGGCGAAGGGCCGGTATGAGCATTGTTGAAGCAGCCATAAGCGGGGCACAAGCCAGGCTTCGCCCCATTTTAATGACTTCTTTTGCTTTTATTTTGGGATTGCTGCCACTAATGCTGGCCACCGGTGCTGGAGCAAACGGCAACCGTTCTATTGGTACAGGAGCGGTTGGCGGCATGTTAATAGGTACCATATTCGGCATTTTTATAACCCCGGTATTGTTTATACTCTTCCAAACCTTACAGGAAAGGGTTAAAAAGGTTAAGTTCATCGTTCCTGAAATCGATCCGGCTTCAACTCCCGGTAATTCAGGACCTATTCACACAAATCCAGTCTTATAGCCAATATGAAAAATATCATAAAAATTACATCATTGATTTGTGCACTGGCCACGCTCACGGCCTGTCATGTAATGAAACCATACCAAAAGCCGTTAACTGATAATGAACAGTTATTCAGGGCCTATAGTAGTACAGATACTAACTCCATTGCTAAACTTCACTGGAATGAGGTTTTTACTGACACCATTTTACAACAATTGATTACAGAAGGTATCCGGCATAATATAGATCTCCAAAAAGCTTATTCAGTAACCCGGCAGGCACAGGCTTATTTTGATCAAAGCAAATTGGCTTTTTACCCAGCCCTTAATGCAGACGCAGGTTTAACCGTGGCGGGATGGTCCAATCCCCAGGCTTCTAATAATACCAGTAAAAGCCACGTGTACTCGGCCGGGCTATCGGCAAGCTGGGAAGCCGATATCTGGGGCAAATTAAAAAGCGCAAAAAAGGCACAGTTAGCTTCGCTTTTGCAGTCGTCGTCAAATGCAAAGGCTGTACAAACTGTGCTGATTGCTGATATTGCAAATAATTATTATAACCTGATGGCTTTAGACCAGCAATTGCTTATAACAGAGCAAAGTGTAAGAAACTGGCAAACTACAGTGAATACGATGAAGGAGTTAAAAACGGCAGATGTGGTTACCGGCGCTGCAGTTGTGCAAAGTGAAGCCAGTAAGTATGCTGTTCAAGTAACCATCCCCGACTTAAAACAATCTATCTGGCAAACGGAGAACATAATTAATTTGCTGTTAGGAAGAGCGCCCGGTCCAATTGTTCGGGCAAGGATTGATACCCAAAAATCAATAGCTATGCTTAATCCGGGCATACCTGCCCAAATGCTGGCTAACAGGCCGGATGTTATGGCAGCCGAATCTGGTTTCAGGAATGCATATGAACTAACCAATGTGGCCCGAACCTATTTTTATCCATCTATTACCTTAACCGGATCTGCCGGTTATTCCAGCTATTCTTCTTTTTTTGGAGTAGGATCACTTATAGGGAATTTAACCACTGGTTTAGTACAACCTATTTTTAATAAAGGTGTCAATAAAACCCGGCTGCAAGTTGCTAAAGAACAGCAGCAACAGACCCTACTAAACTTTCAATATACCGTTTTAAGCGCCAGTCAGGATGTATCAAACGCTTTAATGTCCTACCAAGCCGCTGGCGAAAAAGCAAGCACACGGGTTGACCAGCTGGAAAATTTAAAAAAATCTGTAGACTATACGCAACAGTTAGTACGATACGGATCTGCAAATTATACCGAGGTACTTTCTGCTCAGCAAAACTTATTAGTAGCACAGTTAAACAGTGTAAATGACCGGGTACAGGAATTACAAGCTGTAGTATATTTATATCGCTCGCTGGGAGGCGGGTGGCAGTAGAATAGATAAATTGGAGCACCAATCCTTTAAAATATTTGAATCATTAGTTATATTAATTATATTTATTAAGTATAGATACTTCATAATATGACGATTCTAAAAGCATTACGGCTATTTCTTGTACTTGGGATTATATGCTTATCTATATTTTATATCAAATTAAACCAAGGAAGTGTTGATAGAAGCCGGTATATAATAAGTTCAGCAGAAAGGCCTTTATTTAAGATTGAGGGTGATTATATAGGGCAAATAAACATTCTAAACAAAAACATATCTGTAGATGAGTCGGTACTTTTTGAAAAAGATTCTCTTGTTGAATCTATTAGAAAAGTAAACTCTGTTCAGCTAGGATCATATGGCGAAACTTTCACTAGAGAGGTTCCTTTACAGTTAGATTCTATTCAGATCCAATCTTACCTGGTTAGTTATTTTGGAGATTTGAAAGAACTTGGATGGGTTAACGTAACTATCACTAATAGTTCGAAAATTTCTCTTAAAAGACGGACAAGTATTCCACTATCCATAGGCGTTTTTGAAAAAACAAAGAGGTTGACTATTCCGATTTTGTTTACAAACGTTAATGAAATTTTGACAAGATCATTTAATATGGGATTTCATGTCAAAAATGATTCAATCGGTAAACTGGAATACGATAGAAAAATAGACTATATTTTGTCAAGTCGTTCAAAAATATTATTAAAAGCTAGAGAGGGGCTAGTGCAAAGAATATTTCCCGAAGCCAAAAAAGTTAGTCTAATCGACGAAGGCGAACATGACGTTTATCTTTTCAACTTAAAATCAATCGGTAGCACTGTAGACGAATTTGAACTGAAAACTACAACCATAAACGTTGAAGTGATTAACCCAATGTATAATAATTTAATCGGTAAAACTATTCGAGATTGGTCAGTTAGTCAAATTATAGTGTGGACAATTGTCACCTTACTTGCTTTATTTGCTGATAAGGTGAAGGAATTATTTTTAAAGCCAATAATTGATAAATTTTTTGCCAAAAAGGTTTCGACAAACTCCCCATATTAACATGCTTTCCAATTCCATTTTAGACATGATCGGACGGAGAAATAGCATATAATGGGAGTTCATCTAAGAAATAGTTTACTCTAAGAATATGGTTTAATATGTTCGCTTAAGCTGCCAAAAATGAAATGAACGTATTCAAAAGAGAAACCAACTTGCTGAATATAGCTGATACTAACAAAACTTGGGACTTGATCATTATAGGTGGCGGCGCTACTGGGCTTGGTGCCGCAGTTGATGCTGTTTCACGCGGCTACGCTACTTTGTTACTGGAGCAGTCTGATTTTGCTAAAGGGACTTCAAGCAGGGCAACCAAGCTGGCTCATGGTGGGGTACGCTATCTGGCACAGGGTGATATCGGCCTTGTGCGTGAGGCTTTGCGTGAAAGAGGATTACTTTTAAAAAATGCTCCTCACCTTGTAAAAAACGAAAATTTTATCATTCCAAATTATAACTGGTGGGGAGGCATTTTTTATTTCATCGGCCTGACAATTTATGATATTCTAGCCGGCAAACTAAGTTTTGGCCGTGCAAAACATTTGTCTAAAAAAGAAGCTTTAAGTCGCCTGCCAGGCTTAAAAGAAAAAGGCTTACATGGGGGTGTACTATACCATGACGGGCAGTTTGATGACTCACGGCTGGCCATTAACCTGGCACAAACCGCTATGGAGCAAGGTGCTACCCTACTCAACTATTTTAAGGTAACAGGCTTACTTAAAGACAACAACAAACAACTGTCCGGTGTAAGTGTTAGTGACAATGAAACAGGCACAATTTATCAATTAACGGCCAAAGTAATCGTTAATGCCACTGGTGTATTTGTAGATGAAATACTTAAAATGGATACCCCGGAGAAAAAGCCGATGGTTAGGCCAAGCCAAGGCGTACACCTTGTGCTCGACCGTTCATTTTTACCTGCAGAAGACGCCCTTATGATACCTGAAACCCAAGATGGACGGGTATTGTTCGCTGTACCATGGTATGGCAAATTACTCGTTGGTACCACCGATACGCCTGTTGAATCTCACAGCCTTGAACCTGTAGCCTTGGATTCTGAGGTAAAGTTTATTTTACGTACAGCGGGAAAATACCTAAACAAAGCACCAACCCGCCAGGATGTACTCAGTGTGTTTGCAGGGCTAAGGCCGCTTGCCGCCCCGCAAAACGGATCGTCAAAAACAAAGGAAATATCAAGGAGCCATAAGCTGATTGTGTCCGAATCAGGGCTGATCACGATAACCGGGGGCAAGTGGACCACTTATCGAAAGATGGGTGAAGACGTTATTGATAAGGCTATTGCAATTGGTGGGCTCAAAAATACACCTTGCAAAACTACCGGATTGTCTATTTACGGTGCTCGCCCCCATCCTGACCGGAACAACCATTTATTTGTGTATGGTGCCAATATTGAAAAAGTTTTGGCCTTATATGATGAGAATCCTGACTGGAAAAATCCGGTTTGCCAAAAAGATAAGTATACTAAAGGCGAAGTAATCTGGTCGGTAAGAAATGAAATGGCCCGCACAGTGGAAGATATATTGGCTCGCCGTACTCGTGTACTGTTTTTAGATGCCCGGGTGGCTATAGAAATGGCTCCCGAAGTAGCCCGCCTGATGTCCATCGAACTCAAAAAAGATGCAGATTGGGAGGCAGAACAGGTTCAGGCGTTTCAGCAAACAGCAAAAAACTATGTATTAACCTGAGGTCGACCTTAGGGCGGTTTTAAGACTTAGAAAGACGTTTTATAAATGTGTTTATTAAATGCTAGGTTTTGCGTTAGGGATTGTAGTGAAAATCCTTTTTTGTCGTCCCTGAAACGGAGTGGAAGGAGAGACAAAAAAGATTGGAACGGAAAGCCCGCCCGAACGCCCAAAGCATCTTTAAAAAAGAAATAATAAAACAGGTTATTAGCAACCGCTTTAAAATGACCAATTTTAATATGACATTCAACAAATAGACCAAGTAAACCATAGTGAATTATGCAGGAATATATTTTAGCCCTTGACCAGGGAACTACCAGTTCTCGTGCTATAATTTTCGATCATGACGGTAAAGTCATCGCTTCGGCACAAAAAGAATTTACCCAGCATTTTCCAAAACCCAGTTGGGTTGAGCATGACCCGAACGAAATTTGGGCCGGTCAGCTAGCAGTAGCGGTTGAGGTTACGGTAAAAGCTGGCTTAAGTGGCGCTAATATTAAAGCTATTGGCATTACCAATCAACGCGAAACCACTATTGTATGGAACCGAAAAACCGGCGAACCTGTATACAATGCCATTGTTTGGCAAGACAGAAGAACTGCTGACTTTTGTGAAGAGCTCAAGCAAAAAGGCCACAGCGATACCATTCGCGAAAAGACAGGATTGATCATTGATGCCTATTTTTCCGGCTCAAAAGTAAAATGGATCCTGGATAATGTAGATGGTGCACGGGAGCAGGCGGAAGCAGGGGAATTGGCTTTTGGCACCGTAGACAGCTGGCTTATTTGGAAATTTACCAACAGTAAAGTGCATGCGACTGATGTAACTAATGCGAGCCGTACGATGTTGTTTAACATCCGCAGCCAACAATGGGACGAAGAACTACTTCAGCTATTTAACATCCCCAAAATCATGTTGCCAGACGTGAAGCAATCGAGCGAGATTTATGGGGAAACATCAGGCAGTGTGTTTGCTCATAAAATTCCGATAGCCGGGATCGCAGGCGACCAACATGCCGCATTGTTCGGACAAATGTGTATTGACAAAGCAATGGTTAAAAACACCTATGGTACTGGTTGTTTTATGCTGATGAATATCGGGCAGGAATTTATCCAGTCGAAAAACAACCTGTTAACTACCATAGCGTGGAAAATTAATAATGAAATCACTTACGCCTTTGAAGGCAGCATTTTTATAGGTGGTGCTGTTGTTCAATGGCTACGCGATGGTCTTGGTATTATAAAAACATCGGCAGACGTTGAATCGCTGGCTACGTCGGTAAGCGATACCGCTGGCGTTTACTTTGTACCAGCATTTGCAGGTCTGGGAGCACCATATTGGGACTCTGAAGCACGAGGGGCCATAGTTGGGTTAACTCGCGGCTCTACGGCTGCCCATATTTCTCGGGCGGCACTGGAATCAATAGCCTACCAAACCATGGATGTGCTCAAAGCAATGGAAGCGGATGCTGCAATGGAGATTAAAGAGTTGCGTGTAGATGGCGGTGCTACAGCCAATAACCTGTTGATGCAATTGCAATCAGATGTATTAAACTGCAAGGTTATACGGCCCAGCGTTGTTGAAACCACCGCACTTGGTGTTGCTTATATGGCAGGCCTTGCGGTTGGTTACTGGAAAAATATTGCAGAAATTCAGCAACTCTGGACTGTGGACACTACATTTAAACCTAAGGAAGACCTTGAAGATGTAAAAACAGGTATAGATGGCTGGAAACGGGCAGTAAGAACAGCCCAATGCTGGTCGAACACCGATCACTCAGTATCAATTTAGTATTCACTATAAAATATTAAAAAATGTCTCCATTTGTAGCCGAACTCATTGGTACCATGCTGATGATATTATTAGGCGATGGCGTTGTAGCCAACGTAGTTTTGAAAGATACCAAGGGCCATAATAGTGGCTGGATGGTGATCACCACCGCATGGGGGCTGGCTGTTTTTGTTGGTGTAGTTGTCGCGGGGCCGTACAGCGGTGCACACCTCAATCCTGCTGTAACCATTGCACTAGCTATCGCCGGAAAGTTTGCCTGGACAAGTGTGATGCCTTATATCATAGCCCAGTTTACAGGCGCCTGTATTGGCGCTTTCCTGGTTTGGATCATGTATTATGACCATTTTAAGCGAACAAATGATCCGAGTGCCATACTTGCTGTATTTTGCACCGGCCCGGCGGTGCGCAATTACATATCAAACATAGCCAGCGAGGTAATAGGTGCTTTTGTATTGTTGTTTACTATATTTTATATTACGGGCGCCGAGATCACACCGGCCAAAACACCGGTCGGTTTAGGCTCTGTAGGTGCTATACCCGTAACCTTTCTAGTGTGGGTAATTGGTTTAGCCCTTGGTGGCACCACCGGTTACGCGATCAACCCGGCTCGCGATCTGGGGCCGCGGTTCATGCATATGCTGCTACCTATAAAAGGAAAAGGCATCAGCGACTGGAGTTATGCGTGGATCCCGGTACTAGCTCCCATAGTTGGCGCTGTAATAGCGGCAGTCCTTTACCTCGGTATCGTTTTATAGGCACAACCGATTACTTTATTCATAATTGTTTATTGTAAAAATGATTAGAATAAAACCTTCGATTAAGCGATCAGCGTCCAATGCCACATGCAATGCTTCATTACGTTCATTCCTTTGCGGCAGGAATCCCACAACAGGTTAAGGTCTGTAGGAAAATGAACCTTAGTTTCTAAAACGTATGTGTCTGGCTTTATCTTCAGCGTTTCGTTTTTTTTAACACAAACCGGTGCGCCGCCTTTACTACCATTTTATTTACCTGGTTAACGGTTTCTTCGTCTAGTAAGGACACATTATCCTTTAGGGTTTGTAAACCATAAGTTTACCATCGTTCAGTTTATTTTCTACTCCGATGATCTCACGGATCAGTTTATGGAAATTGGCCAGGTCATGCAAGGCATCATAATTGACATTCAAGGCTAGGCGAACGGTTGCAAATACCAGTATCCCCCACATATCCATACCGGTTCGGCCAGTATCCTTGCTTAGTTCCCTTGATCTTAGGCTCGATCAGGGCAAACACCCGCTCGTTTAATTCAGTGGTTAAAAAGATATGCTGTAAAGCGGCAAGTACCGAGGCAAGCTCATGTCTGCTGTTTGTTGGGATAACTACTTTGGATATCGGATATAGGAGTGATACCCAGGGTTTGTTGCTGAGAGAAACGTTGGCGCATCGAATGTTTTTTCGTGATCTGATCTAAACTTTGAAAATAACTCAATAAGTGATGCCAATCAAGCCTTAAATGCGATAAACAGTGCTTTAACAGATATTTTATAAACATCTGTTAAATTATTCAATATTAGGTTAATGTTAGGTGCAAAAACGACCTTTTATATAAACAGCTGCACAATGCATTTTTAGAAGGCTTTATTCTGTTACTTGCTATGTATGATTTAAAGTTTATTTTATCTAGCAATATTGACTTTTGTAAATAAAGCATATTTTTGCCTTATTAAATGGGTTATGCCCGGGTATCCACTTTTGAACAAACTTGAAAAACACTATATTCCATTTTATGCATCCTTATGCAGATTGCTGCTTGTATTTACCACTTGGTGGCAACCTGTGGAACAGTCAAGCCCTATTGAACTTACACAAAGCAATAATTTTAAAATTCACGATATGAAACAGTTATTTAGTTTCCTAATTACATCTTTGTTTTTGACATGTATCTCAAATAGTGTAATTGCTCAGAACCCAAGAGAAGCTGAAATTAGACGATTAGAAAACCTTGAAAGAGAGTCCGCTTTAAAAGCGGATTCGGCAGTATTGTTTGATAAAATATGGTCGCCGAATATGTTAATAAACACACCAGCTAACGAGGTTGGGACCGTTGAAGGTTCAAAAGCAAAGCTCAGGTCAGGCAACCTCGATTATTTATCTTTTGAAAGAAACATTGAGAAAATAACTTTCAACGACAATGTAGCAATTGTGATGGGTGGTGAGACAATCAAACCAAAGGCACATCAGGCTAATGCAGGCAAGACTGTCAGCAGGAGGTTTACAAATGTTTGGCTTTATAAGAATAATCGTTGGAGTATGATAGCACGGCAAGCTACAATCATAAAAGTGGAATAAAATGTTTTGGTTTTACATTGCCGAGTATCATAACAACTAAAATTTTTTTTTTACTTGGGTAACTTTGAAATATGGCTGCAACCAACAGTGCATGCCAAAAATGGAGGGTTAAAATGCGGTGGATTGAGTTATTCTTAAAAATTCATGAATTCGTTTATGCTAAATTTCTTTTTTCTTTTTAAGCGATACATATCCAACTGTAAGTCTAAATTCTGATCGTGGGTTGCCCCATAGTATAGCCAATCATCATAAATGGTATACATAAGGACAGATGCTGCTTGTGTGAAATCTACCGCTTTGAAACGATGAGATCGACTCGGTGATTAACCGTCGGTGAACAGGCAAACAAGGCTAGGGTTAGCTGGACTATAAAAGATTAGGCGGTAATAAAAGTAAAAGACTCACTATTACCGTTGATGCTTTGTGCAGTGCCGGATAAAAAACCAATGCCTTAACATTCTAGCACTAAAGATATTATTAAAATCCAGCCTTCATAAACCACTGAAACCGGCATTGCATTAAGCTGTTGTTAATGGTTGTTTATATCTATATCACCTGCTCATCAACATTCCATAGTCGTATAACATATCATAAACTAATGAATTTGAAAATGCATATTGCTTTTTGAGAAGACTGATTATATGCACCTTTGCAGTGTTATTCATAGTTCTAGCTCTGTCAGCAATTAACTCACTATATGATTTTATTTTTCCTATTTCAGCGAATACATCTGTAACTATTTCCTCGTCCGCAGAGTATTCTGCGATTGTTGATTTTGAAAAACCATTTTGTCTAAATACTCCATTTAAGATTAAAGTTTCAATAAGATCGTGCTTGTTCATGAAGGTTTGTCAATTTTCTTAAATTACCATTAACTATCGGAAATACTAATATGCAGGTGCATGGCAGGGATTATCAACGGCCCACCAAAATTTTAACGCAGGTAACTAGATAAAATATGGCGCCCAAGAAGATTTTTTTAAGAATGGTGCTCTAGCAGTTTTTTGTTGCGAAAGGATTTTACCTTTTTAAAATCATTCTTTTACTAAATAATTTCCGCGACCATCTGCGAGACGGAATCTTTACAATTCGTTTAATGAGAATTTGGTAGTTTCGGCGATAATAATGAATAAATACATTTTAAAAAAGAAATGTAAATCAGCAGATTATATCGTTACCTGCACATGATTAAACCAATAATCTTTCAGCTTTTTCTTTTATTTTGCTTTCTTCCCTGCAAAGGTCAGCAACTGGTTTCTGTTAAGGGAAGCGTGATGGATAGCCAAGAGCCTTTACCTGGAGTAATTGTTAAATTGAAATTCGGTAAGGATAGTATTAAAACAGTTACAGATGTCTACGGTATTTTTAGCTTTTATAAGGTTAACGCTGGGAACGTCCGCCTTACGGCAAGCTTCATAGGATATGAAACCTATATCAAAGATTTATTGTTAGATAAGCCCTCGGTACAGCTCGAACCTATTAATTTAAAGGTTTTCAGCAGTGCACTTAATGAGGTGATAATCACGGGCATAACTCCTGTAAAAGCAAAAGAAGATACTGTTGAATATGATGCCAGTGCGTTTAAAACCCGCCCGGGCGATGCTGCGGAAGAAATGATTAAAAAATTGCCTGGGGTAACGGTTGATAAAGATGGGAATGTAACAGTTCAAGGCAAACCTATCACCAAAATACGGGTTAATGGTAAAGATTTTTTTGGTGGAGATGTAGCATATGCCATACAAAACCTTCCAGCTGATATTATAAAAAACTTGCAGATAATTGATGATTACGGTGAAAAGGCTAAACTTACCAAAATCAAATCGGGCGAACCGGAGAAAGTGCTCAACATAAACATTCAGCCAGGTAAAAAACGTGGTTATTTTACACAGGCAACTGGAGGTTTAGGTGATAACGACCGGTTTATTATCCGTGCCCGCGGAAACAAGTTTAAAGAAGATAAACAGGTATCTTTTAATGGGTCTATCAACAACACGAATACCCGCGGCGGTGGTGGAGACGGTTTCACTGATTCAAAAAACCTCGGGTTAAATTATAAAAATGAGTTAGGTAAAAAGATTACCGTATACGGCGATTACCGTTTTAATAGTCGTGATAATAACACTATAAGAAGCAGTTACCGGCAAACTTTCTTTTCTGACTATACACAGTTTAATAAAGATAACAACTCTAGCAATAATTTCGATTTAGATCATAACCTGACGGCTAACATGGAGTTCAAAATAGATACTATGAACTTTTTAAAAGTAAGCCCCTCTTTTACTTATAAAAAATCAAGATCTAGCTATGATGGCATCAATAATTCAATAGCTCCTAAACTTAATATACTTTCTGATAATTCTTCAAATAATGGCTCGAAAGCCCCCAGCTTAGGATATTTGCTGTTCTTTAATCATAAATTTGCCAAAAAGGGCAGAAATTTTAGCTTTAATGCAGACGGTAATTCAAATCGGAATGACAATGATCGGGATGTGAGGAATACTTATACCAATACGGATTCTGCCGACCAACTACTTAACGTAACAAACCAATACCAAAACATTCGAAATACTAATTCGAACGACAAATATGGCTTAGATGTATCTTATATGGAGCCCGTTGGAAAATCCAGTTATATTGAAGTGAGCCATCATTTAGATTACATTGACACCAAAAATAACCGCGACATATTTGATATTGATCCGTTAACGCAAAGAGAAGCACATAATGATTCTATCAGTAATAATTTTGTGTATGCTTTTTTGAAAAAAAGAACAAACATCAACTACCGCATAGAGAGAAAAAAATTAGATTTTTTTATAGGTTTAAGCATGCAACAAGTTTCCCTTAATGGTGATGACCTTACCCGCAACAACTCAACCCAAAAAAACTTCAATAATTGGATACCAAATGGACGCTTTGCATATCGTTTCAAAAAAACTAAAGTATTTACCGCATCTTTTGATACCTGGACAAACCAGCCCAGTTTTAACCAAATTCAACCTATTGTAGATAAATCAAACATTAGAAACGAAATTTATGGTAACGTTCAGCTAAAGCCAGAGTTTACAAACCGGATTCATATGGAGTACAAACAATCTAGTTTTAAAACGGGAGATTTGCTCTTTACAAATTTTTCTTACAGCAATACACTGAATAAAATAGTTAACAACCGGGTTCGTTTCGAAACAGATAGCAACATTATTAACCGAAATTTCTTTTTAAACGTAAAGGGATTTTATACTATCAACAGTTTTTATTCTTATTCAAAGCCCTTGTTTGAAAAAAAGCTCACCATAACCTATGAAGGTGGTGCCAATTACAGCAATAATATTAGTTATGTGGACAATGAACGCAATCTGGCCACAAATTTGGTGGTAAATCAAGGTTTTAAGGTAAGAACGGATATTGAAGATTTTATGAACACCGAATTTAAATCTTCCTACATGGTAAATGCCACAGATTATTCAGTTCAGAGCTTTAGTGATCGGCATGCTTCCCGTTTAACCTTTGGTGTAGAAGGGCGTAGTTACTTTTTTAAGAACTGGACTTTAGGTTATGATTTTTCTAAAACGATTAATAAAGGTTATAACAATCTCAAAAACCCCAATATTTTAAGTGTGTACTTAGAGCGTCAGTTTCTTGAAAAAGACAGAGCAAATATCCGTATGCAAGGCTTTGATTTATTCAACCAAAATACCGGCATTTCCCGCGATGTTTATGATAATGTAATTGCCGATTCGCAAACCAACCGATTAGCCAGATATTTTCTTTTAACATTAAGTGTTAAACTTCAAAAGTTTGGAAGCTAGAGCACCAATCCGAACTAGGTGATAGTTATTGGTACCCTGGAAAACGGAAGGCTCTTTTCAATTCAAATCGAAGACGGTCAACGGCATTGCACCGGTTTTCAAAAATTGACATTACAGGCACCGAAGGAGTCTTAGGGTTACTAATGCGCTTGACTTTGGCAATAAGGGGGACAACTCGCTGTAGGGATGAACGGCGATGGGATCCCGATCTCCGCTTCTAGTGCCAAATGAATACTGAATCACTTGCGGTCGATCACTTGGACGCAAGTGTGTGCAATATGTCGCCTATCTCTACGCTGCGTACGCACTCGATAGAAAGAACGGGACGTCAGAGGCGAGTAATTTCAGAGATGCATTGAGGCCGCATTAATTGATTGATCGGATAGTAAACTTTTAAGGCAAGAGGACATCTGCAATACCTACATCGCTCCGAGCTAGCTTACAACTTTGAATTTTATTGGACAGCCAAATGCCGGAATCCTTGCTCTTAAATTCCGACCTTTTTATACAGAACCTCTACCAAGAACAACGTACTTAATTACTTTGACAACGAAAGTACCAATACTTCAGCGGAATCTGTTAATGCTAAAATTAAGCCTTCAGGTTGCAATACCGAGGCGTGGGAAATATTAATTTCGGATCAATCGGAAAAGTTGGGGGATTAGTTTTTTAGGCATAAATATTTGAAAGTCTAAAAAGGAAGAAGCTAACATTTTTCACACCTCTAAATGCAGACCGGAAAGCTTTTATTTTTGCGTTAAAGC
>JAQBOG010000024.1 GCA_028288165.1 Sphingobacteriales bacterium | reverse complement strand
CAATACTAAATACTCAATACTCATTACTCAATACTCAATACTCAATACTCAATACTCAATACTCAATACTCAATACTCAATACTCAATACTCAATACTCAATACTCAATACTCAATACTCAATACTCAATACTCAATACTAATATTTCATATCTTAACAACAATGAACCGATTTTTAAGCCTATTTGGCAATAAATACTTTCTGGCAGCATTTGCTTTCGCAGTTTGGATGTTGTTTTTTGACCGAAATGATTTAATGTCACAATACGAATACCATACTCAGGTTACTAAGCTTGAGGAAGAAAAAGAGTTTTACACTAAAGAAAGTGAAAAAGCGATTAAGGATTTGGATGAGCTAACTACCAACCGCGAAATGCTTGAAAAATTTGCACGTGAAAAATATCTGATGAAAAAAGATAACGAAGATATTTTTGTAATTGTAAAAGAGCAACCAGAAGAAGATAAATCCTTATTCTAAATTTCCCCGTTTCGTTTTCTTGAGAACCACTCGATAGTCAAGAGCCCTATTATCAAAAAGAAGATCGTTTTCAAATCAATTACTTCTTCATACTTACTGTCTTGATAAGATAAGGTCTTCACATTTTCGTTTGCTGCAATCATCGTCTTTAGCCCGGAAACCTGATCTGGAAATATCATTTTACCGCCGCTTTGTTCAGAAAGTGCATAAAGCATTTGATGATTTGCAACTGTTTGCTGTAATTCTGCTTGTTGCTCGGTTATAACAAACTGCCCCGAAGCAATATATCTTTTGGAGCCTAATTGAGTTTTCCCTTCATAACTATATTCACCAGTTGGCAAAATCCCCGCATCCAGCTTATAGGCGTTTCCTTCTTTTGAGAATATATAGTTATAATTTTTCCCGGCCTTATTTTTCAATGAAATGCTTACTTCTGGAGTATTTATCAGTTCATAAGCATCGTTATACAATTCTGCATTTAAAATAATGTGTTCCTGTTCGTCAAACGTATTTTTTGAGGTGTAAACTCTAAATTTCCGTTTATCATCCCGACTTGATAGGTATTGAACAGTTTTATTCACTAATTCGTTTACGGCATTGTGATTTCCACTTTCCTGAAACTCCTCTAATCGCCATTTCCACAAACCTTCACCGCTCAGCACACCAATTTTATGGCCGCCTTCATCACCAAAAACCAGTAAAGGCATCCCCGTTACAACCTTACCAATTTGTTGATTCAATAAGGTTGTACTTGCTCCTTTTAAGGTATAACTACCAAAGGGGCTTAATAAGGGCCTAAAGTTTTGCAGCTTAGTTTTGGTACTATCACTTAAAGTAAATGCATAAAAATCTTTCGAAATACTGGCTATTGCCTCCTGACTTGCATTCCCAGATGAAGCTACATTTACTAATGATTGTGCTGATGAAAATGCGGCTGTTGCAGATTGTAAGCCAAGAATAAATAAAGTGGGCTTTGACTTAATTCTTGATAAAATAAACTGCGCCGAATTAGTTAGGGATGGAAGCTGGTGCAGAATGATCAATCCTGCTTTCTCAATATCTTCGTTATTAATCGCATCGGGAAAAGCGATTTTAACAGCATAATTTTTATTTATTTCAATCGCTTGTTTTAACGCACTCAAATCAGGATGAGGAGCGTTTGCGATAATCAACACATTTTGTTTGCCATCAATCACATCTACAAACAATGTTTGCCAATTATTTAGGATTGAAAGTTCATTAGTAATTGATTGTAAAGCAATGTTAAATCTTTGTATCCCTTTCCGCTTAGCCAATAACGTAACAGGAATAGTTTGCCTGTATTCATTAGAGTTAATCGTCACGGGTTTTGAAAAAACGACACCTTGATTGTCGCTTACCGTCAGTTTACTAAAAGTCCCCTTACTTTGGAAAGCTTCAATACTTACTTCCAGTTGAAACTGATTATCTAAATACGCTATGTTGTTATAATTGATGTTGGAAATAAGCAAGTCTCTTTTCGGAACAGTATCGCCTAAAGCGATGGTGTAAATTGGCGCTTTCAGATTCTCACTGCCATATTGCGGATTTCCGCCACGATTATAGATACCATCAGTAGCTAAAACTACTGCCCCCACATTCCGGTTAGCAAACTGATCATTTATTAGTTTAAACACCGATGCCAAATCGCTTTGTTTTTCTGTAAAGCTGAAATTGAGATTTCTTTTTACTGAATTACCAAAGTTATATGATCTTACCTCATACTCTTTCGCTAATGATTTCTCTAATTCAAGTAACTCTTTTGAATAAATTCCTGGCTTAAATTTACTCGACCTGGCAAGCCCGATAGAGGCGGAATTGTCTTGTGCTAATATAATTAAAGGCTTTTCAAGCGTCTTATTTGTCGACTTTACTAAGGGTGCAAAAAGTAAAAAGGCTATTATCGAAACCGATATAGCCCTTATCACAAACAAGATATTTTGAAAATTTTTTCCTAATTTATGGCTTGAACCATATAGAATAAAGGCATAAGCGACACCCAATATCAGGCATCCTAATAACCATAAAATTAAAGTCGGAGTAAATTGAATTTGTAATAACAAGGATTTTAATTATTTAGAACATTACAATTTATTCTCTTTAATTCTGTCATTTGCGTTTGTCATCTCAGAGCGTAGCTGTGAGATCTCTAGCAAGCAGTCAGTCCAATCTCACAACCAAATTTTCTCCTTAGGTCGAAATGACAAGCACCTCACAACCCACAACCCACACAACTCACAACTCACAACCTACAACATTCCCCCACAAACAGGTATCACTTGGCCAGTAATATAAGCACTCATATCAGAAGCTAAAAACACACAAACATTCGCCACATCTTCCGGTTCGCCAGCACGTTTTAATGGAATTCCAGCTTCCCAACCCTGTACAACTTTTGGATCAAGCACATCTGTCATTTCTGTGCGAATGAAGCCCGGAGCAACTACATTGGTACGAATATTACGTGAACCCAGCTCTTTAGCTACAGATTTAGAGAAACCGATAATACCTGATTTTGAAGCAGCATAATTTGCTTGACCAGCATTACCCTGAACACCAACAACTGAACTTAAGTTTACAAAAACACCTTTACGATTCTTCATCATTACTTTTGATGCTGCTTTAGTAATGTTAAAAATCGATTTCAAATTCACATTAATCACATCATCCCAGTTTTCTTCGCTCATTCGCATCAATAAGCCATCTTTTGTGATACCGGCATTATTTACTACGATATCCAAAGCACCAAATTCAGCAACCACGTCATTTATTAATTTCTCGGCTTCATCAAATTTCGACGCATCCGAACGATAACCTTTTACACGGGTACCTGCTTGTTTCAATTCTTGTTCTAAAGCCTCACCTTTTTCGACAGACGACAAATATGTAAATGCCACATTAGCGCCATGTTCAGCGAATTTTTCAGCTATTTTTCGACCAATTCCTTTTGATGCCCCAGTTATTAATGCTGTTTTTCCTTCAAGTAATTTCATATTCAAATTTTAAAAATGTGAAAATAACGTTTTTACACTTAGTTGTAGGTTATAAGTTGAAAGTCAAGTTGAAAGTTATAAGTTCTAGGTTGTAAGTTGATTTGCTGTATTCCTGACTTTCCGTCTTTCCTACTCACGACTCCAAGCTCGTCCTATATTCCTGCTGAATCTCTAACAAACACTTCGCACACATGCAGCCGTCAAATAATTCACTAATGTACTGTACCTCATTTATACTCAATTGTACAGCACTGCATTGGCATTTTGTATAAGCGTTCGCTTTGCATTCTATCCGGGTATTACAACGCTCACATGAAATAATTTCGTGTTTTGTCATTTATTAAGATACAAAAAGAGGTTGAATCTTGTAAGAAATCAACCTCTAATATGAATATGTTTAAGAAATAGATTTGGGCGTGCCCCAAGAGGGTCGTGCTTTCCGGTACAAGTCCTCAAGCCGGAGGAAATCCGGCTTTCCGGGCTTTCCCCTTCAATCACTCACGCAATCAGCCGTCAGCTATTTTATTTAACTATCGACTATCACCCATTCCCATGAACTATCGACTATAGACTATCGACCATGGACAAAAAACGATCAACCTGAACAGCTAATACAACCTTCTTCCATTGAGCAAACTGGTCCATCAGGAATTTCGTCAACAATCTCGGTTACATGTTCTGGAATCATTGGTTCCATCGTTTTACCACCTTGGTTCTCAACAGTAAACTTAATCGCTTGACTTGCAGCTTGAGTACGTAAATAGTACATACCAGTTTTCAATCCTTTTTTCCATGCGTAAAAATGCATAGAGGTTAGTTTTGAAGCATTTGGCGAACTCACAAAAAGGTTTAAAGATTGAGATTGGCAGATATAAGCTCCACGATCAGCAGCCATATCGATGATTGTTCTCATCTTAATTTCCCATACAGATTTGTAAAGCTCTTTAATATCCTGTGGTATTTCTGGAATATCCTGAACTGAACCATTTGCTGAAATAATTCGGTTTTTCATGTTATTATCCCATAAGCCAAGATTTACAAGATCACGAAGCAAGTATTTGTTCACCACAATAAACTCACCACTCAATACACGACGAGTGTAAATATTTGAAGTATATGGCTCAAAGCATTCGTTATTCCCTAAAATTTGAGAGGTAGAAGCTGTTGGCATTGGTGCAACTAATAAGGAGTTACGTACACCATGTTTTACAACTTCCGTACGAAGAGATTCCCAATCCCAACGTTTTGTATCGGGGGTTACATTCCACAAATCAAACTGGAATTTACCTTTAGAAAGTGGTGAACCGTTGAAAGTTTCGTAAGCTCCTTCTTTTATTGCTAAATCCTTAGATGCAGTCATCGCTGCAAAATAGATCGTTTCAAAAATTTCGATGTTTAATTGTTTTGCTTCCGCACTTTCGAACGGTAAACGCAACAAGATAAATGCATCTGCTAATCCTTGTACACCTAAACCAATTGGTCTGTGGCGTAAATTGGAATTTTGAGCTTCAATTACCGGGTAGTAATTATGATCGATAATCTTGTTCAGATTTACTGTCGCTTGGTAGGTTACTTCATATAGTTTATCATGATCAAACTTGCCATTAATTACATATCGCGGTAACGCTAACGAAGCTAAATTACAAACTGCAATTTCGTCTGCAGAAGTATATTCAATAATTTCAGTACATAAGTTCGAGCTCTTGATAGTACCTAAATTCTGCTGGTTCGATTTACTGTTTGCCGCATCCTTATAAAGCATATAAGGAGTTCCAGTTTCAACCTGGGCATCTAAAATTGCAAACCATAATTCTTGTGCTTTCACTACTTTTCTAGCACGGCCTTCCAATTCGTAACTGGTATATAAAGCTTCGAATTCTTCTCCAAAACAATCTGCTAAACCAGGTGCTTCATGCGGGCAGAATAAGCTCCAATCGCCATCTGCTTCTACACGTTTCATGAACAAATCAGAAATCCATAAAGCATAAAATAAATCACGGGCACGCATTTCTTCTTTACCATGATTTTTACGAAGGTCTAAAAACTCGAAAACATCCGCATGCCAAGGCTCTAAATAAATTGCAAAAGCTCCCTTACGTTTACCTCCACCTTGATCTACATATCTCGCCGTGTCATTAAACACTTGAAGCATCGGGATAATTCCGTTACTTGTACCGTTTGTACCACTGATGTAAGAACCAGTTGCACGTACATTATGAATGCTTAAGCCGATACCGCCAGCACTTTGAGAAATTTTGGCTGTTTGCTTTAAGGTATCGTAAATTCCGTCAATGCTATCATCTTTCATGGTTAACAAAAAGCATGATGACATTTGTGGTTTTGGAGTACCCGCATTAAATAAAGTTGGCGTAGCATGAGTAAACCAACGCTCGCTCATCAAGTTGTATGTTTTGATCACACTGTCGATATCCTCTTTATGAATCCCAAC
The DNA here is from genome assembly GCA_028288165.1 of Sphingobacteriales bacterium. Taxonomy (GTDB): domain Bacteria; phylum Bacteroidota; class Bacteroidia; order Sphingobacteriales; family Sphingobacteriaceae; genus Daejeonella. Next base: position 181,383 of record JAQBOG010000024.1, on the reverse strand, counting down.
AGAAACTCGCATAAACAAATGTTGCGGTCTTTCAGCAATCTTACCGTCTAGCTTCAATAAGTAAGATTTCTCAAGAGTTTTGAAACCGAAGTAATCAAAGCCAAAATCACGATCGTAAATGATAGTACTATCAAGTGCTTCAGCGTTTGCTTCGATGATTTCCCAAATGTCATCAGCTAATAAAGCGGCATTCTTTTGTGTTTTTGGATCAATGTACTTATGCAGCAATCTCATCGTTTCAGAAAACGACTTGATAGTATTTTTATGCAAATTTGATACTGCTATCCTAGAAGCCAATAACGCATAATCTGGATGTTTTGTAGTTAAAGAAGCTGCAGTTTCTGCTGCAAGGTTATCTAGCTCTGATGTTGTAACGCCATCATATAATCCCTCAATTACCTTTTTAGCCACATCAATCGGATCTACCAATTGATTAAAACCATAGCACAGTTTCTCTATACGTGCTGTTATCTTGTCGAACTTAACCGACTCTTTTTTTCCGTCTCTTTTTATTACAAACATCTGATTGAGATTTGAGAAATGAGATATTAGATTTGAGAACTAGCAAATCATCTATCTCCTTCATATTAGATTTAAGAAGTGAGATATTAGATTTGAGAATTAGCAAATTTTCTACCCCCATTCTTATTATTTATGTTTACATAGATTTGAGTACTTACAAATCACTATTACTCTTTTTACACTTTATTCTTAATTTTATTTGAGTATGCTATCTCTCACATCTAAATTCTAGCATCTCACATCTCCCTTAAAAATCTTCATCCATTGAAAACGACTGCCCTTTCGTATCAGAACTTAATACGCCGCTTTTCTGGTAATCGCCTACACGTTTTTCGAAGAAGTTCGTTTTTCCCTGAAGTGAAATCATCTCCATGAAATCAAACGGGTTAGTAGCGTTATAAAGTTTATCGTAACCTAGTTCTTGTAACCATCTGTCGGCAACAAACTCGATATACTGACTCATTAGCACAGCATTCATGCCGATTAATTTTACCGGTAATGCATCAGTAACAAATTCTTTTTCAATCTCAACAGCATCAGCAATAATTTCTGTAACCTCTTCTTTGCTTAATTTTTCGTTTAACATACTGTATAACAAGCAAGCAAATTCGCAATGCATACCTTCATCACGAGAAATAAGTTCATTACTAAAAGTTAAGCCGGGCATTAATCCTCGCTTCTTTAACCAGAAAATGGAGCAAAAACTTCCTGAAAAGAAAATACCTTCAACCGCAGCAAAAGCGACCAAACGTTGTGCAAAGTTCCCGTTATTAATCCACTTCAAAGCCCACTGTGCTTTTTTCTGAACGCAAGGAACGGTATCAATGGCATGAAACAATCTATTTTTCTCTGCCGGATCTTTAATATAGGTGTCTATAAGTAGTGCATAAGTTTCTGAGTGGATATTTTCCATCATGATCTGGAAACCATAAAAACATCTTGCTTCTGGTACCTGAACTTCACTCATAAAATTAACAGCAAGATTTTCGTTTACAATCCCGTCGCTTGCTGCAAAAAATGCTAAAATATGAGATATGAAATGCTTTTCGCCAACATTTAAATTCTCCCAATCCTTATTATCACTTGATAAATCGATCTCCTCTGCAGTCCAGAAACTCGCCTGACTTTTTTTATACATTTCCCAAATGGCCGGGTAATTAATGGGGAGAATCACAAAGCGATCTTTGTTTTCTCTCAGAAGAATTTCATTTTCTTGATTCATATGCCGGAGTTTATATTTTAATTGGAATTTGACAAAAGACGACGAAATGTTCAAGCCTTAAAAAGGATGAAATTTGAGAATCTTTATCAAATCCTAATATGTGAAAGCTTTAATAAATAATATAGGCCGTTTCCGGACTTGCAACAGAATACCTTGATTTCCTGCTATTTAAGGTTGCAAATCAATCCATGATTTACTACACATGGCTCAAATTAATCGTTGTTTTAACACAGCGCTGCAAACCTGATAATTTTTAAATTTTGCAATACAAAGATAGGGCTTGAAGAGGTAGCGTGTATTTTCAAGTTTTAAACAAACCGCAAGTTTTACACACATTTGATGTGAGAAGAAATATGTAAAACGTTCTTGCTTTTAACAACAAAACCATTAGACATATTATACTTATTCTACAATAAGTTTAAACCTATTGTGGAATAAGTTTACACAAAAAAGCCAGTAACGATACTGACCTTTTATTATTTAGAAGCTAAAACCTCCACTTGTTCTATCACTGGATCAGAAGCTAAAAGTTCTTTGGCATTTTCCATTAAAGCCTTAGCAATTGGCCCTGATAAATGAGCTTGCCTACCTTCCTCATCTTCAAAAGAATCAAATATCCCAAACGTATTTGCGTTGATTTTGAAAGCATACCAAGTAATGGTGCTCTGTTCATTTTCAGCCAAGGGCTGTGCGGATTTTAAAAAATCTTCTACTGCTTGTTCTTTGCCTGGTTTAGCTACAAGAGTAGCAAGTAATCCAAATTTAATCATTGTTTGTTTTTTAGTAGATGTGAATTTTATTTATTTCAAAGTTGATGCTGGTATAAATTTCATTGAAATAGAATTTACACAATGCCTGGTGTTCTTTGGCGTAAATTGCTCGCCTTCAAATACATGACCTAAGTGTCCTCCGCAATTTGAACAAACAATTTCAACCCTATGGCCATCACGATCTGGCACTTTAGTTACAGCTCCGGGTATTTCATCATCAAAACTCGGCCAACCACAATGCGATTCGAATTTATCTTCTGATTTATATAACTCAGCATCACATTGGCGGCAAACATAGGTGCCCGGTTCTTTTAACGAAGTATATTCACCAGTAAATGGCCTTTCTGTACCCTTTTGAAGAATTACATACTCTTCTTCGGCAGTTAATTTATTATAAGACATAGTTTAGATTTTAGATTCTGATCCCTACCCTTCTCCAGAAGAAGAAGGTTCTGTTTTTTACTTTTTATCTGGAACAAAAGTCAAAGAAATTGAATTAACACAATTACGTATGCTTTTTGGTGTGAACGCTTCTCCAAAAAAGACATGGCCTAAATGAGCTTTGCAGTTAGCACATTCAATTTCGGTCCGCATTCCATCAGCGTCGGAAACACGTTTTACAGACCCTTTAATCGCATCATCAAAACTTGGCCAACCTGTACCCGATTCAAATTTACTTTCTGATCGGAATAAAGGGGCATTGCAGCGTTTGCAATAATAAGTGCCTGCAGCTTTGTTATGGGTGTACGTTCCTTTATTAGGGGCTTCCGTTCCCTTATTTTCAATAACCTCTCTTTCAGCAGCAGTAAGTTTGTTATACTGAGATTTATTGACAGCTACTTTACCTGGTGTCTGAGCAAAACTGGTATTTATAGCTAAAAAGCAAACAACGATTAAAATTAAGTTTTTCATCTGTATCAATATTTAGTGCAAAAACCGAGATTTGATTTCTTTTCTAATCTCGCACTCTAAGATATACGGCTTTATTAAAGTTAAGGATTTAAAACCCCATAAAAACGAAAACTCCCGGCCAGTAGCCAGGAGTTTGTACTTTTTACGTTATGATGAAAATCTATTTAGCAACTTTTAAAAGTTCTTCTGCCATTGCTGCGCCAATTTCAGCAGGTGATTCTACCACACGAATACCACACTCACGCATAATTTTCATTTTTGCTGCTGCAGTATCATCGGCTCCGCCTACAATTGCACCCGCATGACCCATACGGCGTCCTGGAGGAGCTGTTTGACCAGCAATAAAACCTACAACAGGCTTAGTTCCATTTTCTTTAATCCACAAAGCGGCTTCAGCTTCCATGCCACCTCCAATTTCACCTATCATGATGATACCTTCAGTTTCTGGATCGTTCATTAATAATTCAACAGCTTCTTTAGTTGGCGTTCCGATAATTGGGTCACCACCAATACCAATTGCGGTAGTGATACCTAAACCAGCCTTTACAACCTGATCAACAGCTTCATAAGTTAATGTTCCGGATTTAGAAACAACACCCACCGTACCTTTTTTGAAGATAAAGCCTGGCATGATACCAATTTTCGATTCATCAGCGGTAATGATACCCGGACAGTTAGGGCCTATTAAACGGCTATCTTTGTCTTTAAGATATTCTTTAACCTGAATCATATCCTTAGTTGGGATACCTTCAGTGATACAAACAATTACTTTAATACCTGCTTCTGCAGCTTCCATTATGGCATCAGCAGCAAAAGCTGGTGGTACAAAAATAATAGAAACGTTAGCGCCAGCTTTATCAACCGCTTCTCTAACTGTATTAAAAACGGGCCGGCCCAAATGTTCCTGACCACCTTTTCCAGGAGTTACACCACCTACAAGCTGGGTACCATACTCAATCATTTGAGATGCATGGTAAGTACCTTCATTACCTGTAAAACCCTGAACTATAACTTTTGAATCTTTATTGACTAGAACGCTCATTAATCATTTTTTTTGTATGGCAAAGCTAAGAGAATACACCAAATACTCAAAAAGGATTGCGGAAAAGAATTAAGATGTGACATAAAAGTGTAAGATTTTCAAGTTTTAATCAAGAATCTTGTCCAATTGCACTTAAATAAGCTTCGTTATCGAATTCTTTTTCACTTTTTGCTATTACGATGGTTGCAATTCCATTTCCAATCATGTTGGTAATGGCCCGGGCTTCAGACATAAATCGATCTACACCCAATAAAATGGCTATACTTTCTATTGGGATAAGTTTTAACGCGGTAAGTGTAGATGCCAAAACGATGAATCCACTACCGGTTACACCAGCTGCTCCTTTAGAAGTAACCATCAAAATCCCAATTATGGTTATTTGTTGCATGAGTGAAAGATTTACATTGTAAACCTGCGACAAAAAAATGACAGACATGGATAGGTAAATAGATGTGCCATCCAAATTGAACGAATAACCTGTCGGAATAACCAAACCAACAACCGATTTCGAACAACCAATTTGCTGCATTTTTTGCATCATGCTTGGAAGAACTGATTCAGATGACGAGGTTCCTAAAACGATTACAATTTCTTGTCTGATAAATTTTAGATATTTCCACAAACTGAATTTAAATAGGTAGCAAATCAAATTCAAGATCCCAAAAATAAAAAAGCCCATCGTTAGATATACAGCTAACATTAATTTACCTAATGGAAGTAATGTTCCTAGTCCGTAGGTACCAATTGTGAACGCCATCCCACCAAAAGCTCCAAGAGGTGCCAGCTTCATCACAATCTTCATCACGTTAAATAGAACTTTACTTAACTTTTCGAATGTGGAAATCAAAGATTGGCCGCCTGAGCCCATCCTACTTAAACCAATCCCAAAAAGGATCGCAAAAAATAAGATTTGTAATACATCGCCTTTGGCAAATGAATCAAAAATATTTTTAGTTGGAATATGAGCAAAAAATTCAGTCCAATTTATTTGAGAAGCACTTTCTTCATAAACTTTAACTTTGGAAGGATCGACATGTTGAGCAGATGCATTAAAGCCTACACCTGGCTTCAAAATATTAGCTACAAACAATCCAATAATAATGGCAAGTGTTGTTACTATTTCAAAGTAGAGCAATGCTTTCCCTCCTACTCTACCAACCTTTTTCATATCACCCATCTGGGCAATTCCCAATACGATGGTAAAGAATATGATTGGTGCAATAAGCATCGAAATCATGTTGATGAAAGTTTGGCTAATTAGCTTAGCTGTTGGACTGAATTCAGGAAAGAACATTCCTGTAATCACTCCTAACAAGATTGCAATAAGTACCTGGAAAGTTAAATGAGTAAAAATTCGCTTCATATACAATTATAGTAAGCGAAGTTAACATATCAATTAACTAATGCTTTAACGCGATTTTTAAATTTAACTATTAATGACCTGGTTGTTGTTTAATTAAAAGCTTTCAGTCAAACCTTTTTTGGAGATCCCTTCCGATTTGAATTGAAGATCATAAAGTTTTTTATAATAGCCATCAATTTTTAGGAGTTCCTGATGGGAGCCCATCTCTTTTATTTCTCCATGATCTAAAACGATAATCTTATCCGCATTTTGAATAGTGGATAACCGATGGGCAATAACGATGGATGTTCGACCCTTCATTAACTTGCTGATTGCAAGCTGTATTAACTCTTCAGTTTCTGTATCTACGGAAGATGTAGCCTCATCTAAAACTAAAATTTTAGGATTATAAACTAACGCTCTTATAAAAGAAATAAGCTGTGACTGCCCGACAGATAATGTTGCCCCACGTTCCATTACATTATAATCATAACCTCCTGGCAACCGTTCTATAAATTCATGTGCCCCAACTTCTTTAGCCGCTGCAATGATTTCCTCACGGGATATCTTAGGGTTATTTAGGCTTATATTGTTTGCAATAGTATCCGAAAACAAAAATACATCTTGCAAAACGGTAGCAATTTTTGATCGAAGAAAGGTTAGTTCATAGTGATGAATAGGATGTTCATCCAACTTGATTGAGCCCTTACTTATTTCGTAAAACCGATTTAAAATATTAATAACTGATGACTTACCTGCCCCGGTTGCTCCTACCAAAGCCACAGTTTCACCAGATTTAACGGTAAACGATATATTCTTTAACACCCAATTATTGGCATTATAAGCAAACCAAACTTTATCGAATTCAATATCACCCACCAAGTTCTCTGGAGCTCGCGTTCCCACATTCTCGGTAGCTTCATTAGTATCCAATACCGTAAATATTCGCTCTGCACCAACCATACCCATTTGCAACGTATTGAATTTATCTGCTAGTTCTCTGATGGGCCTAAACAACATATTCACATATAAGATAAAAGCCATGATTAATCCTGGGCCTGCTATTTCATCCTTGAACAGGTGAGTTATATAGGTATTGCCTATCTTTTCTCTTTTAAATAAAGTAGTTACTGTGTCTTCATCCAAAATCATTTTCGAACCGTACCATATCAATAAACCAAGTGACAAGGCCGATATAATTTCTACAACCGGAAAGAATATCGAGTAATACCAATTGGAGCGAATATGCGCATCTCGATGTTTAGAATTTATACCCCTAAACTTTTGCATTTCTTGTTCTTCACGGGCAAAATATTGGATAATGCTAATCCCCGTAATATGCTCTTGCAGAAACGTATTTAGTTGTCCGACTTGAGTTCTGACTTCCTGAAAAGCACCTTTTATTGCTTCTTTAAACCAATAACTTGTCAGCATTAGTAATGGCATTGGCATTAAAACTATCAGGGTCAACTTCCAACTATAAAGCAGCATAACCGCCATGATGGTAATTATCTGCAAAACATCCCCAATAATAACAATTAGGCCTTCCGAAAAAACATCTGCAATTGTTTCCAAATCCGAAACCGTTCGTGTAATTAACTGCCCAATAGGAGTGTTATCGAAGTATTTTAATCGCAACTTACTGATATGGCGATAAATATCAATGCGTAAATCCAAAATGACAGACTGCCCTAAAGCGTTGGTTAAAAAAGTATGGAAATATTGTATAATAGATTGCAAAACTAAAAGGGCAATCATAATGATGGTCATATTTGTCAAACCGTTTTGATCACCACTTAAAACGTACTTATCAACAGTGTACTCAATTAAAATTGGTCGTAAAGGAGCTACCAATGCAAGCGCTATTGTTAAAGCGATAGATAAAAATAAAACTTTACGGTATGGTCTTGCATAAAAGAAAAGAGGCTTTAATAGATTAATATCAACTGCTTTACCACTTACTTTAGCCATTGTAATTACCGAATTTATCTATGTAAGGGTACTTAACTTCTGTAAGGTATAACCCACAAGCTGGCACCGATGTTCCAGCATTACTTCTGCTTTTACTCTCAATAATTGAACGTACATCTTCAGATGTGATTTGTTTTTTGCCTACCATTATTAAGGTGCCAACAATTGCTCTGACCATATTTCTTAAAAATCGATCTGCTGATATATGAAATACTAACTTATTGTGCTCAAACCGCCACTCTGCTATTGAAATTTTGCAATTGTTAGTAAATGTTTGGGTATTTGATTTGCTAAAGCAACTAAAATCTTCATAATCGAACAAAACTTTAGCGGCTTCGTTCATCAAATAAACATCTGGCGTATCCAACACTAACCAAGAAAAGTTGTATTTAAACGGGTCCTTATAAAAATGAATATGATATTCATAAGATCTTAGCGTGGCATCAAATCGGGCGTGTGCATTTTCAGCTACCGCGACAACTCTTTTAACCGAAATATCATAAGGCAATAATGCATTAACGCTGGTCAAAAACCTTGACCCTGCTATACATAACTCTAAATTGCTTGAATCAAAATGTGCATACAGTTGAGTTGCATGTACTCCGGTATCCGTACGACCACACCCAAGTGTTTCCACATCGTGTCGAAGCACCGTTGATAAAGCTTTATTTAAAACTTCTTGAACAGAAATTGCATTCTTCTGGATTTGCCACCCATGATATGCAGTTCCGTTGTAGGCAAGCTCAATGAAATATCTTTGTAGTAAATTCAAGCTTCAAAGGTAATAAATATGTATTAAGACGATTTTACAGATTACAGGATTGCTCAGATTATTTTAGCTTTCTAATTTAATCTGGGCGTGTCCCCGAAGATGGGGTCAGGCTTTCCGTTTCAAGTCCTCATACTGATGGAGAATCAGTACTCCGGGCTTTCCTCTACAATCCTTCACGCATTCAGGTGAAAAATTCAAAGTTTAAAGTTCAAAGTCAAATTCCAAACCTCCCACTTAAAATCAAAACTCGAAACTTACCTACTTCCAGACTTACCATCTTCCCAATTTTTCAAACTTTTTCAACTTCTGACACCAAACTTCCCGTCTTCCTGACGTTTCAGACTTTCCGACTTTCAACCTTAAACTTTCAACTTCCGGTCTTCCCGACTTTTCATATCTTTACCAAAAAATCTACTATGTTACAACGCATACAAACTGTTTGGTTATTCTTTGCAACGGCTGCTATATTCAGTTTATTTTTATTCCCTTACATCCAGTTAATTAATAGTGATGGGGTAGCAACTGCAATTAAAGTAACTGGCGTTTACCAAAGTTTGAATCAACAAGTAGTTCAAACAGAACCATTTATTCCCTTAACTATCGCGACTGTAATATTAGGACTGATTCCCTTCGTAATCATATTTTTCTATAAAGATCGTAAGAGGCAAATAGTTATTTCTTACTTGTTCATAGTTATAACACTGGGATATACATTTTGGTTAGTGCAAATAACTAAACACGTTATTGGCGGAGTAACCCTACAAACCAATAATTACGGGATCGGAGTGATCCTTCCGTCAATTGCAATCCTCTTTGTGATTTTAGCCATTAAAGGAATTAGACGTGACGAGAAACTGGTTAGATCGGTTGATAGGTTACGTTAAGATTACAAATTCCGTTAAAGCAATTCAATTATTTTCTTACCTTTGCGGCGCTCTACAGCAATAACGCTGTAAAGCTTTAAAAGTTATCATGAACCCATTTATTGACTTGGGTATCCGTCATGATATTGTTAATGCCATTACTGAACTAGGATTTACCAATCCTACACCGATCCAGGAACAAGCCATCCCGGTATTACTTTCAGGCAGCAACGATTTTGTCGGATTAGCTCAAACAGGAACTGGTAAGACGGCAGCCTTTGGTTTGCCTTTACTAGAATTACTCGATTTTGAAGAGAATTACCCACAGGCACTTATTCTGTGCCCAACACGCGAACTGTGTTTACAGATCACCAATGACCTTAACAACTACTCAAAAAACGTAAAAAACGTAAACGTAGTAGCGGTTTATGGTGGGGCTAATATCTCAGATCAACTACGCCAAATTAAAAAAGGAGTACAAATAGTCGTAGCCACTCCAGGCCGTATGCTTGATATCATTAATCGCAAAGCGATTAATTTTACACAAGTTCAATACGTTGTTTTAGACGAGGCGGACGAAATGCTTAACATGGGTTTCCAGGAAGATATCGATCAGATTCTTTCTACAACCCCTGAAGACAAAAAAACCTGGTTATTTTCAGCAACCATGCCAACTGAAGTTCGCAGAATTGCTAAGAAGTATATGACCGATCCGTTTGAATTAACAATGGGTACCAAAAATACCGGTAACGTTAATATCGAACATGAATATTATGTAGTGCGTGCCCGCGATAAATACGCAGCATTTAAACGCATTGTTGATTTCAACCCAGAAATTTTCGGTATCGTTTTCTGCCGTACAAAAATTGAAACACAAGAAATAGCGGAGTCTTTAATCAAAGACGGTTATAATGCAGATGCACTTCATGGAGATTTATCACAACAACAACGTGATAAAGTAATGAAACGCTATCGCGATCGCAGTTTGCAATTATTAATTGCTACTGATGTTGCAGCACGTGGTATTGATGTGAATGATGTAACTCACGTAATCAATTATTCATTACCAGATGAAATAGAAAATTATACTCACCGTAGCGGACGTACAGCTCGTGCTGGCAAAACCGGAATTTCTATTGCGATAATTAACTCTAAAGAGTTTGGTAAAATTCGCCAAATTGAGCGTACTATCGGGAAACAGTTTACAAAAGCTGAAATTCCAAATGGATTTGACGTTTGTGAAAAACAACTTTTCGCACTAGTACATAAAGTACACAACGTTGAAGTTAACGAAGAGCAGATTGAACAATACATCCCTAGGATTATGGATGAGTTTAAGGATCTTGAAAAAGAAGAAATTATTAAACGTTTCGCTTCATTAGAATTTAACCGCTTTCTAGAGTATTATAAAAATGCTCCTGATTTAAATGCCCCTGCTCACGAAGAACGTTCGAATGATCGTGATCGTGGAACAGATCGTTCATTTAAATCAAGCGTTAGTGCAGGTTACACTCGCCTATTTATGAATTTAGGTTCTGTTGATGATTTTACACGTGGAGACATGTTAGGATTTATCTGCAATAATTCAAAAATTAGCGGGAAAAGCATAGGCAAAATTGACTTAAAAGGCGTTTTCACATTCTTCGAAGTTGAGAATGCACACGTAGAACAAGTTCAACAAGCTTTTAAATCTGTTGATTTCCAAGGTCGTTCAGTAAGAATTGAATTGGCAGGTGAACGCGAAGGTGGCGGTGGCGAAAGAAGTGGTAATCGCGAAGGTGGTAACCGTGGACGCTTTGGAACTCGTGAACGCAGTTCTGGCGGTGGCGAAAGAAGTAGCAGTGGTGGTGGCGCTCGTCGCGAAGGTGGTTTCCGTGATTTTTCCGGTAAACGTCGTGATGACAAAGGTGCTGATAGTGGTGGCGCTCGTCGTGAAGGTGGTGAAAGACGCAAACGCAACTAATCGTTCCGTTAAAAATACCAAACTAAAAAAGCTCCTGAATAAGGAGCTTTTTTAGTTTACGGAGTTTTACCAATTAATTATTAACAGTACTTATTATGTCTGATATTTTGCTGTTCTGGCCAAAATATTTGACAATGTGCCAATCTGGGCCATACACATAAATTGCTGGATATTGAAGAGGCAAGAATTTAACAATAAATTCCCTTCTGAAATCCCGAAGCAGGGTAACATTGGGCTTAGCATTCATTTTAGGAGCATACTTAGCCATAAAGCTCTGTATTCCAGAAACTTCATCTAATGAAACAAGATAGAACTCAGCCTTTTTGAATTCAGCATAATGATCAGACATTGCCTTAAGCTCATGCTGACAATGTTCACAGGTAATATCAAAAAATGCTATTATGATTTTTTTATCCTTCGTTAAATCCTTTCTAGAAAACGGCTGTCCATTCATTTTATAGAAGGTAAAGTCCGGAATGTTTTGAACCGGAGTTGACTGAGCCCTTAAATTTCCATTTAATGAAACGAGGCTAATAAATAATATTACAAAACTTTTGATATTCACTTTACTGATTTTCTAATTTTTCAATAATATAATCACCAACTTTTTTTCCTTGAGCAGCACCAGCATTCACGCTACCAATATAATGGATACCTCCATATACTCTGCTAATTGATGCCTCATCCGCTGCCTGTACGAAAGATTTAAACTCTCTCTGCATGCCAATGTATTTCAAATCACTTGTGTCGTTAAATTTAAAGCCATCACCAAACAAATGAGTAAGCACAGTTGCAGCCGCCCGTGTTATAGTACTGTGTCCGCTCGGATATTCAGGAAATGGTGGTGTTTGCAACATAGGTTGCCATTGTTGGTCTATATGATCATTAATAACAGTGATAGGTCTAATAACTTTCGTTATATATTTATCTTGCCAGCAAGAAATAAATGCATCATACATAGCCACGGAGGTTAATGCATATGCTTTGGCCGTTTTTAACGCATCAGCTTTTGATTTTTTACAGGCAATTGCTGTAATACCAATCCAATGCCCGCCAGGGGTAATTTTTTTATTAGCGAACATCATATGGCCCGAATGCTCGATCACAAAAGGGTTATCATCCCAATACTTAGCGATTGTCCGTTGCTCGGGCGTTAAATTTTTGCTTATGTTATATACTTCCAGCGTTTGCTTATAGAAAGCACTGCTCGTGTCAGTACTAAACTTTATAGGTTTCGGACAAGGAAACTGGGAAGAAGAATCAAGAGCGAATGTTTTCATTGTACCCCAACAATATTCTACACCGTCCATATAATCTGGAGCTGTTGGGCGCCACTCACCGGGTATATTACTTCCCAAAAACTTGGGTTTCCCTCTTGTTAATTTATAGTTATCTGTTGCAGAACGATCTAATACAGCTTTTCCGATTGACTCGCCGAAACGTACTGATCTGGCATACGTGGAATCATCCATTTGTTGTTTAAAATCATCATATGTTTTGTTTTCATATTGATCTAAAGAATCTACCGAAAAAACAACTTTACGAACAACTGTAAAAAATGCCTTTGTAGCCGCCAAAGTATAATTATACTCTTTACCAGCTTCGGGCTTAGGCAATTCATTAAAACCTTTTAATTTAGAGACAATCGACTGATATTTTGGATCTGCGTATCTTAAGGCTTCATAGGATGCCAAGGATGAGTAAGAATAAATTCTGCTTGCTACTGGCGGAGTAAAAACGTCGTAGATTATTACTTGAGTAAGTTGATCCTCGTTATTGTGCAATATATCCGCATCACTAATTTTTGAACTTGGTTTTTTGTTACATCCTTGAAATAGTGCAATGATTGTTACTATAACAAAAGCTATTTTGAATATTCTATTCATTTATTTTAAAATTACAGACCACTAGTTTAAAGTAACACTTCTGGCCTTACCTTTCGAATTTGTAATAATACAAGATTTAACTTTATTATTCACGGCAAAGAATCTACTGCTTTGGGATAAAAAGGACGCACCGTAGTAACACTCAACTTTTCTTTTCTTCCCATTTATGAGCGTTAACTCAGCATATTGGTCATCTGGGTTTGCGGTTAAAATATGTATATCTTTTTTAGATTTATATATTTGAATTGGGCCCCTATTTTGAGTTGCCGCAACAAGGTATGAATTGTCAGCACCTCTTAATCTGCTTAAACCCTTACCATTTCCGCTTATAAAAATACCGCTTTGTAATATAGATAGCGGCTTAAAACCGCCCTTTCCATCACCTTTCAGAACTAAGCCATTTAGGGCATCGTATCTTCCCATAGTGGGGTCAGTTCCATAATCATTGGTATTCAGGCAAACATCAAGATTGCCGTCATTGTCAAAATCATCAGCAACCATCCCATTAAGTACAGACACTTGAGCAGCCGAAGGCAATTCTTTCATACGGAAATGTCCTTTGCCATCATTCTGCAAGTATGCAGAAGCCATGTAATTAGCAGACAGTTTAAGAGCTCCTTTCATTTTATTTTCTGGAATCAGGCTGTCAATGGTAGTGTTTGCAAACAAATTATAATTTTGATATTTTATCCGGGTGCTAATAATTTGTTTTATCAGGTCATCTCTACCATGAGCCGGGTACTCTAGCCAAGGTGCATCTTTATTCAAAGTAGCTAGCAAGAATAGAGAAGGTACAGCATCATAACTACCATTACTATCAAAGTCATTTGCTCTAATTGACACAGGTCTATCTTTACTTGCTCTATAAAAAGAGTTAAGACCGACATTTCCTGCTATATAATCTATGTCGCCATCATTGTCGAAATCTCCGGGTGTAATGCTATTCCACCATCCTATATTGTTATCTATGCCACTATTTTTAGTTATATCGGTGAATCTGCCATTTTTATTTACAAAAAATTTAATACTCATCCACTCCCCTGCTAAAACCATATCCTGCCAACCATCATTATTAAAGTCTGTAAAAACGGCATCGCAGGTTAAACCAATATTTATCAATGCTGGTGCTATTGATTTTGTAACATCAGTAAATAATATCTTACCATTGTTAGAGTCATTTCTATAAATAAAACTGCTTGCAGGCTTTGGATATGCATGCGGTTCTACTCTTCCGGCGATGAACAAATCAAGATCCCCATCACGGTCATAATCTGACGCTCGCACGCAAAATTTACTTACATTATTGGTCGGCAAAGCAGTTGGAAAGGGTGAAAACTTCCCTTTCCCGTTGTTTATATAAATTACATCAGCATACGAAGCATTCCCTTGTTCTTCCATATAACCACCTGAGGAGGTATATAAATCTAAATCCCCGTCACTATCTGCATCAAATAATAAAACACCCCGATCATCCGACGTCTTCTGAGCAGCTTGCTCAATAGTTAACAAGGAAGTTTTTGTAAACTTCGAATTACTATTCTGAGTAAATACCATTGGACTAAAGCCAGGGGCCCCTCCAGTAATAAAATCATCTAACTGATCACCATTTATGTCACCAGCTGCAATACCTGGTGAATATTCAGTAAACTTATGCGGCAACAGTTTTTGGATATTGAAATCAATGTAATCTGTTTGTTGATGTGTATAATTAACACCCACTTTCGAAGTGACATTGGTAAAAAGGTTGTCTGAAGCAAACAAATCGTTTGTCTTTCTATCATATCCTGTAGCATTTTTAATATCTACAAGTAATAACTTATTTTTAGACACATTTTTTAAGACTTGTTTAAGGTTGCCAGGCCATAAAATCTCAATAGAATCTATGGTTTCATTTTTTACTAATCCAAAATGCATAACTGGCGAAACAGAGGAGATATAACCTCGATACGGATTATTCACAAACGTTTGGGTATTACTTTTTTGATGTAATATCACCTTCGTTCCAATGCCTTGAATATTCACATCAGCACCTTTAAAATTTATGTTTAGAAAATTTAAATTTTCTGGAGTATTGATTTTATTTTCATAAAGGGACGCGGGATCTTTTATATTATTAATAATAATATCTAAATCACCGTCATTATCTAAATCTGAATAAACCGCACCATTCGAAAATGATGGCTCTTCTAAACCCCAATCCACTGTCTTATCAGAAAAACGAAAGTGGCCAGTATTTTTATATATGTAGTTGTGAATTTTTACTTCTGGAATCTTCGAAAGCATTTCTGCTTTAGATGTAAGTTGAAATGCTTCCTGTCTAAAGGTTATAAAGTCATGATCGGTAATGTCTTTAGGGAAGCCATTTGTATAAAGAATATCTCTGTAGCCGTCATCATCATAATCCGCAACTAAGGGTGTCCAACTCCAATCAGTTTCAGCAACGCCAGCGAAGAATCCTATCTCTGAAAAAATAGGGTTTTTGATGCTGTCCATCTGTCCAATAGTTACGCCTTGGTTTGCTTGTACCATATTTCGCATATATTGGTATTGGTATCCGAATCTATCAATATTTTGGTAGGTTTGATAAGATAATGGATTTTGAAACATCTTCTTTCTAAAGTTATCTTGAGGTGCCATATCAACCTCAACCACATCTTCTAGACCATCATTATTTAGATCAATCGCGTCAGTGCCCATAGAATTTGTCGCTGCATGCTTGAAATAATCTAGGATTTTATCTGTGAATGTACCATCATGATTATTGATATAAAGTACGTTACTTGATACATAATCATTAGCCACAAAAATATCTTGCCATCCATCATTATTAACATCAAATATATTAACAGCGTGAGTATAACCTTCTACCAATATCCCGGCTTTTCTTGAAACGTCGGAATACACGGCGTGCTTCAGCTTTTCATCCCAATCATTTTTATATAATTTCCCCGTACTCGGATGCTCTCCGTTTAAATTTCTTTTCCTGAATGTATTTGAATAGTCGGCTTTTACCATGTGATTAACACCTATATAAAGGTCGAGATCCTGATCATTATCATAATCAAAAAAGTAGGCCATTGTGCTTTGAGTAGTATCAGCCAATCCATACTCTGAAGCCATATCTTTAAAAATTGGAATATTATTTTTGTCTACCCCTTGGTTTACATACAATATATTCACACGCTCTTTTGGATTACTCTTCGCGGTTGCACACACGTACATATCTAATTTACCATCGTTATTTATATCCACCACAGCAACACCTCTACTCCAGACGCCTTTACCATAAGTTTTCGATTTATCTGTAATATCTTCAAATTGCATTTTACCTTTGTTTAGATATAATTTGTTTGATACCATATTACCAGTAAAATATAAATCTTGAAGGCCATCATTATTAAAATCTCCAACACCTACACCGCCACCATTATAAATATTTTCAAAATCGAAAACGTTTAATGTATCATTTTCCAGGATATCATTTGTAAAATTTATACCCGTTATATCAGGACTTAGTTTAACGAACTTTCCATCTGTATTTTTGCATGATATACATAATGAAATAAGCAAACAAAAAATGATATTGAAACTAAAAAAACAACATTTCATCAACATAAAAATAAGGAAAAAGACGGAGAATCGCTAGCTAACTTCGGCTTACAAATTAGCCATTATTGAAGACTTACAAGGTATTAGTATTCTTAGATCAAAAGATAAATTATCTATTCACTAATCACTACTACAAACTGGCAATTTAAATCATAGAATACCTAACTTGGTTACTTGTGTTTTGAATTATTTTCTAAAACTAATATTGAACCCTGCTTATCCCAAAAAGGTTTAAGCTCCTTTTGATTAATAAAACCTTTAGAATAATTACCTAAAACAATATCCATGTCGCCATCCTTGTCAATATCCCCGGCATCCATACACATCCATCTGCCCTTCTTGTATACAGGTATAGCATGTGGTTTAAAACTCAATGGATTATTCTGTTCAAAGTATATAAACGATTCGGAAGGCTTATTCACAAAATCGGCAAAAAACGCTATTGTCGCAATATCGTAATCGCCATCATTATCGAAGTCGCTTACTACTGCTTTGCTACAGCCGTTTATTGGATAAAAATATTTCCTTTTAAACTTGAAATCGCCTTGGTTGATAAAGATCGACAGGCCGTGATAGGGTTTTAATATTCTCGAATCAGCAAAGTTGAATCCATTTGTGTAAATAATATCTAATTTTCCATCTTTATTAAAGTCAATAATTTGAAAGCTAGTTGACCCATTTGCTGGATTGAAACGTAAAATGGTTTGAGATGTAAAGCGCCCATTTTGATCATTCAAATACATAGTTAAACGTTCATCACCAACACTAAATAAAGCCATAAAATCGGTCCAACCGTCCTGATTAAAATCGCCAGATGCTAACTGTGTAGGCCCAGGACCTGGTTTTAAATTTATTATTTCAGTCTTGTTATCCTGGTTATTTTTTACGAGATATAAGCCGCCTTTAGTTTTACCACCCAATCCGCAAACTAAATAATCATTAATCTTGTCTTTGTTAAAATCGGCAGAAATGGTATATACAGGCTTTGGTAGTGCCGAAGCAATAGTTGTCTTTTGCGTAGCATTATTTAATACTATTTCCTCTATACTTCCGATTGAATCATCGCTGTTTTCAATAGTTCCAATACAGGACACTAATGCTCTTGAAGAACCGTTTGGTATTTTGGTATAAAAAAAACTTACAGCGGGGCTTTCCAAGTCTGCGATAACTTTTGAATCTAAATTTTTGTCCCATTCATACAACTTGTTTGTCATGAGATCGCTTGTATATATTAACGAAGAACTCGGATCAATTGAAACCATTGTGGTAAACTTCACTGTTGTATCACGCTTAGGCTGCTTGAATTTGAAGATTGCCCAATCCTCATTAAGCTTTAAATGAGCTCGTTTCGTAGTAAGTGAATCAGGAGCTAACGTTTGATAGTACGATACAATTTTATTCCAGTTTTCTAAAGATAACTCAGTGGTTAAATCTTTTTGAAAATACGCTTCTCCCCAAACTGATATTTGCAATTTGGGAGCCATTGATGGAAGAGCATGATTTGTCCAAGTGGCTTTATCTAAAATATCTGGAGACGGATATTTATGGCATCCGCCGCAATAGTGTTTAGACAATATTGCTCCGTCTTTTAAATCATTCCCTGTTGGGGTAAAAGTAAATTCACTTGCTTTCTGTTTGCAAGAGTTCACAAACATAAAACATACAATCACCGAAATTGCAATAGAAATTATCCTCATTTTATTTATGTGCTTGTACATCTTTTTTAATTCGGTTTCTAAGTATAATAAAAGGTAAATGGGTATCCCAGCTAGGTGCTACACTAGCTTGATTTATGAATCCACCCATTGAAAAATTACCAAGTGCTATGTCGGGCATTCCATCGTTATCAAAATCATTTACGTCCATGCATATCCACTTGCCAAGCTTCTCAATTGGAAGTGTATAAGCTATAAGTTGATTTTTATTATTTTGCATAAAATAGATAAAAGACTCTCTTGGATTATTTTTATAATCAGCAAAGAATGCTATTGAGGCTAAATCTAGTCTACCATCTTTGTTTAAATCAGCGGCCACCGCTTTTGTGCAGCCATTTATTGGGTAGAAAAATGTTTGTTTAAACTTGAAGTTTCCCTTATTTATAAATATGTAAACTCCATGATATGGTTTCAATATTTTGGAGTAATCACTATTGTCGCCCGCCGTATAAAGAATGTCTACCAGCCCATCATTATTAAAATCCACTGCCTGAAAACTACTTGAACCATAAACTGGCGGAAATTTCAATAGGTTGATTGATTTAAACCCGCCATGCTGATCATTCAGGTACATCCAGATACCTTCATCTTGTTGCGCAAATAAACATATTATATCAGGCCACCCATCTTTATTATAATCACCTATAGCGGTTTGAGTAGCACCTGCACGTGCGGATATGATAACTTTTGAATAGCTTTTATCTGCTTGTTGTTTTAGTAAATATAGCCCTCCTTGGTCGTGGCCAAAACCGCAAACAATAATATCCTTAGACCCATCCCTATTTATGTCTGTGGATATGCTGTTAACCGGTCGTGGAAGCTTATCTGCCAATACTTTCGGTGTGCTAAGATTATTTTTTTCAATCTGGAAGACTTTTCCTTGAGGATTATCCACCGGATTCATGATACCAATAGTTGTAACGATACATGTAGTAGATTTATCACCTGTATCTCGCACAAATGAAACATCAATTACAGGAGATTCAAATTTAAATTTCGATTTGTTGATTAAATAATTGTTCCAAACGTACAGACTGTTGGATTTCACATCAGCCGTATACAATTCATTTTTCGGGCTATCGAACTTGACCATAGTTGTTGACGCGACAGCTGTACTATCAAGGAAAATAGGTTTTGAAATCATGAAATCATTGCTATCAATCAAAGGGGTAGTATGACTTCGTTCTGTTAATACCTTTGGCGCTTCTCTGGAGTAATAGTCAACTATTTTCTGCCAATCTACTATTGAAATTTTAGATTGAAGATCCTCAGGAAAATACTGACCTGACCACTTAGAAATCCCAAGTTTCATCCCCATCTGAGGCAAAACACTGTTTTGCCAAGTATCGTTATCAAGCAATTGAGGAGACACGGAAGAATGGCAACTCGTACAATACTTCTTTACAAGAAATTCCCCTTCTATCGTCTCAGCATCTTTTAATTTTTTACCGTCGTTTTTACAACCGTTCAGATAAAATAAATTAACAAGAGTGAATATGATAGAAGAGCTAATACCGAGCTTTATTACTAATCGACGCAAAATAATTGAGATATGAATTAAGAAACTTCAGTTGTAAGGTAGGCCTTAGCTTATAATTTTGCTTTCACTTAATTTACATCAATATTCTTACTGATGCCTTTATTATTAGTTACTGTAATTGATTTTATGTTTGAATTCAGGTTTATGAAGCGTCCAGATTGAGACAAAAAAGATGAACCATAATAAAATTCTTCCTTGGTTCTCTTCCCATTTTTGTATTTAATTGTAGCACTTACATCCAAAGGTTGAAAAGTATACATTTTTACAGGTTTTTTCTGCTGAAAAACTTTGATTGAACCTTTATTTTGACTTGCAACTATTAAGCAATTATCCTTTACCCCTTTGAGTTTAACTAAAGCCTTCCCGTTACCTGGAATAAATATGCCGCATTGAAGAATTGAAAGTGGACTAAAGCTGCCATTGCCATTACCTTTTAAATATAAGCCGTTTAAAGCATCATATCTTCCAACAGATACATCTGTACCAAAGTCATTCCCATTTATAATAACGTCTAAATTACCATCTAAATCAAAGTCATTTACCGTTATTCCGTTTAGAACAGATAATTGAGCCTGCAGGGGCAAAGGTGAAATAGTGAAGTTACCCTTACCTTCATTACGAATAAAACTCGATTGAAAATAATTTGCCTTCAATCGTAACGCTCCCTCTTTCTGTTCTGGTGATAATATATCATCCATTGTTGCCACAGCGTATGACTTGTAATTCTGGAACTTCAGTCGAGTACTTATCATCTGCTTCACCATATCGTCCCTCGTGTGTGCTGGAAATTCTTTCAGCTCTCCATTTACATCCGGAAGATATAAAGATGGAAAAGCATCATAGCTTTCATTTTTATCAAAATCTTTAGCAATAATATGTACAGGATATTTTTCTGTTGCTTTAAAAAAGGAATTTCTTCCAAGATTTCCTACTATATAATCTATATCTCCATCGTTATCAAAGTCTCCAGGAGCGATTGTGTTCCACCAACCAATATGATTTTCCAACCCTGAACCAGTTGTAATATTTTTAAATACGCCTTTTGTATTTTTAAAAAAAGTTATTGGCATCCATTCTCCCGCCAAAACTAAATCCGGCCAACCGTCATTATCGAAATCCGTAAATACGGCGTCACAAACCAAACCAATATTAAGGAGTTCTTTGGCTACTGATGCCGTTACATCGGTGAATTTAACTTTGCCACTTTGGGTATCATTTCTATAAATAAAACTTGATACGGGCTTTGGATAACTCCAGGGCTCAACACGACCTGCGATGAACATGTCTAGGTCGCCGTCTTTATCATAGTCAATGGCTCTTACGCAAAATTTACTGGTAAAATTTTTAGGCAAAGCTGATTGATTTTCAACAAAATTTGCTTTACCATCATTTAAATAAATATGATCTTGGTATGCTGCTGAATTAGGACTGTACTCATAACCTCCACTTGAAATATATAAGTCCAAATCTCCATCCATATCAACATCAAATAATAACAAACCACTATCTTTTCGCTTATTGGATAAATCAATTTGGAATAAGGATTTCTGCAAAAATTTTCCATCTTTTTGTTGCAAAAACAGTTGGGCTGATGTAGAGTCAGAACCGGCACAAATAAAATCATCGAAAGAATTATTGTCGATATCCCCAACTGCTAATGCGGGAGAGTACTCCGATAATTTATGAGGTAAAAGTTTTTGTATGTTGAAATCTACAAAATCAGATTCCTTGTGCTTAAAATGTATGTCAACCTTGTTGGTTACATCTTTAAATAGCGCATTATATGCGAATTTTGGTGTGATTGATGGCCGCGATTTATCAGCATTTTTTATGTTTACTGGTATTATTTGATTCACTTTAACCTTGTTTAGTACTTGCTTAAATCCATTTGGCCAGTTAACAATTAAAGAATCAACTTCGGTTACACTGCCCAGACCAAAATGAGCCGAATTTTGTACCGAAGAAAGGTAACCCCTATAAGGTGTATTCTCTATAACTTGTTTCTTATTATCATAATAAATCTCAGCTAATGCACCTAAACCATTTTTGTTGTTATTGCCTCCTATAAATTTCAATTCTAGGTAATTGGTTTTAGCCGATTTTGTATCGCTCGAAGTGTTTTTAAAAACTGAAGCTTCATCGTTGATATTATTAATAATCACATCTAAATCACCATCATTGTCCAAATCAGCATAGGCTGCTCCATTCGAGAAAGTCGGGATTTCCATACCCCATTCTTTTGAAACGTTTGTAAAAGTCAAGTCCCCATTATTTTTGAACGCATAATTATGTAATTTGACTTGAGGAACTTGTTCAAGAATTTGTTTGGTTGTCGCAATAGAATAAGACTGCTGTCTAAAAGCTATGAAATCATGATCTGTAACATCTCTTGGATATCCGTTCGTGACGATCATATCCTTATTACCATCGTTGTCAAAATCATTTATTAAAGGAGTCCAGCTCCAATCAGTTGCCTCAATGCCACTAAGAAAACCTATTTCGCTAAAAACTGGAGCACCAATTGAATCATTAGAAAGTACTCGAGGACCTTGGTTTAGCTGAAGTGTATTACGCGTATATTGGTATTGGTAGCCAAACCGATCGAAATTCTGATATGTTTGATAGCTAATAGCATTCTGCATCATTTTCTTCCTGAAATTATCTTCTGGATCCATATCAAGTTCGATAACATCAGCAAGACCATCATTATTTACATCAACAATATCCTGCCCCATTGAATTTGCTGAAGTGTGTTTAAAATACTCTCTTGTTTTATCAGTAAAAGTTCCGTTATGATTATTTATATAAAGAATGTTATTTGATAAAAAATCATTTGAAACATATATGTCCTTCCATCCATCTACATTGATATCTGCTATTGTAACACCATGCCCGTAGCCTTCAATTGTAATACCTGCTTCTCTAGATACATCTTGGTAAACTGGATGCTTTAAGGCACTACTAAAATCATTTCTGTATAGTTTCCCTGTACTTACAAACGATCCATCGGTAATTATTGGTCTAAACTTACTTGGATTTTCAGCTTTCACACTTTCATTCACCACTAAATACATATCCAAATCACCATCATTATCGTAATCAAAGAACGAGGCCATCGTTGAATGCCGGTTTGCATTCAAGCCGTATTCTTTTGCCATATCTTTAAATATTGGCACACCATTTTTAATACCTTGGTTTACATAAAGTATATTTTCCCTCTTTGTGGAATCCTTGTCAAGCGTGTTGCAAATATATAAATCAAGCAAGCCATCATTATTAATATCAACAACGGCCACACCGCGACCCCACCTACCCAATCCATCAACATTTGCTTCGCTTGTAACATCCTCAAATCTCAAATCTCCCTTATTTATGTATAGTTTGTTTGAAACCTGATTACCTGTGAAATAAATATCCTGTAAATTATCGTTATTAAAATCCCCGATTCCAACACCACCACCATTGTAAATATTGACTAATTCAATTGGATTAATCGAATCGTTTTCTATGATTTCATTTTTAAAATGAATGCCAGAATGTGAAGAGTTAATAGCTTCAAAAGTGGTTTCTTTCTTGCAGGAAATAAAAGCAATTATAATTAGAAAACTATAAAATCTTAGGGGATTAAATTTCATTATAAGGGGGGAATAAATCAAAAAAGGTAGAGACATGTTGTCTCTACCTCACAAGTATAAAAATTAAAACGATTATTTATTTTGATTAGGCTTCAACATACCTCCACTAATATCAATTTGGCGCTGTGGAATAGGAAAAACCTCATCTTGTCCTTGGGTAAACTTTGCTCCTAGAAGAATTGAATATCCTACTTGAGTACCTGTTTTTGGCCCAAATATAGGCACAGTTGTTTCGTGTGCTATATACGCATTTAAGGTAGATGCCATATAACCTGGCTGAACCATGTCATAGCGTTGCAGATCAAAGAAACGATGACCCTCCATTCCAAGTTCCAATCTTCTTTCGAAACGTACTGCTTCACGTGCAAAAGCCTTAGTACCGCCTGCAACCTGACCAGTGTATAGTCCTACTTTGTAATTGGCAGCAGGAATATTAGTAAATCCTTTGGATGGATCACTGGCGTCAACATAAGTATGAACCATACTTTGCGGACTGGCAGCCCTCGTTCTAACTCGGTTAATATAGATTTCAGCAGTAGCCTGACTTCCAGCTTCTACATTTGCTTCGGCAGCCAATAGCAATACATCAGCAAAACGCATTAAATTTATGTTATTTGCTGTGGTTTGGTTAGCAGCCCATCCTGCATAGAAATCACTTGTGGACGCTTGGGCAGCTTTCATATAAATACTTTTCTTAGGAGTATAGGGACCACCAGAATACTGACCACGAACCCAACTTTCACCTGGGTGTACTCCCCAATCTAAGTAAGGTATACCTCTACGTCCAACGGTCCAATCCAATCTTGAGTCAATCGCCTCAGTGGTTGGTGTGAAAGCGTCGGTACCCTTTATACCCATATCATTTTTGAGATCAACAGCATTGTAAGTGCCAAACATCGGTAACCCGGCTGCATCAACTTTATATGCATCAACTAGGTCAAATGATGGCTGATTAAAGCCGCAGCAACTCGCAGGCCCACCGCCAGGGAAGTTCAAAGCATCTCCAGCATTACCATTCCATCCGCCTGCTTGATCTTGAGTTGACGATTGATAAGCAAGTACTACTTCTGGAGAATTTATTTGAGCAGTAGGATCAAAATTATCTTCGTAATTGGCAGCAAGATCATATTTAACTCCAGCAGGTGTAGTGCCGGTAGTAATTACGGATGTTAAAACCGGAATAGCTTCAGCATATTTCTGATCAATCATCAAAGCTTTGCCCCAGAATGCTGTAGCTGCCCATTTATTAACACGTCCAATCTGCGCTTTGCTTGCTGTTAAATTATCTGCAGCAAATTTAAAGTCGGCTTCAATTTGAGGGAGTATAGACGCATCATTAGGTACATTGAAATTACCATTTTCATAAGTAATGTTTTCACCAACGTAAGGAACTTTAGCTCCCCACATTTTAACAGCTTCCAAATGATAAAAACCTCTTAAAAAGCGTGCTTCTGCGGCAATTTGCAAAGTATCGGCAGGAGCGATACCAGAAGCTTTCCTCATAATTCTCAGAACATCATTAGCTCGTTGAACACCGTTGTAAACTGCTCTCCATTTAGAATTAAAGTGGTTTAAAACAGATGTCGAGGCATAACCTTCTATAGCGTAAATTTCGGGCTGATCATCATAGGTTGAACCCTTGTGTGCATCATCTGACGCAACACTTCCATAAATCCAGTTTGAACCCGCTGATTCCCATGGACCTAACGGGTTACCATTCCCATTATAAACTCCATCTAGCAGCGAATAGGTTCCAATTAATAATCCATCCACACCTGCTTTGGTTGCCAATACAGACTCACTTAAAGGCCCTTTTGGATTAATCTCCAAAAAGCTCTTTTTACATGCCGCAACTGTTATAAGTAACACTGCAAAACATGGAATTAATACTTTATAATTATAGAATTTCATAAAATTTCCTTTTTAATCACTTTAAAGATTAGAATGTTAAGTTTACTCCCAGTAAATAGCTTTTTTGATTATTAGGATAATTACCATAATCAATACCAAAAGCTGCAGATTGTTGTCCATTCTGATTAACGTTACCTGTTGAAGAAGATAGTTCAGGATCTACGCCAGAGTATTTCGTAATAGTAAACAAGTTAGCACCTTGCAGATATATTCTAAAACGATCAATACCAATCTTCCTTAATTGGCTTGGATTAATAGTGTACCCTATTTGCAAAGAGCGCATTTTTAAGAAAGAAGCATTTTCTAGGTAATAAGAGTTAAATACTGTTGTTGTACTGAAATTACCTGAACCTTCAACTACAGGAATTGAGGTATTGGTATTGGTTGGAGTCCAAGCATCGAGCAACACTCTGCTCTTACTACCAGGAAAGGTTCCTAAGAAATCTGTCCAGTATTTAACATAGTTTATAGCCTCGTTACCTTGTGACCCGTAAAAAATAGCGCCAATGTCAAATTGTTTATAATTGGCATTTAAATTGATGCCATATGTGAAATCAGGATTTGGATCTCCAAAGTGAGTTCTATCGTCTGGAGATATAACACCATCATTGTTTACATCCTGATATTTAAAACGTCCTGGGGCAGCAGCCGTTTGATAAGTTGAATTAGGCACACCAATTTTAGTACTATAAGCTTGATTTAAAGCATCAATCTCTGCTTGGCTCTGCCATAAACGTTCAACTTGATATCCGAAGAAAGAACTGACAGGAAATCCTTCTTGATTTCTAACTAAATTCCCTAACCTGGAATTGGATGTGTCAAAAAAGCCACCTGGTACAGAAATAACCTTATTTTTATAAGTAGTTACGTTTGCTGTGATGTTATATTTAAAATCATTACTTGATCCGTTGTAACCTGCAGAAATATCAAAACCATTATTATTAATATCCCCTAAATTCACTATTGGTGATAATGCACCGCCGGCGGTTGCAGGCAAAGCTTGCGGGAACAATAATCCGTTGATCTTTTTCTGATACCACTCTGCTGATAAGGTAATTTTGTTATTTAAAATGGTTGCATCAAAACCCACATTCGAAGTCACATCTTCTTCCCATCCAGTATTGATATTACCGATATTAGTTTGATAAAAGCCTTGAGAAATGGAGTTATTTCCACCACCTATTGCATAACCTGCTTGACCTTGACCAGTACCGTATAATGTAAATGCATTAGTATAAGTTACATTAGTGTAATTACCCATTTTACCCCAGCTACCTCTAAGTTTTAAATCGTTTAACCAACTTACATTCTTTAAAAAACTTTCTTGGCTAACTCTCCATCCTAAAGACACAGCAGGAAATACTCCATAGCGGCTGTTCGTACCGAATACTGAAGCTCCATCGCGACGGATTGTAGCTCCTAAAAGGTACCTATCATTAAAAGCATAGTCGACCCGACCAAATACAGAAAATACAGTGGATGCTTGATTGACTTGGCTATAATTAGTTATATCTCTTGTGCCGTTTCCTAAAGTTAAATAATCAAAGCTGCTTGAAAATAAGCCATTTGAATTACCACCCACCTGTCTGCCGAAGGCATTAAGCGCCTCGGTTCCGGCCAATAATTTAACACTATGGTTACCGATTGTCTTATTGTAAGTTAATGTATTAGTCCACGTCCAGTTACTATTATATAATGCATTTTCTTGATAACTATTAGGGCTATCAAAACCTTCCCTATTATAGTAAGGAGTAACACCGAAATTGCTAAAATAATTGTTATTAATAGTTCCACCAAATGTTGTACGAGCCGTTAAACCAGTGATAATATCCACTTCTCCGAAAACATTTCCTTGGGTATCCCAGTTATTTTGTCTGTTGAAGCTGGTATTTCTTTGTTGGGCAACAGGGTTCACCCCTTGACCAATTTCTGCAGTACCTAACCGTGTTCCTGCATAGTTACCTTGTATATCATAAACAGGTATCAAATTTGAAGTACGGTAAGTATAGGAAATAGCATTTCCCTCATTTTGATTACCTCCAGGCAATGCAGGATTACTTCTATTGAACATATAAGCATACTCACCAACACGGATTCTCTTCCCTATATTAAATGATGTATTTATTCGGGCTCCGTACCTTTTTATATAAGTTTCAATTAAGGTACCTTGTTGATTTAAATAATTTGCTGAAAATAAATAAGTAGAATTTTCAGTTCCGCCACTTGCAGTTAGTGTATGGTTTTGCTGAGGAGCAGATTGAAATACTTCGTGATACCAATCTGTACCAGCAGGATTGGTTTGTGCAATCTGATAGTTATTGTGGACATCAGAAGCGTCGAACTTATAGTTTGAAGCTGCATACTTGGTCGGGTCATCCCCTGGCACACCTGGCCTTCCATAACCGCCTGCACCAGTAGCATTATTCATATAAAGATACTGAGGCACTCCCTTGCCATAAATTGGGTCAGCTGCACTTACACCTGCAACTACGGTTTGCAACTCAGTTGGAGACATTAAATTCCAAACATTTCCTGAAATCGGCTCCTGCGTACCATAATAAGCGTCGTAAGTAACTTTTGGAGGACCATTTTTACCTTTTTTTGTGGTAATTACAATCACACCATTCGCACCCCGTACACCATATATAGAAGCAGAACCAGCATCTTTCAAAATCTGCATTGAAGCAACGTCATTAGGATTAATGTCATTCAAATTACCCTGAACACCATCTACAATAACAAGTGGTTGAGTATTTCCAAAAGAACTTACTCCACGAATTTGAACACTTGCAGAAGCACCTGGAGTTCCTTGCCCTACCACTGTAACACCAGAAGCTTGACCTTGTAAAAGCTGACTTGTTGTGCCTGACGGTACTGATGCCATCTGTGCAACATCAACAACTGCAACTGATCCTGTAATATCCTTCTTACGTTGTGAGGAATAACCTGTAACAACCACTTCGTTTAATGTGCTTACCGAGGGAGTGATAGTAACATTATAATTAGTAGCTGAGCCAACTGTAATGTTTTGCACTTGGTAACCAATATAGGTAACAACAAGAACATCACCTGCCTTGGCATTGATTACAAAGGTACCATCTGGCCCGGTTACTGAGCCGGTTGTAGAACCTTTTACTGTTACAGAAGCACCAATAACAGGTTGTTTGTCATCACTTGCCGTAACCTTACCTGTTATTCGGGTTTGGGCGTTAATAATTAAAGAAGATAGCATGCAAAACAGTAATAGGCATACTTTCCTTTGTCGAATGAGTAAAGTGTAGAGCATAATAATGCGGGTTTAGGGGTTTAAATTAGTTTTATTATGGACAGTGAGTTTCCGGTTAGGGAGACTATCTTGCTTCTTTGCCATCACAAGGCAGAGAAATTAATTTTATTGTTTTTAAAGTAAACAAACTCTATATCATATATAAGCGGGAGGTTTTTGGGTTTATAATTCTTAATTAATTAACAGTTAGCAAAACTCATCAAGTGAATTACTATTAACAGCGTATTAAAGAACTTATAATACTTATGTTATATTCTATCTAAAAGTTGAGATCAAAAGAAAAAAGCCATACAGCATACACACAGTATCTAATATAAAATATTGAAACTGTGTATCGAAAAGAAGATTGTGATATTAAGTCGCCTGCTTGAGGCAAAGGCAATATAGAATGGTAACGCTCGGTAAAACAGCAATGCGTCTATTTGACCTGCAATATAATTGTGTGGAAAGCATAACAGAGGGTTTGGGGGTTAGTATTAGCTTATTTTATATTTTATACTCGACTATTTCATTTAATAAGATGGCGCTTGTGTAAAAAGTGAAAAGAAAATTTATAATGGTTTATCAAATATATACATAGTGTATTTATTACACAACAAAATATTAAAAAACTTTAGTACTGACTTTACAAAAAAATAACATTGTCGTTAAGTATTGTTAAACTAAAGCTAGGCAATAATAATGTAATTATCTAAAAATAAAGATTTATTTTTAAATATTTTAATAAGATTTCCCAACTTGAGAAAAAAAACACAAAGTTTTGTTTATGAAAGTTGTTCGGACAGTAACTTCATTTCTACATGAGGGGAATGTTTTTCATACAATATAGCATAAACAGCCCTACAAATAGGCATATTAACTTTGTAGACCTTATTTATTTGATGAAGACAGTTTACCGCATAATATCCCTCTGCAATCATATTCATTTCCAATTGCGCAGATTTTACAGTGTACCCCTTACCAACCATATTTCCGAAGGTTCTGTTTCTGCTGAATTGTGAGTATGCGGTCACTAACAAATCGCCTAAATAAGCAGATTCTTTGATATCTCTATTTATTGGATGAACGACATCCACAAACCTCTTTATTTCACGGAGCGCATTGGATATAAGAACTGCTTGAAAATTATCTCCGTAACCTACCCCATGGCAAATACCACTAGCAATTGCGTAGATATTTTTGAGAACCGCAGCATATTCAGTACCGTAGATATCGTCAGAAACATTAGTTTTAATGTATCTGGTGTTGAGCATTTCTGCAAAACAAGTTGCAAGAGCTGCATCAGCAGACGCAATGGTTAAATAAGACAACTTTTCAAGAGCTACCTCTTCGGCATGGCATGGGCCACTTATTACTAAAATGTCACTTAGTGGTATACTGTATGTTTTATTTAAAAATTCTCCTATTATCAAATTATCATCTGGAACTATTCCTTTAATAGCAGATATAATTTTTTTGCCTTTTAGATCCTCTGATGAAATTCCTTCTAGCGCAAACTTTAAAAAAGCAGCTGGAACATTTAAAAGAATAAATTCTGCCTTCGATATGATAAATTTAAGATCACCGCTTAAATGATCATCGGGGAGATTAATTTCAACAGAGCTTAAATATGAAGGATTATGTTTATACTTTTTAATGTGTTGAATAGCTGGCAAGCTACGCATCCACCAAAAAATTTCTTTTTCAACTAAATTATCACTTAGTATTTTAACAATAGCCGTGGCCCAGCTACCACCACCTATTACAGCAATCTTTTTTACAAGTTGAGGCATAAATAAAATGTCCCGTCTTTGAAAATTAGTTCTCAAAGTCCGGGACAAGTTAAGATTTCTTTAAATTTTTATTTCTTATCCTTTGAAAAAAGTTTCTCTTTTTCAACTTTTTCTACTACCATGCTATCCTTTAATGTTTTAGATATAGCGGTAAAGGGTTGTGATACAACTTCGTCGTTATTCTTTAAGCCTGTTAAAACTTGTATATAATTGTCATCCTGAATACCGGTAGTAACTAAAGTTTGCTTTACTTTTCCATTTTGATAAACAAATACAAATTCCTTTATGGGTTCATCAGATTTCGGCTTTTCCTCTTCGTCACTTTCTGGCTTACCTTTAGACAAATCCTTCTTTTCGTTCTTTTCATCTCGCGTGGTTACCGATTGTATAGGAACTGTTAACCCGTTAATCCGTTCTGTCTGAATATCTACTGTAGCAGAAAGTCCCGGACGAAATGGGGATGAATTTTTAGCATTGCGATGCAACAACTTTTGATATGACTCAGGCAGAATTCTAACCTTTACAGTAAAGTTAGTAACCTGATCTGCACTTGCCCCAACAACACTAGCAGAACTAGCAATTTCAGTTACAACTCCTTTAAATTTTTGACCTTGAAAAGCATCTACTTCGATAATAGAAGTGTCATTTAATGAAACCCGATTTATATCGCTTTCGTTCACATCAACGTTCACTTCCATGGAATTTAAATTGGAAATTCTCATAATTTCCGTACCAGCCATTTGAGCGGTTCCCACAACACGTTCTCCCAACTCGACCGACAATTTAGAGATCACACCATCAACGGGAGCATAAATTGTTGTTTTAGCAAGGTTATCACCGGCTTCTTTAACAACCGCATTCGATTGCTCAACACCAAAATGTGATCCAATAACGTTTTGCTTTACTGACTCTAAATTGGCTTTTGCGCTTTCGTATTCGGCTTTAGCAGCATCAAATTCAGAAATTGAAATTACCTTTTTATCAAATAACTCCTTATTCCTTTTATATTTGGCTACGGTGTTGGCAAAGTTTGCTTCCGCCTGCTTTAATTGTTGTTGTGAACTTGCTAAACTAGCACGTTGGCTATTAAGAGAGGCTACAGCCCTATCATATCCAGACTTCAAAACGTCTGGTCTTACTTTACATAACAGCTGCCCCTGCTTAACTACATCTCCTTCTTTTACGGAAAGCACAACTACCTCACCAGAAACTTCAGAGCTAAGTTTCACTTCCACTTCAGGCTGAACTTTTCCGCTCGCAGATACTGTTTCTATAATCGTTCTTTTAATAGCTTTCTCTGTAGCAACTTGTATCACATCGCCTTTGCCAAACCACCCAAGTTTATTACCAACAATTGCAACTGCTACGAGTATTCCTGCTCCTATAAGAACGTATTTTATTGTATTATTTTTTTTTGCCATGCTATATATATTAAGGCTATTAAAATGAAAGCGGATTTCCCAAGTAGTAATCAATTACTTTACTCCTAAATATCAGATCATACTTGGCTTGGATTTGATCGAATTGGGCTTTGTTTAAATTAGTTTGCGCTTGATTATAATCAAGAGAATTCACTAAACCAACATTATATCGTTGCTCAATTACATTAAAGGCATCTTTGGATGATTGAAAAGCATAAAGCGCTGAATTGTATCTTTTTTCAGCGGCACGTAAATCCAACACCGATTGATTGATCGTTTTATTTAGATTGTTTTTTGCAATTTGCTCGTTTATTTCTGCGTTTTGATAATTAATTTTTGCACGCCGGATAGACGAACGGGCGGAATATCCGTTAAACAGTGGGATGTTCAGACCGAAGCCAAACGATTGATTGAAATTCTCACTTATTTGATCTCGGAAAGGTGTCTTTTCAAAAGTTGTTAGAAAATTGGGCGTCACCACTACCTGATTAGTATTTTCAACAAAACCAATCGGAACATTTGTTCCATCCGGTTTTCTTTCTAAAAGTCGCTGCCGGCCATTAGAATACCCTGTTCCTAAACTCCCCTGTAAAATTAACCTGGGATACAAATTACCCCTAGCAACGTCAACTGCCTTTCCAAACGCATTTTTTCGCAAACCAGCTAATCTTATATCTGGATAATTAGCAACTGCCTTTTGGAAAATTTCTGAAGCAGAATAATTCAAATTACCCTGTTTCACGTCATCAAGAACTGGTTTTTCAACTTGAAAAGGTAAGTTAGGATCAAGTTCTAACAGCTGAGCAAGATTGAGAAATGATATGTCTACCTGATTTTGTGCATTAGTAACATTTAGTTCGGCAGTAGCAACTTGGGCCTTTGACTGAGATAGGTCGGCCAATGTTTTATTACCAACGTCAAAAAACTTTTGTTCCCTATCTAATTGCTGCTTTATAATATATAATTGTTGATTTGCCGCCACTAAGAGGTCCTGATTATTTAGCACTAACAAATAACTATTTACAACGGCTAATAACAAATCATTTTTAACTTTTTGTACATAGCTCTTATCAGCTTCCAACTCATATTTATTTTGAGAAATAAGATTTAATTTTTGAAATCCCTGAAATAGGATTACACTTGAAAACAAGTTTCCGTTTGTTGAATTTACAGATTGATTAACAAATTGATTTGTCAGAGGATCAATACTACGTCCGTAATTGAAGTTTAAATTGTTGCTGGCATTCAGTGAAGGATAAATTGCAAGTTTAGATTGTTTCAACGTCTCATCAGACAAAGCCTCACTAAGTTGCGCCTGTTTAATTTGCAAATTATTTTGGAGAACTAATTCAGTAGCACGCTTTAAAGTGATTATTTCTTGAGCATAAATACCTTTTGGGAAACCCACTAATGCAAATGCAGCTACAAGAGTTAATTTCTTTGTATATACAATTAGATGATGATTGATATTAATCATTTATAGAATATGTTTTAATTCTTAAGAGCCAAATTATAGTAATTAATTATGATTTCAGATATTTAATCGCCATTTACTTAATATTTAAGAGCTTTGTAATATTAGTGCCAACATTAAATAACTACAACATCTTCGCAATTAACAAACATGTACCTAGTAACTTCTCCTTTCTGGCTTCAATGGTTGTACCCAACGTTAACGTGGCACAAAAGCCGAACGGAAAAATTTATTTATTTGACTTTTGACGATGGCCCTATACCTGTTGTTACACCGTTCGTATTAAATACTTTGAGAGAGTTTAATGCTAAGGCAACTTTTTTTTGTATAGGAGACAACGTTAAAAAACATCCAGAGATATTTAAACAAGTTTTAGGAGAAGGGCATGCTGTTGGAAATCATACTTACAACCATTTAAATGGATGGCATACAGATGACAAGGTTTATATCGAAAACGTAAATCTTTGTTCTGAAGTAGTTCCTTCATCGCTTTTCCGACCTCCTTATGGCAGAGGAAAGAAATCACAGTACTCCTTAATTAATACGCACCATTCAATAATTATGTGGGACATATTGAGCGGCGATTTTGACGTTAAGCTAAGTCCTGAAAAATGTCTTTTAAACGTGATTAATCATGCACAAAACGGTTCGATCATCGTCTTTCATGATAGTTTAAAAGCAAAGCCACGATTAGAATATGCTCTGCCAAGGGCCTTGGAGATATTAAGTAAGAAAGGATACTCTTTTAAATCCTTAAAATAATTATTTATATAATGTTAGCTATCTAACATTCGTAGTGTTTTGCAAGTTGACGTTTGGTATAGATGACTAACAGCTCTGATACTATTATAATCACCCACGCAAGTTAAAAAAGTTTAACAGTCTGACTAAAACTGATTTTGAAAGTAAAGAAATCATTACCTACTTTAAAATACTATCCAAATTACAACCAGTTTCCCTTATGAATAAACCGATTTAGCATCAAACAAATAAGGCAATGACTTAATTAATACTATTTGACATTTTTATGTCTAGATTTTACATAGAAGTGGGTTTTTAAAGTGGGTTTTAGTAACTTCGCATTACTTATACTAAAGAATTTCTTTAATTCCAACCAAAAACAATACGATGGCATTTGATTTAGACATGATCAAAAGGGTTTACGACAATTATGGAAGCCGCATTGAGGCCGCCCGCGAAATTGTTGGCAAGCCACTTACACTAACTGAAAAGATATTATACGCCCATTTATGGGAAGGTAATGCAACTGAAGCTCGTGAGCGAGGTGTTACTTATGTGGACTTTGCCCCAGACAGAGTTGCCATGCAAGATGCAACGGCTCAAATGGCCTTATTGCAATTTATGCAAGCTGGTCGTCCTACGGTGGCTGTTCCTTCAACGGTTCATTGTGATCACCTAATTCAAGCCAAAGTTGGAGCTAATGAAGATTTATCTACAGCTAATACGCAAAACAAGGAAGTATATGATTTTCTTGCTTCTGTATCTAATAAATATGGCATTGGTTTCTGGAAACCCGGTGCAGGTATCATTCACCAGGTTGTTTTAGAAAATTATGCATTTCCAGGTGGCATGATGATTGGAACTGACTCTCATACTCCAAACGCTGGCGGTTTAGGAATGATCGCTATTGGCGTTGGTGGTGCTGATGCTTGTGATGTAATGGCAGGTTTAGCTTGGGAGCTAAAATTCCCGAAGCTAATTGGAGTAAAATTAACCGGTAAATTATCCGGATGGGCCTCTGCAAAAGATGTGATTCTTAAAGTTGCCGGTATATTAACCGTAAAAGGTGGCACCGGGTATATTGTTGAGTACTTTGGTGAAGGCGCTCGCTCTTTATCAGCAACTGGTAAAGGTACCATTTGTAACATGGGTGCTGAAATCGGTGCAACGACTTCGGTTTTTGGATATGATGAAAAAATTGCGGATTACTTAAAAGGAACCAATCGTACTGATATTGCCAATTTAGCAGATGCGGTTAAAGAACATTTAACAGGAGATGAGGAAGTTTATACTAACCCTCAAACTTATTTTGATCAAGTAATTGAAATTGATCTATCTACTTTAGAGCCACATGTAAATGGCCCATTCACTCCTGATATGGCATGGCCTATTTCTAAATTTGCGGAAGCTGTTCGTGAGCATGGATGGCCACAGGAATTAGAAGTTGGACTGATCGGTTCTTGTACTAACTCATCATACGAAGACATCAGCCGTGCTGCATCTATTGCTAAGCAAGCAGTAGATAAGAACTTGCAAGCTAAAGCAGAATTTACTATCACTCCTGGATCTGAATTAGTTAGATATACTGTTGAACGTGATGGTTATTTAAAAACATTCGAGAGCATGGGTGGCGTCGTTTTAGCGAATGCTTGTGGACCTTGTATAGGTCAATGGGCTCGTCACAGTACCGACCCAACTCGTAAAAATTCTATTCTTACTTCTTTTAACCGTAATTTTAAAGCTCGTAATGACGGAAACCCAAATACTCACGCATTTGTTGCTTCTCCAGAAATTGTTACGGCCTTGACTATTGCAGGTGACTTAGGCTTTAATCCACTTACCGACACGTTATTGAATAAAGACGGCATACAAGTTAAATTGGATGAACCACAAGGACTTGAAGGACCGGAAAAAGGTTATGCTGTTGAAGACGCTGGATATCAAGCTCCTGCTGAAGACGGAAGTATAGTAAGCGTTGTGGTTAATCCTGACTCAGCCCGTTTGCAATTACTTGATCCATTTAAAGCTTGGGAAGGAACAGACATTACTGGCTTAAAACTTTTAATAAAGGCTAAAGGTAAATGTACCACTGACCATATTTCAATGGCTGGCCCGTGGTTGAAATTCCGTGGACACCTGGATAACATTTCAAACAATATGCTGATCGGTGCTACTAACTTCTTCAACGAAAAAGCAGACAATGTAAAAAATCAATTGAATAGTGAATACGGTTCTGTTCCTGCTACTGCACGTGCTTACAAGGCAGCTGGCATAGGTTCTATTGTTATTGGAGACGAAAACTATGGTGAAGGTTCATCTCGTGAGCATGCAGCCATGGAACCTCGTCATTTAGGCGTTCGTGCCATACTTGTAAAATCATTTGCTCGTATCCACGAAACCAACCTAAAGAAACAAGGAATGCTTGCCTTAACGTTTTGCAATACAAATGATTACGATCGTATTTTAGAAGATGACGTTATTGACATTGTCGGTTTAAATGAATTTGCACCAGCTCAACCTTTAACTATTGTATTGCACCATGCTGATGGTAATAGCGAGTCTTTTAACGTGAACCATACGTACAACGAGCAGCAAATTGAGTGGTTTAAAGCTGGGGGAGCATTAAATATTATCCGCCAAAGTCAACAACAAAACGCTTAATTCGCTTAAACACTCGATATATCAACGTAAGACACTTTTAAGTCGACACATAATATCATAATTCATAAGCCCTGTTCAATTAATATTGTAACAGGGCTTTTTTTATGTAAAATGCTTCAAATGATATTGAAATCAACATGAAAATTACCTTAATAACTATCGGAAAAACAGAAGAAAAATATTTATTAGAGGGTATAGAGAAATACACCAAACGTTTAAAGCATTACGCACCTTTTAAGATCATCGAGATTCCTGAATTAAAAAACACAAAAAGCCTTTCGCAGGAACAACAGAAAAGCAAAGAAGCCGAATTAATTTTCAAAATTATAAGCAGCCAAGATCTCTTAATTTTGCTAGATGAAAAAGGTCTGGAATTTTCGTCTACAGCCTTTTCGCAATTTTTAAACAAGAAAATGGTGGGAGGTGTCCAAAACCTCGTATTTTTAGTGGGTGGCCCGTATGGGTTTGATAAGTCTATTTATGGTCGGGCAAATGATAAGATATCACTTTCACAAATGACTTTTTCGCATCAAATGATTAGACTATTTTTTGTTGAGCAAATTTATAGAGCCTTTACAATTTTAAAAGGAGAGCCTTATCACCACGAATAATTTCGTAAATTTATATCTATGGCACTGAAAACCCGTAACTATCGCTTTAAAGGTATAAATCCTGGCAAAGAACAACGCAGGTTTTGGATACTGGTATTGCTAACTATTGCTATATGTGCAGCAATCACGTATTTATTTTAAGTTATAAATGTTAACAAAAATCCCGGCATCTTTTGTGGATCCAGGATTTTCTGATTAATAACACTATTAATTACTTTGATTTTTGGGAAAGTCTGGTTGTGCTTTTACCCGCAGCCTTTGTTGCCTTTGGTTTTTCCATAACAACAGGTTTAGGTGCTTCAACTAATGAAGGTGCTGCTGATGCGGCTCCTTCAGCTAGAGGCTCGGGAGCTTCCTCATTAAATAAAGGCAGTTCTTTTATGATATTAAACCAAGTGATTATTTTCTTAATATCAGAGGCATAGACCTTTTCAACGTCGTGTTCAGGTGCAACCTCTAAAAACAAATTACGCAAGGTTTGGCCATCTGCCTTTTTAACATCTGGCAAAGATTGAACATCTTTAAGCTTTTCAAGTATATCAAGAAGCCTTAGATCTTCATTTTCACCAAAAACAGTTATGTCTTCTAATGATGCCATTTTTGCAGTAGAGATATTTACCACAATTTTAGTTTTCTGTTCATCAAGGCTCTCTAATATAAAGCCAGATTTGTTTTGTCCAATCAACTTAAACAATCCTGGTTTACCAGAAACCGATACTATTCCTCTTAAATTCATACTTTTTAGATTTGAGTATTGAGACATGAGATTTGAGATACACATCTCATAAAATCATCTTCAAACTAATATATTCTTTGATTCTAGATTTGAGAAATGAGATACACTTCATAAAGCACTTCTACAAACTAATATAACAAAATTTACTTTTGATAAAATCAGAGATGTTTTAGATATGGATCCTGATAAGCCTGTGAAAGCGTCTCATATCTCAAATCTAACATCTCAAAACTACTCTTCCGTAACTTCAATTCCTAAAATCTTATCACCCTGACGGATCGCATCAACCACGTCTACATTTTCAATTACTTTACCAAAGCAAGTATGATTACGATCTAAATGTGATGTATTGTTACGGCTATGACAGATAAAAAATTGTGACCCTCCCGTGTTTCTACCAGCATGAGCCATAGAAAGTACTCCCCGGTCATGATATTGATTATCTCCTGTTAACTCACAATCAATTGTGTAACCTGGTCCGCCAGCTCCTGTTCCAGTCGGATCACCTCCTTGAATTACAAAATCAGGTAATACACGGTGAAAGGTAACTCCATCATAAAAGCCACTTTTAGCTAGCTTTAAAAAGTTTGCTACTGCTTTAGGTGCATCTTTATCATAAAACTGCACTGTCATATCTCCTTTTTCGGTTTTTATAATTGCTTTGCTCATTTCTTGGTTATTTTAAGGATGCAAAGTTAATATTTTTAGGTTTACTCTTACGATGATGACCAAACTGATTTTCTTGTATATATTTAACATAGATTTCCCGTTAATAAGGTTATGTTAAAACCCCTTCTATTTATTCTGTTCATGTTGAGCACGTTATTGTGCAAATCAGCTTCTATACTTATCCCAATGGACGAGGATCAGAAAAACCACCTGAAGGCATATGGCATAACCTTTTGGACGTTACAAAGCGGACAGGAGGCTGATTGGCTTTTAAATTACCGCGGTGGTAGTTTCTTGATTAAATATTCATCACCTCTGGAAAAAGAGTGTAAAGTGAGGGGAGTATCCTATGAAGTGATTGCAGATGCAAAAGTGAATGCTATTCTAACCGAAATAACAAATCCATCAGTAAACATGGAGCTTGTTAAACTTGAAAAAGTTCCAAAAATTGCGGTATACTCACCTAAAAATAAGCTTCCATGGGATGATGCTGTAACAATGGTTTTAACTTATGCAGAAATACCTTACGATATTTTGTACGACGATGAGGTTTTAAAAGGTGATTTACCTAAGTACGATTGGTTACACTTACACCATGAAGATTTTACAGGCCAATACGGACGGTTTTGGAGCGCTTTTAGGAATGCGAGCTGGTATATAGAAGATGTTCGATTACAAGAGGCTACTGCCAAGCGAAATGGTTTCAAGAAGGTTTCTCAAATGAAGTTAGCCGTTGCTAAAAGCATTCGCGAGTTTTGCTCTGGTGGGGGTTTTATGTTTGCCATGTGCTCCGGACCTGAAACTTTTGATTTAGCGCTCGCGGCAGACGGAATTGATATTTGTGAAAGCATGTTTGATGGAGATGGTGCAGACGCCAAAGCAAATCAGCGACTTGATTATTCAAAAACGTTTGCCTTTCAAAACTTCAAACTTGATTTAAATCCAAGCAATTACGAATTTTCAAATATAGATGCAACCCCTACACGCATGGTTGAGAAAACAAGTGACTTTTTTACATTATTTGATTTTTCAGCGAAGTGGGATATCGTTCCGACGATGTTAACTCAAAACCACGACAAAGTTATAAAAGGCTTTATGGGACAAACAACAGCCTTCCGTAAAGAATTTATTAAGCCGGATGTATTGATTTTGGGTGACACGAAGGCATCCAATGAGGCTCGCTATATCCATGGCGATTTTGGGAAAGGCCAATGGACCTTTTATGGTGGCCACGACCCAGAAGATTATCAACATGCAGTTGGTGACCCTCCTACTGATTTGAGCCTACATCCGGATTCACCTGGATATCGGTTGATATTAAACAATGTTCTGTTTCCAGCCGCAAAAAAGAAGAAGCAAAAAACCTGATTTCTATCAAAAATTCGTTGCTTTAACTTGTTTATCAGCCGTTGGATGACGTTTAAAGATATCCAAACAAGAAGGTTAAAACCAGATATATTAAAAAGCCTAAATTTAATTGTAAAAATTCCAACTCACACCAAACTTTAATAAGGAGTTAAACATCGGATAACGATTTACAGTATAAAATCCATTAGACTGCAATCCTTTATTGGCATAATCATATTTAATAAAAAGATTCGATCTTTTTAGATTAGCTCTTACCCATACATCTACAATTGGATAAGTGGGAAATTCAACAGCTTCATTATCGTTATAAAATTGGCTTACATTTATGGCGTAGGCTGGAGAGGTAAACGGCGTATTATACCTAACATCAAACCCTAAACTTGCATGTAATACCTTGAATATATTTGTATTAAGGTAAATGCTATTAAATGAGTATACTTCCGGAGTTCTAAGAATATTTGCAAAATCTGTTTTTTGGTATACAATGTACGCTTCCCAATTAAACTTTTTAAACTTGAAGTGTTCACCAACACTAATCTTGATTAGATTAATGTTTGTACCTGTCTGGATGGGTTCGATCTCCATTGGTTTTGCAGTTTCTGCAAAATATAGGTAATTACTAATTAGGAAATATTCTCCTTTGGCAGTAAGTCTAAACTTAGGATTCTCATACAAAAACGACAAATTACTTAACTTAGTTCTATCAAAAGCCTTTCTCCATCTATTTAACTGGTAATCACTCCGTTCATACAGCTGTTCTGGCGATTTATTTTGTAAATACGCACCCAATATTATACGTCCAACAGATTTACTTAACAGGAAATAAGTTTTGGCATCATATAAAAAATCTCCAGCATTTCTGCCTTGAGCAATTTGTTGTAAATCCCCTTCAATATTTATCCGGTCGCTGAACCGATAACCCAGCCCAGCTTTTAAGGTTATATTCTGAAAAGTTGCTTTATAAGCATCGGCAGGCTTAAGATCATTCGTTTGCCTGTAAATGTATAGATCATGCTGCAGTGCTAAATCTAGTTTAAGTTCATTTTTTATAAAACTCAAAGCCTTACCTCTCAAATAGAAGCTATATCCAAATTCGTTTCTCAAATTTTTTACTTGAGTCGAGTCATTCGTAAGTACAGAATCTTTTAAAACCGGAAAAACATTGTTCAGATCTGGTTCATTTCTATAAAATTTATACCTGCTTGAAGTGTAAGTTAACGAATGAGATACACGCTGGGTTGGTAAAATGCTTCCCGAAGTGCTTTTCGCTAAAGTGTCAACCCTCCCTAGATAATAAAACTGCTTTATGAAAAAAGAGTTACTTCGCCACGTTTGTTGTGGTCTATTGGATCCTGTTCCTATTAATTTTACCGGTTCAGAACCTAAACCAAAATCACCAGGCTTAGTGAATACACTATCATTAACTACTGAACCATTTTCCGCCGCTTTTATGGTATTAAAAACTGCGTTTGAAAGCAAATTGTAGCGTTTCGATTTAGATTCATACCATGTAAAAATGGCCGCATTTAAATGGTCTGCATGTTGATTTTTATAAAACCCATCACCAACAATCCGATTATAATTCGCTCCAAAATTCCAATTTGGCATTATGTTTTGTGAATGGATAACTTTTAACACTTGCTCTTTAAGCGTTCCGTTCATGTAATACAATTCGGTAAACGGAGTGCGGGCTCGATAATATCTTACATCACTTGGTTTTAACAGATAGGCATCCAGTGAATGAAAACCAGCATCAAAACCAATTGTCTTCCTTGGGTTGAATAACAAATCGCGATAAGCCAAGCCTGTACTACCCAAATTAATAGTTGGTGATTGGGGTTGATAAATTGGGCTATAGATCTGAAAATTGTATGAAGAGGTGTCTAATGGGATAGTTTGCGTGCTATCAGACAACAAATCAAGATTGGTGTATCTTATGTATTTAGCATCAAAAATCACTGAATCTTCAAAAGATTCTTCAATTTTTCGAAGAGAATCCAACTCCGCTCCTTCTTTTTTTTGAGAACCTTTTACCTGCCCTGATACGTCATTCAGATTAATCAACAAAAAGACGCACAAGCTAACAACGAAGCTTTTTATCATGGAAGTAGTGTAATTAATTCTTTCAAAATTAAAGTGAGACTAGGTTCAGCTTCGGTGGCAATTTTTATTATCTCTTCTAAAGATACAGGCTCTAATACGTCAGGAAATCCTTCATCAGTTAATACAGAAATAGCAAATACCGGAATACCCATATGGTTTGCCACTATAACTTCTGGAACAGTACTCATCCCGACGGCATCACCACCAATAATTCTTAAATATTTATACTCTGCTTTAGTTTCAAGATTTGGGCCACTTACAGACACATAAACGCCCTTATGGCAAGTAATGTTATTCCTTTCAGCTATTTCTAAGCCAGAACGAATCATTTCTTTATTATACGGATTACTCATATCCGGAAAACGAGGGCCAAGGGAATCTGCATTTCTGCCTCTTAACGGATTGTCTGGTAAGAGATTGATATGATCATCAATAATTAAGAGATCACCTTTCTTAAATTCCGGATTTAAGGATCCGCTTGCATTGGAGACAAACAAATTTTTAATACCAAGTGTCTTCATCACCCTTACCGGGAATGTGATTTGCTTCATATCATAGCCTTCATAATAATGCAACCGGCCTTGCATCGCAACCACCTTTTTACCACTCAACATACCGAATATAAGTTTCCCGGAATGGAATTCTAAAGTAGAAATCGGGAAATTAGGAATATTGGAATACATTAATTTAAAATGAACATCAATTTCACTAACCAAGCCACCTAAGCCAGTACCAAGTATTATCCCTACTTCTGGTTCAAAATCACCAATTTTTCTTTTTATGTATTCGGTAGTCTGTAGTATATTTTGTAGCATAATCTTTTATCAATTCTATGAAACGATCTTCGTCGGGCTCGTGAATTTTAACTTCAACAGGTAAATAATATATATCAATACCTTCTATAAGGTCTTTAATTGCTCTTGTTTTTAACCGTTGTAAATCTTTTTCTGTGGTGATAACTAATTTATCTTCATTTGTATAACCCCGAAAATCACTAACAAGTTTAATGATATTTTTTTCACTGAAATTATGATGATCCGGATACTTATGATGTTCAATAAGCTGAGTATACTTATTCAGTTCCTGCAGCAAAGGTTTTGGATTAGCAATCCCGGTTAATAACAAAACTTTCGTGTTTGAGCTGATCGAATCTATTTTTCTTATTCTAAGAGGATGGTTAATTGAGATGAGTGATTTATAATTAAAGCATGAAAAAAAAACTTTTTGATGCGGATACGGGTTGATTTTCTTTAAAATTTTCTGCTTTTGAAGCTCATCAATACGACAAGGTGTTTTTGACACGACAATCACCTGTGCTCTTTTACGTCCGTAAAGTGGTTCCCTTAAATTCCCGGTAGGCAAAAACCATTGCCATCTAAACATTTGCGTATAATCATAAAGCAATAAACTTAAGCCTGGTTTAACGGCTCGATGCTGATAGGCATCATCAAGTATAATTAATTCGTTTTCATAACTTAAACGCTTAATTCCCTCGCATCTATCTTCACAAACTGAAACTGTAACATCGGGGAATTTTTGTTTAAACTGTCTGGGCTCATCTCCTACTTCAATACTTGTAGAATTAGCAGTAACAACTATAAATCCTTTGGTTTTTCGTCCATAACCCCTACTCAATGTTGCCAAATCGAATTCGTTTTTCAATAAGTTTACCAAATATTCTGTCATTGGAGTTTTGCCAGCTCCTCCAACAGTTAAATTTCCAATGGATATTACGGGAATCTTAAACTTTCTAGACCTAAATAATTCGATATCGTAAGCGCAGTTACGTAAAATTACTACCAAGCCGTAAATGAAAGAAAATGGGAATAATAAGGATCGGACTAAAAACATTCAGTTTAAATATTTCCAAAAATACAACTTTGATTTTATCTGGCAGATAATTTGAGTTTACCGTTTCATCATTCTTATTTAAAATAACCACCTACCTTAACCTTTTGATTAAGGAAGAATATCAAATTCTTATATTTACTATTACAAAATTCCAACCCATGATAAAAGGTTTTTTTAATGTTCCCACTCCAATAAATGAAACTGTTTTAAATTATGCTCCTGGCTCTACTGAACGTAAGCTTTTAAAAGATGCTCTTAAACAAGCTTTGAGCGAAGAGGCAGATATCCCGATGATAATAAACGGCCAACAAATCCGTACTGAAAATAAAGTAGCTATTAAACCTCCCCATAATCATAAACATATATTAGGTTATTATCATGATGGAGATAAAACTCATGTAACCGAAGCCATAAATGCCGCATTGAAAGCAAAAAGCAGTTGGGAATTGCTATCATGGGAACATCGGGCAGCTATATTTTTGAA
This sequence comes from Sphingobacteriales bacterium, assembly GCA_028288165.1. Lineage (GTDB taxonomy): Bacteria > Bacteroidota > Bacteroidia > Sphingobacteriales > Sphingobacteriaceae > Daejeonella. The sequence continues at coordinate 136,531 of JAQBOG010000024.1, read as the reverse complement.
GGCTGCAGATTTAATAGCCGGCCCTTACCGCTATAAATTGAATGCTGCTACCATGCTAGGCCAATCAAAAAATGCCTATCAAGCAGAAATTGATGCTGCTTGTGAGTTGATAGACTTTCTGCGTTTTAACGTAAAGTACATGTCAGAAATTTACCAGCAGCAACCTCCAGTTTCACCAAATGGCAGCTGGAATAGAATTGAACACCGACCGCTTGAAGGATTTGTTTTCGCATTAACGCCATTTAATTTTACGGCCATTGCTGGAAATTTACCCACATCTGTTGCTTTGATGGGTAATGTAGTGGTTTGGAAACCTGCTAATACCCAAATATATTCTGCACATGTACTAATGGAAGTTTTCAAAGAAGCTGGTCTTCCTGACGGTGTAATTAATTTGATTTATGCATTTGGCCCTGATGTTGGCGATGTTGTATTTAATCATCCGGATTTTGCAGGCATTCATTTCACAGGTTCTACTTCAGTTTTTCAGGAAATTTGGAAAACAATTGGAAATAACATCCATAAATATAAAAGCTACCCGCGTATAGTTGGCGAAACTGGCGGTAAAGATTTTATAGTGGTTCACGCTTCCGCGGATGTAAAAGCATCTGCCACAGCAATAGTAAGAGGCGCATTTGAATATCAAGGTCAAAAGTGTTCGGCAGCTTCCCGAGTTTATATTTCCAAATCCGTTTGGCCACAAATAAAAAATCTGATTCAGGAAGCACTAAAAAGCATCAAAGTAGGCCCGGTAGAAGATTTTAGCAACTTCATTAATGCGGTTATTGATGAAAAATCATTTGACAAATTGGCTAAGTACATTGATGGTGCTAAAAACGATCCCAGCTTAGAAATCATTGCTGGTGGCAATTATGATAAGTCTTCTGGATATTTTATTGAACCAACAATTATTTTAACAACCGACCCATTATATGTTACCATGTGTGAGGAATTATTCGGACCAGTTTTAACAGTGTACGTTTTTGAGGATAATGCTTTTGAAGAAACCTTAAAGTTGATAGATACAACTTCCATTTATGCCTTAACCGGAGCCATTTTAGCTCAAGACAGGTATGCAATTGAAAAAGCTTCGTACGCGTTGAGAAATTCTGCTGGCAACTTTTATATAAACGATAAGTGTACCGGTGCAGTTGTTGGCCAACAACCTTTTGGCGGGGCAAGAGGTTCTGGAACAAATGATAAAGCCGGTTCAATGATTAATCTTTTGAGATGGGTTTCTCCGCGAGTTATCAAAGAAACCTTTAATCCGCCAACCGATTATCCATATCCATTTTTACAGAATGATTAAAGGGAATACCTGTAATTGTACGTAATTTTCCATTTTCACATAATTAGAGTACCTGAACACAATTCGGCAATATATGATTAGGATTGGGAAAGATGTTTTATGAATGTTTTTATAAAGTTTGCTAGGTTTTCGCGTTAGGGATTGCAGTGAAAATCCTTTTTGCCCTTTTCCCTTCGGGCAAAAAGATTGGAACGGAAAGCCCGCCCGAACGCCCAAAACTAATCTTTAAAATCATAATAGAATTCACATTTATAAGTTTTATAATCAATTTTAGCAAGCTATAATTCATATTACATTTAGTTGAGTCATTCTATATATCGCAATAAATACATCTTATAAACTGGTTAAGTGTGAACAAAAAAATCGATCTTTTAAATGAAAAAAAGGCTTCTGCTTTAGCCGGTGGCGGAGAGAAACGAATTGCTAGTCAGCATGCGAAGAAGAAACTAACTGCTCGCGAACGTTTAAACTTCCTATTGGATGAAGGGTCGTTCGAAGAAATAGGCATGCTTGTTATCCATCGTTCTACAGATTTTGGGATGGAGAAAGAGCAATATCCTGGCGACGGTGTAATTACTGGCTATGGCACAATTCATAAGCGCTTAGTGTATGTTTTTGCTCAAGACTTTACGGTGTTTGGAGGTTCGCTTTCTGAAACGCATGCTGAAAAGATTTGCAAGATCATGGATTTAGCACTAAAAAACGGTGCGCCAATTATTGGTTTAAATGATTCGGGCGGTGCAAGAATTCAAGAAGGCGTAGTTTCTCTGGGCGGATATGCGGATATATTTTATCGGAATACGATGGCATCCGGTGTTATTCCCCAATTATCAGTAATTATGGGGCCATGTGCTGGCGGAGCGGTTTACTCTCCAGCTATTACGGATTTTGTATTGATGGTAGAAAACTCATCCTACATGTTTGTAACGGGCCCTAACGTGGTTAAAACAGTAACACATGAAGAAGTAACTTCAGAAGAATTAGGAGGAGCCACGGCGCATGCTACAAAATCTGGAGTTACGCATTTTGCATGTCCTAATGAATTAGCCGCTATAAATGACGTTAAGAAACTTTTAAGCTATATTCCTCAGAACTGCGAAGAACAAACGCCAGCCGTAGCTTATCAATCCCCTACTACAAACAAGTCACGTTTAAATGATTTCCTGCCGGATAACAATTCTCAACCTTATGATATAAGGGATATCATCTCTGAAGTTTTAGATGAAAACTCGTTTTTTGAAGTACATAAAGACTTTGCGCAAAATTTAGTAGTGGGCTTTGCTCGTCTTGCCGGTAAAAGTATTGGTATTGTTGCCAATCAGCCAATGGTTCTTGCCGGAGTTTTAGATATTCATGCTTCCACAAAAGGTGCTCGTTTTGTACGCTTTTGCGATTGCTTTAACATACCTCTTTTAGTGTTTGAAGATGTACCTGGTTTTTTACCTGGCACTGATCAGGAATGGAATGCAATTATTACCAATGGCGCAAAACTATTATATGCATTTTGTGAAGCTACCGTGCCTAGAATAACTGTTATTACTCGTAAAGCTTATGGTGGGGCATATGATGTAATGAATTCGAAGCACATTGGTGCCGACATGAACTATGCTTGGCCAAGTGCAGAAATTGCAGTTATGGGTGCTAAAGGGGCTGCAGAAATAATTTTTAAAAAAGAAATTTCATCAGCCGAAAATCCAAATGACAAATGGCTTGAGAAGGAGAAAGAGTACTCAGATATATTTGCCAATCCTTACCGTGCGGCAGAACGTGGATTTGTTGACGAAGTTATTGAACCGTCAGAAACCCGAAATAAATTAATCAAAGCATTTAGTATGCTAACCAATAAAGTAGTGCATAATCCACGAAAAAAACACGGCAATATCCCTCTTTAATAAAAGTAAATATGTTCCATGTAATGTTAATGGTTTTATAATGCTCATTGATTTACATTATAAACAATTAATGATCTAAATTTACAACCTTAGATAATTCAAGAATAATAATGAAAGCAGACCAAGAAGAAAAACATATCCCAATAGTTACTGAAAATTCCATAAAGTTTTTTGAAAAATACATCAATAACGCCTCACCTACCGGTTACGAATGGGAAGGTCAGCGCTTATGGTTAGAATATATCAAACCGTATACTGACACTCATTATGTTGACAATTATGGTACAGCTGTAGCCGTTATTAATCCTGACGCTCCATACAAAGTTGTAATTGAAGCCCACGCAGATGAAATTTCATGGTATGTTAACTACATTAACAAAGAAGGACTTATTTATGTGATCAGAAATGGTGGCTCAGACCACCAAATAGCACCGTCAAAAAGAGTAAATATCCACACCGACAAAGGCATAGTAAAAGCAGTTTTTGGATGGCCGGCGATTCATACGCGTAGCGGCGAAAAGGAAGAAGCTCCTACATTAAAAAATATATTCCTTGATTGTGGCTGCACTTCACAAGAAGAAGTTGAAAGCTTAGGTGTACACGTAGGTTGTGTAATTACTTATGAGGATGAGTTTACGATCTTAAATGATAGATATTATGTTGGTCGTGCACTTGATAATCGTGCTGGTGGATTTATGATTGCAGAAGTAGCTCGTTTATTAAAAGAAAATAACAAAACCCTTCCTTTCGGATTATACATTGTAAATGCTGTACAAGAAGAAATCGGTTTACGTGGTGCAGAAATGATAGCTAATCATATTAAGCCAGATTTAGCTATTGTAACGGATGTTACCCATGACACTCAAACTCCTATGATTAGCAAAATCACTCAAGGAGATTTGTCTTGCGGAAAAGGTCCGGTTGTTTCATATGCACCAGCCGTTCAAACTAATCTTAACAAATTATTAATTAAAACTGCTCAAGATAATAATATTCCATTTCAACGCCAGGCATCTTCCCGATCAACGGGTACAGACACAGATGCGTTTGCTTATTCTAATAGTGGCGTAGTTTCTGCACTGATATCTTTACCATTAAGATATATGCACACTACTGTTGAAATGATCCATAAAGAAGACGTTGACAATGTAATTCGTCTGATTTATGAATCACTATTAAACATAGAGGTAAACCATGACTTTAGATCGGTAAAATAACACCTTTCATTAAGTTAATGGCTCTAAATACTTTAAACACATAAATGAGCTTTTTAAGAATAACACTTTTTACTGCACTTACATTTTTTAAATTTAATGGTTTTGCACAAGAAGTAATTAAATACCAAAAACCTTCACAAACAATCATAGATCTTGTTGATGCACCCATTCTCCCGAAAGCTATATTCAGCTCCAACGGAGAATGGATGTTATTACTTCAACCACAAGGTTTAATTTCCGCAAATGAAGCTTTAAAACCTGAAATCAAAATTGCTGGCTTATTTATAGACCCGTCGATTAACAGTGTTTCGGTAGATACATTTTATACCGACATTAAACTAAAATCTGTTAATAAAGAAGAGGAATATATTTTAACGGGTTTGCCTGAATCACTATTAGCAAGTGAGATAAGATGGTCCCCTGATGATAGCAAAATTGCTTTCTGCAACACTACAAATAGCGGCATTGAACTTTGGATTGCTGATTTAAGAACTTTTACTGCAAAACGGTTAACAGACCAATACCTTAATAAAACGGTCGGTAATACCTATTGCTGGGAACCTGAAAGTAAATCGCTTATCGCGAAATTTATAACTGCAGATCGTGGTAAAGTTCCCCCCATTACAGCTAAAATTTCTGGCCCCATTACTTTTGACAATTCTGCCAAACTTACATCATCAACCAATAATGATAATCTGAATAGTGCCCAATACGGCAAATCTGAATTTAGTTATTACCTGATATCACAGTTAATAACTGTCGATATGGACGGGAAAACTTCAAACTTTTATAATAGTGGGATTATTAAATCCTTCGATTTTTCTCCAGATGGAAAATACATATTGATTGAAACTATTAAAAAATATATACCAGGGGTACCTATCAATCAATTGCCGTATTCTGCCGAAATACTTAGCTCTAAAGGTTCAGTAGTTAAAAAGATTTTTGATGCGCCGTTAGCCGATAACCTGGTTAACAATTATGATGCGGTACCCAAAGGGCCCAGACAAATTGGATGGAGAACTGATAAACCAGCATCGCTTTACTGGATTGAAGCTCAAGATTTTGGAGATCCTAACTTATTAGTTTCCTTGCGGGATGCTATATATACCTTAGATGCACCTTTTAAAGTAAATAAAATAAAGATTGCTGATTGCTATCTGCGTTTTAAAAGTATTATCTGGAACAATGATAATTTAGCAATAGTAACAGAGCGCTGGTGGAAAACCAGAGCCGAAAGAAGAGTTTACATCAAACCGGCTGACCCCACCTTCCGGATTAATCTGGTTGACAGATATTTTGATGACACCTACAGTGATCCAGGGCAATTGGTGATTACTAAGAATGAATATAATAGGCCCAGTTTATTAACAGAGGATGCAAATGTTTTTTATATCGGATACGGAGGATCGGTTGAGGGTGAGCGTCCATATTTGATGAAGTTTAATATAGAAACGAAAATTACCGACACCTTATTTCATTCTAAAGCACCCTACTACGAACGTCCGCTTTTTTTTAACAACAAACATTTTGTGATCACAAGTCGTGAAGCTATTGATAGCGTACCAAATTATTATCGCGTTAAACTCCCTACGTTAGGCTCCAAGCAACTTACTGACTTTTCCGACCCATATCCCAATTTAATTGGAATAAAGAACCAGAGACTATCTTACCAACGTCCCGATGGAGTTCCGATAAACGGGATATTGTATTTACCAGCATCTTATACGAGGGCTAAAGGAACATTACCCTTAATTGTCTGGGCTTGCCCGAAAGAATACAAAACCAAAACTGCCGCTGGAACGGTGAAAGGCTCCGTTTACCAATTTCCAAAACTCGATCAAAACTCACCACTATATTGGCTTACAAAGGGTTATGCCGTTTTTGACAAGATGGAGATGCCAATTATTGGAGAAAGTCAAGATGAGCCTTATGACACCTATTTGGAGCAATTACGATTTAACACCGAGCCTGCAATTAAAAAACTCATTGAAAATGGCATTGCTGATCCTAAAAGAATAGCAATCACTGGAAATGATAATGGTGGGGACATGGCCGCCGTTTTGTTAGCAACTACCAAATTATTTACCACAGGTATAGCTTACAATGGTATTTATAATTACACCTATTCCCCTTTCGGCTTCAATTCAGAACAACGCACATTTTGGCAAGTTCCAGAGCTTTATAGCAAACTATCAGCACTAAGTTTGGCAGATAAAATTAAGGCTCCTATATTACTTTTAAGCGCTATAAATGATCTTAACGAAACCATGTCATTGCAAGCTTATAGTTTCTACACTGCTTTAAAAGGTAACTCGGTCAGTACAAGGCTTTCTGTAGTACCTACAAACTCTAAGTATGAGTTAAGTCGGGAATCAATTTTGCATATTTTATGGGAAAAAGAGCGGTGGCTTGAAAAGAATTTAAAGGGTAAATAAGCGTTCTATAAATCTGTTTCAACAAAATATAATACTTAATTATGGAAACTGGACAGGCCTTAATAACTGTTTTAAATGAGAATGGCATACCGACGGAGGTAGTAGCAACTCATTTAATTGTTCCAAAAGCTGTAATGGAACCTTAAGCACCGCGGAGATTCATGCGTTGATCAATCAAGTGAGTTATATCAAAAATGTATCACATATATTGATCCCGAAAGTGCATATGACATTCTTACGTATCGGATAAACAATCGATTAAAAGACAAAGAAAGAGCAGACAAAACAAGAGATTAGCGACAATGAAACTCAACGCAGTTCCAATGGAAAAAGTACCCTTGAAAAAATCATTAATGCGCCTGTTACAAGGCAAATTGGAAAAGAAATAGTCCACGGCTTATTCGGCATGCTTACCGGAAAGAAGACAAGCACACTCAGTAAAGGTATTTCGGAATTTAATTCACTAAACAACAGCTATAGTTTTCCGTTTTCTATATGTATTAGTAATTTAGCGGCTTAATATAATTTTATCAATTTCACATACACTAAATAAGGAACGTTAATCTCTGATTTCCATTTCCAATTGACCCTTTAAAATTTTAATAAAATGAAACCCACGTTACTTATTTTAGCCGCAGGGATGGCCAGCAGATACGGAAGTATGAAGCAAACTGACGGCTTTGGCCCCAATGGCGAAACAATAATTGATTACTCAATCTTTGATGCCATTAAAGCAGGATTTGGCAAAGTTGTTTTCATAATCCGCGAAGAATTTGCAGATAATTTCAAAGCCATTTTTGAACCGAAATTACAAGGTAAAATTGAAACAGATTACGTTTTCCAGTCATTCGATTTAAAGCCATTTGGAATTGAAGAAAAAATTGAGCGTGCCAAACCATGGGGAACTGCTCATGCAGTTTTAGCAGCTAAAGATGCCGTTAAGGAGCCTTTTTGTGTGATCAATGCAGATGATTTCTACGGATACGAAGCATATCAAAAAATGTATGACTTCTTAACCACCGAAGTTCAGGATGATCGTTTTTCGATGATTGGATACCAGATTAATAACACCCTATCTGAGCACGGTTCTGTGTCTAGAGGTGTTTGCATTGTAAGTAAAGATGGTAATCTTGCAGACATTCAAGAGCGTACAAACGTATATTTCAAAAATGGTTCAAAAGTAGCATTTGAAGAAGCTGGACAAGAATTCGACTTAGATCCAGAATCACGTGTTTCTATGAATTTTTGGGGATTCACACCAAAAATATTTGAACTTTCTAAAGACATGTTTGTAAAGTTCGCTCTTGCAAATAAAGAAAATCCTAAGTCAGAGTTTTTTATTCCTTTAGTTGCCGAACAACTAATTAAAAATAATGTCGCGACTTTTAAAGTAATACCAACACAAAATAAATGGTTTGGTGTAACTTATAAAGAAGATAAACCAATTGTTCAAGCCAGTATTGATGAATTAGTTCAAACAGGTGTTTATCCAACAAACCTGTGGCAATAACATAGTCTCACTTATAAAACAGAAGCCCGGTCCATTAAGATCCGGGCTTTTCTTTTGTTATCACTTTATGAAACTGTGGACAAAAATTAAGGCAAAAAAATAGCCTTGGTTATTTAACCAAGGCTATAAAATATACTGTTAAGAATATTATTTCTTATCGTCTTCTTTCACTTCTTCGAAATCAACATCTGTCACTGTATCAGCATCGTTTGATTGAGCTCCACCTTGAGCCTGCTCTCCTGCTCCACCCTGTGCAGAACCTTCAGTAGCTTTATACATTTCTTCTGATGCTTCATTCCAAGCGGTTTGAAGTTCAGCCTGTGCAGAATCAATCTCAGAGAAATTCCTAGAAGCATGTGCATCTTTTAATTTCTTTAAGCCAGACTCAATAGGAGCTTTTTTACTTTCAGAAATTTTATCGCCGTATTCCTTCAGTTGCTTTTCAGTAGAAAAAATCAAAGCATCAGCAGCATTTAACTTTTCTACTTCCTCTCTTGCTTTTTTATCTTCATCTGCATTTGCCTCAGCTTCTTGCTTCATTTTTTGGATTTCAGCGTCGGTTAAACCGGAAGAAGCTTCAATACGAATTTTTTGCTCCTTGTTTGTTGCTTTATCCTTTGCTGCAACGTGTAATATACCATTAGCATCAATATCAAAAGTTACTTCAATTTGAGGGATACCACGTGGTGCAGGAGGTATATCGGATAAATGGAAACGACCAATTGTGCGGTTTTGACTAGCCATTGGGCGCTCACCTTGCAGGATGTGAATTTCAACAGATGGTTGGTTATCTGATGCTGTCGAAAATACTTCTGATTTCTTAGATGGAATTGTGGTATTTGCTTCAATTAGCTTAGTCATCACACCTCCCATGGTTTCAATTCCAAGAGAAAGTGGAGTAACATCTAATAATAAAACGTCTTTAACCTCACCTGTTAAAACTCCACCTTGTATTGCTGCACCAATTGCAACAACTTCATCAGGGTTTACACCTTTAGATGGGTCTTTCCCAAAGAAACTCTTAACAGCATCTTGAATAGCTGGAATACGTGTTGAACCACCTACCAGAATAATCTCATCAATATCTGAAGTACTTAAACCAGCGTTCTTTAAAGCAGTTCTGCAAGGATCAATCGTACGTTTGATCAAGCTATCAGCTAGTTGCTCAAATTTTGCACGAGTTAATGTTTTAACAAGATGCTTCGGTACACCGTCACCAGCAGAGATGTATGGTAAGTTGATTTCAGTTTGTGCAGTGCTTGATAATTCGATTTTGGCCTTCTCAGCAGCTTCTTTCAAACGTTGAAGAGCCATTGGGTCTTTTCTAAGATCCATTCCTTCATCGCTCTTAAATTCATCTGCTAACCAATCAATAATTACCGCATCAAAGTCATCACCACCTAGGTGAGTATCACCATCAGTAGATTTTACTTCAAATACGCCATCACCTAATTCTAAAACTGAAACGTCATGAGTACCACCACCACAGTCAAACACAACAATTTTCATGTCTCTGTGAGCCTTATCCAGGCCATAAGCCAATGCTGCTGCGGTTGGCTCATTGATGATACGACTAACCTTTAAACCTGCAATTTCGCCAGCCTCTTTGGTAGCCTGACGTTGGGCATCATTAAAATATGCCGGAACCGTTATAACAGCTTCATTAACTTCATGACCTAAGAAATCTTCTGCTGTTTTCTTCATTTTCTGAAGTATCATAGCAGAAATCTCCTGAGGAGTATATTTTCTATCGCCTATTTCTATGCGGCTGGTATTATTATCACCTTTAACAACGCTATAAGGAACTCTTTCCATTTCCTTTGTAACCTCATTAAAACTGTTACCCATAAATCTTTTAATTGATGAGATAGTCTTAGTGGGATTGGTAATAGCCTGACGCTTTGCAGGATCTCCTACTTTACGCTCGCCATTATCAATAAAAGCCACAATTGAAGGAGTTGTGCGTTTACCCTCGCTGTTAGTAATAACTACGGGTTCATTACCCTCCATTACCGCAACACAAGAGTTTGTTGTTCCTAAATCGATACCAATAATCTTTGACATGTTTATATTCTTTAATAAATCCTAATTCAATTAATGCAATCATCAGATAACAATGGATGTGCCAATACCATATGGCAGTAATATGACATGATTTGCTGTGTTTATTCGTCACGAAACTTCCAACACAAAATGACACGATGTCATAAAACTGACGCTTAATAACGTTCCAGCTAACCCAAAACAAAAAAGCCTCACATAAATGCGAGGCTTCCAAAAATATTTTAATTCATGTTTTATTTTTCTGTATCCTCAGTAGGTACATCACTTGCTTTAACTTCTTCTGCTACAGCGTCAACTGTTGTAGCATCATCAGCCTTTTTGCTTTTAGATCCACGGCGACGAGTAGTTTTCTTTTCTACGGCAACAATATCACCAGATTTGTAAATCTCATTGTAATCTACCAACTCGATAACTGCCATTGAAGCATTATCACCTAAACGATTACCTAGTTTTAAAATACGAGTATATCCACCAGGACGAGTCGCAACTTTTGCAGCAACATCACGGAATAAGATAGAAACAGAATCCTTATCTTTTAAATAACTAAACACAGTACGACGAGAATGTGTTGTGTCATTTTTTGATTTTGTAATTAGAGGCTCAACATAAATACGCAATGCTTTTGCTTTCGCTAAAGTTGTAGTAATGCGCTTGTGTAGTATAAGCGAAGAAGCCATATTTGCCAACATCGCTCTACGATGACTGTCAGTACGACTAAGATGATTGTTTTTTTTACCGTGTCTCATTTTTTATATTTGTTTGCACGTGCATACCGTCAATCGACCATAAAAGGGATCGGGAATTATGCATTCGCTATTACTCTTCGTCTAATTTATATTTAGACAGGTTCATTCCAAAAGAAAGACCTTTTGATTTAACTAAATCCTGAATTTCTGTTAATGATTTCTTACCGAAGTTTCTGAATTTCAACATATCCGCAACATCATATGATACTAGATCAGCTAGAGAACGAATATCTGCAGCCTTCAAGCAATTTAAAGCACGAACAGATAAGTCAAGATCGACTAATTCCATTTTAAGGATTTTACGCATATGTAAAATTTCCTCATCAACTTCTTTAGTTTCTTCTTTTGCCTGAGATTCTAACATGATGTTTTCATCAGAAAACAACATAAAATGATGGATTAAGATTTTTGCTGCTTCTTTCAAAGCATCTTCCGGATGAATTGAACCATCAGTAGTTATATCTAAAACTAACTTTTCGTAGTCCGTCTTTTGTTCTACACGATAGTTTTCAATGCTATATTTAACATTTTTAATTGGAGTAAAGATCGAATCGATAGCAACGACACCAACTAAAGCATCAGCATTTTTATTTTCTTCAGCAGGCACATATCCTCTTCCTTTACTAACTGTAAGTTCTACTTCTAGTGTAACAGATGTTTCCATGTTACATACTACAAGATCAGAATTTAATACAGTAAAATTGTTAGAGAACTTAGATATATCACCAGCTTTAAATTCATTCTGGCCATTGATAATCACAAATATCTTTTCATTGTCACCAGAATCTCCGGTTTTTTGAAACCGTACTTGCTTTAAGTTTAAGATGATCTCTGTAACGTCTTCAACAACACCTTTTATTGTTGAAAATTCATGCGATACGCCAGAAATACGAACAGAAGTTATCGCGAAACCTTCTAGTGAAGATAAAAGGATACGTCTTAAAGCATTGCCAATGGTAACACCGAAACCAGGCTCCAACGGTCTGAATTCAAATGTTCCGTCGAAATCCGTAGATTTCTGCATGATAACTTTATCAGGTTTCTGAAATGCTAAAATTGCCATTTACTATATTGTTAAATGTAATTGTTTATGTTAAATGTAATAGATATTGCTTCTTAAAAGCTAAATACTATTATTTAGAATACAATTCGACGATTAAATTCTCCTTGATGTTTTCAGGAATATCTTCTCTACTTGGGTAGCTAAGGAATTTGCCAGTTAAATTATTAGCATCCCACTCTAACCAACTATATTTATTAATTGTTCTTACAGATACAGAATTAGTGATAGCCTCTAAAGATTGAGAGCGCTCACGAACGGCAACAACATCTCCACTACGTAATGAATAAGAAGCGATATTAACCACTTCACCATTAACTGTAATGTGTTTATGGCCAACTAACTGACGTGCAGCTGAACGTGTAGGAGCAATTCCTAAACGATAAACAGTATTATCTAAACGAGCTTCTAATAACTTTAAAAGATTCTCTCCTGTAATGCCTTCTTTAGAAGAAGCTTTGTGGAATAAATTTTCAAAATAACGTTCTAAAACGCCATAAGTATATTTAACCTTTTGCTTTTCCATTAACTGAACAGCATATTCAGATTGCTTACCTCTTTTTCTAGAGGTACCATGCATTCCTGGAGGATAATTTTTTCTTTCTAATGCTTTATCAGCACCGAAAATAGGTTCTCTGAACCTACGAGCAATCTTTGATTTGGGGCCTGTATATCTTGCCATTTGTAGTGTTTTTTAAAGTATCAAGCAGCCCACAGCTGCCGAATCTTAGCTTTAAAAATGAATAAATAATTAAACTCTTCTCCTTTTTGGAGGGCGACATCCATTGTGAGGAAGCGGAGTAATGTCTTGTATTGTTGTAACTTCAATACCTGAAGTTTGCAATGTGCGGATTGCAGACTCACGACCAGATCCAGGGCCTTTTACGAACACCTGCACTTTACGCAAACCTAAATCATGTGCAACCTTAGCGCAATCAGACGCTGCTTGACCGGCAGCATATGGAGTGTTCTTTTTAGAACCTTTAAAACCCATCTTACCTGCAGATGACCAAGATATTGTTTGACCTTGGGTATTAGTTAAGGTAATAATAATGTTATTAAATGTTGCGTTAACGTGTGCTTCACCTATTGGTTCAACAATAACTATACGTTTTTTTGTTACTTTTTTAGTTTTAGCCATTATCTTTATTAGTTATTAGTTATTGGGTTATTTATGTTTTACTTTAAATCACACAATAACTCTTTAACTGCTATATTTTATTTAGTAGCCTTTTTCTTGTTGGCAACAGTTTTACGTTTTCCTTTACGGGTACGTGAGTTGTTTTTGGTACGTTGACCTCTAACAGGTAATCCTTTACGATGACGTAAACCACGGTAGCAACCGATGTCCATTAAACGTTTAATGTTTAATTGCACTTCGGAACGCAATGCTCCTTCTACCTTAATCTCATCATTGATAAGACCACGAATTGATGCTAATTGATCATCGCTCCAGTCTTGTACTTTAACATCGTAACCAATACCTGCAGTGTTCAAAATGCGTTGAGCAGTTGTCTTGCCGATACCGTAAATGTAAGTAAGTCCGATTTCGCCTCTTTTGTTTCTTGGTAAATCAATACCTGCTATCCTTGCCATATTTACTTTTAATGATTGATTGAATAGATTGAGTTGTTGAATGATTGACATTCTTCAATCTTCCAATTTTTCAAACTTTCAAATAATTATCCCTGACGTTGTTTGTACTTAGGGTTTTTTTTGTTAATTACGTAAAGTTTCCCTTTACGACGAATGATCTTGCAATCAGCGCTACGCTTTTTGATGGATGCTCTAACTTTCATCTTATTTGTATCTATAAGTTATTCTGCCTTTACTTAAATCATAGGGAGACATTTCGAGTTTCACTTTATCCCCAGGCAAAATTTTGATGTAGTGCATCCTCATCTTACCAGAGATATGAGCGATAATCTCATGTCCGTTTTCTAACTCAACACGGAACATAGCATTTGACAATGCTTCCCTTATTATTCCGTCTTGTTCAATCGAGGCTTGTTTAGCCATATATTTCTGTAGATTTTTATCAATTAGCTCACCTTAACGGGGTTGCAAAATTAAATAAAAATATTTAATTATTATTGTTTTTGTTTTAAAACTTCTTCAATAAAATCAAAGGTGGATAAAACATCCGCTTTTTCTTTTTTTATGGCTACTGTATGTTCAAAATGGGCCGACATACTTTTGTCAGTTGTACTGACAGTCCATCCATCTTTCCAAAATTTGACAGAAGCCCTGCCAGCGTTGATCATCGGTTCGATGGCTATTACAAGTCCCTCTTCCAATTTCATCCCAGAACCACGTTTACCGTAATTAGGAACTTCAGGTTTCTCATGAAGCTTTACACCAACTCCATGGCCAACGAGTTCTCTCACTACACCTAGACCGTTTTTCTCAGCATGATCTTGTACTGCAAAGCCAATATCTCCCACTCTTAAGCCAGCCACCGCCTTTTGAATGCCTAATTCAAGACATTCCTTAGTTATTCTAAGTAGTTCTTTAGATTTCTGATCTATTTTTCCGATTGAAAAAGTATAAGCAGAATCTCCAAAGTAATTATTTAAAATAGCTCCACAATCAACTGAAACTATATCGCCTTCTCTCAATTCATAGTCACCTGGAAACCCATGTACCACTTGATCATTTAAGGAAATACACAGAGAGTTTGGAAAACCATTATAATTTAAGAATGCTGGAATACCACCATGGTCTCTTATAAATGATTCTGCTACTTTGTCTAACTCAATTGTTTTAACACCAGGTCCAATAATTTTAGCCACCTCAGCTAAAGTCTTTGACACAAGTAGAGAGCTTTTTCTTATCAGCTCTATCTCATCAGGCGTTTTGTAATAAACTTTAGACATTATATCAAATTACCGATCCACCAGCAGGCAAAGGAGTGCGCCCCTTAATTCTACCTGTTTTCATCAATCCATCATAATGACGCATTAACAAATGACTTTCAATTTGCTGTAAAGTATCAAGCACAACCCCAACAAGAATTAATAAGGAAGTACCGCCAAAGAAGTGAGCAAACTGACTATTAACTCCTAAGATTATTGCAAGAGACGGTAAGATCGCGATAATTGCTAAGGCAATAGCACCAGGCAATGTAATTTTAGATATTACTGCATCTACATAATCTCCGGTAGTTTTACCAGGTTTTACACCAGGAACAAACCCTCCATTCTTTTTCATATCATCTGCCATTTGAACCGGATTAACGGTTATAGCAGTATAGAAGAATGTGAATACAATAATCATTAATGCAAACGAAATATTATACGTTAATGAAGTATAGTCACTAAATGATGTTAAAAAAGGAGATTGAGCACCAGGGAAAAACGAACCGATAGTAGCAGGAATAAACATGATTGCCTGAGCAAAAATGATTGGCATTACACCAGCTGCATTAACCTTTAAAGGTATATACTGACGAACTCCACCATATTGTTTACTTCCAACGATCTTCTTTGCATACTGAACAGGTATCTTACGAACTCCCTGTACAATAAGAATTGTGAACATAACCACAAGGAATAATACCGCAATTTCTAAAATGAAAGGAATAAGTCCGCCTTGACCACCCATACGTGAATCAAACTCCTGAATAATACCACTCGGAAGTTGAGCAATTATACCGACCATAATGATCAATGAGATACCATTTCCAATCCCTTTATCGGTAATTTTCTCGCCAAGCCACATAACAAACAGAGTACCTGCTGTTAAAACGAACATCGACGTTATCGTAAATAAAGGTTCAGGTAAAATTCTAGCATCAGGGCTAATTTGAGAACGTATATAAGCAACAGACTGCAGAACCGTAATAATTATAGTTAGGTAACGCGTTATCTGATTAATTTTTTTACGTCCACTTTCACCTTCCTTTTGCATTTTTTGAAAAGATGGTACAGCAATGCTTAGAAGTTGCACCACAATAGATGCAGAAATGTAAGGCATAACCCCCAGTGCAAATATCGAAGCACGGGAAAAAGAACCACCGGCAAACATGTTAAGTAAACCGAGCAATCCTTCTTTATTTGTTTGACTGTTCAATGTTTCTGCGTTAACTCCTGGCAGAACAACAAATGAACCTATTCTGTAAACAAGAAGACACATGAGAGTGAATAAAATTCTGGCTCTCAAATCTTCAATTTTCCAGATATTAGATAAGGTTGTGAACAGCTTCTTCATTTATTACAATTTAACTATTGTACCTCCAAGCGTTTCAATAGCCTTTTGTGCAGCAGCTGAAAACGCATGAGCTTTAACTTCTATCTTCAATTTAACTTCACCACGAGCAAGTATCTTAACAAGATCCTTTTTAGATGCTAATCCGTGTTCTCTCAACGTATCAAAATCAATAGAGGTAAGATTAAATTTCTCAGCTAAAGATTGTAATGCATCTAAGTTGATACCAACGTATTCAACTTTATTTATGGGAGTAAAACCTACTTTAGGCACACGACGTTGCAAAGGCATTTGACCACCTTCAAAACCTACTTTACTTTTATATCCAGAGCGTGAACCTGCTCCTTTATGACCACGTGTTGAAGTTCCCCCACGACCGGATCCGGTACCACGACCGATCCTTTTTCTATTTTTTGTTGAACCTTCTGCAGGTTTCAAGTTACTTAAGTTCATGATTAAATACTTTTTACTGCTACTAAATGATTAACTTTTCTTACCATTCCTATAATAGCAGGATTGGCTTCAACCTCTACAGAATGGTTAATTTTTCTTAAACCTAAAGCCTGTATAGTTCTTTTTTGGCGTTCGCTTCTATCGATTACGCTCTTGATTTGTGTTATTTTAATCTTAGCCATCTTGCTTATCCGTTAAAAACCTTTTTTAAATCAACTCCACGATGTTGAGCAACAGTGTAAGCGTCACGCAATTGCGAAAGCGCTAAAACCGTAGCTTTAACCACGTTATGCGGATTTGATGAACCTTTAGATTTAGCTAATACATTATGTACACCAGCACTTTCTAATACAGCACGCATCGCACCACCAGCAATAACACCGGTACCATTAGCAGCTGGTTTTATAAATACAAAACCACCTGAATATTTACCATATTGTTCGTGAGGAACAGTACCGTTGATAATCGGAACCTTAACAAGGTTCTTCTTAGCATCGTCTACTCCTTTTGCAATAGCTTCTGTTACTTCTTTAGCTTTACCTAAACCAAAGCCAACAACTCCATTTTCATCTCCAACAACAACAATTGCTGAAAAACTGAATGTACGTCCACCTTTAGTTACTTTAGCAACACGTTGGATGCTAACTAAGCGATCTTTTAACTCAATCTCGCTCGTTTTAACTCTTTTTATATTAATAGTTGACATCTCTTACTGATTAAAAATTTAAACCTGCTTCACGTGCACCTTCAGCTAATGATTTAACACGGCCATGATATAAGTAACCGTTTCTATCAAAAACTACATCAACAATACCTGCAGCGATCGCCTTTTGAGCAACTGCAGCTCCAACAGCTTTAGACTGATCGGATTTATTTCCTGTAGCAGTAAAATCTTTAGATAAAGAAGATGCTGAAACTAAAGTTAAGCCGGTACTATCATCAATAATCTGAGCATATATTCCTTTATTGCTTCTGTAAACAGATAATCTAGGACGTTCAGCAGAACCAGTTAATCGCTTTCTGATTCCTCTTTTTATTCGCTCTCTGCGAGACAATTTAATTCCTGCCATGACCTTATTTTTTAGACGCTGATTTACCAGCTTTTCTTCTTAAAACTTCTCCAACAAACTTGATACCTTTACCTTTATACGGCTCCGGAGTACGTAAAGAACGAATCTTCGCTGCAACCTGACCTAAAAGTTGTTTATCAATACTTTCTAAGATAATTGTTGGATTTTTACCTTTATCTGCTGTAGTTGCTACAGAAATCTCCTTTGGCAATTCAAACACATAATGGTGAGAATAACCTAATACAAGATCAAGCGTATTTCCTTGATTAGTGGCACGATAACCTACACCTACTAATTCTTGGGTTAATTTATATCCTTCAGTAACACCTGTAACCATGTTATTAAGCAATGAACGGTATAAACCATGTAATGCTTTATGACGTTTTTGTTCAGATGGACGTTTTACTATAATGTTTCCTTCTTCTTCAACTATTTCGATATCTGAATCTACTTGTTGAGTTAGCTGTCCCTTTGGACCTTTCACTGTTACTAAGTTTGCATCAGAAACCATAACACTTACTCCTGCTGGAATACTAATTGGGGCTTTTCCTATTCTTGACATTTCTAAATCCTCCTATTAATAAACGTAACATAAAACTTCGCCACCAATATTCAAGGTTCTAGCTTCTTTATCAGTCATTACACCTTTAGAAGTAGAAAGAATAGCAATACCTAAACCGTTCAAAACACGCGGTAATTTTTCAACACCAGCATATTTACGAAGACCTGGCTTACTAACTCTAGAAATAGAACGAATTGCAGAGATTTTTGTAATTGAATTATACTTTAAGGCTATCTTGATAGTGCCTTGAACAGTAGTTTGTTCAAACTTGTAGTTTGAGATGTAACCTTTATCGAAAAGTACTTTTGTAATTTCTCTCTTAAGATTAGAGGCAGGAATTTCTACTACCCTGTGGTTTGCTTTTATTGCATTCCGAACACGGGTTAAGTAATCCGCTATTGGATCTGTATTCATTTTTATTTAATAATGATGGTGGTTTCTTCTCGGACTATCCTAAAAGACCTACCGTCGGTTAATTTCATTAAATTTAATTATAGTTGATTTAAAACTAGACAGCTAAATCAACTATAAATAATTATTACCAGCTCGCTTTTCTTACTCCTGGTATTTTACCTGCTAATGCCATATCACGAAATACTACACGTGAAATACCAAATTGACGCATGTAACCACGCGGACGACCTGATAATTTACAACGATTGTGTAAACGTACTGGTGATGCATTCTTTGGCAATTTATCTAAACCTTGGTAATCACCTGCTGCTTTTAAGATTTCTCTCTTCTCAGCATATTGGGCAACTAATCTAGCACGTTTTACGTCACGAGCTTTTACACCTTCTTTAGCCATTATAAACTTGTATTTTGATTCTTAAATGGTAAACCAAATTGCTTTAATAATTCCAATGCTTCAACGTCAGTTTTCGCAGTGGTTACAAATGTAATATCCATACCCATAATTTTGTTAATTTGGTCTATGTTTATTTCAGGAAAAATGATTTGCTCAGTAATACCTAATGTATAATTACCTTTTCCGTCAAATCCTTTATCATTGATTCCTTTGAAATCACGAATACGAGGAAGAGCAACAGCAATCAATCTATCTAAAAACTCATACATTGTATTTTCACGTAAAGTAACACGCACACCAATTGGCATACCTTTACGCAATTTAAAGTTAGAGATATCTTTCTTTGATTTAGTAGAAACTGCTTTCTGTCCAGTAATAGTAGATAGTTCGTTGATTGAAGTATCAATTAATTTCTTGTCTGTAACAGCAGCACCAACACCTTGGTTGATCGCTATTTTCACTAAACGAGGAACTTGCATTACGCTTTTATATTGGAATTTCTCCTTTAAAGCAGTAACTACTTCTTCCTTATATTTCGATTTTAATCTTGGTACGTAAGTCATTACTTAATTTCCTCCCCAGATTTTTTAGATACTCTAACAGATTTACCTTCGCTATTCTTTTGTTTACCTACGCGTGTTGGTTTACCAGTTTTGGCATCAACTAACATAACGTTTGAAATATGAAGAGCGGCTTCCTTCTTAATGATACCACCGTTTGGAGTAGCAGCATTTGGTTTTGTATGTTTAGATACCATATTAGCACCTTCAACTACAACTCTGTCTTTTTGTAACAGAACTTCTATAACCTTACCTTGTTTTCCTTTAGAGTCACCTGCTACAATTTGAACAAGATCACCTTTACGGATTTTGAATTTAGGTTGTGAATTAACTTTATTTTTCATTTTACAGAACCTCCGGTGCTAGTGAAACTATCTTCATGAATTGTTTTTCACGCAACTCTCTTGCAACAGGGCCGAATATACGTGTACCACGTGGCTCGTCCTGAGCGTTTAATAATACTGCTGCGTTATCGTCAAAGCGGATGTAAGAACCATCTTTACGTCTAACTTCTTTCTTTGTTCTCACAACAACTGCTTTTGAAACAGTTCCTTTTTTGATATTACCCGATGGCAGCGCACTTTTAACAGTGACAACAACTTTGTCACCTAATGATGCATAACGCTTACCGGTACCACCTAAAACACGGATTACTAATACTTCCTTAGCTCCACTGTTGTCAGCAACATTCAGTCTTGATTCCTGTTGTACCATGTTACTTAGCTCTTTCTAAAATTTCAACTAATCTCCAGTTTTTAGTCTTACTCAGCGGACGAGTTTCCATGATCAATATCGTGTCACCGATACCGCAAGTATTGCTCTCGTCATGAGCCATGAACTTGGTAGTTTTCTTCACGAACTTACCATAGATCGGGTGCTTCACCTTTCTTTCAACCGCCACTACAACAGACTTATCCATCTTGTTGCTTACAACCAGCCCGATTCTTGTTTTTCTTAATTGTCTTTCCATTACGACTTTCTATTTATTCAGAAGCGGACTCTAACTCAGAAGATACTTTCATATCCGCCTTGCGCTTAGTCAATTCTGTGTTTAAACGTGCTACAACTTTTCTAACTTTTGTAATCCTACTAGGATTTTCAATTGCAGAAACAGAATGTGCAAATTTTAATTTGGTGAGATTAGCTTTCTCTTCATTAATTCTAGCAATAACTTCTTCAGTTGAAAGCTCTAAAATTTCTGAGTATTTCATGTTTTTAATTTTGTTATGTGTTGGAGGTTGTAAGTTGCAGATGTAATTTTACTTACAACTCTCAACCTATAACTTACAACTAATTATGCTTCTACGTAATCTCTACGTGTTACGAATCTAGTTTGAACTGGTAATTTTTGAGCGGCTAAGCGCATTGCCTCTTTAGCAACTTCTAAAGGAACACCTTCAGCTTCAAAAATCATTCTTCCTGGTCGAACAACTGCAACCCAATATTCTGGTGCACCTTTACCTTTACCCATCCGTACTTCGGCAGGTTTCTTGGTAACTGGTTTGTCAGGGAAAATGCGGATCCATACTTGACCCTCACGTTTCATGAACCTAGTTACGGCAATACGTGCAGCTTCGATCTGGCGACTGGTAATCCAGGCCGGTTCTAATGATTTAATTCCGAAAGATCCGAAGGCAAGTTCAGCGCCACGGGTTGCTAAACCTTTCATTTTGCCTTTTTGCATCTTCCTGAACTTCGTTCTTTTTGGCTGTAACATTTTTTTATTTTTTTATCGTTAAACGATGTCTAAACCTAATTATTTCTTACCTCTGAAACCACCAGCACCACCTGCACCTGGTCCACCACCGCGATTAGCGCCTTGGCCACGATTTTGACCTCCTGCATTACCACCACGATTTTGGCCAGCACCACGATTATCTCCACCACGTCTGTTGTCTCCACCACCTCTTCTTTCGTTTCCACCACCACGTCTTTCGTTTCCACCAAATGCTGGTTGGTTACCTTCACGTCCTTTTACTCCGGTAGTTTGGCCAATGTTAGGAGATAGATCACGTTTACCGTAAACTTCACCTTTACATATCCATACCTTAACACCTATTTTACCATAAGTTGTTAAAGCTTCTGCTAAAGCATAGTCTATATCAGCACGGAAAGTATGCAATGGAACTCTACCATCTTTATATTGTTCAGTACGAGCCATTTCAGCACCGCCTAATCTACCTGAACACATAATTTTTATACCTTCAGCTCCCATACGCATCGTTGATGCGATTGAAGTCTTCATGGCACGACGGAAAGAAATACGAGCTTCTAATTGTTTTGCAACTCCTTCGCCAACTAACTGAGCGTCAAGTTCAGGACGTTTAATTTCAAAAATGTTAATTTGAACGTCTTTTTTTGTAAGCTTTTTTAGCTCTTCTTTAATTTTGTCAACTTCCTGACCGCCTTTTCCAATCACAATACCCGGACGAGCAGTGTGAATAGTAATAGTAATTCGTTTTAAAGTACGTTCGATAACAACTTTAGAAATACCACCTTTCGAAATACGTACAGAAAGATATTTTCTTATTTTTTCGTCCTCAACTAATTTTTCGGAGTAATCGTTTCCACCGAACCAATTAGAGTCCCAACCTCTGATGATACCTAATCTGGCACCTATTGGATGTGCTTTTTGTCCCATTTCTCCTTAATTAGCTTTTGGTTCAATATTCTTACTATCAACTATCAATGTAACGTGGTTTGAACGCTTGCGAATTCTATGTCCACGACCTTGAGGAGCTGGTCTTAATCTCTTTAATTGGCGGCCACCATCAACACTGATTGTTTTCACAAACAACTCATTATCTTCCGGACGTTGTCCTTCGTTTTTTGATTCCCAGTTTTTGATAGCAGACAATAATAGTTTCTCAACTCTTATTGCAACCTCTTTATTAGAATACTTCAAAATAGATAAAGCTTTTTCAACTCTCTCTCCACGGATTAGATCAACTACTAATCTCATTTTACGTGGTGAAGTGGGGCAATCATTTAATTTTGCTATTGCTTCCATTGCTTATTTCCTCTTTTCAGAATGACCTCTAAAAGTCCTAGTTGGGGAAAACTCTCCTAACTTGTGACCAACCATGTTTTCTGTTACATACACAGGGATAAATTTATTACCGTTATGTACTGCAAATGTATGACCTACAAAATCTGGTGAGATCATTGACCGACGAGACCAAGTTTTGATTACCGACTTTTTATTGCTATCATTCATAGTAAGAACTTTTCTTTCTACGTTATGATCTATATAAGGTCCTTTTTTTATTGAACGTGCCATTATTTCTTCCTTCTCTCAATTATATAACGATCAGACGATTTCTTCTTATCACGAGTTTTGAATCCTTTAGATAACAAGCCTTTTCTTGAACGAGGGTGACCACCTGATGATCTACCTTCACCACCACCCATAGGGTGATCGACAGGGTTCATAGCTACACCACGTACTCTTGGACGACGACCTAACCAACGTTTTCTACCAGCTTTACCTAACACTTCGTTAGCTTTTTCTGAATTAGAAACAGTTCCGATTGTTGCCATACAAGTTGCCAGGATCATGCGAGTTTCGCTTGAAGGCATTTTGATGATTGCGTATTTACCGTCACGTGCAGATAATTGAGCATAAGTACCTGCGCTACGTGCAATTGATGCACCTTGACCAGGATTAAGTTCAATATTATGAATAATAGATCCAAGAGGGATACTCTTAAGAGGTAACGCATTACCAACTTCAGGAGCTACTGCATCTCCAGATATTACTATCTGTCCTACAGTTAAACTTTCCGGAGCAATAATATAACGCTTCTCACCATCTGCATAATTTACAAGGGCAATATGAGCGCTACGATTTGGATCGTATTCTATAGTGGCAACTGTTGCGGGGATATTGTGTTTATCGCGTTTAAAATCAATTAATCGGTATGACTTTTTATGTCCCCCACCGAGATAACGCATAGTCATTTTACCGGAATTATTTCTACCACCTGATTTCTTGATAGAAGTTACTAACGACTTTTCTGGAACGTTAGTAGTTATACCAGAATAATCAGCTCCAACTCGGAAGCGAGTACCAGGGGTAACCGGTTTAAATCTTTTAACTGCCATGTCTAATTATATATTGCTATAAAAGTCAATAGTTTCACCATCCTTAAGCGTTACAATAGCTTTTTTGTATTTGGCAATATTACCAGTTACAACACCAGCTTTCGTGTTACGCGATTTCATTTTTCCAAAAACCACCATGGTGTTGATAGCTTGGATATTTACGCCATACATTTTTTCAATTGCACCTTTAATTTGCAATTTGTTGGCTCTGTGATCAGCTTTAAAAGTGAAACGATTAAGTTTCTCGGTTAAGGCAGATGCTTTTTCAGTTAAAATTGGTTTCTTAAGTATGTCCATCTTACTTAGCAAAAGCCTCCTCTAAAGTTTTAACAGTTTCTGTAGTAAGTAAAAGCTTACCTGCGTTTAATACATCATATGTATTAAGTTGAGATGCAGTAACCACTTTAGCTTTCTTAATATTCCTGCTTGATAAATAAATGTTATCATTTGCTGCAGGCAATACTAAAAGAGTCTTCTCATTAGTAAAGTTTAAATTTGCAACAAACTTTATATATTCCTTCGTTTTAACAGCATCAAAACTAAAATCTTCGATAACAACGATGTTATTATCAAGTGCTTTATAAGTTAAAGCTGATTTACGAGCAAGAGATTTTAACTTCTTGTTTAGTTTAAAACTATAATCACGGGGTTGAGGACCGAAAACACGACCACCACCATTAAATAAAGGTGATTTGATAGATCCTGCACGAGCACCACCAGTACCTTTTTGTTTATATAACTTGCGGGTTGAACCAGCAATTTCATTACGTTGTTTAGATTTATGCGTTCCTTGACGTTGATTTGCCAAATATTGCTTAACATCTAAATAAATCGCATGATCATTTACATTGACAGCGAAGATCGCATCAGGAAGTTGCACCTTGGCACCTGTTTCTTGGCCTGATATATTAATTACGTTAACTTCCATGTCTTATTTATCAACGATTACGTAAGAACCTTTAGCTCCCGGAATTGAACCGCTAACTACTAATAAATTTTGCTCCGGATATACTTTCAAAATCTCAAGATTTTGAACCTTTACACGATCGCCACCCATACGGCCAGCCATACGCATACCTTTAAATACACGAGAAGGCCATGATGACGCTCCTAATGAACCCGGCGCTCTTAAACGATTGTGTTGTCCGTGAGTTTGTCCACCAACACCACCAAAACCATGGCGTTTCACAACACCCTGAAATCCCTTACCTTTTGAAGTACCAACTACATCAACAAAGTCACCTTCTGAAAAGATTCCAACAGTTACCGTATCTCCAAGAGTTTTTTCATCTTCAAAAGTCTTAAACTCCACTAACTTGCGTTTTGGAGTTGTGTTTGCTTTTGCAAAATGTCCTTTTAATGGTCCGGATGTGTTTTTTTCTTTCTTTTCGTCGAAAGCTAACTGAACTGCATTGTAGCCGTCCTGATCAATGGTACGTAGTTGCGTAACTACACAGGGGCCAGCTTCTATTACCGTACAAGGAATATTCTTCCCGTCGGTATCAAAAATGCTGGTCATTCCTACTTTTTTTCCAATAATTCCTGACATTTTCTTTTTAAATCAATTTGTGCCCATCGAAGCAGTAGGGCTTCGTTCAAGGCAGAGTAAATCCCTATTAAGGGAGGGCAAAGATAGAAAACTGTTATTAAATAACAAACACTTAGGGAGTTATTTTTTTTTATTTGTTAAAAAATGATTTTTTACATGATTTTAGGAATAATTCTGAATGTTAAAAATCATTAACAATACAGCTTAAATGCTCAAACATGCAGAAAAAGGATATTTATTTTGGAAACGAGGTTTATTAAATCTTTATAGAAAATATCCAAGCAAAATGCTATCTTAATCCTAGTAAAGAAATCACTACCTAGTTTGTAAGTGAATTAACACATTCGATATGAAAAGCTTCCTTTTTATTGTTATAATTATTACAACTTGTATTTCTGCCATGGCTCAAAAGGGAGTTAACGATAGCGTAAAGAAAGCTGCTAACGCAAAATCATCAATTGCTTTACCTTCAAAAAGCATTTCACAACCAGCGGAGCCAGTTAAAGCTTATAAAGCTGTACCATATTGGAAAAAAATAATTGACAGCCTGAAAACGCAGCAGACTCAACTAGATAAATTTAAAATACAAGTAGAAGACCTTAACAAGGAAAATACCAATCTGAAAAACGACTTAAAAACAGCAAATGACAGTTTACTTGTTATAAGGAATGGTACCGCTCAAGTTGTTCAAAAGGAAAGCATTCCAGAAGATAAAACGAATTTGATTCTAGGCATTTTAGGTTTCTTAGCAATCTGCCTAGGAATAACAACCTATCTTTCTGTAAGTGCAAAACGAGAAGCTAAATATAGGATTGGCTTATATGAAGATCTGTCTAAAGAGTATCAGACTCATAAATTAAAATCAAATGAAAAAGAGAAAAAGCTTTCCCGTGAACTTCAAACAGAAAGAAACAGACTAGAGGAGTTACTAAATAACCGCTAATTTTAGGATAGGCTTACTCAATCTGAAGTCGGCGTATTAATTCGACACTTTGTTCCCTTCCTTGTACCAATCTGTCTCCGAAGAAATTTTTAACCTGATCAAAGTGTTGTTTATATCCTTGAAGATCACCATAAAAAATAATGGAAGACCATTCACGAACCGCTGAATGAAATTCAAGATCATCATTCCGAATACTTTTATCATAAAGAGCAGTTTGAATCGACTCTTCCAGAAGTTCTTCGTTTTTAAATAAATATTCTGCAATACCTAATCGAAGCCTGAAGGGTGGTGTTTGACAAATTAAGTTATCATACGGGTTTACTCCTAAATGATGCCAGGCATCTACCATACTTAATAAACTTAAATGTGAGTTAGGTTTGCGCTTTCCAGGCTGACCGGAAAGAGAAAACTCTTTCATTATCTTATCATCTAACATAAGAGGAACCCGACTTTCATGAAAAACAAAGTCGCGAGCTTTATACAGTCGTTCACGAAATGTAGCTTCCTCCTCTTTGATCATTAACTTAAAAAGATCAGACTCAGACTGTGCATATCGTTTAACTTGGTGCCTTGCATAGGGGTTTAATATTGCCAAGCCACTATATATGTGCGATTTATAGCTAAATATCCGAAGCGTTGTTAATATTTTGACGTTGTCTATCCCTCCAACATACGAAGCATTTTCCCATGGGAAAAATCCAGCTTCTTTCCAGGCTGTGCCCATACTTTCAAAACCAACGTGAGTTACGGCCTGTGTATCTGCAACGATCTTATCATGTTCGTGGTAATCGGCAATTTCATCTATTTCTGAACCTAAGGATGTAAGTACATCAGTCATTCTCTGATATGCTTCCTTAGTTGTTCTATGAGGGATAACAATTAATTTTTGGCCAACCGTATCGAAGCCCGGCCCATGTAAAGAATGACAGGTTACAATATTAATATCAGTTGGAAGGTATTTCTCAAAAGCTTCAATTTCTGGATGCTTAACTGATGTTTGTCCGGCTACTATTGCACCGTACTTAGTTGACGGGCCATACAATTGAACCACCTCAGATATTTTTTCAGCCTCCACAGAATAAAATATAATATCACATTGCCTGGAAACCTCTTTCCCATCGCCTAGAACTTTAATGCCTAAAGGAGAAAGCTCTTCTTCAAGTTGCTCACGTCGTTGAGGTAAGTCACAACCAAAAACTATATATCCCGCTTTAGCGAAAGCTTTAGCGTATAAGCGGCCCATATCACCCAGACCAATGATACCTATATTCATTTTGCTAAGATAGTGTGGAGAGGTGAGATATGAGATAGTAGATTTGAGATTTACTTATTGAGGTATTATTGTGAGACTTAGATAATCGGCAATCTATTGAATGTTGAGATTGAATCGAAATATTTAATAACAACAAAGGCCACCATAAATGGCAGCCCTCAATTTTTGGAAAATCGAATAACTAAACTTTAATTTCAACTTCAACTCCACTTGGTAACTCAAGTTTCATTAAAGCATCAACTGTTTTTGAGTTTGAGCTATAAATATCTAACAAACGTTTGTAGGCACATAATTGGAATTGCTCACGAGCTTTCTTGTTTACGTGTGGAGAACGAAGTACAGTAAAAATTTTCTTTTCTGTAGGCAAAGGAATTGGTCCACTTACCACTGCACCTGTAGGTTTTACAGTTTTAACGATTTTCTCAGCAGATTTATCTACTAAGTTGTAATCGTAAGATTTCAATTTAATTCTGATTCTTTGGCTCATTTTGTTTTTAAGTTATCCTTACTTAAGAGCTATTAATTAAGCAAGGTTGTTTATTTATTGTTGAAAGTTGTAGGTTGAAGGTTGTAAGTTGAACTTAAGCGTATACTTCATACAACTTACAACCCATAACCTACAACTTACTAAGCGTTAGCTTTTTTACCTTTTACTTTAGCAATTACTTCTTCTTGAACGTTTCTTGGCGCTTCAGCATAGTGATCAAACTCCATAGTTGACGTTGCACGTCCAGAAGTGATAGTACGTAACTGAGTTACATAACCAAACATTTCTGAAAGAGGTACAGTTGCCTTAATAACTTGTGCTCCTGCACGTGAATCCATACCTAAAAGCTGGCCACGACGACGGTTCATATCACCAATTACATCACCCATGTTTTCTTCAGGGGTAAGTATTTCGATTTTCATGATTGGCTCTAATAAAACAGGCTTACATTTCGGCAATGCCTCACGGAAAGCAGATTTAGCACAAATCTCGAAAGATAAAGCATCTGAATCGACAGCGTGGAATGATCCGTCAATTAAACGAACTTTCATATCTTGTAATGGATATCCAGCTAAAACACCGTTTACCATTGCAGCAGCAAATCCCTTTTCGATTGATGGAATAAATTCACGTGGAATTGAACCACCTGAAATTTCGTTGATAAACTGTAAACCAGTTTTACCTTCATCATTCGGAGAAACAATGATTTGGATGTCTGCAAATTTACCACGACCACCAGTTTGTTTCTTGTATGTTTCACGGTGTTGCGTAGTACCTGTAATTGCTTCTTTGTAAGAAACTTGTGGAGCACCTTGGTTAACTTCAACTTTGAATTCACGTTTCAAACGATCCATGATAATATCAAGGTGAAGCTCGCCCATTCCTGAAATAACTGTTTGACCAGTTTCTTCATCCGTTTTAACGTGGAAAGTAGGATCTTCCTCAGATAACTTGCCTAAAGCCATACCTAACTTATCTAAGTCAGCTTGAGTTTTAGGCTCAATAGCTAAACCGATAACAGGCTCAGGGAAATTCATAGACTCCAATACAATTGGGTTTTTCTCATCACAAAGTGTATCACCTGTTTTGATATCTTTAAAACCCACTACCGCAGCAATATCTCCAGCTCCAACATTTGGAATAGGATTTTGCTTGTTAGCATGCATTTGGAAAATACGAGAAATACGCTCTTTATTTCCAGATCTCATGTTATACACATAAGAACCAGCATCTAAGTTACCGGAGTAAACGCGGATAAAACACAAACGACCTACAAATGGATCTGTTGCAATTTTAAACGCTAATGCTGCAAATGGCTCTTTTTCCGAAGGTTGACGTACAATTTCAGCACCAGTATCAGGGTGAGTACCCACAATACCTTCAACATCCATTGGTGAAGGAAGTAATTCCATCACATAATCAAGCATGGTTTGAACACCTTTGTTTTTGAAAGATGAACCACAAACCATAGGAACAATCTTAGCATCCAAAACAGCTTGGCGTAAAGCGTCTAAAACTTCGCGTTCAGTAATTGTTTCAGGAGCTTCGAAAAATTTCTCCATTAAGCTTTCATCATATTCTGCAACAGACTCAAGCAATTTCTCTCTCCATTCAGCAACCTCTTCCAACATATCTTCTGGAATTGGAACTTCAGTGAAAGTCATCCCTTTATCATGCTCATTCCAAACAATACCGCGGTTATTGATCAAATCAACTACGCCTTGAAAACCTTCTTCAGCGCCGATAGGTAATTGTAAAGGAACAGCATTACTGCCTAACATATCTTTAACTTGCTTAACAACTTTTAAGAAGTCAGCACCAGAACGGTCCATTTTATTAACGAAACCAATACGTGCAACGCTATAATTGTTTGCTAAACGCCAGTTAGTTTCAGATTGAGGCTCAACACCATCAACTGCAGAAAACAAGAAAACCAATCCATCCAATACACGTAATGAACGATTTACCTCAACGGTAAAATCAACGTGTCCGGGAGTATCAATAATATTGATGTGATAAGTTTGATTTCTGTATTTCCAATCAACTGTAGTTGCAGCAGACGTGATAGTGATACCACGCTCCTGCTCTTGTGCCATCCAGTCCATGGTTGCTGCACCTTCGTGCACTTCACCAATTTTATGACTAACACCAGAATAATAAAGGATACGCTCAGTAGTAGTTGTTTTACCAGCATCTATGTGAGCAGCGATACCAATATTTCTTGTATATTTTAGATCTCTTGACATTTTTGAAAAATGATTTCTTTGATTTTTAAAAGATTACACCGATCATAAAAATACAATCGGTGTAATCCTTAAATCTGTGTAATCGGTTGTTCTAGAAACGGAAGTGAGAGAACGCTTTGTTCGCCTCCGCCATTTTGTGGGTATCTTCTTTTTTCTTAACTGCTGCACCTTCACCTTTAGATGCTGAAATAATTTCACCAGCTAATTTCTCCATCATGGTTTTTTCGCCACGTTTACGAGAATAATTGATTAACCATTTCATTCCTAAAGCGATTTTACGCTCTGGGCGAACTTCAGTAGGAACCTGGAAGTTAGCACCACCTACACGGCGTGATTTTACTTCAACGGCAGGCATTACGTTGTTCAACGCTTTTTTCCAAGCTTCTAAACCACTTTCGCTGGTTTTTTTCTCAACTAGTTCAACAGCATCATAGAATATTGTATAAGCAATAGACTTTTTACCGTCGTACATCATATTATTTACAAACCTGGTAACCATTACGTCGTTAAACTTTGGATCAGGCAGGATGATTCTCTTTTTTGGTTTTGACTTTCTCATTGTGCTTTCCTCCGCTAATTATTTCTTTTTACCTTTTTGCGGGGCACCTTTTGCAGGAGCAGCCACTTGACCTGGTTTCGGACGCTTAGTTCCGTATTTAGAACGACGTTGATTTCTACCAGCAACACCTGATGTATCCAATGCACCACGAATAATGTGATAACGTACACCCGGTAAATCCTTAACACGACCACCACGAATCAAAACGATTGAGTGTTCTTGCAAGTTGTGACCTTCTCCAGGTATATAGGCATTCACCTCTTTACCGTTGGTTAAGCGCACACGGGCAACTTTACGCATTGCTGAGTTTGGTTTTTTAGGGGTAGTGGTGTATACACGTGTGCACACTCCTCTTCGCTGTGGACAACTGTCCAACGCTGGCGACTTACTCTTGTCAACCAGAGCTACTCTACCTTTTCTAACTAATTGTTGAATAGTAGGCATTTCTTGCTTTTTGTGTTTATAGTTTTATCCTTATTTAAAAGGAACGCAAAAGTATGAACTTATTTTTGATTTTCAAGCAGTTGACCTAAAAAAGATTATGACTGATTTTTAGATATGATGCTTTGGCTGAATGATTTATCTCGAATTATTAGAAAATGAACATTTGTGCTACTATTTAAGTGCAGTCCTGCTATCCACTATATCCGCAAGAGAAGCGGATGCCGTTGTTATCAGGTTTATAAAAAGAGGGGTTTTAACTACTATCTTAATTAAGTAAGAGGTGCTAAAAACGGTCAGTAAGTGCGCTGCTACTTTAATAAAGCGAAATACTTACCCAAAGTAAACCCGACAAAAACGGAAAACCCGGAATGAGCAAGAGAATAGAGCGGCGGGGAAGAATGAGGATTTGCAATGATTGGCGGGACTGAACCAAGCGATGAAACACAGAAACCTGCTTTTCAAACATTGCTTTTAATTTTATTAAAACATGGGTATGTTTTAATAAATTATCCCGTTCAATATTCCCCTATCAAGCTAATAGCAGGAATTCCCAAAACTTCATGTAATTTCCGGATCATGCTCAAACTTAATTTTCGTTTTCCGCTTAATATTTCAGATTGTCTGCTTCTCGCTCCTAAAATTTTGGAAAGCTCTGATTCCGGCTTCCCTAATTGTTCCAATCTGAATTTGATTGCATCAATAGGGCTAGGTGGCGCAATTGGATAATGTTCCTTTTCGTAATGTTCTATCAAAAGAGTCAACAGTTCAAATTCATCTGACTCTGAATCAGATAAATCGTCTTTTTGCATTAATAAATATGCCTGTGCCAAAGCATCATCATACTCACTTTCTGTTTTAATTATTTTTAACATAGCTAACCTCCTTCACATCTATTTTATCATAACTGGCATGTGCTCCAATCCAAACAATAAAGACTACTTTGATTCTAAACTCAATATCTGCAATGAGTCTGAAATCATTTCCTTTAATATTAAAAACAAACCTTTTGCCTCTAATAACATCTGCAAAGGATAATCTTTAATAACATCGCCAGGCTTTTCCCAATCACTATCTTCAACCTCTTTGAACCAAGCCTCAAGTTTTTTTTTCGACGAGGTGTTATCTTGATAATATCTGATTAAAGTTCGTTTGGATAAGCACGAATTAAAATTCCATTGCTTTTAACACAATCCGTAATATCTTCGCATAAAAATTAAACACAGTGAAACACAACTCTATACTTCCGTTTTTTGCAGCCGTTCTTTTAGGCGTCACCTCTTGTAGCACAAGCAGTAAATTAGTCACTTTGAAACCGCTGCCAGGTTATAATAATGCAGCTGTTGTATACGACAAACAAGTTTCTTTCATTAATCTTCCG
The DNA here is from genome assembly GCA_028288165.1 of Sphingobacteriales bacterium. GTDB lineage: Bacteria > Bacteroidota > Bacteroidia > Sphingobacteriales > Sphingobacteriaceae > Daejeonella. The sequence goes on along the minus strand of JAQBOG010000024.1, from coordinate 103,653 downwards.
GTGGAATTGAGCGTTGCCGACATTCAAACCCAAACTAATAAATATTTAAACGGCTTGATTTACGAAGACAATGTATTGGAAGATGATAACCTAATGCTAAAGGTGTGGAAACAAGCTCCAATTATTGTGAGTGAGCAAAACGGTAAACTGCAAATGCAACTTCCTTTGAAAATATGGACTAGAATAAAATATGGCGTAGAGAAATTCGGCATTTCGGCTTATGATACTCGTGATCTTAATTTAAATGGAACTATAAAACTAAATTCTGTGGCAGGGTTGAGTAATTGGAAAATAACCACGAAAACTCAAATTGAAGATATTGTATGGAATGAAAGTCCAAGCATAAGTGTGATGGGTAAAAATATGCCGATAACTTATTTGATTAATCCTGCATTAATTGTTTTTAAAAGTAGGCTAGCTAAAATAATGGATGATGCCATTGCACAATCTTTAGATATTAAGCCTTATGTGTTAGATGCACTAGAGCAGGTGAGTAAACCTGTGGAGGTAAACCCGGAATACAAAACATGGTTTGCCATACAACCCGTAGAGCTTTACGCTACAAAAGCCATTGTAGCAAATAAAAAAATTACGGTAAATATGGGCATGAAATCATACATGGAAACTTCAATCGGGTCTAAGCCTACGTTAAGTTTTGATAAGAGTAAGCTCGTGCTGAAATCAGTAGAAAAGATGCCAAATGAGTTTAATGCGAACGTTGCCGGATTTATTACTTATGAAAATGCTGCTGCGATGGTGCGTAAAAACTTCGCCGGGCAAAAATTTGAATCAGGAAAGCGCTCAGTAACTGTTAAGGATATAAATTTGTGGGGAAAAGATGGTAAACTAATAGTAGAATTAGCCATGGAAGGAACCATCAATGGTGATTTTTATCTTTCTGGAATACCGAAATATGATGCCGTAACCAAGGAGATATTTTTAGATGAGGTGGATTTTGTTTTAGATTCCAAAAGCAAATTGTTAAAAGCGGGCGACTGGTTAGTGCATGGAATAATTTTGAAAAAAATGGAACAAAGTTGCCGTTTCTCTATTGCTGATCAGCTTAATGAAGGCCAGAAAACAATGGCTACTTATTTAACTAACTACCAACCTGTAAAAGGAGTTAAAGTAAATGGGGCTATGACGGAACTGGCTCCAAACAAAATCGTTTTAACGCCTAACGCAATTATAACGATGGTTGTAGCAAAAGGAAAGGTTGCTATCAGCATAGATGGGTTAGAATAGTTGGCCTTGGTAATACTGAATGGGTTAAGAGTTGCAATGCAATTCTTAACCCATTTTCTTTTTGATTCAATTTGTACTCCGCAATAAATCTGTAATATTGTGTTACATCTAATTTCAACAAATAAAATGGAGACGAATGTGCAGTTGGAAATGGCATTTGATTTTGTGCAATACACGAATAAAAATATATTTTTGACCGGAAAAGCAGGTACCGGAAAAACAACCTTCCTTCATAATTTAAAAAAATCAACTCCTAAAAGAATGGCGATTGTTGCTCCGACAGGAGTTGCAGCTATTAATGCCGGCGGAGTAACTATTCACTCTTTTTTCCAAATGCCTTTCAGTCCATTCGTACCTAAAGGAGCAGGAAATCTGTCAGTGAGTGAGCCTCACAGAAAATTCCATCGCGAAAAAATTAATCTGATTAGGAGTTTAGACCTTTTAGTGATTGATGAAATAAGCATGGTGAGAGCAGATACTTTAGATGGTATTGATGAAATTTTAAGACGCTATAAAGATCATTCACAACCTTTTGGAGGTGTACAATTACTGATGATTGGTGATTTACACCAATTATCACCTGTAGTAAAAGATGAAGATTGGAAAATATTAAAGGATTTTTACCCAAACATCTTTTTTTTCAATAGCAAAGCGCTTCAACAAACTCAACCGATAAGCATTGAACTTAAACACATCTATCGCCAAAGTGATGCACATTTTATTGATTTGCTTAATAGTGTAAGGGAAAACAAAATCACCGAAACCGTTTTACATCAACTCAATAAAAGACATATACCAAATTTTAAAGCTTCTGATGATGAAGGATATATCACTTTAACAACTCATAACAATGCTGCTCAACGAATTAACGACGTTAAATTGAATGAGATTGACAAGCCCATTTATAAATTTAACGCTGTTGTTAAAGATGAATTCCCAGAGTTCTCCTACCCTGTGACACCCGAGCTTGAATTGAAAATTGGCTCCCAAGTTATGTTTGTTAAAAATGACGCATCACGAGAGCGCTTGTTTTATAATGGTAAAATTGGAAAGGTTACCAATATAAGTGAAGGAAAAATTTATGTGAAGTGCCCAGGAGACTACTTTGAAATAGCGGCTGAACCGCTTGAATGGCAAAATATTAAGTTCGAACTTAATGCAGAGACAAAAGAAATTGAAGAAAAAGTGATCGGCACTTTTACGCAATATCCGTTAAAGCTTGCCTGGGCCATCACTATCCATAAAAGCCAGGGCCTGACATTTGAAAAAGCAATTATCGATGCGAATGCTGCCTTTGCTCACGGCCAGGTCTATGTGGCTTTAAGCCGATGCAAAAGTTTTGAAGGAATGGTATTGAGCACGCCGATTGCCATAAACAGCATTAAAACTGATGGAACTGTGGCTGCTTATACAAAGAATGCTAATGATAATTCGCCAACGGAACAGCAGCTCCTTCAATCAAAAGTGGCGTTTCAACAATCGCTATTATTTGAACTATTCGATTTTTCTGGAATCAAAACCCGTTTATTCTATTGCAATAAAATAGTAGAAGATCACAACAATATTCTACCGGATGATTTAATCAATAGCCTTAATAGCTTAAAACTTCGGGCTGAAAATGAAATATATAAAATTGCTGATTCCTTTAAGAAGCAACTTAGCAATTTATCGAACTCAATTAATCTTCCTGAAGATGATGCTTTAGTGCAAGAGCGTGTAAAAAAGGGCTGTAGCTATTTTTTAGAGAAAATCGAGAGCATCTTATATTACCCGGTTATTTCATTCAACTTATCAACAGATAATAAATCGGTGCAAACAACTGTTAATGAAAATTTCGAAAACTATTTAAAAGAATGCTTCATTAAACTCTCCCTAATGAAGCTGTGTATTGATGGCTTTAAAACACTTAGCTATCTTCAAAATAAAGCTAACCTGGAGATTGACTATGTAAATATTTTAAAAAGCAAAAAACTCCAAATCAGTACAAATATAAATGTGCCTAATCCGCAGTTATACGCTATAATTAAAAAATGGCGGGATGATTTGGCATTGGAAAAAAATTCACCTGTTTACATTATCCTTCCACAAAAGTCATTGGTTGAGCTGGTTACTAAATTACCTTCATCCATACCAGAATTAGAAAGCATAAAGGGAATTGGTAAAACCAAATCCAAGCAATATGGGCGAGATTTGCTCACTATGATTGCAGATTACTGCTCTGAACAAGGAATTGAGCGCAATCCGATGGAAATTAAGCTAAAACCGGAAAAAGTTAAAACTGACACAAAGCAAGTTTCGTTTGATCTATTTAAGTCTGGCAAGTCTATCTTAGAAATTGCTCAAGAGCGAGGTTATACGACTGGAACCATTGAAGGCCATTTAACACATTTTATTAGCACTGGTGAAATATCAGTTTTTGATATCGTCTCTAAGATTAAAGTTGCTAAAATAATGGCATTTCTGATTCAAAATCCGACTTTAACAACAAGTGAAGCAAAATCTGCCTTGGGCGACGAGGTACTTTACAACGATTTAAGAGCCGTGATGAACCATAGAATCTTCATCAATTCAGGTAATATTTGATCCGGCTCGAGCCAAAATCCCTACTTATAAATTTCTAAAACAATTATTTCAATAATTACCTTATCCATTAAATTAATGGATAAGGAATTTATGTACTTATACGGAGCTGGTGGTCATGCTAAAGTGATCATGGAAATCATTAAAAGCTATAATATTCAGATCAAAGGAATATTTGACGATAACATCTATATACGACCCTTATGCGGTTTCCAGATAAACAAGGGAATTAAGATTTCTAAAAAAGGCACTTTTCCAAAGCTAGAATTACCTTTAATTATTAGTATTGGCGATAATGAAAGAAGGGCAGAGATAGCAAAATTGTTAGATGTTGCATATGGTAAGGCAATTCATTCATCAGCCATTATTTCAAATAATGAATTAATAGAAGATGGAACCGTTGTTTTGCAAGGTGCAATTTTGCAAAATGATGTAAGTATTGGCAAACATGTCTTAATAAACACCGCAGCAAGAATTTGTAATGGAGCTAGAATAGAAAATTATGCTCATGTTTCTCCACATAGTGTAGTCTCTGAAAATGCAGTAATTGGCGAAGGTACGCACGTAGGTGCAGGTGCAGTAATTAACCCGAATGTTACTGTAGGAAAGTGGTGTAAAATAGGTGCTGGTAGTATCGTATTACAAGACATTCCTGACAGGTGTACTGTGGTTGGTAATCCCATGAAAATTATAAAAAATACAATAGTATTTGCGTAAAACCCCTTTCAATTTAGGATGTAAAAAAAAGGAGCATTTTATGAACAAAAGCCGTTCCAGTTTGTTGATATAATTTATTAACTATAAGATGCTAATAACTAAGGACATGGTATTTGTTGGATCGGGATTATCATCGACTTATACCCTAATTCATTATCTAAGTTTATTATTAAAGTCTACTTCATTAAAAAAAATCAGTATCACCATACTGGAACAATCAAATCATTTATGGAGTGGCATACCTTATGGGGCAAAGGCTGGCTTTAACTCACTCATTATAACTTCGTTAAGAGAATTTATTCCCGACCCGGAACGTACTGAGTTTGTTGATTGGATTAAAATAAATGTAAATTGGATATTTAATGACTTTAAGAAAGAAGGTGGTGAGCTATCTGAATCCTGGTTAAAGAAAAACGAAAGTGCAATTGATAGAAATGAATGGGACGATTTGTTTATTCCACGCTATATTTTTGGATTATATATAAAAGATAAGGTTACCAATCTACTGCAAAAGGCTGTTAACAATTGCAAAATTGATTATACGATAATTAAAGCTCAGGTTACCAACATCATAAAACAAGAGCATCTTTATAAAATAATTGCAACAGGCGAAAATAATACTGAAATCACTTTAGTTGGTAAAAAAGTAATTTTATCGATAGGCAGCCCTCCTAAACATACCTTTGAATGCATCCACATCAAAACACCCCCTTGTATTATAAATGATATTTACGAGCCGGATATATCACACAACATACAGAAAATCCGCCGTGCTTTACTTCAATCGGAAAAAATCAATCAAAACAATATTTTAATTATTGGCTCAAATGCAAGTGCATTAGAGGCGATTTACCATTTGAATGACTTTAGTGATTTACCTAATCTAATCAATAAATTTTATGTTGTTTCGTCTGCAGGTATTTTTCCAAGCCGAATTAATAAGAATGTTGTTAAAAATTACCTCCCTCAACATTTGACTTTGCTGCGAAACTCAAAGACATTCACATCCAAAAAAATACTAGAGGCCGTAAAGAAAGATGTATTGTTAGCTGAAACAAACAATATAAATATTGCTGATACATTTAATTCGATATCTTACTTAGTGATTGAGCTATTAAATCGTTTAAATAGTTTTCAGCAAAAGAGATTTGTATTGAAGTATGGGGTTGAAATTGGCAAATATCAACGCAGAGCAGGAAATGAATACTTAGACGTAGTAGAGAACTTAAGAGAACAGAATAAATTAGAAAATTTAAAAGGAAGATTTATAAAAAAGTATAACCATAACAAATCACGAGAGGAGTTTAATTATTTAGACAAGTCAAGTGATTCAATAAAAAGTATTGATCCAAATGTCAAAGTAATTATAGATTGTACCGGATTCCAACACTTAACAAGCTCATCTTCATCAAAGCTTATAAGCAATTTAATATCTCAAAAGGTTTGTGTTACAAATGAGTCAAAGAATGGCTTCAAAGTGAATGAAAATTTCGAAGCAAATAAAAATCTTTTTTTAATGGGTCCATTACTCGCTGGAAACCTAAACAAGAATTTGCGAATATGGCATGCTGAAAGTTGTGGCAGAATAATAACCTTGTCTAAGCAATTAGCTAATGTTCTACACCAATACCAGATAAAAGATAAGGACCTGCTTTATAATAAAGTTGAAATACCTTATCAGGTTGTAGAGCAGGAATAAGTAGATATAAAAAAAGTCAACCAGTTACTGATTGACTCTTAATATTTAGCTGGTTTTTTTAACCCGTACAGCTGTTGGCCCTTTTTGACCCATTTCAATTTCAAAAGTCACTTTGTCGTTTTCTTTAATCGGATTTAATAATCCATTAACATGAACGAAAATACTGTCTTGAGATTGCAAATCTGCAATAAAGCCATAACCCTTTGACTCATTAAAAAAGGTTACTTTACCATTTCTTATAAGTTCTACTGGTTCGTTTGTTTGTTTAGCAACACCTACTGCAATATCCTCTAAATTAAACTTTCTCTTTTTAGTTGGATCTGGAGGAGTTGAAGAAATATTTCCATTTTCGTCAACGTAAGCAATCATATCATCTAAGCTGCTTCCTTTTGATGAATTGTTCTTCCGCTCTTCTGCCTTTTCTTTTTTATCCTTTTGCTTTCTAACTTTTGCTTTTTCTCTTTCTTTCTTGCCAAACGTTTCCGTTGATCTACCCATATTACTAATGTTCTTTTTACGCGACTATTCCGCATTGCAAAGTTCGTAAAATAGATTGGAATATTTCAATAAGATATTAAATAACAGGGAATCTTACAAAACAACCAGAATGCTTAATTTTAAACCGTAAATTTCTGATATTCAAAAGTAAATAGATTTTAAGAATCATCCTTTACACAAAGAACAATTAACACGTATGAAAGATCAAGCCTATTATTCAATAAGTAGTTTGCTCGCTTTTCAAGTATAATAATTACCTAATCCAGCAGATTTATTATGATGAAGTTTTCGACAATTTCTTTTAATTATTCATCCAGTCAATAATTAATATTTATATTTCGGCATAAACAAATCACTATTCGTGCAAGAAAAAAACACCTATAAATTATTAGAATGGGCATCCTATGGCATCCTTATTTTAATAGCTATCACCATATTGCTACTTCATTTTAGTAAATTAGATGTTAGCACTATAAAATTTGTTTTAACTTTTTTCTTGATTGCAGCCACTATCCTTTTTTTAATATTAAGAAAGGCCGTAATTAATACCATCAAAATCGGGAAAGTACGCTTTAAGAGTGCAGAATATAAGTTTGGAAAAATTTATGAATCTGATTTAATTGGGATTGTTGTCTCCTCCTTTAATGGTGCAATCATTGATGCGAATGACACCTTTTTAAAAATGTTAGGCTATACACAGGAGGATCTTGCTTCTAATAGTATTAGATGGGACAAAATGACTCCGCCTGAATTTAAAGAAATATCCGAACAAGTGATATATCAGTTACAATCTACGGGCGTTTCCACACCTTTTGAAAAGCAGTATTTTCGGAAAGATGGCTCGAGAATATGGGTATTATTAGGTGCGGCAAGATTGACAAATGAACAGCAAAAAGGTGACGCTGTAACGTATATGATTGATATATCTGAAAAGAAAATAGCGGAGAATCAAGCTTCGATTTTACAATCGATTATAGAACAACAACAAGAAGAATTTAAATCAGTGTTTATGAATGCTCCAGCCTTTATTACCATAAGACGAGGCTCGGAGCTACGGTATGATTTTGTAAACAAAATGGTAATGGATTTTTCTGGAAGGGATGACTATTTTGGAAAAACGCTCCAGGAAATCCAGCCCAACATCTTATCATCTGAAGACGATCAAATGATTAGAGAAGTTTATGAAACAGGCATTCCGAAAAGAGATGTACGGCATAGGATTACTTATAAATCTGAAGCGGGAAACAGTAAGGAAATGTATCTGGACTATTACTTAAGTCCTGTTTATGATTGCAATAACAAAGTAGATGGAATTACTACTTTCGGATTTGAAGTAACCGATTTAGTGATGGCAAATCAGGAGATGGAGTTGAGTAGAAACAGGTTTTCTTTCGTTACTGATAATATGCTTCACAAAACGCTGATAATAAACTCACAAGATAAAATTGATTATTTAAACAAGGCATGGCTCGAATACTTAGATGTGACACCTAAACAATCCCAACATATTGACTGGCGGGGCTTTGTACATCCCGATGATATGGACGAAATGCTAAAAAATTGGAGCCAAGCAATAGAAACCGGATCTCAATTTAGTATGGAGATCAGGTATAAGTCGGCAAATGGAACTTATCGAACACATTTAACCCAAGCAAATACATTAAACGACGCGAATGGGAATATGATTATGAGAATCGCGATAAGCACCGATATCCATGATCAAAAAGAACAGGTAAAACAGCTCGAAGAAAGTGAGATATATTTTAGAACTCTTGCTGATGAAACACCTTTTATGGTATGGAAGTCTGATGCAGAGGGCCGATGTGTTTATGTCAACAAGAAATGGATAGAAATAACAGGTGTCTCCTTCGAAGAAAGCCTTGGATTTGGTTTTAACAAAGTAATGGTGGTTGACAAGGCAAATGTTCGGGAAGAATGGCTTGCGGCTATTGATTCAAGAACATCTTATCAAACAAAATTTAAATTGAGAATTTCAAATGGCGAGCTTCGATGGGTGATTGCACAGGCTAATCCTTATTACTTGCAAGACGCATTTGCAGGATTTATAGGCAGCATTGTGGACATAACAGATCAAGAAGTGGCGAGCCAAGCTTTGAGGGAGTTATCTGAAAAGAAAGACGAGTTTTTGAGTATAGCAAGCCATGAACTTAAAACTCCATTAACGAGTGTTAAGGCTTTTATACAACTAATTGAAAAATCCATCAACCCAGAAGAAAAAACATTCAAATTTGCAACTAAAGCTTCCGAACATTTATCACGTTTGGAACGATTAATTTCCGATTTGTTAGACGTTTCAAAAATTAATGCAGGGAAACTCTCATACAATGAAGCCGCATTTGATTTTCACGAAATGGTTGAAGAGTTAATCAAGAGTGTGCAGCATAGTACCCCTAAACATACGTTAATACTTGAACATTCTGACCAATTTCAATACCTCGGCGATAAATACCGCATTGAACAGGTAATTTATAACTTATTGTCAAACGCCATAAAATATTCTCCCGAAGCTGATACAATTATTATTAAATCTACTCTTTATAATAACAACGTTTTCTTTAGTGTAACCGACTTCGGTATAGGTATAGATTCAGAAGATATTGGAAGGATAATAGACAGGTATTATCGTGTTGATGAAACCTCCATGCGTTTTCAGGGCTTGGGGCTCGGATTATTTATATCAAATGAGATTTTAAAAAGGCATAAAGGGCAACTATGGATTGAAAGCATTAAAGGTGAAGGTTCTACGTTTTATTTTCAACTTCCCTTGAAACACATTTTTTAGTAAGAAAATTTCCTAATTCATGCCCTTCTATATGTTTCTCTTTTTCACAATGCTGACGGACTTGTTTAGGTGTTTGCGGCCAGATGTAGGACGTTGATTGCTTTTTCCAGCCAATATTTTTATAGAAATCGCTTTTACCTGGAGCCGCCGTCAAGGTGATAAAATGATAACCGAGCACCGCTTCTTTTAGTTTATTTACAATGCGTTTACCTAGGCCTTTTTTTTGATAGCCTGGATCAATTACTATATCAGCAAGCATCGCATAATACTTACCATCATCAACCGTTCTTCCAAAACCTATAATTAAATCATTGTCATAAGCAAAGATGGTATGGGAGCTCTTTTCAAATGCTTCTTTAATTTCATTCGGGTACCGTTTATTCCAATTAACATTATAAAATAGTTCACATACTCTTTCCCAATTTATGGTAGATAAATCGCCATTGTATTCCAGATTTATAATATTTTTTTCTTCAGATATAAGCATGGGTTTAAGAATTATATTGACAGCTTTTAACAATTTTAATGCCTTAATTTTAATCAGTAAAGCGACGATTTACAATCATTCTGGAAAATGGGAAGAAGCAAAATTGTGCTTAATTTTTAGGTGTATTCTTTGCAGAATTGCTTAATAATGTTCTGGAACAGTAATTGCAACATTGCCTAAAACACACTACTATTATGGAAACTAAAGAAACAACAACAATACTGAATGATTTGATTCAGATCAATAATGACCGAATTGAAGGGTACGAACGTGCAATTAAAGAATTAAAAGACAGCGATCAAGATTTAAAAGCTTTATTTATTCAGATGATTGGTGAAAGCCATCAATACAAACTGGCACTTGCTTCTGAAGTGGCGGCTTCAGGCGAAGACATTGATACAGGAACCACGAATAGTGGGAAGATTTACAGAGTTTGGATGGATGTAAAAGCTGCTTTCACAGGTAATGATCGTAAATCAATTTTAGCAAATTGCGAATTTGGTGAAGATGCTGCTCAAAAAGCATACAAAGTTGCATTAGAAGATGATGACGTTCCAGCTTATATCAACTCATTAATTGCTGATCAAAAAGAATCGTTGAAACTATCTCACGATCGGATAAAAGAATTGCGTGATGCAGAAGCCTAAAGTTTAACATTCCGTAAAAAAAAGCCGTCATCCCAAAGTGACGGCTTTTCTTTTTACATTCTATATCTTAAGGATACCGACCGACCTAAGGCCTGAGCAAATTCTGGGTCTATTATTGTCTCTCCGCCCTTTTGAACCCAAACCTTCCTTTCATCTTTTTGAAGAATTAGTTTCTCTCCATTTAGCTGAATTTCTAATTCAGATGTGGCTTTAGTGATGGAAGTATTATTTAATATTTCGTAAACGTAATCTTTGTCTTTGTAAGTTATGCGTAACTGTAATCCCATATAACCGTTTCTTAGATAACGGCAATAAACTACTTGTATTTCAATTTTTATAAATAATTTAATAATATTCTGATTGAGAATCCTCGAATTTCGATGGGCTTTAAAACGGGATTAAAGGATTAGACATTTTTATCGGCAACTCTAAAAATAAAAAAGCCCCATTACATGTATGTGTAATGGGGCTAAGTTGAAGAAAATATTTTAAAGCTCTTCGTCGTGTTGACTCATATCTAAACCTGCGATTTCATCTTCAGGAGATACACGAAGTGGACTAATTAAGTCGGTAATTTTAAGTAAAAGTAATGACCCGAAAAATGCAAATACTGATACTCCAACTAAAGCAGCAAGGTGGACTAAGAATAAATGGGTTTCACCGTAGAACAATCCATTACCAGTAGTGTTAGCGCTGTTTACAGCTTGACTAGCAAATACACCTGTTAAAAGCATACCTACCATACCTCCAACACCGTGACAAGGGAATACATCTAACGTATCATCAATATTTGTACGTGATCTCCAAATTACAACCAAGTTGCTAACTACAGCGGCAATAATACCGATAGCTAATGAATGCGGAACTGTAACATAACCCGCAGCTGGAGTAACAGCAACCAAACCTACAACAGCACCAATACATGCTCCGATAGCTGATGGTTTTTTACCGCGAAGCATATCAAAAAATATCCAGGTAATAGCTGCAGCAGCAGATGCAGTGGTAGTAGTTGCTAAAGCAGTTGCAGCAAGCGTATTTGCACCACCAGCAGAACCAGCGTTAAAACCGAACCAACCGAACCATAGTAAACCTGTACCTAGTATTACATAACTAACACGTGCTGGAGTATGATCTGAAGTACTACGTTTTTTAAGATATAATGCGGAAGCAAGTGCAGCCCAACCTGCAGACATGTGTACAACTGTACCTCCTGCAAAATCTAATACTCCTTTTTCAAACATGATACCCATTGGATGCCATGTTGCATGTGCTAGTGGAGCGTATATGCAAATCATAAACAAACACAAGAAAATTAAATACGAATTGAAGCGAATCCGTTCAGCGAAAGCTCCTGTTATCAACGCCGGCGTAATTACAGCGAATTTTAACTGGAACATAGCAAAAAGCACAATTGGGACAGTTGGCATTAATGACCATGTTGCGTTACCAAGCATCCCTTTCATCATAAAGAATGTAGAAGGATTACCAATAACACCACCAATATCATCACCAAAAGCAAGGCTAAATCCAAAAACAACCCAGATAACGGTTATCAGCCCCATACAAACAAAACTTTGCAGCATCGTAGAGATAACATTCTTCTTTCTAACCATTCCTCCATAAAAGAATGCGAGACCAGGAGTCATTAATAAAACTAAAGCTGTTGAAACAAGAAGCCAGGCAGTATCGCCAGTGTCTATTTTGCTGTCTTTTATTTCCGTTAATTCTACGGATGGATAAAGGAATGCTAGGATCAGTACTATCATTAGCACTGCAAAGGGTATTGCTCTTTTCATAATTATTATGGTTTGTTAAGTATAAACACTGTTAATTACTAAATCGATTTATTCGCTACAAAACAACTAAAATTGATATCTGAACACTTATTAATACTGAATTTTTAATGAAAGTAAGCAAATAAAACAACTTTACAAGTTTTTTATTAAAAAAAATGTGAAATTTTAAAAATTACAGTCATAAATCAACAAATTATATGATTTACGACAATAATAATGAAGCTAAATCTATAGATAAAGAAAAAATAGGGAAATTAATTACATAAAAACAAGTATTTTAAAACCACAATAGCACAAAGTCATGATTCGTCGCCTAGAATTAAATCTCAAGGATTTTTTCAACGACAAATACAGACAATTTTGAAACTCATTTTTAAGATCAATATTTAAAGAATGGGGGCTTAACAAAAAAAGGGAACTGCACTAGCAATTCCCTTCCATATTATATAGTAACCTGAGTACGATTAAAATGTGCCACCATGGCTCAGAAAGACCTTCATTGAATAACTTTATTACACTTGCTAGGTTTTGCGTTAGGGATGGCAGTGAAAATCCTTTTTGCACCCTTCGCAAAAAGATTGGAACGCAAAGCCCGCCCGGACGCCCCACAACATTTTTTTTTAATATTTGTAACCAAACTCAGGTTAACAAGAAAATAAAAAAGACGTCCCTCGATTTACTTGTCTTGAACTGAGTCAATTGTTTGAATCGATCCATCTTTATTAAAGACCAGTTCAGTAACCTTCACATTTCTTAAGTGTGTTTTGCCAGACAATTGAGTATCATGATAAAAAAGATATGTTTTGTCCTTAAAATCTACAATTGATTGATGATTTGTCCAGCCCTGAACTGGATTTAATATTATTCCCTTATAAACAAACGGCCCGTAAGGCGAATTTCCAATAGCATATGAAATATAGTGAGTATCACCAGTTGAGTAAGTGAAATAGTATTTCCCTTTATGTTTATACATCCATGATGCCTCAAAAAATCTTCTATTATGATCTCCCGCTAGCAATTGCTTTCCGTCTTTATCAAGAATTTTAATTTCCTCAACAGGCTCATCAAACTCAAGCATATTTTTTGATAATCTTGCCACTCGTGGCCCCATAGCAGGCTCATTATCCTTAGGCTCTTCACCTTTTAAGTTATAACTTGTTGATCGCCATCTCTGAAGCTGTCCTCCCCAAATCCCGCCGAAATACATATATGACTTGCCATCGGTATCTGTAAAAACGGCTGGGTCTATACTTAAACTACCTTTTATTGGATTGGCTGCTGCTTTGAACGGCCCTGTAGGCGACTTACTAGTCGCAACACCAATTCGAAATATATCCTGTTTATCTTTAACCGGGAAATAGAGGTAATAAATACCGTTTTTATAGGCAGCATCTGGAGCCCAAAGTTGTCTGCCCGCCCAAGGAATATTTTTAATATCCAATGCAACTCCATGATCTGTTACTTTACCTCCAATTTTATCCAAGGATAGAATATGATAGTCCCGCATATCAAAGTGATCTCCATTATCATTTTCCAGGACACCAGCTTCAATATCGTGAGAAGGGTAAATGTAAATTTTGCCATTAAAAACATGTGCTGAGGGATCTGCTGTATAAATATGCTTAACCAGTGGTTGAGATAGGTATTTTTTGTTTTCAACAGGCTTTGCATCCTGACTTAAAGCGGAAATGCTCAGAACTAACAGTGGAGCTAGTAACAAAGAGCTTTTAATTGAGTTGATGGTCATTTTAATAAATAGGTTTATTGGAAAGGATATGAACAAATGCGCATGTTGATTATAAGACCTAAAAATAAACAATAAACTTAAGAATGCAACCGATTGCATAAATAATAACTTTGTTGTTTCTAAATTAATCGATACGGAATATATTGTGAAATTTTAAGCCTCAGTACAGAGTTGTACGAAGCAATACTTGCGTTGCAAGTGGAAATAAGTTAAGAGGAACCGACAACTGATTGATAAACAAAAAATGAGCGTTAGTCGAAACTTACTTGATTCATGACTAATTCAAAGCTTTCCTTTTTACGGATTTTTGATTCAAAACCCAAAATTAAAATTTCGAGATCTTCGATGCATTGTTCAGGATTACGGCAATCTTCTTCCAACCGCAACAACGATTCAAGTACTGACTTAACCCTTAATAATAATCCAGAACATTCATCGCTATAATCATCCACTGCATTATAAGCCATTTGGAATAAATCTATTTTATCTTCGGTAGTAAGTTGAAAGCTCATAGAAGTAATTTTTGTAATGGAACTTTACCGGATTATTTTATCATCGCTAACCCATAAATTTCAAAACAAAAATCCTTCCATAATAATCTGTAAAAACTAAGTATGGTATAATATCACTTACTATTTGGAATTTTAAGAATTTGACCTGTATACCAAGCGGCATAAATATTATCAAAGCGAATAGATTTATAGAAAAAACTTCAAACATAAGCTCTTTTTAAATTCAAATCTGTTTTTCAATTTTATTTGAAACAGCTTTGTAATAAATTAGATATAGTAATGCGATTAAAGCTATGCCCGCAGATGAATATAGAATAATAGGGATCATTGGAATAACATCTTTAAAAATCCAACCTGCTATTAAAGCTCCTAAGCCAATCCCCATTTCCAGTGCGATGTACATGGTTGCCATCGCTTTCCCTCTAAATTTAGGCAAGCTTAAGTCTACTGTCCACGCTGATACCGCAGGTGAAAGAATCCCGGTAGCAAAGCCATAAATTATAGAGCCAACATGCAACAGTATAATGGATTGTGCTGAACCTATGGCAACCAGCGATATAACTAGCAATACAAGCGCTATTTGCAGAACCAATACCCGACCATACTGATCTGAAAGTTTACCAGCAAAAAATCTGACAAGTAAAGATGATATCGTAAACACCATGAAAAAGGTTCCTTTATTTTGGATTCCAAGATGGTGACTCCAATCCGGAATTATTGTTAATATGGCTCCGTAGCTTATATAAGCAAGTAATGTTACTAATGCAGCTGGTAAAACTCGTTTTTCTATTATTTCGGTTCTGTTTATTTTAAACAATGAAAACTTAAATGACTGCTTCTCTTTTAACGTTTCCTTCATGTTCATTAAAATCACGATAGACAGTAAAGCAAAAAGGGAAGAAACGTAGAATAAAACATTAATAGAGTAACGCGATGTAATAGCACTTCCGATGGCTGGCCCAATTGCCATACCGGTGCTAAAACATAAGCCATGAATGCCTAAAGCCTCGCCCCAACGAGCAACCGGAATAATATCAGCAACATACGCAGCCGTGGCGGTGGGCTTAAAACCTGTCGAGAAACCATGTATTAACCTGAGAAACAAGAACCCCCATACCGTTACTAACACCGGGTATAAGAACCCGCAGACGAAACAAACAATTGAACCAACAGCCATTACGGGTATTCTACCAATGCTATCCGTTAGCTTGCCACTAAAAGGCCGGGAAATCCCGGCAGTTAAAGTAAACAATGCAATAATCAGCCCTTTATATTCCGCTCCGCCGAGCTTACTTATATAAGCTGGCAACTCTGGAATGAGCATGTTAAAGCTAGAAGAGAAGAGAAATGAGCTTAAACAAAGTAAGATAAACGATATACTATAAATAGAATTTTTAGCTTCAGGCATTAAATATTATTTAAATTGAATACGGAATGAGTTGGGCGTTTTAACACGCTGTCCGCTGTATCTTTTTTGGCCCCACCAACCAAACCCAAGACACACCAAAAAAGGATGTCGCTTCCATCGTTAACGCACTTAACAACCCAAATAACGCAGTAATTCGAATTGGGCATTTCCAAATCAACAATCTTAATTCGAGCAAAGATATCAGAGGAGACGAGCAAATACATTTAAAATAATTACCAAACCTTTATAAAATACAATTGTTACTAGGCAAACTTATATGAATGAAATTTTTCAAAATACAATCTTCAAAAATCATGAGAATAAAAGTTAGAATTATTGCGGCTATTTTAATGTTGGCAGTGATCAGTCCGAGCTGTAAAAAAGCAAAATCTATTGAAGAAATCTCATTAGCAGCTGAAGACAAATTAAATATTGCCTACGGTGAAAACAGTAAACAAGTATTAGATCTGTACTTACCAGAAAAGCGTAATGAAAGCACTAAAGTAGTAATGCTAATACATGGCGGCTTTTGGACAGGTGGCGACAAAAGCGATCTTTCGATGTATGTGAAAACTTTACAAAATAGCGGGTATGCGGTGGCAAATATGAATTATAGGTTAGCCACAGTGCCAGAGAACAACATACACCCGGCTCAAATCAATGACATTACGAAAGCAATCAATTTTCTATCGTCAAAATCTGCCGAGTGGCATGTTTCTGCAAATCGATTTGGCCTAATTGGGGCAAGCGCAGGAGCTCATTTGGCTTTGTTATATACTTATGCCTATAACACTGATGATAAGGTAAAAACTGTTATCTCAATTGCGGGCCCAACTAACTTAACAGATTCCAGAAACCTAACTGAAGTTCAAAAGCTTATTATTGCCAACTTTTTAGGTAAAACCCAGCAGCAAGATCCGGCACTGTACATAGCGGCTAGCCCAATAACGCACGTTTCAGCAAGTTCAAAAGCTACATTGTTAATTCATGGAAAAGAAGATCTGGTAGTGCCATATCAACAAGCAACAGATTTAAAGGCCAAATTAGATCTTTTCAACGTACCAAATGAGTTTTATTTAGTAGAAGGTGTTGGTCACGAAAATGTGGTTAGCCCTGCAAATAGTGTTGCCGCCTTGGGAAAAGTATTAACATGGCTTGATACATACATTAAGTAGCTTATGGCCGCCCTTCTTAATCGATTGATCTGAACGGTATCCATTTTTAGAAACAATTGAATTCTATACTATACATAAATTCAATCATCCAATTTCAAAAAACATTTTAAGCATCTAATCTCATCCCCATTTAATGGCTTGGAAGGCAATAAAAGCAAAATCCATTCTTTAAGTAGTATTTCGGACGACATAAAATTTTAAACTGGTTGTTACAACTTAAATGTGGAATGATTAATGACGAACGATCCTCTTAAATTATAACGCTTTAAATAAGCCTCCATTTATAAAACGATATGGGAAAAAGGATACTTGCTGTAGAAAACGATGCGGATATTTTAGAAATCCTAGACATTCTATTAACGAGTGAAGGATATGAGGTTATTACTTCTACAACAGGTCAAGACATCATCCCTATTATACAAATTTGCAAACCGGACCTGGTGCTAATGGACATTCGTTTAGGGTTTTTAGATGGCCGGGAAATATGCAGAACTATTAAAACAAACGAAACCACCAAACATATACCTGTTTTTCTGATGTCGGCACATGCACGTGAAGAAGATGTTATGGCTGATAGCTTTGCCGATGGTTTTATACCTAAACCCTTTGATTTTGATAAGCTTCGCAATGGCTTGGAATCTCAACTTTCTGCTTGATAAATGGATTTTATTAATCTTTACTGACCGATTAACTAATTGGCTGGGGCTTACCATTACATAAAAGTATCGGGTAATTTTATAGCGATCCTACAAATTATAGTTTGGCTTGTAGCCGCTCCTTAATTCCATTTTGCCACTCTTCTCTTAAAATACTTAGTACTATCGTATCTCTTCGAAAACCATTAGGTTCTAATATGCTTTGGCGCAGAACTCCTTCAACGGTACAACCAATACTGATCATTGCTGCCTTACTTCTCTCATTTAAATTGTTGGCCCGAAACTCTACACGTTCTATACCTATAGTTTCAAAGGCAAACTCAAGGAGCAAAAATTTACAGTGTTTATTTAAACCACTTCCGTGAAATTCTTTGCCGTACCAAGTATATCCAAGTTGAAGAGATTTATTTTTTAATTGAATATCATAAAATCGGGTAGTACCAGCATACTTTCCTGTTAACTTATCGAATACAATAAACGGATATTCCGTTTCCTTTTCACGGGCGCTTAATGTAAGGTTTATATAGTTTTTCAGGTTCTCTTTACCAGCAACCAGAGACAACGAATACTTGAAAAGCTCAGGTTCATTCTCGGCAAAATATTCTAAATGCAAATTGTCATTTCGTTCTAAGGGGCGCAATAATACCCGCTCGTCTTCAAGTTTATATTTTTCAGAAGTAGTAAATTCCATTATTAGATTTTAATATGTTGTTAATCCCGCTTCGATTTTAGAATGTGTAGTGATACTCATTACGACGTTTTATGAAATACGTTTATGAAAATGCTAGATTTTGCGTTAGGGATTGAAGTGAAAATCCTTTTTGCCCCCTTCGCAAAAAGATTGTAACGGAAAGCCCGCCCGAACGCCCAAACACACCTTTTTATAAAAAAATCGAACTCCTGGCATTGAGAACAATATCCAATATTAAAACTAATTATTAAAAATTTAAATGATCATTGGCACAAAAAGTGAACACACACAAATTCTAGCTTAATTATCATGGACAAATTTAGCATTGAAGTAGAACAAGGCAATGAAAAAATACACTTTGAGATAGTAGATTATGTGCATGATGATACAGATAAGTGCCAGTTTGAAATTTTTCTTGAAAACAAGCTAGTAGCTAGTTTTCAGCCAGATAGACATGGATTTTTACACATATGCAAAAATCCGGGCGAAGTCAAAGAACCCATATTACATTTACTCGCTGACAAAATTGAACGCTTAAATATGTAACGCAACGATTATGAATAAGGCTGACCAAAAATTTATTGAGGAGTATAAACCACTATCTATACCCTCCGATTACCACACTGATGCTTCCGAACAAGATAAAGTGATTTATTGTTTGGCAGATATTGAATTAGGGACAGCCCATGCCGTTGCACATAAGATACATGAGTACGAACCAACCGAACCGCTCGAAATAATTCAAGAATATACTAGCAGAATTTTATCTGACCTTTATGAAAAAGGTTTACTAAAGGGCGATGAGCAAGAGGGAGTAAAAGTTTATGATCTAAGCAAAATAACAAGTCTCAATAAAGGCCAGGTTAACCCGGATTTGATCCAGTAAAATCTATAAAATACACCCTCTTTTTTACATGTATATGTTGTTTAATTGCCAATACAACGGTAAATTAGCTAAACACATATTTACCAATTAATAATTCAAACACTTATGATTAGAAATGCAACTGCCGTATGGAACGGTTCAGGAAAAGAAGGCTCGGGCCATTTATCTACGCAAAGCACTGTGCTTAGCAAAACTCAATACTCGTTTAATACTCGTTTTGCGGATGGCATTGGTACCAATCCTGAAGAATTAATTGCAGCTGCGCATGCTGGTTGTTTTACCATGAAATTAAGCTTTGTATTAAACGAAAAAGGTTTTACAGCCGATGCTTTAAGTACTAAATGTCAAATCACCTTTGAAGATGGGTCTGTAACTAAATCTCATTTAATTGTTGAAGGTTCAGTACCAGGAATTAGTGAGGAAGATTTTCAGGCAGCCGTAAAAGATGCGGAAGAAAATTGTCCGATCTCTAAACTTTTAGATACAGCCATAAGTTCTGAAGCCAAATTGGTTTAACATATATCAAATCTCTTGTCTGTTATCAATTAACACCAATAAATTATTATAATGGAAAACGATCAAAAGACAAATTCAAATGGCCAAAGTAATGGTCATATGAAAACAAATGAAGGTTCTAATATACTTACCACCCGTCAAGGGCATCCAATAACTAATAACCAAAGTATTAGAACTGTAGGTAACCGGGGGCCAGCAACTCTTGAAAACTATCAATTTCTGGAAAAAATCTCTCATTTCGACCGCGAGCGCATTCCTGAGCGAGTAGTTCATGCCCGAGGGACTGGTGCACACGGAATTTTTGAAGCTTATAGCACAGTCGGCGAAGAGCACGTTTCTAAATTTACCAGGGCAAAGTTATTTCAGGAAAAAGGTAAAATTACACCTGTCTTTGTTCGGTTTTCTACAGTAATTCATGGCGGCCATTCTCCAGAAACTTTGCGAGATCCTCGTGGATTTGCAGTTAAATTTTATACAGAAGATGGCAATTGGGATATGGTGGGGAATAATTTAAAAGTGTTTTTTATTCGGGATGCGATGAAATTCCCAGATTTAGTCCACGCTTTTAAACCAGACCCAATTACAAACAGACAAGATGGTCAGCGTATTTTTGACTTTATCAGTAATACGCCCGAGGCCATGCACATGATTACTTTCCTGTTTTCTCCATGGGGAATTCCGGCTAATTATCGTCAAATGCAAGGCTCAGGAGTTAATACGTATAAATGGGTAAACAAAGAAGGAACTGGCGTACTAGTAAAATATCACTGGGAACCGTTGCAAGGAATCAAAAACCTTACTCAAGAACAAGCAGAGCAGATTCAGGCAAAGAATTTTAATCATGCTACGCAAGATCTGTATGATGCTATAGAAGCTGGTAATTTCCCGGAATGGGAGTTAAACGTTCAGATAATGAGTGATGGTGAACATCCGGAATTAGATTTTGATCCGCTTGACGACACTAAAATCTGGCCTCAAGATCAGTTTCCTTTTATCCCGGTAGGTAAAATGACTCTGAATAAAAACCCTGAAAATTATTTTGCGGAAGTAGAACAAGCAGCATTTGGAACCGGGGTTTTAGTTGACGGACTTGATTTTTCAGATGACAAAATGTTGCAGGGAAGAACCTTTTCATACTCGGATACGCAACGCCATCGTGTGGGATCAAACTATTTGCAATTGCCAATTAATGCCCCGTTAGCAAAAGTGGCAACTAATCAGCGAGATGGGCAAATGACTTATTATGTTGATGTTGCTCCGGGAGCCAACCCACATGTAAACTACGAACCGTCGAATTTAAACGGATTGAAAGAAGCATCTAAAGCGGGTGAAGATCATACTCCATCTTACCAAGCTCGGCTTGTTCGTGAAAAAATTGAACGCCAAAACAATTTTAAACAGGCTGGCGAGCGGTATCGTTTACATGAAGACTGGGAACGTGATGACTTGATTAACAACCTGGTAAATACGCTTGCGCCGGTTGAACAAATTGTTAAAGATAAAATGATCGACCTGTTTACTCAATGCGATCCTGATTATGGAAAAAGAGTAGCAGAAGGCTTGAAAAAAGTTGAAGGAATGAATATTCAAAGTGGCTCGATTGGCAGTACTCATTCAGAAGATGCTGTTCATGAAGCTGAAGAAGTTTCTAGGGAAGCTAAACCATATTAAATTAATAATAAAGGCCCCAAATTGGGGCCTTTATTATTAATTGCATTCAACATAGCATAATCAAATATCCGCTTGTAAACGAGATATCATCCCAGAATTCTTTTATTATTCAAACTAGACACTCCTCTATAAAATAAGCCATTAATCGTGCATAACTTTTCAGCACTTATGCAAGGCTGGTAATGGTTTCATGATAAAACAGGATTGTAACAAAAATGATCTACTTTCTTAAAAATCCCTTCATTCCCACCCTGACTAGCAATCACTTACAGAATTTTAAAATCAAATAATATCGATTTATTTATCAAACAACCTTGCTAAACTCTCCCTCAGACAAAAAATTCAAAAACAATTTCGCTTGACAAACATACCATAGTCCCAATGATTAAAACGCTAATTAGCGTTTTTTTGTGTTTAGTAAAAAATATGGAAACTTAACTAAAATTCATGCGTACACGTACTTGTCCTTCCCAAAGGACATGTTTTTCATAGGTAGATGTAAGGTCGGATTTTAATAATTCCGACCTTTTTTGTGCTTATAAATCAAGCGTGTATTTTTGAACGTCATTCCGTCAACATCTAAATATCTTTATTCTCGTAAATCTGAAGAAATTCGTAATTGCTACTACCTTTGCCTTATCAACTTTTGATACGATACATCCATAAGCACTCAATTTCCTCATCGTAGTAAATAACATCTAATTACAAAGGAATATATTATACATAAAGCATGGCCGGAATTTACCTACATATACCTTTCTGTAAAAAAGCTTGTCATTATTGCGATTTTCATTTTAGCACATCGCCATTACTAAAAGACAAAATGATATCGGCTTTACTGGCAGAAATAATCCTCCAAAAAAATTATCTGGGGAACCAGAAAATCGAAACTATCTACTTTGGGGGAGGAACTCCTTCACTCCTTTCCGCCAATGAAATTCAAACATTAGTATCAACCATTACCGAGCATTACGAAGTAGCCGAAGATGCAGAAATTACACTTGAAGCAAACCCTGACGATCTATATCCTCAAAAAGTAAAAGAGCTGAAGCAAACACTGATCAACCGTTTTAGCATCGGCATTCAATCATTTTATGAAGAAGATTTAAAGTGGATGAATCGGGCTCACAACGCTTCAGAAGCAGAAAGTTCTATCAAAAGAGTTCAGGACGCTGGCTTTGAAAACATTACAACAGACCTCATTTACGGATATCCACTGTTAGAAAATTACAAATGGCTTAACAATATTCAAAAAGTCATTGAGATGAAAATACCACACATTTCATCTTATTCTATGACGGTTGAACCTGCTACCGCACTTGCTTCATTTATTGCAAAGGGCAAACAGCAGCCTATGAACGAATCTCAAAGCGCAGATCAATTAACCATGCTGATTGAAACATTAGCAAATGCAGGATTTGAGCATTACGAAATATCAAATTTTGCGTTGCCTGGAATGTATTCAAGGCATAATTCAAATTATTGGAAAGGTGTTTCTTACTTGGGAATTGGCCCTTCTGCTCACTCGTTTAATGGAGAAACCAGGCAATGGAATGTATCAAACAATCCAAAGTATATTGAATCGATCGAGAAGAAGAATATCCCCGCAGAGGTAGAAGTTTTAACTAAAATAAATCGCCTCAACGAATACATAATGACTTCATTAAGAACCATCTGGGGCATGGATTTAAACAAAATTAATCGCGACTTTGGCAGTGAATATGTGAGCGATATTAAAAACGCTCTTGAAGAATTTATATACAATGAATGGGTAGTAAACATGAATGATGTGATTACACTTACTCAAAAAGGCAAATTGTTTGCAGACCGAATTGCATCTGAAATATTTGCTGATGATCTAAATTAATCGGACATAGCAGTACCAGGTGATCTTTAAACAATTTGTTAAGAAAAATTCTCTAACTTCTCACATCTCAAATCTAATATCTCACATCTATTATCTAACTTCTATTATCTCACATCTAATATCTAACATCCCTAAATGATGACCAATAAAGTTGTTTGGATTACCGGAGCTTCAAGCGGAATTGGCGAAGCATTAGTTTTCGCTTTTAATGACTTAGGAGCAAAGCTCATTATATCAGCCAGAAACCGTGACAACCTATACCAGGTAAAGCAAAATTGCAAAAAGAATCCCATTGATATACACGTGTTAACATTGGATCTTGAGCAAACGGAAACGTTAGCAGAAAAAGCATCAGACGCCCTACGAATTTATGACCGGATTGATATTTTGATTCATTGCGGAGGTATTAGCCAGCGAGCAACTGCCTTAGAGACATCGTTAGATGTTGCTAAAAAAATCATGAATGTTAACTACTTTGGAACGATTGCTTTAACTCAAACAGTAGTACCAGCAATGATTAAACAAGGCGGTGGCCATGTGGTTGTTATCAGCAGTTTGGTGGGCAAATTCGGAACAAAATTCCGATCATCATACTCTGCTTCTAAACATGCTTTACATGGTTATTTCGATTCCATGCGTTCGGAAGTGTTTGATAAAAATATCCACATCACACTTGTTTGCCCAGGCTTCGTAAAAACGAATGTGACCCTAAATGCGCTTACTGGCGACGGAGACGCTCAAAATAAGATGGATGAAATCATGCAAGATGCCATGGAACCAGCAGAGTGTGCTCAGCTCATCATAAAGGCAATTGAGAAGAAAAAAGAAGAAATATTTTTCGGCGGTAAAGAAAAATATGGCGTTTTGTTAAAACGTTTTTTTCCAAAAGTGTTTTCAAATTATATTCGTAAAGCCAAAGTAACCTGATAAACGGTTGATTATTATTTTTTTATTTTTTGGAAATCCAGACAGTTCTGGTTGCCGTAATTCTTCACAATTACAAATAAAAAACCAAAACAATATTAAAATGAAAAAATTAATAATTTTAGCTGTTGCTTTAGTAGCTTCTGCAATCAGCACTCAAACATTCGCACAAAAAACTAAAATGGTTGGCGGTGCTGCTATGTATCCAACAAAAGACATTGTTGACAACGTTGTAAATTCAAAAGATCACACCACTTTAGTAGCTGCTGTAACTGCTGCAGGTTTGGTAGAAACATTAAAAACTGCTGGCCCGTTTACCGTATTTGCACCAACAAATGCCGCCTTTGATAAATTACCTGCCGGTACTGTGGAAACATTGGTTAAACCAGAAAGCAAAGCAACATTAACGAAAATTTTAACTTACCATGTAGTAGCTGGCAACCATAGCGCAGTGTCTATCGCACAAGCTATTAAAGCTGGTAAAGGCAAGGCTGAATTCCAGACTGTTAGTGGTGGGATTTTAACCGCATCTATGAAAGGTCAAGTTTTAATCCTTACTGATGAAAAGGGCGGAACTTCAACTATTACTATTTCTGATGTTTTTCAAAGTAACGGTGTTATACACGTGGTTGATACTGTATTATTACCTAACTAAGTTTAAATTAATACTCGGAAACCCGACAAGATGCTCATCCGCCGGGTTTTTTTATTTTCTGATGACAGATATATTTAATAGAAAAATAACAATTATCTAATTTTAATATCAAAATATCCAAGCCATGGGAATTTTGTTGAAACCCATTGATATAGTTGACAACATCAGTAAAGATAGTTTCGTTAACAAATATCTTAACACACGTAAACCGTTAATAATTAAAAATCTGGCTAGAAATTGGCCTGCTTTTACGAAGTGGACTTTCGATTATTTGAAAGATACCGTTGGCGATCTGATTGTACCGTTATATGATAGTTCTAAAGCAGATCCTTCTAAACCAATTAATGCATCTGCAGGAGAAATGAAATTTTCAGAGTATGTAGATCTCATTCAAAACAAACCTACCGATCTTCGCATTTTCTTATTTGATCCGATAAAATACGCCCCTCAATTACTAGATGATTATAGAGCTCCTAAAAATTTAATGGGTGGTTTTTTAGACAGTTATCCCAATATGTTTTTTGGCGGTAAAGGGTCAGTGACTTTTCTTCATTACGACATAGATCTCGCTCATATATTCCACACACATTTTCATGGTCGTAAAAAAATCATTCTGTTTGAAAATAAATGGAAAGACCGTTTATACTGTATACCGTTTGCAACCTACGCCCTGGAAGATTATGATATTGAAAATCCAGATTTTGAAAAGTTCCCTGCATTAAAGGGAATTGAAGGGCAACAGGGTATTTTAGAACATGGCGATACCTTATTTATGCCTACCGGATACTGGCACTGGATGAAATATCTGGACGGATCATTCTCAATTTCTCTTCGGGCTTGGGATAAATCATGGCTGGTTAAGGCAAAAAGTTTATATAACCTAACACTGCAAAGAAAATTTGACGACATCATGAAAAGAAACTATGCCTCCACCTACATGAGTTGGAAAGAAGAACTGGCTCACAAAAGAGCTGACATAGCTTTAAGCAATAGCAAACCCAAATAAGCTATATGCTTATCTCCTTTAGGCATAATGAAAAAACTAGTGGAATACCAAATTAAACAAAGCCCACTTTGGTAATTAAAATAGAACTGTTACATTGAAGTCGCAAAATTTTTATCATGCCTGAATCTATATTATGTTTTGGAGAGGTTTTATGGGATACCTTTAAAAACGAAAAAAAACCTGGCGGAGCACCAATGAATGTAGCTATGCACTTGAAGCAACAAGGCTTAAATGCGTTGATAGCCACCAGCATAGGAGCAGACACAGAGGGCGAAGATCTAATCAAGTTTCTGAAAGAAAATGAAATTTACTCATCCTTAATTCAGGGGGATAACCTAAAAACCTGTGTAGTAACCGTTAAATTAAATGAACAACATCAGGCAACGTACATTATACCCTCTCCAGTTTCCTGGGATAACATATGCATCACACCTGAACTGGTTGACGCTGCGAATCAAGCTAACGTAATTGTTTTTGGCAGTCTTGCTTGTCGGCATGATAAAACAAAAAATACGCTTATATATTTGCTGCAGAATAGCAAAGCCTTAAAAGTGTTTGATATCAATTTAAGAGCCCCACACTATTCAATTGCTGCCATTAAAGAATTAGCGGTGCTGGCAGACGTTATTAAAGTAAATGACGAGGAGCTTGATATATTAACAAGTACACAAAGTGATGTATTTCGCCTGCACGATAAAATCCTTCATCTTGCCGACATCCTGAACTGCACGAAGGTTTGTGTTACAAGGGGCGATAAAGGAGCCATTATATTATATGACAATGATTTTTACGAACATCCAGGGTATGTAGTGGATGTTGTTGATACAGTAGGCTCTGGCGATGCTTTTTTAGCCACTTTTATTGGCAGTTTGCTTAAAAATCTCCCCATTGGGAAGGCCTTAAATGATGCTTGCTGTATGGGCGCTTTTGTGGCGAGTAACCGGGGAGCTAATCCTATTTATAAATTAGATGAGATAAATAAAATCCGTTCTTCATCATAATGTAAAATGCTTCAATACCAGTAAACTCTGGCATCATTTTGCTTCTCAAGTCCTGTTATTCTAATGTAAAAACTTCGCAGATCTAATCAATAAGATAAATTCTGCCTTACAAAACTTTTAACTTAGTTATCTCGTTAATTCAATTAGAAGGGCATAGTATGAGAGGACATGAATTCTCAAAATTCACACCGAATGAAATTCCAAAAGGCGGGTTTGATGAGCTATTAAAAGTATTCTTAGAATTACTTAATTACACATCTGGAGATGCTAATGAAGCATTGGCATGGATGAATGAGTTAGATAAGCAATACAATCTTACTAGCAATGAATATGGAATGGGCGATTTTATTGATGACCTGAAGAAAAAAGGTTACCTCGATAATGACGATCAAAACCCGGGAGGATTTAAAATAACGGGCAAAACAGAACAGAGCATTCGTAAATCAGCCTTAGAAGAAATTTTTGGAAAGCTCAAAAAGTCTGGCAAAGGAGATCACAATTCAAACCTATCGGGATTAGGTGAAGAAAAAAATGCCGACCGTCGTGAATACCAATTTGGAGATAGCCTGGATCAAATAGATATGACGGCATCTATTCACAACGCTCAGATCAATCACGGCATCGGGGATTTCACCATGACTGAACGTGATTTGGAGGTAGAGGAAAAGGATTACAAAACACTTACTTCAACCGTTTTGATGATCGACATTTCCCATTCAATGATTTTGTATGGCGAAGACCGAATTACACCAGCAAAAAAAGTTGCCATGGCCTTAGCCGAATTAATTAACACTAAATATCCGAAAGACACTTTAGATATTGTGGTTTTTGGAAATGATGCCTGGCCGATTACCTTAAAAGATCTTCCTTACTTGCAAGTAGGCCCATACCATACAAATACCTACGCCGGCTTAGAACTTGCAGTTGATTTATTAAGAAGAAGGAAAACTCATAATAAACAAATTTTCATGATTACTGACGGCAAGCCAACCTGCCTGAAAGAAGGAAATAAATATTATAAAAATAGCATCGGACTTGATCGAAAAGTAGTCAGCAAAACACTCAATATGGCAGCTCAATGCAAACGCTTAAATATCCCAATTACTACATTTATGATTGCTAAAGACCCTTACTTGCAACAATTCGTGCGTCAATTCACGGAAATAAATAGCGGAAAGGCATTTTACAGCTCACTTAACGGTTTGGGCGAATACATTTTTGAAGATTATATAAAAAACAGAAGAAGAACTGTGAGGTGAGAAGTCGGGAAGTCCGAATAACTAGAGTTAAGACTATCAGTTGTTTTTCACTAAGAGTTCAAAGTGATACGATACAGCTTTCCGTCTTCTGATTTTCAGACTTTCGGTCTAACATTAACAAAAAAATATCAAGTTGAATCCGTGAAATCATATTGAATCGGTGAAATCCTAGTAAAAAAAATACATGAATCAAGATATAAAAACATTAAAAGAGTTAAAAGCATCCGGTTACAAACCACGAACTGTAAAAGAAGAACTACGTGAGAACTTAATTAAACAGCTAAAAAATAAAGACGCTGGCTTTGAAGGAATCATTGGTTATGAAGATACCGTAATCCCAGATTTGCAAACCGCGATACTGTCTCAGCATAATATTTTGCTTTTAGGATTAAGAGGCCAGGCTAAAACTCGTATTGCCCGTTTAATGATTAATCTTTTGGATGAATTTGTGCCTTATATAGAAGGTGCAGAGTTGTTTGATGATCCTTTATCACCAATTACTTGGTTTGGAAGAAATGAGATTGAAACCAAAGGAGATGAAACGCCAATTGCGTGGCTGCATCGTTCGGAAAGATATACTGAGAAATTAGCAACTCCAGATGTTACCGTTGCAGATTTAATTGGTGACGTGGATCCAATCAAAGCCGCAACTTTAAAATTAACATATTCGGATGAACGAGTAATTCATTTTGGATTGATACCTCGTGCACATCGTGGCATTTTTGTTATTAATGAATTGCCTGATTTACAAGCCAGAATTCAGGTAGCGCTATTCAACATCTTACAAGAAAAGGATATACAAATACGCGGTTTTAAATTGCGCTTACCGCTCGATCTGCAATTTGTATTTACCGCAAACCCAGAAGATTATACCAACCGCGGGGCTATTGTTACGCCACTTAAAGATCGGATTGAAAGTCAGATTTTGACTCATTATCCTCGTAACATAGAAACTTCCCGCTTAATTACCGAGCAGGAAGCCTCCTTAACTAGCAGCCAAAAGAAAAGTATCGAGGCTGATAGTTTGGTTAAAGATATGATTGAGCAAATCGCCTTCGAGGCTCGAAACTCTGAATATATTGATAAAAAATCAGGCGTTTCAGCTCGTTTAACCATATCGGCTTACGAAAATTTAATTAGTAACGCAGAACGACGAATGCTTATAAATGATGAGAAAAGCACTTTTGTTCGTATTTCAGATTTCCTTGGAGTAATCCCTGCCATTACCGGAAAAATAGAATTAGTGTATGAAGGTGAGTTAGAAGGGCCAGCAAAAGTTGCCAATACCTTAATTGGTAAGGCAGTAAAAACGATGATGGTTAAATATTTCCCAGATCCTGAAAAAGCAAAGAAGTCAAAAACAGCCAATCCTTACAGCGAAATCGTAAATTGGTTTGGTTCAGGAAATAACATAAGTATTTTGGATGATCTTTCTGAACAAAAATATAAAGCCGCTTTAAGTTCTATACCAGGATTGAATGCGGTAATAAAACAGTTCAATAATAAGCTCACCGAAAATCAACGCTTTTTGTACATGGAGTTTCTGCTACATGGCCTGGCAGAATATTCACAGGTAAGTAAATCTTTCTTAGATAATGGTTTTACCTTTGCAGATATGTTTAATAGCCTGTTTAGCGCAGAGTTTGGTGATGAGGACGATGATTATGATGACAATTCTCGTCGTAGATATTAATCCCTGAACCTATCATTACTGCCTTTAGGCTAATAATTAATTATCAAATGGGTAACCGCGTATTAGGGTTGGTAATTGTCAGCCTCGTGCTGATAATTATTGATTTCTATATTTTTAAAGCAGTACTTTCTGTAAAATCTCAATGGACAAGTAGGCAAAGGAAACTTTTTTCCTCTATTTGGTGGGCTTATTCTGCCCTACTCATTATGGGAGTTTTTTGTGGCATTTACTTCAATATCCAACTATCGCTGAGGTCTGTAATTCTAGTTGCTTTCTTTTTAACTTATATTTCTAAATTCTTTTTTGTGCTTTTTATCCTTTTGGATGATTTACGAAGAGGTTTTATTTGGTTTAAAAGAAAATCACAGTTAAAACATGCTTCAAAACAGCAGGAAAAAATTTCGAGCAACGACGCTATTCCTCGCTCAGAGTTTTTAGTAAAAGCAGGTATTGCCATTGCTGCAGTTCCTCTTGCTACATTAACTTATGGTATTGCATCCGGAGCGTATGATTATCGCGTAAAGCATAAAACCTTGTATTTACTAAACCTCCCAAAAGCTTTTGATGGCATTAAAATGGGGCAAATCTCCGATATTCATTCTGGAAGTTTTTATAATCAAAAAGCGGTTAAAGGTGGTGTTGAAATGCTATTAGCAGAGAAACCAGATTTTATATTCTTTACTGGCGACCTTATTAATAACATCGCATCAGAAATGCGAGATTATCAGGACATTTTTTCTAAAGTTAAAGCTCCTCTAGGCGTTTATTCCATATTAGGGAATCATGACTATGGCGATTACTTTTATGGTAAGCAACCATCTCCGGCGAAAGCCAAAAATTTAAGAGAGGTGAAAGTAACTCATAAAAACATGGGTTGGGATTTACTATTAAACGAAAACCGCCGTTTAAAAATTGATGGAGAAGAAATTGGAATTTTAGGAATTGAAAATTGGGGAGCTGGGCGTTTCTTGAAGTATGGGCGGATGGATTTGGCTGTAAAAAACACAGATGATCTTCCGGTAAAGCTCCTATTATCTCATGACCCATCACATTGGCGAGCTCAGGTTTTACCAAATTATCCGCAAATTGATGCCATGTTTAGTGGCCATACACACGGAATGCAAATTGGTGTGATAACCGAAAAATTTCAGTGGAGCCCGATAGAATATATATACGATGAATGGGCAGGCTTTTATCAGGTAAACAAACAACAATTGTACGTTAATGTTGGTTACGGATTTTTAGGATATCCGGGAAGAGTTGGAATTTTACCTGAAATTACGATATTTACATTACGCAGTAGCAATTCATAGATTTCTGAGAACGTCTATTAATTTGATAGCTACCCTTATATCAATGATAAAATACTTCCGGCAAACGCTTGATTTTTTATTATTCAGCAACCTCTTTATAGCTTTATGTGCTGTAGCTCAAGGCTTAGTAACGTATCAGCTACTAAATGTAAAACCCGATTATTATGTTTTAAGGCTTTTGTTTTTTTCAACTCTGGCCTTATACAACTTCAGCATTCTTTTAGCAAAACCAAAACATCCGGAAAAGTCTCCTTTTAGAAGGGTTAGGTGGATATTTTCTCACTACCGGATCATGATATCCTTAACGCTCATTGCTGTATTATCCTGCTTGATTCTAGTTACATTCCTTTCACTTCAATCACAAATATTAATCGCTTTTTTGGGCCTAATTTCAATTACCTACAGCTTGCCCATTTTCACTTTTCAGGATAAAAAATTTGGAATTAGAAATATCCCAGGACTGAAATTGTTTTTAATAGCATTGGTATGGGCGGCTAGTTGTGTGCTGCTTCCAATACTTGAGTTAGAGAGTAGTCAGGCAGTTACTACGCCAGCACGAGACACATTGTTATTGATAGCGAAGCGGTTCCTGTTTATCGCTGCCATTACAGTTCCGTTTGATATTAGAGATCTTTTTCAAGACCGGAATAGTTCCCTCAAAACCATCCCGGTAATGGTTGGCGAAAAAAATGCATATCTTGTTTGTCAGGGTTTATTAATCGCCTACCTGATCTTACTTTTTTTATTTACCTCGTCTTTTGACCGTAATTTCTTTGGTATAATGCTTACCGTTTTGCTTACTGGCTGGTTAATTTTTAAATCAAGCTGGAAGAGGGACGAATATTACTACTTTTTATACCTTGATGGGACAATGATTGTACAGTTTTTAATGCTCTTAGCATGCAATTGGCTTCCAGTCTAAAGCAAGTAAACATTATTTTTATTAAATCTTTGTGTTAATGGATACCATTACCATTTCATCAGTAAACATTCAAGGAACACCTGAATTATTAGTAGCAGATCACCAATCTGTAACTACCTCATTTAAAAAGAACCCGGTTAATTATGACTTGGAACTCGGCATGAATGGAATTTTAGGCGACAGTGTGTACCACACCGATGATCATGGGGGCAATGATAAGGCAATTTGTTGCTATAATATAGATCGTTTTGCATTCTGGAAGGAAAAACTAGGCTTCAATTTATCGAATGCAGCATTTGGAGAGAATTTATCATTAACTGGCAATGCGGCCTTAGAAGAGCATATTTTTATTGGCAACAGGTATCAACTCGGAGAAGCTATTGTAGAAGTTTCTCAACCCAGACAACCCTGTTATATTATAGGAGTAAGACATAACTACAAAAAGTTTGTTGTTCATATTCAGGAAACCGGCTTTACAGGATTTT
Organism: Sphingobacteriales bacterium; assembly: GCA_028288165.1. Classification (GTDB taxonomy): domain Bacteria; phylum Bacteroidota; class Bacteroidia; order Sphingobacteriales; family Sphingobacteriaceae; genus Daejeonella. Next base: position 70,794 of record JAQBOG010000024.1, on the reverse strand, counting down.
ATTTGCGGACCATAAAAACTGGAATATTTAATTCGACAAATAAGTTGGTGCCTTTATTCACTCACCCTGATGAAATTTCGGTTATGGCTGTAAACAGAATTCGTTATCATGACACTCAAAATAAAGAGATGTTAAACCGTTTAGCAAACTTAAATGCATTGACTTTAAGCTGGCAAGAGCATTTCGGAATAATGCTTAATAAACTTAAATAACACCTCTGGTATGTTCTTTGAACACTGGCCATCAAATAACATATCATGAAGCTCATTCAATTATTATTTATTACTTCCATTGTTTTTATTTCATGCCAGCCGAAACCAGGAGAAAATACAGAAACTAGATTAAGAGAGGAAAACTTTAGCTTAAAAAGAGAAAATGATAGCTTAAGGAATGTAGTACTTAATTTACAACCTGCTGTGGTTCCTGATACAATTAGTAAACTAGATGAGGCAGTAAAATTCACACCAAACTATTCAACTTTCACTGGTGAACATGCCTTAACCTTGCAATGGATTAGCTGGAACGAGCCAGGTTCAGCAACGATTGAAAAAACCAGTAACGGCTGGTATAAAATTTCAGGAAGCCAATTTAGTAAAAACAAAGAGAATTATCTTAAAATTAACGGTCGAATTAAACCCATCAATGATCGTGAGTTAGAATTTGATGGCCAAATTGAAAGCCGAATCGATCACATAAATAACGGAGATCCATGCATAAAATCAGGTACACAAAAGTTTGTTGCAAGCGGAAACCGGAAATACTGGCGTTTAGAGAATATGATTAATTGTGAAGGTAATTTGGTTACTGATTATGTAGATATCTATTTTTAAAAGCATTAGCTTAATTTCTTATTAACTCACATCAATACTGTAATATTAAATGGCTTAATTTCAGTGGTTCCGCGTTAGGGGGTGAAGTGAAAATCCTTTTTGTAGCTTAGGAAAAGCGTAAAGGGAAAACAAAAAGATTGTAACGAAAAACCCGCCCGAACGCCCAAATAAAGATTCTCAGATTTCAGTTACAACAAAAGCCCTACTCATGTTTAATGAATAGGGCTTTATTTTATGGTGATTTTACTCTGTTACGAACTTGTAGCCGATGCCGCGAACCGTTTGCAAGTAGTGCGGACGATCAGGGTTATCTTCGATTTTCTTACGTAATCGCACAATATGCATATCTAATGTACGTGTGTTTACATCCGAATTATAGCCCCAAACAACCATCATTAGCTCTTCACGATTAATTACTTTCTGGTTGTTTTGTAAAAAATACAGCAGAATTCTATTTTCCAAAATGGTCAACTCAATTTTTCGGCCTTTCTTAAGTAGTGAATGTGTGTTCGGATGATGTTCCATATCTCCAAATACGTGTACTTCAGATTTTTCGTTATTAATAGCAAACTTTACTTTATTGCCTATTAACGCTACTAAAACATCCATATTAAATGGTTTAACCACATAATCCGATACTCCAAAACTATAAGCATCAATTTTATCAACGTCCTGCGCCTTGGCAGTCATCATAATAATGAGATTGTTAAAGCCTTTTTCGCGAACGTTTTTACAAACTTCCGAACCCTGTTTGTGCGGAAGCATCCAGTCAAGTAAAACGATATCTGGTTTTTCGCTCAAAATCAATTCTTCAGCAGCTCTACCATCCGCAGCTTCCACAACTTTATATCCTTCTGTCTCTAAACGGTGTACTACTAAAAACCGCAGATTTTCATCATCTTCAACAACTGCAACTTTTATATCTTTTTGCATATCTAATTAATTGTAAGAAATTTATTTGTTTGAGAAGTAGATTCTACCTCGTTTAATTGCACAGGTTTTTCAATTGGCAGCTCAATGGTAAACTCAGATCCACTTCCAACTTTACTCTTAACAGAAATCGTTCCGTTCATAAAATTAACGAGTTCTTTACAAAATGCCAGTCCTAACCCAACGCTGCCTTGCTGATTGTATTGGTTTTGTATTCGATAAAACTTTCTGAAAATATTTGTCATTTCTGTAGCGGCGATACCAATGCCTTCATCTATAAATTGAAAAATTACACTTCTTTTTCGTTTGTAGATATCAATATATAATACCTTATGTTCTGCTGAGGAGTACTTATAAGCGTTGTCAATTAGATTTTGGAAAATGCTAGCCAAAAGCACTGGATCTGTTTTATAATAGGCTATGTCGCTTATTTCATAAGTGATTTGAAAATGTGGATACTTGATTTGATAAGAATCAATTATATTTTGGCAGAATATTTCGAGGTTTACGTCCTCGTACTTAATAGTGATTGCGTTGTTTTCTATTTGAGTAAATGAAAGCAATTTGTTCATTAAATCATTGAGCTTATCTGCTTCTTCATCTAATATTTTACCATAATGCTTGCGCTCACGTTCTGATAATTGAAAGGCACTTCGAATGTTGTTACCTGCAATTTTAATCACACTAACTGGCGTTTTGAACTCGTGTGTTAAATTATTTATAAAGTCATATTGCAGTTTGAACATTTTGCTATTCACATTCAAATTTCTATAAATCAAATAGGCAATAAAAACTAACACCCCATAAATAATTGATAACGCCAGAGCTATCGGCAAAAACCTACGTCCAATCTCTATTTTTAAAAAACTTTTAGATGAACTTAAATATAATTTACTCTCAGAAAATGCCCCAGGAAGGGTTATATCGGTGCCCATATGATCTTCATTATTTTCGAGATTTTCATAAACTAATGGCTTTATTGAAACGCTTTCATACAAATCAGGATGAGTGTTCACAATTTTAATCTTATCAGGATTGAGATAAAATGTAAGAATATCCTGCTCATAAATTGGAGATGGTGGCTGATTCCTCGACATTAAGTCCTTATATATGTTCAGATCCTCCCTGCGGGGAATATTCATATAGGTTATTCTGTTGGGTGTTACACTGTAAAAGATGTTGAAATTCTCTTCTGTACTCAACAACTTAGTTGTGTCCAATGATTCTATATATCCACTAAATTTAATAGCCATTTTATTAAACTCATCGGCAGTTTTAAGCGATAAATTAGTAAGCCCATTGCTTTTATATAAAACAGTAGCATTTTGAGGAACGTTCTTCCCAAATTGATAAACCGCTTTTGGAGTAATTCCAAAGTTGTTTACCCGAAAGCCTTCGGTAATTGTATGATTACTTATCCCAGTATCATAAAAAACAACCCGTTCTACAAATGGAAACTTTGTTAAAACGTTATGCACGTATTTGGTTACTGATGCTGAATCTAAAAAGCCCTGATAAAAGGTAATTTCAGGTATTCGATTTTTAAAAAAATCGTTATAAGGTTTGATAGTTTGCTCAAGCACATTAATTTTCCGTGATGAGAACTCATTTTCTACGTATTTTTTGGTGAGATTGTAAGCAAGGGTAACAGCAAATATCAATGAGATAGTGATCAATATCAAAAAGATATTAATCAGTAAAAAGTTTTTTCGATATAGCTGTTTCTGTTCTTTCATACAGCTAGCGTTTCTTTAAATTAGTTTCAAGGAATGTTTCAAGCTGACGGTAAAATTCTAATTTATTCTCTTGTTTTCGGAAATATTGCCCTTCATCATCTTTAACGATATAAATTACAGGTACATTTTTCTCCTTTAACTCTTTAACAAATTGATTCGTCTCATTCACATTTGTCCGTGGGTCTTTGCCTCCTTGGGCTATTAACACAGGTACTTTAATTTTTATTGTATGAAAAACAGGTGACACAGCTCTAAAATAATCAGCGTCGATTTCCGGATTTCCTACCATTTCAAACATCATTCGTTGGTAAGGTTTGTAATACGGGGGTACACTCCTAGAATAGGTAAATAAATTAGTGATTCCGGATAAAGATGCTCCACATGCGTATAATTGCGACTGGAAACAGAGACCATGAAGCGCTGAATAACCTCCGAAATTTGATCCGTAAATAGCGATTCGGGCCGGGTCAGCAACTCCTTCGTTTATCAACCATTTTACACCATCTGTAATATCATCCTGCATTTTTCCGCCCCATTGTTTAAAGCCCGCAATCCAAAATGATTTACCATATCCGGTTGATCCTCTATAATTTATTTGAAAAACAGCGTAACCCCGGTTAGCTAAAAACTGCACTTCGGCATTATATCCCCAACTATTCCTGGCTGAAGGGCCGCCATGAGGGATTACCACTACAGGTAAATTTCTACCAGAACTTACATGAGGTAAAGTTAGATATCCATTAATGGAAAGACCATCTCTAGACTTATACGTAATTGCCTCCATTTTGCACATCTCCTCCTCTTTGAAAGATGTATTGAGGTCACTTAGTTTAGTTAGTTTATCATCAACACTGTCGTATAGATAATATGTACCCGGATTTCTGTCGGTAAATGTCCGGATGATGAATTTACTTTCTGAGCTATCTTTATCTGTAACTTTTATTTCTGTATTCGGCAACTGATCTTCGAGCTTTTGATACATCAGCTTTACATCATTGTCTAAATATTGCCGCTGCTTTTTCCAAGTTTCATAGGTGGCAAATACCATTTTCTTTTTTAGTTTGGAGTACACGCCTTCATATACATCTACTTGCGAATTACCGTAAATTTCACGATGCTCTTTCCCGGTCTTCAAATTAAATTCTACTAGTGCTCTTTTATCTCTGTGTTGATTGGATAAGGCATAAATGCAGGTTTCGTCTTCAGAGAAACCAATGGGATAAATAGACGTTATAAAGTTATTAGTGACAATTGCTTTAAAGGGAGCCTGTTCATTTGCCCTATAAAGAACGGTCTCGTTTACTTCGTCACTTACAATAGCTATCCTTAGCTTCCCATTTGCATCAGAAACCCAACGCGTTATATTACCAGGATTTTTAACTAATAAAACAAGCCTACCAGTTTTGATATTTAATCGATAGGCATCAAAGACTGTGGAATCTCTTTTATTAAGAGCTACCAATATTTCATTATTCGTTACCCTACCCGTAGAGATAAGATTTATTTTGGTATTCTTAAAATCAATTAAGGTTCGCTCTTTTGAACCATCTTTCCTAACAGCAAATAAAGTTTGATTTTCAACTTCATTTTTGTCTTGCAGATACAATATTTCCTCGTTATTCGCCCAAAAATAATAAGCTATATTTCTGTCTTCAGCTGATGTCAAACGAATTACATCATCGCCCTTAACGCTTTGAACAAAAATATTTAATCGATCATGATATGGATGAAGATAGGATATATAATTACCGTCTGGAGATATATTAAAAGCAGTTCTTTGGGGGTCTTCAAAAAAGTTAACTAACGGAATCTTTCTAATCTGATCACTAGCATTGGTACAAGCACCCAAAATTAAAAAACATAAAGCCCAAGTATGCCTGGTTAAAATTCGCATGAAACGCTTAGTTAAAATCATATACACTCTAAGTTATCACTTAGAAGTAAGCTCGTAAAAAACAACCAGTATAAGTTTATCTTTAAAAATTAATGCTAAAAAGGTTTAAAGAAAAAACATTTTCAAATTACCACAAATAACTTCGATAAGTTACGCGATAACCGTAACATTTAAAATACAGTTTGTATAGTATTTAAATCAGTTTCTAAAGCATTAAAGCAAATATTATTACCACTACATAATCGTTATATTTAAAGTGGTGTTTAACGTAAAATAGCATGATTAAGTTTAAAACTGCAGTAATTATTGGTTTAATGCTGGTGTCATTTGTAGGGATGGCACAAGAAAAAAATAATGAAATTCTTGCCGCACAATACTATCAAAGTGGCGACTTTGAAAAGGCCGCAGTTCTTTATCAAAATCTATTTAACAAAAGTAAAAGCCCAATTTATTATGAGCCCCTTATTACTAGCCTGCTTAAATTAAAACTATATGATGAAGCTGAGAAGGTAGCTCGAAAGCAACATAAAATTGATCCGGAAAATGCCATGTACTCCATTGATATTGGTAAAATATATCAAGAGAGAGGACAGGCAGAGAAAGCGGCGGAGTGGTATAATAACATTCTAAATGACCTTCCAAAAAACGAATTTATAATACGGGATTTAGCCAATAACTTTTACCGTATAGAGGCATATGATTACGCCATAAAAGCTTTTGTTAACGGCCGGAAAATATTAAAAAACGAGAGTGCATTTGCTTTCGATCTAATAAGCTTGTACCGTTATAGAAAGGATAAGGTCATGTTGATTTATGAGTATATGAACGTACTCTCAACTAATCCAGAAATTCTTAACCAAGCTGAAAATATTCTGTCGTCTACTCTAGAAGACAATGATGATTACGATATATTAAAAAATTCCTTATTAAAACGGATACAAAAAGATCCTCAAAATTTAGTTTACACCGAACTCCTCACCTGGCAATATATACAGCAAAAGGAATTTGATTCGGCATTGCGCCAAACAGTGGCATTGGATAGACGTTTCAAAGAAGAAGGGGAAAGAGTGTACGAATTAGCAGCACTGCTAATCGAAAACAAAGCCTATGACCAAGCAATTGAGGCACTTAATTACTTACTTAAGAAAGGAACGTCAAATAAATACTATATCCCTGCAAAGATTAACATTTTAAGTTCACAAAATAAATTAGTGGTAGCTGGAACCTTTTCCAAACAGGATTTATTATCGCTTGAGAAAGGCTATAAGGATTTGTTAAACGAATTCGGAGAAAACCTTAACACCGCTTTTGCTATCAGGCAATTAGCAAATTTACAAGCCTTTTATCTTGATAACACAGATAGTGCAGAAGCATTATTAGAGCGACTACTAGCTATCCCGAATTTATCAGCTTCTATAGTAGGCCAGACAAAACTAGATTTGGGTGATATTTATATACTTTCTGGTGAAATGTGGGAAGCAGCGTTAATTTACGGGCAACTCGAAAAGCAATTCGCTAATGAGCCTTTCGGACAAGAAGCGAAGTTTAGAAATTCAAAGCTTTCATATTATCAAGCTGATTTTACTTGGGCAAAGGCACAATTGGATATATTGAAGGGTTCAACCTCACAATTGATAGCCAATGATGCTATGAATTTAAGTCTTCTAATATCTGACAATCTTCAAACTGCAGCGGATACGCAGGCATTGAAAAAGATTGCCTTGGCTGATCTTTACATTTTCAAAAACCAACAGGAAAAAGCTTTATTAATATTAGATAGTATTCAGCAAAAGTTCCCATCAAGCCCTTTAATTGATGACATTATGATGAATAGGGCAAAGATATTTTTGAAGAAGAACAGCTATCAAGAGTCTATAAATGAATTGAAGAAAATAATTGAAAATTACTCGTTTGACATTTGGGCAGACGATGCGATTTTTATGATGGGTGATATTTACGAAACCAAATTAAATGATCCGGTTAAGGCGTCTCAATTTTACCAGCAACTTATTACCGATTTTCCAGGGAGCGTACTCGTTACCGAGGCACGTAAACGATTCCGAAACTTGCGGGGTGACAAACTGGGGTAACTAACCGTCAATTTATATGTTAAATTAATTATTAATTTCGCGTAATGATTTTATATAACGTAACCGTAATACTCGAAGAAGAAGCTGAAGCTGAGTGGTTAGATTGGATGCATACACATCACATAAAAGAAGTGATGAGCACCAATTGTTTTGAATCGAACCGGATATTTAAAGTGCTTGAATCTCAGAATGAAGGGGTTACCTATTCTATTCAATACACTGCCAAAGATTTAGAAACTTATGAAACTTATCGAACTAATTTCGCAAGCAAATTACAAGCTGATTTGCAATGCAAATTTGCAGAGAGATATGTAGCATTCAGAACCATTATGCAATTAATTGAATTCAAATGAAGTTTATAGAGACTAAGATTAAAGATCTTTTCATAATAGAACCAAAGATTTGGAAAGATGACCGAGGCTATTTTTTCGAAAGCTACAGCGAAAGTTTCTTCAAAAATGCGGGCATTGATGCCAATTTTGTTCAAGATAACCAATCCTTTTCGCAAAGGGGTACATTGAGAGGTTTACACGCACAAGCAAATCCACATGCTCAAGGAAAATTAGTACGGGTAATACAAGGTAAGGTTGTTGATGTGGCTGTAGATGTTAGAAAAAGCTCACCAACTTATGGTCAACATTTAGCTATTGAACTTTCCGGAGAAAACCAATTAATGTTTTGGGTACCTCCCGGATTTTTACATGGGTTTGTAACACTTGAAGACAATACCATATTCACTTATAAAGTAACAAATACGTACAATAAAGCCTCAGAAATCGGCTGTATTTGGAACGACCCCGAATTAAATATTGATTGGGGACTTCCTAAAGAAGAGATAATTCTTTCAGAAAAGGACAAAGTTCTCCCTACGTTGCAGGAACTTAACAATCCTTTTTAAAAATACAAAAAACTGAGTTCGATAATCATATGGTAAGTCAACAGCATTTGGGCGTTCGGGCGGGCTTTCCATTACAATCTTTTTGCCCGAAGAAAGAGGGCAAAAAGGATTTTCACTTCAATCCCTAACGCAAAACCTAGCAAGTTTATTAAAACGCATTTAATAAAACGTTCATCTGGATCTTAACATGCATTGAAAGTCGAACTCAGCTAATAAGTAGCTGGATCTAGCTACTACTTTTTGTTTATTTAATTAAATTATAAAGCTCATCCAGTTTTGGAGAGAGTACAATTTCAATCCTTCGGTTTTTACTTCGTATTTCAGGAGAGTTACCAGCTGTTAAAGGTTGATATTCACCCTTACCTGTTGCTGTAATTCTTGCATTATCAACTTTCTGATCATCTGTTAGATATCGTACTACGGAAGTTGCTCTTAAAACACTTAAATCCCAGTTGTCTTTTATTTGCCCTAAGTTATTAACCTTTTGATTATCAGTATGTCCTTCAACAGAAATATTGATTTCTGGCTGTGTTTTCAAAACTTTGGCAAGCTCTTGTAAAGCAAGTTTCCCTTTATCATCAATAATGATACTTCCGGTACTAAAAAGAAGTTTGTCGGTTAATGAAACATATACCTTTCCGTTACGAATATCAACAGATAATCCACTTTGTTGAAATCCCAACAATGCCTTCTGTAATTTCTCCTTTAATGCATTGGTAGCTTCATCCCTCTTCCGCAATACCTCTTCTACTTCCTTTAACCTTGCTTCACGCTTTTTAAGATCTTCACCAAGTTTATTAATCTCTGATGAACTATTTGACCTTAATGATGCATAATTAGCATCAAGCCCTTCCAATTTGCCTTGAAGTTCGGCAATCCGAGTATTCAAGTTTGTTGTATCAGCTTGCAATTTCGACCGCTCCTCTTCAAGCGACTGAATTTTTACGTTAGCCGCATCCAGACTCCGAGACAATGAATCTCGTTGGTTTAATAAAGTATTATACTTTTTTGGGGAAAGAACGATACAAGAGCCTAGGCTCATTAAAAGAACAGCAAAAAGTAATAATGATAGTTTCTTCATTTAAATTGATGATAAATTAGATAATAGCGTTCCGCAAAAATTTGATTAGGGGATATAAATTAGCAAAACCTTCGGCAACTTTTTTAGCAGCATCGGGTTTTGTTAGTTCCTGATTAGTTAATTGATGACTAGCAGTAAAACTTTTAAGCTTTAATAAGTTGATGTTAGGATGGTCTGACGGATAACCTTTGGGTGCAGTTTTTAGTGCACCTTCCCGATCTAGTTCTTGGAAGTATTTTCTAAATAAATCATTATCAATGATCTCTTCAATTTGTGAATAATTGTAATCGATCTCCTGGCGAATAGCCTTTAATTCATTTACCTCAGGAAACCACGACCCACCTGCCACAAATGATCTACCTGGCTCGATATGTAAATAATAACCTGGTCCTTTGAAATTCTTTCCGAAAGGAGATATTCCAATTCCAAAATTAGTTTTATAAGGCGTTTTATCTAAGCTAAATCTAATGTCACGATAAATTCGCATTACACATTCTTTAGCATTAAGATTTTCGGGAACTTCTTTGTCAATCGCAGACAACTCAACTATAAGGTCCGAAACAAAATCTAGCACATTAGTTCGAGCCTTATCATGCTCTTCTTTATTGCTATTAAACCAATCCCTATTATTATTTTCACTTAAGTTTTTTAAAAAAGTAAAGGTTGTAGATTCAATCATAGAAATCAATTGTACTCTGTGCTTTTAATAATTCATTCCAATATCGCTTATAATGCGGAATAAAGCAATAAGTAACGAGACAATATTTGGGAGCCCAGTGCAAAAAACAAGCTAAGCTAGTAACAGTTTCGAGGAGGGATAAAGTTTTTATTGAAATTAGGAAGGGATTATCAGAACACAGGCTAGTTTAAATTAATTTTTTCATCCTTAATATCTAGAACGATATCCTTTTTCCGATATTTTTTAAACCATACATATCCAACAACTCCAATAGCTAAATACGGGGCTGCAAGTAAGTATAAAATACCTGAATTCAAACCCTTTCCTTCAGTGTTACCATCTTTTACAGAGCTTTCTGCATTCATTGTACACATCGCACATTGAGCACTTGCAGTGTTGTGAATACCGCCTGTAATACTTAGCATTAAGATGATTAAAATACATCTAAGAATTTTCATACCGCAAATATAATGGTAATTACCAAGTAGTTAAAAAGTGTAATATGGGGAAATCATTAAATAAACGATAACACCTGTAATTGTTACGTAAAGCCAAACCGGGTAACTCCAACGTACTAGTTTTCTATGTTTCTCCACCTGTAATTGAAGCCCACTACTAAAACTGAATAGCACAACAGGCAACACAATTGCGGCTAGAATAATGTGTGTAATTAATATAAAATAATAAACTCGTTTAATAGTCCCGCTTCCGCCATAATAAGTAACTATTCCGGTTGAATGAAATATGATATATGAAACTAAAAACAAGCAAGAAAAAAGAAATGCTGTAATATTTAACTTTTTGTGAATACTAACTTCGCCTCTCTTGATAAAATATAACGAAATCAATAAGAGGATAGTACAAGAGCCATTTAAGATTGCATTAAGTTTTGGGAGAAAAAACACCCAAGCTGGTATAACACTTTTATCTGGGAAAAAATTGAAAATTTTTGCTTGCAAAATGGTTACAACTAAGGTAACAAAAATTGATAATCCAATAATTGACCTGAAAATAATTTTATTGCTCATAGTCTAGATATAGCATTCGCTCATTTAATTTTTCGAAGTTCTTCTGTGATTTGAAGCTTTATCTCATCTACAAGCTTTTCAACTTGAACCTTATCTCCTGAATCATAATACCCGCGTATACGCCTTTCGGGATCTACTAATATCATTTTGGGACTATGAATAAAGTTATTTAGCTGAGTGGAATCCTTAAAAGCGTCTACAAGGAAGCTCTCTCTTGCCAACCTGTAAATGTCACTTTTATTCCCCGTTAAAAACTTCCACTTATTACTATTAATGTGATATTTCTGACTATACTTTTTCAATACTGGAGGAGTATCATAGTCCGGGTCAACAGTAATAGAAACAAAATTTACCATCTTATTAGTACTATAAAGTTTTGCAATACCGCCCATATCCTCATTCATATGAGAACAAAAGCTAGTACACCTACTAAAAAAGAAATTAAAAACTGTAATATGACTTGTATCAACACTCACATTAACGGAGTTGTTATCTTGATCTATTAGAGCAACGCCCCTAATAGTATGATAAAGTGTATCTGGGATGTTTTCACCTTTAACTTTATGGAAAGATCCGCTAAGCTCCTTCGGCCCGTAAATACCTAAGGGCTTATAACGATTTTTACCTTTTTCGGAAAGTAAATAATATAAAAATCCTGGTACCGCAAGAATGGTTACCAGGATTAGAATTTTTTTTATTGAGAAATTTCCGTTACTCATTTATTCATGTGTACATGAAGGTATGATCCTTCAGTAAGCATTAATATGATGAAATAGATTATAAATATAAAGGCTACTACAATACTGGTTTTAAATGCAAACTTTTCGAATTTAAGGTGCATAAAATATGCAACTATGTAGAAAGCTTTAACCAAAGTAAGTATGATGTATATAAAATTAGCTATACCATGGCTTAAACCATGTGGTACCATATATAAAGCTAAAAAAAACTCGACTGATGTAATTCCTAGCAGATAGAAAAAAACAACCCAAATTTTTCTCTTGGTCATAGTTTCATGATCTTCTGCATGATCATGTTTTTGTGTATGTTCTAATGCCATGTTAAATACTATTATGTTTTAAACTAAATAAAAGAAGGTAAATACAAATACCCAAACAAGATCTACGAAGTGCCAGTATAATCCCACTTTTTCAACCATTAAATAACTACCGCGTTTAGCGAAAACATTATTTATGGTCATGATAAGTATAATAATGTTTATTAAAACACCCGTAAATACGTGAAATCCATGAAAGCCAGTAATAGTAAAAAACAAATTGGCAAACTGTAATGTACTAACTGGATCTGCACCAAGCTCTTTTATAACCTCCATTGTTGGAATAGCGCCCCACCAAAAACCTTCGTGATGCAAGTGTGTCCACTCGAGTGCTTGGCAACCTAAAAACATCAAACCGCCAATAATCGTTGCAATCATCCACCAGATAACTTCTTTCTTCGCGTTACGATGTCCTGCCTCAACAGCCAAAACCATTGTTACAGAACTCATAATCAAAATAAAAGTCATGATACCCACAAAAACAAGTGGAAAGCCTTCATTAGCAATGCCTGGTATTGATTGGAAAACAACATCAGGATTTGGCCATGTTATTTTACTAAAACGTTGTGCGCCATAATAAATCAAAAAGGCAGAGAAAGTAAATGCGTCGGAAATTAAAAAAAACCACATCATAATCTTGCCATATTCAACAGAAAACGGCGATCTTCCGCCACTCCAGGCGTCGGTTTTTATTTCATCAAGTTGTGATACAGTAGTACTCATTTATTGAGAATATATAGTTGTTATTGGTTCAAAAGTAAGAAAACATATAGATAAATCCATAGGATATCTATAAAATGCCAAAAAAGCGAGCTTATTTCTAATCGATATAAATTATGCGCCTGAGATATGTTTTTGCGTCTACTTCGTAATGAATAAGCGACGAATCCAACGCCTAATAGAATATGCGTCAGATGTATTCCTGTAAAAACGTAAATAAATGATTGGGATGCATTTTGATTAAATGCAAACGGAACTCCCATGTTAAATAATAAGCTCCAGCAATAAAATTGATTTGCAAAAAAACCTAAACCTAGCAGTATCGTAAACCATAGGTAGGTGTTTTGCTTTGAATAATCCAACTTCCTAGCAGCTTTACTTGCTAAAAACATGGTGAAACTACTGGCAATTATTATTAACGTACTAAACTGAAACGCTTTAGGTAAGATGATTTTTAAGCCACGAGCTGCATTGCCTGCTGTATAAACGATGTAACCACTTGTTAAAGCAGCAAACATCATAAATGATGAAATAATAAACAGCCACATTAAAAACTTCCTAGCTTTTAAATTCTGTCTGTCCTCGAATGGTGCATTTCCCATATTATTATTTTGTGATAAAATCAAATAGTAATGTCAACTGAATAAGAGGCAAATAAAAGAAAGAAGTATACATTAACTTCTTAGCAGATATAACATCTTGCTTTAAATAAAGTTGTAAAGCCTGCCAGGCAAAATATAAACCGGCCAATATTGATACTCCAATGTAAATGCTTCCTCCAAAAGGATTGTCGTGACCGGAAGGCATTAATAAGTATGAAGGCATTAAACTAACCGGGATGAGAATAACGGCAGATGCAAAAGTAATAAAGGCACTTGTTTTATCTTGTTTTGTTGTTGGTAACAATCTGAATCCCGCTCTTTTGTAGTCTTCATCTAAAACCCAGGCAATTGACCAAAAATGAGGGAACTGCCAAACAAATTGAATTAGAAAGAGAATAACTGGTATCCAGGATATCCTGGGTTCATCAAAAGCAGCAAAATACCCAATTAATGGAGGCAAAGCCCCAGGTATTGCTCCTACGAAAACTGCTATAGGAGATTTTCTTTTTAAAGGAGTATAAACAAAAGCATACAAAAAAATAGAGAATACAGAAAGTACACCTGTTGGAAAGTTCAATTTTACAAGAATTAACGTTCCGGCGATTCCCATAAACAAACTTAACACCAATGCCTGCCCAGTTGTCATTTTCCCTGCTGGAATAGGCCGATCCATTGTTCGCTTCATGAGTTTATCTAAGTCTTTCTCAATGATTTCGTTGAAACCGTTAGCAGCACTAGTAACTAAAAACCCACCCAAGGTTAACAAAGCCCAATTAACCCAGGGAATATCCCCCCCTTGCACTTTGCTGCCCATCAAAAAACATACGGAAGCTGAAAATACTACAGTAAGTGTTAATCTTAATTTAATTAGTTTCTTAAAATCTGATATAAATTCCCCCACGCTAATCTAATTTAACAGCTCTCTTTTTGTAAAATTTATTTTTATTCAACAACAATAATAAAAAGTATTGGGCTCCAAATAGTAAACTCGCCAAAACAATATGTATTGATTGGGCAACTGGAGGTAAAGCCATATATGATAACATAAATCCGGTTATCAACTGAAGTCCGATAAGTATAACAATAAAGGATGCAAATTTAAATTGCCAGCCGTTTAACTCGAACTTCTTTCTAACCATCAAGAACAAAGCAGCGTTTAAAACCAAAACGAGTATTGCTAAATCTCTATGAAGCACGAAGCCAAATCCAACTTCAGATACCCACTCATCCCGATTAAAATTGTGCATCGAATTAGCTATGTAATCTATTTGTTCTCTAACAGTGGTTCCTAAGGTTATTTGAATTAATGAAACTATTAAAACAAAAATTGTTAGAGTTCTAATAGATTTAGAAGGATGCCGCACTAAAATATTTCGTTCTCTTAAATTGGTAGCCTGAAAATAAGTTAAAATACACACGGCTAATATTGCTATAGCCAAAAGCATATGAACAGTAACAATCCAAGACATTAAATTTGTTGACACCACTATCGAACCTAACCAACCTTGAAATGCAACTAAAAACAAATTCAAGACACTTAAGAAGAAAATGCTTTTTCGGGCCTCATAGTAAGTCACTGATAAGACTACCAGTGCAATCAGCAAAAAGCCAAATACTACCCCAATCAGCCGATTAATGTATTCAACATAAGTCTTGGTTACGTTAAACTCTTCATGTTGTAAAATACTTGTATCGTTGCGAATTTTATCTGCCAGATCCGAATACCCAAAAAAGTCGAGCGTTTTTGCAAAACGTATATTTTTCTGTATGCGTTTTGAAATGTATTTCTCTTTATAATTATTAGGCAGCTCGGTGGCTGATGTTGGCGGAATATATCGATCAAAACATTTTGGCCAATCAGGGCAACCCATTCCTGACCCAGAACTTCTAACGATTCCACCTGCCAGAATTAGTAAAAAAAGAGTAACTATCGCTATAAAGTTTACAGCTATAAACCTCTTTTCTTTTAAAGGATACATTTATGCCCTTATTAAAAAGATTTGGGGTATCTGTAAATATTTAACAGATACCCCAAATCCATTGTAAAATATATTAATTTATACCTTGTTCAACTTTATCAGCAGCATACTTTGAATCCCATTCTTGTTGGATTCTTTCTGACTCAGCATTTCCTTCAAAATCATGTGGAAGATTCGAGCTCATGGTTTGTGAAAAAGGCACCGTTTGAGGGATGAAATCATCATCATGACCTGGCTTGCTATAATCATATGGCCAACGGTAAACTGTTGGTATTTCTCCTGGCCAGTTACCGTGTAAATGTTCTACAGGTGCAGTCCACTCCATTGTATTTGACTCCCATGGATTCTGAGAAGATTTCTTTCCATAAAATATAGAATAGAAGAAGTTCCACAAGAAAGCAACCTGAGCCAGCGCTGAAATAATCGCAGCCCATGAAATAAACGTATTCACAGTTAACCACTCTTTCATGAATTCAAATTCAGTGAAAGCATAATAACGTCTAGGTACGCCATCTAGTCCCATAAAGTGCATTGGGAAGAATACTAAATATGCACCAATGAATGTTAGCCAGAAATGTAAATAACCTAATTTCTCATCCATCAAACGACCAAACATTTTTGGAAACCAATGGTAAACACCGCAAAGCATTCCAAATATAGCTGCTGATCCCATCACAAGGTGGAAGTGGGCAACCACGAAGTATGTATCATGAAGATTAATATCTAATGCTGCATTACCAAGGAAAATACCGGTTAATCCACCAGAAATAAAGAATGAAACCAAGCCGATTGCAAAAAGCATAGCTGGTGTAAATCTTATATTCCCTCTCCACAAGGTAGCTAGATAATTGAATGTCTTAACTGCGGATGGAACAGCAATAATTAACGTTGTTATCATGAAGACACCACCTAAGAAAGGATTCATACCTGTGATGAACATATGGTGACCCCAAACTATAAACGATAATATGGTAATACCTATCAATGAATAAACCATCGCATGGTAACCAAAAATTGGCTTCCTTGAATTAGTTGCTATTACTTCAGATGTAATACCTAAAGCAGGCATAATCACGATGTATACTTCCGGGTGACCTAGGAACCAAAATAAGTGCTGCCATAAAATTGGGCTACCACCTTGGTTAGGAAGAACTTCTCCTTGTACAACTATGTCAGATAAATAAAAACTTGTTCCGAAGCTTCTGTCGAAAATTAATAATACCACACCAGAAACAAGAACAGGAAAGGATAAAACGCCCAAAATAGCAGTTAAGAAAAATGCCCAAATTGTTAAAGGCATTCTCCACATGTCCATCCCTTTTGTACGCATGTTTAATACAGTACTGATATAATTTAACGCACCCATCAAAGACGAAGCAACAAACAAAATCATACTAATTAACCAAAGTGTCATTCCCAGCCCCGAACCGGGTATTGCTTTTGGAATTGCTGAAAGTGGAGGATAAATAGTCCAACCAGCACTTGCAGGTCCTGTTTGTACAAAGAACGAACCCATCATGATCATACAAGCTGTAAAGAAGAACCAATACGAAAGCATGTTCAAAAAGGGTGATGCCATATCACGGGCACCTAGTTGCAATGGTATCAATAGATTACTAAAGGTACCACTTAGTCCAGCTGTTAACACAAAGAATACCATCATAGTACCATGTATTGTAACGAGCGCTAAGTAAAAATCAGGTCTAATTCTTCCTCCCTCAGCCCATTTACCTAAGAAAGTTTCAAGGATTGGAAAGTTTTTATCTGGCCAACCTAATTGCAATCTAAAGAGCACTGATAAAAACATAGCAATTACAGCCATGATGATACCAGTTATTAAAAATTGCTTAGCGATCATTTTATGATCCTGGCTAAAAATATACTTAGTTATAAAAGTCTCTTTGTGATGACCGTGTTCATGACCGTGATCATGGTGAGTTAGTACGGCCGTATCGTGAATTGCTGTGCTTGCCATAATCTCTATCCTATCTGTTATTTTTAGTAATTAACGTCACTTTGTTATTTTCAGAACTCATTTTTTGTTGTGCTACCTGAAGCTGTTTTTTAACATCATCATTATAGAATAATGGCAACTTAGCTTCCCAAGCTTTATATTCATCTTCGGATAGAACAGTTACTTTTGCTTGCATATTGTAGTGTCCAGCTCCACAGATCTTAGCACATAGCAACAGGTAATTAAAAGTCGGATCGTTCAACTTATCACGCATCTGTTGAGTGGTATATTTTGGTGTAAATTGAAACGACGTAGGCATACCTGGAACGGCATTTATTTGCACTCTAAAATCAGGAATATAAAAACTATGCAAAATATCCTTTGATCCAACCGCAACTCTAACTGGCTTATTTACTGGTAAAACAATTTCTCCGGCCAATTTATCATCCCAACTTTTTGGATCTTTGTAATCAATTCCGAGTCCATTAGTTGGAGTAATTAACGTGAAGTTTCTTTTTCCGATTATGTTATCTGTTCCTGAGTAGCGAATATTCCATTTGAATTGTTCTCCTACAACTTCCACTTTCAGTGCTTTGTCTTGCTCTTCTTTCGGAACATTGGTAATACTTCTCCAAGTTATAAATCCAAATACAACCAATACGGTTAAAGTAATTGCAGGAATAATTGTCCACAATCTTTCAACGGCATTATTATGTGGATAGAAATATGCTTTTCTAGTATCTGAACCACGGTATTTAAAGGAAAAACCGAAAAGTAAAATATGGGTAAGTATGAATACAATGGTGGTAATAACCAATGTTACATAAAACATTGTGTCTATCTTCTCTCCATGCTCAGATGCAGCAATCGTCATAGACATGGCACCTTGAACAGTGTATGACCAATAGACACCGTATAATCCAGCTATAAGGACTACTATAAAAAGGATCCCCTGTACATTTTGCCAATAAGATTTGGTCTTTTTACCTTGAAGTTCCCCACTTAGCTCGTAAACTCTAAGCACTTTTCCAATAATAGCGATAAACACACAAACCAAGAAAAATAACAATACATAGTATGAAGCAGATTTATACAATGGTCCAAAATCCTTTTCCGGCTTAAAATCCGCTATAAGTTTAGCGCTAGCAGCGGTATCTACAACAGTACTAATGAGAGGCTCACTTGATGCACTTTTAAGTGCCGATGAATCTGCTGCTCCCTCATTAACACCAGCCGAGGATGAAGCGGTTGTGGATGAAGTATCTGCTAATTGTGCTGACAATGGTATGGCATTCACTAAAAGAGCACACATAACCATTATGCTAGCAATCCATCTGATATTTAAATATTTTTTTAATCTCATTTTATTAACAATATCTATTACTTAAATATTAACTAAGCTTTATCAAGCACACTATATCTGATGGTGCAAACTTTCATCCAAAAATGGATGGTTAGCTGGAACTAACGAACGTTTACTTAATTGAGTTAGCATTAAGAAAGTAAACAATCCTGCGTATCCAACGGCAATACCAACCTCTATTATTCCGAAAGTACGATGCTCATTTACAGTGCCTGGCATGATCATCATATAGTAATCGAGCCAATGTCCACACAATAACATGATACAAACGAACATTAATGTATTAGTTTGACGCTTAGCATCACGTGTCATTAATATTAAAATTGGAGCTAAGAAATTAACAACAATATTTAGCCAAAACCATGGTAGATATTGCGGCTCAAATCTTTTATAGAAGTAAACAGTTTCTTCAGGAATATTTGCATACCATATTAATAAGAACTGTGCAAACCAAACGTATGTCCAAAAGATCGAGAAGGCAAATATGAATTTACCTAAATCATGTAAATGGTTTTCATTTATCCAAGTTAAGTAACCAGATTTCTTTAGCAGTATGATTGTTAATGTGATAGTGCATAATCCACTAACCCACATGGCTGCAAAATTATACCAACCAAACATCGTTGAAAACCAATGTGCTTCAAGTGACATGATTACGTCAAAAGCCCATATCGGCGTGGTAAAACCGAAAACAATTAAGAATACTGCAGACCATTTAATTCCTTTGTCGTAGTTAACCAATCCGGCTTCAGCATCTTCTCTCTTTGTAAACTTATTGAATAAGAAAGCAAAGAAGATATAGGCACCTAAGAATAGAACTAATCTGGTCAGGAAAAACGGTACATTTAAGAAGCCTGATTTCCCAGCTATCAAGGCATCATAATGTTCAGAGCCTTCTTCAGCTAAACCGTGAGTAGCCCAATGCTTATATAAATAAGGTGCAACTACTTCCTTTCCTTCTTCCACAATAGTATGTGAGGTTAATAGACCGCATGCACAAACAATAACTAAAATTGCTGCAGCATAAGGTAATACCCTTGAAAAAGCTTGCGGGATGCGGAGTAAACCAGTCGACCATCCGGCTTGAGCAACATATTGTAAAGCAACAAAAAACAATCCTGCAGCGCAAACACAGGTAAAATAATAAGACATCAACAAAAGATTTGCAAAAGTACGTTCGCCATCATTTGTTAAAAAACCAAATGCAATAGAAGCAATACCAATTACAATGGCTATTAAACTCCAGGTTTTAGGTTTACCCGAAAATTCAAATTGTTTAGTAAAATTATGAGTAGTATTATGATTATGATTTCCCATTCTTTCTATAGCAATTTACTATTGTAATTTTTGTAATTCATGAACATACATAACAATTTTCCACCTTTCATTAGGTGTTAATTGATACTTATGCGGTCCCATTAAACCCCATCCATTGGTAATGGTATGGAATATTTTCCCATCTGTTAAATCTTTCATTGCACCACCTCTTGAAGAGGTTCCCTTTGAATAAGATGGTGGAGCAGGGAACTTTTCTAACTTAACAATTGAACCATCTCCTTGCCCTTGATAACCATGGCAATGAGAGCACATATTGACATATAAAGTTTTTCCTTCTTGGAGAGTACCCATATTTACCTTGAAAGGATTTTTAAGATTGGCACTAGCTGCCTGATATCCCTCTATTGTGTTAGGATATTCATCTACTTTATCAAACCCTACTGGCACAGTCCCTACTGGAGGTGTTTGAGCAGTTTGCCCATTCTTAAAATTATTATTTGGTTGATCTGGATCAAAAGCAATATGATCATACATATTACGTGCATACTCCAAGCCAGTGCTACGTTTATCAGAGCAAGATGATATTGCTACAGCTATGGCAGCAGCAAAAAAAACAGCACTTATTATCCGAAGCTTATTCATAACTAACATATTTCCTTTCGTTGTGCTTAATTTCAACTGCACCTGCGTTTTTTAATAAATCTTCAATTTTATCAGGATATGGATTTGCTTGAGCGTCGATTGCTAAAACAAACCGGTCGTCTGTTGCTCTTAAGTCCATAACTCTTGGAGCTCTTCCTGGAAAAAGGTGATTAGAATAGAAAAAAGCTATTCCCATACCATAAGAGCAAAACAAAACAGTTAATTCAAAACATACCGGAATAAAATCCGGAAATGCAAATGCTGGTTTTCCACCTATTATCATCGGCCAATCATGAACCAACGTATAGTAAATTAAAGAGAAAGCTGTAAGAGTACCTAACAAGCCGCAGCAAAAAGCTACAATTGGTAAGCGGGATCTTTTTATTCCTAATTTATCTTCAATACCGTGAATTGGCATTGGGGTATATACATCATAAATGCTGACATTATTCTTTTGCAGCGAGTCTATCCCATGCATTAGGTCATCTGGATCTTCAAAATGACCTAAGATATATTTAGTGTTGCTCATTTTTAATGTTTTACGTACTCAGCTTGTGGAACACTTTTTTCATACTCTACACTGTCATACTTCTCAAGTGATCCAAGATAGTATTCAGCATCAACTCGTTTAACTAACCCTTCTCTTATCAATTTCTGTTTAGCTTGATCACTTGATGATTTCAAAAGAAGCTTCACCTCAGCCATCGCAATAGCTGGCAGAACCCTTAAGAATAATAAAAACAAGGTAAAGAATACACCAATTGATCCGATAAATACGGCTACGTCTACCCATGATGGATAAAACATTACCCAGCTTGAAGGAAGATAATCACGGTGCAATGACGTTACAATGATTACAAATCGCTCAAACCACATACCGATGTTTACAACGATAGATAATATCCATGATGCAGCAATGCTGGTTCGTATTTTCTTAAACCAAAACAGTTGTGGAGAGATTACATTACAAGTCATCATACTCCAATATGCCCACCAATATGGTCCACTAACACGATTCAAGAAAGCATATTGTTCATATTCAGCTCCTGAATACCAGGCAATGAAAAGCTCTGTTAAATAAGCCACACCAACGATTGAACCCGTTAAGATGATGATCTTATTCATTGATTCTATATGGAACATGGTGATGTAGTTCTCATATCCTAAAACTTTACGGGCAATCAATAACAAGGTTTGAACCATTGCAAATCCTGAAAAAATCGCTCCTGCCACGAAATAAGGAGGAAATATAGTGGTATGCCATCCAGGAATAACAGATGTTGCAAAGTCCATGGATACAATTGTGTGTACCGATAATACGAGTGGAGTTGAAACACCAGCAAGAATCAATGACACAGCTTCAAATCGTTGCCAAGATTTAACATTACCATTCCAACCGAATGAAAGAACAGAATATATTCTTCTTTTTAATCCTTTTGCACGATCACGAATGGTTGCGATATCTGGAATTAAACCAGTATACCAAAACAATAAGGAAACGGAGAAATATGTTGAAATCGCAAATACGTCCCATACTAATGGAGAGTTGAAATTCACCCATAATGACCCAAACTGATTTGGTAATGGTAATGCCCAATAGGCCATCCAAGGGCGCCCCATGTGGGCTACTATGTAAGTGGCGGCGCAGATTACGGCGAAAATTGTCATCGCTTCTGCTGACCTGTTTATGGAGTTACGCCAATTTTGACGAAATAATAATAATACTGCTGATATTAGTGTTCCAGCATGACCTATACCTACCCACCACACGAAGCCGGTGATATCCCAGGCCCAGCCTACTGTTTTATTTAATCCCCAGGTACCAATTCCAAACCAAAAGGTGTAGCTTACTGATACTAGCCATAGCAATGCACCAAGGGCAGCTACTGTAAAGCCTATCCACCAGGCTTTATTTGGTTTATTTTCCACCGGAACCAATATATCATTGGTGACTTTAGCATAAGTGATATTTTCACCCGTGATTAAAGGTTCTCTAAGTATGGATTCGTTATGAGATGACATATCCTTTGTTGAAATTTCTTATTTATGAAATTGTATTAAGCCTCTGCTGTATTTCTAACTTTCGTTTGGTAACCAATACCTGGTTGGGTATTAATTTCTTCTAAAACATAGTACGTACGTTCACTGCTCAATGCTTTTGCAACTTGTGAGGTTGGATCATTCAAATCACCAAATATGATTGCATTAGTTGGGCATGTTTGCTGACAAGCAACTTGAATTTCACCATCAACTACTTTACGTTTATCTAATTTAGCTGTTAGTTTACCTGCTTGAATACGTTGAATACACATGGAACATTTTTCCATTACTCCACGTGAGCGTGTTGTAACATCCGGATTTAAAACTAACTGAGTAAACTCGTTATTCATGTAGTTCTCAAATCTTGAGTCATTCCAGTAGTTAAACCAGTTGAAACGACGCACTTTGTAAGGACAGTTATTTGCACAATACCTGGTTCCAATGCAACGGTTATAAGCCATGTGACTTAAACCTTCTGATGAGTGAACAGTTGCTAGAACCGGACAAACAGTTTCGCAAGGTGCATGGTCACAATGTTGACATAACATAGGCTGGTAAACAACGGACACATTATCCGCGTCTTCCATGTGGTTGATTTCGTTTTCTTCCGTTACAGAGTTTCCTTTTTCTTCGAAACTGTAATACCGATCAACCCTTATCCAATGCATCTCTCTGCGACGGCGGACTTCATCACGACCAACAACAGGGATATTATTTTCTACGTTACAAGCAACAACACAAGCACCACAACCAGTACAAGCATTTAAATCGATTGCCATTACCCATTTATGTCCAGGATGCTCGTATTCTTTCCATAACCCAACTTTGTTTTGGAAATGTTTTCCAGTTCCTGAGGTTGGATCTTGTAAATATTGTTTTAATGTAGTTTCACGAATGATGTTACGACCTTCAATGGTATGGTGAGTTTGCGTACGTGCTAGTTCATAAGGTAATTCACCTGTAGAACTTAGAGTAACTCTTGAAGTTGTTTGTAGCGTTCCGTTGATAAAGCTTAAAAAAGGATATGCATTTTTCCCTACTTCCTTCGCGGCTTTACCGGCATGTGTACGGCCATAACCAACTGCAATAGAAATAGTTCCTTGTGCTTGGCCAGGCTGAAATAACAAAGGCAAAATTACGCTATAATCATCCTTTGTAACTTTAACCAGATCGTATTCAGCATAACCTAATTTCTCAGCATACTTTGGAGAAATAGCTATGTAATTATCCCAGGTAACTTTCGAAACCGGATCTGGTAACTCTTGCAGCCATGGATTGTTTGCTGCTTTTCCATCACCAATTGATACATTTTGATAAACTTGAAGTTCAACCGTATCTTTTGAAGCACCTTTTGCAAGATTGCTACTGTTTGTAAGTATTGCTTGTGAAGCTGCATTTACATCTCCAGCGAAAGCACTTGTAGCTGATGGTTTAGCACCTAGATAAACAGAACCCGTTTGAAGTAGTTCTTTCCAAGTTTTACCTGAAGCAGCTAAAACAGTTTTTGCCCAATTGTTTTGAATGTATTGGTAATAATCTTTAACAGGATTTCCAGCCCATATTAATAACCCTTGCTCCGCAGAACGAGTATTATAAATAGGATTTATTGTTGGTTGCCCAATTGTATAGTATCCTTCGAATGGGTTGCTATCGTTCCAAGATTCAAGATAGTGATGATTTGGAGCTATAACTTGACATAAAGAAGCAGTTTCATCTTTACGATCAGCGAAAGAGATTTTTAAAGGTATTTTGTTAATCGCTTCTGTAAACTCTTTTGGATTTACATAATCATAACCCGGATTACTGTTTAAAAAGATAACAGCTCCTACTTCTCCACGTTTGGCTTCGTTCATGAAGTCAACAAAATCTGCATCGCTGCCAGCATGTTGGAAAGAAGGATTATCTAAATCAATGGTGGTACCATAACTTCCTAAAAGAGAGTTGATAGCATTAACGACTACTTGAGTAGAAGTATCGTTTGAACCACAAACCACTAAAGCTCTGCCTTTTGCGCCAGCTAATTCTTTTGCTGCAATAGAAATTGCGGCAGCCGCTTTTGGATTGTTGGTTAATTTTTGTGGAGCAGAAACTGTTCCTCCTAAAGCACTATATAATGATAATAGAGCAATTCCTTGTTCAGAAGGTTTTATAAGTATACGTGCATCAGCATTTGAACCTGTTAAGCTCATACCAGTTTCAAACTGGATATGTCTTGACATTTTTTTCTTAGCTAAAGATGCACCATTACGGTTGGAAACATACTGGCGATTGAATTCAACTGGCGAAATCCATGTTCCCAGGAAATCCGCACCAAAACTTACAATTACGTCTGCTTTGTCAATAGCGTAATGTGGTAGAACCGCTTTACCAAAGCTTACTTCATTTGCTTTGATAATACCTGAATAAGAAACAGCATCCACTTGAATGTGCTTAGTATTTGGATATTTAGTGATGAAATCAGCAACAACAGCTTTTCCTGACGGGCTGTTTAATGTTGATGAAACAATACGGATCTTTTTACCAACTAGTTTGTTAAGCTCAGTTACCACAAACTGATCAACCTCAGCCCAGCTTGCTCTTTCATTGTTATTTAAAACCGGGTTCTTTAATTTAGATACATCATATAAGTCTAGAACTGAAGCCTGACCATTTGCATCTAAACGTCCCTTACTTAAAAGACAATTTGGGTTTCCTTCAATTTTAATTGGGCGACCTTCTCTGGTTTTAACCAAAACGCTATGCCCGTTATAAGTTGAAGTATAATAATTCGGGATACCCGGAACAACTTCTTCCGGTTTAATTAAATAAGGAATAGATTTATGCACCGGCGCAGTTTGGCAGGCGGCTAAGGTTACTGCACCCAAACCAAATCCCATTGCTTTTAAAAAGTCACGACGAGGGGTTATTGTACTCAACCCAGCTTCGTTTAATACTTCTTCAATAGGAAGTGGTTCTGCAAACTCGCCCTTGTTTTTCTCAACGAAATCAGGAGTTTTTTGCAGCTCTTCTAAACCTTTCCAGTATTTTTTATTGCTTTCCATTTAAGCTATATAACTGTTTTATGCTTGTTTCTTAAATTCTATTAATAATGACACTTGCCACACTCTAAACCACCCATCACAGCCGCTGTTGGTTTTTCTCCTTTTTTCAATTTGCTGTGAGCTGCGATTAATCGATCATAATAAGCATTGCCTTTGTGGTTTACTTCTGTTTCTTTATGGCAGTTAATACACCATTTCATAGTTAACGGAGAGTATTGATAAACTTCAGACATTGTTTGAATTGGACCGTGGCATTTTTGGCATTGAATACCTGCAACTTTCACGTGTTGTGAATGATTGAAATACGCAAAATCTTGAAGATTATGTATACGTATCCACTCAACTGGCTTTTTATTAGGGCCGTATACTTTTGTATCAGGATTGTAATCTAATGCTTTGTAAATTTTTTGAATTTCTGGTGAAATCTCTCCGTTATACTTTTCTGTTGCCTGAACATAATTATGGCAGTTCATACAAACATTTAAAGAAGGGATTGATGCATTTTTAGATTTGTAAGCACCAGTATGGCAATACTGACAGTCAATTTTGTTTATACCAGCATGTAACTGATGCGAAAACTTGATTGGTTGCACAGGCTGATATCCTTGATGAACACCCGTTTCCCACATTCCTTTCCAACCCGCAGATCCTAAAAAGATAACGAGGACCAATACAATGAAGAATATGAATTTTTTATTTTTTAAGAGTTTTCTGAATGCAGGACCACTTGCCACCTCTTCTTCCAGAACAACGCCTTGCTTTTGAAGAGCTACACGCTCTAAGGATTTAATAACACGATTTAGTACAAAAATTACTAAAAGCGCTATAACGGCAATAGCTATTACACCGCCAAGTTCGAAGTTTGAAACCTCACCATTTGAAGCAGATTGGCTTCCATCCCCAGAAACAGGACCCGCAACAGGTGCGGCTGCTGGCTTAGTTTCTTCAGCCTTGATATAGGCTAAAATTCCTTTTACATTGTCTGGAGTTAACTCAGGAAATGCGGTCATCACCATTGGCTTGTATTCGTTAGCTATGGCAACAGCTTCTTTATCACCAGAAGCTATCATAGATGGAGCATTGTTGATCCATTTAACCAACCAGTCTTCCTTGTGGCGATCAGACACTCCTTTTAATGCTGGCCCTACCACCTTTTTATCAAGTGCGTGACAAGATGTACATTTTTGCTTAAACAGGGTAGCTCCTTCTGCGGCACTTTGCGCATGAGATACATAAACCCCGGTAAAGGTTAATGTGGTAAATAAGATTAAAGACTTTGTAACACTTCTTAAAAACAATGAGATGCTTCTCATATTGCGTATTTTATGCTAAATTTTGAGTTGTAAATTTCGAATTTGTCGGTTTTTTGTGATTATTTCCTACATTTTCGGTTGACAAAAGTATAATTTATTAAACTAACGGTGACATTAAGGTGACCAATATTCCTAATTTATAATCGTTCTAAATTATGCCAAAAAATGGTGTTAAGCTATTAAAAATCAGCATTTTCGAAAACCATCCCCATAAACCTTCGTTAATTATAATTTGGAAATTAAAATACTATTGCTTTAAAACCCAAGCAAAAATTAGCGGGGCAACGATAGTAGCATCTGATTCTACAATGAATTTAGGTGTGTGAACATCTAACTTTCCCCATGTAATTTTTTCATTTGGAACCGCACCTGAGTAAGAACCGAATGATGTAGTAGAGTCAGAAATTTGGCAGAAATAACTCCAAAATGGAATATCTTGCATTTCCATATCTTGATACAACATTGGCACTACGCAAATAGGGAAATCACCTGCAATACCACCACCGATCTGGAAGAATCCAATTCCTTTTCCGGCAGAGTTTTTTACGTACCAATCCGCCAGCCAGGCCATATATTCTATCCCGCTTTTCATTGTAGTAGCTTTCAATTGGCCTTTTATAGTATAAGACGCGAAGATGTTTCCCATTGTTGAATCTTCCCAACCCGGAACTACTATTGGTAGATTTTTTTCCGCTGCTGCTAGCATCCAAGAGTTTTTAGGATCAATTTCATAGTATTGCTCCAACTCTCCGCTCAAAAGAATTTTGTACATAAATTCATGTGGAAAATACCTTTCGCCACTTTCTTCAGCGTCTTTCCATATTTTATATATGTGTTTTTGCAATCTACGGAATGCTTCTTCTTCTGGAATGCAGGTATCGGTAACCCGGTTATAATGATTCTCAAGAAGATCCCATTCATCTTGCGGGCTCAAATCGCGATAGTTAGGTACACGTTTGTAATGTGAATGAGCAACCAGGTTCATAATGTCCTCTTCCAGATTTGCACCTGTGCATGAAATAATAGCTACTTTATCTTGACGGATCATTTCTGCTAGCGAAATTCCTAGTTCGGCGGTACTCATTGCACCAGCCAAAGTAATCATCATTTTTCCGCCTTCATCTAAATGTGTTTCGTATCCTTTAGCGGCATCAACTAACGCTGCCGAATTAAAGTGAAGGTAATTTGTTTCTATAAACCTTGATATTGGTCCTCTTTCAGTACTCATAGTTTCAAAAATTTGAGCGCAAAAATAGGCATTTAAGCTCGATCATTGAGCCTTAAATATGAAAAGTCGTTTTATAGAACATTATTGCCGATGAAGAAAGAAAAATGGGAAGTTGAATACAGTTATTTGAAAGTTAGGATTCACTTATAAGGATATATCCCTTTCGATATGACGCAAATCGATATTGCCTATGCAATCACTAAGATGCTATTGCGTCAGGGGGTGAAGTGAAAATCCTTTTTGCACCCTTCGCAAAAAAGATTGCAACGGAACACCCGCCCGGACGCCCCAAATCTAAATTTAATTCGATAATACCAAGGTTAATTTATCTTTGGACTATGATTAAGAGTAATCTCATTAAAACCCTCCTATTAGCATTTGTTTTTTTAGCCTACGGTGTAAATGCAATAGCCCAAAAACGCATCATAAAAAAACTCCTTTCAAACAGCAGCGATTCTACACGTTCTGCAAGCTTTATTCCTCTTCCGGCGATAGGTTATGCACAAGAAACAGGTTGGGGATTTGGGATAGTGACTTTATATTCTTTTTATTCTGACCGAACTGACACACTAACTAGAAGCTCGTTGATTAGCGGGGTTGCTACTTGTACAACAAAAAAGCAATCGAACTTTTTTATAAAAACAGACATTTGGACTCCTCAAAACAAGCTTCATCATACTGAGGAAATTCGACTCAAAAATTTTCCCTTCTATTATTATGGCGTGGGCAATAATACATTAGAAGCTAACAAGGAGCTTGTAAAACACCAATTGTTTAAATTAAAGGGGGAATTGCAAAAGAAAATTACCAAGACCGCGTTTACGGGTGTTGATTTAAGCTTCGAAAAATATATGTATGCGAGTGTCACCGGAACCGAATTTGATAATGGAAAAGTCTTGTTTTTAGGCGTTTCACAAATTATTGATTCGAGAAACATTAACACGTACACCACAAAAGGCTTATTTATAAATTTAAACTATTCCTACGCTCCAGATGTTTTTGGCTCCACGAATTTTTACGGAAGTTTAGTAAAAATGAATTTCAAAAACTTTACTGCCTTAAATTCCAAGCTTGTTTTAGGGATAAACGCTAATTATGAATCGTTGCTCGGAAATAGCAGTCCTTTTTACTTATTAAGGCAGCTAGGTAGCGATGAAATTATGCGTGGTTATTATGGAGGGCGATACAGAGATCAGAATCTTTTAGCTGCACAAGCGGAGTTGAGGTATCGATTTATGCCCCGCTTTGGAATTGTAGGATTTGCTGGCCAAGGCAGTGTTTATAAAAAAAGAGGATTTAAATTGGCGGAGCTAAAACCATCATACGGTGCTGGATTTCGCTACTTTTTTGATGTTCAACGAGGGTTAAGCATTCGTGTTGATTATGGAATTGGCGAGAAACCAGCTAATGAAAAAAGACAAAAAGGGATGTACATTTCATTAGGAGAGGCTTTTTAAGTCTCTAAGTTTAGAGTTTAACCTTGAAATGCTCTTTTACTTGTCCGGATTTAATGAACACCAAACCAATCCAAAACAGATCAATGGTAACAGTAACTCTGGGGTGTTCTTTGACAATATTCCATGCCTCCTGCATTCCTTTACTCCAATAAATATCATCAAAAATCACAATTGATTTATTACTCAGTTTAGGCAAGCACCATTCAAAATAATTTAATGTAGCGTCCTTACGGTGATTTCCATCTATAAAGACGAAATCTAACTCACTTTCTGATTTGATTACTTCAGGAAGTAGGTGATCAAAATTGCCAACCTTTAATTGAACATTAGTGATATTTAATTTTTTTAAGTTTTCCGCAGCAACGGCTGCTGTTTCCGGGCACCCTTCAATACTTATAACTTTTGCCTTAGGTGCAGCTTTTGCCAGGTAAGAAGTGGTTAAGCCTAAACAAGTACCCAATTCAATAATATTAGTTGGCCTTAAGTCCTCGGCTAATCTGTAAATCAATTGTGCAAGCTTTGCGGATTTAAGTGCATTTTTTGCCAAACTCTTTACTTGCTTTTTTTTATTATTGTTTAAATGCGATCCAGCACCAAGATCCGTTATTGAAATAGTTCTGTTGTCTGTCAATAACTGCTGACGCAATCTTTCAATTGGTATATAACTTGTTTTAGCGCTGGTATTGTAAACTATTTCGTCGACTATACGGTATACAAATGGGGAATGTACGCCATGCCGGGTTTTAGCAGAAAAGAAATGTTTTATGTAATTTAATGGCAGTTGCAGATTTAACATTCGGCAAAAATAGATAACGATTTTAAGAAAAGTTCATTTAAATATGGATAACAGAGAAATAGAATCACTGATCAAACTACTTGATGACCCAGATACCGAAATTTCGAAACATGTAGAAGAGAAGCTTTTATCATTCGGCAATGACATCATAACCTATTTAGAAAACGCCTGGGAGCAATCTTTTGATGCCGTTTTGCAAGAACGAATTGAAAACCTGGTTCATAGAATACAATTTGAGAACGTTAAACGAGAACTCGATTTATGGCGTGTTAGCCGATCATATGATTTACTTCAGGGTTTGATTATTATTAACAAATACCAATATCCTGACTTGGATGAGCAAAAAATTATCAATCAAATTGAGGAAATTAAACGCGATATCTGGATGCAGTTGGTATACGATATGAGTGCACTAGAAAAAGTGAAACTCATTAATCACGTTTTGTATAATATGCATGGTTTTTCTGGAAATACAACGAATCATCAAGATCCACAAAATTCTTACATTGGCCAGGTACTGGATACTAAAAAAGGGAATCAAATATTATTAGCATCTGTATATTCTGTAATTGCTCAAAAGCTTGACGTACCTATTTATGGAGTAAACCTACCACAACATTTCATTTTGGCGTATCTTGATGAAGACAAGGAAAAAGAATACCAGAACGGAATTCTGTTTTATATTAACGCATTTAACAAAGGCTTTATGTTTGGCAGAGATGAGGTTGATTCTTTTCTGAAACAATTAAATGTAAAACCGGATAAACAATTTTACGAACCTTGCAGCAACCTCGATATTATAAAAAGAGTGATCAGAAATTTAATAAGTTCATATCAAAAGTTAGCTGCTATATCTAAAGTAAAAGAACTGGAAGAGTTGCTAGCGATTATTGATTAAGTTACTAGCAATGATATAAAGCAATACTTGAAATCTTTTAGGTTGAGTTGAGTAGAAGCTTAACAAGCTATCCATATCCTGCTTTAAAATTTGCATTTATTATTACCAGCCTTACTGGCAGCCGACCAGATGACATGAACAGCTCTTGCAAAATATTTGAGCTTATTTCCTTAAAAGTATTCTTTCACGCTTAATATAAGCTCTTTCAGGCATAATTTTTATTAGTTAGACAAGAGAGTTTATTTAGAGCGCCCTATTACTTTAAGTAATATAGCATTCATTTTATTGATTTGATGTGCCCTTGAAAAACTTCAATATTTGTGAACAATAATTACAAGTTATGGAACACATCAATACAGATATTTGCATTATAGGAGCCGGACCAGTTGGATTGTTTGCTGTTTTTGAAGCAGGCTTATTAAAAATGAGGTGTCACTTAATCGACGTTTTACCACAGGTTGGTGGACAATTGTCAGAAATTTATCCTCAGAAGCCTATTTACGACATTCCTGGTTTTCCTATTATAAATGCCCAAGAGCTTGTTGATAACCTGATGGAGCAAATTGCACCTTTTAATCCTACTTTTTCTTTGGGTGAACGTGTTGACCATCTGAAAAAGTTAGAAGATGGAACTTTTGTTATTAATACAAATGAGGGAACAGAGGTGCATAGTAAAGTGGTGGTAATAGCTGGTGGTTTGGGGTGCTTTGAGCCTAGAAAACCAGCAATAGACAGGCTTGAGCAATTTGAAGGAAAAGGTGTTAACTACATGATAAAAAATCCAGAGTTATTTCGTAATAGAAAAGTAGTACTAGCAGGTGGTGGTGATTCAGCGCTTGACTGGACTATATTTCTGGCAGACATTGCAGCTGAAGTTACCTTGATTCATCGTGGAGATACCTTTAGAGGAGCTCCCGATTCCGCAGAAAAGGTTTTTGATTTAGCTAAAGAGGGAAAAATAAATTTGGTGCTACAATCTCAAATAACTGCAATAAACGGAACAGGACATCTCAACGAAGTTATCGTGCAAAATAAAGATGGTGAGGTAAGCAGTATTGGAACAGATCATTTAATTCCTCTATTTGGGTTAACCCCGAAGTTGGGGCCAATTGCTGAATGGGGATTGAACATTGATAAGTCTGCCATTGAAGTAAGCACGGTTGATTATTCAACAAATGTAGCAGGCATTTTTGCCATTGGTGATATTAACACCTACCCCGGAAAATTAAAACTAATACTTTGCGGTTTTCATGAAGCAGCCTTAATGGCGCAAAGCGCTTTCAAGTTTGTCTATCCGGCTCAAAAACTAAGTTTTAAATACACGACGGTTTACGGAGTAAATACTTTTTAGCAATGATTAATATTACGGTTGAAGATAGAAGTGGAGATGTGCAAACTATAGAAATTCCGGAAGGTATTAATTTAAACCTGATGGAAGCACTTAAAGCATATGAATATGAAATGCGTGCAACCTGTGGAGGAATGGCTTTATGTGCCGACTGTCATTGTAAAGTTTTAGAAGGATGGGACAAATTGCCCGAACAACAAGAGCAGGAATTAATAACATTAGATTCACGCCCGGATGCAGAACAATTTAGCAGGTTATGTTGCCAGATTAAAGTGAATGAAGATATAGACGGATTGAAGATCAGGTTGTTGAGTGAAGATTAAATTATCAGAACCAGGAAATTAACTAATAAAAGCCTAAGCTTTACTAGAAAACTAGTAAAGCTTAGGCTTTTATTATAAGTAGATTATTGGTCTAACTCAACTTCAAATTATAAACAGACTTAGCCCGATCTCTTAAATTGTAACCCGACGCCATCACTTCACCATAGGCACCAGCAGTACGGATGGCAATTAAATCTCCACGATGTGATTCGGGGAATTCTACTTCCTTACCAAAGCAATCTGTGCTTTCACAAATGGGGCCAACCACATCGTATTTAATAATTTTAGTTTCGCCCGCTTTTTGAGTGATATTTTCCATTTTATGGTATGCCTGATACAGCATTGGTCGCATCAACTCGGTCATGCCAGCATCTAAAATCACAAAGTTTTTCTTTAAGCCGTTTTTAACATACAAAACACGACTTATTAAACTTCCGCATTGGGCAACCAAAGCTCTACCTAATTCGAAGTGAACCTCCTGCCCTGCTTTACGCTGAATAAATTGATCGAATATTTTGAAATACGCTTCGAAATCTACAATCGATTTTTCATCTGGGTGATGATAATCAACTCCTAATCCTCCACCAACATTCAAAATCCGTAACCTAAAACCACGTTCTTCAAACCAGTTATGAATTTCATTTACCTTCACGCATAAACTTTTAAAAACATCGAGGTTAGTTATTTGAGATCCAACGTGAAAGTGAATCCCGATAAACTCCAAATTTGGCAAATGCTTTAAAGCTTCCGCACAAGTTGGCAATTCCCATTGGTTTATTCCAAACTTGTTTTCTTCTAAACCTGTTGTAATGTAATGATGGGTATACGCATCTACATTCGGGTTTATTCGCAATGCAATTTTTGCCTTTTTACCTTTTTTTACTGCAAGTTCATTGATAATTCCAAGCTCTTGAATTGACTCTACGTTGAAGCAGAAAATATTGCTATCCAAAGCTTCATTTATTTCCTTGTCGGATTTCCCTACTCCCGCAAAAACTATTTTATCTGGTGCAAAACCAACTTCAATGGCTTTCTTTACTTCATTTCCACTTACACAATCGGCACCAAAACCGATGGCATTAATTGCTTTTAAAACTTCCTCGTTGAAATTAGCTTTGAATGCATAATGAACATGAAAATCATATTTATCAGAAGCCGTTTTACAAGCTTTTAACGTGTTATTAAGTAATTCTAAATCATAGTAATAAAACGGAGTTTCATTAGATTGGAATTTTTGCAAGATATCTGGAGAGAACATGTACTAAATATTAAAGAATAGCAGATTTTTAAATCCACTATCATGATTTGGATTTTTAAATATATTATTCGAATAAACGATTATGCAATGAACGCAAAGCTTCCACTTTATTAGTGGTTTCTACTAGCAATGAAATGTTATAATTGCTACCTCCGTAAGAAATCATGCGGATTGGAATATGCTTCAATGATTCGAATACACGAGCTGCATATCCATGTTTATCAGCACCAAAATCGCCCACTATACAGATAATTGTTTGGTCTGAATCTACCTCTACCGTTCCGAAATTGTTCAACTCTTCTATGATGTCGTTTAAGTTACGAACTTCATCAATAGTTACAGACACAGCAACTTCGGACGTTGTAATCATATCTATTGGAGTTTTGTATCGTTCGAAAACTTCGAACACCCGACGCAAAAACCCATAAGCTAATAACATACGGCTTGATTGAATTTTAATGGCCGTGATACCATCTTTTGCTGCAATTGATTTTATTTTACCACGCTCACTGTCATGAGTTATCAACGTTCCTTTTGCAGATGGCTCCATGGTGTTTAATAACCTTACGGGAATTTTATAGCGTTGCGCAGGGAAAACACTTTGAGGATGTAATATTTTCGCTCCGAAATAAGCGAGTTCGGCCGCCTCATCGAAAGAAAGCTGAGCGATTGGCTTGGTACCTTTAACTACTCGTGGATCGTTATTATGCATGCCATCAATATCCGTCCAGATTTGAACTTCCTCCGCACGAATTGCCGCACCAATTAAAGAAGCTGTATAATCACTTCCGCCACGACGTAAATTGTCAATTTCGCCAAAAGAATTTCTGCAGATAAACCCTTGCGTGATGAAAAGATCATCATCAGGAGATTCATCTAATAAAGGTTGCAGATGCTCGGTTATATAATCAACAATTGGTTCATTATCCTCGTCAATTTTCATAAAATCCAATGCTGGTAAAAGCTTCGATTTTACTCCTATTTCGGTTAAATATAAGTGGTATAAAGTGGTTGATATTAATTCGCCTTGAGCTAGAATGATCCGCTCCTCAATGATTGTAAACAATTCGTTTGCAAACATGGAGATAAGTGAGAAATGATAATCGATCAAATCAATTCCTTTTTCTAAGCCTTCTTCCGTTGAAAATAATTCGGCAACAAATACCTTATATTTTTCGTGCAACGCTTTGGTTAGCTCTGCAGCTTTTTGTTTATCTCCGTTTGTGTAAGCTAGAGATATTTCAACTAAAGAATTGGTAGTTCCTGAAACTGCTGATAATACCACAATTTGACGTTTCTTACCTAATTCGCCTGATGTTTGCGACCGGATAATAGATAATAAACTTTTAATTCTTTCCGGACTACCTACCGAGGTGCCGCCAAATTTTAAAACTCTCATTTTAATAATTTATATGGTTTTGTTGATATCTAATGTTACGTTGGGCGCCAAAATTAATTAAAAGAGCGACAACTTATATAGTATATAGCTAAAATTTAGCAGTTTATTCAATTTTCGGAAAGATAATTTGTGATTTTTGAAACCATGTTCATCTATATAAGTTATTCTTTCAGCATATTTTGACTAAGAATGCAATTATTGTGTTTAGCATTTTGTCAACATTTAATATCTTTAAAAACTTTACAACCTCATAATACATTTACTATGCAAGAACTAGAACCCGCCGTATTAAATAAAATAAATACTTGGCTAAATGGGAGCTATGATGCTGATACTAAATCAAGCATCCAAAAACTTTTAGACGACAAGGCATATACTGAATTAACCGATTCCTTTTATAAAGATTTAGAATTTGGAACGGGTGGATTACGAGGTACTATGGGCCCTGGTTCAAACCGGATAAATAAATACACAATTGGCACCGCTACACAAGGTTTAAGCAATTATTTGTTAAACAAATACCCTGGTGAAAAAATCCAGGTAGCTATTGCACATGATAGCAGGAACAATTCAGACTACTTTACCAAAGTAGCTGCAGGCGTATTTTCTGCCAATGACATCACTGTTCATTTATTTAAAGAATTGCGCCCAACTCCGCTTCTTTCATTTGCGATGAGAGAATTGGGATGTAGAAGCGGTGTAGTGATAACGGCATCACACAATCCAAAAGAATACAACGGTTATAAAGCTTATGGAGCAGATGGAGGCCAGTTTACCTTTCCGGATGATGGTTTAGTGATGCAGGATGTTGCAAAAATTAAAAGTATTGATGAAGTAAAATTTACTCCGATTGAAGAAAATATCAAATTGATTGGTGATGATTTAGATGAATCATATTTACAAAAAATAGCCCAATTATCGGTATCGAAAGAGGCTATACAAAGACAAAGTGATTTAAAAATTGTTTTCTCGCCAATACACGGGACTGGTATTACCTTGGTGCCAAAAGCTTTGGAATATTTTGGCTTTAAGAATGTTATTCTGGTTGATGAACAAACAACACCTGATGGTAATTTCCCAACAGTAGTTTATCCGAATCCGGAAGAAAAAGAGGCATTAACACTTGCCCTTGCAAAGGCAAAAGAAGTGGATGCTGATTTAGTATTAGCTACCGATCCTGACGCTGACCGTGTGGGAATTGCTGTTAAAAATAACGATGGCGAATTTGTGCTTTTAAACGGAAATCAGACAGGAACGCTGTTGATTAATTACCTGCTTACTGCATGGGAAGAAGCTGGAAAATTGACTGGAAACGAATATATCGTTAAAACCATTGTTACATCGTATTTAATAGATGAAATAGCGAAAGCGAAAAATGTTACTTGCTACAATACGTTAACAGGATTTAAATACATTGGTGAGTTAATGACCTCGTTACAAGGCCAAAAAACATTTATTGGTGGTGGTGAAGAAAGTTACGGTTACTTAATCGGCGAATTAGTAAGAGATAAAGATGCTGTAGTATCATCTACGTTCATTGCTGAAATGACTGCTTTCTATAAAGATAAAGGAAGTAGTTTATACAATGCATTGCTTGACACCTATGTTCAATACGGACTTTATAAGGAGAAACTAGTTTCAATTACCAAGAAAGGAAAATCTGGTGCAGAAGAGATTAAAGCCCTTATGGAAAAATTCAGAACCAATACTCCAACCACATTAGGAGGTTCTAAAGTGGTTATGTTGAAGGATTATGAAAGAAGTTTAGAAACTAATTTAGAATCTGGAACGGTTAAACCTTTAGATTATCCAGTGTCTGATGTACTTCAATTTTTCACTGAAGACGGAAGCATAATTTCTGCCAGACCATCGGGCACTGAACCAAAAATTAAATTTTATTGCAGCGTAAAGGGAAGCTTGAGTTCGAAAGAAGCTTATGCGGAAGCTGACCAAGCTTTAGATGAGAAGATTAATAGTATAATGACAGATTTAGCTGTTTGATAGCTCTTTAGATACTACCAAAAGGAACTTTTGAGTTCCTTTTGCTGTTTAAAAAGGTTATATAAATGCAAAAACTGATCAATATTTTTTACTTTAGCGGGATATTCTCTAAGTGCTAGGGTAAGTATGCTATGGCGTGAGGGATTGCAGTGAAAAGCCCACAGCCACAATTCTTCATTGAGGCGAGGACTTGCAACGAAAAGCCCGACCCAAAGGGACACGCCCAAAACTATTTCTAAATTTATATCTATCTATTACTGAGAACCCGATCGTTTCGATGAAGAACTTAATTATAATTTATTTGGCCGCCGTGCTTTTACAGTCATGCACAGGCGAAAACAAAAACACCTTACCAATACTAGGGAACCGGCAAGTTGTAGAGAAAGAAGTGAATGGAAAAATGGTTGTTGATACGGTTTATCAAACGATTCCGCCGTTTTCACTTACAAATCAAGACAGTGTAGTAGTTACAGAAAAAGCGTTTGACGGAAAAATTTATGTTGCCGATTTCTTTTTTACTTCTTGTAATAGCATCTGCCCCATTATGCATCGGAACATGCTTAAAATTTATACTAAGTATTTAAATAACAAAGAGGTCAAATTTATTTCACACAGTATTGATACCAAATATGATACTCCATCAAGATTGAAAAGATATGCTGATAAATTAGGAGTAAAAGGCAACCAATGGGAATTTGTTCATGGATCGTACGATGCCATATTTAATCAGGCTGCTAAAAATTACTTAGTAACGGCATTTCAAGATAAAACGGAACCGCAGGGCTTGGTACATGACGGTTGGTTTTTATTGGTGGACAAACAAAAACACATGCGTGGAGCTTATGATGGAACCAAAGATGATCAGGTGGAGAAACTGATGAAGGACATGGACATTCTGTTACAAGAGAAATAATTGTGAGAAGATTAGTTCTGTATTCGCTCGTTTCTTTTGTACTTGTTTGCGTAATAACATCATGTAAAAACGAACAGGAATTAGCTTTTGGAAGATACTTTGCCAACGGGAAGGTTCTGTATGAAAACCATTGTCAGAATTGCCATAGTAAAGAGGGACAAGGTTTAGGATTATTGATTCCACCGCTTACAGATACAGTTTTTCTTAAAGCAAATAAAAAAGAATTAGGATGCTTTATAAGGTTTGGCCTAAAAAAGGAAATCAAGATTAATAATACCGTATATAATGAAAACATGCCGGCTGACGATCATCTGTCGGATATGGACATAGCCCAAATACTCGTTTATGTGACAAACTCGTTTGGTAATAATCAGGGTTACTATAGCGTTTTAGAGGCAAATACTGATTTGAAAAATTGCAAATAGGATATATAAGTAGGACAATGTGCTTTAACATAAAATATTACCTTTGCCCAGCAAGCCGTTCTATCGCTGTCCTGATTTATTAGGAGAGAGGAAAGTCCGGGCAACACAGAGCATTCTGCTTCCTAACGGGAAGGCTTATTTTTTAAGACGGAAAGTGCCACAGAAAATAAACTACCCTAATGCAAATTGGGGAAAAGGTGAAAACGTGAGGTAAGAGCTCACGGCAGGGTATGGCAACATGCTTTGCGGTAAACCCCAGAAGTTGAAAGACCAAATAGGCTAACGCATGTAGGGCTGCTCGTCCGATGTTAGTGGGTAGGTCGTTTGAGCATATCAGCAATGGTATGCCTAGATAAATGATAGAACTATTTCCCTTTCGGGAGATAGACAGAACCCGGCTTACAGGCTTGCTTTTTTATAAATTAATAGTACTTTAGATTTGGATAAAAATCCATCGATATTCTTTATTATCAACCAAACCAAAAAATACGCCTAACGGCAAAGCTTTATGGCTAAAATTTTAATCATTGACGATGAGCGTGCTATCCGTAGCACCCTACGGGAGATTCTTGAATATGAAGATTACCAGGTAGAAGATGTAGATAACGGAATTGATGGATTAGAAATGATCCGCAAGAATGGTTATGATCTGGTATTATGTGATATCAAGATGAATAAAATGGATGGAATGGAGGTTCTTACAGAAGGACTTAACATTCAGCCAGACCTTCCGTTCATCATGATTTCTGGGCACGGAACTGTAGAAACTGCAGTTGAAGCCAGCAAAAAAGGGGCTTTCGATTTCATTTCAAAACCACCTGATTTAAACAGATTACTAATTACTGTCCGCAATGCTTTAGAAAGAGGCACATTAGTTACCGAAACCAAAGTTTTAAAACGTCGGGTTAGTAAAACTCGTCAGATGCTTGGCGAATCATCTGCTTTAAATAGAATTAAGGATACGATTGAGCGGGTTGCCCCTACCGAGGCTCGTGTTTTGGTAACTGGAGCAAATGGTAGTGGAAAAGAATTGGTTGCCAGATGGTTACATGAAAAGTCTCATCGTGCTGGTGCTTCTTTAATTGAAGTGAATTGCGCTGCCATCCCTTCAGAATTGATTGAAAGCGAACTTTTTGGTCACGAAAAAGGATCATTTACTTCCGCTGTTAAACAACGTATAGGAAAGTTTGAACAGGCAAATGGTGGAACCTTATTTCTTGATGAAATTGGTGACATGAGCCTTTCTGCTCAAGCCAAAGTTTTAAGGGCATTACAAGAGAATAAAGTTACCCGTGTTGGTGGTGAAAAAGAGATTGAAGTTGATGTACGTGTAATAGCTGCAACAAACAAAGATTTACAAAAGGAAATTGAAGCCGGTACTTTCCGTATGGACCTTTATCATCGCCTAAGTGTGATTTTGATTCATGTGCCTCAATTATCTGAACGTAAAGATGACATCCCGATTATTGCTCAAAGCTTTTGTGAAGAAATTTGCTCTGATTATGGCATGCCAACCAAAAAAATCAGCGATGGTGCTATGGATGCGTTGAAAGCGTTGCCATGGACGGGAAATATCAGGGAATTGCGTAATATGGTTGAACGCTTAATTATTTTAAGCGATAAGGTGATTACCGAAAGCGATGTGAAAAACTTTGCAAATCCATCGTTACAACAAACTCCTACTACTCAGGGAAATGGTGGCGGTTCAGCTGTTAACTATGATCAGTTTACTAATTTTCAGGAATACAAAGATTATACTGAGCGGGAATACATTAAATTCAAGCTGGAAAAGAACAATTGGAACGTATCCAAAACGGCTGAAGATATCGATATCCAACGAAGCCATTTATATAGTAAGATAGAAAAATATAGTTTAAAGCGAGGCGAATAACCCCTTAAATGAAAACAAAAAGAGCCCAATCTGAAAAAACAGATTGGGCTCTTTTTGTTTAACTGAGATAAGGAGTTCTAGAGTTCTTTCTGATATTCGTTAATGTCAAATCCGGTTAAAACTTTGGTAGAAGTTTCAACAACAGGTCTTTTTATCAAGCTGGTTTTTTCTTGCATTAATTTAAACGCCGCCTCTTCATTCGTGATTTTAGCTTGAGCTTCAGCATCTAGTTTTTTCCAGGTTGTTCCCTTTTTATTGATCAACGCTTCCCAACCTTTATGATTCGCCCATTCTTTCAACTTGTTTGCGTCAATTCCCTGCTTTTTGAAATCATGGAATTCAAAGTCTTTATTATTATCTCTTAACCAGTTAAGAGCTTTTTTTACTGTGTCACAATTTTTGATGCCGTATACAATCATGGTTATATAATTACGTTAAGATATACTACTTATTGAATCTTGTCATCGTTAACTCCGCGCCCACACTCACAAAGCTTTGGATCATTTCGATAGATCTATCAATTAATGCTGGTAAGGCCAGTTGCTCATCCTCATCAAAGCCACCCAAAACATAATCTATCTGGCGACCCTTCGGATAGCTATCTCCTATACCAAACCTTAAGCGAGAATAATTCACCCCTCCAACCATAGCTTCTATACTTTTTAGCCCGTTGTGGCCGGCAGCACTTCCTTTGGGTTTTATTCGAATGGTTTCAAAAGGTAAGGCCAAATCATCTACTAAAACCAACACGTTTTCTAAAGGAATTTTTAGTTCATTCATCCAATAATTAACTGCCTTGCCACTTAAATTCATATAAGTAGTTGGTTTAATGAGATGGATTTTTCGGCTTTTGTGGGTCAATTCAGTATAAGCAGCATGTCGCATGGTACTGAAAGATACTTGAGCTTGTTTAGCCAAAGCGTCGGCTATCATAAAACCAATGTTATGACGGGTGTCTTTATATTCTGGCCCGATATTACCTAGCCCGACAATTAGATATTTCATTTGATTTTAGTATTGCGTAATGCGTATTGAGTATTGCGACATGGCAGGCTATAAAAGCAGTTTAACCAAATTGTGCTCAATCAGCTTCACAGTTGGGTAAAGTATAAAACACATCGATACAAAATGAAATGATTTGATAAAAACCAAAAAGCAGTACAGATATTTCTGTACTGCCATTTAATCAGTGTAATTTTTAAATCGGTGTAATCCCAGCAATTATTTTTTACCGTCATTTTCTGCTTGTTTCAATGCACGAGACATTGTTACAGAAACGATTGTATCAGCAGGATTATTAGTGATAGCGAAACCATCAAATTTTAATTCCCCTACTCCCACAGATTTACCTACGTCTAATTTGGTGATGCTAACTTCAACATTTTGAGGCATGTTAGCTGGTAATGCTTTAACACGTAATTTACGTAGTTTTTGAACCAGTTTACCACCGATTTTAACACCAGGTGAAGTACCTGTTAATTTTACTGGAATTTCCATCACTACTGGTTTCTTAGCATCAAGTGCAAGAAAGTCTACGTGTAAAGGTAAATCAGTTAATGGATGGAATTGAACTTCTTGAACGATAGCCTGAGTGATAACACCCGCTACTTCAAGATCAACGAATTGAACATCTGGTGTATAAACCAAACCTTTCAAATCAGTTGCAGACACTGAAAAGTGGACTTGTGTTTTTCCACCGTAAAGAACTGCTGGCACTTTGCCTTCGTAACGTAGTTCCTTTGCGTCTCTTTTCCCTACGTTCTCTCTTGGAGAACCGCTAATAGCAATTGATTTCATTTTGTTATTTAATTATTGTTTATTTATTCTGTTTATACATTAAACAGGGCACTTATTGATGCATGCTCATTTACATTAGCAATAGCTTTTGCAAATAAATCAGCCGTTGAAAGCACTTTTATCTTTTCACTCTCTTGTTTTAGAGGAATGGTGTCTGTAACAATTAGTTCTGCCAATGCCGAGTTTGCAACGATTTCGTAAGCTTTACCAGATAATACAGGATGGGTACAAACCGCTCTTACACTGTTAGCACCATTTTCCATAATTAAGCTTGCAGCTTTTGCCAGAGTTCCAGCCGTATCGCAGATATCATCTATTAATACCACATCTCTGCCAGTAACGTCTCCGATAATCGACATTGATTCGATTTCATTTGCTCTTTTACGGCGCTTATCACAAATCACAACTTCGGCGTTGAAAAACTTTGCAAACGTTCTTGCCCGATAAGAACCACCCATATCCGGTGATGCAATGGTTAAGTTCGGAAGATTTAATGATTTGATATGAGGTACAAAAATGATTGATGCATCCAGATGATCAACAGGAATATCAAAAAAACCTTGAATTTGAGCAGCATGCAAATCCATCGTCATAATGCGGTGGGCTCCCGATGCGGTGATCAGATTTGCCATTAATTTTGCACCAATTGCAACTCTCGGCTTATCTTTTCTATCCTGTCTGGCCATCCCAAAATAAGGTATAACAACTGTTATATAATGTGCTGATGCCCTTTTGGCTGCATCTGTCATTAATAAAAGTTCGAATAAATTATCGCTAGGCTGGTTGGTTGATTGTATTAGGAATACATCACATCCTCGAACTGTTTCGTTGAAAGAAGGCTGTATTTCTCCATCACTAAAGCGTGAGATTACTACATCACCTAATTCTTTTCCATAGGCTCGAGCTATATTAGCGGCTAAAACTGTAGTTCCGGATCCGGCAAATAACTTTATTGGATTGAAGGATAAGGGCATGTAAAAGGAATAATAAAAAGGCTTTAAAAAGAATTCGGATTACATGAATGCAATCCGAATAATTATTCTTTAAGTTGCCCGACCAGGATTCGAACCTGGACAAACTGCACCAAAAACAGTCGTACTACCTTTATACTATCGGGCAATTCCTTACAAAAGATATCCCTTTTGAAACGGAATGCAAATATAGAAGTATATCTATTAAACTGCAAGAGCAAATTTAAATTAATTCAATTTAAATGAATTTAGCCATCGTTAAATATTGTTAAAGCCAATTTCCGCTTATGGTGATAATAATAAATTCTGTATTTTCGGCCAATATTCTGAACTCTAAATAAAGATGAATTATAAAAGAACTAATAATGCACTCGGCTGGCTTACATTTATAATAGCCTCGATTACTTATATACTAACACTGGAGCCTACTGCCAGCTTTTGGGATTGCGGTGAATTTATCTCTGCTGCCTATAAATTGCAAGTTGTACATCAGCCAGGTGCACCATTATTTTTAATGATTGAAAAGGTATTTTCTTTATTGGCAGGCAACAATGTAACGAAAATAGCCTATTGGATGAATGTTGGATCAGCATTATCAAGTGC
Source organism: Sphingobacteriales bacterium (assembly GCA_028288165.1). Classification (GTDB taxonomy): domain Bacteria; phylum Bacteroidota; class Bacteroidia; order Sphingobacteriales; family Sphingobacteriaceae; genus Daejeonella. Next base: position 26,331 of record JAQBOG010000024.1, on the reverse strand, counting down.
AGCAACTATTCTATTTTTATTCTGGACAATTACGGCACTTGTTAAAAAGGTTTTATTAAAAACTGGTGAAGAATTAACTACATCCAAGTTAATCGTCATTATGGGATCAGGACTTGTAGGAGCTTTAGCTTATACATTTTCAGATTCTTTTTGGTTTTCCGCAGTTGAATCAGAGGTATATGCAATGTCTTCTTTATGTACCGCTATCGTTTTTTGGGCAATTTTAAAATGGGACGAGCATGCAGATGAACCTTATTCTGACAGATGGCTAATTTTCATAGCATACGTTATGGGGCTTTCCATTGGTGTCCATCTACTTAACTTATTAGCCATTCCAGCTATTGCATTAGTGTATTATTTCCGCCGAAATAAAAATCTCACCGCTGGAGGCACCTTATTAGCGCTATTAATGGGAACCATCATCTTGGCTTTCATACAATACGGGGTAGTACAATATTTAATAAAGTTTGCTGCTTATTCTGATTTACTTTTTGTAAATACTTTTGGTTTGAGCTTCGGAACAGGGGTTATTTTCTTCGGAATTCTTGTAGTTGTATGTTTAACATTTGGAATAATCTATTCCTTTAAGGGAGATCGAAACAGCTTAATCATATCTGTTGCTTCCTTTATTCTGTTAATGACCATTGGTGGATATTTTGGTGGACTTGTTATGAGTATCATAATCCTGGCTATCCTAGAATATGTAGTTAAAATAAGGAGTAAGCGCAGAACTTTGAATTTGGCCTTAACGAGTATTGTATTCATCATTTTTGGATATGGCTCTTATGCGATGATTGTAATTCGTGCGAAAGCAGATCCTACCTTAAACAATAGCGACCCTGATAATGCATTCTCGTTATTGAGTTATGTGAACAGAGAGCAATATGGCGACAGGCCTTTGCTTTACGGTCAATACTTTGATTCTAAGCCCGTTGAAACTAAACAGGGAGATAACATTTACCGTAAGGGAAAAGATAAGTATGAGATATCAGGCAAAAAGTTTGAGCGTGTGTACGATCGCAATACTTTGTTGCCTCGTATGTATAGTGATGATCCGCAACACGTAGGTTTTTATAGGGATTGGATGGGGATGAGCGAAGGTCAATCACCTACCATTCTAGATAACATTGGTTTTCTATTTAGTTATCAAACAGGCTTTATGTACGCCAGATATTTTGCATGGAATTTCATTGGCCGACAAAATGATGAGCAGGGCCACGGTGATTATGTGCGAGGCAATTGGTTAAGTGGAATAAAGCCTCTTGACGCATTACGTTTAGGAGCACAATCTGATTTACCTGATTCTATTGTGCAAAATAAAGCTTATAACCGTTTCTACTTCCTTCCATTCATTTTAGGAATTATTGGTGCATTTTGGCATTTCAAACGTAACCAGAAAGACGCTGGTATTGTAGGATTACTATTTTTCTTTACAGGAATTGCGATTCTATTGTATTTAAATCAAACACCACTTCAACCCCGTGAGCGTGATTATGCCTATTCCGGATCATTTTACGCCTTTGCTATTTGGATAGGATTAGGTGTGGCCGGAATTGCGGACTTCCTTAAAAATAAATTAAACCCTACTAATGCCGGGATATTAGCAACTGGTGTTGGATTGCTTGCTGCTCCAACATTAATGGGTAAAGAAGGTTGGGATGATCACAACCGCTCAACTAAATATACAGTACGAGATATGGCTACAGATTATCTGGAATCATGTGCGCCAAATGCGATCTTGTTCACCTATGGCGATAATGATACTTACCCTCTTTGGTACGTCCAGGAAGTCGAGAATGTACGCCCTGATGTTCGTATTGTGAACTTAAGTTTATTGGGTACTGATTGGTATATCCGCCAAATGAAGCAAAAGGTTAATGAGTCCGAACCATTACCAATCTCGATGGCTGATGAGAAATATGTTACCGGTGTTCGGGATGTACTTGGCTATCAGGATGAACAATATTCTGGGTCAGTTGAACTAAAGGATTTATTCGAAGTTTTAGTTTCTGACAATGATGCCGATAAAGCAACTTACCAGGATGGTTCAAAGGAAAACTACCTTCCGTCAAAGAACTTAAAAATCACCATTGATCCAAAAACTATCATCTCAACTAAAACGGTAGATGCATCAAAAGCAGATCAGATTGTTCCGGCTTTAGAATGGAAATACAATAAAAACTATGTGACAAAAACGGAGTTGGCCATGTTTGACATTTTGGCTCATAATAACTGGAAACGACCAGTGTATTTTGCGATAACTGTTCCTTCAGACAATTATATCGGCCTTGATAATTACCTCTACAATGAGGGCTTTGCTCAAAGGTTACTTCCATTAAAACCGCCGGTAGCTGATAGTACCACTCAACGGCAAGAGTTAATTAATACCGATGCTATGTACAATAACATGGTAAACAAATTCAAATGGGGGAATATGAAAAATGCTTCATACCTTGATCCTGAATCTGTTAGAATGATTGCTCAGATTGTAAACAATTTTAATGTTTTAGCTGAACGTTTATACAAAGAAGGTCGCACAGAAGAAGCCAAAAAAGCGCTTAATACGTGTCTTAATGCAATTCCAGAAAGGAACTTCTCTTTAAATTTTACAATCCGTAAGTTTTACCTTGCTGATTTACTATACAAGCTGAAAGAAACTTCTAAAGCGAATCAGATGGTAGAAAATACTGCAAATTATATTGAGAATGAACTGAACTATATGCATTCTATCAATCAAACGAAAGAGAAATTGAACGGTTCTGATATCCAACTTGGTATGTCTATTTTGAACGAATTGATAAAGATCAGTGGAGAAAATACACAAACTGCATTAAACATGAAGTTGCAAAATAAATTCAAAGCTTTAGAATCTAAGTTTTCTGGAGAGAGGTAATTGTTGAACAGATAAAATAAAACGGGGCTTGCATGACGTATGCAAGCCCCGTTTTATTTTTATCCTGTTTCAATCTTAAAAATGGATATGGAAAGGCATTTTATGACGTTTGCTAGGTTTTGCGTTAGGGATTGAAGAGAAAATCCTTTTTGCCTCCTTAACAGGCTCATGATAAAGGGCAAAAAGATTGTAACGAAAAGCCCGCCCGAACGCCCAAAACACTAATTTAAGCTCCATACGATTCAGGTAAAATTGTTATAGAATTATTCTGAAACAACACCCATTGCACAGAATTTCTCTATTCGATTATTTACTACCTGATCTATTTCTAGGCTTTTTAATTCTTCAAGATCTTTTATGATTTGATCTTTAATAGTCTGAGCAATTTCTTCTACATTATGGTGTGCTCCGCCGAGAGGTTCTTTAATAATCCCATCAATAAGCTTGTTATTGAACATATCGGTGGCAGTAGGTTTTAAGCATTCTGCGGCACGCTCTTTAAAATCCCAGCTTCTCCATAAAATAGAGGAGCATGACTCCGGAGAAATCACTGAATACCAAGTGTGTTCCAGCATATAGACTTTGTCGCCTATGCCAATACCTAAAGCACCACCAGAAGCACCTTCGCCAATCACAAAACAAAGAATAGGAACTTTAAGTACAGACATTTCCAGAAGATTTCTAGCAATGGCTTCACCCTGACCTCTTTCTTCTGCTTCAAGACCTGGAAAAGCTCCCATGGTATCAATAAATGAGATTACCGGTTTATTGAACTTTTCAGCCAGTTTCATTAAGCGCAATGCTTTACGATATCCTTCTGGATTCGCCATCCCGAAATTACGATACTGACGTTCTTTAGTGTTTTTACCTTTTTGATGGCCAATAATCATGACGGTTTGCCCGCCGATTGTTGCAAAACCACCAATAATTGCTTTATCATCACGAACGGTTCGGTCGCCATGCATTTCAATAAAATCCTCAGAAATTAATGAAATATAGTCTAATGTTTGTGGGCGGTCTGGGTGACGAGATAACTGAACTTCTTGCCAGCGGGTAAGATTAGAGTAAACATCGTGTTTAGCAGTATTAATCTGAGCCTCTAATTCTGCCAATGTACCAGAAACATCAACTTTAGTTTTATCTGCAACTTGCTTAACTTTCTCAATCTGCGATTGAAGATCAGCAATGGGTTTTTCAAAATCAAATGATGTATTCATTCTTTCAAATTAATGGGCGGCTAAATTAGGCATTTTAACATATCAATTGTTAGATTTTTTAGTGGAACTCTCCAACTGATTATATTTCTTTAATTGAGCAGGGGTCAAAACATAGCGTGTTTTAAGATGGGCCTGCAAATATGCATTTCTTAATTCACCTTCATAAAGCCCTAACTTGTTGGTATAATAAATAATTGAACCCTCTTCTGCTTTACCTGAGGCAAAGAGATCATTGAGCTTCTTTTCTTGCTGGTTTATAAATCCATCCATTTCCTTTGCCTTAAACTCTAGAGAGGATTTTATAGTGGTTAACTTACTTAATTGAGCTGGAGTAAGTTTTAAATGAGTACTAATTTCAATTACTCTACAAGGATCAGGGTAATTATTCACTTCAGCTACTTTAACCATTTGAACGGTTTTAGTTAACTTACTTGAATCTGGTATATCTACCACCTGAGCCTGCTCTTTACTTAATGATAATTCAGTTGTTTTTTTGCTCTTCTCCGCCTTGGAATTTTTTACATCGCCTTGCGAAAATCCCAACTTGAAAAGAACTACAAAAAAGCTTAAAAATAAAATCTGTTTCATACTATTCCGTTTCAATTATTCAACGTAAATGAAATAGCATTATTTTAACGAATGCCTATTTTTAGGATCTGTAGACGGTTGTTAAACAGGACTAATTTGAGATATTATAAATAGAATTCAGGTATTTGAAAGTCAAACAAGTATTTACTTTACCGAAAAGCCATCCGGGCAAGTGGGGCAACATCCTGACCAACAAAGTCTTTATTTAAATACTTATAGTAACCCGCAATTGCAATCATTGCAGCATTATCAGTACAGTATTGAAATTCGGGAATAAAAACATCCCATTTATTTTCATCAGCAGTTTTTCGCAAAGCGGAACGTAAACCAGAATTAGCAGAAACACCGCCTGCAATTGCCACGGTTGTTATATTGTATTGTTTAGCAGCCTTTTTTAATTTATTTAAAAGAATAGTCACTATACGATGTTGAACGGAGGCACAAACATCATTCAGATAAGTATCTAAAAAGCTCGGATCTATTTTCTGTTTATCACGCACAAAATACATAATCGAGGTTTTCAATCCGCTGAAGCTAAAATTTAAATCTTTAATTTGGGGCTCTGGAAAATTAAAAGCAAGCGGATTTCCTAATTGGGCGTACTTATCAATTAAAGGTCCTCCAGGATACGGTAAGCCGAGAATCTTAGCAGTTTTATCGAAAGCCTCTCCAGCAGCGTCGTCAGTGGTTTCACCTACAATTTCCATATCAAAATAATCTTTGATAAGTACAATTTGAGTATGACCACCAGAAACCGTTAAGCATAAAAATGGAAAGCGAGGCGGGATGTAATTAGGTTCTTTATTGCCAGCTTTTCCAGAAACATTTGGAATAAAATGGGCCAAAATATGCGCCTGCATGTGGTTCACTTCAATTAACGGCAACTGATTCGCCAAAGCAAAACCCTTTGCAAAAGAAGTTCCGACAATTAGTGAACCTAAAAGACCAGGTCCGCGTGTAAAAGCTACTGCATCAATATCATTTTTGTGTATTTTTGCATCTGCAATTGCCTGATGAACGGCTGGAATTATATTTTGCTGGTGGACACGTGAAGCGAGTTCGGGCACTACTCCTCCGTATTTATTATGAATATCTTGGTTTGCAATTATGTTGGAGCAAATTTTGCCATCCATGCAAATTGAAGCCGAAGTGTCATCACAGGAGGATTCGATTCCTAATATAATTGCCAAAGCTGAGTAGATAATTTATTAAAACTAAAATACAAAAGTATCAAAAAACTACTGAAAATAACATTATTAAGAGTATTGGTAACATTATTAATAGTGGTTACTTCACTTGTTTTTTACTTATTATTTGGCCCTAAACAATCCTATCTAGCTTTATTCTTAAAGCCGTTAATAGTTATAGATATTATATTATTAATCATCTTTTTGAAGAAAAAAGGGGTACTGCTAATAACTTCACTGGCTTTTTTAACTCTGATTGCGACACTTATTTTGTCACTTCAATTTAAGCCAGTACAAACCTATATAGCGAAAAAAGCTGCTAAATATCTATCATCAGAACTTAAAACGAAAGTTGAAGTAAAGGGTCTATATATTAAGCCATTTAAATCGGTTGTACTTGAAGGTTTATACATCGAAGATCAGCAAAAAGACACCTTACTATATTCACCTAATTTTTTGGTAAATCTTAATCTGTTATCATTTAAAAATAGAGTAATTTCTGTTAACACGATACAGATGGACAATGGCAAATTCTATTTAAAACAATATAAAGATAACTCCTCTAACTTTTCTTTCATTATAAATTACTTTGACAAGGGGGTTGCAAAGCCAACAACAACCAAAAGCAAAAAGCCTTACAACATTACCTTTGATAAAATTGTATTAAATAACATTGCATTTAAATACAGGCATTTAAAATATAACAACAAGATAAACGGCATCAATTTTAACGATATCTATCTGAGAAATTTGAATGCCACTGTCTTAAACCTTGATACGAAGAGCCATTTGGCGAAAGCCGATATCAATAACTTAACATTTAAGGAAAAAAGTGGATTTTATTTAAAGAATTTAACGACAAAGCTTACCATTGACTCGAATCAAATGGAGTTTAAACAACTCCTATTACAAACTCAAAATACTTACCTAACAAACAATTTAGTTTTTAAATACAATAAGTTTAAAGATTTCAATCACTTTAACACCAATGTTTATTTAAAAGCCAACTTCAATAATACCAGAGTTAACTCGTCGGACATCGCCTATTTTGTTCCCGCTTTAAGCAAAACTAAGGTCGCCATGCGATTAAGTGGCAGCATGCAAGGTTATGTAAACAACATCAAAACCAGAAATTTAACGATTACTACAGGAAAGGCAACCTATCTAAAAGGTGATTTTAATATAAAGGGCTTACCCAATCTCAAGGAAACGTTCCTTGATTTAAATTTCGAACAGGTTTTTACAAACAAGAAAGATCTGGACTACATTATTACCAGAGCTACAGGCAAGAAAAAATCATTAATACCTATAATAGTAAATAAGTTTGGCAACGTTAACTTCAAAGGCCGTTTTACTGGTTTTACCAATGATTTTATAGCTTACGGAGAGTTCAAAACAAAATTAGGGCGAATTGTTTCTGATGTAAATCTCAAGATAAATAACAACGGAAATCCTAGCTATACAGGTCTTGTTAAAGCATTTGATTTCGATCTTGGAAATTTATTAGATCAGTCACAGATTGGGCGGACTACTCTTGTAGCGAATGTGAAAGGGAAAGGGATGAATTTGAACAATCTGCAGGAGCAGATTACCAGTACCATCACCTACTTCGATTTTAAAGGATATCGTTATCAAAATATCGCAATAAATGGCATTTTCAATAAAAAGCTGTTTGATGGCCGTATCAAGGTAAATGATCGAAATATTAAGCTTGACTTTGCTGGAGGTGTTAACTTAAATCCAGCACTTCCCGAATTTCACTTTAACTCTATAATTCGACAGGCCAACTTGAGGGTGCTTAATCTTTCTAAGGATACGGTACAGATTGATGCTGATTTCAAAACAAACTTTACCGGAAATTCGCTAGATAATATTCAAGGACAGGTTTACATTTCAAAAGCCAGACTTACTAATACAAAAAATTCTTTTGTGGTTGATTCTGTAGACCTCAGTGCAAACGGAATAGGTAATAACAGATCACTAACCGTAAAATCTGACATTTTAGACGCTAGTATCAAAGGCAAATACGATTTAAACACGCTTCCTTCTTATTTTAAGACTCTTCTTAAAAAATATATACCATCTATGCAATTAAAGATGGTAACTCCAAAAGCTCAGAATTTTGAATTTACACTGAACATCAAACACTTTGAACCTATAAGTCTCCTGTTTTTCCCAGACATAAAAATACCAGAACAGGCTAACTTTTCAGGGAAATTTGTATCCCTCGAAAACATTGCAACATTAAATGGCTTTTCGAAGCTTATCACTTACAAAAAGATTAAAATAAACAATTTAATTATTGATGGAAGTACGCAACCTGATGCAATGAACTTATTCGTTACATCTGATCGTGTTGATATTACTGACAGCTTATACTTTAAAAACATCAACATTTCTAATATTCTTAGAAATGATAGCTTAAATCTAAACGTTAAGCTTTCAGACAAAAACGCTACTAATCAGTTAGATTTAAACGGTTTGGTAGAGTTCAATGCACAAACGTTTGCAAGTTTAAGTCTGCTTCCTTCGGATGTGGTGATAAATCGGGAAACCTGGAAAATACAGGAGAAGGTTAAAATTGACTTCAATAAAGGAAAAACCTACATCGAGAATTTTGGCTTATTCCGAGACAATCAATTGCTTACCATTAACGGAATTATATCAACTAATCAGGAAGACGTATTGATTATTGGTTTTAATAAATTTAAGCTGACTACGTTTAATTCCTTGACTAAAGGTGCAGGTATAACTCTGAAAGGAGAGCTAAATGGTAATGCAGAAATAGCATCCACAATTAGTAAAACCCCGAAAGTTGAAGCGGAAATAAAGATAGATAGTTTAAATTTCAATAACATTGCTATTGGCGATTTAACCCTATCTGCGGCTTTTGATAATTCGACCAAGCTTATTAATGTAAACATGGACATCCTAAATCAAGGCCTTAAAACCATGGATATAGCGGGTACATATAATGCGAATGCAGATCAGAACAATCTAAACATGGATGTGAAAATGACAAATAATGAGCTCGTTATTTTTCAGCCTTTTTTAAAACACTTGGTTTCAAATCTGAATGGGAAGGTTTCCGCTGATTTAAAAATCACGGGCCGTTTAACAAGTCCACAAATTAATGGTGAACTAGATCTTGTGAATGCTGGGATGACCGTTAACTTCTTGAAAACTAATTATAAATTATCAGACAAGATAAGTGTAAATAATAGTGTTTTAAAGCTTTCAAATCTTATTATCAAGGACAGTGAAATGCATGAGGCAATTGCAAACGGAACGGTTGATTTATCAAATCCTATTAACCCAACTATTAACTTAACCATAGTTGCCCAAAACTTAATGGCTTTGAATACAACCGCTAAAGATAATGCACTCTACTATGGAAAGGCTTATGGAACAGGAGTATTTAGCTTTGAAGGACCCACAAATAACATGCGAATTAATATCGATGCTAAAACTGAAGAAGGAACTGTTTTCAATATCCCATTTAATTCATCGGCAACTGTACGTGACAATGATTTTATAACCTTCGTTGCTAAAGATTCTACGCTAAATGTTAAAAAAGAAACGTCATTTAACGGGTTAGAGATGAATTTTAAACTCGAGGTTGATGAAAATTCTGAAGTAAACATTATTACCGACTTAGGAAAACTTACTGGCCGGGGGAAGGCAAACTTAGATTTAAATATAACCAGCTTAGGTGATTTTGAAATGTTTGGTGCCTATCAAATAACTAAAGGGAAGTTCTCCTATACTGCTCAAGATTATATAAATAAAATTTTCGAAATAAGCAGTGGTGGCTCTATTCGCTGGACTGGCAATCCATCAGAAGCTGCTATTAATTTACAGGCTGTATATAGTGTTAGAACTGCCATTAAGCCATTATACACAGCAGCGGGCAGAACCACTGATAAAGGCATCACACTTGCTGAAGCGATCATGAACTTGAATGGGCCTTTATTAAATCCGGCTATTACTTTTGGACTTAACTTCCCTGCAGATGCTGAAGTGGAAAATCAGCTTCAAAGCTATTTAAGTGATATTAACAACACAAATGAACAGGCTTTAAATTTAATTGTAAGACGCTCATTCACTTCTGGCACGGGAGGCGGCAATATTGATCAGATTAACTCCACTTTAATTAGTGCTGGCGCAGAGATATTTTTTAATCAATTAAATTCTGTAATCAGTCAAACTTTTAATCTAACAAATATTGATTTTAATATACGCAATTTCAATGATGCAAGCGCATCTTTGAGATTGTTAAATGACCGCTTAGTGTTAACCGGCGGTGTTAGTAGCCGGGACAATAACTTCGGAAAATTTCAAGACTTTAATGTTATAAGTGGGAATGTTGCCCGGGATGTAGAAGCTTTGTATTTACTAAGAAAAGATGGAAGCCTAGTATTAAGGGCATCTAATAGATTGGATAATCGCACATTGCTAAGCCCAGGTGGTTTCAGCAACAATGCGTATATAAATGCACTTGGTTTAGTTTACAGGAAAGATTTTGATAATTTTAACGAACTTTTCAAAATGCTGAGACGAAAGGACAAAGAGAAAAAAGAACAGGAAGATAATACACTTCCTGCCAAACCCACTGCTATTTTACCAAGCGAAAAAAACTCTTCCATCAAAAAGAGTAGCAATAAATAATTTAACTGTTTTTCATGATAGTATGACCCATTCTATCACGCTTCGTTTTTAGATACAGTTCATTATGCTCGTTAGATTGTATCTCTACCGGAACGTTCTCAACCACTTCGAGTCCATAACCAATTAAGCCAGCTCGTTTGGATGGATTATTTGACATGAGCCTCATTTTTTTGACGCCTAAGCTTCTCAAAATCTGAGCACCAATACCATAATCCCGCAAATCCATATTGAAGCCCAGTTCTAGGTTAGCGTCTACAGTATCCAAACCGTTTTCCTGAAGGTTGTAAGCATGAAGTTTATTGATCAACCCAATTCCACGACCTTCCTGATTCATATATATAATAATGCCTTTACCTTCCTTCTCAATCATTTCCATCGCTTTGTGCAACTGCGGCCCACAATCACAACGACATGACCCAAAAATGTCCCCAGTCATACATGAACTGTGTACCCGTACCAGTATAGGCTCATCAACGTTCCAACTGCCTTTAATGATAGCTAAATGCTGTTCACCAGTACTTACATGCGTATAGGCAGCCATTTCAAAATCCCCCCAAGTAGTGGGAAGCTTTATAGATACTTCTTTTTTAATTAGAGATTCGGTATTAAGACGATAGGATATTAAATCTTCTATTGAAATGATTTTTAAATTGAATTGTTTGGCTATTTCAATAAGATCTGGCAATCTTGCCATTTCTCCATCTTCATTCATGATTTCCACAATAACACCTGCAGGTGACAAACCTGCCAGTCTTGCCATATCAACCGCTGCCTCTGTATGACCGGCTCTTCTTAAAACGCCACCTTGTTTTGCTCTAAGAGGGAAAATATGACCAGGCCTGCCTAGCTCTTCGGGTTTAGTTGCCGGGTTGGTTAAAGCCAGCATCGTTTTCGACCTATCAGATGCAGATATCCCTGTTGTACATCCATATCCAATTAAATCTACCGAAACGGTAAAATTTGTTTCGTGAGTGGCGGTGTTATTGCCCACCATCAACTCTAACTTTAGTTCATCACATCGTTCTTCTGTTAATGGAGCGCAAATTAATCCACGACCATGAGTAGCCATAAAATTTATCACTTCTGGAGTAGCCTTTTCTGCTGCTGCTAAAAAATCTCCTTCGTTTTCACGGTCTTCATCATCAACAACAATAACAATTTTACCTTGTTGAATATCTAAAATGGCTTCTTCTATGGTATTAAGCATGTCTTACCTCTATGTATATTGTGTATTTCTATAATGATTGTTCATCATTCAATTTTCCACAAATCTAATAAAATGTTGTTTGGGTACTTTTAGGTAATCGTCTAATCAGTCAATTTAATGCAATAAACACATTTTTGTTGCATTGGAGTCATAAAGCGATCTTATTACCGGACCGCATTTTTTTTGGCAAGAGTTTCTTAAACCATTGTTTGTATATATCTATATCAAACAAAACAGAGTCAACGGCTGCTTTATATGTTAGAAACGCCCCTAATGGAGATAAGATAACAATGGCTACCCACATCCCAATAATCGGCTCTAAAGATCCGTCCTTTACATATTTTTCTCCTACGGTTGAGATTATATGATACACAAGGAAAAATAACACAGACATAACTACTGGTAAGCCTAAACCACCCTTACGAATAATGGCTCCTAAAGGGGCACCAATAAAAAATAATACTAAACAGGATACAGCTAAAGTAAATTTTCTATGAAACTCTAACATATAGCCTTTCATTCTATTCGAATAATCCTGATTACTTATTTCCTGAGAAATAAGTACTTGTTTAATTGAGTGAACCTGATCCTTTGCTCCTTGAATAGAAGAAAGCCTTTTGTCTTCCGGTAAGATCTCTAGAATGCTTTTATAATTAGGAAACTTTATAGGCTTTATTTTCTGGAAACCCGCAACTGTGGTATACTGCTTATAATATGGCTTAATGATTTTGAATGTTAAATTTATGTTACTATCAACTTTATACCGCATAGAATCGGTATAATAGTTTAGCTGTTTTAAATTTAACATCTGGTAATTAGACTTAAAAAGATTTTCGTCTGTGCGTGTCAGTGTTAAACCAGACAAATCAAATTTTTGTACCGTTTCCTTGAATTTAAACCTCATAAACCTTTGTCGAGGATCATAAGCTCCTTCTCCTGCTTCCTCATTATAACGAACTCCGTCGTTCAACTTCAAAATAAGCCATTGATTATCATCCGACTTGTACATTCTGCCCTGTTTGGCCAATAACACGTTATTTGAACCATTGTCATTATGCTCATAAATCATTACCTCGTGTAAGGTCTGTCCGTCTGGATCTTTCGTTTTAACTCTTATTGCATAACCAGGAAAACTATTATTGAATACCCCTTCATTAATAAGGCGTGCAGACTTCTGATTTCTGACATCATAAAGTAATGAACCAAACTTTAAATTGGCTCGAGGCAGGATATAGTTTGAAAAAAGAAATGCACTTATAGCTAATCCACAGATTACTATAACCAAGGGCATCATAGCTCTTGTGAGAGAAATTCCGGCAGATTTTATAGCTACTAACTCATAGTTTTCGCCCAAACTGCCGAATGTCATGATGGAGGAAAGCAATACAGCTAGCGGTAAAGCCATTGCTACATTCGCTGCTGAGGCGTAATATAACAATTCTAAAATCACGTACCACTCAAAGCCTTTTCCGATTAAATCGTCGATGTACTTAAATAGAAAAAGCATCAACAAAATAAACATTACAATAAAAAACGTAACTATAAAAGGCCTGAAAAAGGCTTTCAAAACTAATATATGTACTTTTTTCACATTACAAAGGTAGGCTTTATGATTTAAGCACCCAATACACTTATCAAATATTGAATTTGATTATCCCAAATTAATCGTCTGTCTTGAATAGTATCTTCTGTTGCAAAGTCAGTTATTGCTAGTGCTACATCATTCGTAAGTTCATCTTGAACTATTTCCATTTCAAAATAGCAATGAGGTTCGTCATCAAGCCATTTAAACTTAACTAGTTTGTTTTCCTTGATAGATAACAGTTTAGCCTTTTGTTGCTCGTCATCGTCCCAGGTAAATGTATAAACCTGATCACGATAAGTTACATCATCAGCAAACCATTGTGCTAATCCGTTAGGCTCATTTAAAAAGCTAAACAATATTTTAGGAGATGATTTTACTTCGTATTCGATATTAAACTTTTTCTTTTCTGACATTCCTCTTATTCGAATTGTGACTTTTTTAACATTTGTTTCTAAAGAAAGGTATTTTCCGCTATATTTGCAACTCCATTTTAAGACCTAATACCCGGCGGGGTAGCTCAGATGGTTAGAGCGCAGGATTCATAACCCTGAGGTCGGCAGTTCGATCCTGCTCCCCGCTACTAAAGCCCTTTCAAAGGGCTTTTTTTATAGTATATAATTTACTTACATGTGGCTGTCACATTTTCTATTAAACACTGTTTTTAAAAAAAAAGATTATTTTAGAGGCATCAATGCACCAACAGCGATATGGAGAATAACGACGGCCTGGTGCCAGCTTTTTTTTGCGTTCCGGATATAACAGGTTTTACACGTTTTATTGCAACGGCTGATATAAATTTCACAAAAGAAGTAATCCCAGCATTATTACGTAAGTTAATAGATGCCAACGTTTTAAAAATGAAAGTTGGTGAAATTGAAGGCGATGCCATTTTTTTCTATAAAACCGGCAGGCTCCCGGCAGTAAGCAGAGTCGCCGAACAATGCAAAGTAATCTATAAAACATTTTCCGATTTCATCCAATCCATAGCCGATTCGGATCCAGAAAACTTTGAAAAGTATTTGGCTAACAGCCAATTAGGATTAAAAATTATTATACATTACGGCTATATATCTGTCGCAAACATTAAGGGAAGAACCAAGTTACTTGGCCCCGATGTGATCATTGCTCATAAATTATTAAAGAACAATATTGATGAGTATAACTATGTGCTATTAACAGATAAATATCTTGCTAAGATTAAAGATAAAACCAAACTTCGAGAATTGTTCCATTGGGAAGAATTACGTACTGGAAAAGAGCTTTATGAATACATAGGGGAAGTTTGCTACCATTATATTTCGCTTGATGAAATGAGTTTTATGAAAGATGTTCCGCTTATTGAAGTATTAAAACTCAATAAGAAAACAACATAATAACAATAAATCCGACAGCACAAAGTACTAAACCGGCCATAAAAATATTATATGACCATTTTAACAATTTGTATTTCTTAACGAGCACAGCCCCTAAATGATAAATGTCTACAGACATATTATCGTATAAGCCTTCGTTTTCTCTCTTCAAAACTTTAATTTGCTCAACAAAGTCTGTTAGCTCTAATTGGGCAAAATTTCCAAAATACAATAAACTACTATGTTTATTAGTTGGTTCAAATTTCTCTTTCGATGTAACGTTGGGCCTTGCAGACAATATTGCAAAAACAACTGCCGCAAGACTTGTTATCAGTAAAAAGGCCATTGGAAATACGAATCTTACACTTTCAAATCCGCCATCTTTTCCTGAAAAGGTAAACCCCGTTCCGAATAAAGTAATTATGATAGATATTATAATTGTATTAATATTTATCATGATGTGCGCCTTATTATCCGCTATTGAGGTTAAGTTGATGTGGTATGAGTAAACTGACCGATACAAGGTTTCTATCCCCCTACCTTCTTTAACAGGCTTCGGCTTATTTTTTTCTTCAACTTTTAGATTTTTAACAGCTAATTTGTCAATTAGCTTTCGTTGACTGATTATATTACTTTCACGCTGCTCATCATATTTTAATATAGCTGCTTCTGTTTTATACTTAGTTTCAATTAAAAACTTAAGCTGAATTTCAGCCCACTCCAATTCGGAATATTTTTTAGCCTGCGTTTGCTCCCATTCTATTCTTAGAAGTTCTGCCCTATGATTAAAAAGTTCAGTTCCAAGATTTATAAAATCGGCATCATGCAATATTTCTTGCAAGGTTCCGTCTGGTTCATTGCTGTGTTTGGTAGATAAAATTAAAGTTTCTATCTCTTTAATATCTTCTAGTGTATAGCGGTCGTTTAAATATTCCTTCATAAACCTCGCACCAATCTCTTCATGATTATCGGCCGATTCAATATAACCTATATCATGGAACCAGGCAGCCAAGAGCAAAACCTCATAATCGCGACTTGTTAAATTATATGTTTCGCATAATTTTTTACATCCTTTAACAGTCTCTAAAGTGTGTTTATAGTTGTGGTAAACATATTCGCCAGGGAGCTTTTCTTTAAATAAATTAAATATGTATTCGGATGCTTCTTTAATAACTGGATTCGCGTTCTTCATTCATTTTGGTCTTGAGTAGCTAAAATAGTAAAAAACTATGCCAGTGTAGCTGTTGCGAAACTTTATATGGTATGATTATAGCAAGTTAGGCTACAGCGAAGCTACCATCCTATGAAAAAAATCATACTGTTAATAATCAGCGCAGCCATAATATCTTGTAATAACCCTATGGCTCACAAAAAAAACAAGTCAGAAAAAAACGAAAAATCAGAAATTGTCTCTGAAGATGTTGATTCAAAAGAATACTCAGTTATCGCTTTGCCTAATGAACTGACTGAAATATCAGGAATTACTTTTTTAAACGATAGTGTGATTTTGGCCATTGCCGATGAAGAAGGCGTGTTGTATTACTACGATCTCCTACAAAATAAGGTAATCAAAAAACAAAATTTTGGCAAGCCAGACGACTATGAAGATTTAGTAAGAGTGGGTGAAGACTTATATATAGTGGTTAGTAATGGCCTAATTCATCATATTAAAAACTTTTCGACAGATAAACCTGAATTAAACAGTTTTAAAACCCCTTTAACAGGAAAGAACAACATCGAGGGTATTGCTTTTGATGCCAAAAATAATCGATTATTGCTTGCAGCAAAAGATAATGGCTTAGATGATAACAATAAAACCAAAGAGATATATTCGTACGATTTAAACTCCGGCAAATTTCAATCATCTCCGGCATATACTATCAATATAGAAAACATAGAGACTCAATTCAAAGGTGATGCTTTAGAAGAAAGCTCTAAAAAGTTCTTAAAAGCTTTGGGAAATGAAAATATGAATAAAGTATTCCGACCATCTGCTTTAACAGTCAAACCATCCACTAATGAGCTCTATGTGTTATCTTCAATTAATAACTTAATTGCAGTGATATCTCCAAAAGGAGAACTCAGTAAAATAATACCTTTAACAGGAAAAGATTTTAAGCAACCAGAAGGTATTGCGTTTGGACCTGATGAATCTTTATATATATCAAACGAAGGAAAATCCGGCTTGGGCAACATCATTAAATTAAAACATGAAGAATAAAATTTTAATCCTGTTTATTTCCATCAATTTTTTTGGGTTTGCACTACAGAGCTGTACTAGTTTAAAGCCATTTTATGACAAAAGCCAGCAAAACTGGAAAACATCAAACCCTCCTGATACAACGAAACTTAAATATTCAGTTTTTCTTATCGGCGATGCCGGGAATCCCGACAAGAACAGACAAGAGCCAGTACTTAAGTTATTACAGTCTCAATTATTTCCGAAAGATAGTACCAAACTAATTTCGGACACTACCAATACCTCCAACCCAAAAGATTTGGTAATTTTTTTAGGCGACAACATATACGAAACAGGCTTACCGGAGCCAGAAGCTTCTGATAGGAAGGAAAAAGAACGCCGGATTACAGAACAAATGAATGTTGTTAAGAATATCCGAGGCAAGAAAGTTTTCATACCAGGCAATCATGATTGGAATGAAAGCAGGCCAGGCGGACTAGAAGCATTAAACCGAGAAGAACAATTTGTTGAAAATTATCTCAACTCTGGTGATGTTTTTATTCCAAGTAATGGATGTGGAGGTCCGGTTGAATTAAATTTAAACGGTGACTTGGTTGTAATAATACTGGATAGTGAGTGGTGGTTGTCAAAATTCGACAAGCCTGTAGCTCCGGATAACGATTGTACCGTTAGCAGTCGTTTAGAAATTATCCAACAAGTTCAGGACATAGTTACCAGAAACAAAGGGAAAAATATTGTCTTAGCAATGCATCATCCCTTATTTTCAAATGGCAGGCATGGTGGATATTTTACTTTAAAAGATTACATTTTCCCTCTCACATTGGTTAGGGATAACTATTATATCCCTTTGCCTATCATCGGGTCTATATATCCCTTGCTTAGACAATATGGTGTTTCACGCCAAGATCTTTCAAATAAAGATTATCAGCAATTACGAAGAGGTTTGCTTTCTATTTTAGGAGATGAAAAAAATATCGTGATTGCAACGGGACATGAGCATGCTTTGCAATTCAATAAATACAAAGATATCAACCATGTACTTAGTGGTGCTGGTAGTAAATCTACATCGTTAATTAAAGGAAATGGAGCTTTGTTTGCGTACGGTGGTGGTGGTGTAAAGGGCTTTTCACGAATTAATTATTACGAAAATGGTCAATGCTGGCTTGAATTCTGGCAACCTGAAGGTGATGGTTCAACAGGAAAAATCTTATATAGAACACCACTATATGCTATCCCTGCTAAAGGCGCCGAAAAAAAAGCTGAACAGCTAATAAGTTATAAGGATAGTACCAAAATCATCACTGCAAGCGAAGGATACAAAGCAGGTAAATTTAAACGGAATGTGTTTGGAGAACACTATCGCGATACTTGGTCTAAGCCAATAAAGGTTAACTATTTGGACATGAATACCTTTGGTGGCGGATTAACACCCGTGAAATTAGGCGGCGGTAATCAAACAACCAGTTTGCAATTGGAGGGAAAGGATGGGCATAGCTATACATTTAGAACGATTGATAAAGACCCTAGTTCCAAACTACCTGAAGGATTTCTTAAAACATTTGCAGAAGACTTTGTCCAGGATCAAATTTCTTCTGCACATCCATATGGTGCATTAATAGTTCCGGTGATGGCAAAAGCAATAGGCATTTATCATACAGACCCTAAACTAGTGTATATGCCTTATACGACATCGCTTGGCCCATATATTCAACAAATAGGTGGTAAACTCGGAATCATTGAGGTAAAGCCTGATGAAAATCTGACAGATCTCAAGTCTTTTGGCAATGTAAAACAAGCCGTAAGTACTCAAAAGATGTATAAAGAGATTAAAAAGGATAATGATAATCAGGTTGACCAGCAGATGTTTCTTAAAGCCAGGCTATTTGATTTATTAATTGGTGATTGGGACAGGCATGAAGACCAATGGCGTTGGGCGGAGTTTAAAAATGGGAAGAATACGTTATATAGACCTATACCTAGAGATCGTGATCAAGCTTTTGTAAAATTTGATGGGATTCTTCCACAAATAATTAGCAAAACGGTAGTTCATGACGTTCAATCATTCGAAAGCAAAATTAGCGACCCCGCTCTTCTTTCAATTGCGGCACGTAACCTTGACAGAAATCTTTTAAATAAACTTACCCGCGACGATTGGAAAACAATTGCAACAGGAATGCAGAAGGCATTAACAGATAATGTCATAGATGCAGCTGTTCATAAAATGCCGATGGAAGTTTACAACATATCCGGAGAAGAAATTTCAGCCAAACTTAAATCTCGAAGAAATCAATTAGCCGACGTTGCAGATAGATATTATAAAATTTTAGCCAAGGAAGTTACTATAGCCGGATCAGATAAAAAAGAGTTTTTTAACGTGACGAGAACCTCTGACAGTACGATAGTAAAAGTATTTAAAATCGATAAAGATCAAGATATAAACAAGCTACTCTACCAGCGTAGTTTCCTGAATAAAGAAACAAATGAAATAAACCTTTTTGCTTTAAGTGGGAAGGACAGTATTACAGTTCAGGGAAATTCATCAATAAAAATAAGAGTGATAGGAGGCCCTGGTGAAGATGCGGTTTTGACAAGCAATGACGGTGGCAGGACCATGGTTTATGATGATAAAAACGAAAACAACACGATTGTTCCGGGAAACAAAACCGCTATAAGAACATCGACTAAGCCATATGTAAATGATTATGCAACCGAATACTTCACATACGATCAAAAAGGTAAGATTCCTACATTAAATTATAATGGTGAAGACGGCATATTTTTAGGAGCTGGATATTCATCAAAACATTACAGCTTTAGGAAGGAACCCTTTAGTTATAATCAGCAAATAGCTGGTGCATATGCCCCTAAAACAGGAGCATATTACATTCGCATGTTTGCGAACTTCTATTCAATATTTGGCAAAAACAACGACCTGATTTTTAAAGCAGGATACAACGGCCCTAAATATACCTTCAACTACTATGGTGAAGGGAACTCCACTTTAAATCTTGATGATGACCAGAATTACTATCGGGTTAGAACCAAAAACCTTAGCACCTCCCTTTTTTACCAACACCGGTTTAGTAAGACTTTACAAGTAGGTATCGGACCCGGTTATGAATATTATAGGATTGAGAAACCTGCTAATAAGTTTATAACGTCCGAACAATTTCCTGATAAAGCTGATATAGAATCCCCTTCTAACTTCGGCACTTTAAGATCATATGCCAATATTAATTTTGTAGACGATAACATCCTACCTTCATCAGGATTGAGATGGAAAAATGAAGCCAACTTATTTAAAGGGATAAATGCTACAAAAGATCAGTTCCTTCAACTTAAGTCAGAAATTTCATTTTATGGTACACCTAACCTGAACATACCTTTTACTTTCGCTTTGCGATTAGGCGGTGCAACTAATATTGGATCTTATAAGTTCTTCCAAGCAAATGCCTTGGGCAACAACACATATGTTCGCGGATTTAGAAACAATCGGTTTTCAGGTAGGTCATACTTATTTGAAAATGCAGAGGTAAGATTTAAATTAACCAATTTAAGGAACTATATCCTAACGGGAAATATTGGATTATTTGGTTTCTTTGATTCTGGACGTGTCTTTTCCGACAATCCTGAAGGAAAAATATGGCATAATGGCTATGGCCCTGGTCTTTGGGTAAATTTGTACAATAAGTTTATGGTAACTGGTTCTTACGGTATGTCTAAAGAAGGAAATTACATCACTGTAAAAAGTGGTTTTTATTTCTAATTCCGATTAAGAAGCTGAACTGGTAAGGATATTTTATTTTAAGGTTAATACTTACCTTTATTATCTTTACTTTGTAACCCTTTCGAAACACTTCAACAAGTGTAATCATAAAATGGGTTAGCATGCTTACTAAGAATTTTTGGGGACCTTTATTAGAGAAATCACAGTCCATTTTTGCAAATAAAAAGGTACTAATTGGATTATGGATATGCCTTGCCCTAATTACAACTGCGAAGCAAATTTCCACAAATAGTTATAATAACTATTTGATCTTTAAATATTCGTATTGGCATGCGGTAGATCACTTAAACCTTTACCTCGAATACCCTTCCCAATATAATGATTCAAATCATTATGGGCCATTCTTTAGCTTGTTCTTCACACCTTTCGCAGTATTACCAAACATACTGGGTATGCTTCTTTGGCAATTAGGCAATACGCTATTGTTCTTTTGGTCATTAAACAAATTACCATTATCTGAAAACCAAAAGTTAATTATGATGTGGATTTGCTCACACGAATTACTAACATCACTATTCAGTTTTCAGATAAATCCAGGAATTGCTGCAATTATTATCCTTTCATTTGTTCTAATAGAGAATAAAAAGGATTTCTGGGCAGCCTTCTTTATTGTTTTAGGAACCTTTATTAAATTATACGGCATTGTAGGGCTAGCTTTTTTCTTTTTTTCAAAGCAGAAACTCAAATTAACTTTGTCGTTGGCATTTTGGGTATTGGCATTTTCTATTTTGCCGATGATATTTTTTGGCTACCATTATATCTTACAATCTTATTCGGAATGGTATCAATCATTAGCTCATAAAAATATTCAAAATGGAAGCTTAGATTCTTATCAAGACATATCTGTGATGGGAATGACTCGGAGAATTTTTCAGGATTCATCCATCCCGAACTTACCTTTTCTTGTTGGTGGTTTGATCCTTTACGGATTACCATATTTTAGACTCAAACAGTACAAAAATCTAGGTTTCAGGCTAATGATATTAGTCTCTACCTTGTTATTCACTGTATTATTTAGTTCAGGATCAGAATCTCCTACTTATATAATCGCATTTGCAGGAGTTGCTATATGGTTTATCATACAAGATAGACCTCTAAATAAATGGCATATTTTTCTACTTATTTTTGCTCTGGTATTGACCAGTTTTTCACCTTCAGACCTTTTCCCGAAATATATCAGAGATCACTATGTGAAGCACTATGCGTTAAAAGCCTTACCCTGTTTATTGATTTGGATGGTAACAATTTATCAAATGATTCGTACAGATTTTTCTATAAAGAATATAAAATATGAATGATTTAATACATTCTAAGCTGATTTCAGTTGTTTTACCTGCATACAATGAGACTGGCAATATTGCTTTGATTGCTGGAAAACTGGAAAATGTATTAAAACTCCTCAAATACAGATATGAAATAATTTTCGTTAATGACGGCAGTAAGGATTCAACTCAAGAGCTCATTATTTCACTAGTTTCTAAAAACGAAAATATTCATTATATCGAGTTATCCAGAAACTTTGGCCATCAAAATGCTTTGAAAGCAGGCATTGACATGGCCTCAGGAGATTGTGTAATCTCTATGGATTGTGACATGCAGCATCCTCCAGAAATAATACCTGAGTTTGTTAAAAAATGGGAGGAAGGTTATGAAGTTGTCTATTCAATACGCCAGGAATCTAAAGAATTAACAGGCTTTAAGAGAGGTACTTCAAAGTTATTTTACTCGATGATTAATAGCATGTCAGACATAAACTTAGAGCCAGGTACAGCAGATTTCCGCTTGTTAGACAGACAAGTGGTAAACATTTTTAGTAATCTTTCTGAAAATGAGCCCTTCATCAGGGGTTTGATAAAATGGCTGGGTTTCAAACAATTTGCCATTGAATACGTTCCTTCAAATCGCCATGCAGGTACAAGTCAATATACCTTAAAAAAAATGATGCGGTTTGCGCTTCAAGGCATAACCTCGTTTAGTACAAAACCTTTATATACTGCTGTTTATCTGGGATTTATATTTTCGCTATTATCGCTGCTATACATTCCTTACGTTATTCATGCTATATATACGGGTCAAGAAGTGACAGGCTGGGCTTCCGTTATCATGACAATTGTATTTTTCGGGGGTGTTCAATTAATTATTTTGGGGATAATTGGTATCTATATTGGAAAGCTATTTATGCAATCTAAGCAACGACCAACGTATATAATTAGATCAACCAGTCTTAAAACGCATTCTTAATGGTTTTATTAAGCTTCGACATTGAAGAATTTGACATGCCATTTGAATATGGCAAAAACATTGACTTTGATGATCAAATAAAAATTTCTAAAGCAGGCACGATTATCATACTTGATTTGTTAAAAAAGCATTCGGTATCTGCTACTTTTTTTTGCACGGCTACGTTTGCTAAAAATGCCCCAGATTTGATAGAAAGAATGATAATTGAAAACCATGAAGTAGCTTCACATGGTTATTATCATTCCGACTTTGAAGTAGCGCATCTTGTGGAATCGAAACGAGTGCTAGAGGACATTTCTCATTCTAATGTAATTGGCTTTCGCATGGCCAGGATGATGCCTGTAGATGAGCATGAGGTATCGAAGGCTGGTTATATTTATAATACTTCAATAAACCCTACTTTCCTACCGGGACGTTACAATAACTTCTCATTGCCCAGAACTTTTTTTAAGCAAAAGGGTGTGATACAAATTCCGGCCTCAGTTACACCACTAATTCGGATTCCGTTGTTTTGGTTAGCCTTCCATAATTTCCCATTATTTATTTATAAGCAATTATGCAAATGGACTTATAATAGAGATAATTATTTAAACCTATATTTTCATCCTTGGGAATTTACAGATTTGGATAACAAACAACGATTTGGATTCCCTTTGTATGTTACAAAAAACTGCGGCACTCAAATGCATGACCGAATGGATATCTTCATTAAGTGGCTTAAATTAAATTGCTATACGTTTGGCACTTTCAAAGACTTTTTAAAAACGATCTAATGATTTCTATTTAGCATTAGTTAATGTCGTTGCTTTTTGAGCTAAAAGAATCGCATTGTAAGCATTCACGATTCCTCCAGACACGCAAATTTCCTGAAAGTTGACTTTCCTCGAGCCTCCAGTTTCATCTTTAATCTTCACTTTATGGTTCACTTTTGATACGGAGTTCAATATGATATCTTTTACCTGGACGGCGGTTAAATTTGGGAAGTATGAACGTATTAATGCTGCCAAACCAGCAACCACAGGAGAAGCCATACTAGTTCCTTCTTCCTCCTTATACTTAGAACCAGGTATTGTAGAATTGATTTCAACTCCAGGAGCAAAAACATCTACAGATTTTTTGCCATAATTAGAAAAGCTTGCTACTAGATCATCATTGTCTTTCCAGTTGGATGCTCCTACTTCAATCCAGGAATTAGCTTCCGCTTTTACCCCTTCTACAGCTACAGTTGTTGAATCTTTTGGTTTTTTATCAGCTGGCTTTTTCCGAGGATTGAAAACTCCGGTATTATTCTGATTCGTTTCAAGTGGTTTGAAAAGTGGTTTGTCAAGGTTCTTGAAATTTTCATTAATAGTATCTCCAAAAAACTTTGAGGGGAAATTATTAGATAAATCATTATTCTTACCATCATTTCCTGCTGCATGAATTAATAAAACATCTTTAGATACAGCATACTTAACTGCACTATCAACAATTGCTTTATTCCAGGAATATCCTTTTCCGAAGCTCATGTTTATAACTTTAGCGCCGTTATTGACAGCATAACGTATCGAATTAGCTACATCTTTATCTCGTTCATCTCCATCCGGTACGGCTCTTAAAGCCATAATCTTTACATGATCTGCTACCCCTTTTATTCCAATGCTATTCTTTCTATTTGCTCCAATTATTCCCGAAACGTGACTTCCATGTAATGCGTCAGGTCCAGTAACATCATTATTTCCATAAGTAATTTCGTTAATGTTAGTGTAATTATCCCCTATGCTATCTCGTGGGTCAAAGTCTAAATTCAAATGGTATTTCAACTGTTTGTCATAGTAACTTAAGGCATCGTTTAATTCCTCTTTTATTTTAGCATAGGAAGACTCTTTCTTACTTGCCTTTTTAATAACCTTTATAACCTTTTCCTCCTCTTCTGTTTTTGCTTTATAATCATCAATATCTTTTAAAGTGATTGTTGCTTTGGAAATTCTCTTTTCAATGGAATCTAAGGCTCTTGATATCTTTGAAAAATAGTCAAGACCTAGACTTGCTTCTTGACGTTCGTCCATATATTCGGTCACAAGCTTTTTATATAATTTAAATTCCTTTCTTTCAGTAGGGCTAAGCGGCGTTGAGTTTAAGGTGGCGGCATATTTTTCTTGATATTTCCGAATTAAACGAATCATTTCCAAATTATCATATCGAACGTTTCCTTTAGAAGATCCGAGATAATTCCAGCCAAAAATATCATCAGAATAACCATTGTTATCATCATCTTTTTTGTTCCCGATGATTTCCTTAGAATTCAACCACATTACATCTTTCAGATCTTCATGTTCTTTATCTACCCCGCCATCGATTACAGCAACAATTACCGACTTTGATTCCTTCCCTATTAACAATTCATTATAAGCCTTCTCAGTACTAATACCAAACATCCCATCAGATTGAAGATCTAAGTTTTGCCAATTTTCTTTTGGCTTCTCTTTATCTTGGCTATAGGAGAATAATGGTGAAAGGGTGATTATAGATATGTATATTATCTTTAGAAGCTTCATATGATTAAAAATCAGATTATATGTAATTAAATATTATACCAGTAATAACTGGAATTGTATATCTACGAAAATTTTACCGTTTAGTATCTAGAATTTAACTTTTTTTAACACATTAACCATTAAGAGGTTAGTTTTCGCTCTTTTTTCACACGAAAAAAGCCCGTACAATTTCTTGTACGGGCTTGGTAAGATTTGGCACCGACCTACTCTCCCACCTGTTACGGCAGTACCATTGGCTCTGGCGGGCTTAACTTCTCTGTTCGGGATGGGAAGAGGTGGACACCGCCGATATAGGCACCTAAATGTTCTGGAGGTTTTATTAGTTGTAAGTTGTGGGTTTTAAGTTGTAAGCCAAACGACTTAGAACTTAGAACTTAGAACTTAGAACTTAACCTGCTAATATCTTAACATACTGGAAAAAGTATTTGAATCAGAAAACAACAATATAATCTATCTGCCTTATGCTCCGCTTTTACTAGAAAAGGGATGCATGAAGAAAGCTTCGGGTAATTAGTACTACTTGGCTATGATGTCACCACCTTTACACCTGTAGCCTATCAACGTGATAGTCTCTCACGACCCTCAATGGAAATCTCATCTCATGGCTAGTTTCGCACTTAGATGCTTTCAGCGCTTATCTATTCCCAACGTAGCTACTCTGCAGTACACCTGGCGGCATAACAGATTCACTAGCGGTTGGTCCAACCCGGTCCTCTCGTACTAAGGTCAGCCCCATTCAAATTTCCTACGCCCACAACAGATAGGGACCGAACTGTCTCGCGACGTTCTGAACCCAGCTCGCGTGCCACTTTAATCGGCGAACAGCCGAACCCTTGGGACCTTCTCCAGCCCCAGGATGTGACGAGCCG
>JAQBOG010000037.1 GCA_028288165.1 Sphingobacteriales bacterium | reverse complement strand
AGGGGGGTGGAAAGGATATGAATCACAAGGAAAACCTGGAATTATTGTCTTAAAAAGAGGATTAGATAAATTTAATGCAATCTATTACGGATGGAGATTGGCAATAGATGTGGGTACACAGTAGGTTACACCCGGGTTTAGGAATAAAGGGGCTTGTATACCTATGATCGTTCGTTTTCTTGAGCTCCATTGGAATAAAATTCCCATTATATCCATGTCTCCTACGCTAATCAAATTTGGTATTTACGCTTCAAACCTTGTATCATAACCTTGATTAGTAAGGCAAAAAGTATTAAAAAAATATTTCATATAGTTTAAAACATATTGGTTTACAGAACCTTACTTATTTAACCTTCCCCGAACGACTATTTTGCCGAAGGGGCTTAAACCAAACTATTATGAAAAAGTTTTTTGCACTAATCTTTGTGCTGCCATTGTTTGCGCTGGCACAGAACAAAACTGTAATTACAGTAGACCGTTACTTTCCTAAATCCGACAAAGTACATCAATTTGAAAAAGCTATTGCCGCTCATGCCCAGAAATACCACAAGGGTGATGTACAATGGAGGGTTTTTACCATTGAAACAGGGCCTGATGCTGGGGGCTACCAGATTGTTGAGGGACCTACAACTTGGGATGCAGCCGACAAAAGAGGTGATCTGGGAAAAGCACATACGGATGATTGGGATACATCCATACAACCTTTACTAACTGATAGGACTTCAAGAAGTTATCTCACTTACAGTAAAGACCTAAGCACCGTACAGCTAACTGATTATTCAGATAAGATTTCTGTTGCCCATCTTTTTTATAAACCAGGCTTTTATGCTGAGATGCTTGAAACACTTGCCAAATTAAAAAAAGTATGGGAACAAAGTAATCAAAGCATGGCGGTATATGAAGCAAGTTCATCCGGGGAGCCGCAGTTTGCTGTGGTAACTCGTTATAAACAAGGATTGAAGGAAAGAGAAGAAGGTTTTCGCGAACCCTTTCCTGTCCGTTATGTTAAAGCTCATAGTCAGGAGGAGTGGAACAAGTATATAGCTGGTATAAAACAAATGATCGACCATCAATGGTCTGAGTTGCTATTTTTTAAACCAGAACTTGGCTCCAAATAATATATTTAACTAAGTGTTATACCCTTCAACAAATTACCAAGGCGAAGTTATTCTCCTTGGTAATTTTCAGCCCAAAGTAACCGCTATCCCTAGTTGTAACATCTCGCTTTGACCTTCTTGAATTTCCTTTTCCATCACAAAAGCAAATTCTTTTCAATAACCTTTTTTGCTTATTTTTCCGAGAAATAAACCTCTTATGACCAAAACCAAAATCTCCCTGCTACTACTCCCTTTTTTGTTCGCTTCTGTAACTTTATTTGCCCAGCCGAAAGCCTTTCTCCTATCAACTCCCGAAGAAGAGGGAATCCCTTCCGAGAGTATTAATGCGCTTGTCAACTCCCTGGAAAAGGATATACATTCTGTTCATAGTTTTACTTTATTGCGTCACGGAAAACTAGTAGCACAAGGGTGGTGGAATCCCTATAAACGTGAAAATCCGCATACACTTTGGTCGCTTAGTAAAAGTTTCACTTCTGCTGCTATTGGCTTTGCCGTTCAAGAAAAACTCTTAAACATCAATGATCGGGTCATTTCATTTTTCCCAAATGATTTGCCCGAAAATCCAAGTGACAATTTAAAGAACATGCGGGTTAAGGACCTACTCACCATGTCTACAGGGCAAAGGAATGATGCTTTTGGCCCCATGGCTATTCCAAAAGACAATAACCCAGTGAAGGCTTTTTTGGCTTTACCTGTAGAACAAAAGCCTGGAAGCTTGTTCATCTACAATACCGGCGCTACGTATATGTTATCTGCTATTATACAGAAGGTTACAGGAAAAAAATTGCTAGACTATCTTCAACCCCGCTTATTTGAACCCTTAGACATTAAAAACCCGCAATGGGGAGAAGGTTCTGGGATAAATTGGGGTGGATTCGGACTAGCAATTACCACAGAATCCATCGCAAAATTTGGTCAGCTTTACCTTCAAAAAGGAGTTTGGAATGGTAAACAATTGCTTTCTGAAGAGTGGATTAATCAATCGTCGTCCAAACAAGTTTCCAATGGTAGCGATCCTTTGGGCCATTGGGATTCAGGATACGGCTTTCAGTTTTGGCGAAATCCCAAATATGGCTATCGTGCCGATGGCGCTTTTGGCCAATTTTGTTTTATACTACCAGAGTTTGATATGGTATTGGCCATGACCAGCGGTACAAATGATACCAAGGGTGTAATGGACATCATATCCGATAAATTTTTGACAACGCTTAGTAAAGAAAAGTTAAAGGAAAATCCCGCAGCATTGGCGAACTTAAATAACAAAATGGCTAACCTGACAATATCTCCTGCTGAGGGTAAGGCCTTTTCTACAGTAGCAAAAAAAGTTTCAGGAAACACTTACCTGCTAGAAAACAACGAATTTGGATTAAAATCCATCACCTTTTCGTTTGACAAAAAAATAACCAATATGCTGTTTGCTACCAACAACGGCAATGAGGAAATCCTTTCGGAAACGGGTAAGTGGAAATT
The DNA here is from genome assembly GCA_028288165.1 of Sphingobacteriales bacterium. GTDB lineage: Bacteria > Bacteroidota > Bacteroidia > Sphingobacteriales > Sphingobacteriaceae > Daejeonella. Next base: position 32,989 of record JAQBOG010000037.1, on the reverse strand, counting down.
ACAAGAAACCTCTATAATCGGAACTATTCCTCCTTCAACCACGAAGAAGATTGCCGTCTCTTCCGGTTGGGTCTCTGATGACACTTTCGGCTTAACTATTCGATACACAGAATCCGAATCAATGATCAAGCTCCGTTTTAAATTTGAAGGAAACGAGTTGACCGTGGACGGAGATAGAAATGTGAATTTTGGGCCTACGAAATTGCCGATTATTAAAGGTTCTATCAAAAAGAAATAAGAAAGCTCTGCCCTAAATTTGATAGTTAGTTGCTGAATAGTAGAAAACCAGTAACACAGGAATTCTTTATTCTTTATATGACTATCCTAAACATAAAACAGTAGATATAGATTTAAACTATATTATGCTAACAAACAACTTGAGTGGAGTTACTCGAAATAATAATGTGGAGTTTCAAATTCAAGAAAAAATGATTGGTTCATACGGAAATCCTTTCCCTATAAAGACCATCCACATCTTGCCTAAGGGTAATAATCTGCATTCAGAAGGATATAGTGACTGGAAATAAATATTTTTCCAGTCCCTAAGTTTAATCTAATGAAATGCGGTTTTGTATGTGGTAAGATTTCAAATTCGCTAGTAAGCGTCAACTTGTGCTGTTGTAAGCTTACAATTAAGTTCGAAGGATTCGTTGTTCTCGTTTCATCCTCGTTACAAACGAAGACTATTTAAGTGTAATTACTTAATTTAGTTAAATATCTATAAAACTATGAGCCAAATCAAAAAAGAAGATATCAAGCAGGAAGTGTTTGATCTGTATGACGACTATGCCCATAACCGCGTTAATAGACGTGATTTTATGCAAAAACTATCTGGTTTTGCAGTAGGTGGACTTACCATAACGTCCTTAACAAGTTTTCTTATGCCCGATTATCAGGGTGCCATTCAAATTAAACCAGATGATCCACGTATAAAATCAGAGTACGTCAATTATCAATCTCCAAAAGGCGGAGGATCAATCAAAGCCTTGTTGTCAATGCCAGTAGATACCAAAAAGAAACTAGGAGGTATTGTAGTTGTTCATGAAAACCGGGGCTTAAATCCACACATTGAAGATGTTGCGAGGCGAGCCGCTCTGGCAGGATTTATTTCGATTGCTCCCGATGCTTTAAGTCCATTAGGTGGTTATCCCGGTAATGATGATGCTGGCCGTGAGCTGCAAAACAAACGGGATAAAAATGAAATGTTAGAAGATTTTATCGCTGCATACGACTATTTGAAAGCTCACAAAGACTGTAATGGGAAAGTTGGTGTGGTAGGTTTTTGTTTTGGCGGAGGGATTGCAAATTCTATGGCCGTGCGAATTCCCGATTTATCGGCAGCCGTACCATTCTATGGAGGTCAGCCCGCTACCGAAGATGTGCCTAAAATAAAGGCGCCCCTCCTCTTACATTATGCAGAACTTGATACCCGCGTAAATGAGGGATGGCCGGCGTACGAGGCTGCTTTAAAAGCAAATAACAAAGAATACACCGCTTACATATATCCCAAAGCAAACCATGGCTTTCATAACGACACCACACCTCGGTATGATAAAGCCGCAGCAGAACTTGCCTGGAAACGTACGATTGATTTTTTCAATGAGAAGTTAAAGTAAGGGTAAACGTTGTAACAATAAAGCATTAGTCTGTATTGAAAAGCCATCAGAAAACAGATTGAGCACATTGTTTTGATTTAGAAAACCAGCAAAACGTCTCGGTGTGTTTGAAATTGCACTAATTTCTTTATCCAGTCGGAGTTTTTTTATGTCAATTGTAAACCCCTTATTTTGACAAAACTTGATTAGCAGTACTTCGATATTTGAATAATAGCTTCTAGTTTACAATAAATCATATCTGACAATAGAAAAATAGAGGATTTGCCTCCTTCTTACATATACTTATTTTCCACATGATTAATGGCGGTAGAAATTCTCCTGCTAATTTCATCTAATTCATTTGATGAAAGTTCCAGAAGCTCAAGGTATTCTTTAAGCTCCATTTCTGTTGTCATTCCTTTAGCAAGATTAATTAAACTTATGATAGAGGCTACCGGCTTTCTTAGTTCATGTGAACTACTCCAGGCTATCTTCCTAAGTGCTTCATTTAGTGCTCTTATTTTTTCCTCCTGCTTTTTTCTTTCAGTAATAACGCTTATTACAGAAATAAAACCCTCAAGCTTGCCATTCGCATAAATTGGGGAAATATTAACTTCAATCCAATTTTCCTTACCATCTTTAGTATAATTAATAAGCTCCTCACTGAAAACGTCACCAGGTTGGACGGCGGTTCTAAAGAAACTTTCAACTGTTTCCCTATTGGTTTTGGACCCCGTTAATAACTCAATAGCCGATCTGCCTATTGATTCCTCTGCCGTATATCCGGTAAATTTTTCAAACGAAGTATTTGCCCAGGTAATAACTCCGTTGGCGTCGGAAACTAACACCATGTTATTGATTTTGGTCAATACTTCACCAAACCTCCGATTTACTTCATTTGAATCTTCAATTATTTGCTCGTTTTTTTCGATAGTTAAATTTAGTTTCCGTTCGATATTGTATGCTTCAGAAAGCTTTTGCTCATTTGTTACCTGTTCGTTTATATCTATTGCAAGTACTATTGAACATGGCTGATCATTAAAGTCAATCTTGTGGGAGATGATGGAGACAGAAAAATCTTTTCCTGATTTCTTTCTATGCAAGAACCTACTAGAAACCATCTTCTTATTTTTTACAGTTTTTAAAACAGAATCTACATTAGTTGTATTAGCAGTAGAGTGGATTTCTGAAAGACTAAGGTTTAAAAACTCCTTTCTTGTGTAGCCATAACTTTCAAGTGCAGCATCGTTTACTTCAATAATTCTTTGGTTTTGCAGTTTTGCAATAAACATCGGATTAGGATTACGGGAGAATAGGTACCTGTACTGTTTGTCCAACTTTCCTTGTTTTGTATATTCCTTCTTAAGCCGCAGGTAAAAAATGATACCAGTGATTATGAGGAAGATATATCCATTCCAGTTATAGTATAAAATGGAGGTTTCCTCAGGCATTCCATCAGTTATTAACTGCAATAAATAGTCGGTTGTAATTTCCCAAACAATGCAAATAACAAAATATATAAGAGGAAATTTATAAGAGGAGAATATTCTCATAGCCATACTCGTTTATGTATCTTAAATCTCCTGTTCCGTCATGAGAAACAATTTTTGATTTAGTTGATATTTTATCTCCCAGTAAAGTTTAGAAGCGGTGCTTAAAATCTCGCTTCTTTGCTAATGACAGTATAAAAACTGAATTCTTTTTGGAGAAAATAGATTATGGATTTTTTTGAAGAATATTTTGAACTCGAACAGCAGTTTTCTTCTGCAAGCTTGGTTTGCCGTATTTCGGCATTTTTAATAGCCATTTGTAAAACTCCTATCTCTTTTCGCTTTTTTTAGGAGATTTTAGATAAAGTCCATAAAAGTTACAAATACCACTGCTGGCTGTCAGAGAATAATTTGCAGAATATTTGCAACGGCATAAATTATGGCAGAGATTAAAATCATTGGAATGATATAACCTCCTACCTTATCCGGGATTATTTTATTTCTATTTAAACTCATGATTCTAAATAACCATCACCAATAACCGATTGAATTTTCGTTTTCAGGCAAGATCTCGCATGCCGGATTCCACTTCATGCCCCAACATTCAATTAAATGTTGATTACAACGCCAAATTTATGGGTAAATCTGTAGAAATATTGGAGATTTGCGGCCTTTCAGAAATTTTTGCTCCTCATTCCGAGTGCTCAACGCTTACGCTCAGCAAGTATTAATCGCTAAACCTTACAGTCCACCTCTTATTTTACTTTTAGTTGAAGAAAAACTTTCAGTTTGTGACAGATTATTCCACCTTAAACTCACTTTCTATTTTTTTATTAAAAGATTCCCTGATAAATAAAATATTAGCCAATACAAGCATTGTAAAAAAGAAGGCAATCATGAGTTCAGTTGAAACTAGAATTTGTGCAACGGATCTTTTTCACAACTATTTATTTAAATTTATACAGTAAAGTTCAAATCAGATTCTGAATGAATTCTGATTAGAAGGCAAGGCATTCTGTAAAAAAAGTTAAATAATCATAAGCCCAATTCGGTATATTTTTTCACGATTAATCATTATTAATAATGTAAATATTAAACTATTGCTTTAATCTCCAAAATAAATTCAGTTTTTATTGATTGCTTTAATCATGAAAATACTCATTGTAGAAGACGAAAAAAAGTTAGCTGATAGCATTCGGACTTACCTTGCCAATGAACAGTTTACATGCGAAGTAGCATATGATTATTATGAGGCGATTGAAAAAATTCAGCTATATGAATATGCCTGTATCATTCTAGATATCACACTGCCGAACGGAAACGGATTGGATATTTTAAAGGAACTAAAACAAGAAAAGAAAGCAGATGGGGTATTGATTGTAAGTGCCAAAAATTCATTAGATGACAAAGTTAAAGGCCTTAAAATAGGAGCCGATGATTACCTCACAAAGCCTTTTCATTTACCTGAATTGGCGGCCCGCGTTTCGTCCATCATCAGACGTAAATCCTTTGAAGGTAATAATCAAATTGCTCTGGATGGGTTGACTCTGGATCTATCAGACAGAACCTTAAAATACAATGAAGAAATTATTGCTCTTACCCGAAAAGAATATGATTTGCTTGTTTATTTTATAAGTAATAAGAACCGAGTAGTTACTAAAGAAGCTATTGTAGAACACTTGTGGGGCGATGACATCGACATGGCCGACAGTTACGATTTCATCTATTCGCATATAAAGAATTTACGTAAAAAACTTATGCAGGCAGGATGCCCTGATTATATTAAAGCGGTATATGGCATGGGTTATCGATTTAATATTCAGCATTAATCTTTCTACCTTATATGAAGCTCTTTACTCGATATAACCGGATTATCCTGCTGATGATGGTTCTTTTGTTTTTGATATCGAGTATCCTCTATTATTTTCTATTGAATTATATTCTGCTCCGCGAAGTGGATGAAGTATTACATCATCGGATAGTAAGAATGGAACGTTTTGCACATCAGACCGGCCGTTTCCCTGTACCAGATGCTATGGGAGAAGTGCGTGTTCGTTATACCTTGATTAAACAGCCAATTACCGGAATTCAGTCTTCTTTTGTAACCGCATTCGATAGCTTAGAAAATTCGACAGGTATTTTTCGAAAGTTTGTTTTTACTCTACCAGTCAATGGACAGGTTTATCAGGTAACCCTGCTAAGGCCATTGACAAGAACGCGTAGCCTTTCCATAACGATTATTCTGGTGACTCTTTCAACAATCCTCGCAATTTTAGTACTTATACAGGTAATTAACAGAACCTTGCTGCATAGACTTTGGCAACCCTTTTATTCTATTATTGAGGCTATGCGTAGTTTTAAATTAGGAAAAATAAAAGAAGTAGAATTGCCTGAAACAAACATTCTTGAGTTTATATTTCTACGTGACAATCTGAAGGAAACCATTCACAGGGCAGAGGAAGAGTATCAGGATTTAAAGGAATTTACTGAAAATGCATCCCACGAACTGCAAATGCCACTCGCGATAATTCGTTCTAAATTAGATTTGCTCATCCAGCGTGAAGATCTTTCAGAAGCACAAAGTGAGGAGCTGAAAGAAATATATATGGCTGTAAAAAAGATTTCAAGACTAAATGGGTCCCTCCTTTTGTTAAGAAAGATCGAAAATCATCAGTTTCAGGAAACTACTTTGCTCAATTTCAAGGATAAGATTGAAGAAAAGGTACAACAGTTCGAGGAATTATGGAAGGGCAATAAACTCAAACTGCATTGTCACATGCAGGATGGATTTATCCAGGCTAATGAAGACCTGATCGATATCTTACTGAATAATTTGCTAAGTAATTCCAGCAGGCACAATATAGGGGGGGGTGCTATTTTCGTGAATTTACAGGACCGTCAACTTACAGTAAGCAATACGGGTTCTCCGAAAGTACTAGACTCCAAAAGGATTTTTACACGTTTTTATAAAGAAGGCCGCACTCATCATAATGGGTTAGGACTATCCATTATAAAACAAATCTGTGATCAGTCACATATTCAAATTGAATATTTATATGATAACGGTAAGCATACTTTCGAACTCAACTGGTAAAGGCGCTTGTCGGATTTTATAGAATCTTGACGTTAATTACATTTTTTTCCCTGATGACAGAAACGAGATATATCTTAACCCAAAGATGCTTCCCTTATACTGATGTTTAAATAGAACAAGAATTAGAAAACCTGATAGGCCCATATATTTTTTATTTTTTTACACCTAAATCCAAAAAAATTTCAGAATTGGCATTCATTTTTAAATCAGTTTAAAGGAATGGGCAGTAATAAGAGAGTTTATAGGTTGTTTTAGACATTAATCTTAGCTAACCATCCTGTTTGTTTAATAATAAATTCAAATTTTATGTTAAAGAAAACAACAGCAGAGTTAATGGGTAATCACTGGACAATAGAGGTTGAAGATTCAACATCCGGGTTTACACTATATAACATCTATCGGAACGCTAAATTCTATGATTGTATACTTTGGGAGGAGAAATTAAATCACTTTCATAAAGTAGGGAATTACGACAAAGATCATTCTACTTTTCAAAAACTCACGCAAATCATTATGTATGAATTCCACGTATCCAGGTTATGTGGTTAAATATATTCTTGTAAAAAATTGCAATTCTAAATCTGTAATTCGAGACCTCCGTTTTTATCTACCGTATCGTTCCTTTCATTACCATAACCTCTGCGGGAGATCTCCGTGTAAGTTATGCAAGGCTATCCTTTTGACAAAAAGCTGTGGCTGAATCAGCCATAGCAATAACGCGAAATCTTTTTACTATAGATCATACTAATTTATTTTATGGTTAATGCGCACTTAAGCAGCAGTCTAAATCAAGAATTTTACCTGTTTGTAAATTTTATTAGTGAAAGCAGCTGATAAAACTTAAGCTCCAGATTTACTATAGAATTAGAATTTAGATTCGCATTGCTTGTCCGGCTAAATTGTTTTATAGCACACGTAACATTAAAAAAAGGTCACTAGGAGTATTCCGGGCGAAGGAGATTATGAATAAACAATCAGCTATTTGCAGGTACTTTAAAATTCTGTTTTTTGTTTTTTGGGTTTGTATTATAAGTATACATTTAAGTTTTGCACAAACAAAAGATTTGAACTTTTACATCGAATACGCTAAACAAAATAGCCCGCTGCTAAAAGATCTTCAAAGCCAGATATTAGCAAATAAATTAGATAGTATCCGGCTAAGGGCTTCCATAGGGCCGCAGGTTGGTGCAAACTCTACAGGCACCTATGCACCGGTTATCAGAGGTTATGGATATGACGATGCACTCTCAAACGGAAAAACATTCAATGCTTTGGTAACTGTAAATAAAGCGATACTGGGTAGGGGTAATATAAATAACCAATTCAATAGTATTACTTTAAGTACAGACTCTGTTACAAATACCATACGAATATCCCGGCAGGATCTCCAAAAATCTATTGTAGCACAATATATCACTGCTTTTGCAAGTCAGCAGCAATTAGATTTTAATACTGAAGTATACCATCTTCTTAAAGATGAAGAAGGCGTTTTAAAAAAGCTTACCCAAAACAATGTATATAAGCAAGCGGAGTATTTAACCTTTTTTGTTTCACTACAACAGCAGGAATTGCTCGCCAAACAAAGCCGTATTACCTATATAAATGATATTGGCACTCTAAATTATTTAAGCGGAATTACCGATACCGCTATCATAAAATTAGCTCCACCGGTTATTGATCTTAAAGCTTACGCTGATCTGAGCAACAGTGTTTTCGCTGCAAAATACACGTTAGATAGCCTTCGGCTAGTAAATAATCGTAAACAAATTGATTTTAATTACAAACCAAAAGCAGGAGTTTATGCGGATGCCGGATACAACAGTTCATTTATAAATCAGCCCTATAAAAATTTCGGAACCAGCTTTGGCTTTACCGTATCCGTTCCTATTTATGACGGACATCAACGCAAATTACAATATAATAAAATTAACCTGGCAGAGCTAACCCGCTTAGCTTACAGGGATTTTTTTCATAAACAACACCAGCAGCAAATCTTCCAGTTATCACGTCAGCTTAAAGAAACAGAAGCTTTAAATCAGCAGATTAACGAGCAAATACGATTTACAAAGAACCTTGTTGAGGTGAATAATAAACTTTTACCTACTGGTGATATTCGTATTTCTGATTACATAATCGCAATCAATAACTATTTAAATGCTCAAAATCTGCTGCGGCAAACAAGTATCAACCGTTTGCAACTTATCAATGAATTAAATTACTGGAATCAATAATAACTGCATGAAACTATCTAATCTGATTTATATTATTTACCTGCTTCCATTTTTAATAAGTTGTCAAAGTAATAGTCCGGCCGCTGAGGCTGGCCCTGAGGTAAAAGTACAAACCCCGGTTACCGTAACTTCTGTTAGTACACAACCTGTTATTGACTCCGTAGAATTAAATGCTACTTCTTCCTTCTTACAGAAAAGCTTTGTTAAGGCAAGTTCTAATGGGTATATACGGTCGGTAAATATTCAAATGGGTAAACAGGTGAATAAGGGTTCTCTATTATTTACTCTCATAACCAAAGAGGCAAAAGCAATAGGCAATTCTATAAACAAACTTGACCCTGGATTTAAATTTTCGGGCATAACAGATATAAAAGCCAATGAAAATGGCTTTATAAGCCAGATGAACCATCAATTGGGAGATTATGTACAGGATGGAGAGCAATTGGCCGTTATCAGCAATACGTCAAGTTTTGTTTTCTTGCTGAACCTTCCTTATTCCATGCATCAGATCATTCAAAACCATAAAAATGTTGAACTAACCCTACCGGACGGAGAGAAATTACCGGGAATGCTTTCATCTTCTTTATCAACGCTTGATTCTGCGTCACAAACGGAAAGATTAATTATAAAAGTTCACTTCAGTCATGCTATTCCTGAAAATTTAATTGCAAAAGTTAAAATTATAAAAACGGACCATAGTCAGGTAAATTCGCTGCCTAAATCTGCTGTTTTAGCAAATGAAACGCAGGACGAATTTTGGGTCATGAGATTAATTAATGATACCACGGCCGTTAAAGTGCCAGTTAAGAAAGGCATCGAAGGTTCCGACCAGATAGAAATTATCTCACCTGTTTTTAAAAGTACCGATCGCATTATATTGACCGGCAATTATGGTCTTTCTGATACTGCCAAAGTAAAGGTTATTAAGAAATAAGCCAAGAATGAAAGACTTTTTTATATCCCACAAAAACCCCCTTATTGTTGTTCTGTTGCTGATCCTAGCGGGTGGTGTGTTTTCATATCAGCAGATGAAAACTTCCCTTTTCCCTGAAATAACATTCCCTAAAATCAAGGTTATTGCAGATGCGGGTTTGCAGCCGGTAGATAAAATGATGGTCACCATCACCCGTCCCTTAGAAAATGCCATTAAACAAGTTCCTGATTTAAAATTGGTACGCAGTACAACAAGTCGTGGCAGCTGTGAAATATCTGCTTACATGGATTGGAAATCAGATATCGACCTAAGTTTGCAACGCATAGAAAGTCAAATTAGTAAGATCAGGAACAGCTTGCCGCCAGGAGTTGATATTGCGGTAGAAAAGATGAATCCATCGATTTTGCCGGTAAGCGGATATACGCTGGAGAGTAATACTAAATCACCCATTGAACTGAAGCAATTGGCAACTTACACCATTAAACCCTTTTTATCACAGGTTGAAGGTGTTTCTGAAATCAGGGTGATTGGCGGAAAAAACAAAGAATACTGGTTGCAACTAAATAGCCAGGCTATGAGTGCACTTTCTGTTACTCCGGATATGATTAGTAAAGTACTTGCGGCTACTAATTTTATCCAGTCAAACGGCTATCTGTCCGACTATAAATACCTATATCTCACCGTAACCGATGCAACAGTTAGCACAAAAGATGAATTGCAGAATCTGATCATCTCAAACAATGGCAAGCGTATTATCCAGGTAAAAGATATTGCTGATGTGCAGGTAAAAGAAGGAGTTGAGTTTACTAAAATTAATGCAAACGGTCGTGATGGCATTTTGATAGCTGTTATAAAGCAGCCAAACGCCAACCTGGTAGATCTATCGGCGGCAATGGGAGAAAAAGTGGCCGAAGTACAAAAAATTCTGCCTCAGGGTGTATCTATAAAGCCTTATTACATCCAGGCAGATTTTGTAAATGAATCTGTAAAAAGTGTGACCGATAGTTTGTGGATAGGTTTGGCTCTGGCAATAATCGTCGCTATTATATTTTTAAGGTCTGTTAAAGCAAGTGCAACCATTCTGATAACTATTCCGGTAACGCTAAGTTTAACGCTGATTGTACTGTACAGCATAGGTTATACTTTCAATATCATGACACTTGGTGCAATAGCTGCAGCCATTGGTTTGATAATAGACGATGCCATCGTGGTGGTAGAACAAATTCACCGTACTCATGAAGAACATCCGGGTGAACCAACGGTTAAGCTTTTGCAAAAAGCCATCGATTACCTGTTTCCGGCGATGATTGGTTCGTCCATCAGCACTATTGTGATTTTTATCCCATTTGTGTTAATGAGCGGGGTAGCCGGTGCATATTTTAAAGTAATGACAGATACCATGATCATTACGCTGGTATGCTCATTCTTTGTTACCTGGATAGGTTTACCGGTAATTTATTTACTGCTTACCAAGAATAGCGAAGCCAATAAACGAGACGAAAAACAAGACGAAATTCATGAGGTAAAAACTCAGAACTGGGTTTCTTTTTTCATACTTCGGCCATGGATAAGTATAGTTGCTATGCTCCTGCTTATTGTTTCCATTATTTTGATTTTGCCTAACTTACAAACAGGTTTCCTTCCGGAGATGGATGAGGGAAGTATCGTATTGGATTACAATACACCTCCGGGAACTTCATTAGAAGAAACAGACCGAATTTTACGTGAGGCAGAAAAGATCATCAGTAAAACACCTGATGTAGAAGCCTACTCACGCCGAACAGGAACCCAAATGGGATTTTTTATAACCGAACCCAATACAGGTGATTACCTGATTCAGCTTAAAAAGAACCGCACCAGAACCACAGACGAAGTAATTAATGAGATCAGACAAAAGATTGAAGCATCACAACCTGCTTTGGTTATTGATTTCGGACAGGTAATTACGGATATGCTGGGCGATCTGATGAGTTCTGTGCAACCCGTGGAAATCAAAATTTTCGGCGAAAATAAAGAGCAGCTTCAGCAGTTATCCCATAACGTAGCTGATATTGTTTCAGGTGTAAATGGAACTGCCGATGTTTTTGATGGGATCATTATCGCCGGTCCTTCGGTTAGTATCAAGCCGGATGATTCCAAATTGGCACAGTTCGGTTTAGCACCAGCTGATTTTCAATTTCAATTACAAACAGCTTTGGAGGGGAATGTAATAGGAGATCTGCTTGAAAAAGAACAGGTCTCCACGATCCGGATGGTATATCCGGGTAGCCGAAAGTTTGGCTTATCTGACATTAATCATTTTAGCCTTTTTATGCCCGGAGGTAATCGCATACCCATTACTCAGCTTGCTAAAGTGGAAATAAAACCAGGAGAAGCAGAAATTGAGAGGGAGAATTTACAATCAATGGGAGTGGTTACCGCCCGTTTGGATAACAGGGATCTGGGTAGTGTAATTAAAGACATCCAAAGCAAAATATCAACAGAAATTAACCTCCCACAAGGTTATCATATACAATATGGCGGTGCATATGCAGAGCAACAACAGTCATTTAAAGAATTGCTGATGATTCTGGTGACATCAAGTTTGCTGGTTTTCGGAGTGATCCTTTTTTTGTATAAAGATTTTCGAATTGCTTTCCTAATTCTCCTGGTTTCTGTGTTAGGTATTGCCGGAAGTTATATTGCTTTATTCATAACCAATACACCTTTAAATGTGGGAAGTTATACCGGTTTGATCATGATTGTAGGAATAATTGGGGAGAATGCCATTTTTACTTTTCTGCAATATAAAGAATCACGAAACAACAAAAATGTGGACGAGGCAATTGTGTACTCCATTTCAACTCGTTTACGGCCTAAATTAATGACCGCCTTGGGTGCGATCATTGCTTTAATGCCTTTAGCTTTGGGGATTGGTGCTGGGGCGCAGCTCCATCAGCCATTAGCAATTGCAGTTATTGGCGGCTTTCTGGTGGCACTACCCTTATTGCTGATTGTTTTGCCAAGCGGCATCCGGATTTTGTACAAAGAGAAAGGCGAATAGCACTTTTATAATAGTAAAATAAGGATTTGAATAGCACTGGTAGTTAGCTTTACAATACAGAGCTTTTATTTACCTTATTGCTGCTTGTAATTAAACATTTCAAGAGACCTATATCGACGATCAAAACCGGGAATTTTTCGTGTTTAAATTTTTCTTAAGATGTGATCAATACTGCTGCTGTATGCCCTGCCAATTGGAATTTCATGGTTCAAAACGAACACTAAACTACTGGTATGCGCTTTCACTTTATTTAAGGAAATAATAAATGATCTGTGTATCCGCATAAACTGATCTGCCGGAAGTTTCTCCTCCATATCAGAAATAGACTGGTAAGTACGGTAAACTTCATCTCGGGTATAAATTACCAGGCAATTTCTTTGAGCTTCCAGGTAGTGGATCTCATCCAGGTAAACCTTTACCACTTTACGCTGGCTTTTAATAGAAATAAAAACACGCTCCTCCGCTTTGGTCATACTTTCGACCAAGTTTCCTTGATCTTTTTTTGCCTCCAACTGTTCTGATTGAATGTACTGCAGCCTTCCTTTTTCCTTTTGCCAGAAATAAAACAATTTAAAAGCAAAGGGAGCGGTAACTACAAACTGCAGTTTGATAGCATTATACAAAAATGGCGGTATGCTGAATAGCGGCTCCTTCCCCCATTCCTTAAGGAAATATTTCAGGATAATATAATTATCAATGACCCTTAAAAAGAAGGCAAAGAATAGGATCAGGGTTATGTAAACCACAAAAAATAAAGCCGGCTTATCCTTGAGAAGAAATTCATCAATGAGCCATTCTAAAACCAGGTAAACAAAAAGGATCCTTGGCAACAGACTGAGTAGTTCATTGTAAAAAACAGTAGAGTGATTCTCAGCACCCCACCCTTGAATTACAGAAAAAAGCAGTACATACCCCAACCAGTACAAGGAGTATACAACTGGTTTGACTTTACCGCTATCTGAAAATAAATTACTGATGCTCATTAAAAAACACAAAAAAACTTAAGGTTTTAATTTATCAAATATAACAGCTCTTTTTAAAGTTCATCCTGAAGATCAAGTTTACAAGTTGTCTGTCATGTAAAAGCTGTTGTTTGTATCGGAAATTTTTAAAGGCGGCAAATGCCTGATACATTCGGTCAGCAAAACTAAATCATGCATCATGAAAAAATGTAAACTCCTCCTCTTTTTAATGGCACTCTGTTACAGCAACCTTTCGGCCCAACAGGTTAAGGTGTACCCAACAAACTGGTGGATTGGAATGAAAATGAATAACATTCAGTTACTACTAAGAAGTACAGGCCAGGACATCGCCGGAAAAAAAGTAAGCATCTCATACCCCGGCATTCGGATTAATAAAACTCATACCTTCAGCAATGGAAGATATATTGCCCTTGATATAGCTATTGCTGCCACTGCTAAACCCGGATTGGTTTCAATCGAACTGAAGGGAGCCGAGGGAACGGAAAGCATATCATGGCCGTTGCAAAAACAACGGCCCGGAAAAGGAACCCAATACGCTCAAGGGGTTACTTCAGCTGATTTCATAGACCTGCTGATCACCGACAGATTCAGCAACGGTGATACTGCCAATGACCGCATTGCCGGTATGCGTGACCAATCATTAAACCGCGATTCTATGTATCTGAGGCACGGAGGAGACCTCCAGGGTATTACTAATCACCTGGATTATTTTAAGAGCCTCGGAGTAACGGCCCTATGGCTTCTGCCCGTAATGGAAAATGACAGGCCAAACAGAACTGAACATGGATATGCTATAACTAATCATTATAAGATCGATGCACGGCTCGGCGGGCCCGAAAAATATAAGGAGCTGAGTGATGCCCTTCATGAAAATGGTATGAAACTTATCATGGATGCTGTTTACAATCATATTGGTTTGGAGCATTTTTTAGAGCTGGATCCCCCGGCCCGCGACTGGATGCACCGCTGGCCGGTATTTACCCAGACATCTTATAAAGAACAAACCCTTTTTGATCCCTATGCAGCCCCCTCCGACCGTAAAAAGATGAGCGATGGATGGTTTGATAGTGGGATGCCGGATATTAACCAGCAAAATCCCTTTATGGCCAACTTCCTGATTCAAAACATCATCTGGTATATTCAAGAATTCGGCATTGACGGTATTAGAATTGATACCTATACTTACAGCGACCTGGAGTTTGCTAACAGATGCAACCAGGCGATCATGGAGGAATATCCTTCTATTACCCTTTTCGGAGAAACCAGAGTGTTCGGGTCAGCTAACCAAGCATATTTCAACGCTAACATCATGGATCTGCCATATAAAAGTAACCTGCAGGGTTCAGTTGACTTCCAGTGTCTGTACTACGGCATCATCCCGGCATTAACTCAACCTTTTGGCTGGACCGAAGGTGTAAATAAATTATATAATACATTAAGCAACGACTTTTTAAATAAAGATGCCCGGCGGAACGTACTCTTACTAGATAACCATGATGAACCCAGGTTCTTTTCGGTGGTAGGAGAAGATGTGGAGAAACAAAAGATGGGCCTTCAATGGCTGCTAACTTGCAGGGGTATTCCCCAACTTTATTATGGCTCTGAAGTGTTGCTCAAGGGATTTACCAATCCCGATGGACTGGTCAGATCAGACTTCCCGGGAGGCTGGCGGGGTGATACCAAGAATTCCTTCAGCGGCGAAGGCCTTACCTCCGATGAGCTTTCGGTACAATCTCTCGTGAAAAAACTGGGTACCTTTCGCAAAAACTCCTCAGCACTGAAAACCGGCAAAATGATGCATTATGTGCCATCAAACGGTTTGTATGTGTATTTCCGCTACGATAATAATCAAACGATCATGTGTATCATGAATACGGATACTAAAGAACGCAAAATTGATTTTAGCAGCTTCCCTGAAAGAACTGCCGGATTTTTAAAGGCCAGTAATCTGGTTACTGATCAGTCAATTAAAACCTCTGATCCTGCTACGATCCCATCAATGCAAATGTGGGTGCTTGAACTGAAAAGATAAATGGAGTGCAGGAAGTACAATTGCTGACAATAGAAGCTTTCATCCTTCAGGATCTCCCAAACGGAACCCTGAGATGTTTTATAAAGAACTAGGATTGAGTTACGAGTTGCCGTCAAAAAATAATATGATGTTTATGTAAACTTTCTTGACTTTTTCCAGTATTTGTTTATAGCTCACCCAATACTGGGTGAGCTAATTACTACCGATATTTATTTCAAAGAATGAAATCCGATTTGATTACCCTCTGTATCCATACAAACTCCACTATATCCATATTCCCCTACAGACTTTTTTTCGCTTAGTACTTTCCCTCCAGCCGATGTAACTCTCGAAATCTCGGTAGCACAATCTTCGCAGGCAAAGTAAATTAGTGTGCCCCCAACACCGGGTTTAAACATGGCCGATTTTACCAATGCGCCACTAATGCCAGCAGCATCCATATTTATGGGGAAAAATACCAGCTCAACATAGTTATCACTGCCTTCTACTATGTCCATCCCTTCGGGCATTGGCACTGCCTGCATTTGTATGTCTAAAACTGTTTCGTAGAACTTTTGTGCTCTTGCCAAATCTTCTACATAAATTTCTGTCCATACAAAGGGATTCTTTACTATTGCCATAGTTTTATAGGTTAAGGTCTTTTTATAATTATGTAATTTTCTTCGAAGGTAAGAAGAGATCTGAGTCACGCAAAATTCTTAAAAAAACCATTTTGGGTAGGGAGATAAGAATCGTTTTCAAACCACCTTGCGGCTTATTAATGCTCCCCTGCGTTACCCGATTCATAAGGGACTTGAACCCTATAGCTCTAGGATTTTATTCCAATATTTACCATTCAAGGCACACACACAGGCTTGTTACAATAGCGGCTGACGTGGTTTATGAAAAATTTCTACTTTTAATCATGTTTTGTACTGAGGGACAAAGAAGTGCTTCTAATCGCCATCTTCGCAAAACCATAAAAGTTACCTGCAAGCCTATGGTCGACAATATTTCAACTTCAAAGCATACATAAAAATCAACATGAAAAATAAAGTATTATTTCTTCTGTCAGTACTCATATTAGGCTTCTCGTCTCTTCAAGCTCAAATTTCAAAACAGGTAAAACAAATGGCTTATGCTGACTCGCTGCGACTGGTGAATATGTATAAAGACCTTCATCAAAACCCTGAGCTCGGTTTTATGGAAGTGAGAACTTCGGGCATTATAGCAAAAGAATTAAAAGCATTAGGATTTGAAGTAATTACAGGAATTGCAAAAACAGGAGTTGTAGGTATTTTGAAAAATGGTGAAGGGCCAATTGTAATGTATCGTGCTGACATGGATTGTAACTCTGTAAAAGAAATCACCGGACTCCCCTATGCAAGTACTAAGTCTATGAAAAAAGATGACGGTACTGTAGTACCTGTAATGCATGCATGCGGACATGATGCACATGTAACATGGCTGCTTGGCGCTGCCAAAATTATGGTGACATTGAAAAATCAATGGAAGGGAACTTTGGTTCTTTTGGCTCAACCAGCCGAAGAACTCTTAGCAGGTGCTCAAGCAATGGTAAACGACAAAATGTATGAAAAAGGTGTGCCTGTACCAGATTATTTATTTGCTATGCACACCTGGCCTTTAGCAGTAGGCAGTATCATTAACGGAATTGGTGAACGAGCAGCTGGTAGCGACCAATTAGATGTAACTTTTTATGGCGTTGGCGGACATGGCTCTACTCCCGAAGTAACAAAAGACCCCATTGTAATGGCTTGCAATGCAGTCATGCAATACCAAACCATTATCAGCCGCAATATTGCAGCGCAGGACGCTGCTGTATTGACAGTTGGGGCAATTCATGCAGGAGTTGATAACAATGTAATTCCAGCCTCAGCTGTTGTTAAACTTAACCTTAGATGGTTTACAGAAAAAACAAGGAATACTCTATTAGAGGGTATTAAAAGAATAAATGAGGGCATTGCAATTTCCAACGGGCTATCGAAAGAGAATTATCCAACGACATTAATGAAAAGCAATGTTTTTCCCCAAGTTAATGATGCCCCATTATCCAATAAAATAAATAACGTTTTGACAAGCTTTCTTGTTCCTGAAAAAATATTTACCAATACACTGCCAATTATGGGTTCAGAAGATTTTAATCATTTGGTATTGGGCAACAATAAAACGGTCTGTGATTACATATTTGTAGGAACCGCTAACCCAGATGCCTACGCAAAAGCAGTACAAGATGGAAAACGAGCTCCCTATTTTAATCATAATGGAAATTATCAAGTTGACCTAGCCAGCATTCCGTTGGGCCTACAAATTGGAGTTACTGCTCTATTGGAAATGTTTAAAAAATAAAGTGCATTGAGCATTAAAATT
Organism: Sphingobacteriales bacterium; assembly: GCA_028288165.1. GTDB lineage: Bacteria > Bacteroidota > Bacteroidia > Sphingobacteriales > Sphingobacteriaceae > Daejeonella. The sequence continues at coordinate 15,220 of JAQBOG010000037.1, read as the reverse complement.
AAAATACTAAACCTTTAAGGACAGAATGTCGGCTGGCAATCAAGTAGACGACCTCACCGCTTGTAAGCGATGAAGTGCACCTCTCTCACGCCACCGTACTCTTTGGCTACGCTCAGGATAAACCAAGCGTGTTTTGTATACGAAGGTTCGTTAAGCATAATATAATAGCTTTTCACCAATTATACATTGTCATACTGTGAGATACAGCTATATTTACCGTTCAAGGCACACACAACACCTTTATGCTATTCTTCAACACACCGCCTAATACCCACAAGCATAAAGCCTTAACGTTATGTGCAACCTTAATAAAATAAAGGACAATGACAAACGAACAAACAGCAATAAGGACAACGTATTTTAGCATCGCAGGAAACACAACTTTAGCAATAATTAAAGGACTTGCAGGGTTTTTTGGAAATTCATATGCACTAATTGCGGACGCTATTGAATCAACTGCAGACATTTTTTCTTCCTTTTTAGTTTTATTCGGACTAAAATATGCTAACAGACCTGCTGATAAAAACCACCCTTATGGACACGGGAGAGCAGAACCTTTAATTACATTTTTAGTAGTCGGTTTTCTAATTACTTCTGCAACAATCATTGCTTATGAAAGCATCAAAAATATCGAAACACCTCACGACCTACCTAAAATATGGACACTACTTGTTCTTGGACCATTAATTATTTGGAAAGAAATTTCATTTCGTTTAGTAATGAAGAAAGCTAAAGAAACAAATAGTTCTTCATTGAAAGCTGATGCCTGGCATCACAGAAGTGATGCAATTACTTCTGTTGCCGCATTTATTGGAATTTCTATTGCTTTGTACTTTGGCAAAGGTTATGAGACAGCAGACGACTGGGCAGCACTATTTGCTTCTGGTTTTATTCTTTATAACAGCTACTTAATTTTCAGACCTGCACTTGGAGAAATTATGGACGAGCATCTATATGACGACCTTGTTGAAGACATCAGAAAAGTATCTCTGACTGTTAACGGAATAGTAGATACTGAAAAATGTTTTATTAGAAAAGCAGGAATGAAATATCACGTTGACCTACATGCAACAGTTAATGCTGAAATTACTGTAAAACACGGACACGAAATAGCACATAAACTCCAAGACACTTTACGAAAAGACCTTCCACAATTAGGAAACGTATTAATACATATTGAACCGAATGAATAGAGAGGCGGTACATAATCGAGTGGATGGCCTCACGCTTGTAAGCCCATGATGAGCCTCCCACACTTCCGTAGCCTTCAGCTGGCTCAGAATAAACCAAGCGGGTCTCGTATATAGTAGTTCCTTCCCTGATGGGGAAACTTCCAGTAGTATTACTACAATTAAACAAAAGGAGCTTTAGAAAGATTAAAGTGACGCAAACACCCCTTTAATTTGTCGTTTAAACACATCAAAGTTTAGACAAACTCTCAATATTCTTGTACTAAGAAAAATTAGAGTAATGGGAAAGTTAATATTAGAAATTCAGACCTCCGTAGATGGATTCATTGCATCAACTGACGGAAACACAAATTGGATGCTTTGGAACTGGGGATCAGAATGGACCTGGGATAATGAATTACAGCAATATCATACCGCCTTGACATTATCTGCTGATTGTATTTTAATTAGCAGACAAATGGCTGAAGAAGGATTTATTGCTCATTGGCAAAGCGCAACTGAAAATTCTAATTCCCCTCAATATACTTTCGCCAGGCATATTACTGACACTCATAAAATAGTTTTTTCCAAAACACTTAACAAATCTATTCCAATTCCAGGTGGTTGGGATAATACTGATATTGTTGAAGGAGATTTGGTAAATGCAATTAATAAATTAAAAAAACACTATCGTAATGATATCCTTGTTTATGGTGGTGCTACTTTTGTGTCCTCCTTAATTAAAGCCGGCCTTATTGACGAATTTCATTTACTTGTAAATCCTGTTGCCATAGGTAACGGGCTAGAAATTCTCAAAACTCTTGACAATAACCTGAATATGACTTTAATAAAATCTAAATCTTTTAGTTGTGGTATAGTCTTGCTTCATTATAAATCAAATCACAATTAAATCTGGATAATATAAAGACAACTACAACCGGCAAAACAACGAACCACTAATCGAGTAGACGGCCTCTCTGCTTGTAAGCGAAGAGGTGCGTCTCTTACACCACCATATGGGCTTGTGAGAACTCCGGTTTCACCCACCGGCTCGCTCCTTTCATTATTATAAACTCTGCTGACTTCTCCTTGATTAGCCCGTAATCCGGGAGATCTCCGTTGGTATGGTAAATTTTCAGTTCTTTGCTGTGCTTTAGTAGTAAGTTGTGCCAAATTTGCCTTTGAATACGCAACGACTAGAATTCTTAACCGTTATAAATACGGTCAACTGGCGGAAAAAGAATATTCCTCTAGTAATTAAGGGTTAACCTACGTAGGCTTTAATTTACAAGATACCGTGAATGAAAAGTAATTTCTTGAAAGGGAAGAGTCTTTACATATCTGTGCATCTCATCACATTCTAATTCATTAAAAGGCCCTAACCAAGCCTGTTGGAGAATATTCACTCCCCAATTAATTTATTTTTACTTGGCATTACAGAAATGATAGCGATGCAATTAAAAATCTTTTATAACTTCAATACCTTAGAAATTCATTTTTGGATTTAGCTTGATTAAATCTCGCTCCAGAACAAAGCGGAGTAAAAGTTAGTTGGAATATTTTAATTACAATAAGAAGTATGTTATATAACTAAGTGGATATACGATATAGCATTGCATATCAACTAGTTGAACGTAATGCTTCAGCGACAGAACAATCTTGAAACTTGACAATAAGAAGTTAATTTTGACAAACCATAAATAAACGGGGCAGCCGAAAACCGACCAGAGTAGGCAAAAAAATAAAGCTCAAAATTATGCCAAAGTATGTAATTGAAAGGGAACTTCCCGGAGCAGGAAAAATGACTGCCGAACAATTGAAAGCAATTTCACAAGCTTCTTGTGGAGTATTAAACAAAATGGGTCCTCAAATTCAGTGGGTTCATAGTTATGTAACGACTGACAAAATCTATTGTATTTACCATGCACCTGATGAAGAGATGGTTCGTGAACACGCAAGACAAGGAGGGTTTCCAGCAAATTCAGTCAGTAAGGTCTCCACAATCATAGATCCAACAACTGCTGAATAAGCGGACTTCAGAAAAGCATGAACGCATAATAGAGTGAACGGCCGTGAGCTATTAGCCCACGGTGCGCCTAACCGTACCATTCAGCTACAGTCAGGACCAAAACCAAGGGGTTTTCGTATACGGCGGTTCATTAATTGAATGGGAAACTTTCAGATTGTATTCTAACATAGATTGGTAGCCTCGTTTTGCTAAACGTTTCAAGGTAATAGTAATGAGCAAAATAGGGCTTTGAGGTACGAACAGCCTCCGTAGAGACATGAACCCTAGTCATAATTTTATGTGAGATTCATAGAAACTCTCTTAAAATTATTTAATAGCATTTTTTCTGGCATCCATAAGCCTCTCAAAATTGCCCGAAGCTATTTTAGCAACAATTTCGTCACTTGAAATAAGGTTAAGAAATTGATGAATGGCACTGTAAGCTTGTTCATAAGTAATTCCGTATCCAGAATCAGAGCTTATCAAAAATTGATCTGGATATTTGTTAGCTATCTCTACAAAATCTATCAAGTTATATTTTCTTTCAGGGTTATACGCATTAAATCCTGCAAAAAAATCGTAGTAAAAATTTTTATGTTTAATCAAAAGATTCTCTAAGGCCTTAGGATCACTATAAGCATTTGCATGCCCTAAAATGATATTGGTTTGAGGATTTACAGTGAGGGCAGAATCTAGTAATTTTATCTGATACTCATCTACAGGGTCAATATGCAATAGAATTGGAGCTTTATATTTTGCTATAAGCTTATATATTTCAGGCAAATATCCATCCATCGCATGAAATCCTTTCCATGCCACTTTAGAAACAACAGGAGAGTTGGTTGAATTGGCCACTACTTCTCCTAAGCCAAAATACCCCTTCTCTAATTGATTTTTTATACTATTCAAACAAGTTGAATCATGTAAATTGAATCCTGAAAAGAAAGGATAAAACTTATTAGGATAGGCTTTATAAGCCTGCCAAGCTATTTCATCGGTTATTATTGCAGGTGGTTCAGAAACGTCTCCAAATAGTACTACTTTATTTATGCTATATTTATTCCAGAGAGAAAAACTGCTTAAATATTTATTGTCGGAAGCATCATGGTTATGAACATCTATTATTTTAAGCTCCTTAAACCTGTCAACAGGAGGGGCTATAGGTAGCTGAGTTGTTTTAGCAGCTTCATTTCTTTTATTACAACCTAATATTAAGAATGAGACAAAAGTTATTAGAAAGTACTTACGAAAGATGGATCTTCGTTTTAATTTAACAAGAATTTCGATTTTTCGTGTTTCCATTATTTGTTTGACCGATAATCTGCAAAGACAAGCAGCGTAAATGTTAGTTAGATTAAACGCAAGATAGTTATTTAGCAATAAGTTGTTTATACAATTAATACATTGTTATAAAATATGTTAGCAGTACATTTAAACAATAAAATGTATTTTTTGGCGCAAAGAAGAACAGAAGTTTGCTTTTAAGCATAAAAAAAGTCCTTTTCTGGCGAAAAGGACTTTTGATTTGGAATACCTGATGGAATTGGGATTCTCTCCAACTCACTTTGTTAACCAGCCTATGAAGAGAAAATCTCTATTAAAATTTTCCCTAAGCTTCGTCCAACTGTAAAACAACACTCGTTCTTCCAGAATTTACATCCGGATTAAAACCAATATTCATTAGGAAATCACCAGTATATGTTTTATTAGCATCAATTGGAGATGAAGTTCCAGGGTATAGATTTATCTCTGTGATCTTATATTTCTTTGAAGGGTCAAGTCCTTTTAAACGAATAGGATTTTTACTACCTTCTCCATATCGGTTATTAACCAAGTAATTAAATATAACTCCGGATGTTTTTGCTTCATTCACATACATAACAGAAGCTACGCTATTTTCACGCGGATTAGATAAACGGTACTGATCGCCCTGCCAAATGATCGGTTTAACAGAATTATATTTCTGTATAGCTGCCTGGCAAAATTTAAGATCGTTTTCGGGAAGTTTACTTACCACGATATCAAAACCCAATTTACCCATCATGGCTACATCCGTACGGAACTTAATAGGTTGTTTTCCCCAATCTGTTACGTGGTTTGATGAACTAATTGCAGGGTAGAAATACGAATATTCCCACTGTATGAAAACACGCTCAAGAGGTTCTGTATTATCACTTGGCCAAAATTCTGTGAAGTATTGTAATGCGGCATAGTCTACACGTCCCCCGCCTCCAGAACACAACATCATAGGTACTTTCGGATATTTAGCCCGTATTTTTTCTAAAACCTTGTATAAGCCCCGCATATATTCAATATAAAAATGCGATTGATTTTTCAGATGAGCTGAATAAGCATTAAATATTACCGCATTGCAATCCCATTTAATGTAAGCCAAATCAGGATTCTTTGTAAACAAATCGTCCACTACACCAAATACAAAATTCTGAACTTTTGGATTGCTTAAATCAAGTACCAGTTGGTTCCTGAAATAATGCTCCTCCCGTTTAGGTTGTTTAATAACCCAGTCCGGATGCTTTTCATACAATTCACTCTTGGGGTTCACCATTTCAGGTTCTAACCAAATCCCAAACTTTACATCGTTAGCCTGCGCCCCTTTTACCAATGAAGAAATTCCATTGGGTAATTTCTGTTTGTTCTCCTGCCAATCACCCAAGCCAGCATGATCACCATTTCTGGGATATTTATTGGCAAACCAACCATCATCCAACAAAAACATATCAACGCCTAACTTTTTGGTATCCTTTAATAGTTCTGCAAGTTTGCTCTCATTAAAATCAAAGTAGGTTGCCTCCCAGTTGTTTAGTAAAGTAAGACGGGAGCCTTTACCATCTAGCAACTTATAGTTTCTTGCCCAACTTTGCAATTTTCTGCTGGCATCACCCTTTCCTTTATCAGAAAAAGTATACAGAAATGCTGGGGTAGTAAATTCTTCGTTCGGTTTTAAAGTATAAGGCGAGGCATAATTATTAATGCCTGCAATTATTCTCAGGTTGTCCTGATAATCAACTTCCAGATCTATTTTAAAGTTACCGCTATATTCCAGTGAACCATATAACACACTTCCTTCATCTTCAGTAGCTGGTTTATTTAACGAGATCATGAATACAGATGGCTGAAACAAATTAGCTCGGGTACCTAATTTAGAATCCAGTGTTTTAATTCCATGAGTTAGTTTGGATTCTTCCGGTTGCATTTCCTTCGCCCAATCACCGTGATATTGGTTTAAATAATAACTTCCCGCTTTTAAGTGTAAATTGGCTGAAGAGTATTTATGAAGGATTACATTCCCTTTTTCTGTATGTTTAATTGTGTTCCATTGCTCAATTACATCTTCTTTAAAGTAAGATTTGTAATATAAAGTCACTTCAAAATTGTAAACCGGGTCTTTTAACAAAACACTTAACAAGGAAACATTATCATTGATTTTAGTAAGCTGATGGCTGATATATCTTAAATCAAGTGAGTTATTACCATCAGCATGAGTTACTGTAATGGCAGGTTCAACCAAATTACGTGAGCCGGATGGTGTATAAGCTGAGTTTAATAAGCCAGTGTAATCCCCTGTTTGTTTGTAAGCAGCAGGTACCTGGCTATATTCATTAGCATCGGCTAATTTTTTACCGAAGAAAATGATGCTTACTTCTTTATTCTTTTCAGCCTGTAATACTAATGCATTGTTTTGTGTTTGAACTGGGATGGTGATACTTTGGGCAAATAATGGATCTGCAAAAATTTGCTGACCAAAAAGCAAAGCAGAAAAAACAATTAATTTTTTAGTGAGTGGATTTTTAAATATCATTTATAAAATTTTAAAAAGCTTTAGTTATAGTTCAGAGGGTTTTTCTTTAATCATTGATTTTCTACCAGTCTTCAAGCCAATCCCCAGAAATAGTATAATAATTCCAAAAGTTAGATTATTCCAGTTTTCGAAGTTGAATATACCGTTAGAATTGAATTTTTGCAGATAAGTGCCAGAGTATTACTAATAATAAATCCCCAGCCCGAGAAATAGAATATTTTACTTAAAAGCAGCAGCAAATCAGGCAAATGATATTTAATTCCTATGCTCTCATTGTTCAACATTTTTTCTCTTAAAAACTGAATGATCAGATTTAATGAAAAAATGATTGCAATTATAATAATAAAATATGCAAATAACTGAACGTGGATGGATTGTAGCATAGAAGTATGGCTTGGCTAAGTATAATTAATTAAATTGCTTGATTGCAATTATAATAATAAAATATGCCAATAACTGAACGTGGATGGATTTGCATATGAAGTTTTGCTTGGTTAAGTATTAATAATTGAATTGCTTAATATTAGAGCTTTTGTGCTATAACCTGCGTTACAACTCCGTTAACCTTCACTGCAACTTTCCCTGGCTTTGGGGAACTGATCTTGTACGTTGTAATCTTTCCATCTTTCCAGGCAAAATCTACGGTAAAGTTCCCCCGGGCTTTCAATCCTTTTACTTCGCCTGAAGCCTTCCAGATATCAGGGATAGAAGGAATGAATTCAATATAGCCATCATGGCTTTGTAATAACATTTCAGCAATACCTGCCGTGGCTCCAAAATTGCCATCAATTTGAAATGGAGGACCTGCAGAAAGCATGTTAGGGTAAACTCCGCCACCTGCACCGTAATTAATATCTGTTCTTAAAGTTGGCTTCAAAATTTCTCTTAATAGCTTAAATGCCCTGTTTCCGTCTTGCAATCTTGCCCAAAACAATAGTTTATAGGCAATTGTCCAGCTTGGACCGTCATCTCCCCTAACATTAAGCGTTTTCTTACTTGCTTCAGCGAGTTCCGGAGTTGATTTTGGTGTAATTAGCGTTGCCGGATATAAACCATATAAATGTGAAATATGACGATGTTGCGGATCTGTTTCCTTATAATCTTCTAACCATTCCATAATTCTTCCGTCCTTAGATATCTGTCCGGCAGGAGGCAGTTGCTTTATTTTGCTTTGAAGCAGCTCTCTGAAATCTTCATCTTTTCCTAAGGTTTTAGAAGCTGTAATAACATTCGTAAACAATTCTCTTACTATTTGATTATCAATGGTTGGCCCCATGGATATACTTGCCGTTTTCCCGTTAGGAAGGTAAAAAGTATTTTCAGGAGATACTGATGGAGCGGTAGCTAACCATCCTGATTTGGGATCTTTTACCAAGGCACTATTATAAAATTGTGCTGAGCCTTTCAGAATTGGATAAATGCTTTTTAAGTATTCTTTGTCATTAGTAAATGCATAATGGTCCCAAAGGTTATTGCACAACCAGCCTGAACCGGCATTTGAAGCTCCCCATGAAGCACTTTCACCTGGCTCTGTATAGCCCCAAACATTCGTGATAACATGCGCAATCCATCCATCTGCATTATAGTAAGCTTTAGCGGTTTTCTCCCCGTTCTTTACCATACCGCGTACTAATTCGGCTAAAGGAAGATTTAATTCCGAAAGATTGGCTACCTCCACCGGCCAATGATTCATTTGCACGTTCACATCCAAATGATAATCACCGTTCCACGGAGTATTAATTTGGTGAGCCCAAAGTCCCTGAAGATTTGGAGGTAATAATCCTACTCTCGTGCTACTGATGGTTAAATATCTACCAAATTGAAAAAATAATGCTGGCAAACCCGGATCATCCTGAGGCTTATTATAAAAAGCACTTAATCTTTTATCGGTAGTTAACTTTGCTGTTTCGCCCTCTCCAAGGTTTATGCTTGTGCGATTAAATAGTTTTTGGAAATTTGCAATATGCTGTTGTTTTTGTATTGCATAATCTTTTTTCAAAGCAGCAGAAAGCTTGGTGTCAACTGCTTTTTTGAAAGAAGGATTTTTGAAATCGGTTGCTGATGAAACATAAACAATAATTTCAGTAGCATTTTTTATGTCCAGACTTCCATTTGTTGGAGTTAATGTACCGCCTTTAAGGAATGCTTTAACTTTGGTTAAATATTGCATTCCTTTACCATCTGTACCGTTATCTAACTGGCCAAACATTTGCAATTCCTTGCCTTCAGTTTTTGTTACTGATTTTTCTGGTCGGCTGATTGTTATGCTGCAGTTTAATTGACCGGGTTTATCTGCCGTGATCCGGATAATATCAACATCATCATCAAAACTGGTAAAATACTCTCTTTTGTAATTAACACCATTAACCTGAAAAGAGCTGTTGGCAACCGCATTATTTAAGGATAGTTCCCGTTGATAATTTTGATAGTTAATATTTGTGTTATCTACTCCATCATATTGAAATTGTAACTGGAGTTCTCCTAATACCTGGTATTTCCCCCAACGAGCACCACCGGAACCTGGCCCAACACAAACAAATTCTTTATTAACCAAAGCCTGAGCTTCATCATTTTTACCTTCTAGAATAAGTTTCCGAATTTGTGGAAGGCTTTTATATGCATTGTAGTTATTAGCATCCTGAGGTCCTCCCGACCATAATGTTATATCATTTAATACGATTTTTTCTTTTGACACTCCCCCATCAGGTGTCATACCTAAACGTCCGTTACCAAGAGGTACAGTTTCTTCCCACATTTTTGCGGGCTTGTCATACCATAGTTTTAAAGGTTTATTCTGTGCTAAACAGAGGTTAGATAAACCAAGAAGCATTAATGATGAAAAGAGATTTTTTATAATCATTGTTATAAGAGTGTGTTCTTGTGATGTTACAACAGCTTACTGCTAATACACCTTAGTGAATTTAGAACCTAACAAAAAGCAATTTTTATTAAGTTATATACAACATATTGTTTTAAGTAGTTTCGGTTAAACTGGTCTTGTAAAACTATACTCAAATACCAACGATTTAAATGGACAAACCTTTAAAATAGATGGATAATAATACTAAAAGAAAATTCATATCGCCTTTAAAGGATAAAAAATGCAGTATCATAAGTAACATTCTGAAAAATTCAAGAATAAGTTTCCGGATTTGTGGGAGGCTTTTATACGCATTGTAATTTAACATCATGGGGGCCTTCCGACCATAATGTAAAATCATTTAATACGATTTTTCTTTTGATACTTCACATCGGGTATCATACCTAAACGTCTGTTACCAAGAGGTACAACTTCTTCCCACATTTTTGCTGGCTTATCATAGCGTAGTTTTAAAGGTTTATTTTGTGCTAAAGCCAGGATTAGCAAAACAGTTAAATATTGCTACCAAAATAAGGGCTCTCGTTTATCATGCTTTTTTTAAAGGTTGTGTTAGCTATTAAATTAAGCTGTGCAAAAAGCTTGTCCCGACGGCAATTTGCACAGCTAAATTTTAATTATTTATAATCTGGGTTTTGTATCAACGCCCCGCCACTTTTTTCAATTTCAGTTTGTGGCAGCGGCCATTTATAAAATTTGTTTTCGAAATGATAGTTCTGTATACCATCCGTTACGCTATTTAAAACTTGATCTGCAATTCTCCATCTTTGCAAATCATAGTAACGCAAGCCTTCAAAAGCCAGTTCAATACGTCTTTCATGCCTAATTCTTTCTCGCATTAATTCTTTAGTTAATCCAATAGCAGGGAATGGCATTCCAACTCGTCCTCTCAACTGAATCATGGTGTTATACACTGCTAAAGTTGGCCCGGAAATTTCGTTTTCTGCTTCTGCATACATCAACATAACCTCTCCTAAACGTAATACAACAGCATTCTGCTGACTCAACGTTGAAAATCCGTAAGGCATATTATTGGGATCCAGAAATTTCAAAACACCATATCCTGTAGGGCGACTGTTGGATGGAATATGAACTTTCCCATTAAAGTCCGGATGATCAACAAACACTGTTTTCTTTAGTCGCGGATCGCGATTTTCGAATGGCGCTGCCGGATTGGTAAGTGGAGATACTCCAGGAGGAAGACCATCGCTATATTCGAAAGAATTTACAAAGTTCTGAAGCGGACTGGCCACCAGCCAATCGCCATAATACATATCCCAGGGAGCTGTATTATTTGGAGCAAGGTAATTGACGGAAAAAATAATTTCGGGGTTATTCTTTTGACCAGCATCCTGAAAAACATCTTCAAATTTTGGACTTAATGTATATTTTGACATTACCTCCAACGCTAAATCTCTTACCTGTCCTAAAATGGTTGCATTCGGTGTTCCAGTATTATCATAAGCTGCAAATAATAATACTCTTGCCTTTAAAGCTTGTGCTGACGAGGCTGTAGCATGCCCTGCATTTTGATAGTATGGATTGGGACTAAGGTTCAAAATACTATAATCTAAATCTGATATGATTTGAGTTAATATTTGTTCAGCAGGAACCTTCGCTTGATTTTGTGTTTCGAGAGTAAGCGGCTCCAAAACTAGCGGCACATCACCATACGAACGATATAGTTGAAAATAATAATATGCTCTTATAAAACGGACCTCGGCTTCATATTTCTTTTTATCATTTTCAGGCATGTCCGATCCCTGGTAAGCGGCCAGCTGTTTTAGGAATAAATTAATTCGTGTTATCCCTTTATAACTATCTGTATACACTGTAGAGATTAATCCCCCTGTTGAAGGGCTAATACTTCCTGATACAATATCTTTAGCACCTCCAGAATTATGCTGGGCAAAACCATTATCTGTTATACAATCCCAAACGGGTAATTCATGTGACCATTCAGGTGCTTGTAAGGTTGCATACGTTGCTGCCAATGCTGCATCTAAGTCGGCTTTTGACTTCCAAAAACTAGTAGTAGATATTTTATCTAAAGGATTCTGGTCTAATGTTTTCTGGCATGCAGATAATGCAAAAGACCCTATTAATATAAATTTTATAATTTGAGTTTTCATAACAGGTCAATTAGAATTTAACATTAAGACCAAAAGAATATATCTTATTCTGCGGATACTGAACAAAATTTCCGCTTCCACCACGCTCAGGATCAAGGCCTTTATACTTTGTAATCGTAACCAGATTATCTCCTGAAAAGAAAATCCGAACCCCATCTGCACTAATGCCTTTTAATAGTTTAGCAGGCAGATTATAACCCAATGTTAGATTTTTTAATCTTAGATAAGAAGCATCTTGTAAGTAGTATGAAGATGCACGTCTAATTTTCGGAGGTGCCCCCCATCCCCAGTAAATACGAGGCATGGTGGCCGAAGGGTTTTGTTCTGTCCAACGATTTCTCCAATCAGTTGTTGGAGGGGCTCCTTGTACAAACGGAATAGTTCCCCATTCACTTACAAAGTATTTAACATTATTTACGCCTTGCATCATGGCAGAAAGATCAAAACCCTTCCAGTTTGCAGATAAATTAAAGGCATAATTTAAACCCGGATAGTTTCCCGACATGATCACCTTATCATCATCATTGACTACACCATCACCATTCTGATCTTTATATTTCAAATCTCCCGGAAGGGTATTATCGGTGAATTGTTTAGGAGAATTTTGTACTTCTGCTGCTGTTTGGAATATCCCAATCTGCTCTAGCGTATAGTATGCATTGTATTCTTGCCCTTCCTCGCGAATGCGGTATCCATCGATCTCTCGCTGACCAAACTTCACCAATTTATTTTCATAATGCTCAAGATTACCACCAATCCTGTAGTTCAACCCTTTAAATAACCCATTATTCATCGAATTGGAATACGTTAGACCCAGTTCAATACCAGTATTATCCAGTGTACCATTATTAATATATGGTGCACTTAAGCCTACAACTCCAGTTAATTGCGTAGGTCTGAGAATATCAGTTGTTCTCTTTTTATACCAATCGGCAGTAATGTTTAATCCGCCTAAAACGGTCATGTCTAACCCGACATCCCCAATCGTAGTAGTTTCCCACCTCAAATTAGGATTATTCAATTCTGTTTGAGCAACTCCTGTTGATAGATTCGCATCATCAAAGGAATAATTTCCGGTAAACTGAAGTATAGCCTGAAAAGGATAAAGAGGAATATTTTGATTGCCCAACTCCCCATAGGAGCCCCGAAGTTTGAAATTATCTAACCATGTTAGGTTCAACTTTTTAACAAACGGTTCTTCTGTGATTCTCCATCCGGCAGAAAAAGATGGAAAAATGCCCCAACGAGAACCCGGAGTTAACCTTGAGCTACCATCGTACCGAAAATTCCCTTCAAGGAGATATCGTTCCTTATAGTTATAATTTAAACGACCAAAGAATGACATTAATGACCAGTTAGTTTGCGTTCCATTTGCATATTGAATAGAAGCGGCTCCGGCATCCAGTTCTCTTAATTCATCCGTAAAGAAATTTTTTCTTGACGCCCTCAGATTTTCATAAGTGTTTTTCTCAGTACTAAAACCAGCTTGAGCTTTAAGTGTATGTTCACCTAATTTTTTATCCCATGTAAGATGGGTAAATAAATTACTATAAATATTTTGTTCATCCTGAACTTCTAATCCACCACCCAGATCTAACTTGGTCATAAATGCATTAGTTCTGAAATTATATAATTGTAGTGGCGGACGAAAATCTTTGTACTTATTGAAACTAGCATTAATTGCTCCTTTAGTATACCATGTTAATGATTTCAGAAGCTGAACTTCAAACCAGCCCTGAGTATTAACTGAATAATCATCCGTATTTCTATTAATCTTATCATCCAAAAGCGCTATAGGATTTTTATTATTATATTCTAAGTCATAAGCTTTATAAGTATAATGCCCACTTCCATCTGCTAAATAGGGTCCATAAGTTGGTGCTTGTGCCATTGCAGAAAGAAACATATCCTCAGAACCGAATACCGGAGCGAATCTTTTTCCTGCTTTTAAGGCAATATTAGAACCGAACTTTATTTTATTATTAATCTGGGAGCTTAAATTTAACCTTGCATTATATTTTTCATAATTAAATCCTTTCATAATACCTTCCTGGTTTACATAGCCAATAGAAGCATTATAGGTTGTTGCATTGCGGCCACCGCTAAAAGTTAAATTATGATTTTGAGTGGGCGCTGTTTGAAATATCAAACCCAGCCAATCGGTATTTGGATATAAAGTTTTGTCGGTAGCATTACGGTACAGATCAATCTGCTCTTGAGTGTATAATCCATTGGGCTGTGTTAGTCCTGAATTAATACGTGCCTCGTTGAACAACTCCATGTATTCCGCAGAATTGGTAATTAGATCAAACAGTTTAGTAGGTTTATAGAGTGCGTAGTTTCCATCATACTCTATTCTTAATTTTCCATCTGTTCCCTTTTTTGTGGTTACCAAAATAACTCCATTTGCAGCACGAGAACCATATATTGAAGCTGATGCCGCATCTTTAAGAACTGATATACTTTCAATATTATTAGGATTTAAATCGCCTAATCTTCCCTCTACCCCATCAATTAAAACAAGAGGATCTGAACCTGCGCCACTGAATGTTCCGGCTCCTCTAACCCTGATGGAAACATTTTCATTACCAGGTTCCCCAGTTCCCTGAGTAATCTGTACTCCGGGCATAGTACCTTGAATCATTGCAGCTGGATTTGTAATAGGCCTTTTCACTAACTCTGACCCACTAACTGATGAAACAGCACCTGTAACATTCACTTTTCTTTGTGTACCATATCCAACTACTATAACTTCTTCCAAAGATTTTAACTCGGCAAGCATCATTACATTAATTGTTTTCTGGTTATTTACCTTAATAGTTTGTGTTTTATACCCAATAGAGGTAAAAACAAGTACATTATTAGGATCTGCCTGTATCCTATAATTCCCTGACACATCAGTGCTTACACCTGTAGTGGCGCCCTGAACTTTTACTGAAACTCCAGGTAATGGCCCTGTGGCATCAGATACTGTTCCCTGAATAATTTCTGACTGTGCATTTGCATTCCAACCGGCTAAAAGAATTAAAAATAAGCAGGCAACTAAAAACTTCCCTATGTAAGAAAAGTAATAAAATAAAAAGGAACGAAAGAGCAGAGGAAATACATTAAAATCTCCTACCCGTAGGTTAGTAAGTCGTTTCATGGTTAAGGTTTTTTGGTTATAATCTTCTAAGATTAAGTTAAATTAGGATGGATAAACCTTTACTGAAA
>JAQBOG010000039.1 GCA_028288165.1 Sphingobacteriales bacterium | reverse complement strand
TACTCTATACCATACGTTGGGAACGGGGTATTAGCTCGGAGAAGCTCAAAGAGTTATTGTGGTTTGATAAAACGGCTGAAAGTGCCCGTAATAACCGATCTGTTAACATCGCAAAGCTTAAAACCATATTGGATAAGATGAAGTATTGCCAGGTTTCAAAAGAAACCGGTTACTGGAAAATAAACATTGATTTTGCCCATATTAATGTGGATTATTACAACTATCTGAACATCATTAAGGATAAGCGTAAACTAAATAAACAGAAAATTAATGAATTGGCCGAGATCATTCAAAGAGGCAGCTTTTTGTCAAATCTGGAGTATGAATGGCTGGATTCTTTTAAATCAGAAATCAGCAACGAGGTTATAGACACATACCAGCATTTTGCCAATTCAATAGAAATATCAGAAGACCCGGAATTCCTGATAAAGATCGCCAGTTATATTTTTTACTTCGATTCTGTAAACGAAGAAGCGATGGTATTAAAGTGTAAAGCTTTAGTTCATTTAGGGAAACATTCGCTTGCTAAAGTTACTTTCGAAAACTTTAAGAAAGAGTATAAAGTGATATATGGAGAACATTTTGCAAGAGATTTTCAGGCTATACTTGAATAATTTTACAGAGAAAGAGTTTAATGAATAATTGTCATTAATAGAATATTAATCTTTTTTTAAGCAGGATCAGCTAGTTTGCATATAATTCTTAAATAATAACCAATTAACCAAGTAAAAATCAATGCGAAAAATTATTTTAGTAGGGAGCCTTGCCCTATTTTTTTCAAGCGTTTGTTTCTTTTATAGTAAAGCAGATGTAGTTCAAACTGAAGTTCAGTTGCAGGAACCAAAGACCGCAGCAGCTAAAAAAAATGTTTCAAAAGCAGGAACAAAACAAGTACAAACGAGTGCTTCATCGACAAAAGAAATAGAAGAAGGATCCCAATTATTGATGAAATCAGATTGTTTAGGATGTCATAAGGTGCAAGATAAACTCGTTGGGCCATCTTTTATTGAGGTATCTAAAAAATATACACATACACCTGCTAATATTAATCTCTTAACAGATAAGATTGTGAAGGGCGGTTCAGGAGTATGGGGACAGATACCTATGAGTCCGCATCCAACACTTCCAGTTACAGATATAAATAAAATTGTAAAGTATATTTTTTCATTAAAGTAATTGAAAACAGAATGTATAAAGCGGGAATGTTTTCTAACTCTTTCCTCTTCTTAATTTCGGTTTCATTAAAACTAACCTTTAATTATTTAACCATAAAAAATGAATTGTATTTTTAACTTATTGTGCAAACGATTGCATAGGCTGACTGTGCTCGCAATTATTATAGCTTTTACTGTTAATGCATCTTACGCTAAGAAAAACCCTAAGGTGTTAATTTTCAGTAAAACAGTGGGATACCACCATAATTCTATTAAAACGGGCATAATTGCTTTATATAAGCTTGGAAATGAGAATAGGTTTGAGGTTGATACTACCACTGATGCTACGAAATTTAATAGTGCTAACCTTAAGCAATACGCGGCTGTAATATTCCTTAATACTACTGGTGATATTTTGAATGATGAGCAACAGAGCTCATTTGAAAAGTATATTCAATCTGGTGGAGGCTTTGTTGGTGTACATGCTGCTACCGATTGTGAGTATAAATGGCAATGGTATGGCAACTTGGTAGGCGCCTACTTTGGCGGACATCCTGCTCAACAGGAAGCATTATTAAACATTGTTGATCATGGTCATATTTCAACAAAGCACTTACCCCAGGAATGGAAAAGAAAAGATGAATGGTATAACTTTAAATGGGTGGCAAAAGACCTGAACGTACTCATCACCATAGATGAAAAAAGCTATGATGCCGGCAAAGCCCAAATGGGAGCAACGCATCCGATGGCATGGTATCATAAATATGATGGCGGACGTGCTTTTTATACTGGATTAGGGCATACAGATGAATCTTATGCCGAACCTTTGTTTCTTCAACATCTTTTAGGTGGTATCAAATACGCTTTGGGTAAAAAAAAATAAATCAATTTAAGCTTAGAAAAAATGAAAAGAAATAAAAAGTGGGTAATCGGAATACTAGGATTATCTATGCTGGTTTATACTTGTAAAGTATCTCAAAATGTAGTAAAAAGGGATGCTAATGGGAAAATAATTGTCGATACAACTCCTTCGCCAGCTCTTCTGTCTCCAAAAGAAAGTCTTAAAACCATACATCTCCAAAAAGGCTACCATTTGGAACTTGTTGCAAGCGAACCGATGATTCACGAACCGGTAGCTATTGTATGGGATGGTAACGGCAGAATGTATGTGGCAGAAATGAATACCTACATGCAGGATGTAGACGGTACGGGAGAAATGAAACCGGTATGTTCTGTTAAAAGACTGGAAGATACCAATGGGGACGGTAAAATGGATAAGTCGGTTATCTTTATTGATAGCCTGGTTTTACCCCGAATGATTCTTACACTTGATGATCGCCTTTTGGTAAATGAAACAAACTCTAATCATATTTATAGCTACCGCGATACGAATGGAGATGGAAAAGCAGATGAAAAGAAAATGGTTTTCCGCAATGATGTTGTCAGTACAAGTAATCTGGAACATCAAAAGAGTGGTTTAATTTGGAATCTGGATAACAAAATTTATGTTACTGTAGAAAATGTTCGTTATAAATATGATAATGGAATGTTAAAAACAGAATATCTACATGAGAGTCCAGGAGGGCAATGGGGCTTAACAAATGATAATTACGGACGCTTATTTTATTCTGCAGCTGGTGCAGAAGTTCCGGCTTTAACTTTTCAGCAAAACCCCTCTTATGGCAGGTTTGATTTTAAAGATCAGTATGACGAAGATTTTCAGGCAGTATGGCCAATTATATCCACTCCGGATGTTCAGGGTGGAGTAAGAAGATTGCGTGCTGATAGCACACTTAACCATTTTACAGCAAGCTCCGGACAATCTATTTTTAGAGGTAATTCGTTGCCTGCTGATGCAAATGGAGATTTGTTCGTTTGCGAACCCGTAGGAAGGCTTATTCGTCGTGCAAAGGTTATAAACACCGATGGAAAAATAACATTGAAAAATGCGTATAATAAAGAGGAGTTTATTGCTTCTACAGATATGAATTTCAGGCCTGTAAATAGTGTAACCGGGCCGGATGGTTGTTTATACATTGTGGATATGTATCGGGGTATTATTCAAGAAGGTAACTGGACTAAAGTAGGAAGTTATTTGCGTACTCAAATAAAACGGAAAGATTTGGATAAACATATCGGCCGGGGACGCATTTACCGAGTAGTACATGATGGCATAAAACCTGATAAAACAGTTCCAAGAATGTTAAGCTTGTCTAGCGATAAGTTAGTGCCATATTTAACTCATCCAAATGGCTGGTGGAGAGAGAATGCACAAAAAATAATGGTAGTGCGTGGAGATAAATCTATTGCGCCTGCTTTAAAAACAATGGCTCTTAATTCACCATCGCAACTCGCCCGTATCCATGCATTATGGACTTTAAACGGATTAGAAGCCTTAGACCGTGCTACCTTATTACAGGCTTTAAAGGATAAAGATGCACAAGTACGTAAAACTGCTGTATGGATATGCGATGAGCCTATTAGAAAAGGGGATGATCAATTGATAAGCGCTATAGAACCACTTAAAAATGATCCAAGTGCTGACGTACGTTTTCAGCTGGCTTTGACTTTACGGTTTAACAAATCAGAAAAGGCACAGGGAATTATTAAAGACCTTTTGATGCTTTATCCTAATAATCAGCTATTGACAGAATCACAAAAGAAATATCAAAATGGTTTAGATGCCAGAGCTTTAGCGGATAAAAATTCAAAATTGCTTGCTGAAGACGATCAGAAATTAGTAATGCAGGGCGCTACAATTTTTAAACAGCTTTGCGCTATCTGTCATGGGGCAGATGGTAAAGGAATAACCATTGGCGGAAAAGATATGCCGGCTCCTCCTCTTGCCGGGGCTAAAGATGTTAACGGAGATCCTGAAAAGTTGATTAGAATTATACTCCACGGTTTGTCTGGAACTGTAAACGGTAAAAATTATCCGGATGTAATGCCAGCACTCGGAGCAAACAACGATGAATATATTGCTTCAGTACTTAGTTATATCAGAAATGACCTTGGAAATAAAGCATCTATTGTAAAGCCTGCCGATGTAAAGAAAATAAGACAAGAAACTTCTGGAAGAACTTTGCCATGGACAATGCTCGAGTTAGACGCAGTTAAAAAATAAAAAGTTTCGTAAAACAATAATTACGTTATAAAAAATTAAGCCGCTGTATTTTCGTGCCATCAGGAACGAAAATATAGCGGCTTATCTATTGTGTACCTAACGGCACAAACGGTTCACCATTAAATTTTCTACAGACTTTTTACAGTTGCGCTGATTGAAAGACTAAATGTTTTTCTCATTAATCATTTATTAAGTTTTTCTTAACCAGCTACTGCTTTCTTTAAGGATCAATTATAACACCTGAGTTAATATATGAACTTCTTTTCAAAGCCTAAGTCGCTTTTCACAGGCGGCATTACTATTATTTTATTGCTGGTATGCGGCACAATCGCTAAAGCGCAAAAGCCAACCTCGTATGTAGATCCTTTAATAGGTTCAGGAGGCCACGGCCATGTTTTTGTAGGCGCAAACGTACCTTTCGGTGCGGTTCAGGTTGGTCCGATGAATATTTTCAAGGGCTGGGACTGGTGCTCCGGTTATAATTATGGAGACAGTATTATGATTGGATTTTCTCAATTACACTTAAGTGGGACTGGGATTGGTGATTTGGGCGATGTACTTATTATGCCATACACCGGTGCAATAAAAACAGATAAAGGAACAGAGAAAAATCATCGTAGTGGCTACGCATCTCTATACTCTCATAAAAATGAGAAAGTGCGTCCTGGTTATTATTCGGTAATATTAGATGATTATAATATAAAAGCTGAGCTAGCAGCAACAGAACGGGTAGGTTTTCATCAATATGTTTTCCCGTCTGACGGCAAGGAAGCTCATATTATTATAGACTTGCAAGAGGGATTAAACGACAAATCAACCGATACCTATATTGAGCAAACAGACCAGTACACTTTGAAAGGTTACAGGTTTTCTGCAGGTTGGGCAAAAGAGCAACAAGTGTTTTTTGCAATACGTTTTTCTAAGCCCATACAAAAATTTGCGGTGTATGATAGTGCTAAACTGTTAGTCGGAAAACAAGGTAAAGGAAATGCAATTAAGGGAATGATCAGTTTTGATGAATCTCCTGGCAAAGTTCAGTTTAAAGTTGGTATCTCTCCGGTAAGTTCAAACAATGCTTTAGCAAATATTGAAGCTGAAATTCCAAACTGGAACCTGGAAAATGTGGTGAAACAGGCAGATGAAAAATGGAATAAAGAACTGTCTAAGATTGTTATTGAAACAAATAACATAGTAGACAAGCGGGTATTTTATACTGCTTTATACCACTCGATGATGCATCCTTCTCTTTTTAATGATAACAATGGCGAATATCAGGGAGCAGATAATAAAGTATATAAGAAAACCACTTTTAATAATTATTCGGTTTTTTCTACATGGGATACTTATCGGGCAGCTCATCCTTTGTATACTCTTATTAATCCGGATAAGATTAATGATTTTGTGAATACAATGCTGGCAATTTATGACCAACAGGGCGCTTTACCGGTGTGGCATTTAGATGGGTATGAAACCGGTACTATGGTTGGTGTTAGCAGTCAAGAGATTATTGCCGAAGCTTATTTAAAAGGTTTTAGAGGCTTTGATGCCGAAAGAGCATTTAAGGCCATGAAAACTACTGCAATGTCTGATATGCGAGGACTTAAATTTGTAAGGGATTTGAAGCCAATACCATCAGATGCAGATATCCACAGGCCGGTTGCAAATGCCTTAGAACTTGCCATAGGCGATGGAAGTATCGCATTAATGGCTAAAGCTCTTGGGAAAAATGAAGATTTCAAATATTTCACTAAACGTGCCCAGAATTATAAATTATATTATGATAAGCAATCTGGTTTTCTTAGAGGTAAAATGACCGACGGAAGCTGGAATCCTGTTTTTGATGCGATGAAATCAACCAAACCATATGGAACTGATTACGCAGAAGGAAATGCTTGGCAATATTTATGGCTTGCTCCGCAAGACGTTCCCGGATTGATTAATTTATTAGGAGGAGAAAAAGCATTTACCGGAAAATTGGATACATTTTTCTCCCTTGCGCCAGCAGGTGATCTGGTAGATTTAACAGGAAACATTGGTCAGTATGCACATGGAAATGAGCCTAGTCATCATATTGCTTACCTGTATAATTATGTTGGACAACAATGGAAAACTGCAGAAAAAACCCGTTATATCATGAAAGAGTTTTATCATGACAAACCAGATGGTATAATTGGCAATGAAGATTGCGGGCAAATGTCTGCCTGGTATATATTCTCTTCTCTTGGTTTTTATCCTGTTTTTCCGGCATCTGGAGTGTATGCTATAGGAAGTCCGCTATTTAATAGCGCCACTATAAAGCTGGAAAAAGGGAAAAAATTTACTGTAGAATCAGTGAACAACAATGCTGAAAATATTTATATCCAGAGTATACAACTGAATGGTATTCAGTATAATAAAACGTTTATAAACCATAAGGATATATTGGCCGGAGGTAAAATGAAAATTATAATGGGCAATAAACCTAATTACAATTTTGGCAAACTATCTGCCAATCGCCCAAAATAATAAGCCCTAATATTCTTAACTAATTGCTCATATAAATTTATGAATTCATTTTCCAGAGTTCTCGGCGCTGCAAGTATTTGTTTGCTGGCCTTTGTCTCATTCGTACCTGTAAATTCTATCTATAAAAAAGGCTGGACGGACTTTAATAAAAATGGTCAGAAAGACATTTACGAAGATCCATCGAAAAGTACTGATGAACGGGTAAAAAATCTTTTAAGCCAGATGACAATGGAAGAAAAAACCTGTCAACTAACCACTTTATATGGTTATGGCGCTTTCCTAAAAGATCGGTTGCCCACAGTTTCCTGGAAGGATAGTATCTGGAAAGATGGTATTGCAAATATTGATGAGCAGTTAACTGGTTATCGCAAGGATACGGTTCTTGCTTTTCCTTATTCAACTCATGCTAATTCTATCAATCAAATTCAAAAATGGTTTATAGAAGAAACAAGATTGGGAATCCCTGTAGATTTTACTACAGAAGGTATACGCGGATTAAATCATATGAAAGCTACTTACTTTCCGGCACAAATTGCTCAGGCATGTAGTTTTAATAAAGATTTAGTGAATCAAATTGGGAATGTAACTGGTTTGGAGGCAAGGGCTCTTGGATACACTAACGTTTATTCACCTATTCTGGATGTTTCTTCAGACCCTCGTTGGGGACGTATTGAGGAAACGTATGGTTCTGATCCTTATTTGGTGGGTCAGCTTGGCAAACAAAATATTTTGGGTATTCAAAAAAACGGGATTATATCAACAGTAAAGCATTTTGCAGTTTATAGTATCCCGGTAGGCGGAAGGGATGGAAATGTGCGTGTAGATCCGCATGTCTCGCCGCGTGAAATGTGGAACTTGTATTTAGAACCATTCAGAGTAGCTTTTCAGGAAGCAAAAGCAAAAGGAGTGATGGCCTCTTATAATGATTATGATGGTGTGCCGATTATTGCCAGCCCTTATTTCTTGACAGATATTTTGCGTAAGCAATTTGGCTTTAAGGGATATGTAGTGAGTGATAGCCATGCATTGGAAGATCTTTTTGCAAAACATAAAGTAGCCCGTGATACTGCCGATGCAGCCCGAATGGCACTGACTGCCGGTTTAAACGTTAGAACAGAGTTTAAAAATCCAGCCGATTACGTACGTGGTTTAAGAAGGGGAATAAGAAATGGAAGTATCCCGATGAGTGTGGTAGATATGCGTGTGGCCGAAGTGCTAAAGGTGAAGTTTGAACAAGGCTTTTTCGATCATCCATACCTTGAAAAAACGGCTGCTGCAGATCAGGTTGTGCATAGCAATAAATCAAGGGAACTTGCTTTACAAGCTGCCAGAGAAGGAATTGTTCTCTTAAAAAACCAAAACAATCTGTTGCCTTTAGACAAAAGTAAACTTAAAAATGTAGCCATTATCGGTCCAAATGCTAAGGAACATACAAGCCTTTTATCGCGTTATGGTCCTACAAATACCAAAGTAATTACTGTTTTTGATGGCCTGGTGAATGCTTTACCCCAAGCGGTAAATATTATGTACGCCAAAGGCTGTAATCATACAGATAAAAATTTCCCGCAAAGCGATGTAGAAGATTTTCCTTTAAGTGCCGAAGAAATAGCTTCAATTGATGAGGCAGTAAGTATTGCAGCAAAAGCAGATGTGATATTTTTAGCAGTTGGCGACAATGAAAATACAATTGGTGAAACTAAATCCAGACTTGACTTAAAACTTCCCGGCAGGCAGGAAATATTGGTAGAAAAAATAGCCGCTTTAAAAAAGCCCACCATTTTATTATTAGTAGGAGGAAGGCCAGTGACCATTAATTTCGCCAGTAAGAATATTCCAGCCATCGTAGAAAACTGGTATTTAGGAGAATATATGGGTAAAGCTATTGCTGATGTTCTTTTTGGAGATTATAATCCAGGAGGAAAATTGTGTGTGCCATTTCCAAAATCAGTAGGGCAAATACCACTTTCATTCCCAATGAAACCTTCAGCAGATGCTCATGGAGATGCCAACGTAAGCGGATTTTTATATCCTTTTGGGTTTGGGCTTAGCTATACTACTTTCCAGTACAATGATTTAGTAATTGATAAATCAGCCTTTAAAAACAAAGGAGAAATTAAGGTATCGTTCACCATAAAAAATACAGGTAAAGTGGCTGGCGATGAAGTAGCACAGCTTTATTTTGAAGATGAAGTAAGTTCTGTAATAACGTATGTGCGTAATTTACGAGGGTTTGAAAGAGTAAAGCTTGCTGCGGGAGAGTCTAAGAAAGTTGATATGACACTTACTTCTCATGATCTTTCTTTATTAAACGGTGAAATGAAACGGGTTGTAGAACCCGGATGGTTTAAAATACTTATTGGAGCTTCATCAGAAGATATTCGATTAAAGGATAGGATTGAGTTATAGTATTTATTTGAATTTGAAAAGCCTATCTATGAAAATCCTTTCTCCTGGCAAGTTAGTATTGCTAAATCTGTTAATTATGTTACAGATTTCCGCAGTAGCGCAAATGAAACCAAATAGTTCGGCCACTGCTTCTCCCGGCGTTAACCTTTCAGAAACAATTGCGAGCTATAATAAACTAATGCCTTTTGAAAAGCTTTTTTTGCATACTGATAAACCATACTACTCTGCAACAGATACTATCTGGTTTAAGGCTTATTTATTTAATGGGTTAAATAATGCTTATTCTGCAAAAAGTGGTCTGATATATATAGAATTAGTATCCTCAAATGGAAAGGTTGTGAAGCGTATTTCTATTCCGGTACAGGTGGGGCTATCTTGGGGGCAGTTGGCACTAGATGAAAAAACGTTTGAAGGAGGCGATTATGTTTTACGAGCCTATACCAATTGGATGCAAAATTTGGGAGAGGACTGCTTCTTTACTAAGAATATATCCATTACAAATTTAAAAAAACAAGGTTGGCTAGTAAACCAAAAACAAACTATTGATAACCTAAATGGTAAGAAAATAGTTAACATGGATTTTCAGCTGAAAGATTTAAATAATAAAAATTATGGGTTAAAAGACCTCGGATGGAGAATTCAGGAAGGACAAACTGTATTAACAAAGGCAAAGGTGGAAACTACGGTAGATGGAAAGTTCAAAGCAAGCTTCAATCTCCCGGAAAAGGCAAAAGCACCGCTTAAAATTATCATAGAAGATAAAGCCTCTATTCAAGTTATTCCTTTATCAGTTAGCTCGTCAGGTAATATCGACCTTCAATTTATGCCAGAAGGTGGGCATTTAATTGCTGGTTTACCCATCAAAATAGGATTTAAGGCAATTGCCCAAAATGGTTTAGGTACTCATGTAGAAGGGAAAATAGTAGATAGTAAAAACAATGAGATTGTGCCCTTTCAGTCTGCATATAAGGGCTTGGGAGCATTTTACATGGTGCCAATTGCAGGAGAAGTTTATACTGCAATACTTAAACTAGCAGATGGTACAAGCAAAAGTTATGCACTTCCACAAGTTAAAACTACCGGACTAAACTTAAAAGTTGTTCAAACAATAGAAATGGATTCTGTACGTGTTACGGTTAATTTCAGTGCAGATCTGGTAAACGGGCAAACTTATCATCTTATCGGGTTGGTTAATAATGTAACCTATTGCGAAGCAAGCTTTTCGGCAACAAACCCAAAAATAGTTGTAATGCTTGGTAAAAATATATTCCCTTCAGGCATCGTACATTTTACTGTTTTTAACAGTCAAAGTCAGCCGGTAAGTGAGCGAATGACATTTGTGGACGACAAGGATAATTTGAATATCTCTGTTACGCCCTCAAAAATGGTTTACAAAACCAGGGATAGTGTTTCTTTATATGTTAACCTTAAAGATAAGAATGGAAATCCGGTATCAACGGCAAGCTTATCGGTATCAGTTACAGATAATAACCAAGTGAAATTAGATGGTTTTGAAAATAATCTGATATCTAATATGCTTTTAACATCTGGGTTAAAAGGAACGATAGAAAGTCCGGCATATTATTTTAGTGCAGAGCCGGATGCAGCTAAAAATCTTGATTTGTTGTTATTAACCCAAGGGTGGATCAGTTACAACTGGGCGGATATTTTTAAGCCTCAAACTGTACCCTTATTTAATGCAGAGGCAGAGTTTACCGTCAGTGGCAAGGTGACTAGTATGTCTAATAAACCTTTGCCAGACAGTAAAGTATTATTGATGGCTAGTGGTAAAGTGAGCATGATGATGGACACTGTTACTAATACCGAAGGTCGGTTTATTTTTAAGGATTTCCCCAAGCTAGATACGGTATCCTTTTTTGTTCAGGCACGAAATGCGAAAGGAAAAATATCAAATACAGCTGTTCAATTAGACGAATTTAGGCCCGCCACATTTCATTCTAAATCCGAATTTCTACCCATTCCCTGGTTTGTAAATACAGATAGCACAGTATTGAAATTTGTAAGGAATACGGATGCAATACAAAAGCAAAAATTTTCTCTAACCGGGAATAATCTGCTTGATGAAATTGTAGTTGGAGGTAAAAAGGGGATAAGGAATTCACAAAACCTGAATGATGGAGAAGCAGACCAGGTAATTAACGAAGCGCAAATTTCTGCTGCCGGAGAAATGCCATTTGTGGATTTCCTTATCAAAAAAGTAACCGGCCTTTACTTAAAAGTAAACAAAGCAGATCAGGAATTTAATATAGCTGGCAAAAAAGTAAACTTTGTAATAGATGGAGTATCTGTACAAAGGTTTTTTCAAGCAACAGATGGCATTCTGTATTATGATTATCTACTCGATGTATTTAATAACATTAAAATTAAAGATGTTACAGGTGTTGAAGTAATGAGCAGTCAAGGAAATGTAGATTCTTATATAAATATGCTTTCTGACCTTTCTGATACCTCTACTGCTCAAACGTTTGGTACTACCGCCTATATAGAAATAACCACCCGATCAGGAAAAGGATTGTTTTTTAAATCTATGCAGAATGTAGCCAGTTACACACCTGTGCCAATTAATTGGCCAAAAGAATTTTATCGTCCGCGTTATGCTGCCAACAGTATAAAACCAAACGTATTAGATTTGCGCTCAACTATATTCTGGCAGCCACATCTGTTAACTTCAAAAACAGGAGATGCTTCAACGTCTTTTTATACAGCCGATAAACCGGGTATTTACTCTGTAATCATACAAGGCAGCAATTTAAAAGGTTTGGTCGGATACAAAGTTTTAGAGATCAAAGTAAAATGACCAGGGCATACAACAAACATTTTTAAAACTAGATTTGGGCGTTCGGGCGGGCTTTACGTTACAATCTTTTTGCCCTGAAGAAAGAAGGGCAAAAAGGATTTTCACTTCAATCCCTAACGCAAAAGGCCCCTAGCCCTAAAGGGAGATTATTTACAACTAACGAACGCAGATGAAACGGACATAGATATCGCTGTTAAAAAACGGAATAAAGAGTTTTGAGATCTTCTTTCAACTTACAACCCACAACCTTCAACTCTACGAGAGAGACCAGCCTAACCAATCTAAACCCAACAGAAATGGAAAACCCCGAATGTGTGGTGGCTGTGGGAGGGGAAAACGAGGATTGCTATGTAGAATTAATGGCGGGGCTAATGCAACCGATGAAACACAGAAACTGTTTTTATAGCCATTTTTTTCAAACATGTTCCAAATTTTAATGCTCCGTTCAGTCAATTTTAAAACTCTATTACCTAATAGAAAGATTTTTTTTAAATATAACGAACAATATGATTTATAATACATTGATAATCAAGATGTTGATAATTATTTATGAGTTAGTGTAACCATTAATTTTTTATTAAGTATTTTTTAATAGGCCTCTGCGTTATTCGCTTTATAAACCAAGTATAACCTATAAATCATGAAGAAAATTCTATGTATGCTAGTAGCATGTTGCATGTCTTTGCAAATTTATGCTCAAAACATTCCAGTAACCGGTAAAGTAGTTGATGAAACGGGAGAGCCTCTAATAGGAGCTAGCGTTAAAGTGAAAGGCTCTAATGCTGGGGTAAGTACTAATGTTGATGGTAAATTTTCATTAAGTGCACCAGCCGCTGGTGTAACCTTAGTTATCAGTTACTTAGGCTATGTTTCTAAAGAAGCAAAGGCAACAGATAATCTGAATATTGTTCTCGTTAAACAGGATAATAATTTACAGGAAGTAGTTGTTATTGGATATGGTACTCAAAAAAGGGCAAACCTTACCGGGGCGGTTTCTGCTATAACAAACGCAGAATTAACTACTACTAAAAATGAAAGCGTAACTAATATGCTTACCGGAAAGCTTCCGGGTGTGCGTATCGTACAAAAGAGCGCAGAACCAGGGGCGTTTAACCAACAGTTTGACATTCGTGGTTTTGGAAGTCCTCTTATTGTTATAGATGGAATTCCGCGTGACCGGTTTGAGCGTTTGGATCCAAACGATATCGAAAGTATTTCTGTACTAAAAGATGCAGGTGCTGCAGTATATGGTGTACGGGCAGCAAACGGTGTAGTGCTGATTACAACTAAAAAGGGTAAAGCTGGTAGCCGGGAGATTCGTTACGAAGTAACTACAGGTATACAAAGATCTGTAGGCAGTCCGGATCTGGTTGGAGCTATTGATTGGATGACGCTGAGAAACGAATATGATATACATGACGCGGATCTATTACAGACCACGTCCCGCAGCTACTCTAGCGCAGCTTTTGATGAATACCGGAATGGTACCAAAACAAGCAGTGATTGGTATACACCAACTATCCGTAGAAATGCACCACAAACTCAGCATAGCCTTACTGCCACTGGTGGAAATAGTGATGTGACTTATTATCTAAGCCTGGGCTACTATAACCAGGGTTCCTTCTACCAAAGTGATGATTATACGTATAATAAATATAATTTACGATCAAATGTCAGTGCAAAAATAGCCAAGGGATTAGTTGCTGATTTTCAGCTTAGCGGTTTTAGTGATCTCAGAGATCAGCCACAGGCTTCTACAGAAACCGTTTTTACTACTTTATATAGGCAAAACCCGACTTATCCGATATATATTAATAATGATCCAACGAAACCTGCCTATTCGCCGGATCTTAGCCACCCTATTATGATAACAGACCAATCTGCAACCGGCTACCGGAAAGATAAGACTTCGGTTTTCCAAAGTAACTTCAGCTTGGGTTATGATATTCCGTGGGTAAAAGGGCTTAAAGCAAAAACTCTTTTTGCTTATGATTTATCCAATACGGATAATAAGTCGTATTCAAAAGTGTATAACCTATATACTGCGTCAGGCACTACGGTTTCTGCTATCCCTCAGGGTATTGCACGTGTTAGCAGAGACTACGGTAATTCTCCAGGAACAACGTTCCAGGCTTCTTTGAATTATGATCATTCGTTTAATTCAGTTCACAACGTTTCAGCTCTTGCATTATATGAAGAGCGGAATACTAAGGGTGACAATTTTAACGCCCAGAGAGACCTTATTTTTAATGGACTAGACCAACTTGGTGCAGGTCTTCCTACTAACCAGGTCGGCACGCAAAATATTAATGGAGTAAGTGATATCGTTACAAAAGGTTTCGTAACCAAGCTTCATTATGATTTCAAATCCAAATATCTTGTCGATCTGATCTCGCGTTATGATGGCTCATCCAAATTTTCAGGAAGTAACCAAACATGGGGATTCTTCCCTGCCGCTTTGGCAGCATGGAGAATATCTGAAGAAGGGTTCATAAAAAATACACCTGCTTTGTCCTTTATTGACAATTTGAAGCTTCGTGCATCCTATGGTATAGTGGGAGACGATGGCGCATTGAATTACCAGTTCTTAACAGGATATGATTACCCGCTTCCGGTAAACACCACTCTTAATGGTGTTAGTTATAGCCCCGGCCGCCTTCCTTCAGGAGCAGTTTTTGATGGTAATTTTATAGGAGGTACGGGTTTCAGAGGATTGCCTAATACACAGATCACCTGGTATGAGTCAAAAACCTTGGATTTCGGTCTTGATGGCCAGTTCTGGAAAGGCCTGTTTGGTTTTGAGTTTGATTGGTTCAGAAGAGATAGGGATGGCCTTCTTGCTACCCGGCTTGCATCTTTGCCCGGTTCAGTAGGTGCCAATCTTTCACAGGAAAATTTAGAAAGTGACCGTTCACAGGGTGTAGAACTTACACTTACTCATAATAACAAATTCGGGCAGGTTAATTTCCATGCAAGCGGAAATGTTTCTTATACGCGTAATTACTGGCTCTACCGAGAAAGAGCGCCTCAGGGTAACAGTTTTGCTAACTGGAGAAATAACCCCAATGATAGATACAAAAATATCTGGTTTGGATTAGAGGGAGATGGTCAATTCCAGTCATTCGAACAGATTTATTCATATCCTATCGATAATTCAAACGGAGGTAACAGGGGATCTTTGCCTGGGGATTATATTTACAAGGATTGGAATGGTGACGGTTATATAACTGATGCAGATTATCATCCGATTGCTTCAACTTATGATACGGATGGCGGCAGAGACCAGTCTACCCCTCCAAATATCAATTTTGGATTGAACCTGGGAGTTAACTATAAAGGATTTGATCTTGACGTGTTACTTCAGGGAGCAGCAATGAGATCTATACAGTTTGATCAGGGAACGCCTTTAGGCATGACATTCCCATACGCAAATAGTAATGCGCTTGCAGCCCGTTTGGACAGATGGCACCCTACGGATCCTCTGGCTAATCCATACGATCCAAATACAGCATGGGAGTCTGGTTATTATGCATATACACGATCTAACCCTATAGATAACTCCACATTTTGGATACAGAATGGAGCCTATGGCCGTTTAAAAACACTGACTCTGGGATATACACTTCCTAAAAGTGTAACTAAGAAAGCAGGGATTCAAAAAGCGAGGATTTATGTAAACGGATATAACTTGTTTACGGTAACAGGTATCGATCTGGTAGATCCGGAGCATCCAAGTGACCAGAATTCTCAGACATATCCTATGAGCAAGACTTATAATATGGGTGTTAGCGTAACCTTTTAATTAATTTATTAACTACAAAGATGAAAAAGTTAGTATATGTTTTTACAGTATTTTTTATACTGTCTTCGTGCAAAAAATTAGATGTTTTACCGCAGAGTATTCTCCAGGACAAAGATGTATTCAGCTCTGCTTCGGGCGTATCGGCTTATTATGCCGCATTATATAACCTGATACCTTTAGAAGATTCTAAATACAACGCTAATGAGGGCGATGGCTTTCATGAATTCCAGTTTATCCAGGCCATTCATAATATGACAGGCGAGGGTATAAACAAAAATGTTAATGGAATGATCCAAAGAGGCGCTCAACGTGAGTATTGGGAAAAAGGATACCGTGTGATCCGCCAGTGTAATTATATACTGGAGAATATTGAGGCGGCGACTGCAGGAGCCGGTATGACACAAGCTCAGGTTAATTCCTGGCTAGGTGAGGCTTATTTTTTAAGAGCCTATACCTATTTCGCTCTGGTAAAACGCTATGGAGGCGTTCCGTTAATTAAAACTGTTCAGGACTTTCCTGCACAGAGTATCGACGAGCTTCAGGTTCCAAGGTCTTCTGAACAGGAAGCATATGATTTCATTGCGGAAGATTGCGACAAAGCATTCAATCTGCTTGGAGCAACAAGTGAACAACGGGGAAGGGCAAATAAATACATAGCGGCTGGGCTAAAATCCAGGGCCATGCTATTTGCGGGATCTATCGCCAAGTATAATGTAGTTAACAATGTTGATCCTGCTACCAGTAAACGAGTACAGGGAATTCCGGCAAGTGAAGCCGTACGATATTTTAAAGCTTCTTACGAAGCATCTAAAGTTGTAGCTACCGGAGGGTATGCGCTTCACAGACCATCTGCCGATAAGAAGCAAAATTGCCTTGATGCTTACATCAGGATCGATACCAAAGAAAGTATGTTTGCAAGAGAATACGTTCTAGGCAACAATACGCATAGCTATGACGTATTCGGCATGTCATTGCAAATGCAGAGCCCGAATGGTACCACATCATATATTCAGCCTACGCTTGAATATGTGGAGCTGTTCGATGGTATTCCTAAAAACCCTGATGGAAGCATTAAAACTACTGACGCCAACAATAAATACATTTACTTTGACAAGCGGTTTGACCTTTTCAAAGATGCCGAGCCACGCTTTCAGGCAACAATACTTCCTCCGGGAGCTATATTTAAGAACCAGGAGATTGATATCAGGAGAGGCCTTTATACAGGAAGTATAGTAGGTGGTATTGATAAGTTCCAGACTCCGCCCTACGGATCACAAAGTAACTATGCTGCTATCCCGGGCGTTATTGCCGGCACAAACGGTGGACCACTTGTTACCATGCCGAGCGGAACAAAGATGGTTGCTTCAGGGTTGAGCGGAATGTTCACTGGTTCCGGTGCAGGGAGCACTGGTGGCTTCCAGATCCGTAAAAAACTTATCGAAAGCCTGGCTCAGAATGAGGTAAAGATCGATTTTATCACCACTCCGTGGATTGATATGCGCTATGCCGAAATCTTGCTGAATCGTGCGGAAGCCGCTTATGAGCTATTTTCACTGGGTCAGACAGATGTTGATTATGTACAGGATGCTTTTCTGGCCATCAATGATATCCGTGAGCGTGCAGGAGCTGTATTACTTGCAGACAAAATTGCCTTAAACGACATCAATATTATTCGTAAGGAAAGAAAAAAGGAGCTTGGTTTTGAAAACAAAATCTTTTGGGATATGAAACGCTGGAGAGTATTTGACACCGAAGTAAATAACAGGATATGGAAGGTACTTTGTCCGTTTTATGTAGACGCTAATGGTAAGTATATCTTTGACAGAAGGGAAGATGAACGCGGTAGCCGGTTTACATTTAATCCTACCTGGTATTACGAAAGTATCCCGCCGGGTCAAATCGTCAAAAATCCAAAACTTGTTCCTAATATCTAATTAAGATGAAGCAATTTAAGATGAAACAATCATATAATTACTTACTGGCTGTAATGGCAGTATTTATCATAAGTTCGTGCAAAAAGTTAGATAATTATGATGCTCCTTCAGAGACCCTTACGGGACGAATTATCGACTCCAGTACTGGTCAACCAATCCAACTTGAGCCTAATAGTACTAATATTCGTATAGAGGACCTAAGTTGGGGAGAAAAAGTTGGGACAACAGTAATACCCCAGGATCTGTTGGTAAAATCTGACGGAACTTTTAATAATACCAAGTTATTTGCTGGAACATATAACGTATACCCTTTTAACGGTCCATTCGTGCCTCATTATTCAACTGACGCCAATAGTCCGATTGATGCTCGTAAAAAAATAGAGGTAAAAGGAGGTACTACAACAGTAGAATTTACTGTTGATCCTCTTTTAAAGGTAGAGTGGGTTGGAGAACCGGTTATAGAAGTGGATAAAAAGGTGACCGTAAGCTTTAAGTTTACGAGGGGAACCACCAATCCTTTCTATATTAAGGATGTTGCCAGGGCGGATCTTTTTATTTCTACAACACCTATTCTTGGAAACAATTATAGGGATCCTAACCTGTCTAATTCTATTGTTTATGCCGGGGTCACTGGTAATACAGCATTGGGAACAACCGTTTCCCTAACCTCTAAATTACCCTTAGGAGCAAACCGTACCTATTATGTACGTGTGGGTGTCCGTACAGCTGATAATGTAGGGTTAAGGTTTAACTATAATGCTCCAAAGGCGGTAGTTGTACCATAGTAGTTGCATTTAGGTAGTTCGTTGAAAAGAAGGTGATGGGTGAAAACTCATCACCTCTTTTAGATTTACATCCAACATGAGTTGCCAGCGTTTTTGTTAATTCATTATTTTTAATCTCATAGAGTCCATTCCCAATTAGTTTGATCGAATTTTACTTACTAATTGTGGAATAATAATATTAGATTTCTTAAACTCCTAATACTTAATCAATTAATAATGAGAGTTAAACTGATACTGTTTTGGCTTATAGTGTGGTCGAGTACGTCTGCTGTTGCTCAGGAAATACGGACTATTGCAGGAACAGAATACAAGATCGAATACAGTATTCCTTATTGCTCGGTGGATGGGAAAATACTATTGTTAAATGCTTTTTTGCCATTAAAAGCGAGTAAACCAGCGCCGGTAATGATTGATATACATGGCGGTTGGTGGAGTGGGGGAAACCCTTCCACCGATATTTCGGGAATATTAGCCCGTAAAGGAATTGCCATGTTTTCCATCTCCTACCGTTTGGGTGAAGAGGGAGGATTTCCGCAAAATATTCGCGATTGCCGCAATGCTATTCGGTTCATCCGAAAAAATGCTGCACGCTTTAATATAGATACTGCACGCTTTTCTGTTATGGGCGGCTCGGCAGGAGGGCATCTAAGCCTCATGGTTGCCATGGTGCCAGAAAACTTTGATGATGGAGGACCCACAGAAGAACTTAAGGGAATTAGTGCTCGTGTTAGTAGTTGTTTTAGCTATATCGCTCCAACAGATTTTATCAGGTTCTGGAATCAGGGACCAGATGATGTACTTAAAAATACCGATGGTACAATTTCTTATCGCAATGCAAATCCCGACATACCGTATGATTCCAGGCCGCGTTTCAGGGTTCTGTTCCATGGTATTACCCCAGATACGGATACACATAAAGATTTGTACCGGATGATGAGCCCAGTAAATTATGTTAGAAAAACACTACCTCCTTTGCTTATATGCGATGGGGATATAGACCCAATTGTTCCGGGATTGCACGGAAAAATTCTTCATGAAAAATTACTTGCTGTGGGTGCCGATTCTTCTTATTGGATGACCATTAATGGGGGACATAATTTTCCTGGCGGTCCCGGTTTTGCCAAAGTGCTGGATGATTTCCTGAACCGTACCCTATCTATAAAAAACACGAAATAGGTCCATACCTGTACAAACTTATTTGCACATCCAGGTATGTTTTAAAACAGGATTTAAAAAATGTTTAGAAAAGCATGTTTCGGTGTTTCATCGGTTACCTAGTCCCGCCATCCATTACAAATCCTCGTTGCTCCTTCGCTCAACAGCCATCTCACACTTCGGGTTTTTCATTTCTGTCGGGTTTAAATTTGTTAGGCTGGTTCCTCTTAGTGTTGAAGGTTGAAATGCCCAAACCTACTTTAACCCCGATTAATTGAAAATAATGTGAATTAATCTCTCTGTTAAGAGGTTGATGGGGACACTAACCTAGGTATCAACCCGGTGCTGGTGTCCCCACCAACATTAACTTAATGACATTGCACGAACGCCCAAATCTAACTAAGAAAAAATACTTATAAACTAACTAAAGTTAAAAGCCAATTTTTTATTAGATGTAAACGAACTTTTTAGCTCTACTAATAAAATAATGTTGAATTAATCTCTTTATTAAGCAAAAATTAATCACTTTTTAATACTCATTGCTTCTTTTGTTCAACCAATAAACTTATCAATTAAATTTTGCACCAAATCTTTCAGCGTCGGTATTACCGGCTTAATCCCCCTTCTATGACTAAAAATAGTAAGATTCTGAAGGTATCTTTGCTTGTATTTACACTTTCCTGCTGCTCATTAAGTAGCACATTTGGACAGGATAATGCAGGTATTGGTAATCTTAAGTATGTAGATCCAACAATAGGAAATGTTGGCCAATTGTTACAGCCAACCCGGCCAACAGTTCAACAGCCTAACCAAATGATTCGGGTGTTTCCCCAAAGGACTGATTACATGAGTGATCAGATTTCCAACTTTCCTTTAAATATAGTTTCTCATCGCCTTGGCGAAGTTTTTTCTATAAAGCCAACAAGTAAGGCGGTATCTGCAAACGTATGGAAAGAGAAGCAAATGTTTGATCATGATCTGGAAATTACACGACCATGGTATTACTCTACTTATTTAATTGATGAAGATATCAATGTTGAATTTACCCCTGGGAAAAAAACGGGTTTTTATCGGTTCGAATTTCCAGAAAATACATCTAAAAGCCTATTGTTTGGAGTGTATAATAATGGCGAAAGTGAATTTAAATTTATATCCGATAAGGAAATAACTGGTACAGAAGTATACCATGATAATATTAAAGTGTACATGTACGGCGTATTTAGTGCCGGAGCTACTTTAGGAACTTTAAAAAATAACCAGGTATCTGACAACCGCTCAATTACAGGTAAGGGAATCCGTGTCTGGATTAGCTTCCCTAAAAATACTTCAAAAAGTATCGAGTTTAAATACGCCATTTCTTATGTAAGTGCAGAACAGGCCAAGAAAAATTTTGACAATGAATTGCCCAAAACTGATTTTAACCAGTTGAAAAAAGCTGCAGAAGAAAGCTGGTCTAAAGTAATTAATCAAATTAAAGTAAATGGTGGGACAGAGGCTCAGAAACGTTCATTTTATACAGCCTTATATCGTTGTTATGAACGGATGGTTGATATCACCGAAGATGGAAAATATTATAGTGGATTTGACAATAAAATACACAATACACTAAGGCCGTTTTATGTGGATGATTGGACTTGGGACACTTACCTTGCAAACCATCCTTTAAGAACTATCTTAAATCCTTTGCAGGAAGAAGATATGCTTAATTCATACGTAAATATGTATCAGCAAAGCGGATGGATGCCAACTTTCCCTGTTTTGTTTGGCGATCACGCTTGTATGAATGGCTTTCATTCAACTATTACCTTTCTGGATGCTTACCGAAAAGGCTTACGGAATTTTGATGTTCCAAAAGCTTATGAGGGCGTGCTTAAAAATGCTACCTCGGCTACTATGCTTCCTTGGCGTAATGGACCAAAAGGACCTTTGGATGATTTCTATGTTAAAAATGGCTTTTTTCCGGCACTTAAGATAGATGAAAAGGAAACCGATTCAATGGTGCATCCTTTTGAAAAAAGGCAGGCAGTTGCCATTACTTTGGGGCATAGTTATGATGACTGGGCTTTGGGTGAATTTGCAAAGGATTTAGGTAAACAGCAGGATTATAAAACATTTAATGTCCGTTCAAATAACTACAAAAACCTTTGGGATACAAAAACACAGATGTTTTTACCAAAAGATAATTCGGGCAATTGGATAAACATAGATCCTAAGTTTGATGGTGGAATGGGAGCAAGGGATTATTATGATGAAAACAACGGATGGACCTATTTATGGCAAGTGCAACACGATGTACCAGGCTTGATCGGATTAATGGGAGGGAAGCAAAATTTTGAGAATAAATTAGACCAACTTTTTCGTGAAGATTTAGATCGCAGTAGATATGCTTTCTGGGCAAAACTACCAGATGCTACGGGACTTGTTGGACAGTATTCCATGGGAAATGAACCTAGTTTCCATATTCCATACTTATATAATTATACTTCATCGCCATGGAAAACACAAAAACGTGTTCGCTTTTTATTAGACACCTGGTTTAAAGATAACGTTTTTGGTATACCAGGAGATGAAGATGGAGGAGGTATGACCGCATTTGTAGTGTTTTCTTCAATGGGCTTTTATCCTGTTACGCCCGGATTACCAGTTTACACTATAGGAAGTCCGGTTTTTAAAAATGTAACTATTGATTTAAAGAATGGTAAGCAATTTACACTTATTGCAAATAATGCTTCAACCGTAAATAAATACATCCAAAGCTCTAAATTTAATGGAAAAGTATTGACCACAACATGGTTTACCCATGAGCAACTAATGGCTGGTGGAAAGCTTGAATTAGAAATGGGCCCCAAACCAAATAAAAACTGGGGGAACGAAAGTACTCTCTATGGCATGAAGCAATAAAAAGTGTATATCCATATAATGTAAGCGCTTTTTCAACTATTATTGCCAACCTTTCATTTATACTGAGTAAAATCCAGGTTGTTTTTATAATAAATGTGGATAACTGTTAAGCTGTTTCATAGACGGCTGACAGCTTATCCACATTTTACTTTTATAACTAAGTTCTGATATAAATATTCTTTTAAACTAGGTTTGGAGCTTCGGGATTGCTCTTTTTATAACTCAGAATATTTTTTCTTTATAGGTTATAATTTTTACAGGAATATCATAGCCCCTCTGTACTACCGGATAGGTAGTATTAGAGGTAACTATATAATAGCCCCAATCATTTAAATGCTTGATTAATCGAATATGTTTGAGGAAAAAGACTTGATACTGATCTTAAATAATTGTAGATATTTTTTTCTCAAGTGTCTTATTAAAATATGCCTACTTGAAATAACCGCAAGCTCAGTCAAAAGGTTGTTTTCTGTAAGTCAGTTGGTTTAACCGAGAATCTACAGCTACAAATTTTGTAAAAGAAATTTTTATCATCCCGCTACAACGCAGCAAATATTAAGGGTTTTAAGCCAATCCGTTAAATATGTTATGGTAAATGGATAAATGTCCTCCTAAAATCTTAAAATTGATGTATTGCGAAAGAAGGAATAATATATAAATATTTGATTATCAGACTATTGAGTGAATGTTTAATGTTTTATTTACCTGTTAATTTATTATTAATCTTTTTTTAATCTGATGTAGTACTTTCGTTAACAAGCAAAACCAAGTAACCAATTACGCAATAACCAAGCACCTAATAACTTTTAGATCAAGTACATTTAAAAGCTTAAAGTTTTATTAACTAAGCTTAAGTTTTGATTTTTTAATTGTTTTTAAATAACCATTATGAATTATATGATTAAACAAATACTTTGTATGATACCGCTTTTCTTGCCTTATCAATTAATTAGGGCAAACTCCTAAAAAGCTTCATTTCATTGACCTTGTGAGTTTTTCCACTTGCAGGAGCAACCTTAACAAAAATAAACCCGACAGAAATGGAAAACCCGAGGTATGGCCTACTCTTGAGGGAAGCAATACGGGGATTTGTAATGAATGGCGGGACTGATGCAACCGATAAAACCTAGAAACCTGCTTTTCTAAGCATTTTTTGAATTCACATTATGAATTTTTAATGCCGTTTTGCCCTTTTCAATTAATTTTCAATTCATATAATAATCAATTATTAACATGAGAATAAGTTTACTTTTATTATTTATACTCTGCCTAACAGGAAGCGGCTGTAAAAAACAGTATGGAGAATTTTATGATCCTCCACAAGGACAAGCAGGTAAGATATATGAACAATTGGCCGCTAACCCTTCTCTTTCAATCTTTGTTTCTGCGATAGACAAAGTTCCCAGCTTGAAAGACGAATTGAATAGTTCAGGTCTTTATACAATTATGGCCCCTAATAATGAGGCGTTTAAGGCGTACTTTGAAAGTCAGCAATACAAATCGATTGATCAAATACCTGTTAATGAATTATCGTTAATAATTAAATATCATATCATGAAGTATATGCTATTTCAGGTTAACTTCATGAACCCTGGCCTTACTAAATCTGAGTATGATCTTTATAAATATGAGAGTCGCTCAGTAAGTTCATATAATGATGTATTGCCAAACGGGCAAATTCGCTCCATATATTATCCTGCTAAACAATTGCAGGTGTATACCCCGTATTATTTTACCTCAAATAATGTATCAGCTCTGGATTATAAAACTGTATATGGAGAAGACGCCGAGATTAGTGCTAGTACACAATTAAATGTAATGGGAGCTTCGGCAATCGAAAAGGATATTGCGGCAGGAAATGGTGTTGTTCATATTATAAATAAAGTGCTTCTTCCGCCCAAAAATGTTGCCCAGGAGATTGATGCTAACCCAGATTTTGCACAATATGGTGCCTTGTTTAAGAAACGGTTCCTTACTTATACCTATAATCAGGCAGCCACCAAAGCGCAAGGAAATAATGGAGATGTGAATGGTGATGGTATAGTCGATTCTTTATTTATACGGGATTATTCGGGAAATACTACCATTGATGCGGAAAATCCTCTAAATATTGAAAAGAAGTCAATCTCTATTACAGCATTTATTCCATCAGCGGCAGCTTTCCAAAACTATATGACAACAAGATTTAGTGAATTTCCAAATTGGGATGATATTCCGATTAATACACTTGCCATGTTGTATAACAGCCATTTTACTAATACTATGGATTGGCCAACGAAGGTTTTAAATGGTCAATCACAAAGTGTTGGCGGCGATGTTATCAATGCTGCTGGTCATATTATGTCTGTGAAGATGATGAGTAATGGTTTATTATATCAATTAGATAAAGTAATTGAACCTGCTGCCTTTACAACAGTTACCGGGCCGTTATATTTTTCCAAGAACTACAATATATTTTTAGATCTGTTAAACAGATCGGGATTGATACCCATTTTAACTAATGTCAATTTAAAATATACCTTATTGGCACCACCTACAGATCAATCGTTAATTGATGCCGGAATTACATATAATGCTACTACAAATACATATTCCAGAAAGAAAACTGGTGGTATTTCGGTTAATCTAGGTGTCACAGATATTAAAGCTCTTGTTGGAAATCATATATTATTAAATGGATACTCTAAAAGTGAATTAACAGATGGTTTTTACCCTACTGTAAACGGAACTTATCTGGCAGTGAAAGGAGGAAAAATTGAGGGTTCGGTGAGAAATGTGCTTGCGACAATTGATCAAAGTATTCAGCAAAGTAATGGATATTTTCATAGACTGGATAAAGCAATACTTGACCCTGAGTTTTCGATTAATGAGTTAATTCTTCAAAGTTTAAGCGGAGCTGTTGCTTCGCCTTATAGAAAATTTGCAGAACTCTGTGTTGCCGCTGGCCTTAATACTAAAGATTTTTTAACTATTACCAATGTTGATGCCGGAAAGAAATTCGCATTGTTCGTTCCCACTAATGCAAAAATTATTGCTGCTCAAAATGCCAACTTGCTTCCTAAAACCGGGGCACAGGGTAGCGAAATTCTCACTTTTGAAAGAAGGGCCAGGCTCATCAATTATATTAAATTCTTCTTTATTGAGAATCAGGTATTTACTGATGGCTTTGCAAAAGGAAAAGCATCATCAACTTCCCCTACAGCAAAACCAGACGTGAATGGAAAAGTCCCTTTAACAGTTTCATACCCATCAGCAAATGTGATCATGGTTCAAAGTGGCAGTAATCCGCCTGCAGGAGAAGTTAATCTGACAAATACAGATAACGCACCTCAAAACGTAATTGCTAAAGACGGAGTAATTCAAGTGATAGACAATGCATTTACTTCACAATATTAAGTTGATGATAATGATTATAAAAAAACATTTAGGCTTAGCAATAACTATTATGGGGTTATTGTTTATAACACTTCAGGTAAGTGCACAGAATACGGTAGTAACAGGTAAGGTGACAGAAAAAAACGGACAACCTATACCGGGAGTTTCAGTATCAGAAAGAAATCGTGATAACCGGAGTGTTAATGGTACGGTCTCAGATGGAAACGGAAATTTTCAAATAAAAATAGTTGATACAAATGACTCACTTCATTTCAGCCAGATTGGTTCGATAACAGTTAAAAGAGCTATAGGGAATCAGAAAGTGATTAATGTAACCCTGCTTGATGATTCAAGAATGCTAGAAGCAGTAGTTGTTAAAGCTGGTGCTCCGAGGCTCAACTCAGGTGGATTTCTTGAAGTTACAGAAGCTAACCGAACTGATGCCAGAACCTCTATTAATATGAAGGATTTGGAAGATATCCCCGCAACAACTATCGATCAGATACTTGAAGGAAAAGCCTCTGGATTATTAATATCGATGAACTCAGGTAATCCCGGTTCTGGATCGTCAATTCAAATCCGCGGTGGAAGTTCAATTGGTTTAGGAAGTAAACCGCTGGTGGTTGTAGATAACGTTCCTTTTAAGTCACAGGCAACTGTAGATCTGTCTAATCCGAACGCATTAAGTGAATTAACTAGTATTTCGCCAAGTGATATTGCAACTATTGATATTTTAAAAGATGCTGCGGCGACGGCGTTATATGGTTCTGATGGAGCGAATGGGGTAATTCTTATTACTACTAAACGTGGTAGTAATTCTAAACCTATGATTAGCCTTACTTCCAGACTAACACTTAAAACTCCGCAGCAAGCATTACCATTGCTTAATGGAGATGAATATAAAACCATGATTCTTGAAGGGTATCAGAACCGCTATGGTACAGGAACAGACTTAACTAACAGTGCTATTGGGAAATTGTTTCTTGAACCAAGCTCACTAGACTATGAAAACTATAATAACAATATATATTGGCCGGGGGCGGTAACTATGTCCCAGTCCTTAGCTCAAAACTATGACGCTGGTATTAGGGGAGGTGGGGAATCTGCTGCATATAATGTAAGCTTGAATTATATTGATGAAGCTGGTCCTTTAAAAGGTACTAGTTACAAAAGGGTATCCGGTAGGTTCAACTTTGATTACAGATTATCAAATAAACTAAAATTTACAAGTGATATTGCTCTTGCTGATATAAACAGAAACAATTATTATGATAATAATGATAATACAGCTTTTATAACCAAGGCTCCGATATTACCTGTTTATACTCAGGATTTATATGGAAACTCCTTGTCAACTTATTTTATGACACAGAGTGGCGGCTTTCAGTCTGAAGTGAGAAATCCTATAGCATTAATAGATCAAGCTCAATATAAAGAAAACAGTCAGCGGTTAGATGCAAAAATAACCGTTCAATATAATCCTTTTAAGGGGTTTCAGTTTAATA
The DNA here is from genome assembly GCA_028288165.1 of Sphingobacteriales bacterium. Classification (GTDB taxonomy): domain Bacteria; phylum Bacteroidota; class Bacteroidia; order Sphingobacteriales; family Sphingobacteriaceae; genus Daejeonella. The sequence continues at coordinate 242,923 of JAQBOG010000039.1, read as the reverse complement.
ACCTGTTTTCTACTACTAATGAGTCCTTTGAAGTGAATAAATTTTTACCTCATAGTGCTACAGGGGTTGATTATTATAGGCAAAATAATGTCTATCTGCGATTAAATAACCAGTATAACCTTACTTCTTCCGTTCCTAAAAGAGCTGTTTCCGTATTTTATCAGAATACGATGACCTATCGTTTTAACCTTCCCCAAAAGTATAAGTTATCAGCCGGGATGTTTACAACTGTAGAAACAACTGGTACATCGGAAATTAAACTTGAAGGGACCAATACTCCTTCAGAGTACTTAAGTGATCCATACTCCACCGAAATATTAAATACTATTTCATCAGAGAGAAAACTTCAACATAAGATCAAAAATATAGGACAGTTAACTTTTACCTATGATGAAGTTTTTGGAGCTTCAGGAGTTTTGACAAGGGAAGGTAATTCTGTTTTTGGTGAGAATAACCGCTGGGGCCTATTTCCTGCTTTTTCAGGATATTTTACGCCCTCCAATTTAAGTTTCATCAAGAAGAATACTTCAAAATGGTTGGATTTCTTCAAGTTTAGAGGAAGCTGGGGGGTTACTGGCCGCGGACCAAATCCTTTTGATGCTAATTCTTATGTTCCAACAGCTTCTACATTTAGTGCTAATGCGCCTTTTGTTGATATACAAGGAGTTACTCCTGATAATATTCAATTAATGGATTTGCGATGGGAAAGAAATGAAATTTTAAACGGTGGGTTTGATATGGCAATGTTCAAAGGAAAGTTAACTTTTACCGGAGATTTGAGCAGAAGTACTACCCGCGATCTGATATTAAATAATACACCAATTGCATCTTCCTCGGGGTTTGAACTTATAACCTCTAATTTTGGTACTTTAAGAAATGATGAGTTAAATCTGGCTATTGGTGTAGCGCCTATAAAAACTAAAACATGGACTGTGAGCAGTTCTTTTAATATTACCACTTCTCAAAGTAGAGTTCTTGAGCTACCAAACAACCAGCCTATAATAAAGCCTAATACTACGTTGGACAATGGCTCATACCTGAGCCTACTTAATGTCGGAGACCCTATTGGGACTTTTTATGGACTCAAATACCTGGGTGTTTATAGCAGAGATGAAGATGCATTTTCAAAAGATGCACAAGGAAATTTCCTTACCGACTTTAATGGACTTCGTATTCCGATGAGATGGAATAATCAAGCTGGCGAAGTTTTTACAGGAGGTGATGCTAAATATGCCGATATGAATAATGATGGCGTAATTAATAAGCTTGATGTAGTGGCGCTGGGAAATTCTACACCTAGATTTTATGGTGGTATGACATTTAAAGTAGACTATAAAACGCTATCGCTGTTTGCTACGTTCGCCTATCAATCAGATTTCGATATTATAAACAGAGCACAGCTCGAGACATCAAAAATGTATAATGCAAATAATCAGTCTACAGCTGTAATGCGTAGATGGAGAAAACAAGGTGACGGAGTGGGCGATGAAACAGACGTCCCGAGAGCATTGTTTGGGGCTGGTCATAACTTTGTAGGCAGCGACAGATATGTAGAAGATGGTTCATTTATCGCTTTTAGATCACTCTCCCTCGGGTATGGTTTACCAAAGAAAGTAATTAACACTCTTAATTTAAAATCAGCAAGGTTAACACTTGCCATTAATAATTTAGCAACGTTTACTAAGTACACTGGTGTTGACCCTAGTATTAGTGCTAATAGAAATGACCCTTTTAGTATGGGAGAGGATAAAGGTTTAACACCGAGCCCTATTCAATATACATTAGGTATTAATGTTAACTTTTAAGATATATACTTATAGCGATTAAGATATGAAAATGAAATATACAAGTATCATCTATTTACTTATAAGCATTTTAGCTTTAGGGAATATATCATGCAAAAAATTTTTAGATGTTCCTCCTCAGGGTAAGTTAACGCAAGACCAATTCTGGAAAAACCGGGAACAGGCAATAGCGGCAATAGCTGGAATCTACTCAAATCTGGGTTCTACCAGATGGGACTTTACAGCAAACGGGAATTTGAATCCCAAGGATATGTCACCTGTAGAAGCTTATACTTATTGGGGTGAAATGCGTGGGGATTTGCTGGCCAGCCAACCAGGTTCTCTTCCTTCAGACCAGAATATTAAAGAAAATTTAGATAATCTTCTTGTTAGTCCAAACGACGTAACTACTAAGTATACAGATTTCTACAGAATTATCAATGAAGCAAACCTGGCCATTAAGAATATTCCTAATATTCCTAGCCTTGATCCCAGCCTTTCCATTGTTGAGGCAAATCAATTGATCGGTGAAGCTTTGTTTATAAGGGCTTACGCTTATTTCTGGCTTGTACGTACATTTAAAGAAGTTCCACTTATACTGGAACCTTCCGAAACAGATCAGCAAGAATACAATATAGCTAAATCTTCTGCAGACGTAATATTAGCGCAGATAGTTCAGGATTTAACTACAGCTAAAAATACGTTGCCAGAATGGTATACCAATACTCAATATTCTCATAGCAGAGCTACCAGGTATACTGCTTTAACTGTATTATCTGATGCTAGCCTCTGGATGGCTGCTACCCTTCCTACCGCTAATAAAAGTGACCTGTATACTCAAGTAATAAGTAATTGCGATGCTATTATCACTTCTAACAGGTTTGGGTTGATAAGAGGTGACTCATTTGGTACTATCTTTTTAGAAGGAAATACCGTTGAATCTATTTTCGAAACTTATTCAAATTCAACAGTAAATGGGCAAACAAACAATTTGAAAAATTGGTTCGAAACTTATTTTATAGTTCCAAGCAGTGTTGATGGATTTTTCGCAACAGGTGATTACAGAGGCTACACAGTTCCTTCAGGTAGCTCTGTTATATCTTATAATCAAAGTAACAGATTCATTCAGAAGTATAACAGAACCACAAACGATGCACGTTGGATTTTCTATCGCTATCCGGATGTGTTGTTTATGAAGGCAGAAGCATTAGCACATCTTTTTCCTGATGATGTGGATAAGCTTCTAATTGCCGCCGGCCTGGTTAATGAAGTAAGAGAAAGGGCATTTACACCCTTGTTGTTTACCCCGGTTGATGCTACTTCTACTGCTGCTATGGATGAGCTTCTGCTTGAAGAAAGGGCACGTGAATTTGTAGGAGAGGGAAAAAGGTGGTTTGATTTAATGCGGTTTGCCTCCCGTGATAACTTTAATAACAAAAATTTGTTAATTGATCCTGTTCTTAATTCGTTTCCTTCCTCTACGAGATTGATTATGAGACCCAGACTAGAAACTCCAGACAGTTGGTACTTGCCCCTAAATACAGATGCATTAAATGCTAATATTAAACTTGAACAGAACCCATATTATAAATAGTTAAAATAGAGATTATGAAAAAGACATTACATGTTTTTAAGGCGGCGGGCGTCTTCCTTTTATTTTTGACTTTATTTTCCTGTAAACGAGGCGAATTTTCAGATACGTTAAATCTTGAGGCAAACGGAAAATCAATTACCGCTTTAGTTAAAAGTGATACTACTTATTCTATCCTGTCTCGTGCCATGGATACTACTAACATAGCTGCTTTAACTAATGTTTATGGAAGTATAACACTTTTTGCACCAACCAATTCTGCATTTAAAAAATATTTCCAGCGTAAAGGTATATCAGGCTTATCAGACATGAATCTGAATGCGATTAAAGCTCTTCTGGAATATCATCTGTATGGACGAACCTATACGTCGTCTGTTTTTCAAACAGGGTCTTTACCAACAATAACAGTTCAGGGCGATTATATTTCGATGAATATAAAAGATGGGGTTAAAAATGCGGTATTGAACGGTACTACAAAAGTAGTAAAACTTGATATTCAGGTTACTAATGGAGTGGTTCATTCGATTGATGATGTGCTTGAACCACCTCTAAATACCGTAAATAGCTTAATTAAAAGCTTACCCCAGTATTCTATTATGGCCGAGGCCTTTGAAAAAACCGGCCTTGGGGTAACTCTTTTAGACCCTGTAGCATATGATCCGGCTAATATACAATATGGCAAACCTGCAAAAAAAATGCGTACCGTCTTTCTTGAAACAAACGACGTGCTTAACGCTGCAGGTATCTATTCTTTTGCAGATTTGGCCACAAAGTTTTCAAAACAAACGTACTCACCAACAAATGTTTATACCAGCTCAACAGATTCGCTCAATATTTTTATGAAATACCATGTTATTGAACGCGGATATTTTATATCAGATATAAAGAGTGAGGTTATAGAAACATACAGTCCAGCTGACTTCCTTCTTTTTGATATAAGCCCGGCATATACTATCAACAGAACTTCAGGAAAGCCTGTAGAGATGGATTTTGATAAAAGTAATTTAATTGCTAACAATGGGATCGTTAATTCTGTCAAGTCTGTTTTAAAAGTATATAATCCTACTCCTGTTTTATCTATAAACAAATTTATACCATCCGCTGCACCGGCTATTACCCTTCCTACACTTCCAAATGGAACGCCTGGAGTTCTTACTGCTGGCTTAATGGGACAATGGAGAGCGATTCCTGCAAATCAGGCCGGGGTGCCATGGCTCAAATGGAGTTATGGAAGTACAGCAATTTTTTGGGATGCTCCAGCTTTTTTTGGTGGCCAACCCTCATTAAAATATAATGAGCCTGTTGGAGAAACCTCCTTTTGGGTGGAGATAACTACGGATCAGATTATTAAAGGGCAGTATGATCTTTATTTAATTTATGCATGGCAAGCGAATGCGACTAATAAAACTACCCATACCTGTCTCCTGGAATTCGATGGACAACCTTATGGTGATCTGGTGAATCTTCTTTCGATGTCTGACGCTTATAATTCCTTCCCTGATGCTATGAAAAAGAGTACTGCTGAACCGGGTATAATAAGGGGTGACCAGAAAATTGAGAGGAAACTGGGTTCCCTTACATTCTCGTCTTTAGGTAAACATAGATTAAAGATCACAACTGTTGACAGAGATACAAAGACCTATTTTTATTCAATTGAGTTGAGGCCGCGTTAATATGATGATTGATTTAATCTATAAGACTATAAGAAATGATTAAGCTGCTTTTTACAGAAGCTTAGCAATATAAACATACAACTAATGAAGCCTGCAGTTACACTCGAAAGAACAATAACTCAGGTTTCATTAAACTAAAAAACAATTATTTGATGAAAAGATATATACAAAAATTGCCTGTGGCTCTACTTGCAGGACTATTCATTGTGTTGACTTATTCCTGTAAAAAGCAAGATGAGTATTATTCCAAACCCGCTTACTTACAGGAAGGGTCCATTTTAGATGTACTGGGTAAGAATACCGAATATTCAGATTTTACCAGGTTATTGAAAAAATCAGGATATGATTCATTGTTATTGAGAAATGATTTATATACAGTTTTAGCGATAAGGAATGGTGCTTTTACAGAGGTTGATACTACAAACACCTTGTTAGTAAAAAGAATTATAGGTGCTCATATCTTGTCATCTGCTCTTTACAGGCAAAATATGGATAATGCTACCATTTTATCAGTTTCTGGTAAGCCGTTGCAGTTTTCTCAACTCACAAGCGGAGAGGCAGTGAACGGGTTACCAATTGCAATGCTAAGCAAAACAATAAATGGGCCCATTTATGAAATAGCCTCGGTTATTATCCCCCAATTAAATCTCATGGAGAGTATTGCTGCGAATGCTGATCTCTCTACTTATTATAATTATATCACCGGTAGCTATAAGAATATTCCGGATCCTCTTAAGAATACTATTTTGTCATTAACTCCAGGTACACTTGCACCGGTTTATAAGGCTCCTATCATTTATATGCCCTTTTCTCAATATGTAGCTGATACGAAAATTAATAATGAATCAACAGTATCTACTGTTTTTGCTCCAAATGACGGTGCAGTAACAACAGTGTTATCAAGAATGCTTGCCGCACGATCCAATAAGCCAAACTTGATTGTACCAAAAATCGGAACTGCCCATAGTGATACTACAGTAGGCGGTATCTTTCTCGCACGGAATGTTGCTTACGAAGGGGATTCTTCCATATTAAGGAAGTATTTATATAATAATCTTATTGTAAAAGGGAACAAAACCATAGCTGCCGGTACTAATAATTTTACTGGTATCATTGGAAATCCAGTTACTATACTATCTGCACAGGTTACCGGTTCTGCCGCAGCCAGTAATGGTACTTTATATTTCTTGAATGATGTTACCCTGCCAGCTGAAGTATATAGAAGCAGATTTATGTTTGCACCGGTGAAAAGAGTAGTAACGAATGGAATAACCACCAATGTGTATGATCCAAATATTGCTTTTACAGGAGGTGCTAATATTTCTCTTGGTGAAACTGCAACAGCAGCTCCTAGTGTTCTCAATTCCGGAGCTTTAATTACACGCTTTTCTTTAAGCAGGGCCGGTGCAACAGTTACGTTTACCCTGCCTTTTGTAACAAGCGGTTCGTATAAAGTGCTTTTGAAAAATAATCTGATTAATAATGGGGCTATAATAAGTGCTAATTATGGAAGCCAGTTATTATTACAAAACTTTAATTCGTCAAACCAATATGTTCATAATAGTACGGAAGCGGTAGTTGATGTTAATCTTGGAAATATTAATGTAGCTGCTGATGGCCCTGTACCAATTACTTTTACTTGTACCGGAGTAAGCCCTAAAACTGCAGGCCAGTATCAGTTTGGTGTTGATGTTCTCATATTAATACCTGTTGCACCATGATGGATTGCTTAAAACACACAACAAATCGCAATCTGCTGATGAAACCAAAACTTAAAGTACAATTAAACTATCCCAATATGTTAAAATACAGTTACGTTCTGATTTTATTTTTTCTGTCGTATTTGCCTGCTCAGGCCCAGAAATTATTGAAGGTTCAGGGTACAGTTGTTGATTATAAAACTTCAAAACCGGTAGAAAATGTTACCGTTACTGTAAGAGGTATGCTTGCTAGAACTGCCCAGACATCTGCTGGTGGCAAGTTTACTATAGAAGTACCATCGTTTTATTCTTCTTTAATAATCTCTTATCCAGGGTACCAGGTTAAAACTTTTCCTTTAAATGGAAAAGCCGAGGTATTTATCACGCTCGCTTCTGAAGATCTGGATATTGGCGAATCTGTTGTCCGCTTACCTTATTATTCAATTAATCAGAATGATATGAATGGAGTATACCAGGTTGTTTCAAAAGGATATGATAAAACACTTCGCTATCGTGATATTTTCCAAATGCTTCAGGGAACGGTTCCAGGATTAGAAGTGAATGCTTATTCAGGTGTTCCGGGCGAAGGAGCATCTTTAAGTCTGGGTGGGGTACGGTCGTTGTATACTACCAATCAGCCATTGGTAATAGTTGATGGAATACCAGCACTTGATCCCGTATTTAATGAATCTGTGGTGCGTGGTAATATTTATAATTTGCTTTCAGACATTAATGTAAAAGATGTTGAATCTATTACGGTACTAAGGGATGCTGCCGCAACAGGAATTTATGGATCACGTGCGGCAAATGGCGTAATCATTATTACTACCAAAGAAGGTACCAACGGAAAATCTTTTCTTGACGTTTCCGGGCAAGGTGGTTTTGCTACACGTTTTAAAAGCATGCCCGTGATGAATTCTTCAGAGTATATGCCATATTTGTCGGCAAAAATTAACTCACAAGGATTAGATCAGGCAACAATTAATCAGAATTTCCCCTTTTTGGCTAATAACACTACACCTAATACTGTACCCTACTGGCTGTATGCCAATGATACTGACTGGCAGAAAGAGGTTACACGTAATGCTTTAAGCCAGGAATATTATATGAATTTAAGGGGCGGTGATAAAACTTCTAAATATTCATTAAACGTAGGATATAATAATGTTCTGGGAGTGGGAAGAGGTATTTCATCCTCCGAATTTACTTCCCGCTTCAATCTTGATTTCAGGATTACTCCCAAGTTCTCGGCTGGAACACGTACAGGATTTAGCCGTACTAAAAAGAACCTGATGGATCAGGGATATGAAGAGCGTGTTAATCCCTTATATCTTAGTTTAACTAAACCATCACTTCTTACTCCTTATATAAAAACTGCTGATGGGACGCCTGGCGCTTTCCTTAGCCCGGTATTGTTTGATAATTTGAGCAACCCAATAGGAGTTACAGAAGGTGTAAGCAATGATATTGGAAACTATTGGATATTAGGGTCTGTTTTTGCTAATTACCAGTTTAACAAGGACTTAACCAGTAAGCTAACATTTAGCTTAAATCGCAGTGGATTATCTGAAGACAGATTCACTCCGGCCAGAGCAGTTGTTCCGGTAGATAATAATCCAAGGTATGACAGAACTTCTGAAGAGCAGGTAGTTGACAGGCAAATTATGACTGTTGAACACACATTAACATACAATAAACAGCTTAATCCAGATAATCGTTTATTAGCTTTTGGAGGTTATAATTTGGAGTTTTCGAACTATTCAAAAAGATATGGATATACCATCCATTCTACATCTGATGAATTTCAAGGTTTAGGGGATGGAATAAGAATAGCTAATGATGGCTTTAATGAGGAATATCATAATTTATCGGCCTTCGGTAACCTCGATTATACTTTTAGAGAAAAACTGTTTGTAAAAGCAGGTGTACGTTTAGACGGTTCTTCAAAATTCGGTGAGAATGCAGACGGAGGAGTTAAAATTTCTTCAGTTCCATTTGCTGTTTTGCCATATACAGGCTTAACATGGAAATTGAAAGCAGAATCCTGGATGGAGAAAGCATCATTTCTGGATGAGTTAAATCTTAGAGCATCATGGGGTATCACAGCTAATCAAGATATCCCGGTTAATGCACGGTATTCTTTATACAAGAATAATTCTTATACTACCAGACCAGGTATTGTACCTGCCTCGATTGGTAACAACACGATTAAATGGGAAACTACTTATAACTATAATATAGGAACAGATATTTCTGTTTTGAAAAAATCACTTGGTTTAAGATTAGATTATTTCGATACAAAAACTGAAGATCTGCTTGTTCCAAAACTAATGGATGGTTCTAATGGTGACAGCTATTATTGGACAAATGATGGCTCAATTAGCAACCGGGGCTTTGAATTAGGGATAACCACAATGGGTAGCAGGAAGGACTTTACCTGGAAAGCAGCAATCAATGTAGCTAAGTACAAAAGTAAAGTATTGAGTTTGCCTTTAGGACAACCAATTATGGATGGTGAAAATGGATATGCGTCAATTGCACAGGTAGGAAGCCCAGCCGGCCTCATTTACGGTTATAAATATACCGGCGTTTTTAGTACTACAGCCCAAGCTTCAGCATCAGGGTTATTAACCGATAAAGGTGTGCCTTATCAGGCTGGTGATTACCGTTTTGAGGATTTGAATGGTGATAACATTATTAATGAATCCGACAGACAAGTTATAGGTGATCCAAATCCTAAATTATTTGGCGGGATAACTACTAATTTAACTTATAAAAACTTTGGTTTAGATGCTGTTTTCTCTTATTCGTACGGCAATGAGATATTAAATGTATTGCGCTCGAAAATGGAAAACGGGGCTGCTTATGAGAATCAATCTGTAGCTGTTCTAAGCGCATGGCAAGCTGAAGGAGAAAATGCTACAATTGCTAACACTCCCTATGGTGATCCTGTAAATAACAGACGTGCTTCTTCACGCTATATTGAGGATGGTTCATATTTTAAAATGCGCACAATAACGTTATCATATAATTTGAATAATAAGATTCGTGCGATCCGTAATGCCCAGGTTTATTTATCGGGTTATAATCTCTTTACAATTACTGATTATCTGGGATGGGATCCTGAAGTTTCTACTGGCCAGGGTGTTTTTTCAAGAGGATATGATTTCGGCAATTATCCTTTATCAAGAACGTTTATGGTAGGATTTAAATTAAGCCTGTAATGTTGAGCTAGTATCACTGTAGGGAACAATTATTCAAAAGAAATGAAAAAAACATTTATATATATTCTGGCAGGTATTACACTAATAGTGTCTTTTTCCTGCAAAAAATATTTCACCGTAGAACCGCAAGGTTATATTCCGGCAGAAGAAAATTTTAAAAATGCAGATGATGCGGTCTCTGCAATTTATGGCCTTTATTCTTTAATGCAGCCCCTGGTTGATCAAATCTTCCTGGCTGGCGAAGTTCAGTCAGATCTGGTAGTGGAAGCAAGGGGTGCAGATGGATATCTTTCTGAAATAGCTCAGAATAGAATCACATCCCAGAATCCATACACTGATTATACCAATTTTTATAAGTTGATAGTGGCTTGCAATAACACTATAAGCGGTTTAGAAAAACTTAGCAGGGTTGATCCGATTAATTATACAGCCGAACGTTACAACTATAATATTGCTGAGGTTGCATACATTAGAGCATGGACATATCTGCAATTGGTTAAAATTTGGGGAGATGTACCCTATATTGAGCACACGGTTACTACTGTTGATCAGCTTACTGATAATCCACCGGTACAAGCAGATATTATTCTTGAAAATATAGAAAAGGATGCTCTTAAGTATTATTCTATTATGTTGCTCGCTAACCCTGTAAGTAATCCAGGGGCCGGTTTAAATATTGCCGGAAGCGAGATACGTATTTTAAGAGGACAGTTTAACAGCTTCGCAGCACAGTGTTTACTTGGAGAGATTTATGTGTATAGGGGTAATTATAGTAAAGCCAAAGATATTTTGGGTGGCCTTGTTCCTTTTGGAAATGCTAGCAATGGAAACGTTGGTGTTTTTGGAATAACAACCTATGATTATTCTAACTATTGGCAGGTATTTCGATCTATGTCTACTGGTGAAGCCAATGACGGACGTGCCTTATATATTGACTTTGATGGCAGTCGTGGGCAAACAAATAATTTGCAACGGTGGACAAGTAATTCGATACGGGAGGGCGGTAGTTTCGCCTTTAAACCAAGCTCTGTAGCTCTTAAAAAGTGGAATGAAACTGACAATATGCTGCTCAAGTATCAAAATACCTCTTTAGGCTATTTTGTTAATCCGGCAATGACTGATGGCAGTACTGAAGCTACCCAGCCTGTATTACTATCAAATGGTAATCCGATGGTTGGTGGAAAAGGGGATTATATTAGAGGGCCAGGGGTTTCTTATCAGCCAGTTGGTAAAGATACTCTGATATTCAAATACCTTATGAAAGAAAGAGGTGTTATTAAGAATTCTCTTCAGAACGATAACAATAGTAAAAATGATGCCATGTTTATCGTTTATCGTGACGGACCAATGTATTTACTGATGTGTGAAATCTATAATACACTAGGTTTCTCTAACCAGGCTTTAGCTATGCTTAATGGGGGAGTAACTAACTCCGGCTATAGAGGTACCCGCTATCGGGCAAGAGTAATGCCTTTTGAATTGAAAGTAGGTGGTGGAGATATTAAAAAGCAGGTAGATATGATGATCCTGGAGGAGAAAGCATTAGAAGGTGCATTCGAAGGTATCCGTTGGTTTGATCTGGTACGGATGGCTAAAAAATGGAATGATCCTTCAATTTTGGCAGATATAGTCGCTAAAAAATATCCGGCTGGTAAGCAAGCTGCAATCAGAGCCTATCTTATGGATGAAAAACATTGGTATTTTCCTTATTATCAACGGAATGTTATAGCTAATAAACTATTACAACAACCATAATATATTAAAAGATAGTTGGCATTAAGAAGATAAATTAAAACGATATTTATGATAAAGCAACAATTGAATCGGATGATTCTCTTATTAATAATTCCTTTTTTCTTTGCCTGCGAAAAAATTGGAAATGTTCCTGATGTGTCACAGCCTATTATCACACAGTATGTTGAGGAAGATACATTTACAGTTGGAGCTGAGGAAATTACAACAGGACCTCAAAAAGACTATGAACAAGGGAGTGATGTGGTATATAAACTGACAGTAGCTTCGGGGCTGCCTTTAACAAAATTCCGTGTAAAAACTACCTCGGATATTTTTTCCAACGAGTCAAGGATCTTAAAAACAGAGCCGGAAAATGCTATAGATTCCTTAGGTAATTTCACACAGAATGTTAAGGATGTTGTGATTTATTATTCTTATCACATAGCCCCGCTGGTGCCTATTGGTGCGGCTGCTACAGTAACATTTACCTTTCAAAATGAAAATAACTACGTGGGTACAACTACGCATACATTTAATGTTATAAAACAAGGAAGTACGAGTGGCAAGCGCCTATTAGTTATTGATATGCCGGGTAATAGCCTTATCCCAATTGCAGGAATTGGTAGCCAGGATAATCTTGATAATATGAGTGGTACACGTACTCCAGGTACAGGGAATGGTCCTTATAAAAAAGGTCCTTTCTATTCTTTAGCAAATCGCACAGATATTACTTATAGCAGTGATGCTTTAATGAATATCCCTAATATTGATTTTGTGGGATATAGAGCCAAGTCTGCTGGTATAAGTCCACTGGTATTAACTAATGGAGAGTTTTACCTTGTTTCTCCAAGTGATACAACCATGCTTACTTCTACTTATGCTGGCTCTACAGTAACAACCATCGCTTTAGTTGGTTCAAGTGGAACTGCAAATATTACGGTAGATGGTGTCACAAAAACTGCTACCTATGTTACAAGCACTACACAAACTGCTACTAATTTTGTTACAGCCAATGCGGGTGCTTATTCTGCCGCGGGATATACTTTAACAAGTAGTGCTGCAAACTTAATTTGGTCAGCAAAAAATCCAAATATGGGAAGCAAAACAGGAAAAATTGCTAATGTTACCGGAACCCTGAGTGGCACCCAAATAAGGGATGAAAAAAACGATCTTTTAGCGTCTGTTATACGGCAAATGACTAGTTCACTGCCTGTTGGACAAACACTTAAAAAAGTTTATTTTAAAAGGCTGGATAATATTACAACAGACGCCAATCAAACCCGGGTTACTTCCACCTATTTCGACCAGTTAACTCACGATAATGAGTTTGATGTATTACTTAATGGCATTCAGGCAGGAGGAAGAACAATTGCCGGCCCTATAGGTTACAATCAAGTGTATGGATTTGTTATGGAAGATGGAAGACGCGGATTAATAAAAGTAACTCCAAGCGTAATCGGTACTTTTCCTGTTAGTTTACCAACAGCTGGAAACGGAGTGCTGTATGGCAGTATTAAATTTCAGGAAAACTAATTGATCTATTTAGGAAATGAGGTTCCCTGTGGTTGCCTTTAATCTCATTGATAGTTTGTACTTATAATTTCTTTATAGAGGTTGATCACTTTTGATCACCCTCTATATTTGTTAGTATGGTTTGAGTATCTGTTCTTTTAATTGTTAATCATTAAAATTACAAAACTAATAATTGGCTTTTGGGCGTTCGGGCGGGCTTTCCGTTACAATCTTTTTGCTGATAGGGCAAAAAGGATTTTCACTACAATCCCTAACGCAAAAATCCTCTAGCTTCCTAAAGTGGGAAATTATTTCCGAACATGAAACGCGGATGAAGCAGATAAAACAATTGGAATCAGTATGCTCCGTTAATCAGCGATCCAAGCCTACCATTCTAAACCCGACAGAAATGGAAAAACCCGGAGTGTGCGGTGGATTTAGAGGGAAGGGAAGACGAGGATTTTGGAATGAATGGCGGGACTGATGCAACCGATGAAACACAGAAACCTGCTTTTCCAAACATTTTTAAATTCATTTTAATGGATATCATTATTTCTTTTTATTTACCAAAAGCATGAAACTTATTAAGCATTGCATTACGTTCATTTTAATACTCTATACATTTAAATCTTCTGCACAAAGTTCTATAAAATATACTGATGTATTTGCGCCTTCAGATAACTGGACAAAAGAATCAGAAAAACCTTACCGGGAAGATATTAGCCTTAATGGGAGTTGGGAGTTTCAGCCAATACAACTTCCAGCATCTTTTAAAGAAGGATATGAGCCTACCCCCATCCTGCCCCGGGTGGATGCAAATAAATGGTCTAAAACTCCAATCCGTATTCCATCTCCCTGGAACGTAAACGGCTTTGCCGACAGAAGCGGTCAGGGGGGTGATTTTCGTACATTTCCCAGTTATCCAAAAGATTGGGAAACCATTAAAATGGGATGGTTGCGGAAAAAGTTTACCGTTCCACAAAGTTTTAATGGCAAGCGTATAAAAATTCATTTTGAAGCCCTTGCTGGGGATGCAGAATTTATATTGAACGGAAAACCGGTAGGAAAGCATTTCGGTATTTTTATGCCTTTTGATATTGATATTACAGACGCTGTACAATACAATAAAGAGAATGAATTATTAATTGGAGTTAGAAAACCTTCTTTATTTGATGAAAGAAGCGATTTTGGAAGACGTACATATCAGGCAGGATCTTTTTGGGGGCAACATGTTGTGGGAATTTGGCAAGATGTATATGTAGTTGCCTTACCGGTTGTAAGAGTTGAAAATGTATATATCAAACCACTTGTTGATCAGAAAAAACTAGAGGTAGAAGTTACCTTAATTAATAATAGCAACAAGCCGGTTACTTTAAATTTGGATGCAGGAGCATTTAAATGGATCCTCAGAAAAGATGCAAAAGGGCTTCCTCTTCCGGGTTCAGAAACCGAAAAAGAGGCAGCTTTGAAAATTCCTGCGGTTAAAGTAAAAATTGCAGCAAATGATACCAGCAAAATTATATTAAGCGCTGCAATTAACGGAGAATTAAAGGAATGGTCTTCTCAACAACCCAATCTTTATGGGCTTATAATTAATGCTAAACAAGGTAAAAATACATTAGACAGTAAATACACACGGTTTGGCTGGAAGCAGACCACCTTAAAAGACGGCAAATTTTATCTGAATGGAAAGGCTGTGGTAATGAAAGGAGATTCATGGCACTTTTTAGGTATTCCGCAAATGACCCGTCGGTATGCCTGGGCTTGGTATACAGCCATGAGAGATGCAAATTTGAACGCTGTTCGATTACATGCCCAGCCTTATCCTTCATTTTATCTGGATGTGGCAGATGAAATGGGAATATTTGTTTTAGATGAAACAGCTGTCTGGGCAAGTGATGGCGGTCCAAAATTAAATTCGGATGCTTACTGGAAAGATTCAGAAGTGCATTTGAAGGAATTAATCATGAGAGATCGGAATCATCCAAGCGTAATTGGCTGGAGTATTTCAAATGAAGTTATGCCTATAGTAAGGGGAGTGATGCGTAATCCTCCCGGGATGAAAGATAAATTGGTGAGTTACTACGGAATTTGGGCTGATATTTGCAAATCATTGGATACAACCCGTCCTTGGATATCTGCCGATGGTGAAGATGACGGAGAGGGTAAATTACCTGTGTACTTAGTACATTATGGCGGTTTTGATGCCATGGCTAGAGGCGAAAATAGTGGTAAGCCATGGGGAGTTGGTGAAGCCGGCAACGCGTATTACGGTACGCCAGAACAGGTTTCAGAATCTAATGGTTCCCGATCTTACGAATCTTTTCAGGGGAGAATGGAAGGTGTTGCGGCATCATCTTATAAATCTCTTATTGCCCAGCATGAAAAGAATGCAAGTTATCAAAGTGTGTTTAATTTGGTGTGGTATGGTTTAAAGCCACTTCCATTGGGTAAGAAAAATTTAACCACGCCTCCCGCTTTAGAGGATGGTATTTACTTCACCCAATATCAGGAAGGTAGACCTGGCGTACAACCAGAGCGCTTAGGCCCGTATTGTACAACACTTAATCCTGGTTATGATAATTCACTTCCTTTATACGCCACCTGGCCGTTGTTTGACGCCATTCGTGATGCGTCTGCAGCAACACCGGTTCCTACAAAGTGGGTATATTCTGAACCTGTAGCCAAGGCAGTAAATAATGTAAAACTAATTTCTTCTGTAAAGGTAATTGCTGGTTCTGGAAGTACGCTTGCTTCAGAACTTATGCGGATTGGAGTTCCTTTGAAAAAGATGGATATTGAAGCTATTCCAGCCTTATTATTTGTAGATGGAATTGTTCCTCCGGATGTTTCATCAAATGCAATGATAGCTAAAGTGCTTAAAAATGGAGGAAAGGTTGTGGTTTGGGGTGTTAGCTTAGAAAAACTTGCAGATTTAAATAAACTACTTCCTGCTTCCTTAGAGATCACTAAGCGTTCAGCCTCTTCTTTACTTCCAGTAACTAGTAATGCACTGATTTCTGGACTTACTCCTGCAGATTTATATTTCTCGGAATTAATACCAGCAGAAATTACAAAAAATGGGTTAAGTGGCCCATTAGTACAGCAAAGTCAAATACTTTTAAAAGCAAACGATACAGACTGGCTTAAATGGAATAAACAACCCGAATATGCTAAAACAGCAATGATTATCCGTTCTGAACTTGAAACAAAACCTGAAGGAGCGGTAATGATCATGAAGATCATGGAGAAAGGGCAATTGTTTGTAACCACATTGCCTACTGCACCAAGATTAGTTAAAGGAGAAAAAATGGTTCGGGATATTCTGGCAAATATGGGTATTCCTTTAGAAGCTAGTGGAAATGCTGGAAAGCCAGTATCAAAAAATGGAGATATTGTTAAGGCGTTGATGGTTGGAAGCTTTCCTGTAAAGTCTATAGAAGAGGGTGCAAATTTAAATACGGTAAAACCAGCAGAGGGGGATAAGATAAAAACAGATATACCTGTAAATGGTAAACCCTGGAAAGTTATTTCGAGTGAAAATAATATTTTCGATTTTAATAAAATAGATTTTGAAGGACCTAAACAGAATGCTGCTGCTTATATGAGTTTTTGGATTTCAAGTCCCAGGTCTCTGGAAGATCTTCTTATAGAACCTAATATTCCGGTTGTAAATCTGGAAGTTGCGGCTGACGATGCTGTTCAGGTATGGTTAAACGGTAAGCTTTTAGTTCAAAAGATTCGTACTGGCCCTATCGATGGAGGGAAAATTATAGCCGAAGCTCTTAAATTACATCAGGGCTGGAACCATATTTTAATCAAGGTTATTCAAGGCGACGGAAACTGGCAGTTTACAGGGCATTTAACAAGTAGCCAACCCACTTTTCTTTCGGAATTAGGGTCGGCATTAGAGAAGCCTTAAAATCAGGATTCAGAAACATCAAATAGCATTTTAGCAATTAAACAGATACAACCAAAACTTATATTAAAATGATTGTCAGGAATAAAATAATAATAATTTGGGTACTTATATCCCTCAGCTGCAATGCTTTCTCCCAAAGCGGAAACTTGAAATTGTGGTATAGAGCGCCGGCAGAAAAAGTATGGGAAGCTGCCCTACCTGTTGGAAATGGACGGTTGGCTGCTATGGTTTTTGGAAATCCGGCTAACGAATATATAAAATTAAATGAGGGAACAGTTTGGAGCGGTGGTCCTAGTAGAAATGATAGCGGAGAGTTTCTGGAATCTTTGCCCGAGGTTAGAAAACTAATTTTTGAAGGTAAGAATTTGGAAGCCAGTAAATTAATTGGCCAAAAAATCAAATCCATAAAGAATAATGGAATGAAATTTCAGCCGGTAGGGGATTTTAATCTTTCTTTTCCTGGACATGAAACTTATTCGGATTATTATCGTGAGTTAGATTTAGAAAAAGCAATTGCAAAAACATCATATACAGTTAATGGGGTTAAATTTACCAGAGAAGTGTTTGTTTCAACGCCAGATCAGGTAATTATTGTGCGCCTTACTTCTAATAAACGGGCTAGTCTGTCTTTTACAGCAAACTTGCTAAGCCAGCACACATCAACGGTTACCGCACAGGGAAATGAAATTGATTTATCCGGAATTACCAGTGATCACGAGGGAGTAAAAGGAATGGTGAAATTTAAAACCATTGCCAAAATAAAAACAGAAGGGGGAAGTGTTTCTGTCGGAAATAAAGCCATCACTATTTCTAAAGCCAATGCTGCAACAATTTATATATCCGTAGCTACTAATTTTGTAAATTATAAGAATTTAAGCGCTGATGAAAACAAGCTCGCCAAGGATTATTTAAATAAAGCATTCACCAAATCATATCCGCAATTATTAACAAGCCATATTGCTGCCTACCAAAAGTATTTTAACCGTGTAAAATTTAATCTCGGAACAACAGATTCAATAAAAAATCCGACAGATATACGTTTAAAAGATTTTTCAAAAGGCAATGACCCTCAGTTTGTTACACTTTATTTTCAGTTGGGGCGCTATCTGCTTATTTCTTCCTCTCAACCAGGCGGTCAACCAGCCAATTTACAAGGTATTTGGAATGATAAAATGAGTCCACCATGGGATAGTAAATATACGATCAACATAAATACAGAAATGAATTACTGGCCTGCAGAGGTAACGAACCTAACCGAAATGCATGAGCCTTTGGTGCAAATGGTAAAAGAATTATCTGAAACCGGGAAGGAAACAGCCAGGGTAATGTACGGTGCAGAGGGATGGGCAACTCATCATAATACAGATATTTGGCGTATTAGCGGTCCTGTTGATGGTGTTTATCATGGAATGTGGCCCATGGGTGGTGTTTGGCTCAGCAGGCACGTATGGGATAAATATACTTATAGTGGAGACAAGAAATATTTGCAGTCGGTTTATCCTTCACTAAAAGGCGCTGCACAATTCTGCTTGAGTATTTTAATAGAAGAGCCTACAAATAAATGGTTAGTGATTTCACCTTCTATGTCTCCTGAGAATGCCCCAAAAGCATATAATGGAGCATCCACTTCGGCAGGAACAACCATGGATAATCAGCTGGTTTTTGAATTATTTTCAAATGTTATACACGCCAGCGAAGTTCTTGGTGCAGATAAAGAATTTGCTGCCCAACTGGTAGCGGCACGCAAACGTTTAGCTCCAATGCAAGTAGGTAAATATAGCCAGTTGCAGGAATGGTTGCAGGATGTAGATAATCCTACGGATCAGCATCGGCATGTTTCGCATTTGTTTGGCTTGTTTCCAAGCAATCAAATATCGCCTTATCGCACTCCCGAATTATTTAGCGCTGCTCAAAATACGCTTGTTGCCAGAGGCGATATTTCTACGGGATGGTCTATGGGATGGAAAGTAAATTTATGGGCTCGCTTACAGGATGGAAATCATGCATTTAAACTAATTAAAGATCAACTAACGCCTGCCGGATTAAACAAAGGAGCAAATAGTGGCGGTGGCACGTATCCTAATCTCTTCGATGCACATCCACCTTTTCAAATTGATGGTAATTTTGGATGTACTTCTGGAATTGCCGAAATGTTAATGCAAAGCCAGGATGGAGCCATTCATTTACTTCCAGCCTTACCTGATGACTGGAAGAACGGAAATATCAGCGGATTACGAGCCAAAGGTGGATTTGAAATTGTTGATCTGGCCTGGAAAGATGGAAAATTGAATAAGGTTATCATCAAATCTGCTCTTGGAGGTAATTGTAGAATCCGGGTTCCAAATGCAATCAAAATGAAGAACACAGCCTTGAAGGTTGCAACGGGTAGTAATCCTAATTTTTACTTTCAGGTTGATAATACTGCTCAGGCAATTGTTTCAGATCAGGCTAAACTCAATCCACCAAAATTAAAAGAAACTGTTCTTTATGATTTTGCAACTCAACCGGGAAAAACATATACGTTATATTATTAGCTGTAACACTGTTCCCTCATCCATTCAAAAAAAGAATGGAAATCATGAACGGCTAGCTTAAGGCTGTCTCAAAGTTAAAATGGCCTCTTTTTAGTTTTCAAATCCTCAAAAAAATAAGTTTAATGCTTGCTTTTTTGAGGATTTTGAGTTTATGGAAGCCCTTAAGGGTGTTAATCAAAATCGCCTGATTTTGACTTTCGAGTAACCTCTATCAGCAGAACGGAGAGATTAAATTTTATTAGAAACCTGAGTTCGATTATAAATATCTGTTTTTGGGCGTTCGGGCGGGCTTTTCGTTACAATCTTTTTGCTCTGGAGAAGAGCAAAAAGGATTTTCACTTCAATCCCTAACGCAAATCCCTTCTAGGTTTCAAATATTGCATTCATTAATCACAATCACTCAATTTTAAATCGAACTCAGGTTAGAATGGATTATTATGCAATAGAGCATTGTATCTTTTTAATGTATTTCCACTGATTAGATCCACTTTAAATACGATACTTCAAAAAATAAATTATTTTAGCGGTTTCAGCTTTTGGTTAAAAAAGCAAGCTGTAAAAAGCCAGATTTATAATAAAATGCGATCGATTATTTCATTTATCCTGCTTGTTTTTTGTTGGCAAGCAGATGCACAAACAAAAAGTAAAATACAAATAGCTTGTATAGGCAACAGTATTACCTATGGGCACGGTATCCCCGATAGGGAAAAGAACTCATACCCGGCGCAATTACAAACTTTGCTGGGGGACGGTTACCAGGTAAACAACTTTGGCGTTAATAGTACAACCTTATTGCGAAAAGGAAATTACCCTTACGTGAATACTAAACAATACCAGCAGGCCCTAGAAAGCAAACCAGATATTGTATTTATTAAACTAGGTACTAATGACAGTAAGTTAGTCAACAGGAACCTTTACAGCGGGTTTGAAAAGGATTATCATGACTTAATTCAATCTTTCGCTCAATTACCTTCTCATCCACGAATAGTTTTACTGCTTCCCGTACCATCGTTTCTTAATGATACTACGCAAATATGGGATCCGGTAATTACTAAACAAATCATCCCTCGCACTCAACAGATTGCCTATAATGAAAAGTTAGAAATAATAAACTTATATCCTCTCTTTATCAATAAACCTGAGCTTATTCCAGATAAAATACATCCGAATGCAGAAGGCGCTACCATTATTGCTAAAAGATTATATGAGCTTATCAGCCAGAAAAGAAAGACTAATTATGATATTTTTAGCAAAGTAGTTATTCCTAAAAAGATCAGTTCTTTTTACGGGTATGAATGTGCAGACTTTAGTTACAATGGACGAAACTGTAAAATTGTTAAGCCAAAATGGAGCGCTAAAAATCATCCCTGGATATGGCGGGCAAGATTTTGGGGGCATGAGCCGCAAACAGATGTTGCTTTATTAGAGCGAGGTTTCCATGTAGTTTATTGTGATGTAGCAGAATTATTTGGCAACCAATCTGCTATAAATTTATGGGATGATTACTACGATTTATTAAGGAAAGGCGGATTGTCTAAGAAAGCTGTTTTGGAAGGAATGAGTCGTGGAGCAGTTTATGCCTATAACTGGGCTGCTGTTAATCCTAAAAAAGTAGCAGGTGTGTATGTTGATAATCCAGTACTAGATTTAAAAAGCTGGCCTGGAGGCAAAGGGAAAGGGCCAGGAAGTAAAAACGAGTGGGAAACGTTTAAGCAAGACTACGGCTTTAGCACAGAAGAGCAAGCATCTTCTTTTACCGGAAGCCCGATTGATAAAGTAAAACAGATTGTAAAAGGGAAATACCCAATGCTGCACGTTTGCGGCGATGTCGATGAATTGGTTCCGATGGAAGAAAATACCATTTTGTTTGAACGTAAGGTAAAAGAATTAAAAGGCAATATTTTAGTAATTCATAAACCTGGGTTTAAACATCATCCACATAGTTTGCCCAACCCAAGTCCAATTGTAGATTTTATATTAAATGCCGTTAAATATTAAGTTTTAGATATGAAATGTTTTGTCCCCTTCCGACTGCTTAATTGTGTATTTATTACAATTGCAAGTTTGCTTTTAAGTGTCGCTGCAAATGCACAGCCTTTTTCCTCAAATATTAAAAAAGTATTATTTCTTGGGAATAGTATAACCTACGCTGGCCAATATATTACAGATATAGAGGCGTATTGTGTAGCCAATTATCCCAACCAAAAAATAGAATTTATAAATATTGGTTTGCCAAGCGAAACAGTTTCAGGCTTGTCAGAAGCTGGGCATGCTGACGGTAAATTTCCCAGGCCAGATCTTCATGAACGCTTAGACCGTATATTGGCCCTAACAAAACCAGATTTAGTTTTTGCCTGTTATGGGATGAATGACGGAATTTATCTGCCGTTTAGTGAAGATCGTTTTCAGAAGTTCCGGGAGGGAATTAATTGGTTGCATGATAAAATTATAGCACAGAATATTAAAATAATTCATTTAACACCTCCAATTTTTGATGAATTGAAGGGTGGGCATCCTGGATATGCAGAAGTACTTGATCGCTATTCTGACTGGCTTCTCAGCCAAAAGAAAGCAGTAAAATGGGAAGTTGCAGATATACATTATCCGATGAAAAAATATCTGAAGGCACACAGAAAAATAGATAAATCATTTGGCGTAAATGGTTTTTCTTTAGCTTCAGACGGGATACATCCAGGAGATGTTGGACACTGGATTATGGCAAAGGAACTGTTACTATATTTAGGTGAAAAGAAGATAGCTTCAGCGCCGGATGTAATCGCATCCCTGAATCATCCTCAAAAGCAAGAAATTTTAAAGCTAGTATCTCAAAAACAAGGTATCATGAAAGATGCCTGGCTTACTGCGGCTGGTCATAAACGTCCCGGAATGAATGTCGGCCTACCTCTTCCCGAAGCACAAGCTAAAGCCGCTGAAATTGAAGCGAAGATTGATGAGTTAATAAAATAATTTCTGTATTGAAACCTCTGTTTAGTCTTAACAAATGTTAAGCTAATACGTATGATTTTAAGATTTTGGAAACGTATACAGTAAATTATGGGTGTTCGGGTGGCTTTCCGTTACCATCTTTTTGCCCTGATCCTTCGACTTCGCTCCAGGATGACAAAAAAGGATTTTCACTTCCAATCCCCAAGCAAAAGCGGCTAAGTCTCAACAAACTAGCTTTAAAATGGCCTGCAGGAACTCTAATCACTCATGGCCTGCCTGTATATGTCAATATTTTAGAGAAATTCTGATAGAGCAATTTCTCTAACTGATTATTGCATTTCGTTTCGCTATATGGAGTAAATTTTGGGTCGCCAAAATTTCAACAAAATACTTGGTGGCAGATCATTTCAGGACATACATACCCCGACAAACAGCCGTTATTAAGTTTTGGATATTTAAAGTATTACCCTGAATTGTATGTGCTAATTTTGGGTATAAAAAATTGATTATCATTATTTTAGTTTAATTATTCTGGGTTTTGAATTCTATATTTTGTATTTTTATATAGTAAATCAACTAATATATGGACCCTATATCAAAGGAACTAACCTCCTTAGGTATTGAAGTACTTGGCGACACCGAGTGGGGTAGGCATTATTGCCATTTCTACGAAACAAAGCATGATCTTTTAGATATCCTGATCCCATTTTTCAAAGCGGGGTTAGAAAACAATGAATATTGTTTATGGGTCACCTGTGCACCTCTTTCGGTAGCAGATGCAATACTGCATCTTCATAAAGCAATGCCTGATTTCCAGCACTATATAGACGAAAATAGAATAGAAATATTACCTGGTACAGCTTGGTATACTAAAGACGGCAAGTTTTCTAAAAACTATGTTGTTGCAGCCTGGCTTGAAAAAGTAAACCTTGTACTGGCAAGGGGTATGAACGGACTGAGGGTGAATGGAAATACAGCATGGCTTGATATTAATGATTGGGGAAATTTCATTGAATATGAAGAAGAACTTAACAAGATAATTGCAGGAACCCGGATCATCGTAGTTTGTGCTTATGCCCTTAAGAAGATCGGAGCTGCGGAAATACTTGATGTAGCCCGTGTACATGAATGTGTTATTGCCAAACGTCAGGGCGATTGGGAAATTATTGAAATACCAGAACTGAAGCAAACGAAGGCGCAAATAAAAAAGTTAAATGACGAACTGGAGAAGAGAGTGGCGGATAGGACGAGTGCGCTTGAAATGGTAAATAAAAATCTAAAAGAGGAAATAGAAGAACATAAACTAACAACAGAAACACTGAATAGATCAGAACAGGAACTGCGATCACTATTTGCGGCCATGACGGATATGGTGATGATATTGGATGCCAGGGGACAATACAATAAAATTGCACCTACAAAATCTTCGAATTTATACAAGCTTTCTAAAGGGAAACAAATAAGTGATATGCTTCCAGAGAAGTACGTTAGCATCGTTCTGGAAAAAATTCAGCAGACATTAAAAACGCTGGAACCTGCTGAAATTGAATATAACCTCAAGGTAGGAGATAGAATAATTTGGTTCGAAGGCCAGATATCTCCTCTGACTAAGGATACTGTATTCTGGATAGCTCGTGATATTACAGACAGTAAAATGGCGGAACTTGAAAGAACCAGAATCATCAGTGATATGGCTCAGCATTACAAAAACCTCGAGCTATTTGCTCAAATGGTTTCCCATGATCTTCGCGGCCCGGTAGCCAGTATATTAGGTATAGCGGAAGTGATGAAAAGTGACAGTACTACGTCAGAAGAACGGATTGAAATCATGGAATATTTATTCAGGTCTGTGGAATCTCTTGACTCTATTATAAAGGATCTTAATTATACATTAGAAATTAAACGGGAGATAAGGGAGACGAAAGAAACTGTATATTTCTCTAAACTTATTGAAGAGATCAGATCCGGTCTGCATAACTTGTTACAAAAGGAGGGTGTACAGATATTAACAGATTTCTCTTCCATTGATCATTTATACACCCTTAAAAATTACCTTTTCAGTATTTTTTATAACTTAATTGTAAATAGTATTAAATTCAAACAAAGTGGTAAGAACACCCTTGTAAGGATAAGAAGCCAAATAATAGGAGGTAAGCTATTCCTTAGTTTTAAAGATAATGGCCGGGGTATAGACCTCAACCGGCATGCTGATAGAATTTTTAAGCTTTACTCCCGTTTTCATCCAGACATTGAAGGTAAAGGTATGGGCTTGTTTATCGTAAAAACACAGGTAGAAACATTAGGAGGAAGTATTATTGTTAATAGCACACCAGGAATAGGAACGGAATTTATTGTTGAATTTCCCACTGAAGAACATTTCTCCGTTGCTGGCGCCCGATAATTGGAAAGAGGGGAGCCTTTTCTTTAATAACCAGAAATACTATAAATTTTCATTGATCTATCAATCGTTGTTTAAACCTAACGCTCTCGATACTTGTTTCGTGGCTGGCGGACAAATAATTATGCGTAATATTTGGGTATCAACACAAAATCTAACGCAAAACCAGCAATTCTCATCACATCCTATTAAAAACTTCAGTAGGAATTCCCATTGAGATTCTTCATAAACCGCTTAAATTTTATCTAAAAATGTTTATTGGTTTTCTGGTAAACGTATAAATTTTGTTACCATTTCTAACCATCTTTTATTATCCATTTATTAATCAAATATTAATAATCGCGGATAGATTTGCCCTTCACTCTTTCTAGCTTCAGCAGCTTTTAAAACTATAATTCCTTAACCGAAATCGATTTAGGACTTAAAGTAAAATGCAGCATTGCTGGGCAGATGAGAACCCTAACATTAACCAACTAAATGAAATTAACCAGATTAATCCTAATTATCGGTGTATGGCTAAATGCATTGCCAGCTTACTCTCAAAAGGTAAAGGATAATGTTTCTATAAAAACAGCCGTTAATTGGCAAGCTTTTTTAAACCGTAGTGATATGGTTTGGAATACGAAGCTTCCTGATAGTTGGGATAGAGGCATTTTCTTGGGAAATGGCTGTTTTGGTACCATCTTTTGGGTAAACAATAATGGCGCTTTTAACTTTGAAGTTTCCCGGGGTGATTTATATGATCACCGCAATGATCCCAAAAACAAAACCATTTTATATACCACCAACCGACTTCCTAACGGGCATTTTGAGTTGGCTTTAGGCAAAGATAAACCAACTGGCAATATGCGTCTTGATTTATGGAATGCTGAAGCTAGAGGTCAGATTCAAAATGGGGCTAATAATTACAATATTCGTTGTTTTACAGCAGCAGATAGAAATGTTATTATACTGGAAGTAACCGGAAATACCGATCATCGTTTGCAATGGTTTCCAGATACCGCAAAATCTACCCGAAAAGGTGCCCCCAAAAGTTATCAGCCTTATCCAACGCAGGTTCTACAGCAAAAAGATGGCATTGATGTAAGCGTGCAGGAAATGCCGGAAGATGCTCAATATGCTACAGACGGAAAAGGTGCGGGACAATATGCAACTGCTTGGTTTAAACAAGTAAATGGTAACAAAAGTACATACTACATTAGTATGGGTTTCTCTTATCCCGGAACTACAGCTGTAAAAGAAGCTGTCGACTTAATTAATAAAGCGAAAAAAAGTGGGGTAAAAAAGCTAGAAACTTCTCACAGGGATTGGTGGCATAACTATTATCCTAAAAGTTTTGTATCTGTACCGGATGCAGCAATGGAAAGCTTTTACTGGATACAGATGTATAAAATGGGGTCTGCATCCCGCCAAGGAGGACCCATACTTGATTTAATGGGCCCATGGTTTATGCGCACAGGTTGGCCTGCCATCTGGTGGAACCTAAATATCCAGCTTGCTTACTGGCCTTTTTATATGTCTAACCATTTAGAGGAAGCAGAACCTTTACGTGAAACTGTTTGGAAGGCCAGGGACATGCTGGCTCAAAATGCTGCGCCTTATCAAAATGATTCGTATGCAATTGGTCGGGCATCTGCTCCGGGTGGCAGAAGTCCGGTTGGTGGAGAAGTTGGTAATTTACCATGGACCATGCATAATCTATGGATGCATTATCGCAGTACAATGGACGATAAGTATCTGAAAAACCAGTTGTTTCCGTTAATGAAAGGTTCTTTTAATTACCTGAAACATATTGTAGTTAAGCAGCCGGATGGGAAATGGTCATTGCCAAAAACCGCTTCGCCAGAGTATAGCGACGCTGTGTTAAACAGCAACTATACATTGGCATGTTTAAGGTGGCTTGCCAATACATTAATAGCGGCGGATGAACGGTTAAAGGCCAATGATCCTATTGTAAATGATTGTAAAGAATTGTTAACCAAATTGGTGCCCTACGAAGTAGATAATGCTACCGGTTTAATGGTGGGCAAAGACTTACCTTTTACCAAGTCACATCGGCATTGGTCGCATTTGTTTATGGTATATCCTTTTAATGAATATACGTGGGATAACCCCGCACAAGCTCCTTTAATTAAGAAATCTTTAGAAAATTGGGTGTCAATGCCTGAGGCTTTCGCCGGATATTCCTATTTGGGTGCTGCTTCAATTTTAGCTGCTGGAGGCCGTGGCGATGAGTCTTTGAATTATTTACAATCATTTCTGAAAAAAGCCCCTCAGGCTAATACGCTTTACCGCGAAGGTTTTCCGGTAATTGAAACTCCGCTGGCCTTTGGTCGTACGTTACAAGAATTACTGATGACTAGCCATGGGGATTTAATCCGGATATTTCCCGGCATACCATCAACCTGGAAAGATGTTGTTTTTGCAGATTTAAGAGCCGAAGGAGCATTTTTAGTTAGCGCCCGCAGAACAGGCGGCAAAACAGATTTTATACAAATTAAAAGCCTTGCCGGCGAACTATGCCGTGTAAATACTGGTATCATTGGGCAGGTTAAAGTAACAGGTATAGATAGCAAACTATTAAAAGATCTGGGCAATGGTATAGTTGAACTTACCTTGAAAAAAGGTGAAACAGCTACACTGTATTCTGGGAATAATTTTCCAAAAATTAGCATACAACCAGTAAACTTTATGGAGCAAAGAGCACCATGGGGAGAAAGAAAACCATTTTAAATAATTGTCTTTACAAAAAACTAATTTGCCCGCTCTTAACAGAAGTTTAAAGTGCAGCATTTAAAAATTTAAAAATAATGATGTTCAGAAGAATTGCATTTTCCATTGTGTGCATGGTTGTAGGAACAACTCTAACTGTATTTCCTCAGAAAAAACATGCCGACGAGTCTGTGTTTAAAAGTTATAAAGGCCTAATTATGGCAGGTTATCAAGGCTGGTTTAA
Organism: Sphingobacteriales bacterium; assembly: GCA_028288165.1. Taxonomy (GTDB): domain Bacteria; phylum Bacteroidota; class Bacteroidia; order Sphingobacteriales; family Sphingobacteriaceae; genus Daejeonella. The sequence continues at coordinate 214,949 of JAQBOG010000039.1, read as the reverse complement.
CACGCCTGATGATGGTGCCGGGAGAGGATGGACGCATTTGGCAGGGAACGGAAAATTTGAGCCAGGCTTTACCAAAGTAGATATGTGGCCAGAGGTAAGTGAATATAAAAAAACATATCTAACTCCTTTTTTGGATAAAGATGGAAAATCAGCTTATGTTTTTAGTTCTCATGACCGCTCTACTACAGATCTTCACTTTAAATGGATGAAAGAATATGGCGTTGACGGCGTTTTTATGCAACGTTTTGTTACCAATCTGAAAGAAAAAAGAGCATGCAACCATATTACTACCGTTCTTGAAAATGCCTTGGATGCAGCTCAAAAAAACAAACGGGCAATTTCTGTAATGTATGATTTTTCTGGAATGCGAGAAGGGGATGCTGATGTAGTAATTAACGATTGGAAATACCTTGTAGATAGCCTTAAGCTAACCAATCGTGGAAATAAACAAACCTATTTGTATCATAATGGAAAACCTTTGGTTGCTTTATGGGGTGTAGGGTTTAATGATAACCGCAAGTACTCGCTTGTAACCATTAAAAAGATAATAGACTTTCTTCAAAACGACCCAGTTTATGGTGGATGCTCCATACTTCTTGGCGTACCTACACAATGGCGGGAATTGAAGGGCGATGCCATTTCAGATCCCGAATTTTTAGCTGTTTGTAAGAAGGTTGATATCATTCATCCATGGTTTGTTGGCCGGTATAATGAAAGCAGTTACCCAAAGTTTGAAAGCCGTATTAAAGATGATATAAGCTGGTGCAAACTAAACAAGGTAGATTATGTGCCGGTTGTTTTTCCTGGATTTAGCTGGCACAATATGCGTCCTAATAGTCCTTTTGATCAAACACCACGTAACAAAGGCAACTTTTTCTGGAAACAATTATCCGGAGCAATAAGTTTTGGAGCCGAAATGATTTATGTAGCTATGTTTGATGAGATTGATGAAGGTACTGCCATTTTCAAGATTTCCAAAAATCCACCAATAGGAAAAAGCAATTTCGTTACCTTCGAAAATGACGTTCCATCTGATTATTATTTGTTTTTAACAGGTTATGCAGGAAAAATGCTCCGAAAAGAAATTCCTTTCCAAAGTGCTATTCCTCTTAAAAAGTAGCTGAGAAAGAAGAGTTTCATTTTGTTAAAAACATAAGCTTTTAATTGTGGCAACACTCATAAGTATTACTAACCAGTATCCAAATTATTACTAACCAGTATTCGGAATTATGAATTTATTAAGCATTTATTAATAAATATATATTGTTTTGTGATTTGCTCTTTAACTTAATAAACTAAAACTAATCATAACTTGATTATTGAGTAAAACGTTACTATTCGTGTGTTTTTACGATGCTATTTATTCAATGAGTAGTGTTATAACCATGGATTGAGGAATACTGCAGATTAAGGTAATGGAAGGTTAGTTACTACAAGTTAAGCTTAAAGTTAAGATGCGGGAAGAATGTAAGTCAACTTACATCTTTCCCTATAAAGTATGTGATAAACCGAATTCGTATGTAGTTTTATTGGTTAGTTGGGAGAATAATAATTCATGTTTTCGCAACTCTTCCTGAATAAAAACACATCCATAAATTTAATTGGTAATGGGGGTTGCTAATTAGTAAAGAATGCGGAAAGAGAGTAATTCTTTTTCCGCAATTCTTTTTAAAATCCTTTCAAAATAAGTGAAAATAGTAGTTCATTGTGGGGTAATTACCCAGTTTGTTGTTTGCATACTGCTATTTTTATATTCTTCAAAAATAAAAGCGCAGAAGCTAATTAACCCATCAAGCGAAAAATAAACCATATACATACATATTTATTGATAATGAAACTTAAATCACTTTTATTTCTTACTGTTTTTTTTCTGATAAACAGTCTTTCTGCGCAGAATAAACATAGCAAAACCACTTTGTTTCCATCCTATAAAGGATTGGTAATGGCTGGTTATCAGGGATGGTTTAGGGCAGAGGGCGATGGAACCAATTCTGGATTTAGCCACTACTTTGCTAATGAGAAAAAAGTTGGAATTGATATGTGGCCCGATATGAGCGAATATCAGCAAACGTATCCAACTCCCTTTAAACTGGCCGATGGCAGCACTGCCACACTTTTTAGTTCTAACGATAAGAGCACGGTAGATCTTCATTTTAAATGGATGAAAGATTATGGAGTGGATGGGGTATTTGTACAGCGTTTTTTTGGAGCAACCAAGAACGAAAATGCCAGAAAGCGATCAAGCGTAGTATTAAAAAATGCGTTGGAGGCATCATCCAAAAATAAAAGGGCTATAGCAGTTATGTATGATCTTTCTGGTTTAAGTGGCTCAGGTGAAGATTGCTCCAGTATTATTGAAGATTGGAAATACCTGGTTAATGAACTTAAGGTAACTAACCAGCCAGGTAATAAAACCTACTTGTATCATAATAATAAGCCTTTAGTAGCAATTTGGGGAATAGGTTTTCCAGATCGACCATATAATATCCGGAATATCGGATTAGAAAAATTGATAGATTTTCTGAAAAATGATCCGGAATATGGAGGTTGCTCGGTGATGCTTGGAGTGCCAACATTCTGGCGTGACCTTAATTCTGATTGTATTAAAGACCCATATTTACATACCATTATAAAGAAGGCTGATATTGTTTTGCCGTGGACAGTACAACGTTTTACTCCTCTTTTGCATAATGATATGGACCGTTACCGGGATTTGCTGCTTGGAGATTTAGCGTGGTGCAAAAAGAATAAAATAGAATATGTGCCTTGTATCACACCTGGTTTTAGCTGGCATAACTTAAGTACTTATGAATTTCCGGATGATGTAAAACCATCAGGTTCAATACCACGTCAAGGTGGGCGTTTTTACTGGCAACAAATTAATACGGCATTAACAGCTGGAGCTCAAATGCTTTATGTAGCCATGTTTGATGAAGTTAACGAAGCCACCGCAATTTTTAAAGCATCCAATAATCCACCTGTAGGTAACTCTGTTAAATTCATTGATATGGACGGCATGCCTTCCGACCACTATTTATGGTTAACTGGAGAAGCCGGCAAAATGCTCCGTAAAGAAAAACCTCTTAGTGTTAAAATGCCTGTTAGAGATTAAAGTCAGAGGGCTAGGATAAAGCAGAAGAGTGTGAATTATTAACGTTAGTCGCCTACCGCGGGTCTTATTTTTTTTCTCCAAGAAAAAAAGTAAGCAAATGCCGACCAACGGGAGACCATGAACACCTTAAAAACAGACAAACATTGAATAAACCCCGCGGCTGCGTTTGATACTTTGAAGGGTTCTGCTAAGGCTTTGACTGTACTAAACGCACCAAACAAGGCCGGAAATTGTAGACTGAGGGTTCATCAGTTGGGAACTGCTTATAAACTAATAAAGTAAAACTCTGACTTGACACTATTTTTAAACGAAATGAAAAAAACAATTATTCATCATTGTATTATAGGTTTAACACTGTTTTGTGTCTTTACCATCCCTACTGCAATAGCTGCAATTAAGCTACCTGCAATTATTGGAAACAATATGGTGCTGCAAAGAGGTATTAAGGTTCCCTTATGGGGATGGGCCACTATTGGCGAAGAAATCCAAATTTCATTTCAAGGAAAAGTGTTTAAAACCACTGCGGATAAAGAAGGAAAATGGTTTGTGAAGCTTAGCTCTTACAAAGCAGGAGGTCCTTTTGAAATGTCTCTTAAATCCAACGAAAGCCAGATTGAATTAAAAAATATATTAATTGGGGATGTTTGGGTGGCTTCTGGTCAGTCTAATATGGAGTTTGGTATACAGAATGAAAAAACTGGCACTGAAGAAATTCCAAAAGCAACTGATTCTCAAATTCACATGTTTTATGTTCCAATGGCTTCTGCACTCGAACCACAAAAAGATATAGCAACTGTTCCTGCAGGTTCCAGAAATGGGCAATGGATTGTTTGTTCGCCGGAAGCAATGGCAGATACAAAATGGTCATGGCATGGATTTTCAGCAGTTGGCTATTATTTCGCAAAAGAGTTACGCAGTTCTACTGGTAGTCCGGTTGGGATGATTGCAACTTACAAAGGCGGAACCCCGGCACAAGCCTGGATCAGTTTACCGGGTTTGCAGCAAGCACCTGCTTTTTCAAACTACATCAATAATCATCAAAGTTTTCTTGATAACTACGAAAAAGTAAAGCAGGAATATCCCGCCAAGGAAGCTACTTTTCAAGCTGCTTTTAAACAATGGAATCTACAACAAACCGGTGCTAAGCCACAGGCGCCAACAAGACCAGATGGCGGTTTCAGTGCACCATCAAATCTATATAATGCCATGGTTTCTCCTTTAGTTCCTTATGGGATAAAGGGGGTAATTTGGTATCAGGGAGAAAGTAATGCCGATAAATTGCCACAGGCATTGGAGTATAAGTCTCTTTTTCCAAGATTGATCTCTGATTGGAGAGAAAAATGGGGACAAGGTAATTTCCCCTTTCTATATGTACAACTGGCTAATATTCGTAAACCGGCAGAAACACCTTCTGAAGGTATTTGGCCTTGGTTGCGTGAAGCACAATTAAAAACACTTTCGGTTACAAAAACCGGAATGGCTGTAATTACAGATATTGGTGAAGCGTATGATATTCATCCAACCAATAAAAAAGACGTGGGTATTCGCATGGCTTTAATTGCTCGTAAAGTGGCTTATAAAGAAAAACTGGTTTATTCCGGACCGGTGTATAAATGCATGAAAATCAAGAGAAATACTGTAGAGTTAAGTTTCGAAAATACAGGTTCCGGATTAGTAGGAAACAACCCAATATTAAAGACAAATACGTTAGCATCCGATCATTTAAGAGGTTTTGGTATTGCTGCTTCAGATGGCAAATTTGTTTGGGCAGACGCTGTATTGAAAGGAAATAAGATAATTGTATCCAGCGATAAAATTTCAAAACCTGTAGCTGTACGGTATAATTGGGCAGATAATCCTACGGGAACACTATATAATCAAGAAGGTTTGCCTGCAACACCTTTCCGTACAGATAATTTTCCAGCAAATCAATAATTTTCAATAATGAATGCCAAAAAGAACCTGGCTTTAGGATTGTTCGCAGCTTTATGCTTGAATTTACAGGAAAAACTATTTTAAGCCTTCCGATTTTAAGCATCGTTATATTGGATATTTGCGCATATATTCGTAAAGCCGCTCGTTATACAATAGAACCTTCCTGAATAGGCTGTAAACATTTTAAATATCTTTACGCTGGATATACCTTAATTAACCTTGTAGTCAACCAATGGTACGCCAGTTAGGAACGCAGAAAATTTATAACCTTGGAGCAGCCGGTATTGCTGCAGGCAGTTTATCGTCATTAGCTGCGAATGCATCAGTAACATCGCAATAAGGTCAAAGAGATTATCTTAGATCAGGCTGGCTCAAGCATCCGCGTTTATAAGGATTATAATGCGGATGATGGAAGGGCATTGTAATGCAAAACAACATTTGTAATATTATTATCAATCTGAGTTAGATTTTAAGTGTTTTTTTGGCGTTCGGGCGAGCTTTCCGTTGCCTTTCTGTCCTGAAGAAATAAGGTAAAAAGAATTTTCACTTTCCCGAAGGGATTTCTTTAGGCCAATCTCTAACGTAAAACAAGCTAAGTTTAAAAACACTGCTATAAAACGTCTTTGTTGAATCTAATAAGCAGTAATTGCTGTTCATGCAGAATAAGGACAGTATCAAAATGATTTTGCTACTTTGCAGGATGTTAAAGATCACATTCTTCGCTTCATTGTTTTTCATAATACATCTTTCGGCTTTCGCTCAGGTTACTGGCGCAACACCCGCATATGATACCGGGAGATTTTTGCGAGAAAGAGAAGATGCAGCTCGCTTTAAAAGAAAAGCCAATAGATTTGATCGAAAATCATGGATGGATATTTACTCCATATACATGAAAGATGGAAGTATACTCAAAGTAAATTCTAATATATTTATCAACCCGGCTTCCGGTAAACACTTTCTATACTCTTCCGGAAAAGATTCCGTCTCAAAAATATACCCGGATCAAACCATTAAATTAATAAAGCAAAATCCCTACTATAAAATAGAAGAAATGCCGGTAGAAGGCACCGCATTAGATAGCTGCTGGAGATTTAAAGTTATTACGGGAAAGATAAATGGCTATTCTTCTTTCTTTAAAAGTGTTCAGTTGAATGAATTTCAGTTGAACAATGGAAAGATTATCTCAATAGGTTCTAAAGAACTTGAAGCACTTTTAATAAGCAACAAAAAAGCGTATGCAGCATTTTTGATTAAAGATTATTACCGGGCTGTCAAGATTTATAACCAGATTAGCGGTAACAGGTAATGGTTGCAAATGTGGTTTTTAAGCTAAATTAATATAATAAGTATGATGTAATCGCAATGCCACTGCACTTAAAGCATTGTACACCGCATCAACCACGCTATATAGGAATTTAGTTGCTTGTCAGCCAGTAGAGTAGGCAAATTCAAAAGCGCCCATGAATGTATTTACTCCCCACTGGTAGTAGTGTCTCGCTACTACCTAATATTATATTTTAAATATGGAGAAATATGCTGTCCTGCCAGGAGAGTATATTTATTGCTAACTCAATCTCTTGGTCATACTGTGTTATGTGTAATGCACTAATTAAGGTCGTAGCGAGGCGCTACGACCAGTAAAAGGCCTTTCGTTTTATTCTTTCGTGTTTTTAACAATAAAATCTACTATTGGCTTAGGGTTTCTGGGTGTCAGCGGAAAATGCCCTTCACCGGGTATCGTTATAACGGAAATGTGTCCTCCAAGTGCTTTATATTTTTGTTCAGTAATCCGCGTATCAGAAACCAGCCATGGGTCTGAAGCCCCGCTCACATGTAAAGTCGGGACCCCTGCTTTGGCTAAAGGTGCTAGAGTTTCCATAGGCTGTGTTTTCTCCATGAGGCTACGCATAATAGCATTATCCACATAGATACAGGAAACTTTATCGGGGTTGTATTCTGCCCATTGATAAACTTCGCCGGCGTAAGCTCCTGTGCCTTCCATCACAGGCTTTTTAGAGAATCCTTTGCTGATAAGCATCGCATAAAAATCATCCCATTGCTTTCGAATAGGACCAGACTGCGATGTAATGGGTGGTATCACAATGTGATAACCTTTGGCAAGCAAAGCCTGCTCCACTGTAGCATCGCGGGTCAGAATACGGTCGGCCCGAAATACCCATGGTTTGCCGGGAGCAGGTTTGTTGGGTGCGATAATGGTTAATCCCTTTATACTAAACCGACTGTCACCCTTAGCCGTATAGACAGTATAGGTTGGTGTAAACCATGGACCATGGCAGGTGGCATATGTATTCTCTATCTTAAGGTACTTGTATGTGTTTTCAAGGCTGTAATAGTATGTTTTTACAAAAGCACTCGTGTCCGCAAAAGCCGGGTCACTTACTGTTGGTTTTATGTTTTCCGCAACCCAATCGGCAATGAGTGTAGCATCTTTTATACTATGCGGATGGTGTGATGTGCCTTCCTTTATCATCATCGTCATACGTCCGCCAAGACGGTGATAAACATCTTCAATAGGAATAGCATTGGTTGGATGCAGGAAGTCCAGCGATCCTGATATGTTCAATACAGGTATATCATATTTAACGAGAAGATCAAGTTTAGCAAAACTTTCCGGCCGGATTGCAGGGTTATCAGCATACAAACAGGAAACTTTATCCGGATGGTTAGTGGCCCATGTATATTCATTAATGCCACCACGGCTCATTCCGCTAAATGCAGGTTTGGCAGACAGGCCGTGCTTTGTTAAGAAATCATACCATGCTTCCCACTGTTTACCGGCATCAATATTAATATATACTATGTGAAAACCTCTTTTAAGCAATTCAACTTCTGATTGCGATTCATGATCCCAGTAAAAACCACGCCATGTACAAGGATTGCCGGCTGCCGCATTTTTAGGTACGATCACTATACATCTCACCTGGCCTTTTGGGGTAAGATTATCCTTCATTCCTGTACCTTCTTCGGGTGTAGCCATAATAGGTTTGATGGCCATAGTTTCCAGATCCATTAAATAATCATAACGGTCAAAGTCGTGCCACGTGGTTTTTTTACCCTCAAAAGTGATGAGCTCCTGGGCAAATATTTTACCGGTAAGTACCAGGAAAAAGGAAACAGCAATAATTACAGATTTAAAATTAGCTTTCATTTTAAAAAATATTGAGGATGATCTTTGAGCTAAGATACATGGTTAGATAAATTGGTATTGTTAGTTAATCCTAAACTTAGGAGTAGGTGATTAATGAAATAATAATAAACAATTAATGGCCTTGTAAATGAGATCAATTTAATTCTGCTTTGTAATAAGTCGGATCTTAAGCTTTCCCTCAGTCAAGCATAATCTTTAGATTAACTGGTTTCAGGCTTCCCTTGTTATGCTATTATTAATGAAATATTAAGCTGCGGGACTAGTTTTGATATTCCAAACCATGCCCCATATGTTATTTAGCGTACAAGATGTTTTCAAAACACATTAAACATTCTCTTTTTTCTAGCAGTTTTTTGTGCTCTTATGTTACTATGCCACTGAGATTGTAAAACTTCCTGCACTGGTTATGGATAATATGATTTACCAAGAAATGTATAGTATAAAGGATATATAATATTAACAGATAAATAAACAATAAGCGTTATAATGAAAGTAAAAAAGGGATACGGATTAGCGATGACATTATTTATAGCCGCGGCTATAAATTTTGATTTATCTGCGTATGCAAAATTTAAACAAATCGAAAACTTTGAATCCTCTACCCTCAAGGTAGAAAAAGTTGGAAAAGGCTTAACCGAAGTAAAAAAAGGCGTTTTAGTTACACGTGATGCCTATGCTACCTTTGGTCAGCTGGATTGGAAAGATTATGAGGTAAGTTTTAAAGCCCGTACTCCAAAAGGAGAAAATCAAGTTCAGATTTGGTCTGGCTTTAGGGCATCTACTCGTAATGACAGGTATATTTTAGGACTAAGAGGCGGAATACAAAACGATTTATACCTGGCTCGTTTAGGTTACATGGGTACAGATGATCATCTCGCTTTGCGCCACCTTGATTTTCAGTTAGAAACAGGTAAGTGGTATGATATAAAAATCCAAATTGTGGGAAATCGTATCCGGGTGTTTTTGAATAACGAAAAACTTCCCAGAATTGATGTACAAGATAAATATACCGAGTTTTCTCCAAATGGAAAAGTAGTATTGGGCGGTAGCTGGATAACAACGGAATTTGACAATCTTTCTATCCAAGCGCTTGATAAAAATGAATTATCCGCGGAAGCTGTTAAAGAATATGCTGTAAGTGCAGAAAATAAGATTCAAAAACGTGAGAAAGAACGGTCATTATACAAGCCCGTTCAGGTTGCTTCAATAGCTAATTCAAGAACAAAAATATCTCTGGATGGAAAATGGTTGTTCAGTCCTGGTTATGAAATAAAAAATGAAGATGATGCTTTACAGTTATCCGGAAATGATAAAAATTGGCATGTTTTAACGGTTCCAAATTTCTGGAATGTCAACCGCGAATGGTTGCATGGCGAAAAATACAATACAGCAAGTAAAGGCGTTTCTGATAACCATTATCAAGAAGAAATAGAACGTTGTGAAGGATATACCTTCGATTATAAAAAAACAACAATTGGTTATTATCGCCAATGGATAGAACTTCCCGAAAATATAAAAGGAAAGAATTTAGAGCTGAATTTTGATGCGGTTTCTAAAGTTGGAGAGGTTTATATAAACGGCAAAAAACTGGCGCATCATATCGGGATGTTTGGCGAGTTTAAAATAAATGCTTCGGAAGTTTTAAAGCCGGGTAAAAACCTGATAGCAGTAAAAGTTACCCGGGATTATGTTACTAATATCAAGGATGCTGATAAAGTTACCGATGTGGCCGTTACTGTTCCGGTAACTAATAAAATGCTTAAAGATCTGGCACATGGGTTTTATGGTGATGATCCGGCAGGTATTTGGCAGCCAGTGTCTTTAATAATCTCTGATCCTGTTAGGATAGAAGATGTATTTATTAAACCCAGCCTTACGGGAGCTACATTTGAGGTTACTGTAAAAAACTATTCAAATACGCAAAGCGATTTCTCTATATCTACTACTATACTTGGAGAAAAACTAAAGGATAAATTGTACGATAATTTATCTCTAAAGAGTGTTATTCTAAAAGCAGGAGAGGAACGCAAACTAGTTTATTCAATTTCTGATATTAAACCAAGGTTATGGACGCCTGCAACTCCTGAATTATATGATTTTGCTTTTGTATTAACTGATTCTGGAAAGGAAACAGACCGGAAAACCATCACTTCTGGTTTCAGAACCTTCGAAGCAAAAGGTGATTTTTTGTATTTAAACGGAAAACAATACTGGCTAAGGGGCGGAAATCATACGCCAATGTCCTTAGCTCCAAATGATACCTTGCTGGCTAATAAGTTTACCAAGTTATTGCATGATGGAAACATCATGATTACCCGTACTCATACCGCTCCGTATAATGAACTATGGATGACAGCATCTGATAAAAATGGGGTAGGAGTAAGCTACGAAGGGCAATGGCCATGGCTGATGATTAAAAGCAGTATGCCTGATCAAAAACTGATTGATCTTTGGAAACAGGAATTTTTCGACCTGATGATGAAATATCGTAATCACCCTGCTTTATTGTTCTGGACGGTAAATAATGAGATGAAGTTTTACGATAACGATCCTGATTTTGAAAGAGCTAAACTGAAAATGGCTATTATATCAGATGTGGTTAAAATGATGAGGAAAATTGATCCTACTCGCCCTGTTTGCTTTGATTCTAATTATACCCGTGACGAGAAAAAGTTTGGTAAAGATTACTTTACTAAAATTGACGATGGAGATATAGATGACCATCACTGGTATGTAAATTGGTATCATGGAACAATCTTTTCCGAATTTAAAGGTGAGTGGCAAAAAAGTTTTAAAAATCCTGGAAGACCATTAATAAGCCAGGAATTTTCTACCGGTTATCCGAGCGAAACAGGGCATCCAACTAGGTTTTATACGTATGTGCATCAAAACCCAGGAACTTTAGTAGGTAATTATGCTTACGAGTATGCTAATCCGGAATATTTCTTAAAAGCGCAGTCTTTTATTACTCGTGAAGGTGCAGAAGCTATTCGCCGGACCAATGAAAAAGCTGCGGGTATTTTACATTTTGCAGCGCTTACCTGGTTTAAAAATGTGTATCAAGCTGATAAAATAGCACCTCATCTCACTTACCTTCAAATGAAAAAAGCATTGCAACCTGTATTGGTTTCTGCAGAGATTTGGGGAAGGCATTTTTATGCCGGTGAAAAGCTTCCAACCCGTATTTATGTTGTAAATGATCAGGATAATGGTAATGCATTGGCACAAACAGAACTTCAATGGTCATTGCAAACTGCTGATGGAAAAGTGCTAACAAGTGGCAAAGATGTTATTCCTCCGGTAGAATATTATGGACGTAAATTTATTGAACCAACTATTATAATCCCTCAGAATCTGCCTGCTTCAAGGCTTGATGGAAAATTAGTTCTGAAACTTCTGGAAAATGGTAAAGTAATTTCAGAGAATGATTATGAAGTTTTATTAGCCAGTAAACAATGGCTCAATGTGGCTTCATTAAACAAAAAGAAAATAGTTTTGGTAGATCTTGGTAAGAAGATAGCTCCTGTATTTAACTACCAGGGTGTGAAATTCTTAGCTTCTGAAACAGTTAATGCAGCGGTTAACCAAAAGCCTGATGTATTAGTATTAGCAGGTTTAGATTCTTTAAATACATCTAAAGCTGCTGCAGAAGAAATTAAAGCTTTTGTAAGTAAGGGAGGTAAAGTGCTTCTATTAAATTCAGATAAGTTTTCTGTGTCTTTATACCCTAATTATATTAAAGGTGTGCTTAAAGAAAATGGTGAAATTATTAGCATGGAAATACCAGAATCTGGTGTATTTGACGGTATTGAACCTTTGGATATTCGCTATTTCAATAATAATCAAAGAGAAAATCCTTTGGTGAGTAAAGCTTTTTTTCAGGTGAACCAAGGTTCTGGAATAGAATCTCTGGCTACTTTTTCTAAAGTTCATGGTTACCTTGAAGGTGATATTTACGAAAGAAAAAAGAAACTAGAGGGATGGAAAGGCTTCCCTATTGTTAAAATAACAGACAAAGGTAGCATCATCTTATCCGAAGTGTTAGTTGAAAAAGGTAATACAGACCCTATTGCGGGTAAGTTATTAATTAATATGGTTCAGGATCTGATAAAATAGCAGACTATCTGATTACAAATATTCCTTGTTTACAAAAAGCCCATGACAAAAATCATGGGCTTTTTTATTGAAACGCTGAACTTAAGTATTAAGCATTCTGTAAATCAATGCTTAATACTTAACAGGGAATTGGGCTATATTTTTATTTATTTAATAAAAAATTAACATTTTGTTAAGTTTTTATTAAGCAACTCCGCTTAGGTTTATATATAATTATTAGACCAAACGTTAAACCAAACCAATTTTATCGCAAGTATTTCAATACCCCAATACTTTCGAATACCTATTATAACCTTTTTATAAACCATTTAACAATGAGAAGAATAATTTTATTTTCTGCATTTATTGCAGTTTTATCTATTTCTAGCTGCTCAAAAAAAGAGGCAACAGAAACAACGGCACTAGCTGAAGTTGGGTTAACTAAAAATGCAACAACACTTGCTGCGACCCAATTTATTGGGTCTGTTGTGGGCTTTAATAACGTGGTAAGATCGGGCGGAGGCCCAAGTTCAACTGCAGCCGGAAATATAATATACAACCAGCCTTTATATAAATCGTCTGCCACAGAAAACGACTGGTGGGATAACTTGGTAGAAGAGTTTGCTTACAGCGGCATGGATTTTTTGGCTGCAAACTGCCGGGGCTATAGTCTGGTTAGAAACGTAGATCATGGAGATCCGCGGAAAATGGCTCTTCTTTGCCAAGCGATGGACCGTCGTGGTGTAGCAAGTAAGTTTAAGATAGCCGTATTTGATGATTGCCCTTCATCCTGGTGTGCCAACCGAAATGTTGATAATGGTCTTCCATATACCACAGACACTCCATTTGATTGTGGCGACACAGCCAATTACAAATATATCTGGGATTTAAATATTAAAACGGCCTTTCAAAACATACCAGATGCCAAAAGGTTCAAATACAACGGCAGACCCGTGATATTTTTCTGGGCTGTACATCAATCTTGGGCTACTAATTTTGCCAACGGCAATTTGAAAAAAATTTTACAGCATGTGCGCACCCAGTTCAATGCCACCTTTGGCCAAAACCCATATATTGTTATTAACAGATCATGGCTGGACCGTGATCCAACAGTTAATGATCCCGCTGTGATCGATGCTATAGACAACTGGTTCAATATGACTAATCCATGGACTTTCTACACATTTAACGGAGTAAAAGTAGGTGCTGGCGTACCGGGATTCAGAGTAGTACAGGGTACTACCAATATGTTTATTGATGCCAATCATGGACAAACCTTTATCAACACCCTCAATAATACCAGAGGTGCAGGTGCAGTGCTTACATTACTGGAAGGATTTACGGATTGTTCAGAAAATGCCGCTATTTTCAGAAGTAAGGATGTTACTTATTATGACTATCCTAACCAGCGTATTAACATTGTTCGCCGTTATTCAAATGATCCATATCCTGTAACTTTAAAAGTTGAGGCTGAAGCATGCGATTCTTTTAGCGATTTGACTCTAGGAAATAGTGGTGGTACTTATCGTGATGGAGATATTGATATTGTTAAAACCGGAGATGCAAATGGTGGATGGCATGTAACCGGCGCCCAGGCAAATGAGTGGATGGAGTGGAAAGAGCTACCATTTAAATCCGGCAATTCTAAGTTCCAGATTAGGTATTCTTCCAACCAAGCAACGTCAATCCGCTTTAATGTTGATGGAGTAGACCTTCCGGTTATAACATTACCGATAACAGGAAATGGAGTATATTCTACAATAGATGCTGGAACTCAATCTTTCGGAACTGATAGCCTTCATACTGTTCGGTTAAAAATTGTTTCTGGTTCTTTAGCTATTAATTATTTCAACCTGGTTGCTTTTTAATAGCTCCCCCGTGTTAATAAGCAGATTTCTATTCAACCGCCTCACATTTATATGAGGCGGTTTTTCAAAATAAATTAAAGTTAAACCACTATGATTTAATTAGCAATGCGAAAGAATTAAGGGTAGGTCACAGGTGATTTTTAATGACACCACCTCCACAATGGAATAATAATATGTACTAGGTTATTGAAAATATTGATGATTATCAAACCCTAATGATTTTACTTAAGCTGATTAAATAATTAAATAACTAACGGTAAATCATACTAAAATGAAAGAAAATTTTTACTCATTGTTCTGTAATTCATACAATAGAAAGTCAATTTCTACTATATGTTGTTTGGCAATGCTGGTTTGTGCAGGAACAGACGTATTTTCCCAAGGTGCAACTACCCCATTTAAAACACTTGAGGCAGAGGCCGGCACATAAAATTAAAGAAAGCTTCTAAAAGATACCCAAATTATATTAAAACCACTTTTTCTAAGCTCCAACCATCAAATTAGTATAAACTTCAGATTTAATTATCAACTTTAAATCTCATAAACCATAAACCAAATCCTGAACCTACAAGTCCAAACAACTATGTTAAAAAAAGCCGCCTTCACTGAAAAAAAGTACCTAATTACCCTTGTATTTGTCACCTCGTTATTTATGTTATGGGGCATTGCTATCACCATGGCAGATGTATTGAACAAGCATTTTCAACACGTGTTAAGCCTTAATAAGTCGCAGTCTGGCTTTGTTCAGTTTGCCATTTTTGGGGCTTACTTTGTAATGGGAGTTCCGGCGGGATTATTTATGAAACGATTTGGGTATAAAAATGGAGTTTTATTAGGACTTTCACTTTTCTCGGCTGGTGCTTTTCTGTTCGTGCCTGCTGCAAATGCCTCCTCATTTGCCTTTTTCGGACTAGCTTTATTCATTGTTGGGTGCGGTTTATCAACGTTAGAAACAGTGGCGCACCCGTTTGTGGCTTCCCTTGGAGATCAGCGCACAAGTGATCAGCGGATAAATTTTGCTCAATCATTTAATGCAGTGGGTGCGATGCTTGGTCCCCTGATCGGATCTTATTTTCTATTGCGTACAAATGTTCCAGGGAGCACCGACCTCACCTCTGTAAAAATATTATACCTCGTAATAGGTAGTGTAATCGCCTTAATTGCCCTCTCATTTTCGTTTGTGAAAGTACCGGCAACTACCGATCCGCATGTTGTGGTGGCTGATGAAGCAGCTGTTAATATCGATACTGCACCTGATAAAAAGTTGTTTGATCATAAGCACTTTGTTTGGGCGGTGATAGCGCAATTCTTCAATGTGGCAGCTCAATCGGGTACTTGGGCATTTTTTATAAACTATGGTCACGAAAAAATGGGTTTTACTGACCTGAAAGCAGGGAGCTACATGGTTTTATTTATGGGAATGATGCTTACCGGACGCTTTGTAGGTACCTTCTTGATGCGAATTATAGCCCCTAGTAAGTTGCTTGCTACTTTCGCTTTATGTAATATCGTGATGTGTATCATTGTTGCTCAAAGTTTTGGATGGTCATCATTTATAGCTTTACTAATGATAAATTTCTTTTTCAGCATTATGTTCCCAACCATTTTCAGTTTAGGTTTAAAAAACTTGGGGGTACGTACACAACAAGCGTCTTCGTTTATTTCTATGGGAGTTGTGGGAGGTGCATTTTTCCCGTTTTTAATGGGTTTTGCTGCCGATCATTATGGCACCGCACATGCCTATTATCTCCCTATAATTTGCTATGTGATCATCTTTTTGTTTGGTGCAAAGTTTTATAAAGTTCAACATTAATTTTCATAGGCTTGGTAAAAAACTAAATAACCTCAGTTCGATTTTAAAATACATGCTTAGGACTCAACAAGATGTTTATAACATGCGTTCTATGAAACATGCTAGATTCTGCGTTAGGGATTGGCGTGAAAATCCTTTTTGCCCTTTCTCCAGGGCAAAAAGATTGGAACAAAAGCCCGCTCGAACGCCCAAAACCATCTTTTTCTGGATATTATCATCGAACTGAGGTAAATAGATAATTATATATGTCTACTTAATTTTTTCATACCATTTTTAGTAATTTTTCATACCATTTTAAGTAACCGCCTGTTCAAAATTTCGTATGAAGGCATGTGTCCATATTTGAATTTATTGACCTTCATTTAGAAGTTAAAGCGGAGGCCGTTTTTGCTGGAGTATTTGTTGCAAATAGATATGAGGATGATCATATTTATCAACTCTATTATTTGAGTGAATTTTTTGTGGAGGTGCAGTACATCCCAAAAGAAAATAAGATATGTGGGTTTTATCCGTTTACATCAAAGGTTCGCCTTTACCCTTACTTACAAGAAGTTAGTCTGTATGATTTGATTTAATGCAAATAATCGGACCTTAAAATTGGCAATCAGCATAGTGAACTAAAAGTTGAGCTTTCTTCAAGCTTAGAAGTCACATCCATTCTTCCATGTAAAGTTGATGACAAATAATCTTGGTTTTATTCAAACAAACTCAACAGCTCTTCCTTCGAAAACGACTTCATAAAAGAAGTATCAGATTTTATTAAATCGTCCATCAGTTCCTTTTTCGAATCCTGCAACTTCATAATTTTCTCTTCAACCGTTCCTGGGCAAATCAACCTAACGGCCACAATATTTTTATGTTGGCCAATTCGGTGGCAGCGGTCAATAGCTTGGTTTTCTACAGCGGGGTTCCACCAAGGGTCAACCAGATAAACATAATCAGCTTCTGTTAAATTTAATCCGGTTCCGCCAGCTTTTAAGCTGATTAGAAAAACCCGTGTTTCTGCATTATTTTGAAAGTCGTTAATTACCACATCGCGGTTGCGAGTTTGGCCGGTTAAATAAGCAAAGCCGATTTTTCGTTGTATTAATTCTTTCCTGATCAGATCGAGCATCGACACAAATTGCGAAAAAACCAGTATTTTGTGGTTGGGTAATTTACTCTCAATTTCCTCTATCAAAGTGTCAATTTTTGCAGATTCGTTTCCTGGCAGCTTTTCACCATTCATCAATACGGGCGAATCGCAAATTTGCCGAAGCTTGGTTAAACCCTTCAAAACGTTCATCGGGTTTTTTCTTAAAACCTCATTGTCTGTGGCAGAAATATATTCACGGATTTCTTTTTCATACGTATTATAGATTTTCCGTTGCTCTTCTTTCATCTCGCAAAAAAGCACCATTTCTGTTTTATCAGGTAATTCGGTGGCTACCTGATGTTTGGTGCGCCTTAATATGAAAGGCTTAATTTTGTTATGCAATTCAACTGCTCGTTTACTGTCTTTAAACTTATCAATGGGCGATGAATAAATATCACGGAAGTACTGTTTGCTACCCAATAAACCTGGACAAGCAAACGAAAGCTGGCCAAATACATCAAAGGTGTTGTTTTCTATAGGTGTGCCAGTAATGGTGATTTTATTGCGGGAGTTTAAGCTACGAACGGCCTTATACCGTTGTGATTCCGGATTTTTTATATTCTGCGACTCATCCAAAAATATATAATTGAATTCATACGCTTTCAAAAAGCCAACGTCAGAGAGCAGTGTGCCATAGGTCGTCAATATCGCCTCATACTGGTGCCAATCTTTGGTGCTTTTTGTTCGGTTTGCGCCATAAATCGTAAGTATCCGGATAGAGGGTGCAAACTTGGCTACTTCCGATTGCCAATTATAAATTAATGAAGTTGGTACAATCAGTAAGTTGGTATTATGCTTCGATTTCCCACGCAGTGATAATATAAACGCGATAATTTGGATGGTTTTGCCCAAACCCATATCATCGGCCAGGCAACCCCCAAAGTTAAAATCATCTAAAAAATTAAGCCAGTCTAAGCCTTTTTTTTGATAAGGGCGAAGGGTAGCAAGCAAATCTTCTGGTACTTCAACTTCTTTAATTGACTCAAAATCTGCTAGCCTTTTCTGGTATATATTAATTTCATTTTTAACGGCTTCATCCAGTAGACTTTCTTCAAAAAATTGTTCAATAGCTGTGAAATTTATTTTAGGAATACGAATAGTCTCTTCGTCGGCAATTTCGCCAGCGTTGAAGTAATTAGTAAATTTTTCTATCCAATCAGCCGGAAGAATCCCGAGGCTGCCATCATCCAGTTTTACGAATTTGCTCTTGTTACGAATCGCTTTATGCACTTGCTTTAACGAAGCCTTTGTTTTACCAAACCGTGCGTTTACAATGGTGTTAAACCAGTTTATACCACTAATTACATGAATAGTGATTTTAATTTTATGAGGATTGAGCTTATTGCCTGTAATTTCGTTAAAGCCTAAAATGGTTATTTGGTGATTTTCCCATTCCTCAAAAGCATTCAAAAACCACTCTTCTTCTAAAAAGCGTTTTTTGTGTAAGTAAAAATAGTGAAGGTCATTGGTTACCTGCTCTTCAAAAAACGGATGCTGTCTAATCAGCAAGGCAGTGAATGCAATTTCTTCAGTGTTGTTTCGCTTTACTAAAAACTCATTTCCTTTTTCATCAACCCCATAAATTTGTCGCCGGGTACGGATAGGGATTTCTGCTTCACCATACCGCATCACTGGGATAATCATTACCTGGCTTCCAAAATCAGATAAATAAATAATCTTTTCTGCTTCTGAGTTGAATCCCTCCCTTTCAAGCTGATGTGGATTTGCTGGTTTAATGTGCTGGTAATCAATGGTAATATTGTCTTCTAGCTTTGCTAATAGTTGTTTGTTAAACTCTTTGTATTTCGATTCATGAATTAATAAGTGATCTGTTTTCTTCTTTATCAACTCTATCAAAGCCAGCGTTTGCAGGTTATCAACCAAAAATAACTGGTCATCCAATGAAAGGAAATACGTAAACTTCAGAATCAAATCTTTCAGGTCGTACGTCTCATCATTTATTTTTAGACTTAAGCCGAGCTCATAGAACTGCTCTTTACGACTCACATTTAAAACAATATCATTTTTAACTAGGTGTAAATGAACCGGAACCACGGAAGCCGCCGTTACATTTTCAGATACCTCGTTGTTGTGGTAATAAAAAGAATGATTTAGGGGATTGTTAATGATTGCCCGTAACGCCGCAAAATCCTGGTCGCTTTTTTTGGAATCAATTACGTTCTGGAAAGCATTTATCCCGGTGTAATATTTCAACTCCTGCTTGTCGTCAGTTTGCCAGATAAAGTTAAGGGGCGACAATGGGCTCAACGGATTCTTAATTTTTCCGTCTTTGGTAGTCGGAGCCTGGTACAGATCAATCAGCAGGTTTTTATAGTATTTATGTTGTTTTAAAACCACACAAACTGCTTTGTCCGTCAGCTCATCGTTATGTGAAAGGCTTAAATTGTTAACTGGAATAATCAACTCCTTTAATATATTTAAACTGGCTTTATTTACAGGAAGCAGAGTTGGCAATCGGGCACTGATATGCAGTTTTTTATCTTGATGTTGTACTTGAAAATAGCGATCCAAATCTGTCTCACGCTCCATTCCATAATCAAGTGCAAACTTCTTCAACTTCTCGAACCGAAGTGTCTCATCAAAAAAAGTCCGTAAATCATCTCTTTTAATGAGGGCAATTAAAACCTGTGCCTGATGCTCACACAAACTTCCGCCTGCAGGTAAACAAGTGCACGAAACGGTAATTTCTAAGGCCTCTTGTCGTACCGTTACTGCAGGAAAAGATATGCTGTTGTACTGGTTAATGAACTCACCATTATTAAGTGCTAATTGTAATGGCCAAATATTTTTATACTCTTGGCTGTCTAAACTAACTTCTGGAGAAGTATGTTGAACGATAAAACTTTCTGCCAATGTACTAACCTCGTAGCCTTTTATTACCAACGTGTGTGTACCTGCAGAATCATCATGCGAAATTATACGATTATTCACTGACGGTAAATTTATCGGTTTTGGCCAAAAATGCGAAGCTTTATTTAATATGCTTAAGATTAGATATGCCTGCTCCCTTGTTTTTAGTGCAGCACTAGCAGAACTGAGGGGTTAATTACTATTTCCACAAGCCTAATAAATGTTACACAAAAATTTCTAAATTTTGGAAACCCTCTCTCTTCTACCACCGTAATACAACTATAATTTTCAAAGCCATGATTATACAAAAAGAATTGATTGCGTATGAAGAATACTTCAACAGCACAGAAGATCGTTCAAGTAAAGGTTTTTTAATTTTAAAAACAGGTGAGCGGGTAGAAATTCCGGTTACTGATTTGGATTTGTGCAATCTTCAACAGATATATAAAAATTAGTTAGGTTTAGTTAGTAGGTTGGTTGATTAGAAAGGAGATATTTATTATTTCCTTTTTTTATGCCCAACAATTGCAAAAATGAGGTGCTGAACCAGTTTGAGGGTATAAATATTAGGTGATAATAGCCGTTCCCAAAGTAATACGAACCGATTAATGATAGAGATGTCAAATTATTTGGGCGTTCGGACGGGCTTTCCCTATTTCGAAGAAACTCATTGGAGCAATCTTTTTTGTCGCCTCTCCTCTCTTCCCACCAGATCACTAAAAAGGATTTTCAGTTCAAAAACCTAGCAAGTCTGCTAAAAACCAACTAAATTTTAGGGTTTAAAACTGCGGAAATTAATAAGGTCGGCTTACAAGCCAGAATATCAATATAATGCTATTGAATCGGTATCGTGAACCAAAAAGTACTTCCTTCTCCCAAAGTACTTTCTACACCAATTTGGCCACCGTGTTTTTCAATAATTTGCTGACTGATATATAAACCTAAGCCAAGGCCCGAATATTGAATCCCAGAGTTATGAGCCCGGAAAAATCTGTCAAATAAATGTGGAATTTTTTCTGGAGAAATTCCCGACCCAAAGTCTTGCACCGAAACCTTCGCATTCTCACCTTCCTTAGTAATTAACAATATAATTTCGGTTGATTCTGGCGCATATTTTATCGCATTATTTACAAAATTCACAATTACCTGGTCTATTTTGTATTCATCGGCAAAAACCTCAAGTTCCAAATCACCTTGCATATTGAGGTTATACTTGCCACCCAGGCGTATATGATCGCAACAACTATCGATCATTTTTGATATTACAAATCGAGTTTTATTTAAAGTAAGCTGTCCTTGCTCTATTCTGGTAGAGCTTAATAAATCATTAACAAGGTTAATTACTTTTTTTAAGTGAGTATTCGATGAATTAACCATCTGGGTAATGATAAATGGTATGTCTGTCTCTTTTTTTATCACCCGGTCCAAAATCTGTAAACTTCCTCTTAAGCTGGTTAAAGGCGTTTTCAACTCATGGCTGGCTATACTGATGAACTCTTCGCGGTGCTGTTGCAATAGTTTTATCTCATCAATATCAGTAGCCGTACCTACCCACATGGTTATAGCATCCTGTTCATCCCGTAAAGGTATTGCCCTGCTTAAATGCCACCGATATGTGCCGTCACGGTGTTTTAGCCGTGTTTCTATTTCGAAAAGCTTGCCTTCTTGCATGGCACTTTGGAAACGACCAAGCGTACGATCTAAGTCATCTGGGTGTACGGCAGCCCTCCAACCAAATTCCTTGGTTTCCTCGTATGTTAAGCCGGTAAAATCATACCAACGCTGGTTATAGTAATTCACCACACCTGTAGGGTCATTTGTCCAGCTTATCTGAACCATTGTTTCCAACATCTGGCCGAAGGCTTTCTCTTTTTCTTCTATTTTTTTTCGGGTATAAACTTGATGGGTAACTTCATTCACGAATACCATCACACCATCAATAATGCCGTCATGCGCATACTTGGCTTGGTATATAAAATCGAAATAACGATCTTCTATAGACGAACTTTCATTTCGAGCCAGCGGAACCAACAGTTCCCGACCTTCAAATGTTTTACCCGTTAAGTATACGTTTTTTAAAATATCATAAATTGGCTGATCCTTAATCTCAGGCAAAGCATCTAATACAGGCTTCCCAATTAGATTTCTGTTCAGAAAAAATTGTTGGTATAGTGGATTAATTAAGGTAAAAGTTAGCTCAGGCCCCGATAGCATACAAATGCCGGCTGGTGCCTCCATAAATAGCCTCTGAAGACGTTCCCTTTGATTTTCTGCTTCTAATTGTGCTTTTTGCAATTCTACAGTTCGGGCTGTTACCCGTTCTTCCAGCTCGAGATTTAATTGTTGTAAAATTAACTGCGTTTGTTGAAGTTCTTCGTTTGCAACCAAAAACTCCTCATTCGTAGCTGCAAGCTCTTCGTAAAGAGCTTGTTCACCTTCCATCTCGCTAATTTGGGCTTTCGCTTTTGCTAAATCTTGTTCTTTTCTAATTTGTGCGGTAACATTTGAGGTAGTATTTATTATGTAGGCAACGTTACCTTTTTTATCAAAAATAGGCTCATTGATGTTTGACCAGTAAAACGTTTCATACTTGCCAGAAGCATTTACAAATATTTCATACTTAAAAACAGGAAGCTCATCCTTTTGCTTGGTATCAATAACTCGTTTAAACGAACTAATTACGCTAAACTGCTCATGATCTGCGTTACTTCCCGGGAAAACTTCGAATAGGTTTTTACTTATTAACTCTTCTCGTTTTTTGTGAGTTAGCTTGAGGTATTTGTCGCTAGCTGCTAAAATCTTAAAATGTGGCGGGTTGGCTTTTAATATTAATGATTGACTGGACTCTTTAAAGAAGGCCTGAAAATGTTCGCTACTATAAAACAAATCACTATCTAAATTACTCACTTAGCAAATTTTAAAGGGTTTATTGAAAGGACAGAGTGTTCGTTTGGGACTGCATAGTCTCCTTTCACATCGTACAAAATATGACAAGATTTGGACATTAAACAGAGGTAACCTCGAATGAGACTTTCGCGGCAAAAATTAAACCATTAAAAGATCCCGATAGCCAATAATTTTAAAATAAAAACTTTTAATGCTTTGGCACTTAAAAACCTGTATGGGGCAGGGTATAAATCTTGCGAACATACAATCGATCGAAACACAATCATTATGATCGATGTATTAAACTAGTATTAATTACTGATAAACAGGTATTTATCGCTTTGAATTACACAGGCATCAATCGTTTTTTCTGTATCTGTGGCTTGCCCTTTGATATAAATAGTGTTTCAAAATGTGTCTGATTACCATTACCTAGATGACTAGCTGAAAGTAGTTTAAAAGTTTTTTAATTAATCATGAGTGATATTAAAAACATGGTTGTCATCGGAGCTTCGGCCGGAGGCTATAACGCAGTTACTGAGCTTCTGTCAAAACTTTCGCCTACGTGTGATGCAGCCATTTTTGTAGTGCTGCATCTTTCAAAAAAATCTATAGCGGATGTAATTGCCAGGTATTATCAGAAACATACTCCTTTAGTTTGTAAGGTAGCAGAACATGAAGAAATATTTATGAAAGGACATGTTTATTTGGCTCCGGCAGATTGTCACATGATTATTGATGAGAATCAGATTTTACTTACTAAAGGAGCTCCTGAAAACCATTGGCGACCCTCCATTGATGTACTGTTCTGCTCGGCGGCGGTTGCACATACTTCTAAAGTAATTGGTATTATATTATCGGGCTTGCTTGATGATGGCACTTCTGGTATGTATGCCATAAAAAGATCGGGAGGTATTTGCATCATCCAGGAACCCAGTGAAGCAGACTTTCCGGATATGCCAGCCAACGTGCTTAAAAGTGTGGATGTAGATTTTAAGGTGCTAGTGGCAGATATGGAATATCTTTTGGAAGAATTGTTTAAAAAGCCGATTGATAAAAATATGAATGTTCCTGGAAAACACTAAAGGAAGAAGCGGAAATAACTAAGAAGATGACGTCTTGGGTGGCTGATCTGCTATGAATAGCCCATTCTTCCCCCGTTCACATACCCTGAGTGCGGAGGAGTGTAGGCTCCCAAATTTTTTGATAACGATTAACAAGTCTAATTTAAGGAACGATTTTTAGTAAGTATATCGGGAGCCTTATTCCGAAACAGGTTGATTTGTTTTACGCCGTTATGAAGCAAGCCTAACCAAAATAAGGGACAGAAATGGAAAACCCGCAGTGTGGGCGGCTTGAGGGAAAGCAACACGCGGATTTGAAATGAATGGCGGGCCGGGTGAAACCTATAAACAAGAACCCAGCTTTTCAAAACAACATAATGCCTTCTTCGCTTTACATTAAATTAAACCTTGCATAAAACTTGATAATACTAGCATGAACGAAACAAAAATAGCTAATCGGAAAAATAGTGTTTCTCAAATTATTGTAATAGGTACTTCTGCCGGGGGGCGAACCGCATTGGTTCAATTGCTTTGCCAGTTGAATAGCGATTTTCCTGCTCCAATATTGATTGTTCAGCATATTTCACCTGATGCTACCGGAAACGTTTTGTTGAATGCGTTAAATTCAGAAACCAAATTTAAATGTGTTCATGCAACTACTGGGCTTTCACCGCTAGCCGGATATATCTATCTGGCACCATCTGATCACCATTTAATGGTTGATAAAAATAAAAAATTGCTAATTACCAAAGGTGCCCAAGAAAACAGGTCACGTCCGGGAATCGACCCCTTATTTCGATCGGCAGCTGTGGCTTTTAAAAATAAAGTGATTGGGATTATATTAACGGGTTATTTGGATGATGGCACCGCAGGGATGAAAGTTATAAAGCGCTGTGGCGGTATTTGCGTGGTGCAAGATCCGGCAGATGCGGAATATCCGGACATGCCCATTAATGTGTTGAATCAAGTAAAAGTTGATTATAGCCTGCCTTTATTACAAATGGGTGATTTGCTAAACAAGCTTATGTCGCGAAAAATAGGTGCAATTAAGCCTGTTCCGAAAGACATTTTAATTGAAGCTAAAATTGCCGAACGTATTTTAAGCGATTTACCATCCGTAAATGCTTTGGGAAACCAAGTACCTTTTAACTGTCCGGGTTGTGGTGGCGTTTTATGGAAGATAGATAAAGGAATTTCTTCCCGTTATAGGTGCCATACCGGCCATGCTTATACTTCAGCCTCGCTAATAGCCGAACAAACGGGTAAAATTGAAGAAACCATGTGGACGGCTTTGAGGATGTTTGAAGAGCGAAAAAATTTATTAACTACCATGGCAAATGAACAAACCGGTGCGGCTTCTAAATCTGCACATGAAAGAGCAGCCTTGTCACAAGTTCACATTGACCGAATCCGGGCAATGTTGTTGGCCGACGATAAGGGAACCCAAAATGATCTTCCGATTTAAGCAATTTCCCCAGATGGCGGAACGATTCGTTATCATGCTTCCAGAAAATTTTTGGTGCGATATTTTGCGAACCAACCCGTTATGTTTTGTTATACTTTGGAGCTGTCATATTTTAACGAATTCTATTTGTATTAGAGAGCCTTGCGAAGCAACACATTAAGCCTTCAGACTATTCACTCATCGAACCGGTTATTAATGTCTACCTTACCCGCATAATTTCTTTTCGATATGGACAATATTAACGGATCAGATAAACTGATCATCGCGTACCAGGAACTCGCTTTTCAAAGTGCAGAACGGGAGAAGCGGGCTTCAGAACTGGTAATTGCAAATATTGAGCGTGACTTTCAGATTGTAGAAAAAGAAAAACGAGCCTCTGAACTAATTATAGCTAATATTGAACGTGACTTTGAGATTGTAGAAAAAGAGAAACGTGCTGCAGAACTAGTTTTAGCTAATATTGAACGTGATTTTCAAAGCACGGAACGTGATAAGCGAGCGGCTGAACTGGTTATTGCTAATATTGAACGTACTTTTCAAATTGAAGAAAAAGAAAAGCGAGCAGCCGAATTGATGATAGCCAATGAGGAGCTTGTGGTTCAGAATAAAGAAAAAGAAAAACGTGCTGCAGAACTTATCGTAGCAAATAAAGAATTAGCATTCCAAAATAAAGAGAAAGAGAAACGTGCGGCCGAGCTATTAATTGCAAACAAGGAACTTGCCTTCCAAAATAAAGAGAAAGAGAAGAGAGCTGCTGAATTGCTTATTGCGAACAACGAGTTGGTTATTCAAAACTTACTAAAAGAAAAAAGGGCAGCCGAGCTAATTATTGCGAATAAAGAGCTCGCATTCCAAAATAAAGAAAAAGAAAAACGTGCTGCCGAACTGTTAATTGCCAATAAGGAATTGGCCTTCCAAAATATAGAAAAGGAAAAGCGTGCTGCCGAATTGCTTATTGCAAATGAAGAACTTGTTATTCAAAATACACTGAAGGAAAAACGTGCTGCCGAATTAGTTATCGCGAATAAAGAACTTATTTTCCAAAATCGGGAAAAAGAGAAGCGTGCCGCTGAACTCATTATAGCCAATAAAGAACTAGCTTCACAAAATTTAGAGATAGAGTTAAACAAAAAGAAAGATGAGTTTATTGGTGTCGCCAGTCATGAATTAAAAACTCCTCTTACTAGCATTAACGCTTATTTACAGTTTTTGCAACGGAGCCTTACGAATGATAAAAATAAACTTTTTATTATAAAGGCGCTGCGGCAGGTAGGGAAATTATCGGGGCTAATATCTGATTTGTTGGATGTTTCAAAAATTGAGCAGGGAAAGTTGCCTTTAAATTTCAGCACTTTTGATGTGTGCGATTTAGCTAAGGAGGTAATAGAAATTATTCAACTTGGTGATATAACTCATAAAATAATAGAGAACACCTGTGAGGTTAGCCCCGTACTTGTTTATGCAGATAAACAGCGAATAGAACAAGTACTAATTAACTTGATTTCTAACGCTATTAAGTATTCATCCACGGCTGATCGAATTATTATTTCTATTTCTCACACAGATACAGATGTAGTTGTTTCTGTACAAGATTTTGGCCTCGGCATTCCAGACGATCAACAACCGCATATTTTTTCCAGATTTTACAGAGTGAAAGAGGTGGCGCCGCATATTTCAGGTTTAGGAATCGGCTTATATATATCAGACGATATTATTTCAAGACACAGAGGAATTTTAGGTGTTGAAAGTAGTTTAGGAAAAGGATCGACTTTTAGTTTTAAAATCCCAAAACGGTTAGTAGATAATTCATTTGATTAATGCCTAAGATTAACATCTAAATAAGGCAAAATTGAAACCTAGTATGCATTGGCCGATGTCTTTAAACTACTAAGCTGCTTGAAGTTTAATTTCGGTATTGTTATTGAGTATAGCTTTTAAAAACATTTAAAATACTGTTTTATAATAAATTAGAAATTAGTAACACCAGCAGGACTGTAAAATTACTATCTTAAAATACTGCCTGATTCTACCTTATTCTATTGTAAGAATCCCATTAAAACAATGCCCTATGCCAAAAATTAAAGATCAAGAATATATTATAGCTATTGGTGCGTCTGCAGGCGGTTTAGAAGCAATTTCTGCATTTTTTGATCATACTCCGCTGGATGCGGTATCGTATATATTAATACAACATCTCTCTTCACACTTTAAGAGCCAGATGGCTAATATTTTAGCTCCGCATAGTAAATTAGATATTATAGAGGTTATTAATCATATAAAAATAGAGCCTAATAAGGTATACCTGATCCCAAACACCAAGTTTATGGTTATTAAGGATGGGATGCTGGTATTGTCTGATAAAGCAGACCGAAAACCTCCACACATGACGATTAATTACTTTTTTCAATCGTTGGCAAAAGAATGTGGTAACAAAGCGATTGGCATTATTTTGTCGGGTACAGGTACCGATGGCTCAAAAGGAATTGAGGCCATTAAAGCAGCAGGCGGAATGGTACTGGTTCAGGAACCTGAAACTGCAGCTTATAGCGGAATGCCATCTGCAGCGATTGATACCGATTGTGCAGACATGATTATTTCACCGAAAGAAATGCCAAAAGTGATTGAGGATTATGTTAAAAATGGCGTGTTGATGTCGTCGTCAAATCAAGAAAACACACCCATAAGTGAAACAGATCTTCTGGAAATATTTAATTTAATTAAAGGGAACTTGCCGCTCGATTTTTCGGATTATAAGCGGCCTACTATTTTACGGAGAATCAAAAGGCGAATGGCACATCACAACCTTAGCCAGGTTGATAAATATTATCAGCTTCTAGAGAATCAGCCAGAAGAAATCAGGCTACTGGCCAACGATTTTTTAATTAGCGTGACTTCCTTTTTTAGAGATCCGGAAGCCTTCAAAATCATTGAAACAATAGTGATTCCGGACATCATCAATAATAAAAAACAGGGCGACATTTTGAAAATTTGGGTAGCTGGTTGTGCTACTGGTGAAGAAGCGTATAGCCTGGCGATTTTAATACAAGAACATTTAAATAAAGTCAAAAAAGATTTAGAGGTTAAAATATTCGCTACCGATATAAATAAAACGGCATTAGACGTAGCCTCTAAAGGAATTTATACTCATGATATAGAGAAGGCGGTATCTAAAGCCCGTTTAGATGTTTTCTTTACAGAGGAAGGCGATAACTGGAAAGTAACTCATGCCATCCGGAAGATGCTCATTTTTGCCCAGCATGATTTAGTGAAAAACCCGCCTTATTGTGATATTGAGTTGATTAGCTGTCGTAACTTGCTTATTTATATGAACCCAACCTTGCAGAAGAAAGTGTTTTCGATGATGCATTTTGGGTTAAAAAAAGATGGTTACCTGTTTTTAGGGCCAAGCGAAAATGCCTCGGTATTAAAGGCTGATTTCGATGAAATTAGTAATAAATGGAACCTGTTAAAAAGCAATAAAAAAAGTCAATCGGTTCGTTTTGATGCCTTTTCTTCTCCAGTTATTGAGCAACGTAAAACCAAAGCATTAGTTGGGAATCAAAATACAGAACTTCCAGCAAACAAATGGAAGGGCATGGATGAATTTAACTTGGCTATTTTAAAGGAATCAGGATTAAATGGTGTGTGTACCGATTCGAAGTTACAAGTTATCCACTCATTTGGCGACACTCGCCCATTTCTAAAAGATCAAAATTTTAATTTTGATCTGATAGATCTGTTACCAGATGCAATAGCTATTACCCTGAAAGCTGCGGCTTACAAAGCCTTAAAAGTAAATCAAAAAGTTGTTTTAAATGGCTTGGTTTTTACAGATGCAGCCAAATTGGTAGATATAATCATTCGTCCGGTTGATTTAGCGAAGTCGGAAGATAAGCTGGTATTAATTCTATTTACTGAAAATGATAATAGTGGTGCCGTAGAAAAAAGTAAAGGCATTAGTTTGGAAGAGCTAAGCCAATTAACGATGGATCATGTGATAAACATAGAAAAGGAGTTGGCCGAGGCTAAAAGTAACCTTCTGATTGCTCATGACCGCGTTGAATCTTCCAACGAAAACATGCAGTCTTTTAATGAAGAATTGCAATCGGCTAATGAAGAGATGCAGAGTGCCAATGAAGAACTGCAAAGCACCAATGAAGAACTGCAATCGGTTAACGAGGAGTTACAGACGATCAATAAAGAGCACCAGATTACCAATGCCGAATTAACAGAATCAAATGACGATTTAAACAATTATTTCAGGAGTAATGTAAATGGGCAACTATTCGTTGACAAAGATTTGTTGTTAAAAAAATTCTCTCCCGGTGCAATGCAGCACATTAACATCCGCGAAAGCGATATTGGACGCCCATTAAGTAATATAACAACTAATATTAAGCTCGACTCTTTAGTGCCGGATATAAACAAAGTAATAGCAACCGGCGAAACTATTATTAAAGAAGCCGAATCAAAAGAAGGTAAGTTTTACCAGATAATGACCATGCCATATATCCGTAAGCATAGTAAAACAGCGGATGGCGCTATTATCAGCTTTTACGATATTACCGAATTAAAGAAAATATCAGAGGAGTTGGATGCGAGTAATAAAAGCCTGCTTCGCATTAACGACAACCTAAATAATTTTGTTTATGGTGCTTCGCATGATTTGAACGCACCGATAAATAACATTGAAATGGTATTGGCCATGCTGAATAAAAAACTCGACTTGGCTGATCCGAAGGTGTCAAAATTGTCGGGAATGATGGACAATGCAATTCGTAACTTTAAAGAAATGATTCATGACTTATCTAAAGTAGGACATATTGAAGCTGAAATGAACGAAGGAAGTCAAATAGAGAGTTTTGAGGATATTTTTAATGAAATTAAGGAAATCATTTCTGAGCGTATTAAACATTTAAATGTTCATTTTCAAATTGATTTTAAAGAAAAAGAAATTCAATTTCCGAAAACCAATTTACGAAGTATACTGTTAAATTTAATTACTAATGCCATTAAGTTCAGTTCGTCAGGAAGGTATCCGGAAATAATTATTCACACCCAGCGTGTAGATCAATTTATCATGTTAACGGTAAAAGATAATGGGATTGGAATTAACCCCGACCGGTTGAATTTCATTTTTAAAATGTATCAACGGATTAATGGCGATGTTGAAGGCCAAGGAATTGGATTGTACCTGATCAAAAAAATAATTGATGCTTCAGGCGGTAAAATTGAAGTTGAGAGTGAAGCAGGGAAAGGGAGTACCTTTAAAATATACTTTAAAGTGAATATAAATGGTAAAAAGGCAATAATTAGTCCTTTAATAGTGGAGAATAGCTAATCGAAAAACTTAAGATAATGCTAATTATCGCTTGTTATTAGGTATTTACATTAATTAAGTGGAAGTGTAAACCAAAAAGTAGAACCTTTTCCTATCTCACTTTCCACACCCATATCCCCGCCATGGCGTTTTATTATTTCTGAGGATACATATAATCCCAACCCTAATCCAGAAGTTTTGAACATGTCTTTATCTACCCGGTAATATCTGGTGAACAGATTCGCCATGTGATCTGCACTAATACCCTGTCCTTTATCGGTCACCAGAACTTTCGCCATGTTATCTAGTTGCTTCACTTCAATCTCAATCTCTTTGGAGTCCGGAGCATATTTGACTGCGTTATTCACGAGATTAATTAAAATCTGATCAACTTTAATTATATCTGCAACCACTTTTAATTTGTGGTCGCCTTTAAATTTAATAGTATATTCAGCTTGCAGGTTGATATGACTGCAACAACCATCAATAACATCTGATAATACGAACTTGGTTCTGTTTAAGGGGAAATCTTCAAGCTCTATTTTGGTAAGATTTAGTAAATCGCCCACCAAGTATCCAAGTTTGGTGGTGTACGTCTCGGCTTCCTGCGACAGTTTTCTGAACTTCGTTGAAACGTCATTTTCATTGCCGAGCATACGATTCATAACCTGAAGCCGAGCCTTCAAACTGGTGATGGGGGTGTTAAGCTGATGGCTCGCTACACTAATAAACTCCTCCTTTTGGCGACGTAAATCATGCCTTTCTGTACAATCTTCAATGATTGTGTATCCATAATTTTGATTTTGATCTTTAAAGAGGATAGATGTAACCTGACACCAGAAGAGGGTGCCGTCCTTTTTTCGTAAACAGGTTTCTATGCCAAAGGATGGCATTGAATTTTTCCAAAGGTTATCCTGAAGTATTTTCCAATCCTCAAGATGTTCTGTAGGCGTGTAATCTAGTATCCGAGTTCCAATAATTTCATCTTTTGTATCATAACCCAACAGGGCAACCATTGCCTGGTTTAATTGCAATATTTTAAGATCGGGTGAGATGATTTTGTTCCCAAGCATGGACGATTCAAAAATGGTACGAAAACGAACCTGGCTTTTGTGAAAATTAGAATCCTGGAATGTTGAAATACCCTTTTCGTATTTTAATTGCTGAATCTCATTTTTCAATGCAGAAATTTCGGTTAGTAATGATTGATCATCCATATTTTTAGTGAAAAGCTTGTAGAGTAATACAGAAACAGGCTAAAAAGAAATAGTGCTTATTCACTATTAATCTAGAATCACTGAAGGAAGTATTAATAAAATGTAAAGAGTATAAAATAAAAGGAAAGAAAAATAATATTAAATACTTCTTAAGGCTATGATAATATCATGCCATAAAGAACAGTCGCTATGCATTTGCGTTAATAAGGCTCATTGAATTAAAAGTAACCTAAGTCGATGTGACCTTGATCAGCCCTCAACAAGGTTATATTCGAAAGAATCTGCTAAAGTGGTACTTTATGTTTTATTATAATTAATTAATTAATAATTATAAAGATACAAACGGCTATCCTGCTAATTCACCAAAAAACATCAACTATTTTAAAATTGGGGTTTAATAACTCATTAGTCGTCGCCCCCTTCCCGGAACTTATTTCGGAGATGAATTGTTTTTAAAATGATGCGGAATGTTGAAGTCGCCAAATAAACTTCGATGTTAATTCGCCAGTATCATTGTTTTAAGATGTGACTTTAAAATCGGAATTTCAAAATAGAAAGTGGAACCTTGATTAATATTACTTTCTACGCCAATGGTTCCGTGATGCCGTTTAATAATTTGCTGGCATATATATAATCCTAAACCGAAGCCCGAAATAACAGAGTTACTATCGGTAGCCCTGTAAAAGCGCTCAAATATTTTAGCATGCTCTGAAGGTGCAATACCAATACCAAAATCTGTGATACTCACATTGATGGAGGATTTACTTTGAAACGCTTTTACGACAATGTTTTTGTCTTCTGGTGAATATTTTACCGCGTTAGATAGGAAGTTGATAATTACCTGCTCTAATCGGTCTTTGTCTGCCATCACTATTGTTTCCCCAGCTTCAATTTCCAAGCTAATTAAACGCCTCGGATTATTCATTTGTGCCTCCTGAACACATTCCCTTACCAAGTTTTCTAGCTCCAGCTCTTTCAGATTAAGCTGCAACTGCCCCGACTGAATTTTTGAAACATCCAACAAATCTAAAATAAGGCTATGAAGCTTATTCACCCCTTCGCGGGCTTTCATTATAAACAATTGGGTAGGTTGTTGGTGGTTCATCTTGCTAAGCGATTCCAGGTAGAGTTTTACACTTGTTAAAGGCGTTTTTAATTCATGGCTGGCAATTCCAATAAACTCATCCTTTTTCTGGTGGCTTCTTACTACCTCCTGCATTAAATTATTAAATTCGATTGATAGGGTACTTATTTCATCTTTACCTTTTACTTCTACCTGTTTTTGATACTCGTGGCTTTCGCGAATCTCTTTCATGATGTTAACCAGTGAAAGAATTGGATTAGAAATATGCCGTTGATTTATTACAGCAATTAAAAACGCCAAGCCTACACCTATTAAAACAAGGATCGCAGTAATTTGAAGTTTTTGATTGATTATTTGCTCCAGTTCTGTGAATTCCACTTGTAAAAAAATAGTTCCCAGGTATTCGCCCTTATCAGTAATAGGCTCTGAAACAAGTAAATAATTGCCTGAAAACTCACTTTGATTTTGTAACGCATTTAATGACGTATCAATTCTTTGAGGTTTAAAGCCCGGCTTGGTGTAGTTGGCAAAGGTTTTCCTAGAGGCATCAGTTAAGGTGGCGTTAATTACATCTGGCTCTACATTTTGCAAGTTTTTTAGTATCTCTTTGGCCGTAACGTTATCTAAAAATTGAATAGCAGATATACTGTTTGAACCAATAACACGTGCAATAGAGATAGTGCTATTTACTTTACGTTCTTTATAGCCTCTTATATCGGTAATTACAAACGCGGTAAAGCACAGTCCTAAAACTAAAACGCTTGTAAAAACCTGCATGAGTACAAGTTTATTTTTTATGGAGATATTCCGAATACTGATCATAGTCCTTCCGCTTATTATTGCTTAACCACCATTGCATGTTGCAGCAATTGAGAACTTATTTTCAAACCTGAATCCGAAGCAGTTTTTAAGTTAACTTCAAATTTTAATTTGTTTTCAGAAATCAAAAAATTAATATGCGAACCTTGATTAAAGTCTTCAATGCGCTCTGATACGATAAGGGTGGATTGGGGGCTGAATTTGGTTATTAATGGTTCTAAAGGATGTTTGTAACTCATGGATACAAAAATCATTTGGCAGGGCTCAATGTCGTCTATATTCGAATATTGTTTTACGCGAATCTTTTTATTTCTGATCCTTTTGTCATTACTTATTTGCATTAAAGGATTTAAAATGATCGATTCTCCTAAAATAGCAATGTTAAAAACCTCTTCACTTTCTTCACTTTTCCAGTCTATATAATCAGCGAAGCGATATAGAAATGCTGCTTTCAGTAAATACTCTTTTTCGGATGTTTGATACATCTCAAAAGAAGAACTCACTGTTACGAGAATTCCGGTAATTATATATAACGCTAGTTTCTTAATCATTTCCAGCATTATAAGGTAATTTCAATCTTAACTAAGCCGGTTCGTTCGGGTTGCTCCAAAACGGTTGAAAATAAAAAACCATCAGCTGTGCGAAAACCAGGATCCAGCCACTTAGTGTTAAATAAGTTTTGGATGCGCACGCTGGCATTTACACGATCATGAAAAACCTTTTTTGTACTTAATACCAAATTCGTTAAAAAATATCCTGAAACATCCCCATACGGACTAGTGCTTGGCGCTTGTCTTTTACCCACCCAATTACCTGTTAAACTTACATTAAAAATGTCTTCTACATTAGCCGAAAAGCCGATGTTCCCTTTCACTTTGGCAATGCCTGGTACATGTCGTTTTGCTTTTGTGACTGTATTTTCCCCAATGGCATCCTGGTAAGTAAAATTAATAAATCCGGAAAAATTGGATGAATACACCACATCTGCACGTGTTTCAAGGCCGTTTATAGTAAACCGACCTGGGTTTTTATCAACGTTTAAATTAGATAAATTGTTTAAAATTATCACATCCGATAGTTCATTCCGAAAACCCGTTAGTTGAAAAGTTGCCTTTTTTTTCGAGGAAGCATAAATCAAGTTTGTTTCATAGGTAGTTATCTTTTCGGTTTTTAGTTTCAGGTTGGGTGATTGATAAATTTCTGTATTGGTTGGTGCCCTGTAAGCTGTACCAAATTGAAGCTTAAAACTAAGTTGTTCTGTAGGCTGATTCACGATTGCTAACCGTGGGCTTAGCGAATTTCCGTAATAATCGTTATAGTCATACCTTCCACCAACGGTAAAAGATGTTTTCTGGAGCAAATTTGTGTTTAAAACATATTGTAAAAAGCTACCTGCCGTTTTTCGGATATCATATTGTCTGGCTAAAAATGTTGAATTTAGATTGGTTACAATATCTTTTCCATCAATCATATAAATGGTAGTTGTATCCATAGTGGTCTTTCTACTGCCTTTCTCAACATTATCCTCATAATATTGGATACCGCCCGAAAACATATGTTTTTCTGAAGGCGAATAATTAGCGAGTACCTCTGCCGACATGCGGTTTGAATAACTGGCCGTTATAGCCCGGATTAATTTCTTGCTGTTCAATGTAATGTAGGCATATGAGTTTTCATTGATACCGGTTTCTCGATAAACCGCACGGGTTAGAATGTTTAGCTTCGCATTTGGTTTAAATTCATTTTGCAAAAAAAGCGTTTTCGAAAAAGGCGATTCTAATCCCGGTTTTTCGTTTCGTATATCGCGGGCTATCAAACCTAAAATGCCTTTATTCTCATAACCTTGCGACGGAAGCCCTAAAAATTGAGTCGGGCTGTTAAAGAAAGTTCCCCAGCCCATCGGCGTTTCATAAGCCCGGAAACCCAAGGTTGTTTTAGATTTAATGCCTTCATAAGCAATCGATCCGTTAATGGAATAAGCCTTGTCCACA
This sequence comes from Sphingobacteriales bacterium, assembly GCA_028288165.1. Classification (GTDB taxonomy): domain Bacteria; phylum Bacteroidota; class Bacteroidia; order Sphingobacteriales; family Sphingobacteriaceae; genus Daejeonella. Next base: position 179,105 of record JAQBOG010000039.1, on the reverse strand, counting down.
TATGACGCAGAGTAGTTTGGATCCCGGTTCGTAAACTTCGGTCCGTCTGTGCTATAAAGAGAACCCGACAGAGAAATTTCAAAACGTGATTTTTGAATTCCCAGGCTAACTCTGTCTGCAGAAGTATTAAAGGTTCCGAATGTTTTTTCAGCATAAACACCGTTTATATCGCCACCTTTTTTGTTGATTATGTTGATAACGCCGCCAAAAGCATTTGCACCATATAAAGCAGATGCAGGACCCCAAATAATTTCAATCCGATCTACATTGTGCAAACTATAAGCAGGTCCAGCCATGTCATTACTGCCCATGATATTGTTTTCAGGGATACCATCAATCATTAATAAGGCTCTTAGGTTTTCTGCTCCATACATTCCGCGGAAATAAATCAAGGTAGGTGCATAGCCATTCAAGTGAATCATGTCAATACCCGGAATGTCGCGAAGTGCATCTGATAATTCTTCGTAGCCGCGTTCTGAAATTTGTTTTGCAGTAATTACCTGTATAGTGGCCGGCGCTTCGGAGGTTTTTTGAAGATAGCCCGAAGCAGTAATTACTTTAATATCCATCAGTTCTTCTAACGACAAATCTGATAAAGCAAGTACATTTTTAGTAGTGTCAACCTGAGCACTGCAATAAAAAGAAATAAAAACAAAAAGGATCGAGGTAGAATATCTAATCATATCTCAGCGTAAGGTAAACAGGACAAAAAAGTAAGGATGCGATAGTTTTTCAGGACAAAGAAGTATTTCGCTGTAAAAATAACGCATCTAAATATCTGGTAAAAGTGGATTTACAAGTAATTGAATATAATAAATCACAAATTAAAAACTATTTGTTTTGTTTGATGTTTATGTGCTTCAACAACTACAAATATGACTGTAATTTTTATGCCACAATTGGCAACCCATCTATCGGAAAGGGGGCCCGAAATTTTGATTGACAGCATTCTGCTAAGAATGTAGAAGTTTACTCATTAATTGAAGAGTAATTTTGATGATTTATTTGCTTTAAAATCAATCGCTCCAAAGGTGAAATCACGAGAGTCGCAGTAAAATGAGTTCAAAAATGATTAAAAAAGCAAGTTCCTGTGTATGGTCGGTTTAATCAGTCCCGGCATTCATTCCAAATCCTCATCTTCCCGTCCCACAAGTCTACTTCACACTCCGGGTTTTCCATTTCTGTTGGGTTTAATTTGGGTAGGCTTGTTCTAATAATTTACTACACCCGAAATCCAGATGATCAGTAGTTTCGTATGGTTTTTTAAGTAAACACATTAAAAATCATTTAAAAAACATATATAATGGGCGGATTAGGAACACCTGAATTACTGATTATTTTGGTAGCCGTAATGCTGCTATTTGGAGGGAAAAAATTACCTGAACTTATGCGTGGGCTGGGTAAAGGAGTTAAAGATTTTAAAAATGCGAAAGATGGTATTTTGAAGCCAACATCAGTAACCGACATCCCAAAAGAAAGTCAGGCTTAGTAAATAACAAGTTAATATAAGTAAAATTGATGAAACAGGAGAGATCCGGATTTTTGTGTTTATTTAAGTTGTTAAAGTGCGTTAACGATGGAAGCGACATCCTTTTTGGCGATCGGAAAATGAGCGGTGGGAGCCAAAAAGATATAGCGGACAGCGGGTTAAAACGCCCAAATAGTTATTTTCTAATAGGATTCGATTATAAATATTAAAAAGAATTAGATTTTGGGCGTTCGGGCGGGCGTTCTGTTACAATCTTTTTGCGAAGGGTGCAAAAAGGATTTTCACTTCACTCCCTAACGCAAAACCTAGTAAATCTGACAAATACATGTCTCAAACGTGTTAGTAATTCTAATCATACATCTCTTAAATTAGGTCATTAGTAATTCCCTAAAACCTCCTCAATCCCATTCTTGTTAGACAAATTTTCTGACTGAATCCACCTGTATGATGTCATCTTATATTTAGCAAGGCTTGAAAATTCTTTTCAACACAGCGGTAATTACTAAAAATATTAGCATAGATTTGTGATCCAGTATCTCAATTTTTATGGCAAACGACAAGCACATCATTCACATGGATCAGGACGCTTTCTTTGTATCTGTGGAGGTTCGAAAAGACCCTAGCCTGATCGGTAAACCTGTAATTATTGGCGGTAATTCAGAAAGAGGCGTGGTGGCGTCTTGCAGTTACGAAGCCCGAAAGTTTGGTGTGCATTCGGCCATGCCCTCAAAAATGGCTAAAATGTTGTGTCCGCATGCTATATTCGTGAAGGGCAACATGGATGAGTACTCAAAGGCATCGCATGAAATTACCAATATATTAAAAGAGCGGGTGCCGGTGATTGAAAAAGCCAGCATTGATGAGCATTATATTGATATGACCGGGATGGATCGGTTTCACAACACCCATAAATATGCTCAAGAGCTGCGTGAAACGGTAATAAGGGAAACAGGTTTGCCAATTTCATTTGGGCTTTCGGTGAATAAAACGGTTTCTAAAATGGCCACCAACGAGTGTAAACCTAATGGAGAATTAAATATTACCCAACCAGAAGTCCGCGACTTTTTGAATCCGCTTTCTATTAGAAAAATACCAGGGCTGGGCGAAAAAACCTTTATGAAACTAAGCGATATGGGCGTAAAGCGAATTTATACGCTTGCCCAAATTCACCCCGACCAAATGAACAGTATTTTAGGTAAGAACGGAATTTCGCTTCTCCAGAAGGCTAAAGGCTTGGATAATAGTCCGGTGATACCATATCACGAACAAAAAAGCATCAGCACACAATGCACTTTCAAATCGGACTCCATAAATATTGAAGAGATCAACCATTTAATTGTTTCCATGGTGATGGATTTGGCCTTTCAGCTTCGACAAAAAGGTAAGTTAACTGCCTGTATCACTGTCACTATTCGATATTCTAACTTTGAGGATGTAACGAAGCAAGCCGCGATTCCCTACACTTCCCTGGATAGTGTTTTAATGCAAAAAGCTAAAGGACTGTTTAAGCAAGTGTACCAAAAACGGATGCTGATTCGGCTGGTAGGAGTACGTTTATCGAACTTAGTAGGAGGTTTTGAGCAGATGGATTTGTACAGCGCATCGCAAGAGCAATACAGTTTATGCCAGGCTTTAGATAAAATCCGGATGCGTTTTGGTGAAAACTCCATCAGCCTTGCGGGTTGTATGAACTTAAACTTGTAAGCCATGTATTTGAACGTGCATTCGCAGTACAGTTTGCGATACGGAACCATGACCGTTGATAATTTGATTGAAGAAGCAGGTGCCCGTGGCATTACCCAAATGGTGCTTACGGATATTAATAACTCCACCGGTGTAATGGAGTTTATGCGGAAATGCCGATTAAAAGGAATAAAGCCGATTGGCGGGATGGAGTATCGACGCAATAAGAAGTTATTGTATATCGGGATTGCCAAAAATAAAGAAGGCATGAAAGAGCTCAATAATTTTTTGACCGAGCATAACCTCGAAGAAAAAGAACTTCCCGATCAACCCGATCCTTTTATGAATGCCTACGTGATTTATCCTTTTACTTATTCGGGCGAACTCGGGACGAACGAATATCTGGGAATTCGTTTTGACGAATTGCACCTGCTTTATAAAAAAGACTTGTTACCTATTAAAGATAAATTGCTGGCCCTGCAGCCAGTTTTTGTAGCCAATAAACTGGAATATCGCCTCCATGAATATTTGCGGGGAATTGATATGAATACCTTGATTACTAAAGTCGAGGCGGAAGATAAGTGCCTGCCGACCGATCAATTTTTGAAGCCCGGAGAACTGGAAGCAAACTATTCGAAGTACACTTTTATTTTGGATAATACCCGTAATCTGATGAATAATTGCATAATGGACTATCCGGAAGGGAAAATTAAATTGAACCGAAAAACCTTTACCGGGAACAAGGAAGACGACAAAGCTTTGCTACAAAAGCTTGCTTACGAAGGAATGATTTACCGTTATGGTAAAACCAATAAGGAAGCCATTAAAAGGGTAAAGCAGGAATTGAAAGTAATTTATGATCTAGAATTTTATGCTTATTTTTTAATCACTTGGGATATTATCCGTTATTCGATGGGGAAGGGATATTACCATGTTGGTCGGGGATCGGGTGCAAATAGTATTGTTGCCTATTGTTTGCAGATAACGGATGTAGACCCAATTGAACTCGATTTATACTTCGAACGTTTTTTGAACGCCCAGCGATCTTCACCTCCTGATTTTGATATTGATTATTCATGGGATGAACGTGAAGATGTGCAGAATTACATTTTTAAACGCTATGGTAGAACGCACACAGCACTTTTAGGCACTATGTCTACCTTTAAAGATCGCAGCATTATTCGTGAAATTGGTAAAGTAATGGGTTTGCCAAAATCTGAAATTGATGGTTTTACAGATCCTACCCGGGCTACCGTTAACCGGGACAATGAAGTATTTAAAAAGATTACGGCAATCCATCAGCTGATGTCGGATATGCCTAATCAGCGAAGTATTCATGCGGGCGGCGTGCTGATTTCTGAAGAACCTATCACTTATTATACCGCATTAGATCTTCCGCCGAAAGGCATGCCAACCGTTCAATGGGATATGTATGAGGCTGAAGATATCGGGTATGATAAATACGATATTTTAAGTCAGCGGGGAATTGGCCACATTAAGCAAGCGGTAAGAATTGTTGAAGAGAACTTAAACCGCAAAATTGATATCCACCAGGTTAAAAACTTCATGAAAGATGCCGAGGTGAATGCACAACTGAAATCTGGAAATACCATTGGCTGTTTTTACGTTGAGTCTCCTGCTATGCGGCAATTGATCAGGAAGTTGAATTGTGATAACTATTTGGTGCTGGTTGCGGCAAGTTCAATCATTCGCCCCGGAGTTGCCAGTTCGGGTATGATGTCAACGTATATAAAATATCATCATCACCCGGAACATGTCAACTATTTGCATCCGGTTATGGAAGAGCAGTTAAAGGAAACGTACGGCGTGATGGTTTACCAGGAAGACGTGATTAAAGTATGTATTCATTTTGCTGGAATGAACGGGACGGATGCGGATATTCTGAGAAGGGGAATGAGTGGTAAGTTTCGCTCTAAAAAAGAATTTGAGCGGTTGGTGGAACGTTTTTTTGACGGAGCCAGGAAATTAGGTAGGGAAGAAGAAACGGTAAAAGAGGTATGGCGACAAGTATCAAGTTTTGCGGGTTACAGCTTTTCTAAAGCGCATTCTGCCAGTTTTGCGGTAGAAAGTTACCAAAGCCTGTTTTTAAAAACCTACTATCCCATGGAATTTATGGTAGCCGTTTTAAACAATTACGGAGGCTTTTATAATCGATCGTTATACCTGCATGAACTTAAAAAGACGGGAGCAAATATTTACTTGCCTTGCATAAATCGTAGCATAGCTGAAGTACGGATCGCAGAAAAGGATGTGTATTTAGGGCTAATTGGAGTCCAAGGTTTGGAGCATAAATATATCGAGCTAATACCCAAAGAGCGAAAAGTAAATGGCGACTACGAAAGCTTGGAAGATCTAATAAAACGAACTGCGATTGGCCTCGAGCAAACCATTATTTTGATAAGGATCGGGGCGCTTCGTTTTACTGGAAGGAATAAAAAGCAGCTTTTGTGGGATGTACACACCTTGCTAGGTCATCGATCGAAGCCCACAAATGAGGTTGAACTTTTTGAGATAGACGCCAAAAAATATCACTTGCCCGAGCTGATAAATACCAAACTAGAGGATGCGTATCATGAGTTAGAGATATTGGGTTTTCCGGTTTCGATGACGATGTTCGATTTGCTTAAAACCAGTTTCCGCGGACAAATGAAGGCGAATGATTTAAATAAGTACATCGGCCAAACGGTGAAAATGCTTGGTCTTTTTGTTTGTGACAAAACGGTTCGCACTAAAAACAACAAAAAAATGTGGTTCGGAACATTTCTAGATGACGAAGGAGGTTTTTTTGACACCGTTCATTTCCCAAATACAACTCCTATTTATCCTTTTAGAGGTGCCGGGTGTTACCTGATGGAAGGTAAGGTTTTGGAAGATTTCGGCTTTGCAAGTTTGGAAGTGAAGAAGTTTGCAAAAATGGAGATTACGGGAAATCCGGTTGTGGAGATTTGATTTAACAAGGCCAAATCAAGCTCCTTCATTACACAAGTAACTCATTTTTAAACCTCTTTGCCAGCAAACCGGTGGCCAATCAGTATCAATATCCGCGACAATCACTTCCACTTCGCTGTACGTTTCATGGGCAATACAATCTCCATCAGGTGCAATTAATAAAGTGCCTTCCAGATTTCAAATAGCTCGTTTTGGTATAAACATTGTTCCAAATAATATGTTTTTACTTCCCCAAAAAGGATGATTTCTTAATGAAACTTAAATACTTGCCTAGGACGGTAATGAAATTTTTCAAAAAAAATTAAAATAAAATTCAAAACGATCATGAAAAATTTAAAAAATCTGGTAAATGATGCTGAATCTGGTGTCAAGGATATTCAGGATTCAGTAAAAGCTACCTTTTCTGAAAATGAGCTAGTTAAAGTTTTAGGTGTTGCTTTAATTGGTGTTGCGGTGGGCGCAATTATTGGGATTTTATTTGCACCTAACCGCGGTGAAGAAACACGACGAACAATCGGAGATTCGATGAAGGATTTGGGGAATACTGTTGCTGATAAGGCCAAACAAGGTACAAGTAGATTGTCAGAGTTAAAAGATCAAGCTGTAGATACTGTTAAATCAAAAATTGGAGGAACTAATACTTCGGAACCATCCTTCGCTAATACAGGAAGGCGTGAAACTTCTTTTAATGAATAATGATTATCTCTAGGTCAAAAGTCAAAATATGCTTTAAAAGTTATTTCTCTTCAAAAGTTATTTCTCATTATTAGTTAGTTTTAGGAGGAGAAGTAGAGGTAACGACAAATTATCGGTTATCTAAATATCAATTCAAATAAAAAAGCCACTAAATAATAGTGGCCCTTGGATCCGCAGAAAAAATATAGAGCCAAAACCATACCATGAATGCGGTATTTTTGAAATCTTTTTAAACTGATTCAAATAATGAAGCTGCTACTTGACTTACAATTAGCAGCTTCATTTTTATAGGCGTTTTATATACGGCAAGCGTAATTAATTTTTAGAGGATAAGGTTTTTCAGACATATAACTTTGATAATTGACTTTTTTCTAATTGATCATACGGCCTCAAATTTTTCTTTAATATTTTGCGTGCTACAAAAATCCTTGTTTTCACGGTTCCAATTGGAATCACCAATTGATCGGCTATTTCATGATATTTATAACCTTCAAAATACATTGTAAAAGGAGATTCGTATTCCTGGGGTAATTGGGTAAGAGCCCGATTCAGATCATCCATTATAAACTTTGATTCGCCGCCATTCCGGGTTGCACTAAACATTAAATGGTGAGAGTGTACTTCATCAGTTTGCGTAACCATCTGATTCTTTTTTACCAATTTTTTGTAATTGTTTATATAGGTATTTTTCAAAATTGTAAACAACCAGCCTTTCAAATTAGTGCCTTCCTGATATCTATCTGCAGACCAAATTGCCTTAAGCAGCGTGTCCTGAACTAAGTCATTTGCGTCATCTGTGTCTCTGGTAAAATGCAAAGCATACTTACTAAGTGATTTTGCCTCAGCTATCACTAATTTGTTAAATTGTGTTTTTGTCATGATATGATGTTTAAAAGGTATAAGAGATGTTAAGTGAAAATCAAGCATTACTAAATATGAGTATAGAAAAATACCTGCTGGATTACAGCCTGGAAGTTATCTTGCTTTTTGATTTTCTGTTGTAAATCGTTCATCATGATTTCTAGCTGAACCACATGGGCAGCAGCTTCTGAAGAAGAAAAACGATTAGCTCGTTCCAATAAATAAAGTCGTTGGAGCAGGGGGAAAACTGATTTTAAATACGGATCGTAGTCGTTTAATGACGATAAGGTTATTTTGAATAAATTAACTTTTTCTAGAATAGTAAAACGATAGGCCATACGCGTAAAAATTAAGTCACTTCGTAAAAAGCTAGCTAAACAGAAACTTAGCCAAAAAAAGGATTTTAAGATTTTGATAATTAAATAACATCATTGAAACGACGAATAAGCCCTTTTTAAACGATACAAGGCACATTCGAAAGCCTATTATATTTTTTTTATTACATTAGTTACAGGTTGCTAATGCCAATTAGCATAATTCACATCCCGTTCATATTTTAATACAGGTATTTTGCACATAATTGTAAAGCTTATCACATATTAATTAAATTCAACGAACTAATGGCATCGTTTTCGCGGATTTATTACTTCCTATAAAGAATTATTAGTTAATATGAATTCAATGAAGAGAATTTTAGTGGTAGACGATGACGTAGACGTAGCCGAAGAGGTAAAATGGTTATTAAACGAGGAGGGTTATATTACCGGATGCGCCAACAAATTAACCGGCATTTGGGATATTATTGAAGAATTTCGCCCGCATCTTATTTTATTAGATATCTCGATGCCCGACGGAGATGGTAGAGACTTGTGTAAAAGATTAAAAAGCACCCCTTTAACAGCAGAAATACCCGTTATTATTTTTTCATCGCACCCATATATTTATGATACAATAGAAATGGTTCAGGCCAATGATGTAATCACAAAACCATTTAAAAAAGAAATTTTTTTAGATAGGGTCAAGAAGCAGTTAGCAAAAAACTATTCGTCTTCCGGTCAAATTTGATAGGGGCTGTCTTAAAAGTAAAAATCAAGAAGCTTTGATTAACACGCTTACAAGCAGAGCATCACTCTATAAATTGAAATCCTCAAGAACGTAAGCTAATGCTTATTTCTTGAGGATTTTATAATTAACAAGAGGCTATCTGGACTGTGGATATAGCCTCTAATATATTTTTTATTGCCAGGTAAATTTACCGAGAGCTAATCTTACACATTAAATCTAAAGTGCATAATGTCGCCATCTTCAACAACATAGGTTTTGCCCTCAACACTAAGTTTCCCAACTTCTTTACAAGCAGCTTCAGATCCTAAGGTTATAAAATCATTGTATTTAATAACCTCTGCTCTAATAAATCCTTTTTCAAAATCAGTGTGAATTACACCTGCAGCTTGCGGAGCGGTAAAGCCAAGAGTGATTGTCCACGCCCTAACTTCTTGTACACCAGCAGTAAAATAGGTAGCCAAGTTCAGTAACTTATAAGCAGCCTGAATTAATTTTGCAACTCCAGATTCCGATAAGCCTAAATCTTCCAAAAACATTTGACGCTCGTCATAGCTTTCTAACGAAGAAATTTCGGCCTCAATTTGTGCCGAGATAATCAAAACTTCTGCATTTTCATCCTTCACAGCTTCCTTAACGCGATCAACATATTTATTCCCCGTTAAAACCGATTTCTCATCAACATTACAAACATACATCACCGGCTTACCAGTTAAAAGCCACAAATCTTCAATGTACGCTTTATCTTCTTCGGTAATTGGTGCAGTACGCACAGATTTTCCAGATTCTAGATGGCTTTTTACGATGTTGCAAACCTCGTAGGCTTTTTTGGCTTCTTTGTCATTGCCTGTTTTAGCCATTTTCTCAACCTTCTGGATTTTCTTATTTACAGAATCCAGATCTTTAAGTTGAAGTTCCGTATCGATAATTTCTTTATCACGAATCGGGTCTACCGAACCATCAACATGTATCACATTGTCATCATCGAAGCAACGTAAAACATGAATAATCGCATTTGTCGCCCGTATGTTTCCTAAAAATTGGTTGCCCAAGCCTTCACCTTTACTAGCACCTTTCACCAACCCGGCTATATCCACAATCTCGATCGTATTCGGGACCACTCTGTTTGGTTTTACCAGCTCACTAAGCTTAGTTAAACGCTCATCTGGTACCGTAATAACTCCAACATTGGGTTCTATTGTACAAAACGGGAAATTAGCCGCCTGTGCTTTTGCATTTGATAAGCAATTAAATAATGTTGATTTTCCAACGTTGGGCAAGCCCACAATTCCGCACTGTAATGCCATTTATATAATTTTAATTTTATTTTTCTACTTAATTAATACTCATAAAGGTAATTTGGGCGTGCCCCTAAGGGTCGGGCTTTTCGTTTCAAGTCCTCGCCATTCGTTCCTCATGTCTGTGGGCTTTCCACTTCAATCCCTCACGCAAGGTCAAAAGTTCAAAGTTGAAAGTCAAAAGTCTATATCGCGTACACCCACAACCCACAACCCACAACCCACAACCAAAGCCGCAAAGATAGAAATATGTTACAAGTTTTAAATTGTACAAATCTTCAAGATTTTGATAATAGGTTTTCGACTCAGATTATGTAATTAATTTTATAAATGGGAGTAACAACATCTGCAAAAGTTGTACTAACTAATCACTACTAAACAATTCAAAACCATGAAAAAAACCTTTTTATTTGCAGCTCTTGCATTGACCATGAGTGTCAGCGCATTTGCCCAATCAGTTGACGAAATTGTAAACAAAAACATAACAGCACTTGGGGGTAAAGAGAAATTAAACTCCTTGAAATCTGTTAAAATAGATGCTACTATTTCCCTTCAAGGTATGGAAGTGCCATCAACAGTTGTTCAGCTAAACAACGTTGGGATTCGCTCTGATTTTACCGTTCAGGGGACGAAAGGAACACAAGTTATCACCAAATCCGAGGGATGGTCTTTTATGCCATTTATGGGTCAGGATAAACCGGTCCAAATTCCGGCAGAGGAAGTTAAGCAGTCACAATCATTGCTTGATTTAGCTGGCCCTCTGGTTGACTACGCCAAAAAAGGTAATAAAATCGAATTGGCTGGTAAAGAAGTTGTTGAAGGTAAAGATGCATTAAAATTAAAACTTACTTTAAGTGATGGAAGTGCTATGGATTATTACGTTGACCCAGTTACTGGTTATACGGTAAAAACTGTGGTGAGAAAAAGAATGAACGGCCAGGATGGTGAAGTTTCTAACGTCATGTTAGACTACAAAAAGACTGAAGATGGGTACTTTATTCCATATACCATGAACCAGATTATAACAGGCGGCCCTGGTTTAATGGTCATTAAAGTCACAAACATCGAAATTAACAAACCGGTAGACGAAAGCATTTTTGAAATGCCATAGAAAAAATATTCTACTTCTTTATTCACGAGCCCTTTTATCTAAAGATAAGAGGGCTTTTTTATTTAAGTTTCCGTGATAATTAAGGCTCGTAATTAGCAAGTACCTCCAGATCAAAATACATCAATTTATAGTCCACTTCACATTTCAGATAAGGGAATTATTGTTTAAAATAGGCTCATCATACGTATGCTATGTCCCTTGAGATTATAAAAATCGAAATTCTGTTTGCTGCCTGCAATTAAATCAACCATTTTAAAACATTTGTTACGAATACTAGTTAATGGAATTGATTTAATTTGATTTTGTGTCAGAAACTTCATTTTCAACTAGTATTTTAAAAGAAAATCCATTCTATTCCTTCTGGATGGGAGGTTATGAATGTTCAGATAAATTAAACAAGCACAAACAACGGGTTGATCTGCTGCAAGCCACCGGGCACTTGCAGTTAATTGATCAGGATTACCAATCACTCTCCGCATTTAATATTCAAACCGTTCGTGAGGGAATTCGTTGGAGCTTTGTCGAAAAAGAGCCTTATCGATATGACTGGAGTATCGTCGAATTGATGATTGATTCGGCCAAGCGACATAACATTCAGCAGATATGGGATATATGCCATTTTGGTTTCCCTGACGATCTTAATCCTTTAAGTTCTGATTTTGCCCATCGGTTTTCGTCTTTATGTGAAGCTTTTGTGATCTTTTATCGTAGCAAGCGCCCCGATTCGGTGTTGATAGTAACTCCAATTAATGAAGTAAGTTATCTTGCTTGGTTAGGTGGAGATGATGGCAATACGGTTCCATATTTTAAAGATAGGGGCAAAGAAGTGAAGTGCCATTTGATGGAAGCTTATATCAAAGGAGTGGAGGTTATGCGGGCAATTGATCCATCTATTCGCATCTTAACAACTGAGCCGATTGTGAATATGGTACCACCTTTAAACCCAAGTATTGAAGAAATTGAATTCGCTTTTGCCGAAAATGAGTTTCAGTTTAATTCATTGGATATATTGTCGGGCAAAATGCATCCCGAACTTGGTGGAAAACCAGAATACTTAGACATTTTAGGCTTCAATTTTTATTATAACAATCAATGGGTGGTTGGTCAGGAGGAATTTTTACCCTGGGCAAATTTAGAACCTGACGAACGATGGCTCCCTTTAAGCGATCTTCTTATTAGTGCATATGAGCGCTATCAAAGGCCTTTTGTGGTCACAGAAACAAGTCACTCAGGAATTGATCGACCTCAGTGGATCAGTTTTATAGCCGAACAATGTCAAATTGTACTCAAAAATGAATTGCCTCTTTTAGGAGTTTGCCTTTATCCGATAATAGACCGGCCAGATTGGGACAATCCAACCCATTGGCATCATTCCGGCTTATGGGATAATGATAATCTTGACACCAGTTTAAGTTTACCCCAACGATTGTTGTTTAAACCTTACAGCGATGCCTTATTAAACGCGATGGCTGAGGTTTTAGCAACAAATGATCGCTTAATTATTGCTAGATCAGAAGTATAATTCTTAGACAAAAAAGAAGGAGCTGATTTGCAGTAAACGGTTTGTTCAAAAGTCTAAAAGCGAATCATCTTGTGCGATCACAGAAACATTATTCCACAAAAAAGCCATCAGGAAATTCCTGACGGCTTCGTTATATTTGGTTAGTTGAGTTTTAAATATCGAAAGAGAAATCGTCTGCCGTTTTTGCAATTTCAGCATTATTTTCAGAGTATTCGTAACGCTTTTCTACAACATCCTGATGAGCTTTTATGTAGTCAACGGTTTCTTTTAAACCTTCAGCAAATTTTTCGAAATCTTCTTTGTATAAAAAGATTTTGTGCTTTATAAATACACCATCTTCTAAACGTTTTTTGCTTTCTGTCACCGTAACATAGTAATCATTTGAGCGGGTAGCTTTCACATCAAAAAAGTAAGTACGTTTGCCAGCTCTTACCTTTTTTGAAAAAACCTCTTCTCTCTCTTTGTTTTCAAAATCGCCCATTGTTTTTGTGTTTTTGTTGCGGTAAATATAATAGATAAATTTATAAACTAGCAAATCGAAAATTAGTTTGCTGATTTAACTTGTTTTTTGAAAAATATTCCTAAAACGGTTCCAATTTTCTCAGGAAGCTATCTCCTCTTCAAGAAGTTGCTTTTCATAGAGCTCAAAATAAACCCCTTTTTTCTTGAGCAAATCATCATGTGTGCCTTGCTCAACAATTCGTCCTTCATCCAAAACAAGTATAATGTCGGCATTTTTTATGGTAGATATCCGATGAGAAATTAAAATACTTGTTTTATCATGCATTACTCTTCCAAGGTTTGTTAAGATTTCTTCCTCTGTCTTTGTGTCAACGGCCGATAGGCAATCATCAAATATTAATACTTTCGGATCTTTGAAAATAGCCCGGGCAATGGAAACCCGTTGCTTTTGGCCGCCAGAAAGCGTAATGCCACGTTCGCCAATCAACGTATTAAAGCCATGTTCAAATGCTATTATATTGTTATATACTGCTGCATTAGTTGCTGCCTGCTCTATTTTGCTGCTATCAGTGCTGCTAAGCCCGAATGATATATTTTGACCAATGGTATCCGAGAATAGAAATACTTCTTGTGGTACAAAACCGATCTGCTGCCTGTAAGACGGTAAATCTAATTCGGAGATAGATTTGCCGTCGATATAAATTTTGCCACTATCAATATCGTACATCCGCATTAAAATATTTGCAAGGGTTGATTTGCCAGATCCGGTTTTTCCAATAATTGCCACGAATTTACCAGGCTCAATTTTAAACGATATATCTTTCAAAGCTTCAATCCCAGTGTCGGGATACGTAAAACTTACGTGCTCAAACTTTATGGAGCCGGCTAATTCTTCAACTATGATTTGTCCCGATTCGATTTCAGGTTCTGTATTCAAAAATTCATTAATACGTTTTTGAGAAGCGGCTGCTCGTTGAACTAAAGAAGTTACCCAGCCAAGCGTAGTCACCGGAAAGGTAAGTTGATTTACATAAACAATAAATTCGGCAATGTTGCCGGAAGTGATGGTGCCATTCATTACTTCTTTACCACCGACATAAACTGTAATAATGGTGCTTAAACCAATCAGGAGTAACATAATAGGGTAGAAGAGTGCTTGCACTTGCACAAGAGCCATCGAGTTGGTTTTATAATTTTCACTTTCAGTCGCAAACTTTTGATTGATATCATCTTCTCTTACATAAGCCTTAACTACTCGTATTCCCGAAAAGGTTTCTTGCACAAAACTCGAAAGTTTGGAGAGCTGTTGCTGTATGTTTTCACTTCGGATATTAATTATATTATGTACATAATAGATGGCTAATGCTAAAATGGGTAAAGGTAAAAAGCAATAGAACGTCAGCCTTACATTTACGGTAAGCATCATCCAAATGATGAGTAAAAAGAGTACAATGGTATTAATGGTGTACATAATAGCAGGCCCAACATACATTCTAACCCTGCTAACATCTTCTGTTACACGGTTCATCAAATCGCCTGTGTTGTTACGACGATAAAAGGCCATAGATAATTTTTGATAATGCTGGTAAATTTCATTTTTCATATCAAACTCAATATGCCGCGACATGAGTATGATGGTTTGACGCATGAAAAACAAAAATATACCTCGAAGCAAAGCCAGAATTAACACAATGATGCCAAAGAAAAGTAGACTATAACCGAAAATCTTGTAAATGATTTCTTGTCGCTCAAACCCATTGAATAAGCGATAAGTACTAATGTTTTCGCTTACCAAATCAAAGGCCATGCGGATAACAGGTGCTGGTAACACACCAAACAGGTTGGAAATGATTACAAATAGAATACCCGGAACTAACCTCCATCGGTATTTATAGAAAAATTTGTTTAAGTAGGCCAGCTCTTTCATCGTCTCTTCAAAAGTAAGGAGAATTTATAAATGCTGTAAGAATGTGTACTACACGAATTTTAATTGATGCAGAAATGTTGCGTTAGGGAATGAAGAGGAAATCCTTTTTGCCATCGGTAGCTGCGGCGGGTAAGCAAAAAGATTGGAACGGAATGCCCGCCCGAACGCCCAAATCATGATTAATGAGAGGATTTTATAAGGGTTAATCTGTTTTATGAGTTTTAGGTTTAGTATTTAAAATAACACTTAATTATCATGAATTAAATTTTGAATTAAATATGTTCAGAAAATTTATGACATGATTGAGGTTTTGCTACTTTTGTTACAATAAGCTTTAACTGCTTAAACATACCTATGTTATCTATCCAAACTGAAGAATTTTCTATTTTTAAGCAACTTGCTGAATGTGGGCATCAAAAAGTTGTGTTTTGCAATGATGCCGATACTGGTTTAAAAGCAATCATAGCAATACATGATACAACTCTTGGACCTGCTTTAGGAGGTACCCGTATGTGGGCATATAAATCTGAAACTGAGGCACTTGCAGATGTTTTACGATTGTCGAGAGCCATGACCTATAAAGCCTCTATAACCGGCCTAAATTTAGGCGGCGGTAAGGCAGTAATTATAGGAGATAACAGGGTTGATAAAAGTGAAGCGTTGATGAGGCGGTATGGCCGTTTTATTAAAAACCTAAACGGCTCTTTTATAACTGCAGAAGAATTAGGAACCAGTCCGAAAGATATGGAGTATATCCGGATGGAAACTCAACATGTTTGCGGCGTTTCAGAATCACTAGGTGGAAGTGGAGATCCGTCGCCTGTTACTGCTAAGGGCGTTTATATGGGTATAAAAGCATGTGTAAAAGAATATTTCGGATCAGATTCTTTAGCAGGAAGATCAGTTGCTGTACAAGGCATTGGGCAGGTGGGTGAAAACCTGGTTCATTTGTTAAGAGAAGAAAATGCAAAAGTTTATGTAAGCGATATTGATGAAGATCGTTTAATGAAAGTTGCCAAAAAATATGGTGCAGAAGCGGTGGCCACACATAGTATTTTTGATTTAGATATAGATATTTATGCGCCATGTGCTTTTGGAGCAACGGTAAACTCAGAAACAATTGAGAAAATGAATTGTGCAATAATTGCTGGTTCGGCCAATAATCAATTATTAAATGAGCAAGAACACGGGCAACAACTATTAGATAAAGGAATATTGTATGCTCCTGATTACCTGATCAATGCAGGTGGTTTAATTAATTGTTATTCTGAAATTGCGGGTTATAGCAAGAAGAGAACTATGCAATTGGCAGAGAATATATATGAGGCTACACGAAGCGTTTTAAGGAAATCAAAGACCGAAAATATACCTACAAATGAGGCTGCAAATAAAATTGCAGAAAAACGAATAGCAGATATGAGAAAAATCAAAGGAACGTATTAACTTTGCGGCTTCAAATATTTCACGAAATCGTTCTTATTCATGCTAAATAGAAGGCACCTTAGGGTGAAAGTGCTGCAGGCATTGTACGCCTACAACCAATCAGAATCAAAAGATGTAAGATCTGCTGAAAAATTGCTTTTACAAAGTGTTGATAAAGTTTCAGAAATGTACATCTGGCTTTTATCTCTGTTAGTTGAAGTTGCTGATTACAGTACAATAGATGCGGAAGAGCGAGCTAATAAATTCTTGCCTACAGAAGATGACCTAAATGCCAGCGTGAAGTTGCAAAACAATCTCTTCATTAAATCATTAGTTGCTAATCCAGAATATTTAGCCGCAGTAAAAAAATACAAAGTTTCATGGAGTTTTGATCCCGAGGTTTGTAAATCTATTTTTACCAGCTTAAAAGGTTCTGAAGAATATAAAACCTTCGTAAACCTTTCAGAGCATACTATTAAAGTTGATAAAGATGTAATTAAATACATCTTTAAAAGGTTGATTTTAAAATCTCCAGGTGTGGAACATATTTTTGAAGAGAAATTTATCAACTGGCCAGTTGATAAAGATGTTCTTCAAGCATTAGTTGCCAAAACATTCAAAAACTTCTCTAACGAAGATCCTAATCAAAATCATTTAGCTGAAATTTGTCCAAATTGGGATGAAGACCGCGGATTTATTATTGATCTTTTCAATAAGTGTGTGGCCCACAAAATAGAATACTCGGCAATGATCAGTGAAAAAACCCAAAATTGGGAAGCTGACCGGATCGCCTTGATGGATACCTTGTTAATGAGAATGGCCATTGCTGAACTGGTTCACTTTTCGTCAATCCCGGTGAAGGTTACCATTAATGAATACATAGAAATTTCAAAAGAATTTAGTACACCTAAAAGCAACTCATTTATAAACGGTATTTTAGACAAAATTTTAATCGACCTAAAATCAAAAGGAAAGATTCATAAATTTGGTAGAGGATTAATAGAATAAAACAATGAAGAAGATTTTTTTAAGTCTAGTGGTAATCGGTTTGTTAGCTGGTTGTGCAAACTCCGGTAACAAAACCGGATCTGAGGCAGTTGCTGATTCCACATCAAGCAGCACTGTATCCGTAAATACGGAAGATGCTCCTGTATTCAAATTTGAACAATCGTCTTATGATTTCGGAAAAATAACACAAGGAGAAAGCGTTACGTACGATTTCAAATTCAAGAACGTAGGTAAAACCCCGTTGATTATTACTGACGCAACTGCAACATGTGGATGTACCAAGCCAGAATTTCCAAAAACGCCTATAGCACCAAACGAATCAGGAAATATCCATGTTACCTTCAATAGTGCGGGTAAAGAAGGCATGCAAAACAAAGTGGTAACTGTTACTGCGAATACAGTTCCTCAACAAACTGAGCTTCATTTAATTGGAGAAGTTAATGTAGTTAAAGCAAAATAAATTTTAATAAACTAAAATGATAACAACAATTTTATTGCAAATTTCCACGGCTGAAATCATGAAATTTTTGCCAATGGTTTTAATAATCGTGGTATTTTATTTCTTCATGATCAGGCCGCAGATGCAAAAAGCGAAAGATCACAAAAAATATGTAGAACAATTAAAAAAGGGAGATAAGGTAATTACAACCTCTGGTATCCACGGTAAGATTGTTGATATGAATGACACTACTTTCTTAATTGAAGTTGAAAGTGGAACTAAAATCAGATTTGATAGATCAGCTATATCATTAGATGCATCAAAAGCATTAAATACAACTACAAAAGCTTAATATTCAGCAGAATTGCAAAAATGGATGCCGCTCGGTTTTTAAACAGAGCGGCATTTTTTATTAACTTTTCTTAATTATAATAAGCTATTTATGTGGTTATAAATAAGTTTTTGGGCGTTCGGTCGGGCTTTCCGTTTCAATCTTTTTTGTCATTCTTTCCGCTGCGCTTCAAGATGACAAAAAAGGATTTTCACTTCAATCCCTAACGCAACCTAGCAAGCTTCCTTAAACTTCTTTTAACTCGCTGAGCACTAATCACCGATTTTATATCCAAACACCGGTTACTCATGTGATTTACTGTTGAATTACAGATTACAGTTTATTTGATTATTTTTATTACAAATCAGCTAAAGAATATGCCATTTCTAAAACTTACGAAGTTTGAACAGCACAGGCTAAGTCTTTTTTTTATTTGTTTAGCTCTCTCCATTGCAGGATGGTTATTTTTTGCGCTATCAAATCCGTATCGTTACCCTGTTAATACAATAGTTCGTTATTATAATGCTCCTCATAATAAGGCATTTCACCCCTTACAATCAGAAAACGTCAAATTAGTAGTTGAGGGTACGGGGTGGCAACTGCTGTTTTCAAAATTGCGCTTTAACCCCCATCATATAAAGGTTGATTTAAGAGACTTAAACAAGCGAGATTTTGTGAGTTTTACAAATCAACTAGATATAGTTAATAAAGATTTTGATTCCAGGCAGAAGGTCGTTTCAGTTCAGCCTGATACGCTATACTTTGATTTTTCTGCACGAAAAGTTAAACGTGTGCCGGTAAAATTGATTTCGAAGATTCTGTTTAAAAATCAATATGGTATTTATGATCATATTAAGCTTGTTCCAGAATATGTAACATTAACAGGGCCGGAAGAAGATTTAAAAGCGATTAATAGTTGGGAAACTGATACCTTGATTTCGGAGGATGTGGATGAGACATTTTCCACAAAAATTTCATTAAAGTCGCCCAGCAAATTAAACATTGATATTTATCCAACTCTTATTCAGGTGAGAGTGCCAGTAGATGAGTTTACAGAGAAAGAAGTGGAGGTTCCTTTGCGGATAAAAAATAATCGTCATTTCGATGAAGTGAAGTTGCTTCCTGAAAACGTAAAGGTGAAATTAATGGTGTCACTTAAAAATTATCCATTGGTTGATAAAAAAGCATTCGATGCCTTCGTTAATTTAGATAATTGGGAAAAGGATGGATATAAGCAGTTGCCCATAATATTAAAACACTATCCGGATTTTTGCAAACTCATAAAAATTGAGCCTCAGTTTGTCGATTTCATAATTAAAAAGTAATGTTGAAAATTGGCATCACCGGAGGTATTGGTAGCGGGAAATCAACTGTGTGTAAGCTATTTGAGCTATTAGGTATTTCTGTTTTTTATGCGGACGATATTGCCAAAAATATCATGAACGCAGACAGTGAATTGAAAGAATCTGTTATTAAGGAGTTTGGATTAAATTCGTACTCTGAAGCCGGTTTACTAAACAGAAAATATATTGCCGACATCGTTTTTAAAAGTACAGAGAGGTTAGCAGTGTTAAATTCATTGGTTCATCCTGCTGTTTTTAGGGCATTTGCTACCTGGCACTCCAGCCAAAATTCTCCATACATTATAAAAGAAGCTGCTTTGTTATTCGAGAGCGAATCTTATAAAACCTGCGATTACAGCATACTGGTTGAGGCTCCCCTCGATTTAAAAGTTAAGCGTGTAATGGAGAGAGATCAACTGACAGCCCTGGAAGTTGAATTAAGAATGGCCAAACAATTTACAGACGAGCAAAAAAGGAAGCTTGCGAATTTCACTTTATTAAATGATGAGAAACATTTATTGATTACACAAGTGTTAGATTTGCATCAACACATTTTGTCATTACTTTCCACTACTAAATGATCATTCCTGATTTCTTAATAATAAATGAAAACGGTTTGTACTGTAAAACGGGTGATTTTTACATTGACCCGATCCAACCAGTTGCCACTGCAGTAATTTCTCATGCTCATGGAGACCATGCTGTTCATGGAAACCATACCGTTTATTGTACCGCTGCCACTTGTGCAATAATGGAACTGCGGTATAAAAAAAATGCCGGGAATGAGTTTAATATTTATGATTATCATGAAGATTTTATAATCAATGACATCAAAATAACGTTCATTCCGGCTGGCCATATTCTTGGGTCTTCACAAATATTGCTTGTTTATAATGATATAAAATATTTGTATACAGGAGATTATAAACTACAGGATGATGCTACCTGCGAGCCAATAGAATTTGTACAAGCAGACGTTTTAATTACAGAAACTACTTTTGCTGATCCCGAGGTTCTTCATCCTGATCCGGTTAGCGAAATCAAAAAGTTAAATCAAAACACTCATAATGTGCTGCTAGGGGCATATTCGCTAGGTAAGTCGCAACGCTTAATTGATTTAATTACAAAGCACTGCCCTGATCGTAAAGTTTTAGTTCACCACTCGATCACTCCTATCAATAAGATATACGAAAGCTATGGCTTTAAGCCAGGTAAGTCAGAACCTTACAATAGGAAATTGATGAAGTTACCCGGGCAAAATTTTGTTTATTTAGTACCACCAATGACATTTGATAGCTATTTCCGAGCTAAGAATGTGATTCGTATTTTTGCTTCAGGCTGGAAAAAGCTTCAGACTCAAAATGATATGGAGTTATTTATTTCTGATCATGTAGATTGGAATGATATTCTCAACATGATTGATAAAGTAAAGCCTAAAGAGATTTGGACTTTACACGGAAATGGAAATCATTTAAAAACCTTTTTGAATGACAAAATACCTTTAAAACTATTAAATAGATGCTGATAGAAAATGAGGACTTTTATTGGGAAAATGGATTTATGGTTTTTACGGAATCATATCATTTAAAACGTGGGCACTGTTGTAAAAATAAATGCAGGCACTGTCCCTGGAAGTTTGGTCAAACTCAAAATGATATAAAAGCTATCAAATAGATCATATAAATTCACAATAGTATTTATTTTAAATAACTTAAAGCTATTTTCGCATCTACCTATTAAAACCATTTATTGACGCGTAAGTATGGAATTGGAAAATGAAATTGCCAGTAACAAGTTTGATGACAATATTCACAAATCTGTTGTAAACGTAATTTATACGTATGGTTGGGTCACCAATTTGATTCGGCAGCATTTGGATAAATATAACATTACGATGCAGCAGTTTAATATTTTAAGGATATTAAGAGGGCAACATCCAGAACCAGCAACTGTAAATGTTTTGAAAGAACGTATGCTGGATAAAATGTCTGATGCTTCTCGCATTGTGGAAAGATTGGTGCAAAAAGGTTTAGTAAGTCGGTGCACCAATGTAAAAGATCGAAGAGCTGTTGATATTAAAATCTCCCCCGAAGGTTTAGAAATCCTGAAAAAACTAGACACCGAAATGGTTACTAAAGATTTAATAAAAGGCACCATAACCGATGAGGAAGCCAGTTTGTTGAGTAGCCTATTGGATAAAATGAGGGGCTAAGTTAAGGAGTTTAATTTTAAAAGTTTAAAGTAAAAAGTTGAAGGCCCCTGCTTCATACGAGTATGAACTCAGTTTTCGACAGCTTGAGACTTATATCCTAAACTTTAAACTTTAAACTTTAAACTTTGGACTTTTGACTTTTTAGTGCATCCAATATCCCATCAAGGCAATTCCAACACCGAGTAATACGGCGATAATTTTCCTTCTGTTAAATTTATGATCAACTGTTGATTCAAATAGAATGGTTGTTGAAATATGAAGGAAAATTCCGATTACTACGCCCATAATACGGTCGAAATAAGCATCAATGTTTCCTAAGCCATGCCCAATACCGTAGCTTAAGGAATATCCAAGCGGACACATGGAGGCAAATATGATTAGGAAGATGATAATGGAATTTTTGCTAATATGGTTTTGAATTAAAACACTGCCCAAGGCAAATGCTGCCGGAATATGATGCAAAGCAATACCAAATACTAGTTCATTGTGCTCGCCCTGAGCCAAAGGCATTCCCTCTAAAAATGCATGTAGGCATAAACTCAACATAATCCCGTAAGGAAAAACGTAATGTGCATGGCTATGTTTATGGATATGACCGTGTTCGATACCTTCAGAAAACTGCTCCATTAAAATTTGGAGGATGAAACCTAAAAGTATAAATAAACCTACTTGTTTATCGCCCCCGATATATACTTCCGGTATTAAATGCAAAACCGTAATAGCGAATAGATAAGCTCCACTAAATGATAGAATAAGCTTTAGTCTTTGAGTATTATCGTTTTTGAATAGAAATACCGCCGAACCACCTAAAAGCGCACTGGCAAAAAGTAGAATTAATTTCCAGCTTTCCATGAAAAATATGGTTTGTAAAAAATTAAACAAGCGGCTGTTAGGTATCCCAGTATAGATCCGATAATTGCCCCACCTGTTACATCTAAAGGATAATGTACTCCGACATAAACTTGCGCAAAACTAATTGAGGCCGCCCATAATAATGCTATAGGAAGAATTGGCTTCCATTTTTTGTAAAAAACAGTAATTAAGAACAAAGCTAGGGCAAAATGATTTGCTGCATGTGTGGAAGGGAAGCTGTAACCCGTACCACAAGCAACCAAACTGTGTAATCCAGGTTTCATTGAGGGGTCATTGCACGGTCTAATCCGCTCTGCATTGGGCTTAATTAAAGAGGCAGTAAAAAAATCAGTTACCGCAAAAGTCAAAGCAAAAAATAGAAGTAATATCCAGCCTTGTTTGCCATAATTTTTAACGAAGAATATAGCAATAAACAAGTATAAAGGTGTCCAGAAAAAACGATTACGCAGCAATGGCATAATCCAATCAAAGAAGGGATTTGAAAGTCCGTGGTTTATAGCTGAGAACAAATGTTCGTCAAACTGTATTAGCTGATCAAACATCGGCCTTGCTGCAAATAAAAATTAAACGATCGGATTTCAATGGGTCAAATGGCTTTAAGTAATAATCTCCAAAATAATGGTCGATTTTGAACCCGCTTTCAGCGAATAGTCGCTCAAAATCTGAGAAACAAAAGGATTTAACTTCTTCTTTAAAAGCAAAGTCTTTGTTTTTATGTTCAAATAAAATAGACTTTACAATCTTATCATCAACCACTTTTTTATTGATATGGAAATCAATTCCATCAACATGTTTTACTTCTTGATGAGTTAAGTTTTTAATGATTTTTTCACAGTTGAAGTAGTCAAGAACAAGAATTCCTTTTTTTGTTAGAGACTTGTTAAATCTTTTCAAGGCATTAATATGGTCTTTTTCTGTGTTAAAGTAACCGAAACTGGTAAATAAATTGAATGCGATGCTAAAGTAATTGATATAGAATAAATTCCGCATATCGTGCACATAAAAATGAAGTTTCTCGTTTTCGAATTGCTGAGCAAATTTAATGCTGGCAAACGAAAGGTCAATTCCGGTTACATCGTACCCTTTTTTATTGAAGTAGGTAGCATGCCTTCCACGGCCACAAGCGATATCTAAAAATCTGGAGTTTTCAGCGGGCTCGAGAAAAGAACAAAGATTATCAATAAAGAGTTCGGCTTCATCATCGTTACGTTGGTGATATAATATATGATAGTAAGGAGAGTTAAACCAATTTTGAAACCACTTTCTGGGCATATTTTTGTGTAAGGTGTTCGAGGGGCAAATATAAACATTTACACAACTGAAGTTTCGTTTACATTGTATTAGTTAAGGATGAGCAATATTTTACTAATTTTGGCCAAAATTTAATCTATCGAAAGTGAGTTTAATTAAATCAATTTCAGGAATTAGAGGCACTATTGGAGGTGCTGCTGGTGAAGGTTTAACCCCACCAGATATTATAAAGTTTACAACCGCATTCGGTCTTTGGGTTGTTAATCAAACCGGGATAAAGAAGATTGTTATAGGTCGGGATGCACGGATATCTGGCGATATGGTAAGAAACCTGATTGTAGGGACTTTACAAAGTATCGGAGTGGATGTGATTGATCTCGGCCTTTCTACTACGCCAACCGTAGAGATTGCCGTACCTGACGAGCACGCCGGGGGAGGAATCATTATTACTGCCAGCCACAATCCAAAGCAATGGAATGCTCTTAAATTGCTAAATCATAAGGGTGAGTTTATCTCTGATGAAGAAGGTAAAAAAGTTCTGGAAATGGCCGAAGATGTGAACACGCAATATGCGGATGTAGATGATTTGGGCAATGTTACCATCGATGATTCATATCTCCAAAAACATGTAGATAAGGTGTTAGCACTTCCTTTAGTGGATGTGGAGGCGATAAGGAATGCGAACTTTAGTGTGGTTATCGACTGTGTGAATTCCACTGGTGGATTATTTGTCCCAGCTTTATTAAAAGCTTTAGGGGTAAATACAATTCATGAGCTTTATTGCAAACCAGATGGTCATTTTCCACATAACCCAGAACCATTACCCGAAAATTTAACGGAGATATCAAAAGAAGTTGTGGCCAAAAAGGCGCATTTAGGTATTGTAGTAGATCCGGATGTGGATAGATTGTGCTTTGTTTGTGAAGACGGAAGCATGTTTGGTGAAGAATATACATTGGTTGCTATCGCTGATTTTGTTTTGAAGCATACACCAGGAAATACGGTATCGAATTTATCATCTACTCGTGCTTTACGCGATGTGACGGAGCAATCTGGTAATGTCTATAATGCTTCTGCAGTAGGCGAGGTGAATGTGGTAAATAAGATGAAAGAAACCAATGCGATAATAGGTGGTGAAGGCAATGGTGGAGTGATTTATCCTGAATCTCATTATGGTCGCGATTCTTTAGTGGGCATCGGATTGTTTTTAACACATCTTGCTAACTACGGTAAGTCAGTTTCTGAACTGAGGGCTAGTTATCCTGGGTATTTTATCTCTAAAAACAAAATTATGCTAACTCCTGATATGGATATTGATGCATTACTTTTAGAAGTTGAGAAAAAATACAGTCATCAGCCATACTCTACAATTGATGGATTAAAAATAGAATTTGGAAATCAATGGGTTCATTTAAGAAAATCCAACACAGAACCAATTATTCGTATTTATTCGGAAGCAGCTACAGAAACCGAAGCAGAAAATCTAGCTAGCAAAATAATATCCGATATAAAAGAGATCTTACAGCT
This sequence comes from Sphingobacteriales bacterium, assembly GCA_028288165.1. Lineage (GTDB taxonomy): Bacteria > Bacteroidota > Bacteroidia > Sphingobacteriales > Sphingobacteriaceae > Daejeonella. The sequence goes on along the minus strand of JAQBOG010000039.1, from coordinate 153,618 downwards.
GCCTGTTAATTAATTGAGTAAATCCCGGAAGTCGGAAAGTCGGAAAAGTCGGGAAGTCCGACAATGAGTAAGACCGAAAGTCAGAAAGAAGGTCGAAGTAAAGGAGTCAAGAAAAGTGAAGATTAAGAGCGAAATTTTGAGTTGACTTAAAACTACTTTCTGACTTACCGTCTTACCGACTTTCGGACTTTTTTAAAACAAAAATATGCGTGTTTATTTAGATAACGCTGCCACCACTCCATTAGACAAGGAGGTTTTACAAGAGATGGTAAGCGTGATGGAAAATTTTTACGGAAATCCATCATCCATACATTCTCACGGCAGAGAAGGACGTACAATAATAGAAAAGGCTCGTAAAACAATCGCGAGCCTTTTGCATGCATCGCCTGCCGAGTTTTTCTTTACTTCAGGGGGTACCGAGGCTGATAATATGGCTATCAGATGTGCCATTGCAGACCATCATATTAAACATGCCATCACTTCTAAAATCGAGCATCATGCGGTTTTACATACGCTACAAGCTTTAGAATCTCAAGGAAGCATCAAACTATCGTATGTTAATTTAGATGAAAAGGGTAATGTTGACCTATCCCATTTAGAGGAATTATTACGTGATAATGAGCGGAGCCTGGTGTCGTTAATGCATGGAAATAATGAAATAGGAAATATCACGGATATTGTTCAGGTTGGCGAAATTTGTGAACAACATCAAGCTATATTTCATTGTGATACTGTTCAAACGATGGGATATTATCCTTTAGATTTATCTAAATTAAAAGTTCATTTACTAGTTTGTTCTGCACATAAATTATACGGGCCAAAAGGCGTCGGTTTTTTATACATTAACCACGGCATTAAAATTAAACCTTTTATTTATGGAGGTGCCCAGGAACGTAATATGCGAGGTGGAACTGAAAATGTTTATGGTATTGTTGGATTAGCAAAAGCCTTTCAAATGGCTTATCAGGATATGGACAAAAACCAAGAACATATTCTGGATTTAAAAAAATATATGGTTAACCAGCTTTTGGAAAATATCCCCGGTATTGAATTCAACGGAGAAATGGATACTGACAAAAGCTTGTATAAAATTTTGAATGTGTCCTTCCCGGAAACGGATGTTGCTGAAATGCTTTTATTTAATTTGGACATTTCCGGAATTTCAGTTTCAGGAGGAAGTGCATGTAGTTCTGGGACAAATATTGGCTCACATGTATTGACAGGAATAGGAGCAAGTGATGTGAGACCTGCTGTGAGATTTTCATTTAGTAAGTACAATACCAGGCAAGAAATTGATTATGTAATGAATCATTTAAAAGAAATTTTTAGAAAATAAATTAGACGCTTGCGGCATTATTATTGTTTTTATCAGAGGTGATCAGACTCTTTTTTCATATGAAGAATCTGGCTATAATCAGTTCATCACCAAAACCAGAAAAACAAAATGGCAGCTATTCGCAAACAATTTTTGAATGATCAGGATGATTATTCAACGATAACCACTGAAAAAAATATAAGCTCAATTTCTGATGTTAATACGGCTGAAAAAGTCACTCCTTGGAGTGAAACATTTAAAGACGAACATCCATCTTCTGTACAAAACAATCTTTTTGGCCCCGGTGACGACGATGACGATGATGATGACGACGATTTAATTCCTGTCGACGATGATGACGATGACGATCTGATTCCAGCCGAGGATGATGACGATGATGTATTACCAGACGGCGGTGACGATGATCTTTTAAATGATGACGAGGACGATTTTCTCGCTGAAGAAGAAGACGATGACCTGTTGGCCGATAATGATGATGATACAGGCGCAGTAGATGATGATGAAGACGATGATTATGATGGAGATGTAAGAAGTGTAGGAGATCTTCGTCCGCCTTCTGAGCGCTCTCATGGCCGTACCTCCGGCAGAATGATTGACCATGAACCGGGTACACCTAATAATATTTAGTAAAATCAACGTATAAAATTCAAGATGCTCCAACGGGCATCTTTTTTTATGGCGTTTGACTTCCTATTTTGTAAAAAATGTGTTGAGGTTTAAATAACCCGGGTTCGATTATAAATGTTTAAAAATTAGTGTTAGGGCGTTCGGGCGGGCTTTTCGTTCCAATCTTTTTGCGAAGGGTGCAAAAAGGATTTTCACTTCAATCCCTAACGCAAAATCTAGCAAACCAGATAAGCACATTTCAAAACAAATCTGGCAGCCGCTTCTTAATAAATATGATCAAATCACCTCTTAACTAGTGATTTGATCATATTTTGAATATTCTTTAATGGGACATCAAGTTTAAAAAAGTGGAAATTTTGGCTTTCATTTGTCTTCTATCTACAATGAAATCCAAAAAACCATGCTCTAAAACAAACTCCGCTGTTTGAAAACCTTTAGGTAAATCTTTTTTAATGGTTTCCTTAATAACTCTCGGACCTGCAAAACCTATTAATGCTTCAGGTTCTGAGATGTTTATATCCCCCAACATGGCATACGATGCTGTAACACCGCCAGTAGTAGGATCTGTCAATAAAGAAATATAAGGTATTTTAGCTCGGCTAAGTAAAGCTAGCTTTGCGGATGTTTTTGCCATTTGCATGAGTGAAAAGGCAGCTTCCATCATACGAGCACCTCCCGATTTCGAAATCATCAAAAAAGGAATTTTATGTTCAATACAATAATCAATCGAGCGGGCAATTTTTTCACCAACTACGGAGCCCATTGAGCCTCCAATAAAATTGAAATCCATGCAAGCAATTACCAGATCCTGATTATTTATTTTTCCTTGCCCTGATCTTATCGCGTCCTTTAAACCGGTTTTAACATAACTTTCTTCAAGCCTGTCCACATATGATTTATTGTCAACAAAAGAAAGTGGATCACCGGATTTCAGATTTGCAAAAAGCTCTGTATACTCATTGTTATCAAATAGAATTTCAAAATATTCTTTAGAACCGATTCTTAAATGGTAATTGCAATAATGGCAAACGTAATTATATTCAACTTGCTCTGCATAGTGTAAAGGCTTTTTACATGAAGGGCATTTATTCCAGATTCCATCAGGAGCTTCCTTTTTGTCTTCTGTTGATGTAATAATACCTTTCTTTTCTCTCTTAAACCAGGCCATGTATTTATTCTATATAATCTACAAAGAAACAAAAATTTAACATGGAATCAGGAAACAAGTTTTACAATTACTGCGATTTAATATGTCATTTATTGTAATAGAGCTTGTTGTTAAGATTTAAATTTATAATTTCGGAAAATATTTCAAAACTTAATAAACAATGGATTTAAAAGGATATAAGGGCGTGTTGCATGGAGATGCTGTGCAAGAATTATTTGAAGTTGCTAAAAAACATCAATTTGCTTTACCTGCTGTAAACGTAATTAATACAAATTCTATTAATGCGGTATTAGAAACAGCAAAAAAGGTAAATTCTCCTGTTATAATACAATTATCAAATGGTGGTGCTCAGTTTTACGCTGGTAAATCTTTAAATAACGATAATTTACAAGCATGTGTTATAGGTGCGGTATCTGCGGCACATCATGTTCACTTCTTAGCAGAATATTATGGGGTTGCCGTTATACTTCATACTGATCATGCTGCTAAAAAACTTCTTCCTTGGATCGATGGTTTATTAGATGCTGGTGAAAAATTCTTTGCTCAACACGGAAAACCATTGTTTTCATCTCATATGCTTGACCTTTCTGAAGAGCCAATCGAAGAGAATATTGAAATAAGCAAAAAATACCTTGCTCGTATGAAAGCGATGGGAATGACTATTGAAATTGAATTAGGTGTTACAGGTGGTGAAGAAGATGGTGTTGATAATAGTGACGTAGATAGTTCTAAATTATATACACAGCCTTCTGAGGTTGCTTATTCATACGAAGAATTACTAAGCGTAAGTGACAAATTTACAATTGCTGCAGCATTCGGAAATGTTCACGGTGTATACAAACCTGGTAACGTTAAATTGCAGCCAGTTATCCTTAAAAATTCTCAAGATCATATCCGTCAGGAATTTAATATTACAGCAGAAAAACCAGTAAACTTTGTGTTTCATGGTGGTTCTGGATCAAGTCAAGAAGAAATTCGCGAGGCGATATCTTATGGTGCCGTAAAAATGAATATTGATACCGACATGCAATGGGCATTCTGGGAAGGTATTAAAGATTACTACCAAGCAAAAGAAGGTTACTTACAAACTCAAATTGGAAGCCCAGAAGGTGAAGATTCTCCGAACAAGAAATATTACGATCCACGTGTTTGGTTGCGTAAAGGTGAAGAGAGTTTTGTTAATCGCTTAACTCAAGCTTTTGAAGATTTGAATTGCATTAACGTGAACGACAAATTGTAAGCATTACATACTTTATTATGAAGTCCATTCTTTAACCGGGATGGATTTTTTTATGGGCACATATTTTGATCTTCTCATTAAATTATAATTCTACGATGAGCGAAAAGAAAAAACCAAGCGTTTTTGAACGATTTTCTGATAAAATGACTCAGTTTACAGGTAGTTCGTATGCCTTTATTTCTGCGGTATTAATTGTTATTATTTGGGCGGCCTCCGGACCATTGTTTAATTTCTCCGAGACCTGGCAACTTGTAATCAATACAGGTACGACCATTATAACTTTTTTAATGGTCTTCTTGATCCAAAAAACTCAAAACAAAGACTCAAAAGCAATCCACTTAAAATTAAATGAATTATTAGCATCAAATAGCAAAGCAAGTAATCGTATAGTGGATGTGGAAGATTTAAGCGAAGAAGAAATAGATCGACTACGTGAATATTATTGCAAAATATCAGATTTGGCTGCACAGGATAACGATATTCATAAATCGCACTCAATAGATGCAGCCGAAAGTTTACATAAATTTAAGAGCAACAAGCGAGATACTTCTTCTGGATCTTCGCCAAACCACAGGCAAAGAACGAGAGATACGAGCACAAAAAAAACCAGACCTAAGCCTAAACCCCCAGTAGATAAAAATGCCGAGCAGTAACGATATTAAAGTTTATAAAGTAACTGATGCAGAAAACTTGAACAAAGTTTATGAAATCAGACGAATTGTATTTGTAGAAGAACAAAATTGCCCCCCGGAATTAGAATGGGAGTTTGAAGAAGAATCAACTCATTTTTTGGCATTAATGAATGACTCACCTGCAGGTGCATCTCGCTGGCGAAAAACTGATCATGGCTATAAGTTAGAGCGATTCGCAGTACTAAAACAGTTTAGAGGTAAAGGAGTTGCCCAGTCGTTAATTATTGCTGTATTGAACGATCTACCCGCAACTGCAAATTATATTTATTTGAATGCTCAAGTACAAGCAATTCCCTTGTATGAAAAATTTGGATTCGTTAAGATCGGAGAACAGTTTGAAGAAGCTGGAATACAGCACTTTAAAATGGTATTGAAAACTGCTTAGTCGTCTTGTTGAACGAAACTGATGAAGTTAAAGGAGGAGTTTGAAATATTTACAGTTAAATTAATAAGAGCTCCCCTTCATATACTTTGCGCTTATAGAGTATATAATAAAGAGGCTGTTTTCGATATTTGAAACAGCCTCTTTTGTTTGAATTACATTTTGTGATCTTCGTGAGCTTTAGCTTTGGATAACTTTCCTAGGCGAAAAGTATAACCTAAGTTTATTGAATAGTCAGCAAATGCTGCATCACCTTGTACATGCACCTTTTTTGAAGCATCTGTAATTATAGAGTTTTGTAAATCTTGACTAGCAATATCAGCAGCGCTTTGAATACGATTTCTGATAAAATTTACCGGTACGAATAAGCTGAAACTGTGCTTTCCGTTACGGTAAGATAAGCCTGGCTCAACAGCAACAACATATCCGGGACGGCGATACGCAACCTGGCCACCCAAAGCGTCATATGCTGGTATTCCTTCCAATCTGGCTGCTAATGAAGCTGTTGCATTTTTAGACTTGCCAAAAGATGTCATTGCACCTGCTCTAACAAAATATTGATCTGGAGAAGCATAAACATTGTAGCCTTCTAATCCTGCAGTAGACGCTGATTTGAAAGTACCGTTGGATTCTTTTGGATTGAAAAGGTAGTAACCATTGGCAAAGCCATAAATATTCCTCGAGATTTCTCTAAAACCTTGTGCCTCCAAAGATATTCCTATTCCGCCATCACCAGGTTGTATTGCCTGATCCATTACAACATTTGTTGATACAACTCTTTTAACTTTCGTAACAGGATCGGTGAATAATGAAAGTGCATCATCTTTTCTGTTGTGGCTCCCCGTTGCTAGTTTCACACCTACACCTAGCATTAAGTTTCCTTTAGTGGCTTTAACAGGGCTAAAAATCCAGTAATTCATACTTAAACGCACATCGCCTATGCCCTTTGCATATACACTATAGCGTGATCCTTCCAACACTTTAGGTTTTTTTTCGCCGTCTATCATAATTGAATCACCGAACTTTGTTGCTAAAACTTGCGATCTTTCATTATGTACGTAGGGCAGGGTCACATTTAATTGAATACGGTCAGTAAGTCCATAAGATAAATTGAAGTCAATGGCATGGGAATAAATATTAACGGCATTTCCTCTCTCTACCCCATCGATGAAACCTCCTTGCGTATTTTGGCGAAATTCTTTCTCATCTGTTCCCACAAAATGACGGAATGAATGAAAATAACGATAATTTGAGCCTAATTGCACTTCTCCTTTTGAAAGTGTGTAACCATTGGCTGACATTGGATTTAGCCCACCCATCTGACGAACTGCCACACAACCTTGGGCGTTTGCAGCATTGTTTATAAATAAAATACTAATTAAAGCTAATACTAATTTGGGATATAGATTTTTCATCTTGAATTTAATACAATAATATTCAGGGAGTATCTTAATAAGTACTCCAGCAGGGGTAAATAAATAATAAATAATAGAGAATAATACCCTTCGCATCAAGGTACTGTATGAGTAGTTTCCTATAATACAATATCAAATTGATATTGCAAAATAATTGCATCACTGTAAATTGTACGATGTGTAAGAAGGCAAGATAGCCCGGATGTTGAAACGCAAAAATTAATCTCTCAATTCTTACTGCCTTTCAAATATGAGCTATTATTTAAGCTGAAATAGCAGGAGGTTTAATTACTTTTTGAAAATTAAAAAAAGAAATTAGGGTAGAGTTTTTTAATTCGAAATGAACTTCTCCGTTTGGCAGGGAGGTCAATGACCAAGAATTGTCTTTACTTATATAGTCAGAAATAAGTGTTTTAAAAATTGAGCTTGTCTCGCTTTTTTTCTCTAAAGGATGTTTTAATCCGTTTACAAGTTCGAAGAATTGATCTCTTGCAGATTCAATGCGATGTTTGTTTTTGTCGGGCAAACAAAGTAAAACAAGCGAATCAACGATCACTTTTCGCTTTACATATTTGTAATAAATACCGTTTAACTCAATCTCCCCATCAAACCGTTCAAAGTCTTTCCATTCGGTGGTGTACGGAAGCTTTAATGGAATACGGATCTCGATTAGCTTAGACTCATCATAATTGTTTGCATCTAATCTTGCCTCGGTTTGCTTTATGATATTTTTTTCGATTAAAAAACATACAAGGCGATAACCAAAGCTATTAAATAGCAGATTACAGAGTAATAGTATGGCTAAAAAACGTTTCAACTTAGCAGTAAAATTTTAATCAAATAACTTTGTTAAGATTTTGGTTGATGAAAAGAATATTGGTGGTTTATAATTATCCAAGGATACAAAATTTGTATTATAAATAATACAAATTTTACTTTTATTTTTTGTTCAAAAGATCCCGAGACTTAATGTGGTATATCTTGATTTTATCATCGTTTATTCCAAAAAGTAGGAGGGGCTTATCAGCACTTTTAATTCTTAAAATATCCCTGATTTGCCCTTTCAAAGAAATTCCGCTTTGTTGTTGGCTTAAAACGGTAAATCCTCCTTTCCCATTTCCTTTCAGAACTAATCCATAGCTTGCATCATAAATGCCTATTTCAGGCTTGCTTTGAAAAAAATTACCAGCAATCAAAATATCGATATTCCCATCTTTATCAAAATCATCAGCACTAATGCCATACGTTGCTGAATATTGTGCAGGAGAGGGTAATGGAGTCATGTTGAAAGTGCCATTTTTATTATTTAACAAAATGCTGCTGGCTAAATTATAAGCATAAGAAACTGTGGCTTTTTTTAGCTCTGAAGAAGAGAATATGTTCTCAATAGTTTGACCTTTATAATCTTCATATTTTAAAAAACTCTTTTTTAAAGAAGGAATTTGGGCCACCAAATCGTGCCGTAATATCATGGGATATGATTTCGATCCGTTGTAATTACAAATAATTTGTTCCAGATTCTCATTTTCATCAAAATCACTTACATACATGGAAACGGGCTTATCTTTACTTGCTTTGAAACGACTGTTTAGCCCATGATTCCCAGCCACTATATCAGGGAAACCGTCGTTGTTTATATCAGTAATGATTAATCTATTCCACCAACCATTGCTAAATTCCAGGTTGGCTTGAACCGTTGCATCTGATAATTTACCTCCATTGTTTTTGAAAATTTTAATCGGCATGTATTCGCCACATACAACAAGGTCTGGGTCGCCATCTCTATCATAATCAAACCATTCAGCATCGGTAATCATCCCCATATTGGTTAGTTTAGGAGCAACCTCTTTGGTGACATTTGTAAATTTACCACTGCCGTCATTTTTCAATATATATCCACTGGCCGGTAGTCCGTAATAGGATGTTTTCAAGCGTACACCTACAAAAAGATCCTGATCTCCGTCTTTATCGAAATCTGATGCGGTAACACATGATGAACTTTCAGAGGTTCCTGGATATGATAAAGATTGTGTAGATTTTAAAAACTTTCCCTTGCCATCATTTAAGTAAAGTCTATTTAATAAGCTGGAAGATCCGGTACGGGCATCACTCCCGCCACTGCACACAAACAAATCCTGATCCCTGTCGTTATCCGCATCAAAAAAAATGCAATCTACATCTTCACTTAATTTATCATTCTCAAATAAGTCTACATTAGTTTTTTGAAACCTGCCATTAGTTTTTTGTATATATAGTGAGCCCGCTTGTCCGCTTGCGCCACAAACAAAAAAGTCTTCTAATTTATCTCCATTCACATCGGCTTTAGCCATGTGAGGGCCTTCAACAGAAAGCATCTGAAAGCTTAATTGTTCTTTATCAAAATCACTATAGTCATTTTCATGATGCTGAAAATCGATCCCATATTGATCTTCACTTTCTGAAAACAGCGTGGGCGTTTTTGCGTTTATATGTTTTGCCTTTAGTTTCGCTTCTTTTTGATTTAATGTAAGTGTTTGATTAGGTTTAATATGTTTTAAAACTGTTAATTTTCCACTTGGCCATATCGCTATTAGCGAATCTATTATAGCCGTTTTACCAAGACCGAAGTTTAAACGATTATCTACCGTTGATTCAAAGCCGCGGCCAGGCATCTGTTCTTGTGTGTTGATAGTTTTATTGTAATATAGTGTCACTCTTGTTCCAATTGCCGAGGTGTTTTTACCGTCACCTATCAGCTTAACTTTCAGATATTTGTTTTCCGGATGCTGTTGTGTAGATTCATTTCGATACACAAAAGCTTTCATATTCACATTATTTACTACAATGTCCATATCACCGTCATTATCGAGGTCGGCATACGCAGAGCCATTTGAAAAACTTGGTTCATCAAGTCCCCATTCCTGAGATTTATTTTGAAATGTCAAATTACCCATATTCATGTAAGCATAATTTGATATGGGAGTGGAAGGAATCAGATCAATTAACTTTTTGTAATTAATTGAGTGACCATTAATTACAGTTTTAGCAAATTCCTCATTGGAGATGTATTGAATATAATCCTGATTAGTCAAATCCTGATAAATACCATTTGCAATAAATGCATCCTTAAATCCATCATTATTCAAATCAATTACTAGCGGTCCCCAGCTCCAATCAGATGCGTGAACACCGGCATAACGTCCAATCTCCGAAAAAGTATTGTTGCCATTGTTTAGTTGAAGTGTGTTCCTTGAAAATTGACTGTGGTAGCCGTAAGTCAAGTTGAATTTATACTTATCCCAATTCTCAAAAGAAGTATTCGTTTTCAATCGATTTTCATCTTCTGGAAGCATCTCAGTTACAAAAATGTCATCCAAACCGTCGTTGTTTATATCGGCTATATCAACACCCATAGAAGAAGCACTAATGCTTCTCATTTGTTTAGTTAGTTCCTCTGTGAAGCCACCTTTTTGATTATTGATATATAGGTAATCGCGTTCAAAAAAATCATTTGTAACATAAATATCTGGCCAACCATCATTATTTACGTCACCTACCGATAATCCCAAACCGAAGCCAATTACACTTCCATATATACCTGCCTGCGCAGTAACATTAGTGAACTTGCCATTATCATTTCTTAATAATTTATTGCCTCCTATACTATCAATTTTTAACCGGTCATTGTTTTTTAGGTTGAAACTTCCGATTGATTTAAAGGAGTTATTGAGTATATACAAATCAAGATCCCCATCTTTATCATAATCAAAGAATGCTGCATGTGTGGTAATACCAGGATCTGCAACTCTATACTCTTTTGACCGCTCAGAAAAGGTCAAATTTTTGTTGTTAATGAAAAGCTGGTTAAGATTGTCTTTTCCTTTATATTTTCCGCTGTTGCAAACATATATATCAATGTATCCATCTCCGTTAACATCAGCCATAGAAACTCCTGTAGACCATCGGCCGTTTTGATTGATGCCAGCTTTATCCGAAATATCTTCGAATTTGAAATTCCCCTTATTCAGGTATAGCTTGTTTGGTTGCATATTTCCGGTAAAGAAAATGTCAATCAAGCCATCATTGTTCACATCCGCTAAGCCAACACCTCCGCCGTTATAAAAGTTTCGATAAGTATAGATATTATACTCATCATCATATTCAAGTTTATTGTTGAAATCGATGTTGCTATAATAGGAGGGGATGGAAGTGAAAAGTTTATTAGGGTTAGCCGAGATGCTATTTTTATCCTTACAACCAACAAAAATGGTTAGGTGCATTACAACTAATAAATAGAGGTAAAATTTCGACTTAAAGTGATTTTTTAAATAGGTGTTCAATTTATAAATTGGGCTCAATCACTATGATGAGGTTACAGGCTTTGAATATACAAATTTAGAGGAAATCTGTAGGTTTTATAATTCGAAGTTAACTCATTTCAATGGAAAATATTGGACGAAAAATCAAATGCCTCTTTCCATTTTTCCATGCTTAATTTTAAATCTTCTTCATTGCTATTTAAAAATGATACTACATTTTCTGTTGCAATATTACCTGTTAAATTGTCGGTAGCCATCGGACAGCCTCCATAACCTTTTATAGTAGAGTCAAACCTCTTACAACCATTGTTATAAGCTGCTTGAATTTTATCTTGCCAGGAAGATGGCGTACTATGTAAGTGGACACCAAACTCAATGTCTGGGAAATTATGAGAAAGCTCTAAAAATAGACTGGCAATTTGTAAAGGAGTTGCAATGCCAATTGTATCAGCAAGTGAAATTGTTTTAACACCCTTTTCTGCTAAAATACCAGCGTAGTCCATCACAATTTCTTCATTCCATTCGTCACCATATGGATTTCCGAAGCCCATTGATAGATAAACAACTGGCATTTTGCCCATCTGATTACACTGTATCACCAAATCATCAACAGTTGAAATCGATTGTAAAATGCTGGAGTTAGTATTCCGTTTTTGGAAAGTTTCTGAAATTGAAAATGGGAATCCGATGTACGTTATTTTTGAATGCTTAACCGCTTCCCTTATTCCCCGATCATTAGCTACAATAGATAATAGTTTAGAATTTGTTTTGGATAAATCTAATTGTTCGAGCACTTCCAACGTATCTCTCATTTGGGGAATGGCTTTCGGAGATACAAAACTTCCGAAATCTATCGTATCGAAACCAACTTCCAATAACAGATTGATATATTGGGCCTTGATATTTGTGGGTATGAAGTCTTCAAGGCCTTGCATAGCATCCCTAGGGCATTCAATTAACTTAATCATTTAATATATCAATATGCTTTTTATGATACACTTATTTGCTTATTGGTTCTTCAGTCATTGATTTTCTGTTGAACTTCCTGATGATTAAGCGTGTACCACGATCATAACTAAAATAATTCCAAACCCAGTTTACAAACGTGACCACTTTATTTCTAAATCCAACCAGTGACATCAAGTGAACAAACATCCAAACGAACCATGCAAAAACGCCTTGAAAACGTATTTTACCAATATCAACGACAGCCCGGTTTCTACCTACTGTTGCCATAGAACCTTTGTCGAAATATTTAAATGGTTCGGGTTTTTCGTTATTAACAACTCGTATCAGATTTTTTGCAAGGTGCTTACCTTGTTGAATTGCAACCGGGGCAACGCCGGGATGACCTCCAGGATACTGTTCGCTAACCATGGCCGCTACATCACCAATAGCGAAAATATCATTAAGCCCTTCAATGGCATTGTATTCATTTACTTTAATTCTACCACCTCTTACAATGTTTTCTGGAGTAATGCCTTCCGGGATTTGCCCTTTCACACCTGCAGACCATAATACATTTTTGGTGTGAATAGTCTGGCCCGTTGATAAGCTTATCAGTTTTCCGTCATAAGCCTCAACTTTTACATCCGTCAAAACGGTTACGCCCATTTCTTCTAAAAACTTTTTTGCGGCTTTAGAAGCATTTTCAGACATCACACCTAATACAGCAGGAGAGCCCTCCACAAGATATATGTCCATTTGGCTTATATCGAGTTCTGGATAATCTTTAGGAAGCACATGGGTTTTCAATTCAGCCAGCGCTCCTGATAATTCTACTCCTGTTGGTCCACCTCCAACAACAACAAAATTTAAAAGCGCATCTTTTCGAATCAATTCCGGTTCAAGTAAAGCTTCTTCGAGATTTTGGAGGATCATACTCCGAAGGTTTAATGCTTCCGGAATAGTTTTCATAGGCATAGAAAAATGCTCTATTTCATTTTGACCAAAAAAGTTAGTGGCTGAACCAGTTGCTATAATAAGATAATCATAGCTGATATCACCGATTGTTGATTCTACAATTTTCAATTCAGGTATAATCTTTTTTACTTCTGTGATTCTGAATTTAAAATTTTTTTGACCCTTAAATATTTTCCGTAGTGGAAATGCGATTGAATCTGGTTCTAGTCCTCCGGTTGCAACTTGGTATAGTAAGGGTTGGAAAGTATGATAATTATGCTTGTCAAGCATCAAAATTTCGACTTCTTTACCTGCAAGTTTCTTTGCAAGTTCTATACCTCCAAAACCACCACCTATTATAACTACTTTTGGAAATTTGGTTGTCGTATTTATTGTTTGTGCCATTTTATATCTGTTGGGATGATAAATGTTATTATTTATACTATCTTTTTTAATAGCATTTTAAATGCCGTAGATTGTTTCTTACTAGTGAAAGAAGTAATTTCTCTGCAAATATTTTAAACATCTAAATTGTTGTAAATAGTATTGAGTATCCGTTTTAAGTTATCGTAATCTTCTTGAGTCAAATTTTGCCATGCAGTCATTCTAATTTCTGCCATCTTGGGTGTCCATTCTATTACTCGTTGCTTACCAATTACTGTAAGGTGAACGATGAAGCTTCGTCTATCCGAGGGATGAAGACGCCGCTCGGTTAATCCTTTTTTACATAGAAGATCAACAATACGTGTTAATGTGGGATGATCTTTCCCGGTAATTTCTGCAAGTTCCTTTTGATTTAGATCATTATGTTTATTTAAGCTCTTTAGTATAAGCCATTGATCTAATGTAATCCCAAATTTTTCTGAGTTTAATCGCCGTTGAGCATATTGTTTTACTCTCCTGGCTGTGCGATCTAATAAATGAGAATAAGCGCCGAATCCTTGTTTTGTCATACAAATAATTAGTGTGACAAATATATTAATTATTTAGTTGTTATGCTAACTACTTTCGGAGTTTTTAATTAAACAAAAACCCCACCTGGCATTGCCAGGTGGGGTTTTAAAATAGGATTATTACTGTTATCTAAGATCTTTTTTACCGAAATCTATAATTACCGGTGTAGCTACACATATAGATGAATAGGTTCCGAAAACCACACCGATCAATAGTGCAAAAGAGAAACTTCTAATTACCTCGCCACCAAAAATGAATAATACTACTAAAACGAAAAATACGGTTAATGCAGTTATAATGGTTCTGCTTAATGTACTATTAATCGCTGAGTTGATCACCGCTTTTGGATCATCTGCTTTGGAATGATGTAAGTTTAAGAATTCACGAATACGGTCAAATACAACCACAGTATCATTGATTGAATAACCAATTACCGTTAATATGGCTGCAATAAATGCTTGGTCAATGTCTAGCGAAAATGGAAGTATATCTTTAAACAATGTAAAGAAAGATAGTACCATAAGTGCATCATGTGCTGTTGCAACCATTGCACCCAAGCTGAATTGCCATTTACGGAATCTAATAAATATATATACTGAAATAATTAAAATGGCAAATAAAACTGACTTAATTGCTGATAATTTGATGTCATTTGCTATAGTTGGACCAACCTTTTGTGAACTTACTATATGATTGGTGTTATTTGATGCATCAAGACCTTGTTGTAATTTAGATTGAACAAGAGCATCTGATTTTTCATCAGTTTCTTTAACAAGATACGTAGTAGTTATCTTTAGTTTATTGTCAGATCCAAAGCTCTTTACCTCTGTTGTTTTTCCAAATGCGGTGTTTAAATTAGTACGCACTTTTTCAATGTCTGGTTGCTTATCGAATTGAACTACGTAAGAACGTCCTCCTTGAAAATCAACACCTAAACTAAATCCTCTAGTGAACATTGAGATCAGACCGGCTAAAATAAATAAACCAGAAAATGCGTAAAACTTGAATCGGTTTTTTACGAATGCATAGTTTGCATTTTTAAAGGTATGAGAACTCCATGGATTCGAAACTTTAATATCCCAACCTTTGTCTAACATCCATTCGAATATCAATCTGGCGATTAAAATTGAGCAGAACAGAGATGTTATAATACCAATCATTAATGTGGTAGCAAAACCTTTAATTGGCCCGGAACCAAATTCATAAAGAATAACACCTGTTAGGAAGGTTGAAATTTGTGAGTCAAGAATCGACGACAATGCATGCTTAAAACCGTCTGAAACAGCTAATCGGATAGTTTTACCATGATTCAATTCTTCCCTTATTCGTTCATATATTAATACGTTGGCATCAACCGCCATACCCATTGTTAAAACGATACCAGCTATTCCGGGCAATGTTAATACAGCTCCCAAAGAAGCAAGCACACCCATTAAGAAAAATACATTGACAATAACAGCAACATTTGCTACAGTACCAGCACGGTTGTAATAAAATACCATGAAAACTAATACTACGATCAAACCAATCACTGTTGATAATAGACCTGAATGAATTGCGGCTTCTCCTAAAGATGGACCTACAATCGCTTCGTCAACAATAACTGCTGGAGCAGGAAGTCTACCCGCTTTTAATACATTGGCTAAATCTTTAGTATCTTCAATTTTAAAATTACCGCTAATAGATGAAACTCCATTAGGAATTTCATTTTGTACAGTAGGTGCAGAATAAACAAGATTATCTAATACAATTGCAATGCTTTTTTTATTTTGGGGATCTGCAGAAGCAGCAGCGGTAACCGTACGCCAAGAACGAGCGCCTTCAGCGGTCATCCTCATTGTTACTTCTGGATTTCCTCTTTGATCGTAATCAGAACCTGCATCAGATATTACATCACCTTCAAGAACGGGACCTGCAATAGAATTTGCTTTTAAGGCATATAATTCAAATACTTTAGTTTCTGGAGATACTGGTTTTACACCCCATGCTAATCTTACATTTGATGGGATTACAGAACGAACAGCTTCAGAAGCAAAATATTTATTCACTTTAGCGGTATCTTTCTGAGCGGCATATCCAACAACCGGACCAGGGCGTAAACCTGATTTTCCGTCAGGGTTCTGATAAGATGCAGGACTTAGCACAGCAAATAAAGGATTCTGTTTTGCTTGATCCTGAAGATTCTTGTTTAATGCAGCGCTTGTATCTTTTTTAGTTGAATCTTTTTTGCCAAGTGCAGCTAATTTACTTTTAGCCGAATCAGGTTGAGCTGAAGTGCTATTACTAACAGGTGCAGCTTTAGTAGTGTCGGAAGCGACATTGGTAGAAGCTAAAATTTTATTTACGTTTTCAAAAAGTGGAAATATCTCTGTGTTATCAAACGTTTCCCAGAATTCTAATTTTGCAGAACCTGATAATAGTTTACGAATACGCTCCGTATCTGAAACTCCTGGTAACTCAATTAAAATTCTGTTTGTACCTTCTTGTTGCTGAATATTTGGAGAAACAACACCGAATTGGTCAATACGAGTATTTAATACAATAAAGGAGCGATCAATAGCATCTTTAGCTTGTTTTCTTAAAAAGCTTAGAACTTCAGAATTGCTAGAGTTAGCTTTCAAATGTTCTGCGTTCTCTTTTGTTGCAAATATGCCGGCTAATTGTCCATTAGGTTTAAGCTGGTTATATTCTTGTCCAAAAAGTGAAATAAAGTCACTCTTTCCTTCTTTAATACGGGTTTCAGCATTGCGTAATGCGGTGTTAAATGCCTGATCTGGATTGTTATTAGAAAGGTTCTTTACCAAGTCGGTTAACGAAATTTCCATGGTAACATTCATACCACCCTTTAAATCAAGACCTAAAGGTATTTCTCGATCTTTAGCATACTGATAAGTAATGTACTTTACGCTACTAAAAACTGGTTGTGTAGAAACGGAATCTAAATAAGCTTTTTCTTTCTCTATATCTCCCTTGGCATACTCTTTGGCATTACTTTCTACGTGCTTGGCAATCCACGTAAATGATAGTGAATACAAACACGCAATAGTTAACGCTATTGCGGCGAATTTGATTAGTCCTTTACCTTGCATTTTTTTAATTGAATAGTATTTTTTTAGCTAAGCCTTTTTTGGTTAAGACGGCAAATCTAATTAAATTTTTAGTTTATGGAATTCTTTAAGTATAAATATTAAGGTAATTTTTGTAGGCTTATGTTTAATGATTTTTAATTTTGATAGGCTTCAATAATCTTATTTTCCTGTAATTTTCTAGGCTAAGAATTTTTTTGAACTTCTTCATAATTATCATCTTCAGATTATTGGCGTGTTTAAATCCTGTTAAGTTTTAAAATATGATAAAGTCTAGCGTTTATTATATGTGATAAAACTATAAGAATATTTGTTTTTTTCGTCGGGCTGATGCGGTTCAATACTTGTTTGTTCCCATATTTCTGAATCGATGGGTGGAAAAAAAGCATCTGCTTCAAATTCATGGTGAATTCTTGTTAGATATATTACATCTGTTAATTCAAGTGACTGATTGTAAATTTCTGCACCACCGATAATGCAAACATCTGTATTATCAGCTGATGATTGTATGGCTTCTTGCAGAGATTGAACCACTTCACATCCTTCAATGGCTAAGTTCGGCTGGCGAGTAATTACAATATTCTTTCGGTTAGGGAGAGGTTTTCCGATAGAATCAAAAGTTTTGCGCCCCATAACAACTGTGTTACCTGTTGTTATGCTTTTAAAATGCTTTAAATCTGCAGGAAGGTGACACAGCAACTGGTTGTTTTTACCAATAGCGTTGTTCTCGTCTGCAACAACTACAATACTTATTTTCATATATTATTATAATTAACCCAATTAGGGGCAGGGGCTAGACTGCTACCGGTGCTTTAATGTGAGGATGTGGGTCGTAATTTTCGAGAATTACGTCTTCAAATTTAAAGTCGAAGATATTTTTTACTTCCGGATTTAATTTAAGTGTGGGTAATGGACGTAAATCGCGACTTAATTGAAGCTTTGTTTGTTCGATGTGATTATTATATAAATGAGCATCACCAAAGGTATGCACAAAATCACCAGGTTCTAAATCACATACTTGTGCAACCATGTGTGTTAGTAAAGCATAGGAAGCAATGTTAAACGGAACGCCTAAAAAAATGTCGGCACTGCGCTGGTATAACTGGCAAGAAAGCTTGCCCCGTGTTTCTCCTTTAGTGAGATTTGGAGGTGCAACGTAAAATTGAAAAAAACTATGGCAAGGAGGTAGCGCCATATTTTCTATTTCGGCTACGTTCCATGCAGATACTATTATTCTGCGGGAATCTGGATTGGTTTTTATCTGATGGATGATTTGACTTATCTGATCAATATGCCGTCCATCTGCAGTTGGCCACGAACGCCATTGATAACCATAAATTGGCCCTAAATTCCCTTGCTCATCAGCCCATTCATCCCATATACTAACCTTGTTTTTTTTTAAATATTTAATGTTTGTATCACCTTGTAGAAACCAAATTAGCTCATGGAGAATGGAGCGAAGGTGAACTTTTTTGGTAGTGACCAATGGAAAGCCTTCTTGCAAATTAAACCTCATTTGATATCCAAATACGCTTATTGTTCCAGTTCCGGTTCGATCGTGCTTTTGTGTGCCGTTTTCAAGCACATGCTTCATTAAATCAAGATATTGTTTCATTTTAGGCGTATTGAGTCCTGTATATTGAGTATTGCGTTAATCATCTGGTAATTAGTATGCTATTTGCGTGAGGGATTGAAGTGGAAAGCCCGCAAACCAAATTTCTTTATTTGGTTGAGGACTTGGAACGAAAAGCCCGGCCGTAAGGCACGCCCAAAGTACACAAAGTATTTATAACGCTAAATTGAAAGGTGCAAATATAATAGTTCTAATACAAAGCAAATTGCTTAAGCGTGAATTATGCCAGAGAAAGAAATAATGTACTTTTGCAAGCTGTTTACACACATATGATTGCATTTCCAAACGCCAAAATCAACATCGGATTAAACGTAACCCGTAAAAGGGAAGATGGTTATCATGATCTCGAAACGATTTTTTATCCTTTGTTAATTAAGGACGCTGTAGAAATTATAGAAGCAAGTGAACTGAAATTTTCTTCTACAGGGATTTTAATACCGGGGAGTGCAGGCGAAAATATCTGTGTGAAAGCGTATAATTTGTTAAAGAAGGATTTCAGCATACCGCCAGTTCATATTCATTTACATAAACATATTCCGATTGGAGCCGGCCTTGGAGGAGGATCTGCTGATGCCGCATTCTTGATTAAGCTTTTAAATGAAAAGTTTACTCTGGGATTAAGTGCAGCGGAAATGGAAAATTATGCCAGATGTATAGGTGCTGACTGCGCCTTTTTTATTAATAACAAACCAGTTTATGCTTTTGAAAAAGGAGATGTGTTTGAAAACATTACCTTGAATTTAAGTGAATATTATAAAGTTTTAGTGATGCCGCCTGTGCATGTTTCTACTCAAAGTGCGTACAGTGGTATAAAAGCTAAACAGGCAGAAGTATCGCTGAAGGAGCTGATCAATTTGCCAATTGAAGAGTGGAAAAACCAAATTAAAAATGATTTTGAGGACTCTGTTTTTTCTAAGTATCCTTTGATAGGCGACTTGAAAAAGGCGTTATATGATTATGGAGCCGTATATGCTTCCATGAGTGGTAGCGGTGCTTCGGTATATGGGATATTTAAAGATAAAGTTTCTGTTGCTGAACTAGAAGAAGAAAACCAGGTGTTTTATAACGTTTAGTATTCAGCCTGAATTTTATTTCCCATGCTAAGCTGTGGTTTAATCCATTCGGCTAGCTTGCCGGAAGATTGTAATGCAATAACTTTATCAATGGCAGCATCTTTTTTGAATGAAGAAATGTTAACGGTATAATCTTCTATCAAAAATTGTATGCCTGCAACATTCGCAACTAAAGCATCGCTCTCTGTAACGTTTTTCAATTTGAATTCGGTATAACCAAAAATGAAACTCAGAAGAAGATCTGCGTTGTTGCCAGAAAGTTTCATGGCGTACGGCTCAATTACAACCTTTAAATATGGAGTGCCATATATCCATTTTAAAAGGAAGTCTTCAACCTGTTTTCGTTTAGCGGTTTCTATACTTCGAGGCGTGTTATGCAACCATTGTATGGATGCAAGCACGTTTGGTTCATATTGACGGTAATCATTTGCAGATTGTAAGGTATAGTTAACTGGAACAAGTGGTTCTTGCGCTTTAACAATGCCTGCAAACAACAGACTAAAGATAAAAAGCAACACGGCATTTTTCATATTAATAGGTTTTCTTGTTCTGTGTTTATCTGATATACTCCCTGTCTTCATCACTCAACCCAGTATTTTTATTGTCAGAATTATTGTTTTCGTCGTCTGTTGATAAAGGAGTAATTGTTTTCTTTTTTGGTCTGCCAAGAAGGAAACCTGCAATTAATCCTGCAAATAGCATACATCCCATGATGGCTAACATTGGAATTCTGGCTTGACCAAATATCCAGAAATTAACTTCATCCGTATTATTCATCATTATGATTGTGACAAGAATAGTAATAGAAATGATGAAGATTGTTTTAACGCTCATTTTAGTAATTATAATTGAAGCCAAACTCGAATATCGGGTTTTGAGATGAATTACCGTTAACGAATATCAATTTTCCTCCTAACTCAAAGTTTGGCAGATAGAATCGCAATAAATTCATATCGGCTTTAAGTTCGAAACCGAACGTTTTGGGTTCTTGAGAATTAGTGGCTCCCAAATTTTCATAATCGGCAAACACGCCCGCTTTTAACCTTTTGATGTATGCGAAAGGTCCAATTTCAAGATCTGGATAAAAAAGAGGAAAGCGGTAATCTAATAACAAGGTATTGTAAACTGGTTTAATATGTGTAATATTTAAGTGCCCGCTAACCTGTGGAATGTTTACTGAGTTGTTATAAATCCCAAAATTGTCTTCATAATTAAATGCAGCTTGTAGCGAATGATTAGAAAATAAGCCGGGTGCATAAAATTGAGAGTTGAAGGTAAATAAACTACCATCAATTTTATTTTCAAAAGGGAAGTGTTGGTAAGACAGACTAATGCTTTGTCCCCATCTTGGAGCTAAATCCCGGGAGCTACGAGTTGTTGACCTATTAAAATAAGCTTGATACTTTAAGGGGAAGCGAATGTTTTGTGAGATTGTTATGTTCGGTTGGTCAAAGTCATATCTGGAAGTATAGCTGCTTGAAAGTTTAAAACCTGTACTGTAAATATAGTTTCGCCGATTAAAGGTAAATGGAACCTCTGCACTAAATTCTAAGAAGTTTTCACGCCATTGTAACTGATTTACTGTTTTTACCCCTTGAACTAATGTACTAACATACCCGAGCCTTGCCCGGTTTATATACTGAACGTTTAAGATAGGGTAAAATCGCTTATAGGTGAATCCAGCCAGGTACTCACTGCGTTTTAATCCTTGATTGTATTGATAGCCTGTGTAAAGATCGAGTGTATTCAACTTGTTGTTCGATACTAACTGAAAGCCCAAATTGTATTTATCATTTAAATCATTTTGAGCTACAATAGGTATGATGCTATGGAAATTAAACAGATTAGATAATTCATGATAGGAAGATGTGGGGTATGTCACGGTAGGTATACTGTCGAATACGTTCACATTGCCTTCTTGTGCGGAAAGTGGTTGTGAATAGTTTACAAATGTATTTGTGATTTGGTTAATTGGTGTGCCTGAAGTGCTCGATAAATCTATTTCGCTAACGTCGTTCCCTCGGTATTCAAAATTGTTAAAAAGGATTTTTTTCGAAAATTGGCTATACGAAGGATTGAAAGCACCATATTTAGATGACGTTAATTGAACGATCTGCAGGCTGGTGGTATCCAGGCTGTATATATTATTTATGCCGTTGTAATGGGCTGAAAATAGTATCTGGTCGCCGGCATAAAATGGATGAGTAATTTGTTGCTTCTGAAAGGTAATTAATTGCTTAAAAGTGCCGGTTTTTACGTTCGCTTCGCACAGTGTTTCTCCATTTTTGTTAACTCCTGTTACGATGATTTTGTCGCCTGTTTGGTTGTATTGTGGAGCTTGCAAAGTAAGGTTCAAGGGGTTTAGATATCGCTTAATTTCGGACCCGGAGTTTGTATCAAATTCGACCAGTTCAACTTGGTTTTGCTCTGAAATATTCACTGCAATAAAACGCTTTCCGTCTGGTGAAAGAGCAGGTGAAAATAGCCTGGTTTTATTGGTTACTTGTCGGTATTTTTTTGTGTTAATATTATAGAGATTTATCACGTTAAATGAACGCTTTTGGTAACGTTTGTCAAACCTAAATTCTTCCCAAATTATTTGCCCGTTTGCATAATTAAATTGCGGGTTTTCCTGGATGCCGATTCGTAACAACTTTCTCTCTTTCCCCTCCATATTAATAATTGTAAATGCTGCGGTTTGAGCTTTACTTTGTTTCAATACTAACACCTCAGAACGTGAAATTGCTATTGGTAGTAAATAAGAAATAGGTGTTTGTTCTTCCCGAATATTTAAGGTTGTATATGATTTTGGGTTAACTTTTTCAAGTTGTTCATTCCAAAGTTTACTTAGTTCTTTGATCGTTTGTTGATGAAGTTCTGGAGTGTTTAAATGAGTGAATTTTTTTATAGAATTGCTGAGGTTATATGGCCTTATCGGATTGTTTGAAATACGTTGCATTACACTGTCTAAAATGCCTACACCATAATCACGTCGGAGTTTGGAAGTCATAAAATATCCGAGCTGATAAAAGCCAGGAGTAAGAGTTTTTGCAGAGCCAAAATAATCTTTCGAATAGGTGTTTAACTTTCCACTTAGTGTATTTGTTCGCAAAATTATATCCCAACTTGGAAGCCGACCTCGCCCCGATTCTGTTAGTGAAGTTTCAATGCCTACTGCATCACCTTCATAAAACCAGGGTGGTAAGGAGATGCCGAAAATTGCAAGAGCCAGTTGCTCAAATAGGGGAGCCTTTAATTCTCCGGTTAACTTATCGAATTGGACAACATGCCGAAGTTCATGAACAGCCAAACTATTAAGCCAATCTTGAAAGTCAAAATCTTGAGGTGGGGTAGTGAAAAACTCTGATCGCCTTGGAGCAAGTTGAACAAATCCATTTGAACTGGTGCTCTGATTTTGTAAGATCACCGAGATTTTTTGAGGTTTAATCTTAAGCGATTGACTTACTCTGGAGATGATGCTTTGTAACGTATTTGCCATACGTTGTGCTTCAACACCTAACTCGGTAGGGTAGATGATTTGAAAGTCAGGACAGTTAATTTGCCTCCATTTTAAGTTCGGTGGATTCTGTTCACTGTCAAATAACTGAGCTTTTGACCTTGCTGATATAATTGTTAATATAAGACTAGCTAAAAGTCTGAAAATTAGTTTTTTATTTCTTAAAAATAATGTCATTTATGTGATTTGCTAAATATTTTAGTTAATCAGGTGTGCTTGATTTTGATTTATATTTATTAATTATTTAGTTATATGATGTAAATACCTGATTAGCAATATTCTATTTTTAATATTTATTCCTAGTTATTCTATATTTAGACGATGGATTGTCGTTTAAAGTTCGTTATTAGCTCCTTCATATCTAGCTTATTTCTTTTAAATATTAAAAAATTAGACAAGGTTAGATTTGCTTAAATTATGTGGTCAATGTACTAAATAAAACTGCAATTCAATGCGTGTAAGAAGGCAAGAGAGTTTATGTAATTTTTGCATTCAGCTGCCGTTTCTGCCGAGATTGAAAACTTCAAAAAATAGCTAATCACTATCTCATAATTTTCGTTTTAAATTTGGGCAATGAAGATATCGCAAAAATAAGTGTTGCGCCGAATTAATAATCTTTTGGGAATTTAGATCCCATCAACCCGACACTATTTGTGTGGTCATTTTTATCTAGAATTATGTTGTGGAGGAGGAGTTTATTTTAATGCAAAAGCTTCGACCAGCCGTCTTCTAAGAAAGTATTCGAGACTAGAATTTTTGATGGCCTTAAAGTTTCAAAGTTTGTAGTTATTTGTCGCAGCAAAAAAATAAGCTTAGTGTATTTATGTTTTTTATCCTAACGGGATTTGCTTTTCTATTTTCCTTTTTTGAAAATATTTTTGAATCAGCGGATGCAGAAAAATAGAGGTCAGAACAATGATAGCACCCAAGTAAAATCCGCCAGTCATTTGTTCTTTTTTACCAAAAAATATAAACGCTAAAATGATGCCGTATACAGGTTCAAGGTTAGTTATCAAAGCCACTTTAAATGCGCTCAAATCTTGCATCACAGATACTCCTGCAACGTAGGCTACGGCGGTGCATAGTATTCCTAAAATCAGTAGATAAACTAGATCTACTGTGCCAGGAAAAGTTAAGGTTCCGAATCCTTCGGTAATTAAATTATAAAGAGAAATCCAAACCCATGCACCTGCTAATTCGTAAAAACTGATTATAGGAGCCGAGCGATTTTTAATCTGTTTTGAATTTATAATAGAGAAAATACTCGCACAAAGAGCACAGCTTAAACCACTAATAATACCTAGCTTATACCTGCTCTCAAAATTGAAAATAAGAGTAATTCCAACGATGATTAGTAAGCCTGTGAATACGTCTAATATGTCTACTTTTTTACGGTTAAATAGTGGCTCAAGTATGGCGGTAAAAAGCGTTAAAGATGACAAACAGACCAAGGCGACAGACACCGTAGAAAGCTTAATAGATTGGAAAAATAATATCCAATGAAGGCCCACAATTGCTCCGGTAAAAAACAATTTTAAGAAGGTATTTCTGCTAACTTTTATAGCTGTTTTGCTGGCTTTAAAATATATAAAAAGAGCAATAAAAGCAATGAGTACGCGGTACCAAACCAAGGCAATTGCACCTATAGAAATAAGCTTGCCAAGTATGCCTGTAAACCCCCAAACGAAAACAGTTAGATGAAGTATTATTAAATTTTTTGTAAGAGATTTTGATGCCATAGGCAGCGGCTTATTTAGGGGCTTTTGCCATCAAATACAAGCCTAGTAAACCGAATACAACGTTAGGGAGTAATACGGCTAACAGGGGAGGTAAACCACCCTTCAAGGCAAACATTGTGGAGAATTGATTACATACAATGTATGCGAAACTTAAGAAAATTCCAATCCCCAGAGGCAGACCAACACCTCCGCGAACTTTTCTGGAAGATAGGGAAACACCTATTAATGTTAAAATAAACACCGCTACTGGATTAACAAATCGTTTATATTTTTGCAGCAACAAATCTGTCATGATTCCAGTTCCACGAATCTCTTCTTTCTTAATTCGATCATTTAAGGTATGCATATCCATATTGTCAAAGATATTTTCATAAATCTCAAAATCAGCTGGCCTCATATCCAAGGTGGTATCCTTCTTCGTACCATATGTCATCTTTTCCTTCAATCCATCTATGGATCGAATGGAATAATTATCAAGACTCCAAACCCGCTTCACAGAGTCCCAGGTAATACGATCTGCAACTAGTTTCTCTCTTAACTCAAAACCATTGAACTTTTCGAGTGTAAATTTGAAACCAATTTTTGTGTTATTGTCGAAGTTGTTAATAGATACGTATGTTCTTTTGTCCATCTGCATATGTATGTTCATTTTTTCATTATCTGCTTTGGGATTTACATATACATTTTCGAAGTCATTTTTTAAACGATTGGTTTTTGGGATGATATACAAATTAGCAATTAGTGACACTAAAAATATCACGAAAGCAGAGATCCAATAAGGCCTTAAATACCTATTGAAACTTACGCCACCAGATAATATGGGCACGATTTCCGTTTGGTCCGCCATCTTTGCTGTAAAGAATATAACCGCAATAAAATTAATTAGTGGAGACAGCATGTTCAGGTAGAAAGGCACCACACCAGCATAATAATTAAGAAAGATCTTGTCAATTGGTGCCTGGTGCTTTAAAAAATCATCCAGCCTCTCAGAAATAT
Source organism: Sphingobacteriales bacterium (assembly GCA_028288165.1). GTDB lineage: Bacteria > Bacteroidota > Bacteroidia > Sphingobacteriales > Sphingobacteriaceae > Daejeonella. The sequence continues at coordinate 127,560 of JAQBOG010000039.1, read as the reverse complement.
CAAAAACAATAATAATTACAGTGAAAATAGACAGTGTAAAAACGAACGTCCCAAGATATTTCTTAATGATGTACCAATCCAGAAGTTTAATCATGCTTGCTATAATCGTTGCGCTAATTGGATAACCATTTTATTCTTCCATTCATAAAACTCGCCTGAAATTATTTTTTCACGGGCTTCACCAACAAGCCAGATGTAAAAATGAAGGTTATGCAAAGTAGCTATTTGAGCACCCAAAATTTCTTTAGAAGCCATTAAATGACGTAAATATGCTTTTGAATAATTTAAATCGGCATACAATTCACTCTCTTCGTCTATTGGGGAAAAATCATTCTTCCACCTTTCGTTACGGATATTTATAATACCATTTCTGGTAAACAGCATCCCGTTTCTGGCATTGCGTGTTGGCATTACACAATCAAACATATCAATGCCAAGCGCTATATTTTCTAAAATGTTAATTGGAGTACCTACACCCATTAAATAACGTGGCTTTTCTACCGGCAATATGCTGCAAACAATTTCTGTCATTTCATACATCTCTTCCGCTGGCTCACCCACAGATAATCCGCCTATTGCATTACCATCACGCTCAAATGAAGCAATTACTTCGGCTGATTTTTTACGTAAATCTTTGTATACGGAACCTTGTACAATTGGAAAAAGCGTTTGTGAGTAACCATATTTACTTTCAGTATTATCAAAGCGATCGCAACAGCGTTTTAACCATCGATGGGTCATATCTATTGATCGCCTTGCATAATTGTATTCACAAGGATATGGTGTGCATTCATCAAATGCCATTATGATATCAGCACCAATAATTCGCTGCGTATCCATTACGTTTTCAGGAGTAAATAAATGTTTTGAGCCATCTATATGCGAACGAAAAGTTACTCCTTCTTCTTTTATTTTACGCACTCCTGAAAGTGAGTACACTTGATAGCCGCCACTATCAGTAAGCAGGGGCTTATTCCAGCCATTAAATTTATGTAATCCGCCAGCTTTTTCCAGAGTATCTAAACCAGGTCTGAGATATAAATGGTAGGTATTTCCAAGAATAATTTGGGCTTTAATGTCATTTTCAAGCTCATGTTGATGTACTGCTTTTACGGTTCCGGCGGTACCTACGGGCATAAAAATCGGAGTTTTTACTATACCATGATCTGTAATGATTTCGCCTGCACGAGCGTTAGAAAGTTTATCTTTAGCCTCTAATTTAAATTTCATTTTTTAGTTTAATCCTGCAAAAGTAGCAAAAAAGCGGTTTGACTTTAGTTAAAGTTTACGAAACCATAGTGATAGTTTGTTTAAAAATCAGACATTTGCGCATTAATTTATAAATGATTTAAAATAAACAGTGAATTACCTTTACCTACTAATTTTTATATCCTTTCAAATTTGTTTCCTTATACAGTTGTACTATACTGTAATTGTACATCAAAAACTTTCAGCATATAGACGTGGTTCAGTTCCTGATACTAAAGGTTATCCGGTTTCGGTAATTATTTGTGGACGTAATGAAGAGGCCAATTTCTTAAAAAATCTTCCTCTTATCTTAGAGCAAAATTATGAGAATTATGAAGTTGTAGTTGTCAACGATTGTTCAGATGATAATTCTGATATAGTTTTAAGAGATTTTTCCGGTAAATATCCTCAACTGAAAATTGTTACTATAAATGAACATGAACGGTTCAAAACAGGTAAAAAGTTTGCCGTTACTATGGGGATTAAAGCTGCCCAAAATGAACATTTAATTTTTACTGACGCTGATTGTAGACCTTCATCCAAAGATTGGATCTATAAGATGCAACGAAATTTCACTGGTTCTACTGAAATTGTATTGGGTTATTCTCCGTATGAAAAGGTGAAGGGCTTTGTAAACATGTTGATCCGTTTTGAAACCTTTTTTACGGCACTCAATTATTTATCATTCGCCTTAGCGAAAAGTCCTTATATGGGAGTTGGTAGAAATATGGCTTACACCAAATCGCTATTTTTTAGAGGGAAAGGTTTTGCGGCTCATATGCATATTCCTTCCGGGGACGATGATCTTTTTGTAAATCAGAATGCGACACCCCAAAATGCTGTAATTGAGATAGATGCCGATGCTCAAGTATGGTCAGAGCCTAAAAGAACGTTTTCACAATATATAAAACAGAAACGGCGACACTTGGGAGCGGGCAAGGTTTATAAATCAGAACATAAGAGAATGCTTACCGTTCAATCAGGTTCTGCCATGCTATTTTACGCGTTATTATTTGCCCTGATTGCCCTGAAAGCTCAATGGTGGTTTTTACTTTCTTTATATATTATAAGACTTTTAGCTTTGGCAATCGTTTATTTCCCTATATTTAAGAAACTGAATTATGATGATTTGAAATGGTGGCTTCCACTTTTCGATTTCATTTATTATTTTTATATACTCGTACTTAGTCTGCTAACAATTTTTAAGAAAAAAGTTCAATGGAAGTAAATCCAAATTTTTCGGCAAATGCTAAGAATGATTTTAACCTCGTTTGCAGAGCTAAAGAAGGAGAGCAGAAGGCTTTTGCTGAGTTAATGCAACGATATAAAGAGTCTATATATTTCATGTCATTGAAGATGGTGAATAATAAAGACGATGCGATGGACATGACCGTAGAAACTTTTGGAAAAGCATTCGAGAATATAGAGAAATACAAACCTGATTTTGCATTCAGTACCTGGCTTTTCAGAATTGCTACCAATAACTGCATTGATTTTATTCGTAAAAAGCGCTTGAACGTTGTTTCAATGGATAGCATGGTGGATGATGAAGGGGACGACAGACCATTGCAAATACGATCTGATACGTTAGATCCAGAAGAAATATCTATCAAAAAACAGCAAAACGAAAAATTAAAGGATATTGTGGATAAACTCCCATCACGTTATCGCACGTTAATTATTCTTAGGTATTTTGATGAACTTTCATATGAAGAGATCGCTAACCAGCTCGATCTACCATTAGGTACTGTAAAAGCTCAGTTGTTTAGAGCCAGAGATCTTTTATCAAACGTTATGAATCAAAAAAAGAAAAACTTACGTAGTGACTTCTGATATTATATTCCAGTACTTCCCCGATCTTAGCGTAAATCAAAAAAAACAGTTTAACCAGTTAGAGGAACAGTATAAACACTGGAACTCGCAAATTAACGTCATTTCCCGAAAGGATATCGACAAACTGTATCTTCATCATGTCTTACATTCATTAGCAATAGCCAAGGTTATTTCCTTTTTACCGAATGAAAAAATTCTTGACGTAGGTACTGGTGGAGGGTTTCCCGGAATTCCTTTGGCCATTTTATTCCCAGAAACACAATTTCATTTGGTAGACTCTATTGGTAAGAAAATTAAGGTTGTGAATGAAGTATCTAAAGCAATAGAATTAACTAATCTGGTAGCTACACATGCTCGTGCCGAACAAATTAATGACCAATTTGATTTCGTTATTTCCAGAGCTGTTACTCAATTAAAAGACTTTTATCCTTGGATTCGCGATAAATTTAATAGCAAATCGACTAATCAACTTAAAAATGGGGTATTGTATTTAAAAGGTGGCGATCTTACTGAAGAGTTAAAGCAGTCGGGCTTGAAAAATATCACTCAATATCCCGTAAAGGACTATTTCAAAGAGGATTATTTTGAAACGAAGTTCGTTATTTACTTTCCAGCTCAATAAATTGTCTAAGCTTCATCAAATTGCATTAACATGTATTCCGGGGATCGGCCATGTTATGGCCCGAGCGCTATTAAGCCACTGTGGGTCTGCTGAGGAGGTTTTCAAAAACAAAAAGTCGCACTTAACGAATATCCCCGGAATCGGTTCAAAAACAGCTGATTCAATTATCAATCATTCGGTTTTTAAAAGAGCTGAACAGGAGATTGATTTCATAGAAAAATATAAAATTCAATCATTCTTTGTGCTGGATAGAGAATATCCACAAAGACTTAGGAATTGTGCTGATGCTCCAATTATGTTGTACTTCAAAGGATCAGCTGATTTCAATTCGCAAAAAGTAATCAGTGTTGTGGGTACACGAAATGCATCAGATTATGGAAGAGATATCTGTAGGGTGATGATGGCTGATTTGAAGGTGCATAATCCATTAGTAGTGAGCGGATTGGCACATGGTATTGATAGCATGGCGCATAAGGAATGCATTAAAAATGAAATTTCAACCATTGGCGTTTTAGGTCACGGTTTGGATAGGATATATCCGGCAGTAAATAGAAGCCTGGCTGAAAAAATGCTTTCCTGCGGAGGCTTATTAACAGAATTTATATCGGGAACAAACCCTGACCGTGAAAACTTTCCAAAACGAAATCGAATAATAGCTGGTATGGCTGATGCGACTATTGTAGTTGAAGCAAATATTAAAGGAGGTGCTTTAATAACTGCTGAAATTGCAAATTCTTATAATCGGGATGTTTTTGCTTTTCCGGGCAGAGTGCATGATGAATTTAGTTCTGGTTGTAATTTCCTGATCAAAACAAATCGTGCTAACCTAATTTCAGGAGTTTCTGATCTGGAGTACTTATTGGGTTGGAAAGAAGTACAAGCATCCAAAAATAAGCCTCAAATAAGTCTAATGCTTGATTTATCTGCAGATGAACGAAAGATTACGGATGTGTTAGCTGATAAAGGAATGACTGCAATAGACGAACTTTCAATCTTGAGTAAATTATCTCAAAGTAAAATGTCAGTCACACTTTTAGGATTAGAAATGCAAGGAATTGTAGTTTCATTGCCAGGTAAAATTTACAAAATGGCATAGTTGAGCTTTCAACAATGACTGACGAAATATCAATCTATTAGAAATGCTATAGGCTGACCGCTGACTGCTCATAGCTGACCGCTTAAATCTTAAATATTCTTTGGGAAATCGAAAAAAAGCTTCTCGCCACTTCCTTGAGTGATCATCCTCCAATCGTCATAAGGGAAATCTAAAAGAACCATTCCGCAAGTAGGTATATTATAAATGTCTGCATTGCTTAGGTTAATCACTAATTCAGTCAAGCCGGGGTTGTGCCCAAAAAGTGCAATAAAATCATACTGGTTGGGTAATTCATTAATAATTTTTTGCAATCTTGAAGCAGAGGCTTCATAAATTTTGGGTTCTTGAAGTATATCTGGTTTAGAATATCCAAAAGCTTCGGCAAAAATGCCTGCAGTTGTGATTGCTCTTAAAGCCGGACTGCTAACAATTTTTTCTGGAATTATATTCTTTTTAACTAATCGTTGGGCCATTTCTGGGGCATTTTTTTCACCACGATTATTCAAAGGCCTATCAAAATCTCTTTTAATGTCACTTTCCCAATCAGATTTAGCGTGACGAACGACTAGTAATTTTTTGCTCATTAAACAAAGGTAGATATATCAATGACATTAATGTCATTCATACATTTAAAATGTCCTTTCGGGCATTTTTGATAACCAATCTTTGAACATGGTCTGCACGGTAATCCATTAACCTCGACAATAATTGACTTATTCACCTGATATGGATACATCCCAAATTCCGGCACTGTATTACCCCAAACGGAAACAATAGGTTTATTAAAAGCAGATGCAATATGCATCAAACCAGTATCATGCGTGATGATCGACGTAGCCATTTTTACAAGATATGCAGATTGATCGAGCGAAAATTTACCACAACCATTAAACACATGATTATTACTATGGGCGATTTGTTCACCACGTTCGAAATCTTCTTTACCACCTAGTAACACAATTGGTTTATTCAAGTTTTGGCAGAGTTCAATCAGTTTATTAGTTGGCAAACGTTTAGTAGCATGCTGTGCTCCAATTACCAATCCTAAGAAACCTTGATGTGTTGTTGGAAGTAAATCTGATAACGAATAATCATAAGCTAGAAAATAATCTAAGCCCAGTCCATCATTGCTAACTCCCAGAAGTTGAACTGTATCTAAATACCGGTCAACAATATGAATATTAGGCATTTTATTGACTCTAAGATTTACCAAAAGCCATTTTTGCCAATTAAGTTTATCAAATGAGGTGCTTTTAACGCCGAGCCTGGTTTTAATAATAAACGTTCTGAGGTTGTGATGAAGATCAATTACACAATCAAATTTTTCAGCTTTAAGTTCACTTATAGTTTTGGAAAGATCGTGATCTAATAAATGTAATTTATCGATGTATGGGTTATGCGCTAGAACAGCTTTGAAATTTTTTTTAGTCAAATAATGTACCTCTGCATCTTTTAGTTGTTGTTTTAGACATCTGATAACCGGTGTTGTCAGCACAATATCCCCAATAGAACTAAAACGAATGATAAGAATTTTAAGGCCTCTCTTCTCCAAATTGTATAAATTGTAGTCCGATAAAATTAACAGATTTTATTGGAGATTTTATGAAGCGTTAATCTTTTAACGCTGAAATGCGTTTGCAATTTATTTGTTATTACTTTAGCATACATTTTTAAAATATGTTCACAGCCAAAAAGTTTTTTACCTCCTCGATACTGATTCTGATTTCGTTAAGTTCTTTTGCTCAACTAAAAGTAAGTCCTAGCAATGCATCCCTGCATTACATGGGAAGGATCATTACGGAAAAAGATTCAGCGACAATTTTGAGTTGGCCCGGTTCATCAGTTACTATAAAGTTTAAAGGCACGGGGTTAAAAGCCACACTTAAGGATGAAAAGAACCAGAATTATTATAATATAATCATCGATGGAAAGATCGTACCACTAAAGCCAGATACTCAAAAAAAGGAGTATGTGCTAGCAAGTAATCTTAATTATGGCTTACATACCGTTCAATTATTCAAGAAGACAGAATGGGAGTGGGGTAAAACATGGTTATATGGTTTTGAAGTAATTGAGGGCAATAAATTGAAGAAAGTGAAAGCGCCAAAACGCAGAATTGAATTTTACGGTAATTCAATAACGTGTGGATTTGGAGCGTTAGACTATTCTGGTAAAGATTCTGGAGCACCAGAATTTGAAGATAACTATATTGCCTATGATGCAATTACTGCCCGTCATTTTAATGCAGATTATAATTGCATTGCTAAAAGCGGCATCGGCATATTAGTAAGCTGGTTCCCGCTGATCATGTCTGAAATGTATGATCGCTTGGATGCAACTTCTGCGACCTTGAAATGGGATTTTAATAACTACAAACCACAAATCGTGGTCATCAATCTATTTCAAAATGATTCATGGATAATTAAAAAGACAGATCATCCGGAATTTAAACACCGATTCGGAGAAGCAAAGCCTTCGTCGGATACCATAATTAAACATTATCAGGATCTTGTTAAAAGCATTAGAAGTAAGTACCCCAAAGCTCACATTATTTGTGCTCTTGGAAATATGGATGCTACTCAAAAAGGCTCCCCATGGCCAGGATATATAGAAAGTGCTGTTAACAACTTAAAGGATAATAAAATTTATACTCATTTCTTCCCATATAAAAATACGCCCGGCCATCCTAAAGTAGAAGAACAAAAAGTGATGGCTGATGATTTAATTGCATTTATCGAAGGAAAGCATCTGTGGGATTGATCCAAATGATGACAGCCAAACTACTTGATACTTGATACTCAATACTTGATACCATATAGCTAACTTTGCACTCAGAATTAAATGCAATAAGTTGAATTTTAAAGTATTATTTATCACCCCTCCGTTCACACAATTAAATACCCCTTATCCGGCTACGGCTTATTTAAAAGGGTTTTTAAATACTAAAAGCATCCCATCATATCAAACGGATTTGGGCATTGAAGTTATACTTGAACTTTTTTCCAAAAAAGGATTAACGGACTTATTTAATGAAGTTCAACAAAGAGGCATTGAGCTTTCCGAGAACAGCCAACGGATAGTCAACCTCAAAAATAGTTATATTAATACGATTGGTCTTGTTATCGACTTTCTCCAAGATAATAATCCAACACTTGCGCTATTAATCTGCGAAGGAAATTATTTACCTGAAGCATCTCGTTTTGCTCAAACCGATGATCTTGAATGGGCTTTCGGAACGATGGGCACGCGTGATAAAGCCAAGCACCTTGCAACACTTTATCTGGAAGACGTATCCGATTTAATTATAGAGGCAATTGATCCACATTTTGGATTTAGCCGCTACGCCGAGCGATTGGGGCGATCCGCATCAACATTTGATGAAATTAACAATGCCCTTAATAAAGAGGATAGCTTTATTGACCAAATCCTAATCCGCATTCTGGAAGAAAAAATTAATAACATTCAGCCCGATCTTGTTGCTCTATCAGCGCCTTTCCCAGGTAATTTATATAGCGCATTTAAATGCGGGCAATGGATTAAACGCGTCCATCCGGCAATTAAAGTTGCCTTAGGGGGAGGTTATGCAAATACCGAACTCAGGTCGTTGACGGATGAACGTGTGTTTAACTTTTTAGATTTTATCACGCTGGATGATGGCGAAGCACCTATCTATCACCTCATTGAGCACTTAAAAGGCGAACGCAATAAAGAAGATTTAAAAAGAACTTTTGCCTTAGACAATGGCGAGGTAAAATATTTCAACAGCTCCTTAGAATTAGATTACTCCCAAAGAGATGTAGGTACACCGGATTATTCTGATCTGTTATTAAACAAATATCTTTCTGTAATTGAGGTTGTAAATCCAATGCATCGATTATGGAGCGACGGCCGTTGGAACAAGCTCACCCTTGCACATGGCTGTTATTGGGGGAAATGTACTTTTTGTGATATTTCCCTGGATTATATTCAAAGATACGAGCCAATCACTGCCGCCATTTTATGTGATCGTATTGAGGAAATCGTGAAGCAAACTGGTCAGAATGGCTTTCATTTTGTCGACGAAGCTGCACCTCCAGCATTACTTCGTGATCTTTCTATAGAAATAATTCGTAGAAACCTAACAATTATCTGGTGGACAAATATCCGGTTCGAAAAAAGTTTTACGGCCGATTTAGCCGTCCTTATGCGTGATGCTGGCTGTATTGCTATTTCAGGTGGTCTTGAGGTAGCGTCAGACAGATTATTAATTTTAATTGATAAAGGAGTTACAGTAACACAAGTTGCAAGAGTTTGCGATAATTTAACACAAGCCGGCATTATGGTGCATGCTTATTTGATGTACGGTTTTCCCACTCAAACCGCTCAAGAAACAATTGATTCACTTGAAATTGTTAGGCAATTATTTATGAATGGGGTGGTACAATCGGGTTTTTGGCATCAATTTGCCATGACAGCCCATAGTCCGGTTGGTTTAAACCCAGAAAAGTTTATGGTACAAAGAACCACTAATGTGGTTGGAACTTTTGCTAATAACGACCTTGAGTTTATCGATCCCCAAGGTACAGATCATGAATCTTTTAGCGAGGGCTTACGGAAATCACTTTTTAACTACATGCATGGTTTATGCTTTGAATACAAGTTAAGCCAATGGTTTGATTTTAAGGTGCCAAAAACAACTGTTGCACCTAATTTTATTGAGAATGCTTTAGCATATCCTGAGGCTAAAAACCTAAAGCCAAGTAGCCGTATTTTGTGGATGGGAAATAATCCGTCAATTAAATATTATATAAAAAAAGTGAAGGATCAAGAGGTGAAGATGGCAAAATTGATCATCTGTAATAAAAAGGAAGACGTACTGATTCATGTAAGAGAAGATTGGGGCAACTGGCTTTTCGAGGTTCTACCAAAGCTATCTATCAAAAATGCTATTCTTTGTACTTATCAGGAAATTGAACAAAATTTCGAAAGCCGTCATGATGGCCCTTTCCAATCCTTTATTTATAGTAATACCTGTCGGGAGTTAAAAGAAAACGGACTTTTGTTTTTGTAAAAATGCTTGCATTTAATTAAAAGAAGTATTTGGGCGTTCGAGCGGGCTTTTTGTTGCAATCTTTTTGCGGTAGAAGCAAAAAGGATTTTCACGTCAATCCCTAACGCTGAAACAAACCAGATATCGTTTTTTGACTAAATTAGTTTGAAGTCGAAATCCTGTCAATGGTTTAAACTAAATGAAGTTCTTGCTTTTTTATTTTCAAGTAGAATCTTCACCTCTTCTAAACTCATTGTATTTAAACAGTTTTTTGCCTCTACTCCTCCTTTTCTTGCAACTAAAACCCCGTAGTGCATATCATTAAACCCTGAAATCCGGTGTGCATCCGGATTTACCGATAACATAACCCCTTTTTCAATAGCATACTGGTGCCAACGCCAATCGATGTCTAAACGTAAAGGATTGGCATTAATCTCAATGATTACCTTATTGTCTGCACAGGCATCAATCACTTTTTTATGATCAATAGAATAACCGCTACGTGTTAAAAGCATCCTGCCAGTAGGGTGTCCCAAAATAGTGGTATATGGATTCTCAACTGCTTTGATCAGTCTTTCCGTTGCCTTTTCTTCACTCATTTTTAAAACCGAATGAATCGAAGCAACTACAAAATCAAATGAAGCCAGTACTTCGTCGCTATAGTCCAATGAGCCGTCATAAAGAATATCGGATTCAATTCCTTTAAATACATAGAAGGGCGCTAGTTTTTTATTCAATTCATCAATCTCTCGTTGTTGTGCAGCAACTCGTATTTCATTCAAGCCGTTAGCGTAAAATGCAGACTTCGAATGGTCACACATACCTAAGTATTGAAGATTTAATTCATCCCGACAATAAATAGCCATTTCTTCAATCGTATGCACTCCATCACTCCAGGTACTGTGATTATGTACCGTTCCCTTTAAATCTGAAAAGGTGATAAGTGTCGGTAACTTATCTTCTTTTGAGAGCTGAATTTCGTTTTTGCCTTCTCTTAATTCAGGCTCAATGTACTTTAATCCTGCTAAGGCATAAATTTCTATTTCTGTTTTGCTTACTAAGTCAAGCGAAATGACGAGTTTTTCGATTGTGGCAACATGTTCTGGGCTACCTGTAGTTTTTAACAATTTCCATCCAAAGTCAGGCTCATTACAAAAGGTTATAAAAATCTCAATCCCATCATTGCTAGTACAAATGATGCTGCTTTCTTTTTTCTCTTTTATAGTTAAGCCAGCACTTTCAATAAGCCCCAAGCTCAACTCATTCAAGTTTGTTGCTATTAAAATATCCAAACCTTCTATTATTTCACACCTTCGACGGTAATCCCCTGTTAACAGTAGATGTTCAATCTTAAATGATTCTTTAAGGGAAACTAGTAAACTTTCGGCAAAATTCTCGATCCGGGCATATAAATAACGACCGAGGCTAGCCATTTTAAATTCAATAATTTTTTTAATTTCTTCCTGGCTTTTTAACCCAAAACCTTTTGCTTCAATTAAGCGGTTTTCGTTACATGCATAATAAAGTTCACCAATGCTTTCTATACCTAAGTGTTTCCAAATCACCAGCACTTTCTTAGGGCCAACTCCTTTAAGTTGCAATATTTCTACAATGCCGATTGGAGTGTTTTGAATAAGCGTTTCCATTTCAGCAATAGAATTGGTCTCAATTAATTCCCAAATTTTTGCCGCCGTACTTTTCCCAAGCCCGTCAATGGTTTCCATTTCTTTTAGGCTTTTTTTCGATAAAGTGTATGGAAGTTTATCAACTTTAAATGCTGAATTAGCCAGTGATTTGACTTTAAAGGGATTTTCATTATGAAGTTCCATTAGTTGGCTAAATAATCGAAGGGTACGAGCAATGGCTTTGTTCTCCATAGTAGAAATTTGTTAAAATTAAAAAACCCTCCAAATATTGAAGGGTTTTTAACTCTTTTAAGGTCTTAATTTAATTAATGATAAAGTCATAAGGTAAGCGGGTTTGGATACCACTAAATTTCAAAGCTGACTTCAATTGCTCATAATAAAGATAATTGCTTCCTAACTCTTGCTTAACAAAATACATTTTAACATCATTACTTGACTGATCAAGAAATGATTTGATTGGATCTTTTTGCGATGGATACTCCACAACCTTGTAATCTTTTAGTTTTGCTTTTTTTGAAGCTGATTTAATTGCATCATTGATATTCCCAAGTCTATCAACAAGTCCAATCCCTAAAGCTTCCTTTCCGCTCCACACTCTACCCTGACCAATACTATCTATATATGTTTGTGTTTTTTTACGTCCTTCAGCTACTTTCTTTGTGAAGCCGCTATATATATTATTCACTTCTTTTTGAATCAATGATTTTTCAAAGTCGGTAAGAGGTCTATTTACGCTACCTAAATCAGCGAACTGTCCGGTTTTGACACCGTCAAACGTGATCCCAAGTTTATTGTTAAAAAACTTCTGCATGTTTGGAATGATACCGAAAACCCCAATGGAACCGGTAATCGTATTAGGCTCAGCATATATTGAATCAGCACCACAGGCAATGTAATAACCGCCAGAAGCTGCAACATCTCCCATAGAAACAATTACAGGTTTTATCTTTTTCGTAAGTACAACCTCTCTCCAAATTACATCAGATGCTAATGCACTTCCACCAGGGGAATTGATTCTTAAAACAACTGCTTTAATTTTATTATCGAATCTAATTTTTCTTATTGCTCTTGAAATGCGTTCAGAACCCATGGTGTTTTCGTCACCTTCGCCACCTGTGATTTCTCCAGAAGCATAAATGATAGCAATTTTGTTGTCTGATGTATTGTCTTCTTCAGAGGATGATGAATATTCTTCAAGGCTAATTGATTTTAAATCTTTTTTTCTATCCAGACCTGTGCGTGATTTCAAATCATCCAATACTTGATCCTTATATCTCAAACCATCGGCAAGCTTATATTTCACAGCATCGTTTGCATTTCTGACTAACGCGTTATTGGCAATATTAAACAAGGTGTCTTTCGGAACCTTTCTAGAATTAGATATTCCGTTTAAAAAATGATCGTATAAGGAGCCTAAAAACGAAGTAACTTGTTTCCTATTTGGATCGCTCATTTTATCTAATATAAATGGCTCAACCGCACTTTTGTAAGTGCCCACTTTTATAACCTGCGCTTCAATTTCTAACTTATCGAGTGCACCCTTAAAGAATGGTATTTGAGAACTAAAGCCTCTAAAATCTATCAATCCTTCCGGATTTAAATATACTTTATCAGCTGCAGACGCCAAATAATACGCTCCTTGGGAATAAACTTCACTATAAGCAATTATAAACTTTCCAGATTTCTTAAAGTCTAACAACGCATATCTTATTTCTTCAATCGTAGCAAAGCCTGCTGACACAGAAGAAGCATCAATGTATATACCTTTGATTCTATCATCGGTTTTGGCACTTTTAATGTTCGCCAAAATGTCATTCAAACCCAGCGTCTTTTTAGAATCGAATCCTAAAAAGCCAAATTTAGCAAAGGGACTTTTCACTGTCCGTTCTTTAATCGGATAATCTAAATTGATATGCATTACAGAATTGTCTGCAACTTCGGCATTTTCATCACCACTCGAAATTGCCACAATTGCAATTAGTATGAAAAATAATAACAAGAATGACAATATGAAGCCAAGCATCGAGGCAAAAAGGAATTTGAAAAATTGTTTCATTATAGGGTGTACACTTTATTTATGTAAGTTTACAAATATACAGATTAATGAAATGTTGGTTTGTTACATTATTATATAAATAGATCATGATGATTTATGCAAGATGTTTATATACTATTAGGAAGTAATTTGGGGAACAGTATCAATAACATTGAACAGGCTATTGGTTTAATTGAAGCCAATATGGGGAAAGTTAAAGTTTCATCCTCTCTATACAAAACGGCAGCTTGGGGTAATTATAATCAGCCTGACTTTATTAACCAGGTTATCGTTATTGAAAGTCTCTGTAATCCGCGGCAACTTTTAAAAAATATTAGCGTAATAGAAAATTTTTTAGGAAGAAAGAGATCAGAGAAATGGGGATCCCGTACAATTGATATCGATATTTTATTTTACGGAAATGATATTATTGATGAAGCTGATTTAAAGATCCCACATATTGAATTGCATAAAAGACGTTTTACTTTAATGCCGTTAATGGAGATCGTACCTGATTTTATTCATCCTAAACTAAATAAAACAATTAAAGAATTATTTCAAAACCTAACGGATACATTACCCGTACAACAACTAAATTTTAACATTTAATATAGACCCATGTTAGACCCTATAAAAGAAGATTCTCAGGATTTAGAAATCAATCTATCATACCTAAGTGATATTGCCAGTGGTAGCTCAGAATTTATGATCGAAATGATTGATATGTTTCTTGAACAAACACCAGGTTATGTTCAGGAAATGGCTGAGGCTATTGATGCTAAAAACTGGACGTTAGTAGCAGATATTGCTCACAAAATTAAGCCAACATTTGCTTTTATGGGCTTAGAATCTGCAAAAGACAGCATGGCTGAAATTGAAGGTAAAGCGAGAAATCAGAATAACGTTGAAGAAATAGACGCAGCTTTTAAAAGTATCCAAGCGATAAGCAAACAATTGTTTGTTAAGCTTGAACGTGTGAAAGAAGATTTACAACAAGCGGGTTAAACCCCTTGTTGTAAATCTGTAAAATCATTATTGAATTAGCCACTAGCTTTTTACAGCTTGTTTACTTTTCTTGGCTAAAATTGCATTAGAAATTTCTTTTTTTAATGTAACACAAATTTTTTCCGTCCTACTTACAAAGTGGTTTTTCAAAAAAGCAGCATTGCTATTCAATTCCCGCAAATTATTATTTGGTGGAATTACTTTATGAATGCTGTAATTTATTTGATGGAACGGAATTGAATTATTGACAATATAAAGTAGAGAAAAATTACTATTGGTACTGCTAAAAATTTAAAAATGACAACGAGTATTAGGGTTGAAAAAACCAGGATGTAACGGAAGAGATTGTCAGTAATCTGGAGATTTTTAAATTTTAAAGATATTAAAGGCACTTCTGTAACCAAAAGCATACTCATTCCCAGGCTAAATACAAATAAGAAGAAGGGGTTTAGGATATAAGAAGATATAAAAGGGTTCCCTTCAGCAATTATCAAAGGTAGCGAGGCTATTAATAATGCGTTAGCTGGAGTGGGTAGGCCGATAAAATTTTCTGACTGCCGAGTATCTACATTAAACTTCGCTAACCTTAAGGCTGAAAATATAGCAATAATAAACGCTGTGTAATTTAAATAGGTACTTAATCCTTCTAATTGAGGAGCTTGTAAAAATAACCGATAGATGATTACTGAAGGTAAAACGCCGAAGCTAACCATGTCGGCAAGTGAGTCTAATTCTTTACCTATATCTGAATAGGACTTTAATAAACGGGCGAACATTCCGTCTAAAAAATCAAATATAGCTGCTATTACGATAGCATAACCAGCAAAGATTAAATTATCCTGAAAAGCGTAAACAATACCAAGACAGCCACTAAGTAAATTTAAACAGGTAATAGCATTGGGTATATGTTTCTTCATAAGCTCTTTGAAAGTTTGAAGCTACGAATAGTATTTGTACTACTCATAGCTTTAAGAATTTATGAATTCATTGAAATCAAAAACTCTTCGTTAGATTTAGTCCCACGCATTTGAGCCAACAAGAATTCCATTGATTCTTGGGAGTTCATATCAGCAAGATGGTTACGTAAAATCCAGATTCTTTGAAGAGTTTCTCTGTCTAATAATAAGTCATCACGTCGAGTACTTGAAGCTGTAAGATCAATAGCAGGGAACATTCGTTTATTTGAAAGTTTCCTATCTAGTTGAAGCTCCATATTACCAGTACCTTTAAATTCTTCGAAAATAACTTCGTCCATTTTCGAGCCCGTTTCAGTTAATGCGGTAGCTAAAATTGTTAATGAGCCACCATCTTCAATGTTACGAGCAGCTCCAAAGAAACGTTTTGGCTTGTGCAAGGCGTTTGCATCCACACCACCAGATAATATTTTGCCTGATGCAGGGGCTACAGTATTATATGCTCTTGCTAAACGGGTAATCGAATCAAGAAGAATTACTACATCATGGCCACATTCAACCATTCTTTTTGCTTTTTCAAGTACGATGTTAGCTATTTTTACATGTCGTTCTGCAGGTTCGTCAAATGTTGAAGAAACAACTTCTGCACGTACGCTTCTCGCCATATCTGTAACCTCTTCAGGGCGCTCATCAATCAAAAGAATAATGAGGTATACTTCCGGGTGATTCTTTGCTATCGCGTTTGCTACGTCCTTTAGAAGCATGGTTTTACCCGTTTTGGGTTGCGCCACTATTAATCCTCTTTGACCTTTGCCGATTGGAGTAAATAAATCCATTATCCGGGTGGAGTAGTTCCCTCCATCCGCAAATAAATTAAGTTTTTCCGTCGGGAATAATGGTGTTAAATAGTCAAACGGTACACGATCTCTAACATCTGCAGGAATGCGGCCGTTTATTGCCTCAACCCTTACTAATGGGAAATATTTTTCACCCTCTTTTGGCGGTCTTATACTTCCTCTAACAGTATCACCCGTTTTTAAACCAAATAATTTTATTTGTGATTGAGAAACATAAATATCATCAGGAGAAGATAAATAGTTATAATCTGAGGAACGAAGGAAACCGTATCCATCTGGCATAATTTCAAGAATTCCTTCGTTAACGATTACGTTATCAAAGTCCATATTAATTGGAGCTTCTTGATTTCTGTTTTGTTGATTTTGATTATGTGGTCTACGATCAAATTTTCTCGCTTCAGGGGTTTGAGCATTAACTGTAGCAGCTTGAGGTATTGACGTACCTATTTGGTTAGCTGCTTCTTTAATTATATTTGGTTTTTGAACTTCAGCAACTTCAGTAGCAACTATATCAGCTGGTTCTTCAATCCTCACTTCGTCCTCCTCCGGAAGATCAAAAACTCTGGTATCTTCAATTGCAGATTCAGCAGTTTTAATTTCTGGCTTAGCTTTTTTTATAGTACGGATTCTTTTTCTTTGTTTTTCTGTATCGGTATTTTCAGCAGTCAAAGGTAATTCTGTAGCAGCACTAACTGCTGGTGTATTTTTTTCTACTATTTTACTAATCAACTCTTGCTTACGAAGTGTTTCAGTGCCAGGAATACCAGAGTTTTGAGCAATTTCACGTAGCTCAGACACGAGCTTATCGTTCAATTTATTAATATCAAGCATTAATTATAATTTATGTTTTTTGGGATTTTAGTTCTAAAGAATATTCTGAAAGTAAACCAAAACAAATTAAAGCGAGTTTTGACGATAAAATTGGATGGGTAAACTATATCCAGAGATAAGTTTGAGATAACACCACAATTTTATACAATTAATTGAAATAATCAAAACTTTTATTCTTTTTTTTCTTGTACTGCCATCTTTAACTATTTTCGCTCAAATTTTTATTTTATGAACTTTCAAAATCTTACAGATCAAATAAAAAAGAAAAAATCTTTTTTATGCGTTGGCTTGGATACGGATATTAACCTGATACCAGAATTTTTGTTTGATTTTAAAGATCCAGTTTTCGAATTCAATCGACAAATAATTGATGCTACCGAAGATCTTTGCGTAGCCTATAAGCCAAACAGCGCCTTTTATGAAAGTCGAGGTGTTAAAGGTTGGGAGAGCTTAATTCAAACCTGGCAGCATTTACCCAAAGACTGCTTAAGTATCATTGATGCTAAAAGAGGGGATATCGGCAATACATCATCAATGTATGCGAAAGCTTTTTTCGATGAAGAAGCATCCGGGATGAGTTTTGATGCGATTACCATTGCGCCCTATATGGGCTCTGATTCTGTAAAGCCTTTTTTAAGCTTTGAGGATAAGTGGGTCATTTTACTTGCTTTAACATCCAATGGAGGAGGTAAAGACTTTCAATATTTGAAATCTGAACAGGGTTATCTATATGAATCTGTTATAAGTAAAGCTCATGAATGGGCAGATAGTAGCAAATTAATGTTTGTGGTGGGCGCAACCCGAGGAGAAGAATTTCAGAATATAAGGAAACATGCGCCGGACAATTTCATTCTCGTACCAGGAGTAGGCGCACAAGGAGGCAATCTGCAAGATGTCTGTAAATATGGTATTAATCAGCATTGTGGTTTACTAGTTAATTCTTCTCGTTCTATAATTTATGCTTCAAAGGGTAACGACTTTGCAGAGAAGGCTAGGGAAGAGGCCTTGAAGATTCAAAAAGAAATGGTTATTGAATTAGAGAAAATAGGATTGATTTAGGCCAAATTCAAGATTTAACAATCATTTCAATAATAGTGTTTACTAATGATTGCCATTATCTCCAAAACGATGATGCACTCTTACATCACTTACGATTAATGGTATTAAAGTCAATGCATATGTGAATTTTCTGAACAAAGAGTTTCGGATAGACTAGCAAATAAATATTCTGTTGTTGAATAAAGTGAAAAGGACGTGATTGGTTTTTGGGATAGTATGTTGAGAATTAAAGTAACACGTTTTATAACTGCTCCATTTAAAATGAAATCTAGTTCTATTGGGATGGCCATGGAAATTCACTAGTATTTGAAATATTACGATATAACGATCAAGGGCGGCAGGTGATTTTAGGCGCCATCAAATGGTACGCAGAATACATTGAATATCCAGAAATGGGTATAAGCAGTGATATCCCGGACTGCCCGGAATTTAAACCCAATCGCTATCATTGGATATTAAGTCTTTCCCAGCATAAATTTACTAGGCGGATTTTCTTTTTAACCCCGATAAAATAATTCGTTCATCTAATTATCCAGACCAGATATGTTGGTTATTTTGACTAGGTTTAGTCATGGATTTTAATGAAGATTTCCTACATTATGTCTGGAAGTTCCGGTTATTTAAGTTGCAAAATCTCACAACACAGGATGGCGAATCTCTTGAGATAACTGCTGTTGGAATCCATAATTCCCATGCGGGGCCAGACTTTGAGAATTCGAAGATTAAAATTGGCGAAACTTTATGGGTTGGAAACGTTGAGGTTCATCTAATTTCCTCGGATTGGATAATTCACAAACATCATACAGATGAGGCTTACGATAATGTAATTCTACATGTTGTTTATAAGCATACCCAAGACATTTTTAGAACTAATGGAACAAAAATTCCAGTACTTGTTCTCAAAAATCTAATCTCAGCGGAGGTTATTTCCAAATATTCGTTGTTGATGCGGAATCTTAATTGGATTCCCTGTGAACAATTAATAAGCACCGTAGATCAATTTCATATCAAAAACTGGCTTTCCAGAACATTAATGGAAAGGTTAGAGCATAAAATTGAACAAGTAACAGCTTTACTTATTGAGTTTAACGGAAGCTGGGACGATGCATTTTATATTATGCTTGCTAAAAATTTCGGTTTTAAGACAAACGCACTTCCATTTGAGATGTTATCCCGTGCACTTCCACCACAATTAATAGCTAAAAATAAAGACCAACCGATAAAAGTAGAAGCATTACTTTTTGGACAAGCCGGTTTATTGTCGGAGAAACAGGTAGATAATTATCCTAAAACCCTTTTAGCAGAATATAAATATCTCCAAAAAAAATATGATATAAAGCCAATCAATACCGCATCATGGAAATTCATGAGAATGAGACCACAAAATTTTCCTACGATCAGGTTAGCCCAGTTCTCGGCATTGATTTTGACTACTAACCATCTGTTCTCAACAATACTTGAGACTAAAAATGTAGATAATTTAACTAAGATATTCGAAGGTTTAAGCCTAAACTCTTACTGGGACACTCATTTTATTTTCGATAGTACTTCAAAGTTTTCTTCCAAGAATTTGGGTAAGCAATCGATATATAATATTTTGATCAATACAATTGCAGTGTTTCTATTTGCATATGGGAAGTTTTTTAAACTTCCTAACTACATTAGTGATGCAATAGTGCTATTAGAAACCTTGCCATCAGAAAGCAATGAAATTTTAATTAGGTTTAAAAAATTGGGATTAACAACCGACAAGGCATTTACTTCCCAAGCATTACTGCAATTAAAAGGCTCATATTGCGATCAAAAAAAATGTTTATCTTGTGGTATTGGAATTAAACTATTGAGCACAAATAATTAAGGAATTAAATAGAAGATTTGAAAATGTATATTGAAGGTAGAATGTTACAGAGATTACTTACATTTTTTGAAAAAAGATCTTTTGGTGTGTGCGCCTATGTAGGAGAGCGATTGAATATTTCTATTTCTAAAATCAGATTGTTTTTTATTTATTCGTCTTTTCTAGCAGTCGGCTTCCCTCTTATTTTTTACTTTATGGCTGCTTTTGTTTTAGATATCCGCGGTTACGTTAAAAGAATTCGGACACGAATTTGGGATTACTAAAAAGCAAGAATTTTAGCAAGTTCTGTAAAGCCTTGCTCAGCGGCCAAATCTGCAGGTATTTTGCCACCCTCCATTTCAACGGTAATATCCGCTCCAGCTTCTAGTAATAATATAATAAGATCTATATTTCCGTTTTTTGCGGCAGAGTGTAAAGGTGTAACAGCCGCCATTTGTTGTACATTTACATTTGCCCCGGCTTCTAAAAGCATTTTAGCAATTATAGTGTGGTTGTTAGCGATAGCGGAGTGGATCGGGAAGACATTATATCCATTTTGCGATGGAATATTGGGGTTGCTACCATTTAAAAGAAGGTAACGAGTTACATCCTCATTCCCAAAGTAAGCGGCTAATCCCAAACCTGTAAAGCCATCACTAGAATATTCTTCAATGAGATCAGGGGATTGATGTAAATGCTTCGCTACCAGATCAACTCGGTTTATAGAAGCAGCTTCGTAGAAAGAGATGTTTGTTAAATGGTTCGCAACTATGACGGCGAGTTCGGGCTTCTTGTAGTAACAACATAGCATTAAGGGTGATACCTGGTGGCTTGTTGATTCAGTTGCCAGAGCTGGATTGGTTTGTAACAAGCTTTCTAAAGCCTTAGCATCGCCTGCTTGAATATATTCTTCTACTAATGCCTGACTCATGTATAGTTTTTAAACCTATAAATCTATAATACCTCAAGTATAATAAAAATAAACAAAATCCTGTTCAAATTGTGAAGCAGGATTTTGTTTCGGATTAACCATTTACAATTTCACCACCATTTACATGGATGATTTGTCCAGTAATATAAGATGAGTCCTCTGAGGCAAGAAATACATAAGCCGGTCCAACTTCTGAAGGTTGGCCAGCTCTGCCCATCGGCGTATCTTGCCCAAAGCTTTTAATCTTTTCCTCTTCAAATGTAGAAACGATTAAAGGAGTCCAGATTGGGCCAGGTGCCACGGCGTTAACTCGAATGTTTTTTTGTGCTAAATTTTTGGATAGCGATCTTGTAAAAGTAACGATAGCACCTTTGGTGGCAGAATAATCAATCAAATGCTCACTTCCACGGTATGCAGTTACTGATGTGGTGTTGATGATGGTATCCCCATCTTGTAGATGCTTAAGAGCCTCCTGGGACAGATAGAAATAAGGGAAAATATTTGTTTTGAAAGTAGTTTCGAGTTGCTGTTCATCGATTGATTCTAACTCTTCTTGAGGAAATTGCTTTGCAGCATTATTTACCAATATGTTAAGTCCGCCAAGCTCTTTCACCGTTTGTTCAATCGCTGTAATGCAGAAAGCTTTTTGGCTCACATCTCCCCTTAAGAGTATGCATTTCCGACCTTCAGATTCGACTAATCGTTTGGTTTCTTCAGCATCAGTATTTTCTTCTAGATATATAATAGCTACATCAGCGCCTTCTTTTGCAAAGTGTACGGCAACAGACCGGCCGATACCACTATCACCACCGGTAATTAATGCTGTTTTAGCCTGAAGTTTTCCAGATGCTTTATAGTTTTTCCTGACATATTCAGGAGAAGGAGTCATTTCCTTCTCAACACCGGGTTGATGTTCCTGTTTTTGTGGTTCTTTTTCTGAAACTAAGTCCATAATATGCTTTTTAAGTAAATGATACTTAAGCATCTCAATTTTCATTCCTTTTAGCAGATGAAAATGTAAGAATATTATGGTTTAAATTTATTTTTGGGAGACAGCTAAACTGTCTTTAAGCTGTTGTTTAGCCTTCTTTTTGAAAAAACCTCTTAAAAGGAAGTTATGTTGTAAAGCCTCCATATTTTCATCTAGTTTTTTAGTGCTTGTCTCTAAATTCCCGAGTGTGCCTTTTAAGGTAGCAGCAGCCTCCGGATCATTTAATAAAACCCCTATAGCATTATTTTTATCATCTAAGCGGTTGCTTACATTTTTTAAATTTTCAGATAATAAAGCAGCAGATGTGGTTGCTTTATGAAGTTCAGCAACCGAGGTTTTCAAATTCCTGAAAACAGCGGTATCCGTAAGTAGCTGGTTTGCAAGGCCGCTTTTGTTATTGAGCTTAGATGCAAATTTAGAAACTTGTTGGGTAACATTGTTTGTATTTGTAGATGCCATCTGCAAATTCGATACGATGCTTTTGAAGTGTTCGGCTAAAAGCGAATCTGATAAAAAAGCGCCAATAGTACCTTCCCCACGTTTAATTTTTAGACTTAATAATTTAAAATCAGAGGTAATGCCGAGCAAATTTTTGTTGTTTTCCTGTAAGGTTTTCATCATGTCTTCCGTGCTCAAGGCTTTCTCAACATGCAACTGGTCTCCATCTTCAACTATGCCATTTCTGGGGTTACCATTATATATTTCAATAATTTTGTTCCCAATTAAACCATCAGAACTCAATCGTGCTTTCGAATCCCGACCGATAAACTTTTGAGACTCCTCCTCAATATTTAATGTTACCTCTACTTGGGAATTGCCTGTAAACTTGATCTTTTTTACGGTGCCAATCTTCACGCCCGAATACCAAATATTGCTTCCAGTTTGTAGCCCGCCGATATTGTCAAATATGGCAGTTAGTGTAATAGTTTTAACAAATCTCTTTTGTTTGCCGCCTAATGTTAATACGCCACCAACAAATAATAATATACCAACGAGTATAAAAATTCCAACTAAAACGGAGCGTTTATTTTCTGATTTCATATATCTGTAAAGTTATAATCATAAAAAGGTTTAATCCTTATATCGTCCGTTTCGAAAACTTCATCAAAAGTTCCTTCACGTTGAAATTGACCTTCAAGCAACATGGCTATCCGATCGCCTGTAGCTTTTGCGCAGGTTAAATCATGAGTAATAATAATGGATGTTGTTCTATACTTTTCTTGGACTTCATTAATTAAACCGTTTATATCCAAACATGTTATCGGGTCTAAACCTGCAGTAGGTTCATCGTACAACATTATTTCAGGTTTTAAAATTAAAGTTCTGGCAATACCAATCCGTTTACGCTGCCCGCCAGAAAGTTCCGACGGCATTTGATTGATGGTTTGTGATAATCCTACGGCATCTAATACTTCTTCAACAGACGTATTTACTTCAGCTTTCGTTAGTTTTCTAAAATTTCTAACCAACGGAAATTCAAGGTTTTCTCGTACTGTCATACTATCGTACAGAGCACTATTTTGAAAAGAAAATCCAACCTTCAATCTAAGGTCAATCAAGTCTTTTCCCTTTAATTCGGGAACGTTTTTCCCAAGAACCATTACCGTGCCCTGGTCAGGTAGTAATAAGCCTGAAATTATTTTAATAAGAACTGATTTTCCAGTACCTGAACGTCCAAGAACTACTAAATTTTCTCCCTGATAAACATCAATGTCAACTCCTTTTAAAACATCCATTTCGCCAAAGGATTTAGTCAATCCGCGAATAGAAATTAATGGATTTTCTTTATTGATATTAACGTTATTGTTCTTCATCAGGATACTTATGCTATTCGGATAGCATTTACAATTTGTACAATAATTATTTCTTCGATAAAAATCAGGAACATGGCCGCAACAACAGCCGAGTTTGCGGCTCTACCAACTCCTTCAGTTCCTTTTGACGAATTATATCCCTGATAACATCCCACCAAACCTATTGTAAAACCAAATATGGTAGACTTAATCATGGTCGAAAACAAATCAAGAAACGATATTGATTCAAAAACTTGCGTAAAAAATGCTGGCCAGCTAGTTTGTTCGTTCGCGTGCACACTTAAATATGAGCCCAATAAACCTACCATTGCCGTATAAACTACCAGCAAGGGAATCATGAAGGTGGTTGCCATTACCCGGGTTACAACCAGAAATTTAAATGGGTTTGTTGCTGAAACTTCCATAGCATCAATTTGCTCGGTTACTTTCATTGAGCCCAATTCAGCACCCATATTCGAACCAACTTTTCCGGCAGCTATCAATGCGGTTACTAATGGAGCTAATGCTCTTACAACAGCTATAGAGATAAGTGAAGGTAGCCAGGAAGTTGCTCCAAACTCCGATAATGAGGGTCTCGATTGATTGGTAAAAACGAATCCAGTTATGAAACCAGTTAATGAAATAAGCGGTAGTGAGCGGTAGCCTACTTCATAACATTGTCTGGAAAGTTCTTTGAGTTCATAAGGTGGAAGTGCCGCTTCTTTAAAAAACCGGATGATAAATTGATATACATCGTGTAAACTGATAAATATACTATCTACCCTCCTTGAGATAAAATACTTCCTCGTTTTTGGATTCAAATTTCCGTTTGGTGAACTCATTATTTATAGTCGATGCGCAAAAATAGAAGTATTATTAGATACAACTGTTTTAATAATGCAACAATTTAGGCTTTGTTGTTGGCCGTTTGATCCAATTTGTAAACAAATGTTACTTGCAAATTAAAATATCGATTCAAACTTCATGAAGGGCTTATTGCTATAATATATTTATTTGGGCGTTCGAGCGGGTGTTTCGTTACAATCTTTTTGCCCGAAGAAAGAGGGCAAAAAGGATTTTCACTTCACCCCCTAACGCAAAAAAAGTCTAGAACTTAGTGAGTTAATAGTTCATAATCGCTGATCGCTCCCATATCCAATGTTAAAATGCCGTTAGAATCGGTTTCAATAGCTGATTTAAATTTTGCTTTCCAAACAACTCTTTCATAGCTATAGGAAGTTCTGGAGTGAACTGTTTGAGAAAATGTGTCATCGAAGGCTTTGAGGAAAATAATAAATTCAGCTTTATTTTCCTTTAGATCGGCCGTTGTCAATTCCCATAAAGGACTTTCACTGTTTATTGGATGCACAACTGTCCAACTTAAAGTTAAAATACTGATTTTATTCCGTTCTAAGTTCAAGGGCCAGTATTTGCGAAATACATTACCATTTTCGTTTACATTCATCGAAAATAGAACTTGTGCTTCTATCTCAATAAGTTGATTACTTCTATAATTGGCAAGTCTGAACATTAGAGCTTCACCATCTTCAAACGGTGCAATAACCATGTTTTCGCTATACATGATTTTAGCAGACGGTCGTGAAAATCGCCCATACAGCAAACCTGTTGCTAAAGCAAAGGATAGTAAACCTAACATAGATTCGATAGCAGCTAGTAAGCTTGTTATGAAACCTTTCGGACTGATGTGCCCATAACCTACCGTTGAAATGGTTTGAGCAGAAAAGAAGAATGCATCGAAAAAGTTATTAAGCCAAGCACCGGGCACTACACCATTTAAATGCTCAATACCGATAAGCATATATAGGTAGGCAAAAAGTGTATTGATAGCAAGGTAAGCAACTAGAATCAAAAACAGGAACTTACTCCAACTCATGGTAATTAAGGAGTTGTAAGTGTCCGCATTTCTAATAACAGGGAGGCCTTTCCTTTTTATGTTAGTTGACCCATCACGGTTCATAATCGGCTGATCATTTACCGTTGGTTTTACTCCAAAACCCAGATCGTTGCCTAACTTACTTTGTTCTCTCATATACTAATGAAGCGGACGACTTTTAATAATTCCTCCTTTTGTTTCATTTATTGAATTCATAAATATAAATGCCTTATGATCAATCTTTGTTACTTCATCTTTTAGTCTGGAAACTTCCAAGCGGGTTATCACAGTGAATATAATGTCGATATCTTTGTTCTGATATTGTGAGTTGCCAAACCCTCTTTCACCTTTATATATAGTTACACCACGTCCTAAAACGTTAGTAATTACATCCCTAATTTGTTTGCTTTTCGAAGATACTATGGTTACGCCTGTGTATTCTTCAATTCCCTGGATAATAAAATCGACTGTTTTTGAAGCTGATAAATAGGTTAAAATAGAATACATAGCGGTTTCTTTACCTAAAATAAATGCTGCCACTAAGAAGATTAAAACATTAATCAAAAGGATTATATCACCGATTGATAAAAAGCTTCTTCGAGTTAAGTAAACAGCAAGTATTTCTGTTCCGTCAATTACACATCCGCCTCTAATGGCTAAGCCAATGCCTGATCCTAAAAAGAAGCCACCGAAGATAGAAATCAGTAATTTATCCTTAGTCATAACTGGAAAATCGATAAAGAAAATGACGGCGGCTAGCGTTATTATGGCCAATGATGTATTTATAGCAAACTGTTTATTAATCTGTTTGGCACCCAAAAAAATAAAAGGAATGTTAAATACGATAAGCCAAATTGATACAGGGAGTCCGGTTAGATTACTCACTAATAGAGAAATACCTGTTATGCCTCCATCAATAAAGTGATTTGGTAGTAAAAAGCCTTTTAAACCGAAAGCTGCCAAGAGTATCCCAGCAAATATAAAGGAGGCCTTTCCGAATGTTCTCTGTATTCGCAATAACTTTATGGATCGTTTGCTTGCCTTCATTTTTTAAAATTACCTAAAAGGTTTGCACCTAAAGAAAAGATTATTCATATTTGCTATGCAATGAAAATTAAAAACGCTCATATTATTTGGTGGTGGCATGAAACTTATCCTTCAGCAATCATAAAAAGTATTTAGCGTTCTTTTTTCATTAAAGAAACTACTACAAAGGGGTTGCTGCAAAGCAACCCTTTTTTAGTTTGCCATTTTTCTAAAACGAATCAAATAAATTGTACTTTTTAAACAAACAATATCAATTTAAGTGGATTATTTTACTTGCTTGTGTATTAAATATCTAACAAGAAGAAGTAATATAGTAAGTTAATATCTACCTAATATTCTTGGAATGAAAACAATACTAAACCATCTGTTTGAGCAGAAAACTTTTAGCCGACAAGAGGCTAAGGAAATCTTTACACACATCTCGTTAGGGAAATATAATAATTCACAAATGGTTGCTTTTATGGCAGCCTACTGTATGCGCAATATAACTGTTGAAGAGTTAGGGGGCTTTCGGGATGCCATGCTTGAGCTTTGCTTACGAACCGATCTTTCTGATTATGAATTGATAGATTTATGCGGAACCGGAGGAGATGGTAAAGACACGTTCAATATTTCAACGCTAGCTTCCTTTGTAGTTTCAGGAGCAGGATATAAAGTAGCTAAACATGGAAATTACGGGGTGTCATCTGGTTGTGGGTCCTCCAATGTGATGGAATATCTAGGATATAAGTTTACAAATGCTGTAGATGAATTAAAAAACAGTCTGGATAACGCCGGAATTTGCTTTCTTCATGCACCTCTTTTTCATCCGGCAATGAAAAATGTGGCTCCGTTGAGAAGGGAACTAGGAGTGAAAACGTTTTTCAACATGTTAGGTCCAATGGTTAATCCAGCTCAGCCGAAACACCAATTGGTTGGCGTATTTAGCTTGGAGCTAGCACGATTATATGCTTACTTGTATCAGCAATCTGATAAAAAATACACTATTATCCATGCGTTTGAGGGTTATGATGAAGTTTCACTAACCTGTGATTTTAAAACCTTTTCTAATAAAGGCGAACAGAACTACTCGGTCAAAAATTTAGGATTTGATTATATAAATGCCAACACCATCACCGGTGGAAGTACGGTTGAAGAATCTGCAAAAATTTTCACATCGGTATTAGACGGATCAGGAACTGCTGAACAAAACAATGTGGTTTTATGTAATGCTGCCCTTGCTATCAAGACGATTAAGCCTGATATCTCTTTTGCAGATTGCTTTTATGAAGCAGAAGAATCTTTGCTTAATAAAAATGCATTGAATAGTTTCAAAAAACTGGTAGCATGAAAATAAAAGTTTGTGGAATGAAATATCCTGACAATATCAGGGATTTGGTTTTACTTAATCCTGATTATATAGGATTCATATTTTATGATAAATCTAAAAGATTTGTCGCAGAAATCGACGAACAAACTATCAAGGATATTCCCTCATGCATCAAAAAAACAGGCGTTTTTGTAGATGAAAATGCATCCGTAATTTTAGATTACATCAAAAAGTACCACTTACAAGCGGTTCAATTACATGGATCAGAAACATCTGATACATGTTTAAAAATTGCTGAATCTGGAGTAGAAGTTATCAAAGCTTTTGGTGTTGATGAAGCATTCGACTTTAATCAACTGTTACCATACCTTGATTCAGTGAATTACTTTTTATTCGATACCAAAACGAAGGCTCATGGTGGCTCTGGCTTAACATTTAATTGGCAGGTTTTGGAAAAATACACATTTTCGAAACCTTACTTTTTAAGTGGAGGTTTGGGATTAGAAAACTTAGATAAAGTTTTGGCAATCAATGACGACAGACTTTATGCAGTAGATTTAAACAGTTGTTTTGAATCTGAACCTGCAAAAAAAGATATTGAAAAATTAAAATTAGCTATTAATAAATTAAGGCCTATCCTTAAGGAAACAGAAAGTATGAGTTATAATGTAAACGAAAAAGGTTATTACGGTGATTTTGGAGGTGCATACATTCCAGAAATGCTTTATCCGAACGTAGAGCATTTACGGAAGGAATATCTTAAAATAATATATGAACCAAAATTTCAAGAAGAGTTTAATCAATTATTAAAAGATTATGTGGGTAGGCCTTCTCCATTATTTTTAGCTGAGCGATTATCAGCTAAATATGGTGCAAAGATTTATTTAAAAAGAGAAGATTTAAATCATACAGGCGCACACAAAATAAATAATACTATCGGGCAGATATTATTAGCTGAACGCTTGGGTAAAAAGCGAATAATTGCAGAAACAGGTGCTGGTCAGCATGGAGTTGCAACCGCAACAGTTTGTGCTTTAAAAGGCTTAGAATGTGTGGTTTATATGGGTGAAATAGACATTGAACGCCAAGCGCCAAATGTAGCCAGGATGAAAATGATGGGAGCTACGGTGGTTCCTGCAATTTCTGGTAGTAAAACATTAAAAGACGCTACTAATGAAGCCATGAGGGATTGGATTAACAATCCTGAAGACACTCATTATATTATCGGCTCGGTGGTGGGACCTCATCCGTATCCGGATATGGTTGCACGTTTTCAATCCATTATTTCTGAAGAAACTAAATGGCAATTGAAAGAGAAAACAGGTTCGGAGTATCCAGATTATGTTTTAGCTTGTGTGGGTGGTGGTAGTAACGCTATTGGTATGTTCTATAATTTTTTAGATGATGAGCATGTTAAATTAATTGCGGTAGAAGCAGCCGGATTGGGAGTAGATAGTGGTGAATCAGCAGCAACTACAGCACTTGGCAGAGAGGGTGTTTTACATGGTAGTCGTTCTATCTTGATGCAAACAGAAGATGGCCAGGTAACTGAACCTTATTCGATTTCAGCGGGTTTAGACTATCCTGGAATTGGCCCGCAACATGCCCATTTATTCAAAACTAAACGAGCTCAATATGTAAGTATTACAGATCAAGAATCTTTAGATGCTGGCCTACTACTAGCCCAAACGGAAGGGATCATTCCCGCTATTGAGTCTGCTCATGCGCTAGCTTATTTAGAAAAAATGAAATTTAAAGGCAATGAAACGGTTGTTGTATGCCTATCTGGTCGTGGTGATAAAGATTTAGCGACATATATGAAATATTTTAATTTGTAATACAAAGGCTTGAGTAGCTGTGGATGAGTCATATCTTCCTCATACTTTAAACCTGATACCTTATAACCCAAATGAACAGACTTCATCAACTTTTTAATACAAAGGAAGAACCACTATTATCGATTTATTATACTGCAGGTTACCCTGATATAAACAGCACCTTGGATATCGCTGAAGGTTTAGAGAAAGCTGGTGTAGATTTTATTGAAATTGGTTTTCCATACTCTGATCCTTTAGCAGACGGTCCGGTTATTCAGAATAGCTCCTTAAAAGCTCTGAACAACGGCATGACTCTGAAGTTACTGTTTGAACAATTAAAGGAACTTAGAAATCGAGTATCTATCCCCGTTTTGTTAATGGGTTACTTTAACACTGTTTTGCAATACGGTGTTCCGGAATTTTGTAAAGCCTGTGCAGAGGCTGGCGTAGACGGTGTTATTGTTCCAGATTTACC
Organism: Sphingobacteriales bacterium; assembly: GCA_028288165.1. GTDB lineage: Bacteria > Bacteroidota > Bacteroidia > Sphingobacteriales > Sphingobacteriaceae > Daejeonella. The sequence continues at coordinate 97,291 of JAQBOG010000039.1, read as the reverse complement.
AATGTACGAATATGAGGAACTATATAAAGATTGCTTTTTAGATCACGATGTAAGCAATGTCTTTTTAATTACACCGCTAACTTCTGAAGAACGGATTCGAAAAATAGATAAATTGAGTAATTCATTCATTTATCTTCTTTCATCATCTTCAACCACCGGCAAAAACCTAGATGTAAATACCTCTTCGGAAGCTTATTACGCAAGATTACAAAAGATGGAATTAAATAATCCGACAATGATCGGGTTTGGGATTCATGATCATAATAGTTTCAACAAAGCTGCCGAATTCACTAGAGGAGCCATTGTAGGAAGTGCATTTGTTAAGTTTTTGGATACTCCAGATGCAATCAATCGGATACCTGAATTTGTTGCTACGATTAGGAAGTAACCAACTGAGCGCAGTGTAAAAAAAAATAACTGATTTAAAACGGACTATTACCAGTCCGTTTTTTTTGTTTTAAGACAAATCCGAATTTGAAAATTATAGTGTGGGCTGGATTTTAAAACCCTTTGGTAGGCCTAAGAAAGATGTTTTATATTGATATCCTTATTGATTATGCTAGGTTTTGCGTTAGGGATTGACGTGAAAATCCTTTTTGCACCCTTCGCAAAAAGATTGTAACAAAAAGCCCGCTCGAACGCCCAAACTAACGTTTTTAGAATATCTACAGTCGAATTTGCAAATTATAAGTATAAGTCCAAGTCTCCTATACCTTGTCTTATAATTTCGAAATTGCCGGTTGTACAATCAACAATAGTTGAAGGGATATTTTCGCCGTAGCCACCATCAATCACCAGATCTACAACGGTTTCGAATTTCTCATGAATCAGTTCCGGGTCGGTAGAATATTCAATGATTTCATCGTCATCTCGAATAGACGTGGATATAATGGGGTTGCCAAGTGCTTTTACAATCTCCCGTGCTATGTTATTGTCGGGTACTCTGATTCCTACCGTTTTTTTATTAGAACTTAAAAGTTTAGGAACATTTTTATTGGCATTGAATATAAAAGTGAATGCTCCTGGGAGTGCTTTTTTTAGGATTCTATACGTCTCATTATCAATCGGTTTTATGTAATCGGAAATATGGCTTATGTCATAACAAACAAAAGAAAAATTCGCTTTTTCTGGTTTGATGCCCCGTATTCTGCAAATTTTTTCAATGGCTTTCTGATTGGTTATATCACATCCTAAGCCATAAACAGTATCTGTTGGATAGATAATTAATCCGCCTTTTTTAAGTACATCTACAGCTTGTTGAATAAACTTTTCATTGGGATTTTCAGGATAGATTTTAATTAGCATAATACAAAAGTAGAAAATAGATGATAGTAATTAGGATAGGTTTTTGCTTTGTAAAAATATGGACAACTGCCCGCTACATACGCTTAAATCTCTTAAGTTTATAGATTGTCCTAACAAGTTAACATGAGAAAAATATTTATAGTTTTAGCTGTTACCGTTTCTATAGTAATAATTGCTGGGGGCATTTATCGATCCAGTTTTTTATGGGCTGCGATTGTATTTGTGCCATTAATAATCATGGGTGTTTATGACATGATTCAAACCAAGCATAGCATCATGCGCAATTTTCCCGTAGTTGGCAGGCTTCGATATTTCATGGAAGATTTGAGGCCAAAAATTGCACAATATTTTATTGAAACTGATACGAGCGGGAAGCCCTACAATCGTTTAAATCGTTCGTTAATATATCAACGAGCAAAAAAAGTAGATGATACCATGCCGTTCGGAACTCAGTTAGATGTGTATGAAAACGGGTATGAATGGTTGAACCACAGCATTGCAGCTATCCATCCTGAAGATTTAGATTTATCTCCGAGAGTTTTAGTGGGTGGCCCAGATTGCAAACAACCTTACTCTGCGAGCGTTTATAACATATCTGCAATGAGTTTTGGTTCATTAAGTGAAAATGCTATTCTAGCGTTAAATGGTGGTGCCAAACTTGGTAATTTTGCCCATAATACGGGTGAAGGAGGATTAAGCAACCATCATTTAGAATCTAAAGGAGATATTATTTGGCAGATTGGAACAGGATATTTCAGCTGCAGACAGACAGATGGCACCTTCAATCCAGATGCTTTTGCAGAACGAGCGGTACTTCCACAGGTAAAAATGATTGAGATTAAATTATCGCAAGGGGCCAAGCCTGGTCATGGTGGAATTTTACCTGCAAAGAAAGTTACTCCAGAAGTGGCTCGAATTCGTTTGGTAGAAATGGGAAAAGATGTAATATCTCCGCCATCACATTCTGCGTTTTCAACGCCATTAGAAATGGTTTTTTTTATAAAAAAATTGAGGGATTTGTCTGGCGGAAAACCTGTTGGTTTTAAATTATGCATTGGGAATAAAAGCGAGTTTTTGGCGATTTGCAAGGCTATGGTTTCAACAGGAATTTATGCTGATTTTATCACCGTAGATGGGGGAGAAGGAGGAACAGGAGCGGCTCCGCAGGAGTTCAGTAATTCAGTTGGAATGCCTTTGCGGGATGCTGTTGCCTTCGTTTATGATGTTTTAACTGGATTTAATCTGAAAAAAAATATCAAAATCATTGCTTCAGGAAAAATTTCAACCGGCTTTGATATGGTAAAAAACTTTGCGTTAGGTGCAGATATGTGTAGTGCTGCTCGGGGAATGATGTTTGCGCTAGGATGTATCCAAGCGTTGGAATGCAATAGTAATACCTGTCCGACAGGTGTTGCGACACAAGATCCTAACCTTACCCAAGGCTTAGTTGTAGAGGATAAAAAGGTGAGGGTTTATAATTTTCATAAAACAACAGTTTTCAGTGCGGTTCAATTGATTGGTGCCGCAGGTTTAGGCCATCCAGATGATATTCATCGTTCTTTCATTTGTCGCCGCATTGGACAAAACCTTATCCAAACGTATGCAGAAAGTTATCCATACATCCCGATAGGAAGTTTAATTGATACTCCTTATCCATTGCAATATGAATTGGATATGGCATTAAGCACACCTGAAACCTTTAAGCCACAGTTCAATAATGTTGGAAGCGTAGAAATGCATTCAGCGAGTAGTTATACTCTTTAGGTTGTGAGTTGTGAGTTGTGAGTTGTGGGTTGTGGGTTGTGAGTTGTTAGTTGTGAGTTATGAGTTATGAGTTGTGAGTTGTGAGTTGTGAGTTTCGAGTTCAGGGTCGTAAGTTTTAAGGCTTAAAAAATCCCCCTTATCCTTCAATCCTGAAATCCTGATCAAGACAAAAAGTTTTAAGTTGTAAGTTTTAAGTTGTGATTTCTACTCAATACTTACTACTATATACTAAAATTAAAAAAAAATGAATTACAAAATTCCTTCCTCCACCCGTATAGGGCACATACATTTAAAAGTTTCTGATCTGGATCGTGCTTTAGAATTTTATCATGGTTTACTGGGTTTCGAGATCATGCAGCGGTATGGATCTCAAGCTGTTTTCATTTCTGCAGGCGGTTATCATCATCACATTGGTTTAAATACATGGTATTCTAAAGATGCACCTCCTGCTCCCCAGCATGCTGCAGGCCTTTTTCATACAGCTATTTTGTATCCCGACAGGAAAGATTTAGCACAAATACTAAAACGGTTAATCGATGCAAAATATCCCTTAACCGGAGCAGCAGATCATGGCGTCTCCGAAGCTTTGTATTTGAATGATCCTGATGGAAATGGGGTAGAACTATATTGGGACAGACCTAAAAGTCAGTGGCCTGTAGATGAGGATGGGAACTTGCAAATGGTTACAGAACATTTAAATTTGGAAGAACTTTTAAGGCTAAATCATTAATAACTTTAATAACCTTTAATTGAACATACATATATGGTAATGATGATTAAAAAGGGGACTGATAAAACATAAATCGAAAAGATTTTATCTCAACTTACAAATTCTAGAAAATTTGACCCATATAAATATCTAGGAACCTTGAAACTAAAAAGCGACCCTTTAGAAGTGCAACGGAAAATGAGAGATGAGTGGGAGTAATTATTCTTCAAAATTAGACGATATTAATTTCATGCTCTATGAAAAATAGCGAAACGAATTTTGTAATACTTCAATTCTTCCCTAACTTAAGCTTCACTTTACCATCTGGGCCTTCTACAGTGTGAAGATTAATAACAATTCCTTTTTTAGCACGCTTATCTTTTTCACTTTTATTAACTATCATAGAATCTCTTTTGGGATTTCTTAAGGGCACCTGCAACGCGATGTTAGTTCCGGAAGTAAAACCATAAACGCCTTCCAAGAAAACGTTTATTACGCTTGATGAAATCTGCATGGGCGGAATAGTTACACTGTTTCCATTAATTGTAAGCGTATTTTGTAGATTCTCAAAGGTTATATTTTTAAAATTCCGATTAGGGAAAGCAAAAGCTCCAACGTTTTGGATCGGTTCAAAATTAATAAGTGCTCCGTTGCGCAAATTGAAATTTACTGTCCCTTTTATTGATCGCGGAACAACGGTTCCGTCGTCCTTAATTGATCCAGAAGCATTTACAATGGCGTTGAAAGTGCCACTGATATTCTTATCAGTTATGGAAGTTTGCCCGAAATTGTTAAATGCATAAAATAACTGTTGGATATTCGCTTTATCAATCTGAGTATTCACATTCATTCTATTATATGCCCCACTCTGATCAATATTCCCATTTATTTTTAAACTACCACCTGCGTGTCTTAAACTGACGTTTCTAATCTCAATCCCCGATTGTTTAAGAACAATATTTGAAATGACATTTTCTGCAACAAACCTTTTAAAAATTACATGATTCACCTTCATTTTCATGTGTACACTTGCCTCATCGAGCATTATATCAAGCTGCCTTGACATGGAATTCAAGTTTTTCTGAGGTGCTTTAGTGCTTTTCCGTTTACCAAGAAATGCTAAAAATTCGCCAAGGTTTATTTGCGGACTACTTATATTCCAGTCTAGCAATATTTTCGACGGATTTGTATAGTAAAAATTCGTTACGTTTTTGACGGAACCATTCATGTATAATTTATTGTTGCCACTTTCTACCTGCATGTCATTTACATAGAGGTCCTGGCCTTTAAAATCAAGGTTTAATCGCACATTTTTGAATGAGAGGTTACGAGGTTTATAAGTTGCCGCTGCATTTTTGATTTTGATGCTGCCTGTAATAAATCGGTTACTGTAAGTTCTTTGATTAAATGGAGCCTGATAAAAAAGATTTAGTTGCGCTGTTCCATTTCTGAAGGAAAACGTTTGTTCTCCTATTATCGGGTTCAACTTTGTTAGCGGAAAATTAGAAACAAACTTACCGATCAAAATTGGTTTGGTTAAATTACTAATGATAATCGAATCCGCTTGAAAGGGAATATCCATCCAAGTACCTTTCATCTGGTAAAAGCTAATAACAGAATTGCTGTCAACTCGCGGAAGCTCCTTTTTTACCTGGTTGTTGAAATATCCCGAGAAGTTGGAATTCGTGATAGTTTCATTATTATATTTCAAAACGTTGTTTTTAGTTTGCCAATAAATCTTCACTGATGGGTCTTTTTCGTGTTTTAGTTTTCCTTTAATTTCTGCCTGAACAGAAACAGGATTTTCCAGGATATACCGATCTAGTTTTTGAGCTATTGCCCTTGGAAGCAGCTCTGATGCCTCTTTTAGTGTGATTGATTTTGCATCAATATTTAAATTAAAGTCAGATACTTTGCTTGCTAAAGTGAAATTCGCCCCTAAGTTAACCGGGTTGTCATTTATTCTAATCTCTTGTTTCGGAACCGAAAGCACCTGATTCTTATTATTAAACAGGAGCATTATGTCAAAAGCAAGGGTTTTATTTGTTAAAAAGCTGCCTTTATTGGTATTAAAGGCTAAGTTATTTACCAACGTATTTAATTTCGCATTGGCCGACCATCCATTTTCTTGATATGTTATCTTACCATTAAAGTTGTTGATGTAGAGGCTAAATAACTTAAATCTCGATTTATTCTCATAAATAGCCGTCACGTCATTCAGGTTTAAACGATTAAGCTTTTTACCGTTTCCCCCTTTAGAGGAGGTATCTGAAGATTTATTTCTTAATAAACTGGTATTACTATATCCTAAACTGTCTGTAAATAAGTAAATATTACCCTTGTTAACCGTTATATTTTTAATAGTGGGGCTTCCGATTATAATAGATATGGCGTCTATTGATATATAAACTTCTTCAGCTTTCAATAGGTCATGGTGGTGCTGACTCCATAAACTGTCTCTTAACAGCACGTTTTTCAATGAAACAGAAATACCCGGGAAACCCTTGATTAAAGCAGGTTCCATTTTTTCGATGGTGAGTTTACCGCTTAACTCCTCATTTAACTGTTTGGTTACTGTTTTAAGAAGATACTGTTTATTCAGTTGCACATAAGCGGCAACACCCATCCAAATCATAAGCAATAGGACTAATAAAATTCCTGTAACTTTTAAAATGATTCTAATCCAACGCAGCATCTAGAAATTTTTAATTATGAGATATAAATCTTTGGAGGATCAAAGATTTAACCTATACATAAAAAATCATGCCCTAATAGTATAACAGACAGAGTATTATTGTAAAATTATAAGGCAGCTTGAATAAAGCAAAAAAGTCTGGGAAATTTCCACAGACTTTTAAAGTAATATTAGATGTTACGACCTTATTTAAATACAAATTGCCTTAAAACTCAGCATTTTTAGGAGTCCTAGGGAAAGGAATTACATCCCTAATATTGGTCATCCCGGTTACAAAAAGAACCAAACGTTCAAACCCTAAACCAAACCCGGCATGTGGTGCAGATCCGAAACGACGCGTGTCTAAATACCATGACATTTCCTCTTTCGGAATGTGCAAATCATCCATACGTTGTTCTAATTTTTCAAGTCTTTCTTCCCTTTGTGAACCACCAATAATTTCTCCAATTCCCGGAAATAGAATATCCATTGCTCTTACAGTAGTTCTGCCTTGATCATCTGGATCATTTAAACGCATATAAAATGATTTAATTTCAGCCGGATAATTGGTCAATATTACCGGTTTTTTGAAATGCTTCTCTACCAGGTAACGCTCATGTTCAGACTGTAAATCTGCACCCCAACTATCAATCAGGTATTTAAACTGCTTTTTCTGATTTGGTTTAGAGTTTCTTAAAATTTGAATAGCTTCTGTATAAGTTAATCGCTCAAAATTGTTTTCTAAGCAAAAATTAAGTTTGGTCAATAAATCCAGTTCAGAACGTTCTGCTTGCGGCTTTATCTTTTCTTCTTCCAGTAAACGGTTTTTTAAGAAATCTAACTCCTCTGCACAATTGTCAATGGCATAACGAATCACATATTTCAAAAGCTCTTCAGCTAAATCCATATTATCATTCAGATCATAAAAAGCCATCTCGGGCTCAATCATCCAAAACTCCGCTAAATGTCGGGTTGTGTTTGAGTTTTCTGCTCTGAAAGTTGGGCCAAAAGTATATACGTCACCAAAAGCCATAGCCGCTAGTTCGCCTTCTAACTGGCCCGAAACTGTTAAATTAGTAGCTTTACCGAAAAAATCTTCTTTATAGTTGATGCTTCCGTCTTCGTTACGCGGTATGTTATCCGGATCAATAGTAGAAACCCGAAACATTTCACCAGCTCCTTCAGCATCAGATGCCGTAATAATAGGAGTATGCATGTATACGAATCCTTTTTCATTGAAGAATTGGTGCACAGCAAAAGCTAAAGCATGTCTTATTTTAAATACTGCATTAAAAGTGTTTGTTCTAAACCGCAGGTGAGCAATCTCCCTCAAAAACTCCAGACTGTGTTTTTTGGGTTGTAACGGAAATTTTTCGGCATCGCTGTCTCCTAATATCTCCAGTGTAGTCACTTTAATCTCCACCCGTTGCCCTTTCCCTAATGATTCAATTAAATCTCCGATAACGGAAACAGAAGCACCAGTGGTTAAGCGTTTTAATAAAGCTTCATCCGTGTTTGTAAAATCAATAACTGCTTGTATATTATTTATGCACGAACCATCATTAATAGCCAAGAACTGATTATTTCTAAAGGTTCTTATCCAACCCATAACCGTAACCGGGATATTAAATTCTGTTGTATTCAGTAAATCTTTGATTCGTGTACGCTTAGCCATATTCTTTAATTAGGCTGCAAAAATACAAATCGTTCTGTCATTTAAAACTTTATAAAATTTATGTAAGTCAAAAAAAATAAGCATTCGCTTTCTTAAAAATTTAAGTTTACAAATTTGGGCGTTCGAGCGAGCTTTCTGTTACAATCTTTTTGCTGGTAGGAAGCAAAAAGGATTTTCACGCCAATCTCTAACGCACCGTAAATATTCAATAAAATATCAGTAAATTAAACCTTGCACTATTTCATCACTCTGATAATCAGAGCTGCGTAAATATTTATGGTGGTTTGGCAATGAAAATTTTTTTAAAGCATTGCGGAACAAAAATTGTTTGCTTCTCCAAACAGGGTAATAGAATCTAAACCAACATAAAACGTATTTAATTGATACATTTATTAAATTACCTTTATCCAACTCACACTTACAGTACCTTAATCTATTTAAATCTAAACAGAAGTTAATTCAATGAATTATGAAAGTTCAGCTAACTAAATTCGCTAAATATAATAGTCTGGTTTTTTTTGCTTTTATATTGATTATAAGTCAATCGGCTTGTAAAAAAGATCCAAAACCAGCACTTCCTGGTACCACAGGTACAAGAAGTGAGTTAACTAAAGATTCCATCTTTTTGTATGCTAAGGATACTTATTTGTGGAATACTCTGCTGCCAACTTACGAGACATTTAATCCTCGAAAATTCACTAGTAAGTCTACAGACCTAGATAACTTTGATGATGAATTGGCGGCTATTAAAACGTATGCACCACTTGATAAATATTCTTTTGTAGATGATGGTACAGTATCTAGCGAATTAGGTGGTGTAGGTGGCGATTACGGTTTTTCGGTATTCTACAACAGCTCAGACGATTTAAGAATTAAATATATTTCCCCAACCTCTCCAGCAGCAGATAAAGGATTAAAACGCGGTTATCAAATAACAAAAATAAATGGCCGTACAGATTTGATAGGTTCAGTACAGGCAAATATTAATTTCGTGGTAGATGCCATATTTGGAGATCATCCCTCAGTTTCAATAACAGTCAGAAAATTTGATAATACCACAGAAGATGTTACTGTTAATAAAGGCTCCTATAGTATTAATCCTGTTCAATTTTCAAAAGTTTATACCGTTGGTGCCAAAAAGGTAGGATACATAGTTTTCAGTAGCTTTACTACTAATGCATCGTCAGTGCTTGATAACGTTTTTACAGAATTTGCTAATGCCAATGTTTCTGAACTAATTATTGATTTAAGGTACAACGGAGGTGGGTCGGTATCAACTGCTGATGTTTTAACTAATTTAATTGCTCCGGCGAGTAAAACTGGTAGCTTAATGTATACTACCTTCTGGACGAAAACCATGCAGGATGGTCAAGCATCCATACTTGTTAATCAACCACTGTTTGATAATGCAGGTCATGTTCAACCTTATAAGGATGGGGTTAATGGTAAATTTGCTACCTATGCCGACTTAGATTACTCTCCAACCAGTGCAGATAATATGGAAAAGTTTGCTAAACGTGGTAATCTGAATGTGAGTCGGGTTTATTTTATCGTTACAGGTTCAACAGCATCCGCGAGCGAATTGGTTATCAATAATTTGAAACCCGTGTTAGATGTAAAACTAATTGGCAGAAAAACATATGGAAAACCTGTAGGTTTCTTCCCGATACATATTGACCAAATCGATTTATATATCCCTCAATTTCAAACCAAAAATTCTCTTAGTCAAGGAGATTATTTTACTGGGATGACGGTAGACAAGGAGGATCTGGATGATATTACAAAAGAGTTTGGTGATCCTTCTGAGCGATATTTGTCATATGCTTTAAATTTTGCTGAGAAAGGAACATTCTCTGTAACTCCTTCTGGAGGGCCAACAATAAGTAGCGTTAAAAAACTTACGGCTTCAGAAGCTGATATGCTTACTCAAGAGCTGGATAGGACTAAATTTAAAGGTATGATCAATGATCGTCTACTAAAATTCAAGTAAAGAATAACTCAAGAGTAACCCTTAGCCTGGAAAAAAGCCCTCGAAAAACTTAATTTTCGGGGGCTTTTTTGCTGTAGGAAAGTGTTATTATTTCGTTTTTATATTCGTCAACTTTTTGTCGATTCGGATTATACTATTTAGGATAGCATTTGCAGCACCGTAAAAGAAATCCCTGTTAATGTTTTGATATTCGTCTGTTGGTTTGTGATAATCCTTGTGATCTTCAACTCCAAAGTAAATGAAAGGGATGTTCTTTTGAGCAAATGCTGCTTGATCGCTTTGCATGGTCCAATCATCCATACCAAGTTTAGGTTCATCATGCCCAAATAGTATTTTGATACCAGTATCTTTATCAGCACCATAAATAACTGTTTTTAGTACCGGCGTCTTGAAGGCGCCTGCGGCATATAATTCGGCTTTGTTATTATGCGAAATCATATCCATATTCACATTCATCTTAATTCTGCTTTCCTCTAAAATTGTATTCTTCATATAGGCATATGATCCATTTAACCCCGTTTCCTCCGCATCAAAAGCAATAAACAACAATGTATTTTTGGGTTTATGTTTTTTATAATATTCGGCGATTGCCAACATTCCAGCTACTCCTGATGCATTATCATCTGCTCCATTATTAATTAAACTGTTCGTGATACCAATGTGATCATAGTGAGCGGAAACTACAATTACATCCTTCTTACGACCTTTTATGTAGCCAATTAGGTTCGTCCCATTTACGTTTTCGCCAGATTTGTTTTTGAATACAAAAGGATGTTTAAAACTGTCCTGATAAAAGGTTAATCCAATATTTTGGAACCGCTGAATAATATATCTGGCGGCCATTTTATTTTCGATAGTCCCTGTTTTACGGCCTTCATACACATCAGACGAAAGAATTTCTACATCCTGCAAAAGTTGTTTGCGATTGATGTTTTGAGCGCTGGCGTAAGCAGAACATAGAAGAACTAGAATTAAAACTAAATATTTCATTATCGAAAGTGTTGAATGTTGAGGTGTGAGTTTGTGGTAAAGCATCTAGAAGAGATTGCAGAATTATTTACCTTGGTGCATTGGCAATAAATATACCACCATTATTAGCTGATTATTTAGAAAATCAGAATTATGCCACTTCCCGAATATCCACCGCTACCACTCTTGATACACCTTGCTCAACCATGGTAACGCCATAAATAATGTCTGTACTAGCAATAGTACGTTTGTTATGCGACACAATAATAAATTGTGATTTATCAGAAAACTTTCGAATGATATTATTAAACTTATCAATGTTTGTATCATCTAAAGGCGCATCTACCTCATCGAAAATGCAAAATGGAGCAGGTTTAAGAAGGTATAATGAAAAAAGTAAGGCAGTAGCAGTCAATGTTTTTTCACCACCCGATAATTGGTTTATAGAAAGAGGGCGTTTACCTTTTGGTCTGGCTAAAATCTCTATATCCGACTCTAATGGATTTTGAGGATCTGTTAAAACTAAGTCACAACTATCCTCATCATTAAAAAGAGATCTGAAAACATGAATAAAGTGCTCCCGAACGTTGGTAAATGCGTCCATGAATTTATCGCGGGCGGTGTCTTCTATCTCCCGAATGGTTTGCATCAAAGAAACTTTCGCATCTTGTAAATCTGTTTTCTGAACTTTAATAAAAGTATAGCGTTCACTCATTTCCTGGTAAGCTTCCATAGCCATCGAATTTATTGCTCCAAACTCATCAAGCTGCTTTTTAATTCGTTCTGTTCTAGACTTTAACTCATTTTCGTTTTCTTCGGGTAATGGTTCATCGTCAAGTAAATCTGTAATATCAATTGAAAACTCTACTGATAAACGTTCTTTTAATGCATTTAAATCTAGTTTAATGGTATTCTTGAGGTCTTTGATCTCGCTAAGAAGTAACTCAGCGTTGTCTCGTTTGCGCCGTAGTTCAGTAATGGTATTTTCTGTTTCAGTAATTAAAGCTTTTGAAGAATAATATTCCACCTCTGCTTCTTTAACGCCATTTTCTAATTCATCTTTTTGAGAGTACATAGCTGTTAAATCTTCATCAGAATGATCTACATGCAGTAAGGTATTTTCTATTTCTATTTTAATTTTTTTCAGCTCGGCCGTATTCGAATTAGTTTTTGCTTGCAGGTTTTTTAGCTGGCTTTCTCGATATTCCAAATCTTTTTCTAAGTTGGCTACTTTATTTTTTTGCTGATGAAGGGCAATGTTTTCTTGATTATAAGTGGTCGATTTTTCGTTAATGGTTTCTGCAAGCTCATTGTAGTCTTGCTGTAAGTCAATTAGTTGATCTTGTTTAATTTCTTTTAAAGTTTTGAGCTCATTTATTTTCGGATTCGACTCTAAAAGTTCATGATTTATAGAGTGGATTTTTTGTTCAATATCTTGTTTCCGATTCTGACTGTTTTCAATGAAAGCCACATATTGTGCTTGCTTCGTTTGCACGGATATGAGTTCATTTTGAAGCCTGTGAATATCTTGACGTGCAGAATCGATATTGATTTTTTTGCTTGAGGATTTTAAAATCAATAACTTTTCACTCTGTGTTTCAATTAAATTTCTAAGAGTATTTGCATTGATTTCCAGTTCTTTAATGTCCTTTAAAAGGTTTTCGAGATTTTTAGCCCGACCAATTCTTTTCCCTTCAAATAAACCAATCGAACCGCCCGACATGGCAATCCGGGATTTACTAAATTTACCAGCGGCACTTAAAATGATCATCTTGTTTTCTGGAAGCGGATCCTCAAGTAATTCGTCAGACTCCGACTTTATAACATAAACATTGCTAAGCAATAGCTCGCACAGCGGACGGTACTTGTTATTAACCGTTATCACATCAAGAGCAGAAATTAAATTTGTTTTCTCAGACGCAAGTGGCAGAGATATATGCTCTTGTTGTAGCCTTGAGAGGGCATCTAATATGAAGAAATGAGCTTTTCCCATGCCCGAATCGCTCAATAGTTTTATAGCTTGAATAGCTTCATGCTGACTTTCAACCACGTAATGATTCATTACAGGTTCCAAATAATTTTCAAGTGTCACCCGATATTCTTCTAAGCAGAAAAATACATCCGAAAGTAGCGGAGCTTGCTTTGACCAACCCGCGTTTTTTTTCAAAAAACGGATAGATTCCGGAAACCCTTCCAAGTTATCAACCAATGATTTAGTTAAATTGTATTCGTTTTGCTTTGAATCAAGTTTACGGCTTAATTTACTTGCTTCCTCTTTCTTTGAAGCAATCAAATCGATAATTTCAATAATCTGTTGTTGAAGATCCGACTCAAGTCTCTCAGAAAGCTCAAATTCTTTTTGCCTTGTTTCAAAGCGAACTTGTAAATCGGCTATAACCTTGTTAAATTCTGAAATCTGAATCTCTCGAGATTCTGTGTCTGCAACGTTTCGCTTACTTTCTTGAGCAAGTGCCTCTAATTGAATATTTAAAATGGCAACGTCTTTCTCTAATTTATATACCTGGTTTTGAAGTTCATTATTCTGATGAATAGTAAGATCTAAGTCTTGCTTCAGACGTTGTTGATTATTTTTTAAATAGTCTAGTTCGTCCTTCCGCGAACTAAGTTCGATGTTTAGGATGTTTAGATTTTCAGTTTCTTGTAAATGCTCTTCATTTAAACGTTTAATGTTATATAGAACGTGATTCAGTTGATTATTGTCGCGTTCTAACTCTTCGCTTAATCGTAATCTTTTATCTTCCAAAAAACGAAGCTGTTCATTCTTTAATTTTTTTTCACTTTCGTAAGCTCTAATCTTTGAAATGAATTCGTTTGCTGTTTTTTGTTGGTGAGATAGGTTTTTTTCTTTTATTAGGCTTTCTGCCTTACTTATTGCAAGAGTGGCTTGTAGCTGATCCGTTTCAGAAATGATTTGCGTTCTTCCTCTTGATTGATTGATTTCTTGCTCCTCTAACGTGGCTAATTTGACACGAAAACCACTAATTCGGAAAGACGCCAATTTTATACTAAGCGCTTTATATTGATCTTTTAAAACATAATACCTTTCCGCTTTCTTTGCTTGATTTTCTAACGTTTTAAGGTTCTTTTCAATTTCGAAGAGAATATCTTCCACTCGACTCAAGTCGGCTTCTGTATCTTTTAATCTGCTAAAAGTCTGTTTTTTCCTTAGTTTGTATTTAGATATTCCAGACGCTTCTTCAAACAATGCTCTTCTGGAATTTTCCTTATTGGCAATGATTTCATCAATCATTTTAAGTTCAATAATAGAATATGAATCAGAACCAATTCCGGTATCTAAAAATAAGTCGGTGATGTCTTTTAATCGGCATTGCACATCGTTCAGCCGGTATTCACTTTCTCCCGTTCTATAGAGTTTACGGGTAATAGTTACCTCAGAATAAAGGGTTGGTAAAATGTTTTTTGTATTGTTAAATGATAGGGATACTTCTGCCAGATTAGATGGTCGGCGTGTTTTATTGCCATTAAAAATGATGTTTTCCATCTTTTCCGAGCGAAGCATTCGCGTATTCTGCTCTCCCAAAACCCATCGGATAGCATCAATAACATTTGATTTGCCACATCCATTTGGCCCAACAACTGCTGTTACGCCTTCATTGAAATTGATTATAACCTGATCACCAAAGCTCTTAAAACCTTTAATTTCTAACCGTGTAAGTTGCATTAGATTGGTGTAGTGACAAAAGAAAAGAATACTTTGATAAACTTAAAAATACGGTTTACATATTAGATTTTCAATTCGTAAAATGATAAAGGCAAATACTTCAACGGGTTTCTGACTTACCAATTAAAACTTTTCGTATTTGACGACTATAGTTTAATTGAGAGATATTAGAGTTGATGGAAAACGATTTTCTTGGGCACCTCACCGATTTACCTTTATACAATTCACCATAGAAAAATTAACGTATAGACACCAAAATCTACCCCAAATCCGATAATTTAAAAGTCTCTTTTATTCTGAATCCTTTGTCAGTTTTTTGAAGTGTTCCACATTCATTTACTGGATCATGTTCAAAGAATAGGATGTAATCATTCTCATACGCTTCCTGTAAAAAGAATTGTTTTTCTTTAAGTGTCTGCATCGGGAACATATCATATGCTGCAACATAAGGAAGCGGGATGTGTGCTACGGAAGGGATAAGATCAGATACATATAAAATGGTTTTGCCTTTGTATGTGATTTGTGGTAACATCATGGCATCAGTATGTCCATATACAAACCTGATTTTCATCGTATCTGTAAAAAATACTCCATCCTGTACCTCAATAAATTGTAGCTTGCCACTGTTCCTTATTGGAATAATGTTTTCTTCTAAAAAAGATGCTTTTTCACGCTCATTCGCATAAATTGCCCAATTCCAGTGTTTACGATTACTCCAATAAACAGCATTTTCAAACGCAGGCACCAGGCTTTCGCCGTCATGAATGATAGCACCACCACAATGGTCAAAATGAAGGTGTGTTAAAAAAACGTCGGTAATATCCGAACGCTTAAATCCATGTTTCGCCAATGATTTGACAAGCGTATCATCTCCATGTAAATAATACCGATCGAAAAACTTAGGGCTTTGTTTATCACCTAATCCGGTGTCTATAAGAATAAGATTTGGTCCATCTTGAAGTAGTAAACACCTTGCCGCCCAACTACACATATTATTTTCATCAGGAGCGTTCAATTTTTGCCACATTGATTTTGGTACTACCCCAAACATTGCACCCCCATCAAGCTTGAATAAACCAGTATCAATCGTAAAAATCTTCATCAGGATATTTTAGTTAGAAGGAATGAAACTATCATAGATTTCAGGAAATTTCTCTATTGTGTTTTTTGAAATGTATTTCCGGTAAAATATCTAAATCATTAATATAGATTTATAATTAAATGATGCAATAATGACTTAACAAATATCCTAATATTGAAAATTATGAGCTATAAAAACATATTACGACTTTGAAACTAACTTTAGTCCTAAAATAGATGCAATTAACATAAAAATGAAGAAAATTCTCCAGAATTCTGACGGTTCTTTGAAAAATAAAATTCCAATTAAAACCGAACCAGTTGCACCAATGCCAGTCCAGACTGCATAAGCAGTACCCATAGGAATTGATTGCACCGCTTTATTTAAGAATAGGAAGCTAAGTGTAATGCAAATAAAGAACCCGACGCTCCACTTAATGTTCGTAAAATTATTGGATAATTTAAGGCAGGTTGTGAAGCCTACTTCAAATAAACCACCTAGAATAAGAAAGAACCAAGCCATGTGTTAGTTGTAAGTTATGGGTTGTAAGTTGTAAGTTGTAAGTTGTAAGTTGTGAGTTGTGAGTGTGAGTTGTGGGTCATAAGTTTTAAGGCTTGAAAAATCCTCCTTATCCTTCAATCCTGAAATCCTGATCAAGACAAAAGTTGTGAGTTCAGGGACGTATGGTTAGATGTAAATAAAGAAACCTGCTAATGAAGCAGGTTTTTTATCCGGATGTTAAGTAACTTATAAACCATAGATTACAGTTATTAAGATGCTAAGTCACATACAACTTACAACCTATAACTTATCGCTCACAACCTAAAGGTGTATCACTTCTCCGTAAGCATCAGCAGCAGCTTCCATAATTGCTTCGCTCATTGTTGGATGTGGATGAACGGTTTTAACAATATCTAAACCTGTAGTTTCTAACTTACGAGCAACTACAACTTCAGCAATCATTTCAGTAACGTTAGCACCAATCATGTGGGCTCCTAAGAACTCACCATATTTTGCATCAAAAATTACTTTAACAAAGCCATCTTTCGTTCCTGCAGCACTTGCTTTTCCAGATGCGGAAAAAGGAAATTTCCCGACTTTAATTTCATATCCAGCTTCTTTGGCCGCTTTTTCGGTATAACCAACAGATGCTATTTCTGGAGAGCAGTACGTACAACCAGGGATGTTGTTGTAGTTTAATGGCTCCGGATGATGGCCCGCAATTTTTTCAACACAAATAATTCCTTCAGCAGAAGCAACGTGCGCTAAGGCTTGACCTTTAACAATATCGCCGATCGCATAAACGCCTTCGATGTTTGTTTTATAGAAATCATCAACCAACACCCGACCTTTATCAGTTTTAACACCAACTTCTTCTAATCCAATGTTTTCAATATTTGCAGAAACTCCTACTGCAGATAAAACGATATCCGCTTCTAGAGTTTCGATACCTGTTGCAGTTTTTACTTTTATTTTGCAGCCATTACCAGAAGTATCGACCGACTCTACATTTGCTCCTGTTAGTATAGTAATGCCTTGTTTTTTTAAGCTTCGTAATAGTTGTTTAGAGATATCTTCATCTTCAACAGGTACTATATTTTCTAAGTATTCAACAATAGTAACTTTAGTACCAATAGCATTATAGAAATATGCAAACTCAACTCCAATGGCACCAGAACCTACAACCACTAATGATTTTGGTTGTTGAGGCAATGACATTGCCTGACGGTAACCAATTACTTTTTTACCATCTTGTTTCAAGTTTGGTAATTCGCGGGAACGACCACCAGTGGCTAGAACAGTGCTTTTAGCAGTATATTCTTTAATTGAACCGTCTGCTGCCTTTACTTCAATTTTACCGCCTTTTTTAATTTTGGCAGTTCCCATAATCACATCGATCTTGTTCTTTTTCATTAAGAACTGAATTCCCTTGCTCATGCCATCGGCTACATCACGGCTACGTTTAATCACACCGTTAAAATCTACTTCAGATCCCTGAACTTTAATGCCGTAATCCGCTGAATGGGTAATATATTCAAATACATTTGCGCTTTTTATCAAAGCTTTAGTTGGAATACAGCCCCAGTTTAAACAAATTCCACCAAGAGATTCGCGTTCAACAATTGCGGTTTTTAATCCTAATTGAGAGGCACGAATAGCTGCAACGTAACCACCTGGCCCGCTTCCAATAACTATAATGTCGTAGTTCATATGTTGATTTTGTTGTATTAGATCGAATTTAGAAAGGCCAAATCTAACAAATTACAAGCTTTATATAAAATCTTGTTCAAGCTAATGTGAAAGGTTTATATAATTACGCTAAAATTTACAAGTAGGTAACTTTATGATTAAAATTCTCCATCCGCAACATTAATTATCCTGATATTTTGAAGTGAGAGGTAACAATTATCAAAAGTTGGAAGTTTCACATAGTGCAATGAACTTTACCACTTATAACCTGCACAAACTAGAGCAAGTACTTTCCTATGTCTCAATAATTTGACATTATAATTGAGGTATATTATTTGTTACACTTATATTAGACGTAAAACAATTGAAATAAGAGCTAAATGAGAAATAAGTTAAAACAGGCATGGTTAATTTTATTAATCATCCTAATATACATTCCTAATACCAAGGCTGATGAAGGAATGTGGTTACCAATGTTAATTGGTAAAAATTACGAACAAATGAAAAAACAGGGCTTTAAGTTAACACCTGAAGACCTTTATAGCGTAAATAAGGCATCGCTAAAGGATGCTATCGTTTCTTTTGGTGGATTTTGCACCGGCGAAATTGTGTCGAAAAACGGATTGATTTTTACAAACCATCATTGCGGGTACGATGCTGCTGCTTCAAACTCTACTCCTCAAAATAACATTTTAGATAGTGGTTTTTATGCTAAATCTAACGCCGAGGAAAAGCCGATACCCGGATTGTTTGTACGTTTTTTAGTCCGTATGGCAGATGTAACTCCGCAAGTATCGGAAGCGATTAAGGGCTTACCTTTCGAAAAAAGAGCTGCTAAAGTTGCCGAAATTACCCGAACACTAATTGGTGATGCTACTCAGGGAACAAATCTGGAGGCAGAGGTTAAAGATATTTTCAAAGCAAATCAGTACTTACTTTTTATATATGAACGATACAGCGACATTCGTTTAGTTGGTATACCTCCTCAATCAATAGGGAAGTTTGGCGGAGATACAGACAATTGGGAGTGGCCGCGTCATACTGGGGATTTTTCTATTTTCCGGGTTTACGCTGGTGCGGATAACAAACCTGCGCAATATGCCGCTAACAATAAACCTTATACTCCTAAAAAGTTTCTACCAGTATCCATAAAAGGCGTTAAAAACGGTGATTTTGCCATGGTTTATGGTTTTCCTGGAAGGACTGACAGATATTTAACTTCTTATGGCGTTAAAGTAGCTACAGATTTAGCTAATCCAACGATCGTAAAATTACGGGATATTCGTTTAAAAGCTTGGAAAGAAGAGATGGATAAGGATGTGGCTACCCGACTTAAATTGTCATCTGAATATGCAAATATTGCCAATTATTGGAAATACTACATCGGCCAAACCGAACAATTGAAGCGTCATAAAATCTACGAAGAAAAGCAGAAACAAGAAGCTGAGTTCACTAAATGGGCAGCCAACAAACCTGAATATGCGAACTTGTTTTCTGATTATGAAAAAGCATATAAAACCTATGAACCGTATGTAATACAAAATGTGTATGCTGGATTTAATGGTTTGCTCGCAGTAAATTGGGTAGATAATGCCAATACGTTTGCGACCGCCATAAATAACTTACAAACCAAAAAGGACGACCAGGCGTATGTTGCTAATGTTAAACAAGAGACCAGTGCAACTTTGGATGCATATGAGCTAACTTACAATGAAACTGCTGATAAGAAAATATTTGCTCAAATATTAACAAGCTTTTATAATGATGTACCCAAATCACAGCATCCAAAGTTTATAACCTTAATTGCTGAAAACTATTGGGCTAACTCTCCGGAAGCAACCTTTAAGAAGTATGCTGATTATTTATGGGATAAAAGTGTACTTATTACCCCGGTTAAATTACGCCAATTTATGGCTAATCCTAATAAAGAGGTTTTAGAGAAAGATCCCGGGTACTTATATGCGAAGAATGTGCTACCATCAGAATATGCTAAGGCAA
Source organism: Sphingobacteriales bacterium (assembly GCA_028288165.1). Classification (GTDB taxonomy): domain Bacteria; phylum Bacteroidota; class Bacteroidia; order Sphingobacteriales; family Sphingobacteriaceae; genus Daejeonella. Next base: position 77,233 of record JAQBOG010000039.1, on the reverse strand, counting down.
ATTTTGGTACAATAATAACAGATTACGCTGCACAAAGAGCTAAGTTAGATAATCTATATTTGAAAGCATTGATGGAAAAGAATCCGAATGCTGCTATATATCCTGATGCAAATTCTACCATGCGAATCTCTTATGGACAAATTCAAAATTACAGCCCGAAGGATGGAATGACCTATAACATTCAGACTAATATTGATGGAATGGTGGCTAAATACCAGCCAGGTGATGATGAATTTGATCTTCCTAAATCGTTATTAGATGCATATGCTAAAAAGGACTTTAGAGAATATGGGGTTAATGGAACACTGCCAGTAAATTTTATATCTAATAACGATATTACTGGTGGTAATTCAGGCTCACCTGTAATTAACGGCAACGGCGAATTAATTGGTTTAGCATTTGACGGAAATTGGGAAGCTATGAGCGGTGATATCGCTTTCGATAAAAATTACAAACGAACTATTTCTGTGGATACACGTTTTGTATTATGGTGTATTGATGTATTGGGAGGCGCTAAAAATATTATCAATGAGTTGGATATCAGACGTGATACACCACCGAAACTCAGTATAAAAGATAAAATGATCATGAAAAAATAAAAACAAAAGCCTCCAATTTGGAGGCTTTTGTTTTTATTTGCAATTAAAATTCTTATTTAAGTATGCTAGAGCGTTAGGGATTGCGTGGAAATCCTTTTTGCTTCTACTGCAAAAAGATTGGAACAAAAGCCCGCCCGAACGCCCAATTCATTGGTTAATTAAAAATAAATAAACTCCCCAAATTCAGAACGGATAGTCACTTGCTTTTTATCGGCTGCTTCCACGCGGCCAACAATTTGGGCTTCAATGTTAAATTCTTTCGAAATATTAATAATTTCTTGTGCAATATCTTGAGAAACATAAAATTCCATACGATGACCCATATTGAACACTTTATACATTTCTTGCCATTCGGTAGCAGATTCCTCTTGTATCAATTTGAATAGCGGAGGAATCGGGAAGAGGTTATCTTTAATAATATGCAGGTTTTCCACAAAGTGAAGCACCTTCGTTTGGGCGCCGCCACTGCAATGCACCATTCCATGAATTTGAGAACGTAAGCTATCTAATATTCTCTTTACCACTGGAGCGTAGGTTCTGGTTGGAGAAAGCACCAGTTTACCAGCTGTAATAGTTTGATTTTCGCCAATTGAAATTTCATCGGTTAGCTTTTTGTTACCTGCAAAAACCAATTGGTAAGGCACAGATGGATCATAACTTTCTGGATATTTTTCCGCTATATATTTATGAAAAACATCGTGACGGGCAGAAGTTAACCCATTCGAACCCATACCGCCATTATACTCTCGCTCATAGGTTGCTTGGCCGCTAGAAGATAAGCCTACAATCACGTCTCCAGGCTTGATCCGATCATTTGAGATAACTTCTGACCTGTTCATTCGGCAAGTAACCGTAGAATCAACAATAATGGTGCGAACTAAATCACCCACATCGGCAGTTTCACCACCAGTTGAATATATTCCAATTCCTAATTCTCTTAATTCAGATAAAATATCTTCAGTCCCATTAATAATTTCGGCAATTACTTCACCTGGTATCAGGTTTTTATTCCGGCCAATTGTTGAAGATAAAAGTATATTGTCTGTTGCACCAATGCATAATAAATCATCGAGATTCATGATGATAGCATCCTGAGCGATACCTCTCCAAACTGAAATATCGCCGGTTTCTTTCCAATATATATATGCTAAGGATGATTTTGTTCCAGCACCATCAGCATGCATAATGTTGCACCAATCTATATCACCACCTAAAATATCGGGTATGATTTTGCAAAATGCTTGCGGGAAAATTCCCTTATCTATATTCTTGATGGCGTTATGCACATCTTCTTTGCCGGCAGATACGCCGCGTTGATTATATTTAAGATCGGACATTGGGCGCAAATTTAGTTGTTAGATGTGAGATATAAGATATGAGATGTTAGAAATATAAATCAAATGGGATCAAACGGAATAAAACGACAAAGTCCCGAACTATGCCGGGACCATGTCTCAAATCTCAAATCTATTATCTCAAATCTATTTGATAAATAATAACTCTCTGAACTTAGGTAACGGCCATTGAGAATCGTCAACTAATTGCTCTAACTTATCTACATGGTAGCGGATAGGATCAAAGAAAGTTTTCACTTTTTCATCATAAGCAATTGATTTATCACGTAAATCTTCAATAGCATTTGCTGTTTTACGTTCTTCGATCATTTGATCAACATTAGTTTTGATAAAGTTAATGTGCTCTGATAATTTATTAATTATCTGTAATTGAGCAGCATAAGTATCTTCAGCAAGACCAATTTCTTTTAATCCGATAACGTTTTGTACTAATTTACTTTGGTATGTAATTGAAGCAGGGATGATTACGTTGTTTACAATCTCACCCATAATACGAGCTTCGATTTGTAATTTTTTGTAGAAGCTTTCTAATCTAATTTCATGACGAGCATGAGCTTCGCGTTTGCTGAATACTTTTGTTTTTTCAAAAAGCTCCATTGATTTTTCACTCACATCAGCATCAAGAGACTTAGGAGTGGTTTTGATGTTAGACAAACCACGTTTAGCAGCTTCTTGTTCCCACTCATCACTGTAACCATTTCCTTCAAAACGGATATCTTTTGATTCTTTGATGTAACGTTTAAGGATTGTTAAGATAGCGATATCTTTTTTCTCACCTTTCTTGATCAATTTATCAACTTCAACTTTGAATTTAACCAACTGATCAGCAACTACTGTGTTTAAAATAGTCATTGGAGCAGATGAGTTAGCAGAAGAACCTACTGCACGGAACTCAAATTTGTTACCAGTGAAAGCAAAAGGAGAAGTACGGTTACGATCTGTGTTATCCAATAAAATTTGAGGAATTTTAGGAATACCTAACCAAAGACCATTATCTTCTTTAATTTTTTTGCTGATACGTGAAGTTTCAATTTCGTCAAGTACATCATTTAATTGAGAGCCTAAGAATATTGAAATGATTGCAGGAGGTGCTTCGTTAGCTCCTAAACGGTGATCGTTAGATACTGATGCAATAGAAGAACGCATTAAATCTGCATGCTCGTAAACCGCACGTACAGTGTTAACGAAGAAGGTTAAGAACATCAAGTTGTTCTTAGGAGTTTTTCCTGGAGACAATAAGTTTTTACCAGTGTTGGTAATGATACTCCAGTTATTGTGTTTACCTGAACCGTTTACGCCTGCGTATGGTTTTTCATGTAATAAAACTTTGAAATTATGACGTTTCGCAACTTTCTCCATGATGTCCATTAACAATTGATTATGATCAATCGCTAAGTTGATTTCCTCATAAATAGGAGCACACTCAAATTGAGATGGAGCAACCTCGTTATGACGGGTTTTCAAAGGAATACCCAATTTCAAAGCTTCAGTTTCGAAATCTAACATGTAAGCATAAACACGCTCAGGGATAGTTCCGAAATAATGATCTTCTAATTGTTGTCCTTTTGCAGACATGTGTCCGAATAAAGTACGGCCAGTTAATAATAAATCCGGACGAGCATTGAATAATGCAAGGTCAACCAAGAAATATTCTTGTTCGATACCTAAAGAAGCATTTACTTTCTCAATAGATTTATCAAAATAATGGCAAACATCAACAGCTGCTTTATCTAAAGCAGATAATGCTTTTAATAATGGTGCTTTATAATCTAATGCTTCGCCTGTATAAGAAACGAATACAGTAGGTATACATAAAGTTTTACCTGATTTGCTTTCCATGATGAAAGCAGGAGAAGATGGATCCCAAGCAGTGTAACCACGTGCTTCGAAAGTGTTACGGATACCTCCGTTAGGGAAGCTGGATGCATCAGGTTCTTGTTGAACTAAAGCATCGCCAGAAAAACGCTCAATTGCTTGGCCATCATGTCCGGGCTCAAAAAATGAATCGTGTTTTTCTGCAGTTGTGCCAGTTAATGGTTGAAACCAGTGGGTATAGTGGGTAGCACCCTTCGCCATAGCCCAAGACTTCATTGCAGTAGCAATTTGCTCAGAAACTTCACGATTTAAAGGCTCAGCCAAATCAATAGAGTTACTAATGCTTTGAAAAGCTTCCTTTGATAAAAAGTCTTTCATCTTCTTTTTATCAAAGACGTTTGAGCCATAAAAATCTGAAATTTTTGAAGAAGGGATCTTTACGTCAGGAATTGACCTGGAAAGAACAGCATTTAGAGCCTGAAATCTTAAATTAGACATGTTTTGCTTAATTTTTTATGAAGTTTGTGCACAAAAGTAAGCTTATGTGAGTATATTTTTATAATAATTGACAAAATTTTTTTAAAAAATATCAAAAATGACAGTTTTCGTTCAAAAACTTGTTTTTGCTTAAAAAACACATTTTTTTGTATAAAAGTGCTTTTTGGTTATGGAATGCCTTCGATTTAAGCATCTCATTATTAAATAACCATAAAATTATTAGCTGATGATGAATTTTACCTCAAATTTGTACAAGACCGAGTGGCTTGAGCTTGTATTCCAAAATCGCAACAAAACGTATGGTGCTTACGAATTAAGGCTACATAATAATGAAACTACCATTAAGGCTTTAGTTATTGCAAGTGTTTTATTTACAAGCTTGATTATTTCACCGTTGGTGTATGATCAATTTTTTAATGGAGATGTAATTGAAATGGACGATCATCAAACTATAGTTACTCTAATCCCTCCACCTCCTCAAAAGGTGATACCAGTTGAGCCTGCAGCTCTTTCCGCTCCAAGAACCCCAGTTGAACATCAAGCAACTATAGCTAACCAACCTTTAAGAGTTGTATCAAATGAACATGTTACCTCAGAACCACCAACACAGATAGAATTGAACCAAGCAGTAATTAGTTCTGTCACCTCCAAAGGTGAACAAGGTTCAGGGTTAAATACAATTGATATACCTGCTGGTGGTGGCGGGACAGGAATTGCTGAAACTCCGGTAATTGACAATACAGTATATAATATATCAACTTCAATCCAAGCTTATCCCGAATTTCCCGGGGGGCAAGCAGCTTTCGCAAAATACTTAAGCCGTAATTTAAGATTTCCTGAAATGGCAGCAGAAGCCGGTATTTTCGGCAAAGTCACTATCAGTTTCATTATAGAGAAGAACGGAGAGTTATCTAACATTAAAATTTTGAAGGGCATTGGCGCCGGTTGTGATGAAGAAGCAGTAAGAGTACTTTCAAAATCACCAAAATGGAAAGCCGGCGTCCAAAACGATCAAAACGTAAGAGTGATGTATACAATTCCTATCAATTTTCAATCACCAGAGTAATGCGGATAGGTTAAAGCATAAAAAGGGAAAAGAACAGATTATTGTGTAGTTGTTAGCAGGGCAAGGAGAAATTCTTGCCTTTTTCCGTTCCTTATATATTATAAATACAAAAGACATTTTAGTAAACCTGCGGGCAGTGCTTTTCTAAGAGTGTCAGTCCCGCTTTCCCTTACAAGTCCGCCCCTTGCGAAAGGCCAAAGCATGCGGGCTTTTCAGTACAATCGGGTTTATTGTCGAAAGGCAAATTTCATCCGATTTTTTACACCCTAAACTTTTCAAAAGCTGCCCTTTGATGACCTATATTTGTAAAATACTCAAATGCTGCAAATCAATTCCATACATCACATTGCTATTATCTGCTCTGATTACACAATCTCTAAGCACTTTTATACTAAAATATTGAGTTTTGAAATCCTTTCGGAAGTATACCGTGAAGAAAGAGATTCCTATAAGCTTGATTTAAAAGTAGGGGATAGGTATCAAATTGAATTATTCTCCTTCCCTAATCCGCCCGAGCGAATTTCCAAACCCGAAGCATGTGGATTAAGACATTTAGCTTTTGAAGTTTCAAATCTCGACGAATGTGTGGAAAAACTTAAATTACAATGGGTAATCATTGAACCTATTAGAGTTGATGAATTAACAGGTAAACGCTTTACCTTTTTTGCGGATCCAGATAATCTTCCACTTGAGCTCTACGAAAAGTAATATATTTCATTTCAAACAATTCGCAGTTGATCAGTCAAGCTGTGCGATGAAAGTTAACACCGATGGTGTTTTACTTGGTGCATTGGCATCCCATTCAAATCCCCACTTTATTTTAGACATTGGTACAGGAACAGGAGTAATTGCCATGATGTTGGCACAAAGGTTTACTCATGCAAAGGTTGATGCAATAGAAATTGATGTTGATGCTGCTCAAACCGCTTCTCTAAATTTTAACAATTCTCCGTTTAAAGAAAGGCTCACAGTATATGCCGATTCTTTTCAACAGCATTTAGATGAGAACAACGACCAGAAATATGATCTAATTGTTTCTAATCCACCGTTTTTTATAGATTCTTTAAAATCTAATTCCGCGACCAAAACGCTTGCAAGGCATACAGATAAACACTTTTTCGAAAGGTTTCTTCAATTATCTTCGGCACATCTAAACAGGGAAGGCTTTATCGAATTAATATTGCCCATTGAGTCAGCGAGTATGGTTAAAGAACTAAGTGGTGATTTTGACTTGTTTCTTCAAAAGCAGATTTCTATACAATCGTTTGGTGATTCTATCCCACATCGAGAATTATTAACGTTTGGATTTGAACAGGAAGTTGTATTTAATAAGACAGTTGTGATATATAATAAGCTTAAAGAATATTCAATGGATTATAAGAATTTGCTAAAAAGCTTCTTAACTATATTCTGATAAGTTCTTTTTACTCCACCCGGGTCCACGTTTCAGATTTTCCAATCAGGCTGATTCCCATAAATCCGCGTATTTCGAGCTTATCCTTGCTTTTTAAGGTCATTTTGCAATTGTAAGTTTTCCCTGATTTTGGATCGTAAACAGTTCCGTCGGTGTATTCGCCATCGCCCTTGTAGGTGAAGTTTTTTAAAATCTCTAAGTCCATAACCGGTCTTGACCTTAAATCTTCTGTTGGATTATGTACATCGGTTTTAGGTTTGCCTTCCTCATTTAAAGGTTCTTTTAACCAAATTAATTTTCCTGCAAATTCTTCACCTTCTTTAAATATCTCGATTTTGCCACTTCCATGCTCACTTATCCATTTACCTAAAATATTATCCTTGCTTTGTGCAAAGGATGTAGACAAAAAAAATAAAATAAAAAAAGAGAATAACAAGGAGGTTTTCATAGCTGTTTATGAATTGTTAATTGATTAGTAATTACCAACGAATCAATAATCCGACCATCAATATAAAATGAAGATGAGAATTCCGAAAAATTATATTAAACTTGATTTCGAGAGCCTGATATTTGATTTTAAAGGGATACTTCTCTGTGGCTGATACTCAATTTACATTATGAAACGCATTGGTTTAATATCTGATACCCATAGTTTTTTGGACGATGCTGTTTTTAAGCATTTTGATTTATGCGATGAGATATGGCATGCTGGGGACTTTGGTAATTTAAGCTTGGCTGATAAACTAGCCTCCTTTAAGCCATTACGAGGTGTATATGGAAATATTGATGGTCAAGATATCCGTTCTGTTTACCCCGAAAGCAACCGTTTCTTTTGTGAAGGTGTTGATGTATGGATGATTCACATCGGTGGTTATCCTGGAAATTATACTCCCAGTTTAAGAAAAGAAATACAGGCGAAGCCGCCCAAATTATTTATTTCAGGCCATTCACATATACTTAAAGTGGTGTTTGATAAAAAATTATCTTGTTTACATCTTAATTCGGGTGCGGCAGGGAAACAAGGATGGCATAAGGTAAGAACTCTTATGAGGTTTACTATTACAGAAGAAAATATACACGATTTGGAAATAATTGAGCTTTCCGGAAGATAAGCTCAATTGCTTCCGAATCTTAAAAAATTGAATGATTCTGTGATTTAGTTCAATAAACAATTTTTTAATTCATCAATAGCTGCAGGAGTAGCAAAAGGACGAATTATGTTTTCTTCTAGCTCAAGCTGATTGCTCAAGCTTAATCTTTTAAGGCTGAAATTTAAAAGTAACTCTTCAATTTCATTCCACTCTTTACTAATTTGGTTGCGATTATGGATATTGTAAGAATAAGATATTTCTTTAATTGCGTCAACGGCACCTTCTTTCTGTAGGATCTTCTCGAATAACTCTTTGTTGTACATCTAAAAACAAGTTTGAATTACCTTTAAACGTAAACTATCTCAGAAAGGTTATGCTAAATATGCAATTAGTTCACATTGATGGGTATTAGAAAAAACTTCCTTTTTGATTTTCTAACTCAAATATCTCATCTATAAACAATTCACGTTGTTTGGCAGCCTCTACAGCTAAAACATCGCAACGTTCATTTTCGGGGTGTCCGGCATGACCCTTTACCCAGGTGAATTTAACATTGTGTAAACTGTAGACGGTTAGAAATCTAAGCCAAAGATCTTTATTTTTCTTGCCTGCAAAACCTTTTTTTACCCAGCCGAATACCCATTTTTTTTCGACTGAATCAATGACATATTTTGAATCACTATAAATCATTACAGCCTGCCCAGGTTTCTTAATCGCCTCCAAACCAACAATTACAGCCATCAATTCCATACGGTTGTTAGTTGTTTTTCTGAAGCCAGCGGATATTTCTTTATAGTGACTGCCAGATCGGAGGATCACTCCAAAGCCTCCGGGGCCAGGATTTCCGCTTGAAGCGCCATCAGTAAATAATTCAATCATTGTAAATAATAAGCTGCAATATTAAGATTTTGTTCTTGTTGCTGTAGTATCCGGATTAACAAAACCGTTAGTTGACTCCAAATTCATCAGGTACTGATTGTTGTAAATTTTGTAGTTTAAACATCTAAATCATTGTTACCAAAAAATAACAAGTATGAGCATCATAACTTAGGTGAATATCAATAGGATAGAAGTATGAGGTTTAAAAAAGCTATTCAAATGAAAAATCTATTTTCAAAAAGTTTGTGAAGTAGCCATAAATAGTTACTTTTGCAAACACTCAAAACGGTAGATGTAGCTCAGTTGGTTAGAGCATCGGTTTGTGGTACCGAGGGTCGTGGGTTCGAGCCCCATCATTTACCCAATACCAAAAAGCAGGCAAATAAGCCTGCTTTTTCTGTTTTCCGACACAACTCCGACACACTTTTTAACGTATTAAAAGGCATGAGGCCACCTTCAGAACCTGCTTTTAAGGGATTGTGTAGGATAATTAGCTTAAATAATTCTGTTACTTCTGGAGTTACTGTAAACTCGTATAGAAATGTTATATAGAAACAAAGTTTGAAGCACATTGATAGTCGAACTTACGGTAAGTTAAGTCCAGCTTCGATGCTCTTCTTAACAGCAAGCACACTCCCCTCGTCATTTGAGCCGCGATCTAATAATAATTTCATCCTACTTCAAAAAACCACGAAGGATAATCCATCAGAACGAGGAGAGAAAGTGTCATGAAGAAATGGTAGCTATAGAATTAAAAAATAGTTGTTAAGTTTTCGGTTGCGTGCGCCCGGTTGCTGGAATACCTTTGATGAAAAGAATATCGAATGCTAAGTGAAGAAACCATGTACCAAGCTATTGTCGAAAAAGACGTAAGTTTTGAAGGAACATTTATAACGGCAGTTAAAACAACCGGCATATTTTGCAGGCCAACCTGTACTGCTCGAAAACCAAAAATAGAAAACGTTGAATTTCTTAAATCTACTCGTGAAGCAATATTGAAAGGCTATAGACCATGCAAAATTTGTCATCCCTTAGAAAAAATTGGAGAAACGCCACAATATATCCAGAAGATTATTGAAGAATTAAACAAAAATCCTGTTTTAAAATTTAAAGATTGGGATTTGATTAAAAAAGGAATAGAGCCAAGTGCGATCCGAAGGTGGTTTCTTAAGAATCATGGAATAACCTTTCATGCCTATCAACGAATGTTTCGTATTAATACTGCTTTTAAAAAAATCCAGAGGGGCGAACCGATAGCATCCGTTGCTTTTGAATCGGGATATGAGTCAATAAGTGGTTTTACAGACTCATTTAAATCCATTTTTGGAGTTTCTCCGGTCAATAGCAAGGATAAGAGAGTCATTACTATGACCAGGCTTGAAACACCTCTTGGGACTATGATAGCCTGTGCTATTGAAGAAGGTATTTGCCTATTGGAATTTACTGACCGCAAGATGTTGGAGACCGAACTAAAAGGGTTAGCGAAAATACTGAACGCCACCATCATACAAGGGCACAACGTTTTCTCTAATTTACTGAAGCAAGAGTTGGATGAGTATTTTGATGGGAAAAGGAAAGAGTTTACCGTTCCGCTGTCTGCTCCCGGTTCAGTTTTTCAGAAAGCTGTATGGCAAGCGTTACAAACTATACCGTATGGAGAAACCCGCTCTTACAAACAACAGGCCGTTGCGTTAAACAAACCTGCAGCGCTACGTGCTGTTGGCAATGCAAACGGAGTGAACAGAATTTCCATTTTAATACCCTGCCATCGTGTAATAGGTGAAAATGGAAACCTTACCGGTTACGGTGGCGGAGTTTGGCGCAAGAAATGGTTGCTTGATCTGGAAAGATCAAACTCTACTGATAATCCGACCGGACTTCTTTACTAATCTCTATTTAATCTAAAATTCATGGATATTAAAAAAAGTAACCGCAGGTGGTTTACGCTGCTTGTGGTTTTATCTGCTCCTTTGCTTTACGTTATCGACATATTTATTATTAATATGGCAATTCCTGGCATAGAAAAAGCGATTCATGCTACCAATAGCGAAGTTCAATTGATTATAGCAGGATACTTGCTTGGCAGCGCATCTTTTTTGATCATCGGTGGAAGAGCAGGAGACTATTTGGGTAAGAAGAAGGTCTTTTTCTGGGGTATGTTTTTATTCACTTTAACTTCTTGTCTCTGCGGACTCTCTCAAACAGCTGTTCAACTAGATATAATGCGGTTTTTTCAAGGCATAAGTTCTTCCTTTATGGTTCCACAATCCATTGCTTTTATTCAAATATTATTTAAAGATCCTAAGGAAAGAGCAAAAGCTATAGGATGGTATGGCATCACCTTAAGTATTGCGGCCATTATTGGCCAAATATTAGGCGGATATCTTGTTGATACTGAATGGGGTATTGCAGGCTGGCGGCTAATATTTTTAATTAACTTACCGGTCGGCATTGTGGCATTATGGGCTATTGGAAAGTTTCTAAATGAAACAGAAAAAGATACTCGGCAAGATTTCGACTACTCAGGATCTGTCATACTAACCCTTGCACTCGCCTTCCTTATCTATCCGCTAACTCAGGGACGTGAAGCGGGGTGGCCGCTATGGAGCGTTTGTTTACTTGTCTTATCGGTGGTTATGGGAGGCTATTTCATATATATCCAACGCCGAAAGCTGCTGCTTGGAAGAATCCCATTGATGGATACCAGCCTTTTTAATATAAAAGAGTTTAATATTGGATTACTGGCCGTTTTATTTCACTTTATGATGCATACTTCATTTTTATTAATAAGTGCTGTTTATTTGCAAAACGGCTTGGGTATATCATCTCTAGAATGCGGTATTTATTTCGTTTTCCACGCAATTTTATTTATGATATCGTCCATAGTCGCCGCAAAGCTGATTGTAAAGTATGGAAAGCGTGTATTACAGGCCGGGCTTTTAATTATACTACTCTCGTTCATACTACAGATTTTATTTTTTAAAACATATGTTAGCAGCCTGAATATACACTTGCTAATCGGTCTTTACGGTCTTGGGAATGGTCTTGTGTTGCCATCACTTTTAACCATTTGTTTAAACAGCATTCCTGAAAAGTTTGCAGGAGTTGCTGCGGGAGTGTTCTCTACCTTTCAACAAACCGCTTCTGCTTTGGGGATTAGCATTCTAGGCGGGGTGTTTTATTATGTTCTTGACGATAACAAAAGAAGTATTGACTATTCCAAAGCGTTTGAATATAGTCTTTCCGCGAGTATAGTGTGCCTAGTCTTAGTGGCATATATGTTGTACCTGCTTCCAAAAAGGGCGGTTAAACAATTGCCGGTCGAAGCTAATTATTGACACAGAGTCCAATACTCTTATTTTTCTTAATCTGAAAACAGCTCTAAGCGAATGCAATGATACTTCTATGATTAAAACCATCCTTTCTAAATGCGTAATAAATGAATCATAGTGCTGGACTAAAGAAGCCGTTCTTCTTGTTTTAATTAAGTTGCAGTTTCCCCGATATCCGTCGGAAGGTTTAGAGAAATTTGGAGTCCGATTATAAAATAATATAGCTCAATCCTTTTTAAGAATTTTTGAAAATTGCCGATTTCAATCAATTGATCCACAAAACGGTTCGAATTCTGCACATCCATCCACCTAAAAGCTTTCCTTAAAAGGAAAGCTTTTTTTGTTTATGGGCATTTGCTTAAAACCGCAGGTTATTGAGATACAAACCCCTCATTTTAAGTATTTTATTTAAGCTGTCGATAAAAGATAATTGTTGCACAAATAGGTGGTATTGAGAAATTTATTCTACGCTTTTTGAGTAATTGTTTCTACATATTTAATATTAACTGATAAGTAAGTGCCTTAGCTAGGCAAAAAGGACATTTTTTAATGATGGCATATGCTTTGTTTGATTTTATTTGTCCTTTCTCAAAGGACATGTTTTCATAGGTAGATATAGGGTCGAATATTTATTATTCGGCCCTTTTTTTCGAGAAGTTTACCATTTTGGTAGACGAAATTTACTTCTCATAACTGTCGTCCTTCTGAATCGGGAATGGTGTTTAAATAATTGATAATGAGGTTAATTTGTATTAGATAATTGAACTGAATCTCAAAATAAATTTTATGCGTTGATTTTAAATATGTACATTTGTTGTGCCCTCCCAAAAGGGCATGTTTTTCATAGGTAGATGTAGGGTCGAATACTTGTATTCGGCCCTTTTTTTATTTTTAATCCTTTATTTGGTTATGCAAAAAAAGAAAATCGTTGTTGCTGTTTCGGGTGCAAGTGGAGCCATTTACGCAAAAGTTTTATTTGACAAGTTATTGAAGTTACAATCTCAAATAGAGGAGATCGGGGTGGTAATGTCAGATAATGCGAAAGATGTTTGGAAGTTTGAACTTGGTACAAGCGACTTTTCAAATTACGATTTTAAGTTTTATGAGAAGAGCAATTTTGCAGCACCTTTTGCATCTGGGTCTGCTGGGTACGAAACCATGATCATTTGCCCTTGCTCTATGGGTACACTTGGTCGTATCGCCTCAGGTATATCAAATGATTTGACTACCCGAGCTGCTGATGTAATATTAAAAGAGCGTAGAAGATTGATTTTGGTAGCCAGAGAAACTCCTTTTAGTCTTATTCATATAAATAACATGAAAACTGTGATGGAGGCTGGAGGGATAATTTGTCCAGCTAATCCGTCATTTTACAGTTTGCCAAAAACCATGGAAGAGGTAGCTGCTACTGTTATTAACAGAGTTTTGGATTTGGCAGGTTTTGAAAATGAGTCTTATCGCTGGGGTGAATAGTTCATTAATAACCTAAACCCTGTTAAATTTACGATTAGGATCAAGAAAGATTCTTTAAGAGATTTGTTTAGGTTTGCTAGGTTTTGCGTTAGATGGCAGTGAAAATCCTTTTTTGCCGTCCCTGAAACGCAGTGGAGGGTGCGGCAAAAAAGATTGTAACGTACAGCCCGCCCGAACGCCCAAATCACTATTTTTTAGAATATCACTAATTGAGTTTAGTTATCTGTCATAACTGCCTTGGTACGGTTCCGCTTAAATCCGGATAATCGCGAATAACACTTCTGTTATTTACATGGCTGTATATGTATTTGATTTAGCATACTTTATTATCTTCGCGATATGCTAAAAGCCAAGGATATCAAAAAATCTTACGGGAGTTTGCAAATTCTAAAAGGTGTAAACCTGGAAGTTGAAACAGGCGAAATTATTACGATTGTTGGTGCCTCGGGTGCTGGTAAAAGTACATTGTTACATATTATTGGTACGCTAGACAAACCTGATTTTGGCATCGTAGAAATAAAGGGGGTATCGATAAACTCTTTATCCCATAAAAAATTAAGTGCTTTTAGAAATGAAAATATTGGTTTTATATTCCAATTTCATCATCTTTTGCCAGAGTTTACTGCTATCGAAAATATTTGCATTCCGGCTTATATCGCTAAAACAAGTAAGAAAGATGCAGAACACCGGGCAATGAAATTGCTGGATTTACTTGGCCTTGAAAGCAGAGCAAATCATAAACCATCTGAACTTTCGGGTGGAGAGCAGCAGCGTGTGGCCGTTGCCAGGGCAATGATAAATAATCCTTCCATTATTTTGGCTGATGAGCCATCGGGCAATCTTGATTCGGCCAATGCTGAAAGCTTGCATAATTTGTTTGTTGATCTACGAAATCGTTTAAATCAAACTTTTATTATTGTAACGCATAATGAAAATCTGGCGAATTTAGCCGACAGAAAAATTTTCATGAAAGACGGACAGATTATAACTAATTAACATGACTTCTATACTAATTACCGGAGCGTCAGATGCTAAAGCTTATCGCTTACAACAGTATGTTAAGGGTGATATCATTATTTTTGCAGATCATCAAGACTTACCACAACTACCGTCCTCTTCACGGAAATTTATAAAAATCCCGCAAGGTGATGCACCTACTTATGCGCATGAACTGTTGAGCGTTTGTTTGGATCATCAAGTATCAAAAGTGTATCCACTTCATAAAACGGAAGTTTTTGCATTATCGGAAGCAGCAATTTTATTTGCCGAATATGGAATAACTTTAGTAATCCCTGATCAACAATGGTTAAACCAATATGCAGGCGATTCTACCTATGATACGAGTAATGTGATTGTTTTGGAGGATAATAAAATAACAGGTGGTAATTTCCCTGCAGAGTTACCCATACCCCAAGAACAAATGAATGGGATATTTAATTTCACTTTTCATAATGATGAAATTAAACTCACCTTATTTACGATATAATGCTAACATACGGAGACCTAAATCCTGCCAAGAAGGCTTTCATTTTTGAGTTGGATAATGTTCTATTCCCTGAAAGGGATTACCTGCTTCAAGTATATTATTTATTCGCAAATTTTATTGAGTTTACGGAAACAGTGCCTACCGGGATTGAACTTACTAACTTTTTAAAAAACGTATATGAAAATCACGGGGCTAATGCAATTTTCGATAAATCAAAAGAGGTTTTCAATTTAGATGAGAAATATCGAAAGAACTTTGACTTACTCCATTATACTGCTCGTTTGCCTTTGAAGCTAATCATGTATGAAAATATGCTTTCGTTGCTTCAACAAATAGTGGTTGATAGAAAGCAGCTGTTTTTGATAACGAATGGTAACCCCGAAGTTCAGCTAAATAAAATACGGCAAGCAGAATGGCATGGCCTTGATAAATATTTAACAGTATATTTTGCTGATGAGATAAAACCAAAACCTGAATCAGACGTTTTTGATTTTGTAATTGATAAACATGGACTATCCCGTAAGGATGTGTTGATTGTAGGTGCTAATGCTACAGATGAAACTTTTGCGGAAAATAGTGGTGCCGATTATTTACCAGTTTCTGACTTCCTTTAATTCACTCAAAAGTGAATTTTAAAACAGGTTATTTAAACGTAGAAGTCGTAACTATTTTGCATTATTTTGACATAACTAATTAAAAACACTACTAATTTAGTAGGACAATAAACACAAATACTATGAGCTTAAGATTAGGCGATATCGCACCAAACTTCCAGGCAAAAACTTCAATGGGAGACATTGATTTTTATGAATATATTGGCGACAGCTGGGCTGTCCTGTTTTCTCATCCGGCTGATTATACTCCGGTATGTACTACAGAATTAGGTAGAACGGCAACGTTACAAGATGAGTTTGCGAAACGAAATGTAAAAGTTATTGCATTAAGTGTTGATCCGCTTGATTCTCACGAGGGTTGGATAAAAGATATCAATGAAACACAAAATGTAGAAGTTAATTTTCCACTTATTGCTGACGAAAACAAAGAAGTGGCGATTGCTTATGACATGATTCATCCGAATGCTTCAGAAAAAACTACCGTAAGATCGCTTTTTATCATTGGCCCTGATAAAAAAATTAAGCTTATTATATCTTACCCTGCATCAACAGGGAGGAATTTTACTGAAATATTAAGGGTGATTGATTCGTTGCAATTAACTGCATATCATAGCGTGGCAACTCCGGCAGATTGGAAAGATGGTGAAGATGTAGTAGTGCTTCCCGCAATTAAAACGGAGGATATTCCCGCTAAATTCCCGAAAGGATTTACGGAAGTTAAACCGTACTTGAGAATGACCCCACAACCTAATAAATAATTAAAAAGGTCGCACTTTTTGAGCTATTTATTTTTATTAATATTATATATATTTGATATAAGTACTATTTGTTTTATTTTACTGCCTAATTATCAGTGGGATATAAGAATGGGAAAGTAACTTATAATATTTATTATTTATGAAAACTGGAAAAGTAAAATGGTTTAACAACCAAAAAGGTTATGGTTTTATTGTTCAAGATGATGGTAAAGATATTTTCGTACACTTTAAAGATGTAGCTGGCGGCGTTGATGCATTAAAAGACAACGATAACGTTGAATATGAAGTGGAAGAAGGGCGTAAAGGGTTGCAAGCAATAAAAGTTAAAAAAGTATAAGTAAACTATTTTCAGATATATATCAACCCGTTTCATTTACATGGAGCGGGTTTTATTTTATTAAGGATTACTATTGGGTTATTTTATATTTGTGGAATTTAAGAATTAATAAAATTGGACTTTAAATCTTAACGAACTCAAATTTATTGAATGGGAAACCCTAAAGTATTAGTTACTGGTGCAAGCAGAGGTCTTGGTTTAGCAATTGCAAAAGTTTTAGATGCGCATTATACGTTGATATTGCATGCAACTAAAGAAGAAAACATCACTTGGAAGGGGATCGATAATTATGTATTGTGTTCTGATCTTTCTAGCAACGAGGGTGTGACAGACTTTTGTAAGCGCTTGAAGAAAGAACATGGAGATGATTTATACGGAGTTATAAATAATGCTGGTATTGCTTTAGATAAATCGTTGATATTTCAGCCAGAGAAGGATATTGACGCGATGTTAAATATCAATTTGAAAGCTCCAATCTTAATATGCAAAACGGCAATGAAAATATTTAGCCTCAAAAAAGCAGGGGTAATTATCAATATAAGTTCTGTTGTGGGCGAAACAGGGAATGCTTTTCAATCAGTTTATGCTGCCACAAAAGCTGGATTGGTGGCCCTTTCCAAATCGTTAGCAAAAGAAGCTGCTGCATTAAATGAGGAGCATAAAATTCGCGTTTTGAGTGTATCTCCTGGTTTTATTAAGACAGCTATGACAGATGCAATCCCGGAAACGGAAATGAGTAAATACCTACAAATGATCCCTTCTAAACGTTTAGGCGAAGTTGAAGAAATAGCCGAAACAATCGCTTTTCTGTTGTCAGACAAGGCTTCTTACATAAACGGAACAAATATCAGTGTGAATGGAGGATTGTTTTAGTCAGCTGTCAGCTATGAGCTATGAGCAATCAGCAATGAGCAATCAGCAATCAACGCTTGACAGACGACATTAACCTTCAGGCTATAACGCAATATGCAGTACTCATTACTCAATACTAAAAAGGCAATACCCATTACTCAATACTAAAACTGCTATACTCTCACATCTAATGTCTCAAATCTCACATCTAAACTTACTAGGAACTTCCCCTTCAGAAATGCTGCTTCATGGCCCATCAAAGCGCTATTTAAATGCATATCATTGGCATGATCCGAAAATTGGGATTGTTGCGAGCTATACGCCTGATTCAAAAGATGTGCTTGATCATTTTGGAATTTTTAGGGGCGTTGATCAGATTGAAGCATTTGCCCAGGCAACGATTGTTTCATGCTGCACTTTCTTAGAATGCCAAAAAAATAACTGGACACCACTAGAACTAAAAGAAAAATTTCTGCCCGTTTTTATAAGTATCGGTCAGGTAAATTTCCACAGTTATTTGGCTGAAGGAGACACCTTTATTAGTATTGGCGATATAAAGTTTTACAAGTTCAGGCAGATGGTTGCCGACGGACGAATCTATAAAGTGCCAAAGGAATTAAACCTCAATGAATATTTTAGTAATTTCACGGCAGATCGTTTAAAAGCATATGATTTAGACGATCGCTTTGTTTTAATTGCTGAATTATTTGATGTAACAGGCAGGGCCCTTAAAAAAGAATTAATAGCGAATAAATAAAATCATACTATGACAAGACAAGAAGTAATTGATGGACTGGTTGAGATCTTAAAAACGGTTAGAACCATAGATCATGCTAAACTCGAAGGTATAAACGAAAACACAGATTTTATAACCGATTTGGGTACACCATCCACCGAGCTTATAAATATTGCAGCAAAAGCAGAGCAAAAATTTGGAGTTGAGTTTGAAGATGAAGACATAGATGATTTAGGATCGAAAGTTGAAAATATCGTTGATTTAATTTTGAAAACACAAGCGAAGGGTTAATATATGTCTGCTGAAAGAAGGGTTGCAGTAGTTGGAATGGGCGGTGCGTTCCCCACCTGTACCGATCTAAATGACTTTAGTAACAAGTTATTTTCTAATCAAAGCTTGATTAGAGAATGGGATCAGGCAGTTAAATACGGCAAGAACGTTCGCTCTAAAGTTAGTGGTTTCATTACTGTGGAGGAGATGGGTCTAGAAACCATATATTCTACCATTTTAGAAGACTACCCCGAAATTTACATCGATAAACTAAACCGAATTCCAGCCGGAAACTTATCTACTGCAGACATTGGCAGTATTTGGGCCATGCTTGGGTCTTTAGATGCAATCAAAATGGCTGGTTGGTCTGATGCGGAAACGCAATCTGAAGGTACGGGAGTAGTGGTAGGCTCGGGAGGCGGCGGACATGAAATTTTACGAAGTGCCTGGTATAATTTCTTTCAGCTAGGAAAAAAAACTCGAATAAGCGGTTCACATAACGTGGATAGAGCGATGGTTTATCGGGACGCTGCGAATGTATCTTGTTTGATAAAAAACAGGGGCGTTTGTGAATCGATTGGTTCTGCCTGTGCAACCGGTTTGGGTAATATTGGCTATGCCTACCGTTTAATAAAATTTGGAATACAAGATCGGGTAATCGCAGGAGGTGTAGAAGGCACTTCATTTGAAACCTTTATTGGTTTTGACAGCATGCAGGTTTTGAGTAAGGGTTTTGACCCTGCACAAAGCTCCAGACCATTTGATGCTGGCAGGAATGGTTTTGTATGTTCTTTTGGTGCCGGTATCGTAGCACTAGAAGAATATGAAATGGCGAAGGCACGCGGTGCCAACATTATTGGGGTGATTGATAATTATTTCAATAACTCGGATGGAGACGGTGATATGTTTGCCCCTTCTTTTTCTGGTCAGCAACGACTGTGGAAAGGATTAATAGGTACCAATGGCGCTTTAATACCTGATGTGGTGAAAGTTCATGGTACTTCAACTCCTGCCGGTGATGCGATTGAATTACTAAGCGTTGTGGATATTTTAGGAGATAAAAACTATCACATTTCAGCACCTAAATCCCAATTTGGGCACATGCTTGGGGCTGCTGGTTCGGTGGAGTTTATCACTGCATTATTGATGATTCAAAATCAAAAGGTTCTGCCATGTTTGAATTCTGAAAATCTAAATACGGAACCTGAATCTTTTCAATTATCAGAATCATGGGCCGGCTCTAAAAATGCTCTTAATGCCTACCGGGATTTACTTCCGCAAGAAACCTTTGAGAAGGAAATAAATAGAATTACATGCTTAAATTATGGATTTGGAGGTACTAATAGTGCTGTTTCCATATCCAGAGATATATAATGATTAATAACCACGACAAAGTTGCTGTAGTTTTTGGAGTTAGGAATGATAGTTCCATAGCGTTTAGTATTGCTAAAAAACTTCATGAATCAGGATGTAAGGTAGCTCTAAGTTACGTTTCGGAAACTAAGGAAGAAGTATTACATCTGATGCAAGTTGCGGGAATGAATAATGAATTTTCTGGAGAAGTTGATGTTCGAAGCGAACAGCAGATAGCTGCCTTCCTGCAAAAAATACATACAGATTTAGGTGCAATTGATTATATTTTGCATGGCGTAGCTTTTGGAAATCAAAAGGTAATGTGTTCTACTTATCCGGGAAGTAATGAAGAAGCGTCTTCCTATCTGGATATTCCATTTGATGATTTGATGGATGCGTTCGACATTAGCGCCTATTCATTACTACGTATTTGTCGTGCTGCCGAAAAGTTATTGGCAAAAGATGCGTCGATATTAACGCTCACTTATAATGCTTCTCAACGTGTTTTCCCAGGATACGCTGGCATGGGAGTAAATAAGGCTGCTTTAGAAAATATTATGCTTTATTTGGCAGATTATTTTGGGAAAACTGGTGTACGTGTAAATGCCCTTTCCCCGGGTTTAGTAATGACAACCTCGGCTGGAGGAATCAATGGTGTGCGTAAATTGCGAAAACTAGGGAAAATGACTGCACCGTTAGGTAATATAGAAGCGGTTGATGTTGGAAATGCTGCCCTTTACTATTTTTCTGACCTGTCTAAGAAAGTAACCGGCAACATTCATTATGTAGATGGCGGATTTAATATAATGGGTGTTCCGGATGATGGAGCCTGATCGTATTTTAGCAATGATTGCAGCATTGAATATTGACAAAGAATTTGCAGTCGGAAATGATGTTATATTTATTCCCAGCTTTACTGATACATACAACGACTTATTCCAAAAAAAGGTTTATACAGAAAGCGAAATCAAGTACTGCGATTCATTCAGTGAACCTGTACTTCGATATGCTTCTACATGGGCTGCAAAGGAAGCAGTTTATAAAGCTGTAAAGCAGCTTGATAAAACCCTGATGGGATGGAAAGATATTGAGATTTTGAGAGAAAAAGCTTCTGGTGAGCCTTCTGTTACACTTCATAAACACCATAACAGCTTTCAAATTAGCTTAACAATTTCGCATGATGGTGAATATGTTTGGGCATTGGCATTGATAAAGCAATCATAGTTGAAAATTACTTACAAGCTACCATCTATAAAATGACCGACCATTACTTCGAACATTCTTTAGCTAAAATTCATTACTATAAATTTGGTAATGGAAGTAAAAGCATGCTTAGTTTTCATGGTTACGGCATGCACGGTAAACAATTTAAAGTTTTGGAGTCGGTGTTAGGTGATGATTACACGTTTTACGGTTTTGATCTTTTTTTTCATAAAGAAACCCGTTTAGTTGATCAAAGCATCGAAAATGTTAAAAAGGGAATCACTAAAAAGCAGTTTTCTGATCTCATTCAAGCATTCTGTAATTATGAAAATATCGATCGATTTTCAGTTATTGGTTACTCTATGGGTACTTTTTACGCAACAACAGTTGTTGAAGAACTAGCAAACAGGATTGCTGAGTTCATTTTAATTTCCCCTTCGAGCATTCGGCCAGGAAATGTTATTAAATTTTTAAGTCTTAATAAAATTGGGAATCGTTTTTTAGAACGTTTAACTTCAAGCAACAAGGGTTTGTTAAGATTATTATCACTTTTAAGGCGTGTTAAGGTTGTTGATGATATAGGTTATAATATCCTATACAAAGAAATCGCAACACCGGAGCTTCGTTTTAGTTTTTACGCTTGTTTAACGTTTTTACGTTTTTGGAATACGAATGAAGCTCATTTGGTTGATGTGTTGAATAAAAACTCCATCAAAAGCATTTTTATTTTTGGGAAACGAGATCCCATGTATCCTCAACATATTGCCGATCATTTAATACCCAAAATTAAGGATGCTACAAAGTTAGTGCTGGATGAAAACCATGAAATGATTAATCATAATTTTGCAACTGAATTGGCCCGGTTACTAAAATGATCATTAAATCCAAATTACTTCCTGCACCATTTATCAAAGCAGCAGCTTATTTCCTGACCTGGTTTTTTCGAAAACGGTTCAATAAAATGATGATTTCACAGGCAGAAATATTACCCGGTCATTCTTACCTATTGATGTGTAATCATTTTAGCTTTTGGGATGCTTTTTGGGCATCTTATTTATGTTTGCATGGCATTCACAAACATCAAACAATGACTGGCTTTTCTATCATGATTTTAGAAAAGCAATTACGGAAAAACATGTGGATGCGTTATTTCGGTTGTTTTTCCATTGCTCCTGGTAAAGCGAGTGTGCAAGAGAGTTTAGATTATGCAGCAGAAATGTTGAATAATCCAGGCCATTTGTTATTAATGTATCCGCAAGGAAATTTGGAATCAAGCCATGTAAGGCACATCTTGATAAAAGACGGGGTGAAAGATATTATAAGCAGGGTTACAGGAAATTGCCAGCTTATTTGGAGCAGTAACATTGTCGAGTATTTTGAAAGTTTAAAACCTTCTGTTTATTTCAATATGTTGGATTGTGGAACCAATAAAGATTTTGATTTCGATGAACTGTCTACGAAAATTAATGAACATCATCGGGAGGCTATTCAGAAACAGATTCGGTTTACTGAGGAGCCAGAAGGATTATAGCTTTGCCGATTATAGATTTTCAAGACATTCTGTACCGCTTCATGCTTGTTTTGATTCGTAAGAATCCGTTCTTAAGTTTGTATAGTTTAGCTTTTTCATCAAATAGATTGACCTCAAACCGAGCTTCAACTAAATAAATATCGTTTTCTAGTAATTGAATTTTCGTAACTTGAAAGCTGGAGTCATCTTGAATACTCTTTGGCAATTTTGTATTAATCAATATAGAGAATCCGGGAATATAGGTACTTAATAACCCTGCAGCCTCTTTGTTGTAAACTTCAATTGAAACTCCTTCCATCGTGTTTTCCAGGTTTAAGTCAACTGCGAAGGGTTGTTTTCCCTTGTTAAAAATCAATGAATTCTCCATAGGTTCTAATAGATAGTTTCTCTTCAATTGATTGTTGCCGTATTTTCTGTTAAATTCAATATCTATACTGGCATATCCTTGAGTGCTTTCTGCTCTAAAACCCTCATTTATCGAATACAGAGTGGAATCCTTCTCACCATACCAATAAAAGTTTCCAGTCTCATACTGCCATCTTCTCCCCGTAATTACTGTATCGGATGGTTTGATGTTCATTTGTCTATTGCCTGCGCCACTAGTATGTCTTTCATTACATACATAGTTTTTCCCATTTATGGAAAAGGAAACACTATCAGTATAGCGAACGGGTGTTTCGATATTAACGATAGTTTTCTTACAGGATGTTGAAATGAAAAAAAATAATAGAATAGATATTGAAATATGCCTCATAAATCCAAAGTTAAAATAAAATTATACTTTAAGTTATCAATACTTTGTTTTAAAGGTAATTAAATGTTGTTCAGCGTGCTAATGTGCGGTTTTATAGCTAAATCCTAGCGCAATTCAACACCAGTAGTTCATTGTTACTGCCTGTAGTAAACAGTAAATACTCAATCCCGCCGTCCAAAAGTCGATGTTTCTTTTTTACCTCAACTGCATTTATGGGGAAATTACGGCAAATAATGTTGGCTTGTTTCACAGGTTTGAGCTTGATAAAATCTTTGTAGCTCCATTGCTGTTTTAAACGGAATGTTCTGCCGATAAAATCAACCTGATTATTAGAAGTATATAAATGAGTATGCTGATGTAGCTTCAATACCTCAAAGTCACGGCTAATCAGTTTAAAACACCCACTTTTTAATAAAGATACATCCGGTTCGTAGATGTAATTTAATGGGTTGGAATACCTTTCAACGTTGTAAGCCTTTTCTTCAGAAATCTTGAACTGGTATCGTTTAGTGTCTTTATCGTTTACAGTAACACATATAATTTCAGGCTCGGGTAAATCAAACTCCTTGTCTATAATCCAAAGTAATTCTTTGCATTCGTTTTTTACACTCACCACATGAATTTCACTGACATGTTTCAACTCTTTTAATCCAGATTGAATATCAAGTAGTGGCGCTGTTTTGATAATGATTCGTTGTGCACGAGATAGTAAATAGTCTAAATTGGTAACCACATCCGGTTCACAATCCTGCAAAAGAAAAACCTTTTGGGAATTTACCCGTCTTGAAGGGTCGAGATAAATGGTGTCGAAAACCGTATCTGAATTCTGAAGAAATGCAAGCCCATCACCAGATACAAAATCAATATTTGAAGTTCCTAAGATACTTGCATTGTATTTTGCAATTTCAGAAAGTTCCTCATTGAGTTCACAATGAGTTACCGAGGGCACTTTTTGAGAGAAATAATAGCTATCGACCCCCAAACCACCTGTTAGATCAATAACCGAGTTGCCCTTTATGAGGCTTGATTTATATGCTGCGGTACTTTCAGAAGATGATTGTTCAATGGAGATTTTTGGAGGATAATAAATGCCCGATGAATTGAACCAAGTCGGTAGCTTTTTTTCTGAACGTTTTTTACTATCAATCTGTTCTGCTAATTCTTTTGAGTTAATGCCTGCAAATGGGCTCTTACTTAAAAGGATACGATTTATATCATCTTGCAGCTTATATGAGATAAAATCCTGGACATCCTGATGTAAGATTAGATTATTCAAAATTACTCTTTCCCCTTCATTACAATTTGGCAAGTATGACGGCTTTTCACTTCCAGCAAAATGTGTTTATTTTCAATCACCCGATCTATTGTATTTTGGTCATACCATCTGATGGTTACCATTTCTAAATTTTCGTTGTACTTAACTTTGTATTCTTCATTCAAATCAGCAATTAGCGCTTGAAGTTTTTGTTCATTTTGATCTACACAAACAGAAAAGCTTATGGCAGAATTTTGCATCGTGTTCATTTTAATACGATGGTTATGAAATAGTTGAAATATGTGACTCAAATTCTCTTCAACAATGAATGAAAAATCTTTCGGGAAAATCGAAATCAACACTTGGTTCATTTTAAAAATGAAAGACGCAACCGGTAAATGATTTTCTAAATTTGAAATGACGGTTCCAGGCTCTTCAGGGTTTATAAACGACCTTACAAAAAGTTGAATGTTCTTATTCTGAAGTGGCTTTATGGTTTTTGGATGAATAACTGTTGCCCCGTAATAAGTTAATTCAATGGCATCGTGATAAGATAACTGATCAATTTTTTCAGTTTGGTCAAACCATTTTGGATCCGCATTCAAAACTCCGGGAACATCTTTCCAGATAGTAACAGAAGGACAATCTAAACAGGAGGCAAAAATGGCGGCCGTATAATCAGATCCCTCACGACCTAAAGTAGTAGTGAAGTTTTCGGAAGTGCCACCTATAAAGCCTTGTGTTACCATTAAATAGTTATTTGTGTTACTTTCATTAACACATTTTTGAATACTTTGCCTGGTTTTCTCCCAGTCAACTTTTCCTTCCCGGTAGGTATTGTCGGTATGAATGCAGCCTCGGGCATCTAGCCAGTTGTTAGTTAATCCAGAAAAATTCAAGTAAGCACTTAAAATTTTGGACGAAACCAGCTCACCTATGGAAACTATCTGATCGTAGTTAAAGTCGTAATCTGGATGTGGTTCATCTTCCAGCATCCAATCAATTTCCACAAAAGTGTTGGCTATATCGTCAAAAACAGGGTGGCTTTCGTCACCAAATAAATCAATTAAAATGCAGTGGTGGAAATCTTTAATTTTTTCAAAAATCTCAACGGCATTGTCTGCTTTTTTTACGAATGCATCTGTTAGTTCCTCCAATGCGTTGGTAATTTTACCCATCGCAGAAACAACAATTACTAAAGATTTGTCTTGATGTAAACCGATAATCTTTGCAACATTTTTAATTCCATCTGCATCTTTAACCGATGCCCCACCAAATTTGAATACTTCTGCCAATTGAGTTATGAGTTATGAGTTGTGAGTTGTGAGTTGTAGGTTGTGAGTTGTAGGTTGTGAGTTGTGAGTTGTAAGTTATGAGTTGCTCGACTCTGTTCACTAGATGAATTGCTAAAGGCTAACTGCTGATAGCTGATAGCTCATAGCTCACTTCTGATCGCTCAAAGCTGACAGCTCAAACCTCAAAGCTTATCTAATTGTTCTTTTGAAAGAGAAGCATTTAACCATCCGCCTTCTAAATTTGAGCCATACTTATTATAAAAGTTTATTGCCGGTTCATTCCAATCTAAAACCTGCCAGCTCATACCGTTGAAGCCGAGCTCCTTGGCTTCAGTAATCATTTTATCGAATATAATCTTACCTAATCCTTTTCCCCGCATTTCTTCTGTAACAATAAAATCTTCCAGATATAGTCTACAACCTTTCCATGTAGAATATCGAATATAATACAGGCCAAACCCTTGAATAATGCCATCCACTTCTACCACAAATGCCTTCCAAACTGGTTTGTCACCAAAACCTGCGTCTTCGAATTCTGCTAATGTTACGGTTACTTCTTCTGGTGCTTTTTCATAAACAGCCAGTTCATAAATTAGCTCAAGTAGACGAATACAGTCTTCTTTTACAGCAACTCTGGTTTGTATTTTCATTTGGTTGTAAGATATAGGTTGTAAGTTGAGCGATCAAAAGTTGAAATTGGTTACTTAAAAACGAGGTTAATTGAACTGTATAGGTACTTACTACTTACTACTTATCACTCCTTGTCCCAAAAATCGTGCTTCCGACCCTGATCATGGTGCTCCCTTGATCAATGGCCAATTTATAGTCGCCAGACATTCCCATAGATATTTCTTTGAATGCTTCATCTTTACGGAAGAAACTTTGTTTTAGACCATGAAAGAAGGTGTTCAATTCATAAAATTCATCTTCAATCATTTTTTGGTTATCCGTATTGGTAGCAATACCCATCACACCTACAATTCGAATATTTTTTAGCTCCTGAAATTCCGGATCCCTTAGCAATTCAATAGCTTCGGCAAAGTCAAGCCCGTATTTTGTATCTTCATCAGCAATATAAACCTGTAATAAACAATCAATAACACGGTTGTTTTTTAGAGCCTGTTTGTTAATTTCAACCAACAACTTTAAGCTATCAACCGAATGTATCAAGCTTATAAAAGGGGCAATGTATTTAACTTTGTTGCTTTGTAAGTGACCTACAAGGTGCCATTCGATATCTTTGGGGAGTTCTTCATACTTTTCTATAAGCTCCTGAACGTTATTTTCTCCGAAAACCCGTTGCCCGGCTTCGTAGGCTGTAAGAATATCTGATGCTGGTTTTGTTTTAGATATAGCGATAAGTTTAACGTTTAAACGCTCAACCTCACCCTTAATAGCTGATAGATTAGCTGCAATGCTCATTAATCTGTATTTTTGATTAAAATTTGAAGGGCAAAAGTAACAAATGAAGAGCTTAATACTTGTTTATTTCACATTGATTTTTTTGACAGCATGTACAACTAATACATCTAAACAAGATATTATAGAACCAGATAAAATGGTGGAGGTATTAACTGACATTCATATAGTGGACGGTTATATTTCTACGTTCAGGCAATCAGATACCTTAAAACAACGAGCATCTTCTTATTATGCAGCAGTATATAAGCATCATCACATTGATAGCTTAACGTATAAAAATAGTCTCGAATATTATAGCCGAAACCCAAAATTGCTTGATACGATCTATTACAAGGTAAATAACCAGCTCGAAGATTTAAGAAAATTTGAAAGTGATCGAGCTGACAAAAAGCGGTTAGATGAAGATAAATACCAGAATTTGAAACGTGAAACAAAAGGAACTTTGTTCAAACCGTATGATATTTGGTTTTTTAGATTTACGATGCCTGACAGCTTTTATCCTAACAAAAAAGTAGCAGGTTCAAATACGCAGCCATCCGCTAACCAAGATAGTGTTAAAGTTTCGATAGCGAATGCAAAAGCAAAAGCTATGGCCGATTCTATGGCCGTAATTAAGCAGCAGAGACACCAACGACGAATGCGAATACCTGAGAGGAATAACTAATACAAAAAATGATTTACCCGAATAATGCCGCTGATAAGCTGGGATTTACTGATATAAAACAACTTATTAAAGGCTATTGCTTAAGTCCGATGGGACAGCAAATGGTTGATAAGATACAGATGATGACCAATTTTGATCACATCAATAAGTTTTTATCCCAAACAAAAGAGTTCAAAGATATACTTCAAAACGATTCTCCATTACCGATTCAAAACTTTTTTGATATCAAAAAACTAGCTGAGAAAGCTAGGCTTGAAGGGGCTTATTTGAGCGAAGAAGAGTTTTTTCAAGTTTCATTATCGTTAAGCACTGTATTTTCTGTTATCAACTATTTTAATACACGGGAAGGACAGTACCCGAATCTGGAAGCGCTGTTTGAACATTTGCCGATTGAAAAATCGATAATCAGAAAAATTGATGCGATTATTGATGTGAAAGGCAAAATGAAGCCTAATGCTTCAAAAGAACTGGAAGACATCACCAGAGGAATAGCCAAAGCTGAAAGAGAAGCACATCGAAAAATTGATCAGATCTTCAAAAGTGCGCAAAGTAATAATTGGGCTGCAGATGGTAATTTAACCATTCGTGATGGCCGTTTGTGCATCCCGGTTTTAGCCGAAAATAAGCGTAAGTTAAAGGGCTTTGTACATGATGAATCAGCGTCGGGGCAAACAGTTTACCTCGAGCCAGAAGAAGTTTTTCAATTAAATAATATCATCCGTGATCTAGAGTTTGAAAAACGACGGGAGATTATCCGAATATTAATAAACCTGACGAATGAGTTACGGCCATATGTGCCGCTAATTGTTTCGTATCATGGCTTACTCACCAAACTCGATTTCGTACGAGCAAAATCATTATTTGCGATTGAGATCGAAGCAGAAATGCCGGTTTTAATTCGTGAACCGGAACTAAACTTGGTAAACGCAAGACACCCATTATTGCAGCTTACTTTTAAAAAGGACAAGCAAACGGTGGTTCCTTTAAATATTCAAATTGATGAGCAACAACGGGTAATTGTTGTTTCAGGGCCAAATGCGGGCGGTAAATCTGTATGCATGAAAACGGTGGGTTTGCTCCAAATTATGGCTCAGGCCGGTTTGCTGATTCCTGCAGATGAACACTCGAAGGTTGGGATTTTCAAGCAAATTTTTGCAGATATTGGCGATGATCAATCTATTGAAAGTGATTTAAGTACGTATAGTGCGCATCTTTCAAAAATGAAATACTTCGTTGAAAATGCCAATTCCCGAACGCTTATCCTAATTGATGAATTTGGTACAGGTACCGATCCACAATTTGGCGGACCCATTGCCGAGGCAGTACTTGAAAATCTTAACCAACGTAAACTGCGTGGTGTAATTACCACTCACTATTCCAATTTAAAGATTTTTGCGAATGTAACACCCGGTTTAGAAAATGCATCCATGTTGTTTAATAACCTCGAAATGCAGCCGCTTTACATTTTGGCAATGGGGAAACCCGGAAGTTCCTACGCTTTTGAAATCGCTCAAAAAATTGGATTACCATCACATGTTCTTCAGGCCGCTAAAAACAAAATAGGCGAGTATCAAAAGAAAGTGGATACGCTTTTAGTTGATTTAGAACGCGATAAAAAGGAATTATTAGACCGAAAAGTTGCCATTGAGAAGAAAGAAAGACAAGTAAAATTATTACAAGAAGAAAATGAGAAGTTAAAATCATATCTGGATGAAAATAAAAAAGCCTTATTAAAAGATGCGAAAGTAGAGGCTCAAAATATCATCCGGAATGCAAATAAACTGATCGAAAACACCATATCAGAGATAAGGGAAACGAAAGCAGACAAAGAGAAAACTCAAAATCTTCGTCAGAATTTGCAAATTGAATTAAAGAAGCATGAGGTAAAAGCGAAGGTTTCGAAATCTGCTGCCGCCAATGAAGAGATTAAAGCAGGCGATTGGGTGCAGCTGAACGATTCGGAAACCGTTGGGCAGGTGATTGACATCGCTAAAGATAATGTGATACTCTCCATGGGTAATTTACGGTCGGTTGTGAAACTAAACCGTGTTCACAAAGTCTCAAATAAATCTGTGCCGAAAGAAATTCGGAAAGCATCTTACAGTTCGGGTATGACTGAAAGCATTTCACAATTTAGCCCGGAAATAGATTTGCGGGGAAGGCGTGGAGACGATGCTGTGAATGAAATTGAGAGATATCTGGATAAAGCGATTATGATGGGAATTTCGAGCTTTAAAATTATACACGGAAAAGGGGATGGAATACTTCGGAAACTCATTCGTGAGTATTTAAAGAAGTATTCGCAAGTGAATAGGATGGAGGATGAGCAAGCAGATAGAGGCGGAGACGGAATTACTTACGTTTATTTAAACTAGCTTTTTATCTTAATGCAACAAAATCCGTTTCAAATTTTATTTCAGGATTCGTTTGATACTTTTAAGGTATTCCATGCGATAACTCCTGAGGAAATTGGTTGTATTTTGCCGCAAGCTCCAAAAACGATTTGGCAGATTTTAAATCACATAATTGCCTGGCAAGACTATCAAATTAGCTTGCTCCAGTCAGTTGAATACATTGATTTAAATGAGGATGCTACTTGGACAAATGTGCTAGAAACGAATAGTAAGGAAGAACTTCAACAGGCCGTTTCTAGATTTCATGGGCAAATTCAACAGGTTAAAGATGAGGCAAGTAAGTTTGATGCGAATGACCCTTTCATATCTACCAAACTAAAAATAGTTCAAGATCTCTCTGTTCATTTATCCTTTCATCTCGGAGAAATTATTTTGATTCGGCGCATGCTTGGTACCTATCCGCTACCACATGAAATGAGCGAATTCCTTAGTTAGTTTTCTGATTATTTGGGCGTTTCCCAAGAAAGGTCGGGCATTCCGCTGTATCTTTTGTGGAGAACAAAAGGATGTCGCTTCATTCCCTAACGCAAAATCACCCTCCACTCTACGTCTTAATGTCCTCACAGATCATTCATCAGAACAGCGAAGGATTAGTTCCAGGTTTGAACCGGCCTAAATGTTTGTAGGCACTGTCGGTACATTCTCGTCCTCTCGAGGTTCTCATTAAATAGCCTTCTTGAATTAAGAATGGCTCGTACACCTCTTCAATTGTTCCTTCATCCTCTCCAACGGCTGTGGCGATTGTTTTTAGTCCGACAGGGCCGCCTTTAAATTTATCAATGATGGTAGTTAGAATCTTATTGTCCATTTCATCCAATCCATGCTCATCCACATTTAAGGCATTTAGAGCATATTTTGCAATCTCGGTATCAATAGTTCCATCGCCTTTAATTTGGGCAAAATCGCGGGTTCGTCTTAGTAAGGCGTTGGCAATACGAGGTGTACCACGGCTTCTTCTGGCTATTTCGTAAGCACCTTCATCAGAAATTGGAGTTTTTAAAATGTGGGATGAACGTAAAACGATGGTAGTTAACAATTTCGCATCATAATATTCTAAACGCGAGTTTATACCAAAACGAGCTCTTAATGGAGCAGTTAACAAACCCGAACGAGTGGTTGCACCAATTAAGGTAAATGCATTTAATGATATTTGTACTGAACGGGCATTGGGCCCTGATTCAAGCATGATATCAATCTTGAAATCTTCCATGGCCGAGTAGAGATATTCTTCTACCAGCGGACTTAAACGGTGAATCTCATCAATGAAAAGCACATCACCTTCTTCCAAGTTGGTTAATAAGCCAGCCAAATCTCCAGGTTTATCTAATACGGGGCCGGAAGTGATGCGGATGTTAACACCCATTTCATTGGCAATAATATTGGACAGTGTAGTTTTACCTAATCCCGGTGGGCCATGAAGTAAAACGTGATCTAGCGCTTCGCCTCTTAATTTAGCTGCCTGAACGAAGATTTTTAAGTTTGCCAGAATTTTATGCTGACCCGTGAAATCTTCAAAAGCCTGCGGACGCAGTGCTCTTTCAATATCACGCTCAATAGGAGTAAGGTTTTCCTGGCTAGGATCTAAGTTTTCGTTAAGCATCCCGCTAAATTACAAATTACTGTAGTATTCTCCCTTTCCGAACTAAAATTGATGAACCTTCAGCCAGAAGTGCAGAGTGGTATTTTTTGTATAGAAAAGTTAAAAATTCCGCAGGGTAAATATCTTCGAAATGGCAATCAATTTCGACTGATTTTAAGGGATATGTTAACCATTGAGGATGTTCAACGCCATACTCAAAGGTTGTGTTTTTATCCCAACGGTTATAACCCCAATAGTGCTCGGTTATAAATTCTTCTAAACTATTTACATCAAAGGCAATAGGTTTTAGATGTGCCGAAGCAGAGACTGAATTCCAGTTATTTTTAATTTTAAATGAATACTCAACTTTCAATAAATCATCGTTTGCTGAAATAGAATGTTTCATTGGATATCGCTTATAATGCTCCCTGTATAACGTATTGGCCACAACCGGTATCATGAATTTAGGTACTATTTCGCTGATAAAAACGGTACCTCGTTTCCATTCCCCATTTTCTAAATACCTAACATAAAAACGAAGATTGAATTCTTCGAAGTTGATGTGAAAAGGAAATTTCATGCTCAGTATTCGAGTGTCTAAAAACATAAATCCCACCAAACTCACTAAACACTTATCGTCATACAGATCAAGCTCGGTTCCTTTTGGTAAGTAAGGCGTCAAAATCTCATGATCTACTTCATAGTTGATCATAAGCAGTTTACGCCATTCAGCAGAAAGGAAGACTGGGAGGGGAGATTTCATAGATCTACGGCAATTGATATTGTTGAAAGAAATCCCATAACAAATCGTTGGCATTTATTGATTTTGACGGTGTATCACCTTTTGGGCCACCTTTTAACCCGCCTGGCCAAGCGTGCCCACCGTCATAAGTTAGATAGTATTGAATAGTTGTG
Source organism: Sphingobacteriales bacterium (assembly GCA_028288165.1). Taxonomy (GTDB): domain Bacteria; phylum Bacteroidota; class Bacteroidia; order Sphingobacteriales; family Sphingobacteriaceae; genus Daejeonella. The sequence continues at coordinate 44,273 of JAQBOG010000039.1, read as the reverse complement.
TTGTTTTTACAATTCGACCATTTTGTCAGTTTAAAAAGTTTGTTATCTACCGTTGTTTTATGTGGAGCAGGACAGTTATTCTTAAGTGACCAACTATTTAGCACGGAATCTATGGGTGGGGAATAAGCGTGAGAGATACCGGTTCCTTTGCCTCCTTTGTAAGGCACTCTTGTATCTAATGCTGAATGCATGTGCAAAATGGCAACCGGGCGAGCCGAATTATCAGGTTGTTTCGTCATCATCGAGCAGCTATTAGTTGCTATGGCTGCAATTTTATCCGGAATTTCACAAGCCAATCTATATGCCATTATTCCCCCGTTTGAATGGCCAGTTGCGTATACCTTTTTAGCGTTTATTTCGTAGCTAATTATCAATTTATTTATTAGTTGTTTGATAAAGTTTACATCATCAATTTGTCTTTGCATAGCATAGCCGCAACATCCGCCAGCGTTCCAGGTTTGCAAGCCTAATAGTCCCGCACCCTTAATGCCGTTGGGATAAACAACAATAAATTGAGCCTTATTTGCTTTTTCAGTAAGCTTTGAAGTGCTTTCGAACTGGTTTGCGCTGCCACCACCACCATGCATCGCAATCACTAATGAAAAACCACTCGATTCGTAATAGTTAGGTGGTAAGTTTAACAAGAAAGTTCGCTCTCTTCCATCTATGGTGATGGTTCCGTTTATTCTGTAGGTTTTATTCGCTTGGGCGGCTAATTTCTGCGTGCAAAGTAGTATGGAAAAAACTACCAACGTAAAATAGATTCTGACCTTCATAAGCATAAAATGTTGCGGATTATGGGGCTAATAAATTTAAGCATTATTGTTTTTAAGCATCAATAAAATACATGAAAAGCTGTTCCTGGATAACAGGAGCAGCTTATTTGATAAAACGGAATGTCTTTTTAACTTCCTTGATCCATTCTCTTGCTATCAGTTCATGTCCGGCAGGCATGGGGTGTATGCCGTCCCAAATCCAATACTTGGCTGGAGCTTTTTTGCAAGCTTTATTAAATGGTTTTTGCAGTTCAATGAATATGGCGTTATAATCTTTTGCTAACGTTCGAACCAATTTTTGTCGTTTAGAAATTTCACTTTGCCACATTTCTGGCTTGTCGTCCACCCATCCTAATGGCAGGATAAAGGGTTCACATAAAACAAGTTGAATATTTGGTAATGCTTCCTTCGTCCTGGTTAAAATGCGCCGATATGTTTCTTCGAACTTTTCTATCGATTCTGGTTCTCGATCTTTTATGATTGCGATAATGTCGTTCACACCAATCAGGATGCTTAATACATCTGGTTTGAGATCTAGAGTATCTCTTTGCCACCGGGTATCTAAATCTTTCACACGGTTTCCACTTATGCCCCGGTTGTAAAACATCAATTTCTTTTCAGGATAATCAAACCAAAGCCTGCTCGCAATCAAACTTGCATACCCATGACCCATCACGTGGTTCCAGTCATTATCACGAGTGCGATTACCATCCGTAATGGAGTCGCCCTGAAATAAAAATGTAAGGCCAGTTGATGTATTAGAGTGTATTAATGGTTCACTGAACTCTGCAGCTGAAACAAGATTTGGCATAATCATTCCGGCTAATCCGGTTAATGCGGCATGTTTTATAAACTTTCTACGTGATTCTTCCATTGCTGAATTTCAGATTACATTGAGTTGAACATGTAAAGTAAGAGGATATTATTAAAGAATCAAATTGCCGATCGGCTATTGAGAAATGTTAAAATCGATTAGATTAAAGACAAGGGAAGGCAGAAAGTCTAATGGAAGGTATCCTTGTAACATCTTGGGATCAAGTTTGCCATTATTATAATCAACCGCCTCATCTACAGAAGTAAAATAGGGAGGATAGGTATGATAGGTCTCGAAAAGATTATAGGGTTTCAACTTCTTTTTTTAAATTTGGTAAATGTCTCTTCAAGATTACCCAAATTATTGAATTGTCAATACTATCGTATGCATGAACCAATCGGTTTCTAAAAGAGATTATTTGTTTGTCATTCTCGATTATTATTTCAGGTTCAACTTTTCGAAACTTGTTTAATGCTTCTCCGATAATGGCTAGCTGCCTCTCAACTGCACTTTGAGTTTTCTGGTCTTGTTCATAAGAGGTAAAATTTGCAGTATCTTCAATAAACTGCTCAATAAGTGTTAAAGCTAGTAAGATATCAGATAAATATTTTCTTCCTTGCTCCGTCATAAATGAGAATTTTTGTTGAATCAATGCTGTTCCTTAACACAGGATTTTTGATAGAAGAAGAAGTTAATAGATCTACTTTTCTTTGAAAAAATTGTTCGAACTTGTCCCATAATGATATTAATTTTTCTCCTCTTTCAATAGGATCTTTTTCATCAATTTCAACAAGAAAATCAATGTCACTGGTTTGTTCGTTGAAACGATTAGTTGTTGCGGAACCAAATGCATAAAGACTGTTTACGTTGTGAGTTTGACACAATATCAAAAAGTCTTCGTTTTTTCTCTGTATTTGTTCTTTCACTATCATATTACCAAGATAAGGTTTTTTCTCCGAAGCACTGTCTATCATCAATAAACCTGATTGAACTGTAAAGCCCGAAGTGTGTAGGGAGGAGCGTTGGGCGGACTTGGAAGAGAAAGCAGGACTGCCATTACTATAAGCACAAAACCTGATTTTCCCAATTAAATAAGCCGGAAATAATATCACACCTTACTGCCTTGATACTTTCGAAACCAGCTGTTTACTTTAATTTGTATAACTCCTAAAAATGCTTCTCTAAATATACGGGTACTCATTTTGGAAGTTCCTTCGGTGCGATCAGTAAAAATAATGGGAACTTCTACCACATTGAAGCCGTGTTTAATAGTAGTAAACTTCATCTCTATTTGGAATGCATAGCCTATAAACTTGATTTTATTTAGGTTTATGGTTTCTAGTACTTTACGTCGGTAGCATTTAAAGCCGGCTGTAGCATCTTGAATGTCGATACCTGTGATTAAACGAACATAAACAGACGCAAAGTATGACATTAAAACCCTGCTCATTGGCCAGTTCACCACGTTTACGCCTTTGATGTACCGCGAACCAATCGCAAGATCAGCACCGTTTTCACAGGCTTGTTTTAAACGAATAAGGTCTTCTGGGTTATGCGAAAAATCGGCGTCCATTTCAAAAATGTATTCGTAATTATGGTTTAATGACCAACCGAAACCATGAATATAAGCGGTGCCTAAACCCAATTTCCCTTTGCGTTCTTCGATGTGAAGTTTGTCTGGAAACTCAGGTATTAATGATTTTACGATGTCCGCAGTGCCATCAGGCGATCCGTCATCAATAATTAACACGTGAAAAGTATCAGGAAGGGAAAATACCTTACGAATAATTTTTTCGATATTTTCTTTTTCGTTGTAGGTAGGAATTATTACGATGCTGTTAGACGACACTTGGACTTTTTGAAAGAGCGAATATAGGGCTTTAAAAGAAAAACCCTGACGGATGAGGACAGGGTTTTTTGGTAAAAAATGTTAAAAAATGTTATTGGCCATGAGGTGCCGCTGCTGCAACCAAAATTTCATCGTCAGGATCAGTGATATAACTGCGTTCTTTTAATCGTGGAGAAACAAACAAATAAACTAAGATGAATGCGGAAATTAGTCCGACAAAGAACCAATAATAACTGGCTCCTTCTAACTGAGCGAAGAAACCTCCGTTAGATATACTTGTATTTATGCCAGCAACGAAGAGGTTTCCTAGTGCAACAGTCAATAACCAGATTGCCGACATGGTACTTTTCATAGATTTAGGTGCCTGCGTATATGCATACTCTAAACCGGTGATAGAAACTAACACTTCTCCTGCAGAAAGTATGATGTAAGCTAAAATTTGCCACCATACTGAAGGATGTTCCCCATTATCTATCCAAGTTTGCAGTATCGCAATTACAACAAAAGATAAGGCTGTTAATATTAAACCTGCACCAATGCGCCTAAGAGGTGTGGTTTTTAAGCCAATCTTATCTAAAAATGGATAAACCCAATAGGTAAATATGGGAATGAAAAGGAGAAGAAATATTGGATTGACGGTTTGAATTTGTTCAGGAAGCAATTCGTATCCAAACATATGACGGTCTAACTTGGTAGCTTGTAAAACCCATTCGGATAAATTTTGATCCCACATTGCCCAAAAAATTGGTATGAAGGCAAAAACCGACATGACACGCCAAACCGCTTTTATTCCGTCCACCTTTTCGGGATTATATTTTGCCTTGGCAACATCTAGTAACGTTTCGCCTTTTTTCTTTTTACCAGCATTAAAAAGGGCGTAGAGCGAAATGGAAATAAAATTTTCGCGGTTTATGCCAGCAGGTGGCAGCTTTATATACTTTTTTCTTCCGGAAAAGAAAATGATAGTTGCAATGGCCATTAAAATGCCCGGAATCCCAAATGCCCAGGAAGCGCCATATATGTTATACACCCAAGGGATTAATATAGTGGATATTACGGACCCTGCGTTGATACTAAAATAGAACCATCCATATACTTTGGACATCAGATGTTCATTAGATTTAGTGAACTGATCACCCACATTTGCCGAAACACATGACTTTATTCCACCAGCACCCATTGCTATCATTAGCAATCCGTAGCGAAACCATTCTAAATTAGTATCAAATAACGCCAGGAATAAATGGCCGATACAATAGATGATGGATACATATAAAATCACTTTGTATTTGCCAAAAAACCAGTCGGCAAGAATACCACCTATTAAAGGCATCGCGTAAGCAAGAGAGACAAAAAAGTGTGTTGCTTCATTTGCCTGGGCTTCAGCAACAGTCTGCATACCCGGATTTAACGCCGGATTGAAAAATTGAGCGACTAAAAAGGTAGGTAAAATGGATCGCATTCCATAAAAACTGAAACGCTCAGCAGCTTCGTTACCAATTATATAGGGAATGCTTTTAGGGTAGGAATTGGCTTTTTCTAGTGGTACTGTTTCGGGGTTTGGCATGTTGCGAATATCAGGGCTAATTTGAGAAATGATATGTTGTATTATAAATTTTTAAGTATAAAATCTGTTAACCTGGTGTACAGATGAAAAGTGGTATTTCCGCCATAAATTCCATGGTTTTTGTTTGGATAATATGCTTGTTCAAATTGCTTATTAGCTTGAATTAATGCTTCAGAAAACATCACACTGTTTTGGAAATGTACATTATCATCACCTGTGCCATGAACTAATAGAAATTTGCCTTTCAGATTTTTAGCAAAGTTAATTGGCGAATTCTCATCGTACCCGGATGAGTTTTCTTGCGGAGTTTGTAAATATCGTTCGGTATAAATAGAATCATAAAAGCGCCAGGTTGTAACTGGTGCCACAGCAATAGCGGTAGAAAAAATACCATTACCTTTAGTGATGCAAAGTGACGACATATATCCGCCATAACTCCAACCCCAAATACCAATTCGTTTTGCATCTACATAGGTTTGGTTAGCAAGCCACTTCGCTGCATTTATCTGGTCGATTGTTTCGTATTTTCCTAACTGTTTATACGTCATTTTTTTGAAGTCGGCACCTCTAAAACCTGTACCTCTGTTATCTACACAAACAATTAAATAACCTTGTTGAGCTAAATAGGTGTTCCATAAATCACGCTGTTTAGCACTCCAACTATCTGCTACCAGCTGACTGCCAGGACCACCATACACATACATCAATACCGGGTATTTTTTAGTTTTATCAAAGTTGGATGGTTTAAAAATATAAGCGTTTAAATCAACACCTTGTGAAGTAGGGATGGTGATGAATTCTTTGCTGCTAATTTTATACTCTTCTAACTTATTCTTAATCTCAGAATTGTCTTCCAACAAACGCACCAATTTTCCGGTGTGGTTGTTAAGGGTAATATAATTTGGTGTACTTGCACTCGAATGGTCTAATATAAAGTAACTATAATCTGAACTAAAAGTCGCATCATTGGTGCCATCTGTTTTACTGATTCTGGTTTTCTTTTGGCCATTTAAACTAATTGAATAAACATCACGCTGCAGCGGAGATTTTTCAGTCGACTGATAATAAATCAAACCCGCTTTTTCATCAATTCCATAAAGCTTGGTTACTTCCCAGTTTCCTTTTGTTATTTGTCTGATTAATTTGCCATCGTTTCCATATAAATACAGATGATTAAATCCATTGCTTTCATTTGTTAAAATAAATTGGCCGTTTTTCAGAAAGGTAAGATCATCATTTATGTCGATATAATATTTATTTTGCTCGGTTAGCATCGGTTTTGCAACACCATTAGCAGCATTTGCAAACAGATATTCTAACTTATTTTGATGACGGTTCATTTTAAATATACACAGCGTATTTGACTGGTTAGTCCATTTTATCCGTGGGATATACATATCTGGTTCGTGTCCATAATTTACCGGAATGGTAGTTTCATTTGCTAGGTTGTAAATATGAATGCTTACACTAGCATTTTTTTCGCCAGCTTTAGGGTATTTAATTTTGCTAATTGAAGGATATAAATCCTGATACATTGACATGGAAAATTCAGGAACCGCACTCTCGTCGAATTTGTAATAGGCGATGCTTTTGTTATCCGGGCTCCAGAAAAAAGCTCTGTCAAAAGCAAATTCCTCCTCATAAACCCAATCTGTACCACCATTTATGATGTTATTGAATTTACCATCGGTCGTGATTTGTTTCTCTTCTTTGGATGTTAAGTCTTTTATGAAAAGGTTATTTTCCCGTACAAAAGCCACTTTGGTGCCATCGGGAGAGAATTGAGCAAACATTTGCTTGCCGTTTGGCGATACTTCGGTAATTTTTCTGTTCACCAAATCATAAACAAAGTAATTGGCCTTGGTAGAATGTCTGAAAATTTCCTCTTCATCAGTAGTGATAAGTACTTTTTTCTCATCGTCACTAAACTCTGTACTTATTGGGAGCTTTTTTTTGTTGAAAACCAAGTCACTTTCTTTATACAGTACGGCAACTGATTTACCCTCAGAGAAGCTGTTTTTAGCTACATAAGCTACGTCAGTTTTAGCATCGGTTTCAACAGAAACATATGTTTTTCCATCATTCATTGAATGCAAGCCTGTTACTGCTTTGGTGGTAAAAACTCTTTTTTTGAATATATCTTCAAGGGTGAGATCCTTCTTCGTTTGGGCAAACCCTAACGAACAAGTTAAAAGGAATAAGATATATAAGGCATTTTTCATGTTTATAATGTAACGTAAAAAAATGAAGGTGCGAAATTGCGACCATTTATTGTTTGTAGTAATAGATTTGTTATAGTTCAGCACGATGAGTATATTGATACTTGGGTATCGAAGTATAAGTTTGAATTCTGAGGCCTGAGGTTGGGAGTCAGAAGTCAGAATTCAGAAGTCAGAAATCAGAAGTCAGAAATCTTAATTTGGAAGTTAGAAGTCGGATATTTTGCCTGATACTTACTACTTACAACTTAGGACTTACAACTTACAACTTACTATTTAGGGCTTACTACTTACAACTTAGGGCTTACAACTTACAACTTACTATTTAGGGCTTACTACTTACAACTTAGGACTTACAACTTACTGATACTTTCAAAAATCTTATTACCTTTCGGGATTAATGTAACATCCTATGCCACATAAAACTGACGATTTGATTAATGGATAAAAAGATTTCAATCAACGATATAGCTAGGGAACTAAAGGTATCAACCACCACTGTTTCTTTTGTACTTAATGGAAAGGCACAAGAAAAGCGCATCAGCGAAGGCTTGGTGAAGATAATTTTAGATTATGTGGAGCGGGTGGGATATAAGCCCAGTCATTTGGCTAAAAGTTTACGCACCGGTAAAAGCAATGTTATTGTGATGCTGGTTGAAGATATTTCAGATCCATTTTTTTCAAGCATTGCACGGTTAATAGAACAAAAAACCTATGATTCTGGGTATAAAATTGTTTTTTGTAGCACAGAAAACGATACTGAAAAAACCAGGGAATTGATAAAGGTTTTTACTTACCGTAAAGTAGATGGTTTCATCATTGCACCTTCTCCGGGCATCGAGGGTGAGATCCAATCATTAGTTGATCAAAATATTCCATTTGTATTATTTGATCGGTTTTTTCCGGGTTTACACTGCAACAGCGTAGTAGTTGATAATTATACCGGAACCTATAATGCGGTGCATCACTTAGCAAAAAATGGATACGATCGGATTGCATTTATAACCTTGCAATCTACGCAAACCCAAATGGATCAGCGGCTTAGAGGTTACACCAAGGCATTAGTAGAGCTTGGTAAAAAGCCCATACTAAAACAAATTCCATACGAGCTTCATTTAGCTGCCGAAAAAGAAATTGCCGGTTTTATGGAGCAAAATAAAAACAGTTTAGATGCGGTTATTTTTGCAACAAATTACCTTGGTATAACGGGCTTGGAAGTTTTAAATAAGCTAAATATCAAACTTCCTAATGAGCTTGGAATAATTGTTTTTGACGACTCGACCCTTTTTAAATTAATTACTCCTTCTATCACTGCTATTGCCCAACCTTTACAAGAAATATCTGATCAAATTATCCAAATACTTTTTAAAGCATTAGCGGCGGATAAACCGATCGAGAAAAGGTCTGTTCTGTTACAAACACGGTTGATTGAAAGAAAATCGTCTGCAGAACGCATCCTCATTTAAGCGTTTATTAAACCTATGTTCAGTTCTGATTTAAAAGGGTGTTATTTCTTTTTGAAAATGGCTGCCCCTGGGTCATTTGCTGGGTTAATGTATTGTTTGTCGTTGCTGTTCGGGAGGTTTTTGAGTGGAAGATCCTCTTGCAATCTCCATTTTCCATTTAGTAATTTAAAACCATCATAAGAAAAATCTGGCCCATATAACTCAAACTTTCCAGCCATATTGTCGGCTGGAGGAGATAAGTGATCAAATATGATCATGCCTCCTTGCGGATCATAATTTAAAGCCATAGAAGCACTCCTGCTGTACTGAAATATAATTCGTTTCGCATTGGCGTTTTCCTTATCGCCTTCAAAAACCGGAAGTCCAAAATAGGCTTTGTTGTTTTTGAAATAAAGTACTTCTATAACCTTTTTGGTTGTTTTTACCGTATTGCCTTTCCATCCTAACAGTATATAGTAAGGTACGCTTACATTATAAGTAACAGGTATTATTTTGTAATACTGGGCACCAAACCATTTGTCGTTGGTGGTAACACTGTCTTTCGGATTTTTAAAGCCATGTGAGTAATCTACAAGCGGAAACATCTGTAATTTACCATCAGGATTATTCATTTGGATGGTACCATAAAAGCGATAGCTGCCATCGTTATTCATGATATTCCAGGTAAATATTTTAAATCGTTGATCGTTTGATGTTAAAATCGAGATGGCCTTTAATGAATCAAATTCATAATTGAAAGATCTCGGTTTCTTCAATGCCTCAACTAACGTTTTTATGAACGAATAATTTGCATTTATACGTTCGGGCTCTGAACTAGCATTAAACATTTTAACATTTAAGGAGCGCATGCTATCTTGAAGTACTACTAATTGCTGACGAGTTCTGTCTACTTCAGAATGTTGTGCTTTTACGCTGCTGGTTACAAATACGAATACTATTAAAGTAACAGAACAAATATATTTCATCTTTATTTTTAATCTTTTATTGCAAATTTTCTATCACCAAGGCACTTGCTCCACCTCCTCCGTTGCATATTGCGGCAACACCAATTTTGCCTTTATTTTGCTGCAGTACATTAATTAATGTAACCACAATTCGTGCACCCGAAGCTCCCAGCGGATGCCCCAAAGATACAGCTCCACCGTTTACATTTACTCTCGCCGGATCTAATTTTAGCAAATCGTTGTTAGCTATAGAAACAACTGAAAATGCCTCATTTATCTCAAAATAATCAATCTGACTAATGTCCAAACCGGCACGTTTTAAAGCAATAGGTATCGCTTTAGCAGGTGTAGTTGTGAACCATTCAGGCGCCTGTTGTGCATCTGCGTAAGCTAAAATTTTTGCCAACGGTTTCAAATTCAACTCTTCCGCTTTTTGTTTGCTCATTAATAATACGGCTGCTGCACCATCGTTCAACGTAGAAGCATTAGCTGCGGTTACAGTTCCTTCTTTCCGAAATACTGGTTTCAAAAAACTTATCTTATCAAAATTAACCGTGCTCATTTCCTCATCTTCAGTGATCAAGCTAATGTTACCTTTTCTATCCTTCAATTCTATAGGTAAAATTTCAGTACTGAATTTTCCTTCATCACGTGCAGCAATGCTCCTTTTGTATGATTCAATTGCATATTCGTCCTGTTGCTCACGAGTGATATCACATTCAGAAGCACATAATTCGGCTGCCGAACCCATGTGATAATCGTTGTAAACATCCCACAAGCCATCTTTAACCAAACCATCTGTTAATTCTCCGTGGCCTAGCCGATAACCCGTCCGGGCTTTTTCCAGGTAATACGGAACATTACTCATGCTTTCCATGCCACCACCAATTACAATATCATTTTCACCCAGAGCGATACTTTGAGCTGCTAACATGATGGCTTTAGTGCCCGAAGCACACACTTTGTTAATAGTGGTTGATGGAATATCTGGTAAGCCAGCATAAATTACGGCTTGGGTTGCAGGAGCCTGTCCGATATTGGCAGATAATACGTTACCCATATAAACTTCCTGAACCTGCGATGCCGAAATGCCTCCACGAGCAACCGCTTCTTTTATAACCGCGGCACCTAGTTTGGTAGCGCTTATCCCTGCTAAACTTCCGCCGAAACTCCCTATCGGAGTTCTTACCGCAGAAATAATATATACTTCGTTCATAGATATAAAGAATGAATTAAATAGCTTTAAAAAGCTGAATTCGATTTAAAATTCGTGATCAATTCGGATAAATTTTGATAAAATGGGTTTATGAAACATGCTAGGTTTTGCGTTAGGGATTGTAGTGAAAATCCTTTTTGTGCTTCTTTCTTCAGCACAAAAAGATTGAAACGGAAAGCCCGCCCGAACGCCCAAGCCATCTTATTAGTTGTCGGTTTTCAATACTTCATTAATTTAATCTTGTTATGTTTTTGATTTCAAAGTATACAAGTTAAGCAATTTTAGGTTATTAGACAGCACATTCCTGTAATGGATTTGATTACTAAATTACAGGTTATAGTCAAGGTGATTCTGCCCGAAATTATTTGGCACATTCATTTTGAGGTTTTAAAATATTAGAAAAGCAGGTTTCTGAGTTTCATTGGTTTCATCAGTCCCGGCATTCATTGCAAATCCTCGTCTTGCCTCGCTCTAAACCACTGCACACTCCGGGTTTTCCATTGCTGTCGGGTTTAAGATTGCTAAGCTTGTTTCTTGCAAAGTTCAAACAATTGAAATTTAGGAAGGAACCAGCATAAAACCATTTATTTCAATGCCTTTTACCTTTGTAATTTATTGCTAACGCCTGTATACAACTTAAATTATTAAATTTGGTCAAAACAATACATCGTGGCAACATTTAGGAAGGGTTCTCATATCATCACGTACTTTAAATACGCATCTAATTTTAAGTTTGTGATGATGGGTGTATGTGTAATTGTTATTACACTCGCCTTGCCTAAACAAGCCCGGTTTAGGTATGAGTATGAAAAGGGTAAGGTTTGGATGGAAAAAGACCTGTATTCACCATATGTGTTTGCCATAAAAAAAACCAATGAACAGATTGCAAAAGACCAGGAAGATATCAGTAAATCTATATTGCCCGTTTACCAGCTTGATGATGATGTAGCTCCAAAGGTAATTGAAAACTTCACCACTAATTTTGAAGTGAAATGGAAGCTTTCAGAGGCGAGTGAAGCAGAAAAAGGCAGTTATTTAAATACCGGAATCACCATTTTAAAAAATATTTACAACAGAGGAATTTATACTCCGGTAAAAAAATATCAGCGGGAAAATAGCCATTACAATTTTAACCTACTCGTTAACAACGTGGCTACTCAGCGCAACACAATGGAGGAGTTTACCATTGAAAGCGCCCGAAATTTTGTGGTAGATCAAGTTGAAAATAATCCTGCTATTAAATCAAAAGAATGGCTTTTAGGAGTAATTTCTAACCATCTGGAACCTAACCATATTTTTGACGAAAATTTAACCTCCAAAGTAGAAAGCGAAGCAGTTAAAAGTATTTCAGTTTCACAAGGTTTGGTTCAAAGAGGCGAATTAATTGTTGCTAAAGGGAGTAGAGTAAATGAGGAGATTTACCAAAAGCTAGAATCTTTAAAAAGTAGTTATGAAGAGGATGAGCGTGTTATTGGGAATAAAAATCTGGTTCTCTTTGGGCAGTTTTTATTGGTAGCATTAATAATCACTCTTTTAATTACTTTTTTGTTTTTGTTCCGGAAGGATATTTATTATGACAATAGGCAGTTATCGCTGATTTTGTTGGTTGTTACCAGCATGCTAGTCGTATTATCTTGGGCAATTAAAGTAAAAATGCCTAGCCTTTATTACATTCCATACTGCATTGTACCTATCATAATACGGATTTTGTTTGATACCAGGCTGGCTTTAAACATTCATTTACTGGTAGTTTTAGTAGCAGGGTTTTTCGTTCCTAACAGTTTCGAGTTTGCCTTTTTGCAGGTAACCAGTGGTATGGTTTCTATTTATAGTATCAAGAACCTTATTAAGCGAGAGCAATTTTTAATTTCTGCCTTGATGATATTAGCCAATTACCTGGTAGCATTTTTAGGTATTTCATTTATCCGCGAAGGCTCAATAACCAATTTGGAATTGATCAACTTTGTCCCGTTTACTATTAGCGTTCTTTTATCTCTTTTAGCTTATCCCTTAATTTATTTATTTGAGAAATTGTTTGGAATCACCTCCGATATTACATTGATTGAACTCACTAATACAACCACTAAACTCCTGCGTGATCTGGCTTTTAAAGCTCCTGGAACCTTTCAGCATTCCTTGCAAGTAGCAAACTTGGCCGAAGCTGCAATTTTCAAGATTGGAGGAAATTCATTATTGGTTAGGGCAGGAGCACTGTATCATGATATTGGTAAGATGGATAACCCGCAATATTTTATCGAAAATCAGAACAAAGGTTCTAATCCTCATGATAAATTATCCTATGAACAAAGTGCACAAATCATTATACAACATGTTAATAAGGGAGTAGAAATTGCCCGGAAAAACCAGGTTCCAGAAATGTTGATTGATTTTATCAGAACGCATCACGGCAATACCCGGATGGATTATTTTTATCAGTCCTTTCTGAAAAATTTCCCCGAAAAGTTCGTTGATGAGAATATTTTCAGGTATCCCGGCCCCATTCCTTTCTCAAAAGAGACAGCAGTTTTGATGTTAGCAGACTCGGTTGAGGCTGCTTCACGAAGTTTAAAAGAGCCCGATGCAAGGAGCATTAGTGACTTGGTTGAACGTATTATTAATTACAAATTAGAACAGAAGCAATTGACAGACAGTAACGTTACGCTTAAAGATTTAGAAACCATCAAGCACATATTCAAAACCATGCTCATGGGTATCTATCATGTGCGTATTGAGTATACTTTACAGAAGTAAAAATATTTTTTGCAGGCTTGTCTGAATTACTATATTTGCACTCCCTGAAAGGGGAAGTTCGGAGAGATGCCTGAGTGGCCGAAAGGAACAGTTTGCTAAACTGTCGTACTGGCAACGGTACCGAGGGTTCGAATCCCTCTCTCTCCGCGGATAGCAATATCAAAATGTATAAAAAGCCTGTTAATATATCATTAACAGGTTTTTTTGTTTTTATGGTATACCAAAATATATAATAAAAACGGATCAATCTGGTGAGTAATCCAGTGAGTTCATGAAGCAAAACCAAGTACTCACTGAAAACGGTATAACCAATTGTTTTCAAGATGTTCAATCAATGAACATCTTGATTCGGCCTGACTGGCAACTTAAAAAAAACGGAAAAAAAGAAAGCAAGGAAAAAAGTGGCCGGAAGGAGCCGGAGAGCTATAAGTCCAGAAGGGTGGGTTTGTGAGGAACTAGCAAAGCCATTATGCGCTCGTAGGTGAACGCAGGACACTATCTTGGCTGCCCTTTTTGTCTGTTTCGAATGAAAAACGCTTATAATCTTCTAGTAGGAGGAATTCGACAAGGAACGATCCGAATTTACCCTGGAGATCAGAAAAGCACTCATCAAGGAATATAATAGCAAGATCGATATGATAGAGGAAAAACTCCTATGTTGCATCAAGGAAGATCAGGTGCTCGAGAAACAATATCGTTTGGTCAACTCGGTATATTGCATCGGCCCACAGACAGCCATGTTCATCGTGGTACTTACCCGGGGATTTACCCTGTTCGAAAATCCACGGAAGTTTGCCTGTTATTGCGTACTATTCCCTTTTGGAAATACTTCCGGGACAACACTTAAAGGAAAGCCCAGGGTCAGCCACCTGGCCAACAAGAAAATAAAGACCCTACTTACAATGTGTGCCCTCAATACGATCAAAACAGATAATGAGTTTAAACGATATTATGACCGGAAATTAAAAGAAGGGAAACACCACTCCGCCATTTTTGAATGTAATCAGAAACAAGCTTGTTAGTAGGGCTTTTGCTGCAGTAACTAAGAACAGACCATATGTAAAAGATTTTGATATAGCAGCCTAAATATTTGTCCTTAAAACTTGCAAAAACCATAGAATACGGGTTTAGATGGGTTAGGCTTCTTTCGGAAAAGTTAAAAATATAAGAATCAGGATGTTATAAAAACATTTTCTGAAATGATTTACTTTAATGCATCTTCAGTCCTATTTAAAGACGTACTGTTTTTTCTTTATACTTTACAGGACTTTCATTAAAGTACTTCTTAAAAATCCTGGTGAAATAATTAGGGTCACTATAGCCACAATAAAAGGAAACCTCATTAACAGGCATGTTATTTTCAAGCATAATAACCGCTCTTTTTAGCCGATACTCATTTAAAATCTCGGTTGCGCTCTTATTTAAGATCTTTTTCAAATTGAGATGCAATGAAGTGCGACTCATATTTAAGTCCTTTGCCAGAATATCAATAGTGACTTTTGGGTTAGAAAATTGCTTTTCTAAAACTTCACTAAGGTTTGCCAGAAACTCCTGATCTTTATTATTACTAGGCAAATTTCCTGCTGAAAACTCCCCAATACCTATCACATGTTCTCTCAATTTTACCCTGGATCTGATCATGTTGCTAATCAGTAGTTCGAACTCTTTTAAATTAAAAGGTTTGCTCAAATAGGCATCGGCTCCAATATCAAGGCCATCAATTTTAATATTTTCTTTGTTACTGTCAGAGAGGAGAATAACAGGGATGTAATTAAAACGTTTATCATTTTTTATTTTATTACAGAGTTCAAAACCATCCATCTTAGGCATTTTAATATCACTAATAATAATGTCAGGTGGAGTTTTATTTACCTTATTTAATGCAAGTAAACCATTAGATGCGGTTATAACATGATAGGTTTTGGCAAAATGCTGGGATAAAAAATTAAGTAATTCCTTGTTATCCTCTACTATAAGTAAGGTGTATTTTGTTTTCGTATCTATGCTTATTGTGCCGACAGGCAAGGCATTGTTTTGTTTAGTTAGAGCAACTGCTTCTTCTTGCGACTTTGGTAGCTGCTTTTCTTCTGGTATCATTTCATTAAGCTGCATAAGAACAGGTAAGGTTATTTCTATTGAAGTTCCTTTTTGCTGTTCACTTTTGATATGGATATTTCCATTAAGGTATTTTACAAGACTGTTAACCAAGGCCAGCCCAATCCCGCTACTTTCTGCATCTTCCTTATTTTCCGGAGATTTGTAGAAGGGGTTAAAAATATTTTTAAGTTCTATGGAAGACATTCCCTTTCCAGTATCATTTACCAGTATTGTAATTAATTTTTTTGTGTCATCCTGATCTTTGAAATTTAGGATTACTTCTATACTGCCTTTGGAAGTGTTTTTTACGGCATTAGAAAGAATATTGAAAAATATTTTTTCCATTTTATCGTGATCAAAATAGCACTCCAATAATGGTTCGGAAGAAACGAAATTCAATTTAACACCTTTCTTAATAGTTATCGCTTCAAAATAAAAGGTGGCATTTTTTATAAAATTAACAATGTCAGATTTTGTCAAATTAATAGAAGCATGATCTGTTTCTATTTTTCTAAACTCCATTAATTGTTGAATAAGTTTAAATAGGATGGAAGCGTTGCTTTTTACATTTGCTAACTCTGCACTCTTTTTAAACTCTATGCCTTTATCTTCTAAAAATTTATCAATCGAAGCCAGTATAAGAGTTAAAGGAGTTTTGAATTCATGCGAAATAAAGGTGAAAAAATTAAGCCGATGTTGAGTAAGCTCCTTGATTTTTTCTTTTTCAATACGTTCTAGCTGTATTTCTGTTTTTTTATGTTGTAGAAACTTAACGAACCTTGTATATAACCATACTACAGCTCCTATCAATAAAAAGTAAATAAGGTAGGCCAAACGGCTTAAATAAAATGGGGGAGACACGTGTATTTCCAAAGTTCTTTCTAAACTGCTTGCGGCACCAGCAGCATTTACCGCCTTTATATGGAACACATAATTTCCGGGTGATAAATTGGTATAGGTAACGCTATTTTTATCACCAACATAATTCCATTTATTCTCGAAACCTTTGAGGTAATAGGCATAATTCGTACTCCCAGGGTTAGCATAATTTATTGCAGCATAATTTATCGTGAACACATTTTGATTATATGCCAGCTCAATCCTATTAGTGTAATCTATTTGATTTTGAAGTATAGAAGATTGCCCTGGAATAACACTTGTATTAAACAATTGAAAATCTGTAAACATTAAAGGGAGTGACGATGAACCAGAAGCAATTGTTGAAGGATTAAAGAAGCACAAACCGTTAATACTCCCAAAGTATAAAACACCTTCACTGCTTTTTAAATAAGATTTAAAATTAAACTGGTTAGATGGCAGCCCGTATTTGTTGTCGTAGTTTGTAAACTTATTTGTTTTAGGATTCAACCTAGAAATCCCACGATTGGTTGTAAGCCAAATAACACCACTATCATCTTCAAGAATGCCATATACATTGTTATTCGCTAAGCCTTCTTTAATAGTATAGTTTATAAACTTATTCTTATCAATGTTATAAAGACTTACTCCACCATCTAAAGTGCCAAACCAAAGTTGTTGCTTGCTGTCTTTATAAACACTAATAATTTGATTACTTAATAATGTTGGATTTTTACCGGTGGCAGTATAATTAGTTAAACTTCCGGTAACAGGATTGTATCGATAAATACCGCTTTGCCGGGTACAAAACCATAACTCACCATTTTTGTCTTCTATAAGGTCATAAATAAATATTTTACCCATAACCTCGGGTTTAAACAGATTGAATTTTTTTGTCTGATAATTAAAAAGATTTAAACCACTTTGTGTTGCTATCCATAAATTCCCTCTGCTATCCCGATAAATTGCATAAACCTGGTCATTAGATAATGAGCTTGGATCTCCTTTTTTGTTGGCATAAATTGTTGTCGTATTTCTTTTTGTGTCAAATTGATGTAAGCCACCCAAAAATGTACCTACCCAAATATTACCGTAGCCGTCGTCATGTATAGCGTGAACATTATTGGTAGTTAAATAAAATGGAGAACTCTTTTTATTTATACTTCTATAGGTATCATTTGCAGGATTATAAATGCTTATTCCTCCATCTTCTGTACCAACCCATATTTTATGCTGGCTATCTTCCATCATTTGGCTTACCGCTTTTCCTTTCAAGCCATTATCTTGATCGTTAGCTATAATGCTTTTGAAACCATTAACGTTTGATGGTATGTAATTTACACCCCCGAAATATGTTCCCATCCAAACAGAACCATCTCTAGCCAAACAGGTAGAATAAATGGCTTTATCATTCAATTTTTTAGGGTCGTTATTGAAAGATTGCTGATAATTTTCTGAAAGTCCCGTTTTTAAATTATAGATGTATAATCCTTCTTCAGTTCCTATATAAAGTACATCTTTCTTATTTCCAGATACAGCTCTAACAGTATTGGTTTCTGGGGTTTCTGATGAGGAAAATTTTAATCTGGAAAATCTTTGATTTTCTATCGTGTAGTTAAAGAGCCCATGATTGGTAGCTAGCCAGATCTTTCCTTTTGCGTCATTATATATATTAAAGATGCTTGCATCGCCTAATTTTGATAAAGTGGCAGCTTCAAATGTTCTCTGAACTTCCCCTTTATCATTAATAACTTTCAATGTTTTACCAATGGCTAACAGGAAACGATTATCAGAAATCACACACATAGCGGTTGCAGCTACATTTTGACTTATTAGCTTATTTGAGTTTTTAGATATTTTAAATAACCCTGCTGTTGTGCCTACATAAATAACTCCATTGTGCTCCACAAGAAATAATACAGTTCGCTTGATAGGGAAAGCCTGGCTTTCTTGAAGTTGATCTGTTTTGGAATCATAACAATAAAGGCCGTTGTCTGTGCCTACATATATGATGGATTTATAACAAAGTAGTGAGCTTATTTTATTTGCTGAACCTCCGGGTTTGCTGTCTTTAATATAATAGTTTTTTACACTGTAACTGTCATATCTGTTGAGCCCTTCCCTTGTTCCAAACCACATAAATCCTTTTCCATCCTGGGTTATAGCATAAACAGTATTATGAGATAAGCCCTGATTAGAAGTGATTTTCCTAAATCGGATATCCTGACCATTGGTGCTGGTCAGAAAGCAAAAAAATAGGTAAACAATAATGCTTACGACTTTCATAAATGCAGGCTTGTAATTAATGTATGCTAATTTCTTAATTAAATTTTGGAATATAGAACCATTGATCCTCTAATCAGGGTTTTAAACAATAGTCCTGATTATTTTAACGTCTGTGCTAATGCCAAAAATGATTATACGCTAAACTTGTTAAAGTAAACCATATAAACCATATATGAAATTAATTGATCTTAGATACCTGGGTGCACTGTTACTTTTGTTATTCGTAAATAGTAAATATTCTAGTGCACAAACTAGTGCTTTAAAAAAGAACAAGCCCAACATTATTATAATACTGGCCGATGATTCAGGATACTCTGATCTTGGATGTTATGGCGGAGAAATAAATACACCAAATCTCGACTTGCTAGCAAATGGCGGTTTAAGGATGAACAGTTTCTATAATGCCAGCAGATGTTGTCCCACACGTGCCTCATTACTAACTGGTCTTTACCCGCATACAGCAGGTATCGGAAATATGACCACCGATCAAAAGCAACCAGGATACCGAGGCTCTTTAACATCAAATACGGTCACAATAGCCCAGTTATTAAAAAATGAGGGTTATCAAACTGGGATGGTTGGCAAATGGCACATTTCAGAGACACAGCCCTTACCCGATGCAGAGAAGCAGCTTCAATGGTTAGATCATAAAATACTGGATAAAGATTTTGGAGATACCTTGTCTTATCCAACTCATAAAGGTTTTCAGAAATACTATGGAAATATTTGGGGAGTTGTAGATTACTTTGATCCATTTTCTCTTGTTAACGGAACCACTCCTGTAAAAAATGTTCCTAAAGACTTCTATTTTACAAATGCCATAGGCGATTCATCTGCCGCATATATCAGACAGTTTTCTGCAAAAAAGGCTCCTTTCTTTATGTATGTGGCTTTTACTGCTCCTCATTGGCCTTTGCAGGCACTAGAAAAAGATATCAAAAAATATGAAAATACTTATAAAAAAGGCTGGGAATATATTCGAGAACAACGATATCAAAAGATGATAAAATTGGGTTTAATAGACCCTGAAAAAGTGGCTTTATCTCAGTTTATGTTTTCTCAAAAAGAATGGGGAAGCAATAAAGATTCGGTATGGGATGCCAGAGCTATGGCAGTACATGCAGCAATGGTAGATTGTTTAGACCAAAACGTTGGTAAACTGATTAACGAGTTAAAAAGAACAGGCGAATTAGAGAACACACTCATTATGTTCTTGTCTGATAATGGTGCCAGTGCAGAAAGGCCCGAGATATTTGGTCCGGGGTTCGACAGGTCAGGAACAACCAGAAATGGAGAAAAAATAAGTTTTCCTGTAAATAAAGACGTTCTTCCGGGACCACAAAATACACATGCTGGTATTGGGCCACAGTGGGCGAATGTTTCCTGTACGCCATTCAGATATTGGAAATCAAAGGAACATGAAGGAGGAATTTCTACTCCATTTATAGCTTATTGGCCAAAAATGATAAAAGCTCAAAAAGCGGTTAATAAAGTCCCTGCGCATGTTATCGATTTAATGGCTACCTGTTTAGATATTTCAGGAGCTAAATATCCCGGTACTTTTGAAGGAAATACAATAACGCCTACTCCTGGTAAAAGCCTTATTCCTGTCTTTACAGGAAAAATAACGGATCAGCTCCATGACGAATTATTTTGGGAACATAATGGTGCAGCAGCTTTAAGACAAGGTGATTGGAAGATTGTTAAAGTGGACGCAAAAGAGAAGTGGGAATTATACAATCTCGCAGAAGACCGTTCTGAAACAAGTAACCTGGCTGCAAAATTTCCTGAAAAAGTAAACCAAATGCAACTGAAATGGAATCAGCTTGCTAACAAATATGTTGTGTTTCCTAAGCCACAAGCCAATATAAACAACCACTAATTATAATCTTCTGTAAAAATGAAAAAGCTACAACTTGTTTGCATGCTTGTATTTCTTGTAGGCTTGTTTAATTCCTGTAAGGAGGATAAATCAGAAATAACTATAAAAAATCCTGAAATAATTCTCCCCGTTGATATTGACTACAGTTATAAAATGGGTATTAATTTAAATGAGCAGGCTGATGTAACCGATTACCAGGATTTGGCAGATAGCAAAACAAAATGGGTACGATGCTTTATTGAAGTAATAGATATCTATAAAGCGGGCACATTAAATTCTGACGCAAAAATTGCAGCCTTTAATCAGTTAAAATCAAAAGGTTACAAAACAGTTTTGAGCTTAAAATTCAATTTTAAGAAACATGGCTTTCCCGCTCAAAATAGCGCAGACTGGGCAAACTACTTAAATTTCATACAGCCGTTGCTAGCAAAGGTGATGCCTTATACAGATGTAATTATAGTAGGCAATGAACCTTTTATAGAAGCAGAACAGTCAGACTGGAATGAGCCTCTAAATAGTTTTTACAAAGCGGCCTGCGAAAAAACACGGAATTATTTCTCTATTAATAGCATAGCAAAACCGATATTTCTTGGGTCGTTTGATAACCTTTATTTAACCGACAGGCAAACCAATGCTGGTTATACCAATTTATTAGCTTTTGCCAAAGCTACACCTTATATAGCCGGCGTAGACCTTCATATACATCATGGCATAAATGAAGAAATGATTGCGGCCCTTAATTTTGCAAAGCAAAGAATAAGAGAAGATCAGAAAATGCTGGTGACAGAATTTTCTTTAATGAAACAATGGAGGAATAATAATGACATTGTCATATCACCCGCATTTATAACAGCTGCTAATGCCAGTACAACAGATAGAATTTTTCTTCCTCCGGCTGGCCTAACCCAAAATTACCAGTATATAGATTATGCTTTAAAGAATCCAAGGCCGGCAGAGGAGTGGTATGCATTTTGGCAAAATTCACCTTATCTGGAAAACAGAAAGTCTTATTTATGTGCCTCCTATAATATCTTTAAAACCACCGGAAATGTTTTCCTGACATTTTACGCACTAAGGCAATCATACCCATTAAACACAGATTTTACAGTTAATACAGATCCTTGGGTATTAAATGGATTGTTTATGAATCGCTCGGTAGAACTGCTAAACGGAAGGAGCCAAAAATCCTATAGTTTTCTAGACCAGTTTATACAAATAGTAAATGACGAAAATCCCTGCAACTAATTATCCCACCAAAACTATAAACTAAATTAAATTAAAATGAACCAATTAATTACTCAACGGCTTAGCAATAAGCTAAAATACCTGATTACGGTTTTATGTACTGTCTTGTCAGGTACCTTATATGCCCAGCAAACCAGCGTAACGGGCAAAGTTTCCGATACAGGAGGCCAGCCTCTTATAGGGGTTAGTATAGCTGTAAAAAATGCAAATAATGCGACCACTACCGATGTTAACGGAAAATATTCTTTAACAGTAAATACTTCAAATCCTGTTTTAATATTTAAATACCTGGGCTATGCTCCTCAAGAAATAAGTTTAAATGGAAGAACAAGTTTAAACGTAACACTAGAATCAGCAAACAAAGCCTTAGAGGAGGTAGTGGTAATAGGTTATGGAAATGTAAGGAAAAGCGATGTAACAGGGGCTGTAGCTTCGATAAAAGCAGATGATCTTACAAAAGGTTCTAATATTAATTTACAACAGGCATTACAAGGCCGGACACCAGGTGTTCAGATTTATCAAAAAAGTGGCGAACCTGGTGCTGCTATGAGTGTACAAATACGAGGTATTACATCAATTACTGGTAATAATGCCCCATTGTATGTTATTGATGGTATGCCGGTTAATGATGGAGTGGCTATTGGATCGGCTAGTACAGGCGGTGCCACCAGTAACCCTAATAATAGGTCGCCTCTTAATGCTTTAAATCCATCAGACATTGCTTCAATTGAAATTTTAAAAGATGCTTCAGCAACTGCCATTTATGGTTCCCGTGGAGCTAATGGTGTAGTTTTGATTACAACAAAAAAGGGGAAAACAGGTAAAATTGCCGTTAACTATAATGCTACTTATGGACAACAGGATATAGCTAATACCCAAAGCTTTATGACTGGGGAGGAGTATACTTCCGCCATCAATGGCATGATTGCAGACGGTAATCTAAATACAACTAGTTATATACCAGTTACAGGAACAAACTATAATACAGACTGGCAGAAATTATTATTAAAAAATGCGGCTATACAATCACATGATATTTCTTTTAGCGGTGGCGCAAGCAATACAAAATTTTATATTTCCGCAGGTTATTTTGATCAGGATGGAGTTATGCTTAATTCCGGGACCACAAGATACAATGCAAAAGTAAATGTTGAAACGAGTGTACCATCTAAATACAGCGTTGGTATAAACCTCAGCACAGCCTATATCAGAGATAACTATAATGCCAACGGAACTGGTTTAAATG
Source organism: Sphingobacteriales bacterium (assembly GCA_028288165.1). GTDB lineage: Bacteria > Bacteroidota > Bacteroidia > Sphingobacteriales > Sphingobacteriaceae > Daejeonella. The sequence continues at coordinate 21,057 of JAQBOG010000039.1, read as the reverse complement.
ACAATGCGAGCGCATTATATATGGCTCAGAATTATGACCCAACCGAGCCGGCTTACAATACAGATGGGTCTTATTTCAGATCCTCCTTAATGGCGCCCATGGATAATCCTTTAGCGGTAATTAATGGCCAGTATTCTATTGGTGATACCTATCGCACATTTGGTAATATGTTCGCAGAATATTTCTTTATTCCGTCATTATCTGCCAAAGTAAGGGTAGGAGCAGATTTTAATAATTCACAAAGATCTTTTTGGATAGATCCATCTACATTAACCGGAGCATCTTACGGAGGTTATGCGGATGTGAGAGATGGCAAACGTGGTTATTACTTGCTTGAAGGTACATTAAACTATAATAAAACTTTTGGCATCCATAAAATATCTGCGGTAGCCGGTTCTACTTATGAACGTTACACGTCCAGTTCATTGGTTGCCAACGCACGCTCATTTGCCTTACCAGATTTAACGTATTACGCATTAGGTTCCGGTAGTGCTATATTAAATGGAGTGGGCAGCGGTGTGCAGGAAAACATACTATTATCTTATTTGGGTAGAATCAATTACTCGCTTTTAGATAAATATTTATTTACCGTCTCTATAAGGGCTGATGGATCGGCAAGATTTGGACCGGAGAACAGGTTTGGTTACTTCCCTTCGGCTGCTGTGGCGTGGAAAATTAAACAGGAGAATTTCTTAAAAGACAACAATTTTATCGATGATTTAAAACTGAGAGCAAGTTATGGAGCGATCGGAAATCAACCCAACAGCAATTATCTTTATTTTACTACTTATTCCGGTGGAAGAGATGCTGTTTTTAATGGACAAAGAGCAAGCACTTTAGCTCCGTCACGTAGTTCAAATTCTGCTTTACAATGGGAATCTGCCCAACAAGTTGATTTGGGATTTGATTTTGGTTTGATCAAGTCAAGAATCAAAGGAAGTCTGGATTATTATAACAGAAAAACTTCCAATCTTTTATACAATGTACCGCAACCAATAAGTTCTGGTTTTTCGTCAAGAACAGAAAATGTTGGTAGTATGAGAAACTCAGGTTGGGAATTTGCCCTAAACGGTAGTATTGTAGATGGTAAGGATTTTAAATTTGATGCAAATTTTAACATCACCACATTAAAAAATGAAATTCTTAGTTTAGGAACCGTACCCCAGTTTATAGGAACCGGACCTGGCAACATTGGCGAATACAGTATCCTCAAACCGGGTGAATCCATGGGTTCTTTTTACGGTTACATAGTTGATGGTATATGGCAAACAGGTGATGATTTCTCAAGCGCACAAGCCGGAGTAAGGCCAGGAGATCTTAAATACAGGGATCTGGACGGAAATAAATTAATTAATGCTGATGACAGAGTAATTCTTGGCAACTCTCTTCCTAATTTTTATTACGGCTTTAATACAAACGTCAGTTATAAAGACTTATCTCTTTCTGTATTTCTAGAGGGTTCACACGGAGCTAAAATGTTAAACAGCAGTTTAGTTGATTCTTATTATGCAGTAGATTTCAGAAGAAACAAATTAGCCGATTTGTACCTGAACAGATGGACACCAACCAATCCCAGTACAGAGTATCCTTCTTTTATGCCGGGAGACGTTCAGGGTGCCAGAAGAATTACTAATAAAACAGTGGAAGATGCTTCATATCTAAGGCTTCAGTCTATCAGACTAGCTTACAACTTACCACTTCCTAAAAATAAATTCATCAATAATGCAACAGTGTTTATCAACGGGCAGAATCTGTACACGTTCACTAAATACTCTGGTGTAGACCCTGCAGTAAACGCAAATGGCGACGATATTTTAAGGGTTGATTATAACTCCTATCCTTTAACCAAAACCTTTACTGGCGGAATTAACATTCAGTTTTAATCTAAAAATAAAATGAAACCTGCATGAGCTTACGGCTTACAAACCGAAATAAACAAGCTCATGCAAGCTTCATAACCATTAAAAATAAAATTATATTCTAATGAAAAATATTTCTATATATATATGCCTGTTAGCTCTGGCAACTGGCTTAGTTTCTTGCGAAAAATTATTAGAGGTAACGCCAAATTCTGAATTTGCTCCCGGCAATGTGCTAACTTCAGAAAACGGTATTAAATCTTTATTGTTTTCTGCTTACGCGGAACAGCAAACCCAACAAAATTCCAGATTTGTAATTAATGATTCAGAAATGTGCACCGACATGGCATTTAATTCTGGTGGTGCAGAAAATGCCCAATTACTTCCTATCATCAACTTCACCTGGAATACAGATGTATTAACATTTCAAGCTGATATATGGGCACCCAATTACAGATGTATCAGAGATGCTAACGGTGTTATAGAAAACATCGACAATGTAAAAACATCGGATGCTATCAAAAAACTCTTCAAAGCCGAAGCACGTGTTTTAAGAGCTCAATCTTATGCTATCCTATACAACTTTTTTGGACCTGTACCCTTGAGAATTTCAACTTCCCAACCAGGAGATTTAATCAGAGCTACAGATGAAGAAATGAAATCTTTTATCGAAACAGAAATCACGCAATCAGTAGCAGATTTGCCTGATCCAGGCAAGGAAGCGGCGTATGGACGTTTTAATAAAGGAAATGCGACCGGGATTCTTGCAAAGTTTTATTTAAATACTAAACAATGGCAAAAAGCGGCAGATGCTGCTAAAACAGTAATCGATTTCAACTATTACACAACCACCCAATATCAGTTTAAAGATTTGTTTAAAGTAGAAAACGAAGGGATAAATAATAAAGAAATGATGTTGGTACTGCCATGCAGAAATGAAGTAGATTTTGGCAACTGGTTTATGGCCGGAGCTTTGCCGCCTGCTTTCAAAAGTACACCCCAAGTACCTGAATTTGTGTACCTGCCTACCATGTCTAACTTCGGAACACAATATCGTTTAAGAACGGCATTTGTAAATAGCTTGGCTGCTGCCGATAAACGACGTTCTTTAATCTGTACCAGTTACATTAATAATAGCAATGCTACTGTAAATATTCTACCCGGAGATAATGCAAGGAGTTTTAAATATTTCGATAACACCACTATTGGCAATAACAGCGGTAATGACGTGCCGGTATTAAGATACGCTGATATTCTTCTGTGCAGGGCAGAAGCTTTAAACGAATTATCTTCAATTCCAACTACAGAATGCTTTACTCTTATAAATCAAGTAAGAACAAGAGCTGGTTTGCCAAACCTTACCTTAGTGGATGCTCCAATTAAGGAAACTTTTAAAGACGCCATTTTCAGAGAAAGAGGTTGGGAATTTATTTCCGAAGGTAAGCGTCGTGAAGATCTGATTCGTCAAGGCACCTTTATTTCATCAGCCATAGCCAGAGGTATTTCGGCAAGCATAGCTACTGCTGATAAAGCTCTATTTCCAATCCCGCTATCAGAAATACAGGCTAATAAACTTTGTATACAGAACAAAGGCTACTAACCTGAGTTCGATTATATATTTTTTCAAAAATTAGGTTTGGGCGTTCGGGCGGGTTTTCCCTTGCAATCTTTTTGCCCGAAGGAAGAGGGCAAAAAGGATTTTCAGTGCAATCCCTAACGCAAAAACCCACCAAGTTTGAAAACATCAGCTATAAAACTATAAAACGGGCTGTATATGCTCTAATTAATAGATTTTAAAATCAAACAAAGGCAACTAAATATTATTCAGGAAAGGCTTAACCAGCCTTCCTTATAAGTCACAATTTATTTTTCAGGATATGATCAAATACATTTTCAGCGCAATCTTTATGCTTTTTTCACTGTGTTTACAAGCACAGCATTTAAAATGGACAGAAGAAAAAGCAAACACATGGTATAAGCAACAAGCCTGGCCAAGAGGCTGCAATTTTCAACCAAGTACAGCCATTAGTCAGTTGGAAATGTTTCAAAAAGACACTTATGATCCAAAAACTATTGAAAAAGAATTGGGCTGGGCAAAGGATCTCGGCTTCAATACCATGCGGGTTTACCTGCATCATATTTTATGGACCTCAGATAAAGCAGGTTTTAAAAGTCGTTTAAACGATTATTTAAGAATTTCTGATAAACATGGAATAAAAACCATACTGGTATTTTTCGATGATTGCTGGAATGATACTTATGCTCCCGGCAAACAGCCGGAACCAAAAGTAGGCGTACATAACAGCGGCTGGGTAAGAGATCCCGGAACCATGATTTACTCCCACCCAGATTCTTTAAAGGTCTTAGAAAATTACGTGACAGATGTGATGGAAACATTTAAAGATGATCAACGAATTTTAGCATGGGACCTTTATAATGAGCCAGGAAACAATAAAAATTTTGAAAAAAGCCTGCCTTTATTAAAAGCAGTGTTTGCTTGGGCAAGAGCCGTTCAGGTTGTACAACCTGTTACTGCTGCCATCTGGAATAAGGGCGAGAAATTTAAAGAATTAAACCAATTTCAGCTAGAAAACTCGGATATAATTACCTACCACAATTATGCTTACATAGATAATCATATCAATGAAATAAAGGAATTAAAGAAGTACAACCGTCCAATAATTTGCAGCGAATACATGGCACGCAGAAACGGCAGCCTTTTTACCAACATAATGCCTTTACTCAAAAAAGAAAATATTGGTGCTATTAATTGGGGATTTGTAGCCGGTAAAACCAATACCATCTACGCATGGGACACTCCGATACCTAGCGGCAAGGAGCCAGTACTGTGGTTTCATGATATTTTAAGAAAAGATGGTACCCCATTTAGCACAACTGAAATTCAGGCAATCAAACAATTAACAGGTAAAGAATAATTTTCGATATGTCATCGCACATCAGTATAAAATATCAATTATGTTAATTAACTATTTTAACAAAATAAAGACCATTACCGGTTTACTGCTGCTTGCATTTTTTACAACTGCTTGTGCACAACAAAAAAACAATGCGGGCTCACAAAAAGCTTATAGTAATCCGGTTGCACCTGTCGGAAATCAATCGCTTACCGTACCTTCTGTAGTAAAGCCCATACTTGATGTTTGGATGAGGGATACTTATGTAACCTACAGCCCTGACGGCTTTTATTATCTTACCGGTACAACCGCAACGCCGGGCAGAGTTTTCCCGGGGCAAAAACATTGCTGGGATTATAACGATGGTTTATACTTATGGCGATCTAAGGACCTGAAAGCCTGGGAGGCAATGGGTTTAATTTGGTCATTTGATAAAGATGCTGCTTCCTGGCAAAAGAAAGGAAAGCCTATTAAACCGGGAACAAAATCGTTAAATGGCGACCCTCTTGATTCTATATACCGGGCTGTTTGGGCTCCGGAGCTCCATTACATCAAAAGTCAAAAAAAGTGGTTGTTAGTAGCCTGCCTAAACGGAGGAAATGGATCTTTTGTTCTTGAAAGCGTATCAGGAAAACCTGAAGGGCCTTATAGAAACATTAAGGGAAATGAAAATAAAGCCATTTTTGACAATATAGATCTCAGCATTTTTGAAGATACTGACAGTGAAGTTTACCTGGTTGGCCATAATCACTATATCGCTAAAATGAAAAAAGATTTGAGTGATATTGCTGAACCTTTTAAAACACTTAATGAAACTCCGTATAATCCAGAACCCTATATAGAAGGTGTTTGGTTGGATAAGCATCACGGGAAATATCAACTCGTACAAACTGTATGGTCGGTTCCGCTAGCAGATAAAACTTACACATATATCAGAGATGATAAAAAAGATAAGACCTTATATAGTTACGACGTAGTAGTGGCGGAATCGGATCATATTTATGGTCCGTATGGACCTCGTTACCCAGCCATTCTTGAAGGAGGGCATAATAACTTATTCAAAGATAAAGATGGAAACTGGTGGTCTACCACCTTTTTTAATCCCCGCGGCATAATGGGTACCCAATATCCTGTAACATGCAGGCCAGCTATTGTTCCTTTGCAATGGAAGAAAAACAAATTAATGCCCAATACTGAAGCGGCTAATGATTTCTATTCCACCTTAAAAAATTAAAATCATGAAAATAACAACGAGATTTTGGTGCCTTACTTTGATAATTTGTGCCTTTGTTTCAACAAATTCTTATTCACAGCAATTAGGCCTGAACTTTAATCATAACCCAGAGAATATTGATTTTAAGTATGTAAAAAAAATCGATGTGAAATGGATTAGAATTACACCTAGAATTCTGGATTATACCGATGGAATATTAAATGCGGAAACGGATACGGGCATACAAAAAATTGTGGAGGCCGGAAAGATGGGCTATAATATTGCTTTTGGCTTTAGATGGGATTTTAAACACAGAAATCTGGCTATGCCGGAACCAGGATCTCTCAAAGAGGCCGAATATTTTAAAACTGCGGATAAACTTCTGGATCGGGTAGGAGAGTATGTAGATATTTTTAAACTAGGTAATGAACCAAACCTAGAAACAATTGAAAGCGATTTGCAATACAATAAGGAAAACAAAGTGCCCCTGGTTGTATTTACAGAACGGTTAATGGATCATGTTATAGCATATTATAAAAGCCATCCATCCTGGAAGATGCCCGAAATTTACGCCGGCTCGTTTCCTGCCCTGTTTGAAAAAGCCCAGCAACAAAAACCTGGAGTTTATGAATTGATTAAATTTGCGCAGAACCGGCCTGAGATTAAAGGTTTTTCCGTTCACTTACACATCGCAGATACCCTTCAAATACCTCAAGCTTTGGCATTCGTAAGAACCATAATGCCAGATAAGCCCATTATTGTTCCGGAGTTTTCTTTGTTCCGTTTATACAACAAGCATTTTGGCGATAAAATTGGTGCCAGCGTTCGTGGATCAGCATTTGTAAAGAAATATCATCTTTCTCCAGACATTAAAGTACATGAATGGTTAGGCTTGGTTAACGCAGGAAAAGTCCCACATCAACAATGGGAGGAAATGTTTTTATCACAAGATTGGTATCCTGCACATTATCTGAATACGTATTATCGATATTTTACCCAATTTAACGTGGTGTTGGCTACCTATCCATTATTACAACAAGGTTTTGATAAGGATGTTAAGGCAGAATCGGCATCTTGGTTTTTAAACCCTTTGTTTTTGCAAAAATCTTTCAGCTTAAATTCTCAAAAGGAGTATTATATAAATCCGCTTTCCTATTCGGATTTTACTAGGCTTTTAAAGAATTAATTGAATTTAGATCTGTAGACAAACCGTTAGATCGGTAGACAAATCGCCAGTATTACAATTGAGATTAGAATGCATGATGCGGAATTAATAAGGATTAAATAAATTAAATTTATGAACGTAAACCGGATTTTAAGTGCTGTGATACTAGTCACAGGGGTTTTGGTATTTAATACAAAGACCTGGGCTATTAAAGAAGAACCATCTTCAAAATCAAATTCTAAGCCTAATTTTATTATCATAATGGCTGATGATCTTGATTCCAGGCAGTTAAGCTGTTATGGAGGTAAAAACATCAATACCAAAAATATAGATGCTTTAGCTTCTGAGGGCTTAAAATTTAATCAGATTATTACTTCTGAAGCGATGTGTATTCCTACCAGGGCTTCCTTATTTACTGGCTTATACCCTGTTAGGCATGGAGCATATCAAAATCATAAACCCGTATACAATAACCTTAAAAGTGTTGGGTATTACCTTGGAGATTTAGGGTATAAAGTTGGCTTAACTGGAAAAGATCATGTTACTAAACCCAAATCGGTATTCCCTTTTCAAATAATACCTGGGTTTGAACCTAATTGTGTAGCAACAACGGATGAATACTTTTTAGACAGTGTAAAAACATTTATCACTGAGAAGGATAAGCCCTATTGCTTGTTTGTAATGAGTTGCAATCCTCATGCTCCGTGGACAGTAGGCGATCCGTCTGAATTTAATCCAGATAAGTTAAAACTTCCTGCGCATTGGGTAGATACCAAACTTACACGGACCGAATTCTGCAAGTATCTGGCTGAAGTAAGACGTTTGGATAATCAGGTGGGCGATGTGATGAATTTACTTAAACAAACCGGGCAGGATAAAAATACTATTGTAATATTCCTTGGTGAACAGGGCCCTCAGTTTCCCGGTGGTAAATGGTCTGTTTGGGACAATGGCGCAAAAAGTTCGATGATTGTAAAATGGCCGGGAAATGTAAAGTCGAATTCAGAAACTCAGGCAATTGTTCAGTATGAAGATATAACTCCAACCCTAATTGACATTGCAGGCGGAAGAGCGATTGCAGGTTTAGATGGAAAAAGCATTCTTAATGTTATACAGGGAAAATCTGATAAGCACAGAGAATTTGCTTATTTAATGCACAATAATGTACCAGAAGGGCCTGCTTATGCAAGTCGTGCTATTCGTGATGGTAATTTTAAGCTCATCAATAATTTAAATCCTGAAAGTAGTTATTACATCAAATACATGATGAATACTACAAATGATAAGCTTGCATGGAACAGCTGGATGAAAAAAGCGGAAACGGATTCAGAGGCAAAAATACTAACCTCACGAATTGTTAATCGCCCCCCTGTTGAATTTTATGATATCAAAAAGGATCCTTACGAGTTGAATAATCTGGCAGATAAAAAAGAATACCAGGCCTTAATCAAAAAATATGATTCAAAACTAAGAGAATGGATGGAACAGCAAGGAGATAAAGGCGCAGCACTTGATATAGAATTTAAAAGAAACTAAAAAGATAGGTGCAATAAACTGGGGTCTTGTTGAAGGTAAATCTATACTATTTATGCTTGGGATACCCTAATAAAGATGACGGACAACCAATAGAATGGTTTCACGATGTATTTAAAAGAGTGAAACTCCTTACAGAGAAGATGAAGTAAATCTGATCAAAAAACTTAACGTTGGGAATTAAGAATTTAAAAATTATGATGCTAAAAATATACTCAGGCATACTTGGTTTGTCTGTACTCGCAGCAACCGCATGCAGTTCTAATAGCGGCTCTACTACCGTAAAATCTACAGATTTGTCAGTTACGGAAACCTCAGCAAATGCCGCTTTTAAGGATACTTTGAATGGCAAGGAAATAAACCTTTACGAGCTGACTAACAACCAGAACGCAAAAGCCACATTTACAAACTATGGTGGTCGTTTAGTTGGTTTAATAGTTCCAGATAAAGCCGGAAAATTAACGGATGTTGTAGTGGGTTTCGGAAGTATTGCCGATTACCTTAAATCAACTGAACCATACTTCGGTGCAACCATTGGGAGATATGGCAATCGCATTGCGAAAGGAAAATTTACATTGGATGGAGTAGAATATACATCATCATTAAATAATGGTAAAAATAGTTTGCATGGTGGCAAAAATGGCTACCAAAACGTAGTTTGGGATGCCGTTCAGCCTGATAAAAGTACGATTGTGTTTACTTATTTATCTAAAGACGGTGAAGAAGGTTACCCTGGAAATCTTAAGGTAAAGGTTACGTATTCTCTTACAAATGATAATGAGCTTAAAATGGAGTACGAAGCTACTACGGATAAAAAAACGATCGTTAATTTAACCAATCATGCTTTTTTTAATCTTAACGGAGAAGGTAGCGGAACCATTTTAAACCATGTGGTACAAATATATGCTGATACCTATACACCGGTTGATGAAGGCCTGATTCCGCTTGGAACCTTACCTTCAGTTAAAGGAACGCCATTTGATTTTACTAGTCCGGCAGCCATTGGAGCAAGAGTAAACCAGAACGACATACAGTTGAAAAATGGAAAAGGGTATGACCATAACTTTGTTTTAAATCAAGTCGGAAGAAAGGGATTAATTCATGGTGCTACTGTAGTTGGAGACCTTAGCGGGATTCAGATGGATATTTATACCGAAGAGCCCGGACTTCAGTTTTATAGTGGCAACTTTATGAAAGGCAACAATACCTTTAAAAATGGCAGTAAGGATGATTACAGAACTGCTTTTGCAATGGAAACACAGCATTTTCCCGATTCTCCAAATCAAGTCGGCTTTCCATCAACCGTTTTAAATCCAGGGGAAAAATATCATACGGTATCTATTTATAAATTTTCCGTAAAATAGTATCCTACCGATGACCTATTTTTTTTAGAAATTATTTTTGATTTTTAAACTGTAGATATGATTAAAACTCTTGTAAACCTGTTTATTGCCTCCGCCTTAATTGTTAATATTTGCAATGCACAGAAAACTGCATCCATTAAAAGTATTGTAGAATACTCAAATCCTTTGACTGTTGCTTTTGGCGATCCTTATGTGCTTAAAGACACTGATAAGTATTATATGTATGGTACAGGTGGTGGTGCTAAAAAGGGTTTTTCTGCTTATTCTTCTACTGATCTTAAGAAATGGGATTACGAAGGTCAGGTGTATTATGGTGACAATAAAAATGGCTGGGGTATCGATGCCTACTGGGCTCCTGAAGTATATAAAAGAAATGACAAATATTATATGTTTTATAGTGCGCAGTGGAAACATAATCCTACTAATGAAAAAGAGAATTTTAAGATAGGAGTAGCTGTGGCTGATAAACCAACCGGACCTTTTGTAGATGTAAAAGATGCGCCCATTTTTGATCCTGGATATCCGATTATAGATGCCAATGTTTGGTTTGAAAATGGCAGAACCTATCTGTATTATTCCAGATGCTGTTATAAGCACCCTGTAAAAAGTGAGGTGGCAGACTGGGCTAAAAAGAAAGGGATGTATGATGAGATTGAAGAGAGCTGGGTTTATGGAGTAGAAATGAAATCTGATTTTAGTGGTGTAATTGGTAAGCCCGTTTTATTGCTTCGGCCTCCTGTTAAAATGGATAAAGCGGCTTGGGAAAGCAGGTCGGTAACTTCAAATGAAGTGAACCGCCGCTGGACAGAAGGCTCTTATCTTTTAAAGAATAAGGATACTTATTATATGATGTATTCTGCTAATAATTTTGATGGTCAAAATTATGCAATAGGGTATGCGACCTCAAAAAGTCCGTTAGGGCCTTTTAAGAAAGCACTGGAGAATCCTATCCTGCAAAAAAATGGAAAAGTTACCGGTACAGGCCATAATAGTGTTACCATCTCGCCAGACGGAAAAGATATGTTATGTGTTTACCATGGAAGAACAGCCGCTACGGGACACACCCGCTTAGTGTTTATTGATAAAATGGAAATTTTAAAAGACGGACGGTTAATTGTTCATGGGCCAAATACGTCTAACTAATTAAATTGACATTTTTTTAAAATGAGTAAATCTCATAAAGAAAGTTTGGAAATGCATTTCAACTTTATGAATCAAAGTCAAATTAAGCATAATGAAAAATTACACGTTAATTAATCTGATAGTCGCAATTTGTTTATGTTCTTTCCTGAGTTTTTGTACTCAGAACAAAAAATCTGTTCATACTTCTGACGATGATTTGGACAGTAAAATCACCTCCCTAAATGACATCACATTTAGTGGTGATACTTCAAAAACGGAAATGGTTTATATACCAGGTGGGCGATTTATGATGGGCGGAGATAATGAGCAGGCAAGTAAAGATGAATATCCGAAACATCAGGTTGCTGTAAATACATTCTGGATGGACGAGCATGAGGTAACCAATGCGCAGTTTGCCAAATTTGTTGAAGCTACAGGGTATTTGACAACGGCAGAACAAAAACCCGATTGGGAGCAATTGAAAAAACAATTACCTCCGGGCACTCCAAAACCAGATGAAAGTCAGCTGGTAGCAGCATCTCTTGTGTTTACTCCGCCTTCTGAAAAGGTAAATTTGAATGATTATTCACAATGGTGGAGCTGGGTTCCAGGGGCAAGCTGGAAACATCCGAAAGGGCCAGAAAGCGATATCAAAGGAAAAGAGAACTACCCGGTGGTGCATATAAGCTGGGATGATGCGATGGCCTATTGTAAATGGGCCGGCAAACGTTTACCAACTGAGGCTGAGTGGGAATTCGCAGCCCGGGGTGGATTAATCAACAATATCTACCCATGGGGTAATGAGCATGTAAATAAAGGGAAACCAAAAGCCAATTCATGGGAGGGAAGTTTTCCTGATAATAACACTGCTGTTGACGGATTTAAAGAGCTGGCTCCCGTGAAATCGTTTGCGGCTAACGGATATAAACTTTATGATATGGCGGGGAATGTTTGGGAGTTGTGCTCAGACTGGTACCGTGATGATTACTACCAAACCATTAACAGTCCGAATGGAATAAAAAATCCTCAAGGTCCAGCCGATAGTCACGATCCGGACGAGCCTTATGTGCCTAAGAAAGTTGCCAGAGGCGGTTCATTTATGTGTAACGATAGTTACTGTTCTGGTTACAGAGTGGCCAGAAGAATGAAAACTTCTCATGATTCGGGTATGAGTAATATGGGTTTCAGGTGTGTAAGGCAATAGTAAATTGTAGTTTTAACTTAATAATTAATTAGTCATGAAAAGTAAATATTTGATTGTCGTCCTGCTCCTTATTTTAGTTACGGTTTCTTTCTGTACACAAAAGAATAAAAAAGAAGCAATTTCTGCTACTCCCAATAAAACAGTAAAAGCCGGCACAAGTAAGCCAAAATGTTGCTCCTCAAATACCCCTGCACGCTTTCCTCTTAAGAATAGCAATATTCCTCAACCAACAATTAATAATTAAAGAAGAGAACGGGACCCTTTGTTGTCTCTGATGCATTTAAAAACCTGAGTGTTTGATTATAGATGTTCTTTAAAACCTAAACCTATTAAATAATTAGATGAAACAGCTAAGAGTTATTGCCCTTTTGATTTTGCTTGCCTTTGTAGGTTGTGAACAGAAAATAAAGGTTGATACAAAGCCCAATATAGTACTAATTTATATTGATGATTTAGGATATGGCGATTTAAGCTGTTATGGTGCAAAGGCATTAAAAACTCCAAATATTGATGGATTAGCTAATAATGGCCTCCTTTTTACAGATGCTCACAGCGCTGCATCCACCTGTACGCCTTCCAGATACTCTTTATTAACAGGAAGTTATGCCTTCAGAAATAACGCAGCTATTTTGCCAGGTGATGCGCCCTTAATTATCAATCAAAATCAGGAAACCATAGCAGACATGCTAAAAAAAGCTGGTTACGCAACTGGAGTTATTGGTAAATGGCATCTAGGCCTGGGAAACGGAAAGCCTGATTGGAATGCTGAAGTTAAACCCGGTCCGCGAGAAATTGGGTTTGATTATAGCTTTTTAATTCCTGCAACACCAGATAGGGTTCCAACAGTTTTTGTAGAAAATGATAAAGTTGTAAATCTGGATCTCAAAGATCCTATTTCAATAAATTATGACCAAAAAATAGGAAATGATCCCGTTGGTTTAGAGCACCCGGAATTGTTAAAGATGCCAGCCGATACGCAACATAGCGGGACTATAGTAAATGGAATCAGTCGCATTGGTTTTATGAAAGGTGGTCATAATGCTTATTGGAAAGATGAAGATTTTGCTACCGTTTTAACCCAAAAAGCAAAGGCATTTATTACAACTAATAGAGATAAACCCTTCTTTTTGTACTACTCCTTACCCGGTATACATGTGCCAAGGTCTCCAAATTCGAAATTTGTTGGTGCCACTACTATGGGCCCGCGTGGTGATGATATTATGGAAATCGATTGGATGACAGGCCAGATTAAGAAAATTCTACGAGAGTTAGCTATAGAAAAAAATACGTTAATCATATTTACTAGCGACAACGGACCTGTTTTAGATGACGGCTATGCCGATAAGGCCGTTCAATTAATTGGAAATCATAAAGCATCGGGTATTTATAAAGGCGGTAAATATAGTGCGTATGAAGGTGGAACCCGGATGCCAACAATTGCTTATTGGCCAAATAGGATAGAGCCGGGTAAGAGCGATGCGCTGATTAGCCAAGTGGATTTATTTGCTTCTTTAGCCAAATTAGTACGGCAAGATAATCGCAATTCGAATGTTGCACCAGATAGTCAGGATATGTTATCGGCTTTGTTAGGCAAATCAAAGAAGGGAAGAGATGTAATGTTAGAAGAAGCATTTACCATGTCTATCAGAGCAGGTTATTGGAAATATATAGAGCCAGTTTCCAAAAAAACTCCAGATTGGTTGGCTAATAAAGATGTAGCTACTGGCTTACAAAAAACGCAACAATTATATAATTTAAAAGATGATCCAAAAGAGGAACATAATCTCGCAGTTAAATTTCCAAAAAAAGTTAAAGAACTTAAAGAGGCTTTAGAAAAGATAAAGGAAAACCCTGTTATAGCTAACAATTAAACCAAATATAAGCCCTAACCAATGCGTAACAATGATGTTCACGGCTACTTCTTGTTATCGTGTATGCTGGTTTTCATTGCCTGTTTCGCTTTATCATTAGGCTGCTTATCTGGATTCTTATCAAAGAAATATTTCCGACATCTTTTCGAGTACAGGGTGAATAACGCAATCCTGAACTAGATGTGGTGCTGTCCTTAAATGGTAAGTTTTAAAGAATCCCACCGAATTTGCTCGTCTTGCGTAAGTACACCCATTTTGATAAACAATGTTTTAAAGAGTATCAATCCGCTAAAACAGTAGTTCCACACAACTTCTCTTATAACTAAACGATGGTGTGTAGTTCACGTAACCCAGATCTGATAGATCCCCCATACACTTGTGATAGGTAACTACCGATCTTATTCGTGAAACATCCGTAAGAAAAATTTGCAAAAAGAAATTGCGTAGTCAAATAACTACATATATATTTGTAGTCAAATAACTACGCAATGAATTTAAGACGAGATGTATTTCAAGCCATAGCCGACCCAACAAGAAGGGCTATACTTATGTTGGTTGCTTCACAAACCATGACAGCAGGTGCAATAGCCTCAAACTTTGACACAGCAAGACCAACAGTTTCAAAACACTTGCAAATACTCACCGAGTGCGAATTACTTGAACAAAAACAAAACGGCAGGGAAATTTACTATCATATTAATGCAAAAAAAATGAAAGAAGTAGCCGACTTTATCGAACCATTCCGCAAAATGTGGGATGACAGGTTTAATAAATTGGAAACAATAATGAAAAATTATAAAAGCAAATAATATGGAACAAAAAACAAAAATCAATGCTGAAGACGGCAAACAGGAATTGGTGATTACAAGGGAATTTGATTTGCCATTGGAGTTACTTTTTAAAGCATATGTAGAGCCCGACATTGTGGAGCAATGGATGGGAACGAAAGTGCTGAAACTTGAAAATAAAAAGCATGGCAGTTACCAATTTGAAACAACCGATCCTAAGGGAAACAAATACGGGTTCAATGGGGTAATCCATGAGTTTAGCACCAACCAGAAAATCACACGGACATTTGAAATGGAGAATACGCCTTTTGCCGTCCAGCTTGAGTTCTTGGAATTTGAAAAACTTACTGACAACACCAGCAAACTCAATATGCATATAGTATATAAATCAGTGGCACACAGAGACCAAATGCTGAAGTTACCCTTTGCTCAAGGCATAAACATGGCACATAACCGAATACAAGACATCGTAAGCAAATTAAAAATAACATAGTATGACAAAGAGAAATAAAATTATTTATTGGATTTCTACTATCTGGCTTGCATCAGGGATGCTGGCAAGTGGCTTGCAGCAACTATTTCATACAAAAGGGTTTGTTGATATAATTGTTCCTTTAGGTTATCCATTATATTTCTTGTACATTCTTGGTGTCTGGAAAATACTAGGAGTACTAGCTATTTTAATTCCAAAGTGCAGTCTGTTAAAAGAATGGGCTTATGCTGGTTTCTTTTTTGCTATGTCGGGAGCGGTATTTTCGCATATCGCATCGGGCGATTCCATGAATGAAATAGTTCCATCATTGGTATTACTAATCATGACTGTGGTATCGTGGTATTTCAGGCCTGCGGATAGAAAAATTAGTTCAGTTAATCCATAAATGAATAAAATGAAAAAGGAATTGTCACCAGAACAATGTGAAGAACTACTCGGAGTGTTAAAAGCCCGTTTTGAGAAAAACATGAACCGCCATAACGGTCTTGAATGGGCAAAAGTGCAAGCAAGGCTGGAAACTAATACTGAAAAACTGTGGTCGCTCAATGAAATGGAAGTAACTGGCGGTGAACCTGATGTTGTTGGTCATGATAAAAAGACGGGCGAATACATTTTTTATGATTGTTCAGCGGAAAGTCCTAAAGGTCGCAGGAGTGTTTGTTACGACCATGAAGCGCTGGAGTCAAGGAAAGAACATAAACCGGAAAATAGCGCTATTGAGATGGCAGCTGACATGGGTACTGAACTTTTAACGGAAGAACAATATCGGGAGCTGCAGAAACTTGGAAATTTTGATACGAAAACATCGAGCTGGGTGAAAACACCTCCTGATATTAGAAAACTCGGTGGTGCCATCTTTTGTGATCGTCGCTACGATCATGTCTTCATGTATCACAACGGTGCAGAATCTTACTATGCTGCCAGGGCGTTCCGTGGCTCGCTAAGGATCTAAATATTGCACAGCAGATAAATTTGAATTTGAGAATGATCACCTGAGAAAGAATTGCCTAAAGAATTGGAAAGTATGAGGAATGAATAACCAAAGGCGTAAAACATAGCAAGTATTAGGACAGTTCAACATTCAACCTGCAGGTAATCAATCTGATAATTTAAAATAAAGTTTTTAAT
Source organism: Sphingobacteriales bacterium (assembly GCA_028288165.1). Classification (GTDB taxonomy): domain Bacteria; phylum Bacteroidota; class Bacteroidia; order Sphingobacteriales; family Sphingobacteriaceae; genus Daejeonella. Next base: position 4,402 of record JAQBOG010000039.1, on the reverse strand, counting down.
TTTATGGTGCTTTTAGCTTAAAAGCGAGAGAAAAGAAATGATTATTTAAAAATCAATTCAACCCTTACAATTATGAACATGTTTGCAAAAAATGAAGCGAACTCCGTAAAGGAGTATCTTTTAAAGTTCCGGAGAACCGGAAGAAAGATATTGATTTTCTTCACGATTTTATCCAGAAAACAGTTCCGGGCCTAAAGCCTTACTTTGCTACTAACATGATAGGCTATGGATCGTTCCAGTACCTCGATTCCAAAAAACAAAAACGAGACTGGCCAATAATTGCTCTAGCGAATCAAAAGAATTATATAAGTGTTTTTGTGTGTGCAATTGATGGGGACCAGTATACAGCAGAAAAATATGAAAAAGAACTTGGTAAGGTTAGCGTGGGGAGAAGTTGTATCAGGATTAAGAAAATTGAGGATGTTAATTTAGATACGCTTAAAAAAGTGCTACAAACTGGTGAAAAAAATCCAGGGGTTATAGGTGCCGCTATAGTACCTGATTAGTTCTTGATGCTATCGCTGGCATCTTGCCAATGATTAGCTATCGGGCCTCCCGGCCAAAACCAATCACAATTAAAAACAACAACAAATGGAAAAAGGAAAAAAAGCCGAACCAACTTCTCAAACCAGCAAACCGACAGAATATATAGTAAAGAAAAAAGTAGTTCTTAATGCCGAACCGTCGGAGGTTTCTTTAGTCAATAAATAAATAGAATGAATCCTAAGGTTGATTTTTATTTTAGTAAAGCCAAAAAGTGGCAGGAAGAACTGGAGCAATTAAGAATGATCGTTCTTGACTGTGGGTTGACTGAAGAATTGAAGTGGGGTGTTCCTTGTTACACGTTTCAGAAAAGTAACATAGTTTTAATACATGTATTTAAAGAATACTGTGCGCTTTTGTTTTTCAAAGGTGCCTTATTGAATGATGCCAATGGTATTCTAATCCAACAAACGAAGAATGTGCAGGCGGGGCGCCAGATTCGGTTTACCAATGTTCGGGAAATAGTGGAGATGGAACCCATCTTGAAAGCCTATATTTATGAAGCTATTGAAGTGGAAAAAGCCGGTTTGAAAGTGAATTTTAAAAAGACTACAGAATTCATAATTCCCGAAGAATTTCAAAATAAATTAGATGAAATCCCTGCCTTAAAAACTGCTTTTCATGCATTAACCCCGGGACGGCAAAGAGCATATCATCTTTATTTTTCTGCACCCAAGCAATCCAAAACCCGGGAGTCAAGGGTTGAAAAATGTATGCAGCAAATTTTCAACGGAAAGGGATTAAATGATCAGTAATTCGATGAGAAAATTAATCAAACTTTAAGATATTGTCTCTCTTTGCGTTCATTCGAACTCCTTTTTAGATCACAGGTAACCCTCAATCAAATAATCTAAAAACGGAAAAAACTAAAAACATATCAGAAACTGCAGAGTTATTGCAGTTAAAATTGGATAGGTAATATCATCCCTTTTATCACTACTTCTCTGTTGTCATGTTTAACAGGGATTATGTTTTTTATTCTTTTTAGCTTTTTAGTTATTTCCGCTTGCACTAATTGATTATTTCCTGGTCTAAGCACGATTGCATTAAGTTTGCCGTTTTCTCTACCTTAATGATATTATCAATTTATCTGATTGCAATTCCCTTTTTAAAATATTGAGTTTTCTAATTCAGCAACAAGGAGTTCTTTCACCACCTTATTTAAATTTCCTTTGACTATAAGTTTTTCAGGTTGTGATTTGACTAGTACCATTGGTTCTACATCTACCGTTTCAATTGACATGGTATCCGAGTATTCTATGCGTTGTTTAAATAAAATATCTATAGCATTTCTATCACTACGTTTAACACATTCTTTTAACATGGAAAAGCTCTTAGAGTATCAATGGAGGTATAAACCATTATTGGATATCTTTTTGGTTTAAACAAGCATGAAAAGTACTGATTCATGACAGCGCCAACATTCAAGGACTCGTATTAAAATGATCCGGTTGCAATAAATTATTTCAACTAATTTCAACTATATCAATCATGAACAAACATTTTATCAATTACTTGATTACTATTTTGGTTCTTATTTATGGATGTAATTCAGAATCAACATCTACACAACACTTTAAGCAATCACGGTAAAAATTGAATTCATACTAAACAAGTATAAGTGAGTTTTATCATCCATTATGTTAAATTCAATAATCTACAGCTATGTCAACACGCAGAAAATTTATTAAACAAGGTAGTATAGCCGTAATCGGCTCTTTTCTAATACCCAAAATAGGTAGCGGGAACCCGAAAGAAGGGATGATCATGACGGTTAATGGTCCGCTTAAGCCTTCTGACATACATTTTACGCTTACGCATGAACATGTTCTGGCCGACTTTATAGGCGCAGAAAAATACAGCAAGGATCGGTACAAAGCTGAAGAGGTTTTTAATACGGCGCTACCATTTCTTCAGGATGTAAAGAAGTTGGGTTGTTCCACTTTCGTGGATTGTTCGCCGGCTTACTTAGGTCGGGATGTTTTATTGTTGAAACGATTATCAACCGCTAGCGGATTAAACATGATTACCAATACAGGTTATTATGGAGCTGTGGGCGAAAAGTTTTTACCTAAACATGCTTACTCCGAAACTGCTCAACAAATTGCTGCCAGATGGATTGCAGAATGGAAGTTTGGTATAGAAGGAACCGGTATTAAACCAGGCTTCATAAAAACCAGTGTAGATAAAGCACCACTTACAACAACCCAGCGGAAGATTATTGATGCAGCAGCCCTGACGCATTTGGCTACCGGTTTAACCGTTGCTATTCATACCGGCAATGGAGAAGCTGCTCTCGAGCATTTGGAAATATTAAAGGCGAGGGGCGTTTCCCCATCAGCCCGGATCTGGGTTCATGCACAAAGCGAAACTGATACTACTTACCATATAAATGCCGCGAAAGCGGAGAGTTGGGTGTCTTTTGATGGAGTGAATCCCGATACCATTAAAAAGAATATGGATTACTTGCAAATCCTAAAAAATGCCAACTTACTTGATTCTGTGTTAGTATCTCAAGATTCTGGCTGGTATAACGTGGGTGAGCCAAAAGGAGGGAATTACAAAAACTATAATTGCATTTTTAACGATTTCATTCCGGCTATGAAACAAAATGGCTTTACTCAAAAAGAAATTGATAGCATTTTTATAAACAATGCCGCAAAGGCGCTGACTATAAAAATAAGAAAACTATAATTAAACATGGAAATGGGTGTTTATTAAGAAACCATTTTATAGGTTCATTACCGTTAAAAGCCAAACCTGATTCTGATTTTTATAGACGAACTGTTTTGAGTTAACCAAAATCTGTCAAGTCTTTTTAGGGAGGGTCATGTTTTTAAAACAATGACCCTTGTTTGTAATACAACGTCTATTGTTTTTAATACAATGACCATTTTAATACAATTTGAAACGAAACTGCTGTTAAAGCCGCTCTAGGCAGGTTTTAAGCTTTATGGTTTATTTTAAACAGACTTGTTTTCCTCCCCGAACAGCTACATTCTCTGATTTAAGTCTTCCGTAGGGGTGACTTAAATCATAATCAAGGAAAATCAGGACTCCGTCCCGGCGAGGTATGCAGAACCTCAAACTTTATCAAACCTACTTTTTCTTCACAAAAAGTCAATCCAGTTTACAACAGAGAAAGTGATAAAATGAGAGTGCTATCTCCAAATTTATACATGGTAGTCCTATGTAATGATAAGTTTAGCTCAATATAAATTTTTCTAGTTCGCCGGATGGGGGGCTGATTTTCATAGTATGATTTGGATTGGTGCGCTGAACTCTTAAACCAGAACAGAAGTAAAAGATGGTTTAATTATTAAAAAAATAAAATAATAAGATGTATGTTGCATAACATAAGTGAAATATATACGCTATAGGCTTGCGTATAGCTACTAGTTGTATGCTATTTAAAGAAAACCCGACAACCGAACATGACTTGGAAAATATTCTTTCTTCTAATGACTTTAGGACTCCAGTTCTTATTGGTTTACACACTGAAGTTGCTAGACAATCCAAGTGGGATTTTTATAATTTTCATATCGACTTTGGTTATAGGGCTGTTGCTAAAGAATACAAAACCTAATCTGATTATTAATTCTTTAGGTTGGGGACTTTTATATAGTTCCCTAACTTCTGTGATTATCATGGTAGTTTTTCTAATGTGGCTGACCTTTAACTTTCCTAAATAATTTAAATTGACTACCAATCGGACTAAAAATAAACAGCATACAACAACTAGGGCTTCGTTGCGTGCGAAGCACGAACAATGAAGCCAGGGTTGCACGGAACCTTCGGTAGTTTTTTAGACGTTATGGGTTTTACGGTTACTCGTTGTATTTTTCAGGTCAAGCCGTGT
>JAQBOG010000033.1 GCA_028288165.1 Sphingobacteriales bacterium | reverse complement strand
CCAGTTCGACCAAACAGAAAAGTTCCACGGATAAAGAAACTAAAGCGCAGAGCAGGTAAGTATCAAGCCTTAACTAATTATAAAAGAGCGATGTAATCCTTAACTTAATGACATTGGGATACCGGCCCTGTGATTAAGGCCTTGAGCAGTATGAACGGATGGCAGGACTGAACCAACCGAAGAACTACAAACAGTGATTTTCAAAAAAAGAATAGAGAAATGTGTATTATTTGAGTCCCTTCCAAACTCCGAACTTCAAACTCCAAACTATTTTTGACTCAACTACTTGACATTGAATAATAAAAACCTATCTTTGCAGTCCCTAAAAATTAGGGAAAATAGATATTGTTAAACTAATTTAAATTCAAGCAAGTGAATACGTTAAGTTACAAAACTGTCTCTGCCAACAAAGCGACTGTCAACAAAGAGTGGGTAGTTGTTGATGCGGAAGGCGAGATTTTGGGGCGCTTGTCTTCCAAGATCGCAATGATCATTAGAGGGAAGAATAAGCCATCGTTCACCCCGAACGTAGACTGCGGTGATAATGTAATTGTCATTAACGCAGACAAAATCAAATTGACCGGAAACAAATTTTCTGAAAAGGAATATGTTTCTTATACCGGTTACCCAGGTGGTCAGAAGTTCATTTCTCCAAAAGAGTTGATGGCAAAACATCCAACACGTGTAGTTGAAAAAGCTGTTCGTGGTATGTTGCCAAAAGGCATATTGGGTAGAGCTTTGTACAAAAATCTGTTTGTTTATGCAGGTACAGAGCATCCTCATGCGGCTCAATCACCAAAAACCATTAAACTTTAATTAAAGGAGAAAAGAAATGTCAGTTACTAACACTTCAGGTAGAAGAAAAACTGCTGTTGCCCGTATTTATTTAAAAGAAGGCAGTGGTGCAATTATCGTAAACGGTAAAGATTACAAAGAGTATTTTCCAACATTGCCATTGCAATACGTGGTTACACAATCATTAGAAGTATCTGGTTCTACAGGCTTATTTGACGTAACTGTAAACGTAGCAGGTGGTGGCGTAAACGGACAAGCTGGTGCTGTACGTTTAGCTATCGCTAAAGCGATCGTTGAATTGGACGCTGAGAAAAAGCCTTCATTGAGAGCTAAAGGTATTATGACCCGTGATGACCGTATGGTTGAGCGTAAAAAACCAGGTCGTAAGAAAGCCCGTAAGAAATTTCAATTTAGTAAACGTTAATCTCAGGAGGATCAGACAATGGCAAGAACAACATATCAGGACTTATTGGATGCAGGTGTACATTTTGGTCACCTTACCCGTAAATGGGATCCGAAAATGGCTCCGTACATTTTCATGGAGCGTAATGGCATCCACATTATAGATTTAAATAAAACATTAGTTAAAACAGAAGAAGCTGCTGCAGCAATTAAACAGATTGTAAAATCTGGCCGCAAAATATTATTCGTTGCAACTAAAAAACAAGCTAAAGACATTGTTGCAGAACAAGCTAAGGCTGTAAATATGCCTTTCGTTACAGAACGTTGGTTAGGTGGTATGTTAACCAACTTTGCAACGGTACGTAAGTCTATCAAAAAGATGTCTAACATCGATAAGATGACTAAAGACGGAACTTATGATGTATTATCGAAAAAAGAAAAATTGATGATACAACGTGAGCGTATTAAATTAGAAAGCCTTTTAGGTGGTATTGCTGATTTAAACCGTTTACCTGCAGCTTTATTCATTATTGATGTAAAGAAAGAACACATTGCAGTTGCTGAGGCAATGAAATTAAACATCCCGACTTTTGCAATGGTGGATACTAACTCAGATCCTTCAAACATCGATTTCCCTATTCCAGCGAATGATGATGCAACTAAATCAATCACGTTAATTACTGATATCATTATCAAAGCAATTAACGAAGGTTTAGAAGAACGCAAACACGAGAAAGATGCAGAAGCTGATAAAGAAGCTGCTACAGCAAAGGCGAAAGCTGATACTGAAGGCGCTAAAGAAGAAGATGCTCCTAAACGTACTCGTAAGGTAACTGCAGAAGCAACTGCTGCTCCTTCTGAAACAGAAGCTCCAGCTGCTAAAACTGAAGAATAGCCCCCAAACCCCTAAAGGGGAGGACTATTTCGATTTATTAAAATATTATTAAACCGTCTCAACCCCCTTTAGGGGGAAGGGGGCAAAAATAAAGAGAATGTCTACATTACAAATTTCTGCTGCAGACGTAAACAAGTTACGCCAGCAAACCGGAGCCGGAATGATGGATTGCAAAAAGGCTTTAACAGAATCAAATGGTGATTTTGAAGCAGCAATCGACTATTTACGTAAAAAAGGAGCTAAAGTAGCAGCAAGCCGTCAAGATCGTGAATCTAACGAAGGTGTTGTTATTGCTAAAACTTCTACTGACGGAAAGCGTGGTTTTATTATAGAAGTTAATTGCGAAACTGATTTCGTTGCAAAAAATGCGGATTATATTGCATTTGCTACAAGCTTATTAGATTTAGCAATTGAAAACAATGCATCTTCAGTTGAAGAATTATTGGCTCTGGATTTAAACGGAGTAAAAGTTTCTGATGCCATACTTGATCAAACTGGCAAAATCGGTGAGAAAGTTGGTGTTTCTAAATTTGAAATTGTTAATGGAGAAAAAGTTATCGCTTATATTCATGGCAATTACCGTTTAGGTGTTTTAGTAGCTTTAAGTGCTAATGCTGCTCAAGCTGCTGAAGCAGGGAAAGATGTTGCCATGCAAATTGCTGCAATGAATCCGGTTGCTTTGGATAAAGGTGATGTTGACTCTAAAACAATTGAGCGTGAATTAGAAATTGCAAAAGAGCAAATCCGTGCAGAAGGTAAACCAGAAGAAATGGTTGAAAAAATTGCAGCGGGTAAATTGAATAAATTCTACAAAGATTCAACTTTATTAAACCAAGAGTTTGTAAAAGACTCTTCTAAAACTGTTGCACAGTTTTTAAATAGTGTTGAAAAAGATCTTACGGTTACCGCATTTAAGCGGGTTCAACTAGGAGCTTAATTTTATATCCCGATGGAAACATCGGGATTTTTTTTGCCTTAATTTTTTCGAGATGATGACTGCACTAACTAATGCCACCATTTATACTGGAGAAGAAAAGCTTACCGATAAGGTTTTGCTTTTGAAGGATGGAAAAATCAATGCAATAATTAATCCTGATAATATTCCTGCTAATGCGGTTATCATTGATTGTGAAGGCCAAAATTTAGCTGCTGGTTTGATAGATCTCCAAATTTACGGAGCTGGCGGCAAATTATTTGGAGGTGTGCCAACTGTAGACGCCCTAGAGCAAATGGAGATTTCTTTATTAGCTGAAGGTTGTACTGGATTTATGGCTACTGTTGCTACAAATAGTAATGATGTAGTTGAACAAGCAATTGAATCTGCGAAAGCTTATAGAAAAAAGGCAAAAGGTAATTTTTTAGGTCTTCATCTGGAAGGCCCATATCTAAATGCGAAGCGTAAGGGAGCTCATCCTGAAAAGTATATTAAAAAGGCAACCTTATCTGAAATTAAAAGTTGGGTTGAGCAGGCCGAAGGTGAAATTAAGATCATCACTATTGCCGCTGAATTGCAAAATCAAGAGGTTATAGATTACTTAAATGACCAAGGAATTATCATTTCCAATGGACATAGTGATGCTACTTTTGAAGAAGCTTCTGGCTTTTTCAATAAAGGAGTTCATGCCGCTACTCATCTTTTTAATGCGATGCCCCAGATGCATCATCGGAATCCCGGTTTAATACCTGCGATTTTTGAACAAAAGCCCTTTACAAGTATTGTTGCTGATGGCATCCATGTAAGTTTTCCAATGGTAAAGCTTGCGAAAAGAGAGCTTGAGGAGAAATTATTTCTAATTACAGATGCGGTTACAGAAACATCCGAAGGCACTTACCCACATGTTTTTACTGGAGATAAATACACAATGCCGGATGGTACGCTTTCTGGTTCGTGTTTAAGTATGCTAAAAGCCGTGCAAAATTGTGTAGAGCAAGTTGGGATTAGCTTGGAGGAAGCACTTAGAATGGCTTCATTCTACCCCGCTCAATTAATTAAAAAAGATCATTTGATAGGAAAGATTAAAGCTGGTTATAGTGCTAATCTGATTCTATTCAACAAAGATTTCAACGTATTAAGTGTGTTTTTATGCGGAGTGCTACATAAAATAGCTTAATAATTTTTACACTGATAATTATTGATATTTTTGCCTCAACATTAGCAGTAGCAAATACCTCATATTTTCAACACAAACACACTAGTTTAATGATATCTCATTAAGCCCTGATAATAAGAAACAAATGAAATATAAAAGAATTCTGTTAAAATTAAGTGGGGAAGCTTTGATGGGCGAAAAGCAATACGGTATTGATATAGACCGTGTTGCCCAATATGCTAAAGATATAAAAGCGGTTCATGACACCGGAATTGAGATTGCAATTGTGATTGGCGGTGGAAATATTTATCGAGGTTTAAGTGCAGAAAAGTCTGGTATGGATCGGGTTCAGGCAGATTATATGGGAATGCTGGCAACGGTGATAAACAGTATGGCTTTACAAGATGCTTTAGAAAAAGTAGGTTGTAAAACACGATTATTAACTGCCATTAAAATGGAGCAGATTTGTGAGCCGTTTATAAGACGCAGAGCCGTAAGACATTTAGAAAAAAGCCGCATCGTAATTTTTGGTGCCGGAACCGGAAACCCTTATTTTACTACGGATACAGCAGCTTCATTAAGAGCCATTGAGATCAACGCCGATGTTGTTTTGAAAGGTACTCGTGTGGATGGAATTTATACATCTGATCCGCTAAAAAACCCAGATGCAACTCGTTATGAGCAGCTTACATTTAAAGAGGTTTATCAAAATAATTTAAACGTAATGGATATGACTGCTTTCACTTTATGTGATGAAAATAAACTTCCAATTATAGTTTTTGATATGAATAAGCCGGGTAACTTTATGAAAATTACCAATGGCGAACAAATTGGAACTTTAGTAATTGGTTAAATTTTAACCTATTTATTAATACAATTATCGACTTTATACTTTTTAATTATTTTTACAATCAGAAATTGATTAAATAATGAACGACCTCATAAAGAAACAATTGGATGATGCAAGATCATCTATGGACAAGAGTATTGAATTTTGTGATAGTGAATTAATTAAAATTAGAGCAGGGAAAGCAATGCCTACTATGCTTGACGGCGTTGTAGTTGAATATTATGGCAACCCTACTCCGCTAAGTTCTGTAGCTACTATAAATACGCCTGATGCTCGTACATTGGTTGTTCAGCCTTGGGAGAAATCGTTATTAGTGCCTATTGAAAAAGCGATCATTAACTCGAATGTTGGGTTAAATCCACAAAATGATGGCATCGTTATACGCTTAAACGTACCTCCTTTAACCGAAGAAAGAAGAAGAGATTTAGTTAAAAGAGTAAAAGAAGAAGCAGAAAAAGGCCGAATTGCTATTCGGAATATCCGCAAAGATGCGAATGAAAAAATTAAACGCACAAAGTCTGAGGCTGTATCTGACGATGAGATAAAAGTTGGAGAAGCCGATGTTCAAAAACTTACCGATGCTTATATTATCAAAGTAGATAAGTTAGCAGAGCTGAAAGAAAAAGATATTATGACCGTATAATTAGTAATACGATTGTAAAAAGTAAAGGGAATGAGGCACTTGCATCATTCCCTTTTTTAATTTTACTACATACATGAAGTTATTATACACCTACTTAAAAAACTATAAGGGTCTTATAGTTCTAGCACTGGTTTTGGCAACCATTAACCAGGTTTTTTCTTTGCTTGATCCTTGGATCTTCAGAAAAATCATTGATAAATATGTAACTCACTATAAAGATTATTCTACTAATGAGTTCTTTAAAGGAGCGGGATTGCTAATATTAGCTGCCATGGGGGTAGCCATGGTTTCACGGATAGCTAAAAACTTTCAGGACTATTTTGTTAATGTTATCACCCAACGTTTAGGCGCAAAAATTTATTCGGATGGACTTGCACACTCTCTTGAATTACCATATTCGGTTTTCGAAGATCAACGCAGCGGCGAAACTTTAGGAATTCTTCAAAAAGTCCGTATTGATACTGAAAAACTAATTACGGCTTTTATAAACATACTTTTCACCTCCCTGATCGGGATAACATTCGTTTTTATTTATGCCATTAATATTCATTGGGCAATAGCAGTGGTGTATATGTCTGTGATTCCAATACTTGGTACGATAAGTTCTGTGTTAAGTAAAAAGATCAAAGTTGTACAAAAGAAAATTGTAACAGAAACTACCAGCTTGGCAGGTTCAACCACCGAATCACTTAGAAACATAGAACTTGTAAAAAGTTTAGGTCTGTCAAAGCAAGAAATTAATCGTTTAAACACTACTACCGGGAAAATTTTAGCATTGGAGCTCCAGAAGGTTAAGTATGTAAGAAGTTTAAGTTTTGTTCAGGGAACGTTAGTCAATTTATTAAGGAACGGCATTTTGCTGTTGATGCTTTACCTTATCTATGCGGGTAAGATTTCTGTGGGTGAATTTTTCTCATTGTTTATTTACTCATTCTTCATCTTTGGGCCGCTCCAGGAACTAGGGAACATCATCAATATTTACCGAGAAACAGAAGTTTCGTTAGATAATTTTCAAAGTATTTTAGCTATTCCAAAGGAAAAGATGCCTGAAAATCCGACGAGATTAAGTCGAATAACGAATTTGAAATTTAGCGACGTTAGTTTTAAACATCAATCTGCAAACCGAAATGCCTTAAATCATATTGACTTTGAGACTAATAATGGACAAACCATTGCGTTCGTTGGCCCATCTGGATCTGGGAAAACAACTTTAGTTAAGCTATTAGTTGGATTGTATCAACCTAAAGAAGGCGAAATACTTTATAATGGAGTATCTAGCCAGTCGATAAATTTAGATGAGCTGCGGGAAAAAATTGGTTTTGTAACTCAGGATACTCAGCTGTTTTCAGGAACAATTAGAGAGAATTTATTGTTTGTTCGTCCTGATGCAAGTGACAAAGAATGTATCCGGGTACTTGAAAAGGCAGCTTGCCAAACGTTGCTAGCCCGAGCCGATAAAGGTTTGGATACGGTAATAGGTGAAGGTGGTGTCAAGGTTTCCGGTGGTGAGAAACAACGTTTATCTATCGCCAGAGCTTTGTTAAGACAGCCAAATATTTTGGTTTTCGATGAAGCAACCTCTTCTTTGGATTCTATTACCGAAGAAGAAATTACCGAAACGATTCGTGATGTATCTGTAATTCAAGATCATATCACCATTTTAATTGCACATCGCTTATCCACCATTATGCATGCTGACAAGATCTTTGTTCTTGAAAAAGGCCAGATTATTGAATCTGGTAAGCATGAAGAATTGATAATGGAAAAAGGTTTGTATTATGCTATGTGGCGTCAACAGATCGGTGAGAAGATGAGTATTGAAGTTTAAGATTAGCCCCAAATTAATAGAAACAAAAAATCCCGCTACAGAAACTGTAAGCGGGATTACCAAACTAAACTATCTTATTAGAAAGAAATTGCCAGACCTGCCTGGATAACTTGATTTCTATATTGTGGAGTTTCTGAAGTTCCGTTTTCGTTATTTTTTTGTAAGTCAAGAGCATACCTGCCGTTGATGCTTACTTTGTTAGTAATATCAAATCCTAAGCCAATTACACCACCAACCAAACTTTTCTTTAAGTTCTTGTTTTCTTCGTCAATTGTTTCTTGATATTGGCTATTCGCAGACTTGAATTTTGTGGTTGTTGAGGTTAAAAAAGACACCTGTGGCCCCAATGTAATATGAAAAGCCGGAGTAGCATTAATTTTCGCTAAAATGGGCACGTCGATAAAATTGGTTGTTACAGAATAATCATATGGCCCTCCTAAAAGGCTTGTTCCGCTAGTTTTGTATCCTTTTTGAGAATATAAAAGTTCAGGAGCGAATGATAATCTATCCACTACAGGTATATCAACAAAAATACCTGCATGAAAACCTGGTTTAAATTCGGTTTTGAAATTATCATCTCCTGTTTTAACAATGTTAGCAAAGTTAGCACCTGCTTTAATTCCGAATTTTACGGCTCCAGAACTTGCTGTCGATGATGTAGTAGTTGTTTGACTATTTGCTACCCCTGCAGTTAGTAGGCTGATAGCTAGTATAAACGCTTTTTTCATAATTTTAATTTTAAGTAATGTGAAGCCAATTGTTTGTCAAGTTTTATATTGACTTCAACTTGTTTCTATCTTAATTGATATTCACAGCTTGAAATAACTATGCCAATGGTTGTGCTTGATACTATATTCAAAGTCAAAAAAGTGTTAAATGTAAATGTGTGAGGTATTTATGAACTGTTTTAAGAAACAGTATAGGAGCTAGCAACCCCGTAGAGAACCTAAACACTAAGTTTTAAAACTGTATACATTGCTATACAATTATTAATATGATTGGAAAGAATCTTTAAAATGGCGTACTTTACCAGATGTATATTTGGTTATTCTACATTATTTACATTCTGATAAATTTATGGAGCATCAATGCTTTAAGTAAAGTTTTCAGATCACGAATGAATAATCAATTACTTGTTTGGCTTTTCAGCATATCTTTAAGCTTGGGATTAAGTTTCCTGATAGTTCTTTTGGTTGTAAGTTTGTTTCTAACAAAATCACATTAATAAAAATTTCATTTAGATACATTTCATGACCAGACCTTTCAAACTGGGTGTTTTAGCACTTATTCTCTTTCCTCTATTAAATTTCGCACAATCCAAAACCTCCTTTATCGAGTCAATTGAAAGTAAAAATGGTTGGGTTGATTCAGTTTACAAAAACTTAAGCAGAAAAGAGCGAATAGCTCAATTATTTATGGTTCGGGCTCATACCGATAAAGGGAAGAGATATGAAGATTCAGTAGCAAAGGTAATTAGCTCACAACATTTAGGGGGTGTAGTATTTTTTCAGGGCGGCCCTGGCAGGCAGGCTGCATTAACAAATCAGTATCAGTCACAAAGTAAAGTTCCGCTTTTAGTTGCAACCGATGCAGAATGGGGATTGGGAATGCGATTAGATAGTGCCATATCTTATCCTTACCAGATGACGCTTGGAGCCATTCAGGATAACAATTTGATCTATCAAATGGGTAAGCAAGTTGCGCTGGATTTTAAGCGTTTAGGTTTACATGTAAATTTTGCTCCTGACGCTGATATAAATAACAATCCGAATAATCCAGTTATCGGCTATCGTTCCTTTGGAGATAACAAATACAATGTGACTGCAAAAGTTGGTGCTTATATGAAGGGCTTACAAGATGAAGGTATCCTGGTAAGTTTAAAGCATTTTCCTGGTCATGGAGATACGGATGTAGATTCGCATTATGATTTACCTCAGCTAAAATTCAGTCGAGAACGCTTAGATTCTTTGGAATTGTACCCCTTTCGGGAGTTGGTAAAACAAGGTGCATCCGGTGTGATGATCGCTCATATGAGTATCCCTATTTTAGATAATACGCCACATTTACCGGCTACATTATCAAAAAAGATTGTAACTGATATTCTTAAAAAGGAAATGAATTTTAAAGGCCTGGTTTTTTCCGATGCGATGGAAATGAAAGGAGTTGTTAAATATTTTCCAAATGGAGAAGCGGATGTAATGGCATTCATTGCGGGTAATGATATTTTGGAGCTGTCAGAGAATAGCGAACGTGGAATAAATCTTATCCGTAAAGCAATAAAAGAAAAGCGAATTCGAAGGAAGCAGTTGAAAGTGACTGTCAAGAAAATATTGACTGCTAAATATTGGGCAGGTTTAAATAATTATCAACCAGTAAACGTCGACGGAGTTTATCAGGATATTCACCGTTCAGAATCTATTGAACTAAATCAAAAATTGGCTGATGCAGCGGTAACTATTTTAAAGAGCGATAGTTTGATTAAGAATATCGACTACACCAAGAAAACAGCGATTGTAAGTATAGGGGTTGATGATTTGAGTTTGGTTCAACGGGAATTAACGCCACGATTCACTGACGTTTTAAATTTTGTGGTTTCTAAAAAGGCAGCTAATAGCGATATTCAAGCGATAAGTAATGAGCTAAGGAAATTTGAGCAAGTAATTTTGACCATTCATGATACACGTAAACGGCCGCAAAGTGTACTGGATTATACCACTAATTTAAAACTTTTGATTGCTGATATTGCTAAACTAAATACCATATCGGTACTATTTGCAAATCCGTATACTATTGCCGGTTTGCCAGGAATCGAAATCAGCAAATCACTTATTGTAAATTATCAGCAAAATGACGACTTGCAACGAGCATCAGTGAAAGTTATAACTGGACAAATAAAAGCTAATGGGAAGTTACCCGTTACAATTAATTCATTTTTTAAGAATGGGGATGGAGTGACGCAGAAGTAGGATTAAAGCTTGGGAATTGTTATAATTTGTTATAACTTTAACTATGCAATCAACAATTAGAAATATTGGAAATTCTAAAGGTATTATCATACCGCAAAACTTTCTCAAACAATGCTTTATTGAGAATGAGGTAGTTATTGAGGTTAAGGATAATACGATAGTTATTAGCCCGGTAAAAGAACAAAAAAGAATTGGGTGGGCAAAAGCGTTTCAGGAAATGGCCAAAAATGGCGATGACGAATTAATCATTCCAGATGTTTTTGAAGACGAAGAGCTTAAAGATTGGACATGGGAATAAAACAGTATTCCATTCACTGGATTAACCTTGATCCGACAATTGAGAGTGAAGTGAACAAAACTCGACCTTGTGTGATCCTTTCTCCAGATGAGATGAACAACTTCATTAAAACGGTAATTATTGCTCCCTTAACTCATTCATTGAAGCCTTATCCTTCAAGAGTTCAATGCGAAGTGAATGGCGACGTTGGTTCTATCATGCTGGATCAAATCCGTACTGTAGATAAGTCTAGAGTAGGAAAGCTCTTTGGCAAGTTAAATACTACAGAAAGTGGAAATATTAAGTTTGTCATCAATGAAATGCTTTGCTAATACAATTTCCTCCATTCATTATTTTCAACAATTAGGTTTGAATTCGCCCAAATGCCGTAAATTCAAGCCCTATGCAATCAGTAAAACCGCTCAAAATTCTTCAGGCTTCCGCCGGATCTGGTAAAACCTACAGCCTTACAGCACATTACCTTACATTGCTTTTCGATGGAGAAACGAAATACCGGGAAATTTTAGCCGTTACTTTCACCAATAAGGCTACTGCTGAAATGAAGAGCCGTATTCTGGAGGTTTTGAAAAGCCTGGCTTTGGGTCATGCCGATGCAGAAGGCTTTCGGGATATCATCTTACAATCTCATCCAAATCTTAATCCGGATACATTACAAGAGAAAGCGCATCTCATTTATCGAAATATTATACATGATTACAGTCGTTTTGCTGTAAACACCATTGATGGCTTTGTTCAAAAGGTTATCCGCAGTTTTTCATTTGAGCTTGGCTTAGATGCAGGTTTCCGTTTGGAGATGAATATCGATAAAGTAAAACAGGAGCTTGCCCAAAAACTGAACGAACAATTAGATAAAAAACCCGAACTGCTACAATGGATTATTGATCTGGCATTAGATCGTATCCGAAATGATAAAAGCTGGAACTATCATGACACGTTGCTTGATTTAGCTGGCGAGATTTTTAAGGAACGTTATCAGCCATTCGAAAATGCGCTAAAAAAATTAAATCCGAACGAAGTTTTTAAAGATCTGCAAGAGCTAAATAAAGCGATCATTGAATACTTCGAAGGAGGAATCTCTGATTTAATAAAAAAAGCAACTGATACTTTTCAAAAATCAGGAGTACTGATTGATGAGTTGAAAGGTAAATCCAGATCACCATTATCGTGCTTAACTAAAGTTTTAGATGGCGATTACGATAAAATTAAGAGCCTTAGTAAACTAATTGATGAGCCAGAAGAATGGCAAAAGGGCAAATTGAGCGCTGGAGTTTCTGCTTTATATGATCAGCTCAACCCCATTCTTAAAGGATTAAATCAGTTTCACGTCGAAGAACTTCCAAGGTATGGAATGGCGAAGGCCATTGATGCTAATCTGTATTATCTACGCTTAATGCAGGAAATGGCAGGTTTACTAAAAGAATACCGACAAGAGAATGGAACGTTATTAATTAGCGATGCTCAAAATTTGCTAAAGGGAATTACAGCTGATTTGAACGATAATACTTCTTTTATCTGGGAAAAAACTGGCA
This sequence comes from Sphingobacteriales bacterium, assembly GCA_028288165.1. Classification (GTDB taxonomy): domain Bacteria; phylum Bacteroidota; class Bacteroidia; order Sphingobacteriales; family Sphingobacteriaceae; genus Daejeonella. The sequence goes on along the minus strand of JAQBOG010000033.1, from coordinate 297,703 downwards.
ATCGGTTCAAACATTTCTTGTTTGATGAATTTCAAGATACTTCCTCTTATCAATGGGATAATTTCCTGCCTTTGGTGCAAAATGCTATCGCGGAAGCAAATGGAAAACTGATTGATCATTTAATTGTGGGCGATGTGAAACAATCCATTTATCGCTGGCGAAATGGTGATTGGCGCATTCTTTTGCATCAGGCGAAAGCCAACATTGGAGATATCAAGGTTTTGGAAGATTCATTGTCTGAAAACTACCGTAGCGCAGCCAATATCATTGATTTTAATAATTTCCTCTTCAAGCAATCACCCCAAATACTTCAAAATCATATCAATGAAAAAGTGATTGCAGATGGTGGTGAAGAATTTTTCAATACTTGGTGGAAAGAAAGCAAATACGACGATATCATTATTAAAGCATACGAACAGAGCCATCAGCTGAAAGCGAAATCAACGCCATCAGGTGGATCTGTCGAGATTGGTTTCATTCCTTCTACTGATAATCGCACCCGTGTTTCACAAAGCAAAGAAGAAATTTTGGATCGATTGGCTATCACGCTCAATGAGTGGATTAGCTCAGGAAGATATAAGGCGGGACAAGTTTGCATCCTGGTAAGAAAAAACGGGGAGGCCAGAGATGTGATTGAACATTTAATGCGTGATCAGCAAGTAAGGCAGGCTAAAAGTGTTAGTGACTTTGATCAACAGAATTCGTGGAAGGCGTTTGAAGTATTATCCGGCGAAGCGTTGCTAATTGCGAATAATTCGAGTGTGAAGTTGCTAATCAATACGCTTTACGCCATGGTTAGCAAAACCAACGACAATACGTTGTATAAATCTATTTGCGTTCAGTTATACACTAGCCAACTTAACAAACCAGTTTCTGTAGATACATGGATGAAATTGAAAAGTAGCAGCATTCCGCAATTAAGGGGCATACTTCCAAATTCACTTTGCGATAATTGGCTGCCATGGCAAACTTTGCCGCTCACCGAATTAATAGAGCAATTAATTGGTGCTTATAGTCTTGATAAATCGGCCATTCACTTACCTTATTTAATTGCTTTTCGTGATATGATCAGTCAGTTTGCAGGTCACGGAGATCGTGGAATTACACGCTTTTTAGAATGGTGGGATGAGGAAGGTCAGAGGAAAGCATTGCCATCTGGCGAACAAAGCAATGCCGTTCAAGTAATGACGGTGCATAAATCTAAAGGATTGGCTTTTGATGTGGTCATGATGCCTTTTTGTTCGTGGAATTTAGATGGAATGGCAAATAGTATTTTTTGGGTCGATACTGCAGAAACGTCGTACGCGATGATGAACAGTTTGCCTGTTCACTATAAAAAGAGTTTAGGGCAATCCGCCTTCGCAAAAGCTTACTTTGAAGAACTGCTTTTCAATTATATGGATGCGCTAAATATGCTTTATGTAGCCCTAACCCGTACCCGGAAGCATTTGTACATCACCGCTCCTGGACAGGCCGATGGAAAGGATGAACAACTAGGTATTGCTGGCGATGTGATTTATCAAGCATTAAAAAACATTGACGAGGAGTTTAAAGTCGAGTTTGAGGACGGAAAATTTATTTTGGATGAACCTGTTCCTGTCAAAGAGAAACCAATAGTAGAAGTTGACATTGAAAGTCGTTTCAAGGAAGATATTTGGTCATTTAGTAGTTATCCATTATCGAGTAGAATAAATGATGCCCTTACTGATAGAAAAGTAAAAGAACAGGAAGATCTTTTTAGTACCGATAAATCTCAACAGCGAGGAATTATTTTGCATGAGATACTGGCAAAGGTGAATGAGATTAGTGATTTGGAACTGGAGATTAAACAAATGCAGCAAGATGGCTGGTTTAAAGAGAATGAGTATGAAGAAATCTTAAAACTAGCTACCAGTGTATTATCCCAGCCAGAATTAAATAGCATCCTGAAAAAAGATTACACCACATTTAATGAGCGTACTATTATTACAAAAGAAGGCGATAGCTATCGTCCGGATAAGGTTTTAATTGGGGGTGATGAAGTGATTATCATTGATTTTAAATTTACAGGCCAGCCTAAAAAGTCGCATTATGAGCAAGTTGAGCGGTATAAGGATTTGTTAAGTGAAATCGGTTATGAAAACATAAAAGCTTATTTGTATTACGGATATTTAAAAGAATTGAAAGTGGTGTAAGGGGTAGGTTTGGACTGTGCATAACAAGGTGAAGGCTAATTGTGTCATCACTGATGACACAATTATAAGGATTTGATAATCAGTGCAATGTAATTGTGCCCGCAGCGAGGACACAATTACACACATAGGTATAAGTGATACCGATAGTTCAATAAACGCTGTCAATTAACACACAATGAATTCATTCCTAAGAGAAGTTGCAACAGATTTAATCAGTCGTTTTGGTGCTGATTTGAAAGACGTGGCAATTATTTTCAATAATAAGCGACCAGTAACATTCTTAAAAAAGCATTTAGGCGAACTTTCGGGTAAAGCGTTTTGGAGCCCCTCATTTTTTACTATCGGCGAGTTTTTCAGTTTAGCAACTGATTTAATTTCTGCTGATCATATTAAACAGTTTTTCGTTCTGCATCAAGAGTTTAATAAGCTTTTAAAGGAAGAGGGAAAGCCCGAATTTACACCAGATCAGTTTTACCCAATGGCCGAGATCATTCTGGGCGATTTTTCCCAAATAGATTATGATCTAATTAATCCCGACCAAGTGTTTTCGGCTTTAGAAGATATAGCCGTGATTCAGCATCAGTTTCCGCATTTTAGTGAAGATCAGCAAAAGTTCCTGGAGCAATTCTGGGCAACCTTTTCCGCCGAAAGGCAACAAAATTTTCAGCAAAAGTTTATCGATTTATGGAGACGAATGCCTAAACTTTATAGGCAGTTTCATGAAAGTCTGATTCATGAAAATTTAACAACTACCGCAAATTTATACCGCAGCCTAGCAAACGGTAACATTCAAAAACCAGAATTTTTAAATGACTATAAAAAACTAATATTCGTAGGTTTTAATGCCTTGAACAAAGCTGAAGCAACACTTTTCAAAACTTACCAGGAACAAGAAAGGGCTATCTTCTATTTTGATGCCGATAGCTATTATGTGAATGACACTTTACAGGAAGCAGGATTGTTTCTTCGCAAAAACTTACAAAAAACAGGACTGATCAATGTCTTTGAAAAGTTGCCAGCCAATATGGCTAAACCGAAGCAAATCCAGGTAATACAAGCTCAAGGGCATGCCGCTCAAGCAAAGGCCTTAAACGAATTTTTAAATGCCGAAAATTTAGCAAGCAATGCGGATGATCCTGAAAAGACAGCAATCATCATTGTAGACGAAAGCTTATTGATACCAGTTCTGCAAACTATTCCTGAAAATGCCGGGAAAGTAAATGTTACCATGGGATATCCATTGGCGCAGTCAACCGTATTTGGCTTTATTGATTTATGGTTAACAATACAAGAGCAGGTATTTAAAGAAGGAAAGGACACTATTTACTATCGTGATGTGCAGGCATTTTTGTCACATCCACTTTCCGGCATTAATAGTAAGGAACGGGATCTTATCCTGCAAAGAATTATTGAAAAGCAATGGGTTGAGATACCGTTAACCGAATTGCTTTTTGCATCTGTTTTAACGCCAGGATTTTTTACGGTTAAGCACGAAGGGGCTCAGTGTATTGATGCATTAACAAGCTTGCTACGACACGTATTAGAACAGCGACAAAAAAATCATCAACTGCAACAGCTAGAAGCCAGCTTGATTTTAGAGGTAATCAAAAAATTAAATCAACTACATGATGGTTTATTAACTTATGCTTCTACGTTATTCCTTCCTTTTGTTTTTTCACTTATTCGAAAAGCGCTTACGGGCTTGTCTGTGCCTTTAGAAGGTGAGCCTTTGAGAGGTATTCAAGTGATGGGTTTATTGGAAAGCCGGGTATTAGACTTTGAAAAAGTGCTGGTACTAGGAGCTAACGAAGGCGTTTTACCGAAAGTTAGCACATCTCCAAGTTTTATTCCAGATAGTATTCGAAGGGCTTATGATCTGCCTGTATTGGAGAATCAAAATGCGATCTCGGCATATTTATTTTACCGTTTGTTGCACCGATCTTCAGATGTCTATTTGGTTTATAATAGTTTAATTGACGAGAGTAACTCCGGGGAGCCGACACGATTTTTAAGTCAGCTGGAGTTTGAGAGTAATTATAAGTTCATCTATCACCGCCAGCAACAAACCGTACAGATAGAACCAGCAACAGATATCATTGTCCCAAAAGAAGGAGCTGTTTGGAAAGCACTGCAGCGTTTCTTGCAATCGACTGGTAAATGGGATGATAAGAAAATATCCGCAACAGCCTTAACAACTTATTTAAATTGTTCTTTGCAGTTCTTTTTCAGATATGTTGCAGAAATTAAAGAGCCGGAAGAGGTTGCAGAAAACCTGGAAGCGAACCAAGTTGGAACTATTCTTCACCAAGTTTTGGAATGGTTTTATCAAGATCTGGCCGCAACTGATAAAGAAATTACAGCTAAAAGAATTAAGGAAAAACGGGAGGATCTTCCATTTTTATGTCGTCAGGCTTTATCAGAATTACTATTTAAAAAACGTGATCAATTAAAGAATCCTAACAGTATGCAACAGATTATTCTGCGTATTGTTGAAGAGTATGTAAATGTGGTTTTAGATCATGACGAAAAGACTGCCCCATTCCATATAGTGGAATTAGAGAATAAGAAGGACTATAAATACCGTTTCCCAATTGAAATAAATAATAGTGCCCATGAAGTTTCTTTATATGGGATTATCGACCGTGTGGATGAAGAAAATGGACATACACGAATTGTAGACTATAAAACTGGTGGTCGTGATGATGTTCGGTTCAGTTGCCTGGATGATTTGTTTGAACGCGACGGGAAGAAACCAAATAAGGCGATGCTGCAAACGTTGTTTTACACCTATATATATGAGCAGGTTAGCGGTAAAAAACAGGTAGAACCCAATTTGTATATCATCCGAAAGATGAAAAATGATGGCACGCTTTTCTTTACCGGAAGCCGCCCAAGGGTTTATTTACAAGCTGAGCATTTAGAGGATATGAAAGCTGGTTTTGAAGATAAACTCAGAACATTGCTTGAGGAATTATTTGATAGAAATATTCCATTTTCACATACCACTAATAAAGATAATTGTGCTTTTTGCCCGTATGAGGGAATGTGTAAGAAATAAATGGCTGATACAAATACTTAATTGAGAGCTTGACGTTAGAACATTTGTGCATATGGCATTGCTGTCGATTAATTAAGTTCAAGATTTTGAAATGTGATAGCTGGAGTTCTCTTTCGAAATAAAGAGAATTTTATTCATTCTACACATTCGATCTCTGATTGAAGCTAAGAACCTGTTCTAATGTAATTATTTCAAGAAATAAGTGTTTGGGGCGTTCGGGCGGGCTTTTCGTTACAATCTTTTTGCCCGAAGAAAGAGGGCAAAAAGGATTTTCACTTCAATCCCTAACGCAAAACCTAGCAAGTTCAAAAAACACGTTTTATAACACTTTTTCTGATTCATAACCAGGCATTTTAAAGTCGAACTTAGGTTAAAGGTATCAAGACAGTCATCAAATTTGTATAATTTTCTGTACGTAACACCACCTTTACGTTAACCCTGTAACTAAATGTGTTTCAAAAGCAGGTTAATTGCATTTAAAATGAAAAATGGTTCAATTGTGTTTGCAAATCCAAACCAATTTTAAACATTAAACTTTATATTTGCGACCAAAATTGATTTTATTATAACATGAGAGAAATACAGTTCAGAGAAGCACTTCGTGAAGCATTAAACGAAGAAATGCGCAAAGACGAAAAAATCTTTTTAATGGGCGAGGAAGTTGCCGAATATAACGGTGCTTACAAAGTGAGCCAGGGAATGTTGGATGAGTTTGGAGCCAAACGCGTTATTGATACTCCCATTGCAGAGTTAGGCTTTGCTGGTATAGCTACAGGTGCTGCTATGAATGGTTTATCTCCCATTGTGGAGTTTATGACTTTCAATTTCTCTTTGGTTGCGATTGATCAAGTTATCAATGCTGCTGCGAAAGTGCTATCGATGAGTGGCGGCCAATTCTCTGTGCCGATTGTGTTTCGTGGGCCAACTGGTAATGCTGGTCAATTAGGAGCTCAACACTCTCAAAACTTTGAAAACTGGTATGCTAACTGCCCCGGTTTAAAAGTTGTTATTCCATCAACTCCGTATGAAGCTAAAGGATTATTAAAACAGTCAATCATTGATCCTGATCCTGTTATTTTTATGGAATCAGAAGTAATGTACGGCGATAAAGGTGAAGTTCCAGAAGAAGAATATTATATCCCGTTAGGTAAAGCAAACATTGTAAAAGAAGGCACAGATGTAACCATCGTTACTTTTGGTAAAATGCTTACGCGTGTTGTAATGCCTGCTGTAGAAGAACTTACAAAAGAAGGGATCAATGCCGAGGTAATTGATTTACGTACCGTGAGACCAATTGATTACGATACAGTAATTAGTTCTGTTAAAAAAACAAACAGGATGGTGTTTGTTGAAGAAGCGTGGCCACTAGGATCGATTGCTACGGAAGTTGCTTTTAAAGTTCAAAAAGATGCGTTTGATTTTCTTGATGCACCTGTATTGAGAGTTACCTGTGCAGATGTTCCATTGCCTTATGCTCCAACTTTAATTAAGGAAGCATTACCAAGTGCGGAAAAAGTTATTGCTGCGGTAAAATCAGTGCTTTACGTAACAAAATAAAACTGTAAAAACATTTTTTGAAGCCATTGGGATATTCCTGATGGCTTTTTTTGTTAGAGGTTCTTCCTTCTTCGGAGCTTAAAGAAAGCTGCCCGGTATTATAAATGATACATAAAATGTTTTAACTTCATCTTAAATTTTTAATCAAATTATATGAAAAGGAATCTTTACTTAGTGTTAGTTGTTACTTTATTTTCTCTGCGATGTTTTGCTCAAGACAAAATTTATAAAAAGAACGGTGATGTTGTAGAAGCCAAGGTTATAGAAATTGGAGAATCGGAAATAAAGTATAAAATTTTTACTGATCAAGAGGGGCCCACGTATTCGGTAGATAAAGACCGTTTAACTAAAATTATTTATCAAAGTGGCCGTGAAGAAACATTTAAAAGTAGTTTGAAAGATGAAACACTGTATGAAGATCAGTCCAAGAATGCAATTAAAATAAATTTCCTTTCTCCCTTGTTAGGATTTACCCAACTTAACTATGAGCATAATATAAAGCCAGGGCGTAGCTACGAAGTTTCATTAGGGATTATAGGGTTAGGGAAACAGCAAAAATCAGAAGAATATACTTATAATGGGAGTACTGGGGTAGGTGTAACCGAGGTACACAAAAGGGCGGCGGGTGGCGCCTTTTTAGGCGCTGGCTATAAATTTGTTAAACTTCCAAACTTTATAAGAAGCGGGGATAAATATAGCCATGTTATGCAAGGTATTTACGCAAAGCCTGAGGTGATTATAGGGGCTTACAGCCAAAATAAGTATTTCTACTCTTCTAGCAGCAATTCTTCTGCTGACAAAGAAACGGTGGTAGTAGGGGCTTTTATAATAAATCTAGGTAAGCAATGGGTACTTGGCGACTCGTTTCTAATTGACCTGTATGGAGGTCTAGGCTATGCTATCGATAATCAGGACAATAGTAATATATTTAATGGTTATGGTGGTAATCACTTTGCTCTCAACGTTATCGGAGAAAGTGGTGTAGGATTAACAGCCGGATTTAAAATAGGACTCCTGATAAATAAAAAGAAGATCACCAAATAGATTGGTTGTAAAGTCAATATATTAGACCTTGGGATGCTGCGAAAACAGCATCCTTTTTTATTCTAATTTTATTTGTCTACGGATGCTTTCTTCTAATGAGATGAAGGTCTCAGTACGTTGAATTCCTTTAACTGCTTGTATATCTTCATTTAATACATGCCTTAAGTGGTTAGTGTCTCGGCAGATGATTTTAGCAAACATGCTGTAGGCGCCTGTACAATAATGCAATTCCACAATTTCTTTAACCTTCTTTAAGCTATCAACAGCATCTTTATATTGCGATCCTTTCTCTAAGAAAATACCAAGAAATGCACAAACGTCATAGCCAATTTTTTGCGGATCGATGATGAGATTTGCACCTTTAATTATGCCCAAATCCTGCATTTTCTTCATTCTGACATGTATTGTGCCTCCTGAAACGATCAGCTTTTTAGCGATTTCTGTATATGGTATTGTTGCATCTTCCATTAAAATGGATAAAATTTGTATATCCAAATTGTCAAGTTCGAAATTATTTGATTGATTTTCCATAAACATTTCTAATATTTTCAATGATAAGCAAATATAATTATTAAAAAAATAATAATAAAATATTTTTATTGAAATATTTGCAAGGAATAGTTGAAGGTCTTACATTTGTATTAAGCAATCGGTAAAACGCTGGCTTTTATACTGTAGGGTGGTGAAATTTGGCAGACACACCTCCTTGTCTCGGTGGCGAAGGTTTGGGAAATATCTGACCGCAAGGAAAGAGAAATAACTACTTCGTGAAGGTTCGACTCCTTCCCCTACAGCACCTCGGTTAGTTTAGGTTTATAATTGGTTAGTTTAAATAAGCTTCTGCCCATCAGGAGCTTATTTATTTTAGGGAATTTCTGAAAAAAATATCAAACTCCAATCAGTTGACATTCATAACTTAAGTTCGATTCAAAATGCCTAACTATAAACGTAGAAAAGGATCCATAGAATCAGATTATTGCAATTGCTAGGTTTTTTGCGTTAGGGATTGTAGTGAAAATCCTTCTTGCCCTTCTCTAGGGCGAAAAGATTGGAACGGAACGCCCGCTCGAACGGCAAGGAACACTTAAAAAAATTATTATCGAACCTAGATTTTTAGTTTTCTGCTAGTATATCTGGTTCAAAACTTGTTACAAAATTTGTTAGCTAAACAAGTGTTTTGTTACGCTTGAAATATTAATCATATTAAAAACTAACAACATGAGTACATCTCACCAAACCCATGATCATGAATTAATCAGGAAATGGACTGAAAAAAGGAAGGGAATTCCAGCTAAAATAAAAGGAACTGGTAAAAGTGATGAAGAAGGTGTTTTGAGAATTCATTTCCCTGAACATAGTAAGAGTGATAATTTTGAAGAAATCAGCTGGGATGATTTCTTTATCGATTTTGACAAGAATAAACTGGATTTTCTATACCAGGATAAAAAGGCAGATGGGGAAGAAAGTACATTCCATAAGTTTGTAGCCCGTGAATGATAAATGCTTATCGAGCGTCCAAATATATAGCTTCGGGGGGAGATGCGAGATCTTGATTTATAAAGGGAGCGATATCTCCTGAGTCAGAAAGCTTAAAGACTAGGATCTTTTTATTGCCATTTTCTGCAACGTAAATAAGATTTTTATCTTCCCTCTGATCAAAATCAATATCTACCGGATTTCCAAGTAAGGTGCTTACCCCAGAAATTACACGCGTTGGTTCTACAATGCTGTTTGTAAGGAATTTTGCAGTGGCGCCTTCAATGATGAACACCTTCCCATCACTCAAATCAGTTTCTAAGCCTATGTCGGTTATAAATAAAATATCCTGCTTAGAATAATAAAATATGCCACGCAGATTTGTAGCGCCTGTTACGGTTATCTTATTTTTAACAGGAAATATCAAAGAAGTTGTTTTATTAATGGTAGCTTTTTGAATTTCTTTCCTATCTCCCTCTAATACGACATATAAATCAGTTTGATCAAAGCAAATTCCTTGAGGTTTTCCATCGAGCTTTAATTTATTGGTTGGCTTATTCTTTCTTCCAGATAAGGTGTCGGGCTTTGAATATACTCTAATTGTGCTATCACTATTGTGAGATATAACTAACAACGAATCCTTTCGTCTGTAAGCAATTTCTTTTGGACTTACAAGGCTTGAATCGACAAACCCCGAGCCTTGGCTTAGCGCACCGGCTACATCCACAGAAAATCCTCTAACTCCTCGTAACTTTGTACTAAATTGATATCCCCTAAAAGTTGAATCATTCAAAGCGATACCTCCATACCCTAAAGTGTCGGATAAATAGGTACGAAATTTAAGAGGAGCCAAATCCGCAGGATCGAATACCAATATATTGGACAACGGCTTGGAGCCTACAGCTGAAGTTGAAACATAAAGCCTGGAAACTGTTATTTTGGGAAGATTCTTGTCATCGCCTTTTTTACATCCCGCGAAGGGCCATACACCAGCAATGAAAAGGATGCAAACGTGAAAAAGTTGTTTTGTCATAAGTCAAGACGATTCACTTCGATCGTGAATAAGCAAATATAGCTAGATCTTGAATTGATCAATGAAATTTATTTACCTAGAAAATCGCCAAGACCACCCATCATATCGCGGGTTGCAGCTTGCATTTCCGTTTGGCTTATTTGTTCAGCTTGTTCCAGGGCTTTATTTACCGCTAATGCAATAAGTTCTTCCAGCTCCTCTTTGTCGGCTGATTTCAAAAACTCCTCGTCAATGGTAACACTTTGTATAAGCTTGTTTGCAGTTGCAGAAACAGTAATTTTTCCGCCTTCAGCGATACCAGTAACACTGATGGTATCTAACCTTTTTTTTACTTCCTCTGCTTTTTGTTGTGCAGCAAATAATTTATCAAACATACCGGTAGTATTATGTATTTTATTTTTTGATCAATTTTAAGGCTATGAAGTTTAATAGATTAATCTAAAATTGCTTCTTTTCTTTACTCTGATTGTTTATGGGTAGGTGCTTCTTAATATATCTGGTGAAAGCGGTTTAGAAATAAAGCCAACAACAGATGAGTAAGTTTTAGCCTTTAACTTGTCTTTATCATCTACAGAGGATGTAACAATGAAAATTCGGATATGTTTCTCTAAATCGTTTTTGATATTCTCGTACAGATCTAAAAAGTCCCACCCGTCTGTTACAGGCATATTTAAATCTAAAAGTATGATATCTGGCAATGAATCAGGATTTTGAACGTTTTCTTTTAAAAAATTATATGCTTTTTCGGCATCTGTATAGCTTGTATATTTTTCAAAAAGTTGATGCTTTTCTATCATAATCTGCGCTATTCGCTGATGTATAGAATCGTCATCAATTATAAATACATTGCTCATCTTAATACTTAATGTTAAAAGTTATTGCAAAACTACCTTAGAGTTTGCTAAATGTATTATCTTAAAACTTACGTTTTAAGATTGTCCGGAATTACATTTGTGATGTAAATATCACAAACATAGACTTAAATTAATAAAAAGAAAAGAAGACTCTATTTTACTTCGATTATTTTTCGAAGTTATCTTTTACCAATTTTATCTAAGCAGTTAATTAAATAACATTTAAGAACTATTTTTTGATCGAGATTAATTGTTAAAATTCATACTGACACATATGTATACTAATTTTAAACAATTAGGTTGAATTTTGTTTTAAATTAATCTTCAGGAGTATCTCCGACACCCATCTCCGGGGTTCCGCTGCCAGAATAGGCGCTTCTTCTAACAACGGGCATTCCTACTATTCTATAGAGCTCATCAAGCTTTAACAAACTTCCATTCGTAAGGTTACTCAGTAAAACAATGGTTACATCATGTTTCAGGTCACGCAAATAGATATGCCTAAACCCATGCCACCAACCGGTATGATAAACAACTTGTTGGTTTGGCGCTGAAAAAGTTCGCCATCCGTAACCATAGTTGAAATGGCCCTTTTCGACTTCATTATGTGCAGCGTATGATGAATCCATTGTAGCTTTTTTAAGCAATTTTCCTTTACGCATCGCTCTATCAAATAGTAACAAATCGTGTACGGTGCTGTAAATTCCCTTATCTCCAACCGGCCCATCTAAAAAGTTTTGCGCCACAGATCGTCTCCAAATCCGATCATGTCCTACCACATCCACCGGAATTTTGTCATAAACGGCCTTAGAATAAACAGCTGTATTTTTCATCCCGCAAGGTTTAAAAACACGTTCTTTCATGAAATCAGCATATGGTTTGCCCGTGACTTTCTCAATGATAGCCGCTAAAACCATGAAATTGGAATTATTATAATGAAAGCGTTTGTTAGGAGATGTGTACCTGGCAGGTTTATATTGCGCAATTAAATCCATCACATTTTTATTTGTGATGCCCTTGCGTTCATTGGTATGATTTGCTTTCCAAATTCCATCAACGAAATAAACGTAGTTCATCATTCCGGAACGATGGGTTAACAAAAGCTTAACGGTTATTCCATCATATGGAAAATTCGGATAGAACTCCTTTACATCCTGATCGAGTTTCAATTTTCCTTCTTCAACAAGCATCATAATTGCTGTTGCGGTGAATGGCTTGGATACCGATGCAAGCTCGAACTTGGAATCAATTTGTAGACTATCACGATGCAAATAATCCGCCCATCCAATTGCTTTTTCGTATACTATTCTCCCTTTTTTTGCTACCAATACGTTTCCGTTAAACGCATACTTTTTATGGAGCATTTGCATGAACTCGTCAATGCGTTTGTCTTCATTTTTAGGATCGTAAGAAAGGGTTATGCTATCAGCCCGGCTATCATCTTTAGTATGCTCTAATTTATTCGCCGAAGGTTTTGGGGTTGAAGAACAAGAATTTAATATGAGAGGGGTAATTAGTAAAAGCTGTAAGCTTCGTAAAGTATTAAACATGTATTAAAATATGTATGATAAAACTTAAGCAGATGAATTTTATTACCATCTGTTTAAAATAAATTTATTAATGGACTGTCGTACCTATTGAAAAAACGAATTATGAACCTGATTACAATTTACGAGCCAGTTGCGCTCCGTTTCAAAAGGTGCAAATTTAAATAATTACTTTAACAAGAAATTGCAAATTGCTTAAATGTATTTTTATTTAAAAAATCTAAATTTGCAGCCAACTAAATACCAAAAAGAATGTCGTACAGAATTGAAAAGGATACTATGGGTGAGGTAAATGTGCCCGAAGATAAATATTGGGGTGCACAAACCGAACGTTCACGTAATAATTTCAAAATCGGGCCTGAGGCTTCTATGCCAAAAGAAATAATTGAAGCCTTTGCTTATTTGAAAAAGGCTGCAGCTTATACCAATACAGATTGCGGAATTTTAGTGGCCGAAAAACGTGACCTGATAGCCCAAGTTTGTGATGAAATTTTGGAAGGTAAATTAGCAGATGAATTTCCATTGGTTATTTGGCAAACTGGTTCCGGAACACAATCTAATATGAACGTAAATGAGGTTGTCGCAAATCGCTCACACGTTTTACAAGGTAATAGCTTAGGAGAAGGAACTACCTATATTCATCCAAATGATGATGTAAATAAATCTCAATCTTCCAATGATACATTTCCTACTGCCATGCATATTGCGGCTTATAAATTAGTGATCAATACTACTATACCTGGCGTTGAAAAATTAAGAGATACGTTGAAAGCCAAGGTTGAGGCTTTTAAAGATGTGGTAAAAATTGGTCGTACGCATTTGATGGATGCAACCCCACTTACTCTGGGACAGGAATTTTCTGGTTATGTTTCACAGTTGGATCATGGTTTAAAAGCTTTACGTAACACGCTTGATCACCTTTCTGAACTTGCATTAGGCGGTACGGCCGTTGGTACAGGCATCAATACACCAAAGGGTTATGATGTTAAAGTTGCTGACTACATTGCACAATTTACTGGCTTGCCTTTTAGAACTGCAGAAAATAAATTTGAAGCGCTAGCTGCACATGATGCCTTGGTTGAAACTCATGGAGCACTAAAACAGATTGCGGTTTCTTTAATGAAAATTGCAAATGATATCAGGATGTTAGCTTCTGGTCCGCGTTCGGGTATAGGTGAAATTCACATTCCTGATAACGAACCAGGTTCATCTATTATGCCTGGTAAGGTAAATCCAACTCAAAATGAGGCAGTAACAATGGTGGCGGCTCAGGTAATGGGAAATGATGTGGCACTTTCAATAGGTGGATCTAACGGACACTATGAACTGAATGTTTTCAAACCATTAATGGCTGCAAACTTCATTCAATCTGCCCGTTTAATTGGCGATGCATGCGTTTCATTCAATGATAATTGTGCAGTTGGGATTGAGCCGAACTACGCCGGAATTAAAAAGCATCTCGAAAATTCTTTAATGCTTGTAACGGCCTTAAACCCACACATAGGCTATGAGAATGCGGCAAAAATTGCAAAGAAAGCATTAAAAGAAAATAAATCTCTCCGCGAAGCCGCCCTTGATTTGGGTTTGTTAACTAATGAACAATTTGATCAATGGGTGCGCCCAGAAGATATGATTGGCGGATTGAAATAAAAGACTTATTCCAATCCCTCTCCATTCGGAGGGGGATTTTAGCTTCATCAGTATCCTTATATGCGATCTATTGTTTTAATTTTCCTCTTCTCGTCGGTATTGCTTATATCTTGTAAAAGGAACCCAAATTTGCAAGAACAAGGCGCAGATTTTATGCAGGGTGTTTGGGTTGAAGACAGCGTTGTTTACCAGAATCAATTATTACAATATACCAAACATCGGTTTAAAATTACCTGCGACTCATTTTATGTAATGATGGATACGTATGCCAAAACAAACACTTTTACGGATAGTTGCTTTAACAATGGGCATTTTACAGAATATGCTAAAGGGTTATATGCTACCAAAAAGGATTCTATTTTTTTTAGCGGGACGTTTACAAAATCAAACTTCAAGCAAAAAATTTCAGGCTGCTATCGAGTTGGCGAATACTTAACGTCATTTATAATTAAACCAAAAGGTAAAGACACGCTGTTGTTAGAAAATAAAATGCAGCATCTTCCCATAATTTTGGTGAGAAAAGAAAAGATTATCTGCATTCCAAAGCCAATAGATTAAGGCGTTTCAAATTCTATTTGTTTATTCTGGCGTCACATTATATTTTGCTTTCTATCTTATTTATTAGCCTGGATTCAGAAGCCAATTTATGAATGCGCTTATGAAGTTTGCTAGGTTTTGCGTTAGGGATTGAAGTGAAAATCCTTTTTGCCCTTCTTTCTTCAGGGCAAAAAGATTGTAACGGAAAGCCCGCCCGAACGCCCAAATACTTAATTTTCAAATACCCGTAATCGTGTTCAGGTTATTATTGAAGCATTTTTGCTATTTCTGTTACCGGAATCGCGTTAGCATAGGCTAGAATTTGTGCCTCGGTAGTGTTATCCGCCTTGACGGTTAGTAATGTTGAGCCAAAAGGTAACTGAAGTTCATACGACGTTTTATTAGTGTCTGAATTAATTTGCTTTTGTAACAAGCCTTTGTAGCCATTCACTTTGATTCTTTTTTGATTTCCATCTGAGGCAGCACCGATTAGCGGGAGAGATAAAATAGCATTTAGTGAGGTAATTAACGGCGAATTGTTAATCAAATCAACGTTTATTGTTTTATCAGCGCTACCATAATCCCGATGGATTAAAACTCCAATAAAACCGGTAGCTCCAGAAACGTTGTCGTGAGCAGCGTTTGATGCAGAAGTTTCAATCTTTGCGGGTAAAAGCTTAAGCACCTCTTTACCTACAACTATATCCACTTCATTAAGCATTTGTTGTAATGCAAATCTAGAGTCTTCTAGCTTTCCGGATGCATAAGCTGTTTTTGCAACATTAGCTTGTTTGTCAAAATTTTGTGCGAAGGCCCCTAATGACAATAAAGCTGTGAATATCATTAAACTTAAAGTTTTCATAATCTTAGTTTTTGCAGATTTTACTTTTCTCCAAGAGTTTTTTTAATGCCATCAATATCAAAGGAATTTGCCGCAGCCATAAGGTCATTCTCATTGGCAAAATTTACCCCCTCAAGCATGAGTAATGATGTTTGACCAATAGGTACAGACAACTTATATCCCGAGCTCTCATCATACTCGATTACCGCTTTATAACCTTTCACCTTTGTTTGTTTCCACTTTTGCTGATTGTTTGTTGTTTGGCCGTAAGCGCCGTTCACTAAAAACATATTAACTGCGTTCATCCAAACAGAATTATTGGCAATAGTTGCCCTTAATTGCTTGTCGCCTTCTAAATATTCTCTGTAAATAGTTAAACCAGCCCAACCCCAACCAGTGCTTGTTACTTTGTCTTCATCCTTTTTTGCTGCTAAACCAACTATGCTACCCGGCATGTTAGTTAATATTTTCTTCCCAATTTCCATTTCAACGCCCAGCATGGCTTGCTGTATGGCATAACGAGTTTCCCCATATTGATTGGCTTTAAAGGCAGTTTCAGCGATAGTAATATTAGCTTTAACATCTGGAGGAGTGGTAATTAATCCAGCTCCGCCTTTATTGTTTGGGTTATTTTTACTTCCAGGAACGTCTGATGCATTTTGCTGGCTTGGATTATCGGCACTCGGCTCATTTCCTAGCTTCTTATTAATCTCTTTACTAATTCTTTTCTCGGCAGCGCTTTCTGCACTTTGTTTGATTTTTTTTAATAAGCCTTGTGCACTAGCAGATACTGATAATCCGCATATTACGGCACAGATGAGGCCCGATTTAATGAAGGTTTTCATTTGATGAATATTAATTATACGCCAAACTTAATTACTGAATCACATTTCAAAATTTAAAAAAGTTACTTGTAAATACTATTAAACAATTAATAACAGGATGTGTTTTCGAATGTTTATAAATAAAAAAACCTCACGGTACATTGGGTGAATGTGTTAATTTAGCAAGTGACATAATTAATGCGTATGATTCAATGATAGTATTTGAACGTCATTAATGAACAAGTCTGATCCAAATTTGATACATGAAAATTTTAATGGTTTGCTTGGGGAATATTTGTCGCTCGCCTTTAGCGCACGGTATTATGGAACACTTGGCTAAAAAAAACAATTTGGATTGGGAGATCGATTCTGCCGGTACAGGAAATTGGTTTTCGGGGGAGCTTCCGGATAGTAGATCGATATCGATTGCAAGACAAAACGGAATTGATATTTCGACACAAGTTTGCCGGCAGATTCAAGTTGAAGATTTTGATATTTATGATCGGATTTATGTTATGGATTATAAAAATCTTAATGATGTTATTGAATTGGCGAGAGATAACGAAGATCGAAAAAAGGTAAAGCTTTTACTCCTTGAGGGAATTGTACCTGATCCATATTATAATGATGAGCAATTTGAAGTGGTTTACAATATGATTTATAAAAGGTGCCTTGAAATTGTAAGAGAAGAAATGAGGTCATAAAATAAATAAGGACTCTGTTTGTTTTTGGCAGAATCCGTATTTATTAGGCAATACTCTGTTTATGAACAGAACAATCAATAATATTCAGACACTTTTACCCGATCATCAATAATGGCATCTGAAGCAAGCAATCTTATTTTTTCAATTGCAGCATCTCTTTGTTCGCGGGTATTGTAGTTGCTGCTACGGCAAATTATATATCCATTTGCGGTTAATAATTCGAAATAAAACTCTCCCTTATCGGTGATGTGGCAATCAAATACGCAATCGTTAGCAGCTCTATTTTTTATTAAGTGTATTATTGCTACACAACTAGTCTTGGAATTGTAGCCTTCGCTTGCTAGTATTTCCTGATCATTCTGATCTTTTAAACTAAACTGGAATTCGCCGTTCCGGCGGTTTGAAATGAGAAATTTACCTGTTTTCATGCCCTAAATGTTTTAACAAACGATTAACAACTTCGTATATTGCCACAATCTTCATACCGCACTTAGTGTATTTTTAAAGTTTAATGATATATTAACATAGACAACAGCACTACTTCAATTTTTACTCAGGTTTGCTACCTTTGCGGCCATGGCGAACATTAAACCAGGCATTCCTAGAGGTACCCGCGACTTTTCACCTTCAGAAATGGTGAAACGTAATTACATTTTCGATACAATAAAGTCAGTATTTAAGACATATGGTTATCAGGAAATTCAAACTCCAACAATGGAGAACCTGTCAACTTTAACGGGCAAGTATGGTGATGAAGGAGACAAACTGATTTTTAAGGTATTAGATAGTGGGGATTACCTGAGTGATGCAAAAAAAAAGCATCCAGACGCAAATAGCTGGGAAGCCAAGAGTTTATTGCCATTGATTTCCGAAAAAGCATTACGTTATGATTTAACCGTTCCTTTTGCCAGGTATGTAGTGATGCATCAAAATGATATTTCTTTTCCATTTAAACGTTTTCAAATACAACCTGTATGGCGTGCCGACAGGCCTCAACGTGGTCGTTATAGAGAATTTTATCAATGTGATGCCGATGTGGTAGGATCAGACAGCTTATTGAATGAAGCAGAGTTTGTTTTGATTTATAAGGAAGCACTGACCAATCTGGGACTTAGGGATTTTACAATCAAAATTAATAACCGCAAAATTTTATCAGGCATCGCCGAAATTATTGGTAAACCTGATTTAATTGTGGATATGACCGTAGCCATCGATAAGCTTGATAAAATTGGCTTAGATGGTGTTTCTAAAGAATTGGTAGAACGTGGCTTTACGGAGGATGACATTGAAAAGCTAAAACCAATCATATTATTACAAGGCACGAGTGCTGAAAAGCTTGATAGCCTGCGAAATGTTTTGGCTTCATCGGAAATTGGACTTAAAGGAATAGAAGAGTTAGAAACCATTTTCAAATATCTAAGCAAACTCGATCTTAATAGTCCAAACTCAATATCCAATACATTAGAGCTTGATATCACTCTTGCCCGCGGCTTAAATTATTATACAGGGGCTATTTTCGAAGTGAAAACCAACGAAGTAGCGATGGGAAGTATTGGCGGTGGCGGCCGATATGATGATCTTACGGGCATGTTTGGTTTAAAGAATTTAACCGGAGTGGGAATTTCTTTTGGTGCAGATCGGATTTATGATGTGTTAGAAGAACTTAATTTGTTCCCGGAAAGTGCCGTGCAATCAACCACTGTGCTTATAAGCAATTTCGATAAAGAGGCAGAAGAGTACGCATTGCCAATATTACAACAAATCCGTAAAGCAGGAATTGCCGCTGAATTATATCCTTCATCCGCAAAACTAAAAAAGCAGATGAGCTATGCTGATGACAAAAAAATACCATTTGTTATTCTTATTGGGAGTGACGAAATGGAATCTGGCAAACTAACTCTTAAGAACATGCAATCTGGCGAGCAGGATAAACTTTCAATAGATGAGATTGTCTCGAGATTAAATTGACTTACCTGTAGGGGGACTAATATTTTTTTAAAAAAAGCGATCAATTTTTACAAACGTTTTAATTACTTTCCGCTTTTTACGATAAATAAAATCTTAAGAATTCTTTCATTATAAGTATGTATTGACTAACTTTTTACATCTTAATTTCGTATTCAATATATATATAAATACAAAACATTTTTTCAGTAAAATGCTTAAATATATATAGTAAAACCAAATGTGATGAAAAGGAAGCTAGCATGTATAATTATCTTTTTGATAAACTTACAAGCTTCAAAAGCGCAGCCAATCATATTTACAGGCAATAATGGACTAGTTAATTTTTACTCATCTGCTCCCTTAGAAGACATCGAGGCCACCAACTCCCAGGTAATTAGCCTTTTAAATACGGGGAAAAAAATTATCGAAATTAAAATGCTGATTAATCAGTTTGAATTTAAAAACAAGCTGATGCAACAACACTTTAATGAAAATTTCATGGATAGCAAAAAATATCCAGAAGCCACTTTCAAAGGCAAAATTTACGAAAACATCGATTTTAAAAAGCCGGGAGTTTATCACGTAAGTGCCACGGGAGAATTTGAACTACACGGTGTTGAACGCATTCGAACTATTCACGGAAATTTAATTATTACCAATTCAAGTATATCCATAGAAACTCAATTTGATGTGCTCTTAGCAGATCATAAAATTGATATTCCAGAAATAGTATTCAATAAAGTAGCCGAAAAAATTAAGATAAGTTCTAAGGTACTACTTAGTGTTAGTGCCGAAAGCTTGGTGACTAAGTAGGTTACTTAATTATTTTACTTATAATTGAGTAAAATATATATGAAGAAACTTTTACTTACATTCGCAATTTTAACTTTCGTAATCACCGCCAAATCTCAGTCAGTTCAGTTTGGAGTTTCCATCTTCTATTATGGAGCTAATTACACAAAAGGCACATACTTTAATGGTGAAAAAAATCAACTGCCATTTGTTGGCAGTGTGTATGTATCGCCAGGATTATTTTTGGAGAAAAAAATAAATAATGTTGTTTCTGCGAGATTGGAATTAAACATTATGGGAAAGAGTGCAAACAGAAGTGGTCTTGTTTCTGAAACGATGGGCAATCGTCCGAAACTTTTTCCGTTAATTATGATTACAAGCTAAATTATATACAATTGCCTGTGCTCGCCAAGATAGCCGCGGCAAAGAATTTTAATTTATATATAGGCCCGGGCATTGGCTATATCCTTTCTAGGAAAGTGAATAGTTCTGTTTCTTCTGTGGGCTTTTCAAGCGATTCTGAGATTAAACAGGATGTTTCACATACAAAAGAAGAAGTGAAAAAAGGCATCAACGAATTTGACATCTCTGGACATGTAGGTGTAGGATTTGATATTAAGAAGTTTGAAATATACACAGCTTATGAGCAAAGTTTCATTAGCTCTTTTAAAGATCCAGAAAAACAATTTTCCAAAACTCCCAAGTTTTACACGGTAAAACTGGGAGTCTCGTATCGATTTTAAATAAGATAAGCGGCTGAAAAATTGATAGTCAATAAGTTGTGATTAATCTTTTTATTTCACCACAAAAGGCAGATAAAAGCCAATTGATATATTTCTTCCTTGATTATAATATCCAACGGTTGGATTGGTTTCATCCAAACGACCTGGCTTAAATCTGCTTAAGTGGTCGTAATATGCCTTATCTAACAAATTGTTAGCCGACACATTTAACCGTAACGGTTGTTTTTTAAGCATAAACGTTGTACCAACTGCTGCATTTACCAGTGTGTAACCGTTAGTTTCCGTTTCGAAATTATCAATGCGGTTTTGTTTGAATACATTATCTAAGCCGACAGACAGATAGGTGTTTTTAATGTTTCCTTTGAATTTCGGCTCTAACCTCAGCTCATTTCTTAAAACACCTGCAGGAATAAAAGGAAGTGGTTTATCAGTTGCACGATTAACTCCCCTTGTAAATGAAAAACTATTTTCAAAGTGTATAAGTTCTACGGGATGTAGCGTCAAACTTGCCTCTAGCCCAGCTAAGTTTGCGTTATCCTGCACAAATCTAAATACAGGCAAATCATCTGCTCCTACAGTTATAATTTCGTTATTTAACTGTCTGCTGTAAATATAATGGTCTATGTAATTATTAAAGACCCCTAAACCAGCATGCACCTTATCCGAATTGTATTCAAATCCTAAATCAGTCGAAAAACTATTTTCTGGTTTTAAGTTATTGTCTCCTATTTCATATCTAAATGTTCCTTCATGAACACCATTTGCACTAAGCTCTGCAATATTTGGGGCCCTGAATGCGCTAGCCAGGTTTGCTTTAAAACTAAATTGCTCATTAAACTCGTGTGTAAAACCTAAAGCGCCGGTAAAGTTAGAGAAGTTGGTTTTGAAATCATTAAACCTTACGTCATCTGCTTCTGTCATTTTTTTGCCTGTGACCGAGCGAGCGTCAAACCGAGCTCCTATATTAAATGTGCTATTTGTCCAGCTCTTTTTGGTATAAACAAATACACCAAAGTCCTTAGAATTATAATCTGGAATCAAGAACTCATTAGCTCGATTCTCATTTTTTTGATAGGATCCTGATAGGCCAATTACAGGTTCCCATCCCTTGTTTTCACTAAAGTGGAATTTAAAATCGCCACTGTAGGTTTTAAGGTCGAAAAACAAAGAAGGTGTTACCCGACTGTTTGCTAATTCACGGCGTTGATTATTTTGATAGGCCAACGTAAATCTTAATTTGCTATCTCCAAATAAGATATTGCTATTTATAGCTGCTTTGTAATGCCTAATATCCTGAAATGGCATAAATAAGGTTCGGCTCTTTAAATCCGAATTCGTTAATATATTACCATTATTGTCTTCGAAATAACCATTTTCATTGCGTTGAAAGTCTGGCAAACCAACATTATTTTTAAAACTTGATAAATTTAAGTTTGTATATCCCCAACGCTTGTTTAATCCCAACTGGGTACTAAAATCCGTTTCGTTGTAGCCAGTATTTGCGATTCTGCCGCCAGGCGCATTATAGCTATAAGCATTTTTGTAAGATGTTCTGGCACGCCAAACAAATCCGTTTTGATTTCCTTGAAGCATTGCACTACTTCCCGTAAGGCCATTATTTGTTTGATAATTGCTTACAACCTCTCCCCTCATCTGCCCTTCTGGGGACGGTAGCGGATCAAGAATATTAATTACCCCGCCTAAGGCATCAGAGCCATACATCAAGCTTGCAGCTCCACGTAAAACCTCCACTCGGTCTGCTCCAAATTGATCTACCTCAATACCGTGTTCATCGCCCCATTGCTGGCCTTCCTGCTTTGCGCCATCAACTAATGTTACCACCCGATTGTAGCTCAACCCTCTAATTACGGGTTTAGAAATTCCGCCTCCGGTAGATATTTGCGACACTCCTGGAACCTTTGATATAGCGTCTACCAGATTTCCTGAAGCACGGTTAATTAAATGATCTTTATTTATTGATGTTACTGAAGTACTATTTTTACGATTATCAGAGCTGATAGCGAAACCTGTTACCACGACCTCACGAGCCTCAATCATGGATGGCTGAAGTGCAAAATCGAATTTTTGATTGACTGATAAATCTATTACAGAGGTGAATGTTTTATAGCCTACATACTTCACTTCTACTAAGAAACGTCCTTTGGATGGCAAATTCTTAAAAGTGTATAAACCGTTTACATCCGTTGAAACATTAATTCTAAGGTCGGGAAGTGTTATTGTTGCACCAATTAAAGGCTCTTTTGTTACAGCATCTGTAACTTTACCATTAAGTGTTAATAATATGGCTGAGGCCTGAACAGAGGAGAATGAAAGAAAAATGGATAGGAGCAGAAAATGAAATTTCATGAGTTTGGGGCTATAAAGAGATCGCACCATTTTTAAAAATGGCGTTAAGATTAATAATAAAATAATAATGAAGAGTAGTTTAAATTACTCGGTTGTTGGGGGTCCTCTTAAACTCGAAAAAATTAGCTTAGTGAAATAAGCCGTTACTTCATTCTGGTAAAATGAAGCAAGAGTTGGCGAAACAGATGTGCTATCAATTTCGGTGGGATGAATGAACGTTTTATCGTAGTGAATAGCACACAACCAACACGGACGGACTTTTTGCGAAATATGATATTTGTGCTTACACCGGTTGGCTGTTAGAGAATCCTGGCAGCTCACAACAGTTTCTGTAGCATGATTATGAAATAAGTCTAACGGCAAAATTGTTACCGAAAAACAAAGTAACAGTAATGCAGATATGCTTAGGGCGATATGTTTTTTATGGCCTTTCATCAATATGTGAGCAAATATAAATCATTACTTATTACTTGATGTGAAGGCTGGAGTAACAAATACAGTACTTAAACGCTTAAAACCTATTTTAATAACCACCAATCGATGTTTGGCGGCTCATTTAAGAGAATACGAAAGGATCCTTATACAATAAAAAGAAAGGTCATTGCCAAGCAACCCTTTACACTTGCTGGCCGTGTTATTAGTATGAACAGACTATTAGTTTGTTTTAAACCTTTCTCATCTGTGTACCAAATAAAATTGATATGAAAACAAACAGATTAAAAGCAACCATACGTTATTGCTATTTATTAGTTGTAATGTCGGTCTTTGCAGTAAGCTGCAAAAAAAATAAGGACAGTGGTAAGTTGCCTGATGACTTTGTGAATTATGCTGTTAGTTTAAATTCTACACAAGAAACACCGTCAAACAGTTCCCTAGCTACAGGTACATTAAGTGCGAAGTACGACAAGAATTCAAATACGCTCTCTTATACTATTAATTTTTCTGGCATTACACCAACTGCGATGCATTTTCATAAAGGACCGGTGGGAGTTTCTGGCCCTGTGCAACAAGAAATTGTAGGCCCTTATACTTCCGGAATGATGTCTGCCATGAAATTAACTGACGAACAGGAAGTGGATCTGCTTGCCGGATTATGGTATCTAAATATTCATACTGTCGCAAATCCTGGCGGTGAAATTAGAGCTCAGGTACTAACTGATAATATGGTTGTAATGAGTAATGTGAAGTTAAATACCAAAGAAGAAGTTCCACAAAAAGGAACCGATGCATCGGCAATATTTAACGGTGTATATGATAAGACTACCAAAAAAGTTACTTACAGTATTATGCTAACAAATTTAACTGCTTCTGCCATGCATATTCATAAGGGCGAGGTTGGAGTATCTGGGCCCGTAATTGTAGAATTAGATGCAAATGGAGGAACTACCGCTGCTTTAACAGCTGAACAAGAAACTGATTTGTTAGCAGGCAATTATTATGTAAACGTGCTTACGGCGGCTAATCCAGGTGGCGAAATAAGAGGGCAATTAGCTACATCGAATCAAGTTGTTTTTGCAGGCGCCTTAAGTTCTGCCAATGAAGTTCCAGCTAATGTGTCGATCGCTTCTGGCTCATTTTATAGTGTTTATGATATTAACTTAAAAAAGCTAAGTTACACACTTAACTACGCTGGCATTGTGCCCACTGCTATGCATTTCCACAAAGCAATGGTTGGTGTTAATGGCGCAGTTCAAATTGAAATTGTTGGCCCGTATTCATCAGGCATGAAAGGCTCTGTTGTTTTAACCGCTGCACAAGAAGCAGACTTATTTGGTGGTATGTGGTATGTGAATGTCCACAGCTTAACCTATCCCGGCGGTGAAATAAGAGCTCAATTAACCAAGTAAAAGTAATAGAGATGCAAGGAAATAATTATCTATAATCGCGTTAACTAGTACCAATGCCTTTCCGTTTTCCTTGCATCTCTAATACTCGTAATTCGCTAACAATGAATATACAAGTGACCACTTATTTAAGAGTTTTTAAATACAAAACTTTGATGGCGTTTGTTTTCACTTTCCTTATCTCAATTATCGGTTGTAAGAAAAGTGGCAACGAGCAAACTCCAATAGATACTGGTGTTGTAATTAGTTACAAAACGGATATTAAACCCATCATGGCTAATCATTGTTATTCTTGTCATTCTGCAAACGCTTCAGATCCAGAAAGCCCGGGATATGCCATGCTCGATAACTTTATCGAATTAAAAGACTATGCTTTAAAGCCTAGCACCGTAAATCCTTCCTATACAAAGCTTCAGGCTCGGCTTCGTTTTATTGAGGTTCCTGGTATGCCTTTCAAAAAAGCACCTTTAAACGATAGCTTAATCAAAAAAATTGACTCCTGGGTGAAAGCTGGCGCACCCAATAATTGAATTTTCTCTCTTAATAGATAGGTAGGACCGAGTTTTATAAATGTTATAAAAGCTATCTACTACCAACCCTTTTTTTACAATTTATTGAAAATATATGCCTCTTCTGGCAATAAAATTGTGATTCAATGGTTTAATAACAGAATCAAAAACTATAATGCCTATCGAAAAACTCCATACGCTACATTAAGAAAAATAGTTTATTAACCTTAAAAAGTAAGTATGAAAAAGTCAATTTTTATTGTTGCTGCAACATTATCAGCAACTATTTCAATGAATGCATTTGCCCAAGTAAGTAAAACAGATACCACTAAAACAACCGGAACAACTACCGCTACTTCGCCAAGTACTACACCAAGTTCAAGTAGTACAACAACGGCTACGACAACAACTGCAGCAACATCCTCTACTGTAAGTGCCTCTAAAGTTACCTTTGAAAGTTTATTAGAAACCTCTGGGCTTAATGAAACCCTTCAAGGTGAATATACTTTTTTTGCCCCCTCTGATGTTTCATTGGCAAAGGCTTTCCCGGCAGGTGTTGATTCTACGGCAGAAGGTAAAGCTCAGGTGACTGCGTTATTAAGCAATCATATTGTTAAGGGGAAGCTAACTTCTAAAGATTTGGCTAAAGCGATTGCAAAGGGTAAAGGATCTAGCACACTAAATACCATTGGTGGTGAAAAAATCACTGTAAAAATAAATGAAAGCAAAAATTTAGAAGTTGCTGATGCAAACGGAAATACTGCCGTGGCCATTGGCTTCGACAAGCCAAGTACTAAAGGTATTGTACATCAGATAGACAAAGCTTTAACTAGTAAATAACAAATAATTTCAGTTACGTCAAAGGCTTCCTAATCGGGGAGCCTTTTTTATTGTCGCTTAATCTCTTGGATCATTGTCCTGAATGCTAAGACAAAGAAAAGTCCATAACTTAATGACTGAGCTCGGTATTAATGTATGATTAGAAATTTCATCGAAGAAGGTTATGTAATTTGCTAGGTTTTGCGTTAGGATTGCAGTGAAAATCCTTTTTGCCCTTCTCCAGGGCAAAAAGATTGACACGTAAAGCCCGCCTGAACGCCCACATACAATTTTCAGAAAAATATCGCTTATCTGACTCTCGTTATTCCATATATTAAAAAACCTTGAATCAGCAAAATTCAAGGTTTTAATAATTGTCACAGGTAAGGCTTTTCGGCAGATTCTTTAAGCGCATTCAGCATATAAACGATTTTTTACACCGTCGTCATAAGGTTTAAGGTTCTTTCTTAAAATTTTTCTTGCAACAAATATTCGCGTTTTTACTGTTCCTATTGGAATCACCAATTCTTCGGCAATTTCATGATATTTATAACCTTCAAAATACATCGTAAACGGATGCCCATACTCTTGAGGTAGTTTATTTAATGCCCAATTCAAATCATCCATCATAAATTTTGATTCTCCACTATTTTTAGTAGAACTATAAAGTAAATGACCTGAGGTAATTTCATCTGATTGTGTAACTAGCTGATTCTTTTTTACCATCCTTTTATAATTATTAATGAAGGTGTTTTTCATAATAGTGTATAACCAACCCTTTAAGTTTGTTCCCTCTTTAAAGTTATGGTAGGATGTGATTGCTTTAAGCATTGTATCCTGCACTAAATCGTTCGCATCATCTGTGTCACGTGTAAAGTGAAGGGCATACATTTTCAAAGGCTTCCCTTGAGCCATTACTAATTTGTTAAATTCTGCTTTTGTCATGGTAAATCAGGTAAATAATTAAGAATAGAATGTTTAAGTCTCAACTTTAAAATGCTTAAGCCTTATGATAGAGACAAAAAGATGTATGCAATTGTTTTACACTTTGTGAAATTTTTGTGAAAAATTTGTGTAGTGCACGTCTGTTCTACACATAACTGGGTTTAAAGAGTTTGTAAGCACTTTTATCAACAACCTTTTGATATTTCTCACCTTATATGTATGATGAATAACGTTTTATACCCACCTATTAACTGTGAAGTTTTCACACTGTTGATGATTAGTCAATTTTGCAATAGAACACTACTTTATTTGTGTTCAATTCTAAATAAGTTAGATTATCTTTTAATGTGTTTCGATTTTATGTTACTTTGGAAATTATAAACATTTATATATGTATAACATACTAAAACACTTACATTCCGGATTTCGCTATATCGTATTTATTCTTTTAATTTTAGCTTTAATACAAGCGTTAACCAGGCTTTTTGGTAAAAAGCCGTATACCGAAACCAATCGTAAAATAAATTTATTCGCCTTAATATCAGCTCATACCCAATTACTGATTGGCATCATCTTGTATTTTGTGAGCCCTATGGTTCAGTTTAACAATATGGGCGCAGCTATGAAAGATGCTGTTTTGCGATACTGGACGGTGGAGCACTGGGTGATGATGGTTTTTGCTATTATCTTAATTACTGTTGGGCATTCGAAATCCAAAAAAGCGATTGACGCGATTAACAAGCACAGGGCAATTGCCATGTATTATGGTTTAGCAATTATTGTTATTCTGGCGGCCATTTATCAAAGTGGAAGGCCGATAATTGGGCAGGTTTAATTTCTTCAAAAAATTTGCGAATTCAATTTTATTTATATTTTTGTGGTCTGATGATTAAACAAATAAATACACGTGGTTGGTGGTGGCCTTCTTTAAAACAAGCGCTGGGCAATCAGGTATTTTGCTAAATATGAATATTTAACCAAAACCTAATATAAGCAAACCCGACGCCTAACCACGTCGGGTTTTTTTGTAGCCCAATCTCAACCCTTTTAACCGGCGAAGAAAAACAAATCGCCGATATCTATTTCTCAATAAATGAAAACATATACCTTACACACTTCTTATAAACGCTTACTTGCTGATACTACTACTCCCGTAAGTATTTATTTACGTTTACGCGACGTATTCCCTAATAGTATTTTATTAGAAAGTTCAGATTATCATAGTAGGGAAAATAGTATGAGTTATATCTGTTGTGACCCGATAGCGGGCATTACTCTCACAGCAGATAGTTTGGTAAAGTATTTCCCAGATGGTGAACATATAGAGTTACCTGTTGAAGGTTTAAATCTTAAGAAAGAGGTTTCTACCTTCCGTAATAGCTTTAAATCATCTCTTGAAGAAAATTTTAAGTTTATCTCAAATGGCCTATTTGGCTACTTTACTTTCGAAACGATAGAGCATTTTGAAGATATTAAACTGAAATCTCCAGTGGTGGAAGGCAAGGAAATTCCACTTATGCAATATCACGTTTATCGTTATGTAATAGCAATTGATCATTTCAAAAATGAGTTATATCTTTTCGAACATCGTACCGACGATAATGCTGAAGAAGGTATTGAGAAGATATCGTACTTAATACAAAACAAAAATTTTCCGGAATACAAATTTTCATTAAATGGCGATGAGTCATCCAATTTTACAGATGACGAATTTATTGCGGTTGTAGAAAAGCTGAAAACGCATATTTATCGTGGCGATGTTTTTCAGATTGTTCCATCAAGAGCATTTTCAAGACCATTTTTAGGAGACGAGTTCAATGTTTATCGTGCTTTAAGATCTATTAATCCGTCGCCGTATTTGTTTTATTATGATTATGGCGATTTTAAATTATTTGGATCATCGCCGGAAGCTCAACTAACTATTAAAAAAAACGAAGCTACGATATATCCAATTGCCGGTACATTTAAGCGAACTGGCAATGATTTATTAGATGCGGAGTTGGCCGAAAAACTAGAAAATGATCCAAAAGAAAGTGCAGAGCATGTCATGTTGGTTGACTTAGCCAGAAATGATCTTAGCAGACACTGCGAACGAGTGGAAGTTAAATCTTTCAAAGAGGTTCAGTATTACTCGCACCTTATTCACTTGGTTTCAAAAGTGACCGGGCAATTGCAAGATGCAGTAAATCCATTCGACGTTGTTGGCGATACTTTTCCGGCTGGTACCTTAAGCGGCGCTCCGAAATACATGGCGTTAACGTTAATTGATCGAGTTGAAAACCGCCAGCGAGGTTTTTATAGCGGTGCAATTGGATTTATGGGCTTTAATGGAGATTTTAATCATGCAATTATGATCAGATCATTTTTGAGCAAGAATAACGTTTTACATTATCAGGCTGGTGCTGGTATTGTGGCTGATTCCGATCCGCTTAGTGAATTAAACGAAGTAAATAATAAAATTATGGCTTTGAAAAAAGCCCTGGAAATGGCCGAAGGAATATAGTCTTGAGTGCGGAGTTTTGAGCTTTGAAATCAGCGTCCAAACTTTCAACTTTTAACTTTCAACCTTAAACTTTAAAAGATGGTAAATCCCAAAATATTGGTAATAGATAATTACGATTCATTTACCTTTAATTTAGTGCACTTATTAAATGAAACCGGGCATACAGCAACTGTTTGGCGGAATGATAAGTTTAAAATAGAAGATGTAGAAGCATTTGATAAAATATTATTATCTCCGGGCCCAGGCATTCCGTCTGAAGCCGGGTTGCTGTTAGATGTAATTAAAACCTATGCGCCTACCAAAAGTATTTTAGGTATTTGTTTGGGCATGCAAGCTATTGGCGAAGTGTTCGGCGGAGAATTATATAATTTAACAAGGCCAGTACATGGAAGGGCTACTTCTATAAAAGTAACAGATACTAATGAAACGCTGTTTAATAATTGTCCTGCGGAGTTTAAAGTTGGGCGGTATCATTCATGGGCTGTTAAAAACGATAATATTCCGGCAAATTTAAAGGTTACGTCTACAGATTTAGATGGAGTTATTATGGCCTTAAAACATGTTGATTATGATGTGAAGGGGGTACAATTTCATCCGGAATCCATATTGACAGAAAACGGAAAACAAATGATTGCTAATTGGTTAGCCTAGCCCCTCAGCCCCCTGAAGGGGAGTATAGCACCAACAATAAAAATGGAGTAATCAATAACTCTTTACGAATGGAGAATAATATTTTAGATAAAATAGTTGTTAAAAAACTGCAGGAAATAGAAGCTGCAAAAGCGGAAGTTTCTGTGGAAGAATTGAAGGAGAGTGAGTTTTTTTCCAGGCAATGTTACTCTTTACCAGCGTTTATAACAGCAACTGATCGTACTGGTATTATCGCCGAGTTTAAGCGTCAATCTCCTTCGAAAGGAGTGATAAACCATACTGCCAAAGTGACGGATGTTACTCAAGGTTATGTTTCTGCAGGTGCCTCTGCGCTATCTGTTTTAACTGATGGCAGTTTTTTCGGAGGGCATAAAAATGATTTAATTGAAGCTAGAAAAGCAAATGAAATACCTTTACTCAGAAAGGATTTTATGCTTGATGAGTATCAAGTTTATGAAGCCAAAGCTTGGGGTGCTGATATTATATTGTTAATTGCAGCTATATTATCTCCAGAAAGAATAAAAGCATTGGCAAAACTTGCTAAAAGTTTAACGCTTAATGTACTATTAGAGGTACATAATCTCGAAGAATTGGAACGGAGCTTGTGTGACGATTTAAATGCGGTTGGGGTAAATAATAGAAACCTGGGAAATTTTTCAGTAACAACACAACATTCATATAATTTGATTAATCATATTCCTGATAAGTTCCTTAAAATTTCAGAAAGTGGCATTAGTGATCCAAATACTATTTTGGAACTAAAGCAGGCTGGTTTTGATGGTTTTCTGATAGGTGAAAACTTTATGAAGGAACGAGATCCCGGGAAGGCGATGATGGAATTTGTATCAGTGATGTCTGCTGGATAAGTTTCGAATGCTTGTAATTAATTTGAGGACCACGCTTTAAAAATCGTATTTATTTACGTCATAAATGGGAAAACAAAAATTTTTTGATACTGCAATAAAACCCGAACGGGCGGTTTTGGTAGGAATAATCAGAACTGGTGAAACTGAAGAACAAACACGTGAATATCTGGATGAACTTAAATTTTTAGTAGATACTGCAGGCGGAGAAACTGTTCATTCATTTACTCAAAGAATGCAAAAGCCTGATCGTGCTACTTTTGTAGGCACAGGTAAATTGGAAGAAATTCGCGATTACGTAAAAGCTGAAGAAATTGATATTGTAGTTTTTGATGATGAACTTTCGCCATCTCAACTTCGAAACGTAGAGAACGAATTACAGGTTAAAATATTAGACAGAAGTAATTTAATCCTCGATATTTTTGCTGGCCGAGCTCAAACTTCACAAGCAAAAACGCAAGTAGAATTAGCTCAACTTCAATATTTGCTACCGCGATTAACTCGTTTATGGACTCACTTAGAACGTCAAAAAGGGGGTATCGGAATGCGTGGACCGGGTGAAAGTCAAATTGAAACCGACCGTCGTTTAATTTTAAATAAAATATCGCTTTTAAAAGAAAGGTTAAAAGAGATTGATAAACAAAACGAAACACAACGCAAAAATCGTAACCAACTTATCAGGGTTGCCTTGGTGGGATATACCAATGTGGGTAAATCTACCATTATGAATATGATCTCTAAGTCGGATATTTTTGCTGAAAATAAATTATTCGCTACGCTGGATACCACTGTTCGTAAAGTAGTGATAGAAAACCTTCCGTTCTTATTGTCTGATACTGTTGGTTTTATTCGCAAACTACCTCACCATTTAGTTGAGTGTTTTAAATCAACCCTTGATGAAGTTCGTGAAGCTGATATTTTAATTCATGTGGTTGATATTTCTCATCCAAGTTTTGAAGATCAGATTTTTACAGTAAATGAAACCTTAAAAGAACTTGGAGTAGTTGATAAGGAAATGATTACCGTTTTTAATAAAATTGATGCATATAAGGGTGAAGAACCAGATCCGCAGGAAGAGCAACAGATATTAACACTTGATGACTTTAAACGCAGTTGGATGGGTACATTTAATAAACCTGCTATTTTTATTTCTGCATTAAACCGTGAAAATATTGACGAATTTCGCTCATTGCTTTATGAAAAGGTAAAAGCAATTCATGTCAACCGTTTTCCTTATGATAAGTTACTTTATTAAAACTAGTAAAGGGCACATTGATCAGGTTATTCCACTAATTTTGAATTATTGGGAATGCTGATACATTTTACAACCTAAAAAGATGGAAACTAAGCGTCAACAAAAATTTGCTGGTATAATTCAAAAAGATTTAGCCGAAATCTTTCAACGTGAAGGGTCTAATTACCTTCCTAATACGATGGTTACTGTTACTAAAGTGCGGATTACACCAGATTTGGCTATAGCAAGGGTTTACCTGAGTTTTTTTAATAGCTCAAATCCCACTTTGGCTATTAATACGTTGAAATCTCATGCAGGCGAGATTCGTTATAAACTCGGCGCAAAGATTCGTGACCAGGCCAGAATAGTACCGCAGTTAGATTTTTTTCTGGATGATACCAGTGAATATGTTCAACATATGGAAAAAATATTCGATAAAATCAGTAAAGAACCCCGCCAACCTGACGAGCCCGCTACAGAAGAATAATGGGAAACCTTGTAGAACTTAAAAAATATCTTGCTACTAACCCTGCAACTAAAGTTGTAGATTTTCAAAAAGATATAGATAAGTTATTTTATTTTGATTTTACAGCTAAAGGTAAGCTTCCTCCTGCTGATGTTATTGAAGACACAGACCAATTTACCCATTGGATAAATGATCAGCTATCTTCAAATCATTGCAGATATGGTGTTGGAGGCTATAATGAGCACAGAGTTATATACGCACGGAGTACTTTGTTTGATAAGGGTGAAGAACCCAGACGATTACACATAGGTATAGATATTTGGGGAGATGCTCATTGCCCAATTTATTGCCCCTTGGATGCCACAGTTCACAGCTTTAACAACAATGACAATTTTGGCGATTATGGTGCAACAATTATATTGAAGCACGAACTTGGTGACCTAACGCTTCATACTTTATACGGGCATTTAAGCTTGGCAAGCCTCGGCTCTTTAAAAATCGGCCAAATCATCCCGCAAGGAAAGTGTTTTGCAGATTTTGGTGATATTCCGGAAAACGGCCATTGGCCACCGCATTTACATTTCCAACTAATATTTGATATGCAAGGTTATGATGGCGATTTCCCAGGTGTATGTCGTTTTTCGGAACGAGAAAAATATTTAGAAAACTGTCCTGATCCTCAATTAATTCTGAAGAATACTTTTAATTAATATGAAGGGAATTCGCTAAATTAGATTCATGATAACTAACCTTGTCTTAATCTACATATTACAAATATTTACCTTATTCAACTCAGATCATCCTCGTTTTAAGGGTGGCGAAAGAGCGTTAGCTTTATTTGTATCTCACAACTTAATTTATCCGGAATACTCCAGGCAAAATTGTTTGCATGGTACTGTCAATGTCAGCTTTAAGCTAAATAGAAAGGGTCAGGTTTTTGACTCTCATGTAACCAAAGGCTTTGGTATCGATTTAGATGACGAAGCTTTAAGAATAATAAGATTAACAAGTGGAAAGTGGGTGGTTCCATCTTCACATGACACCACCGATTATTTGGTACTTCCTGTTAATTTTTCCCTAAAAATGGTCGAGTGCGAAAGGAATTCTCCTGAGAATTTCCAGAAGGCAATAGCAGCTTATAAAGCTCAGCAAAGTTTAAGTTTTGCTATTTTTAACTTCTACGAAAAAAAGGCTAAAGGCGAGTATAATCCTTGGGAAGAGGGACGTATAATTGCGCTAAAATCACAATTGGGCTATGATGAAAGGTACATAAATCAATTGCTTAAACAAGCTAACCGGAAATTGAAACAAGGCGATCCGGAAAGTGCATGTGATGACTACCTTACCATACGTAGATTGGGCAGCTCTAAAGCCGATAAGTTTATTGAAGAAAATTGCCATTAAAAGCTTCAAAAATCTTCTTGCCAGGTTAATATTCCGCATTCTTTTGTTGTTATACTAAAATTACTTTGGTAAGAACATTTCTTTATTTGTATACTAGCATAATCCTAATCAAGTAAACCGAGCTTTTAGTATACACATCATGACCTTACTTATAATTTTAAGCTGTATCATTTTATTGATATTACTGATAACATGGTGTCAGCTTAATCCATTTTTAGCCTTTTTAATTGTTTCCATCATAGCTGGATTATTTTTAGGCATTCCAATAGAAAAAATTACCACGTCTGTTCAAAAAGGAATCGGAGATACCCTTGGTTCGTTGGTTATTATAATTTGCCTTGGTGCAATGTTAGGTAAACTAGTGGCAAGCAGCGGAGCGGCCCAGAAAATTGCAACGGTTATGATGAATGCCTTTGGAGAGAGGTACATTCAATGGGCCTTGGTTGTAACCGGATTTATTATCGGAATACCTCTATTTTATGGAATTGGCTTTGTATTAATGGTGCCCCTGATTTTTTCGGTGGTTTATAAGTACAAACTTCCTGCAGTTTATATTGGTTTACCCATGTTAGCTGCCTTATCTGTTACCCACGGATTTTTGCCCCCGCATCCATCACCTGTAGCGCTTGTGGTTCAATTTAAAGGCAATATGGGCATAACGCTGTTATATGGTTTGGTCGTCGCTATCCCAACCATTATTATCGCTGGACCGATATTTTCTCAAACCCTAAAAAAAATAAAATCCGTTCCTTTAAAAACATTTCAGCCCGAAGATTTACCTGCAGAACAATTGCCTGGAGCCTTCAATAGTTTTATTACAGCACTCTTGCCTGTAATATTGTTGATGTTAACTACCCTCATTCCATATCTGTTACCCTCGGCAACCACCTTGTTGAAAGCAAATTCATTTATAGGTGAAGGGCCTATCGTAATGATAATAGCATTGGCAGTTGGTACATTTTCTTTAGGGATAGGGCAAGGTAAAAAGATGAAAGATATCATGTCTATTTATGGCGATGCAGTCAAAGACATTTCGATTATATTGTTGATTATTGCTGGTGCAGGATCCTTTAAACAAGTTTTCACAGATAGCGGTGTAAACACAGAAATAGGGCAACAACTGCAACATATAAATTTGCATCCCTTAGTTTTAGGGTGGCTAATTGCTGCTTTAATCCGAGCCTGTTTGGGATCGGCTACCGTTGCCGGTTTAACCACGGCAGGTATTATAGCTCCGCTAATGGTACAAACCCATATCAATCCAAACTTAATGGTTCTATCAATCGGTGCAGGGAGTCTTGCTTTCTCTCACGTTACCGATTCGGGATTTTGGCTGTTTAAAGAATACTTTAATCTTAGTATAAAAGATACACTTAAATCATGGTCTGCAATGGAATCTATCGTTGCAGTTTGCGGTTTGGCCGGTGTTCTCTTGTTGAATCTTTTTGTGTAATATTAACCTTGCTAGTGTTTCTTTTATCTAATTTAAACCCGACTATTTAAGTAATCGTTTTTATATTCTAGCGGCTTTTTAGAGGTAATTGCTTTAAATTGGTGATACAAATGTGAAATATTGTTGTATCCGCAAGAATAGCTAACTTCCGCAACATTTAAATCTTCTTCCACTAATAAACGGCAAGCATGCCCTATTCTTACCTCCATTAAAAATTGTACATACGTTTTCTTCGTTTTGCTTCTAAAATACCTGCAGAACGAATGTTTGGCCATTTTTAGCAAAGTCGCTACTTCTTCAAGTGTTATTTTATTATGATAATTGTTAAACGTATAATCGAATATAACTTTCATTCGATCGCCATCTGATGTATTACATCCGTTCGTAAATCCGTTTGACGATAGAATAGTATACTCTTTGGTTGTTGCAATAATCTCTAGTGCCGATAGTAAATAAATAAGTCGTTTACTTGGAGATACATTTAACATCTTATCAGCAATTTCTGCAACTAACTTTCGGGTTTCACCCTGAAGTTTCAAACCTAAGTTAGCGATATTCAGTAGCTTAACTATTTCTTTAATTTCCGGAAGGTTTAAAAAAGCCGATCCAAAAGTCTCACGCATAAACAAGATTACAACAGATTCTCCTGCAGTTTCATCCCTCTTTTCAATGTATTCATATTCATGCCTGAACGTATGTGGAAGGTTTGAGCCAAATAAAATGGTATCGCCACTTTGAAAGTGACCTATAAAATCACCAATTAAACAGGTTCCAGAACTTCTTTTAATATATAGCAATTCACACTCGGGATGATAATGCCAATCATTGAGCATATTTTGTCCGATGTCTTTACGAATGCTGAAAGATTGCTCAGGATTAGGAGTTACTTTCTTCAGTGTAGCTTTCATTTAATGAGGAGGATTAAACGGTTTATTAAACTAATATATGTTTAATGGAAACAAGCAATATCATAACTTAAGGAAATGTTAATATAGCACACTATATTGTAAAAATTATAAAACATCATTCAACAAATCGTGTTTTAATTTGCATATCCGAAATTTGAACCAATAAACAAATTCTATTTTTTTATAGATACAAACAGAGTGAAAAAACTTCATTTTATTTGTGTGGGTTTATGAGATAAAGGTTATACCCTGCTTAACATGAGCCTTAAATCTTAATTGTATTTGATATGAGTGTAGAAAAAATTGGCATCGTTGGCCTTGGTAAAATGGGAAGTAACCTGGCATTACAGGCTGCGGAAAAAGGCTTTAAAATTATTGGGTACGATAAATATTTACCCGAAAATCTGGCACAGCCAAATTTAGAACTGGTTAACAGTTTACAAGAGCTAGTGGCTAAGTTGGATAGACCAAGAAAAGTAATGGTTTATATCCCGGCAGGTGCAGCAATAGATAATGTTCTTGAAGAGCTAACGGCAGTTTTATCCGAAGGTGATATAATAATTGATGGAGGTAATTCTTATTGGGGCGATTCAATAAGAAGAGCTGAGAAACTAAAATCAAAAGATATTTATCTAATTGATTGCGGAACCAGCGGCGGCGTTACAGGAGCCCGTAATGGTGCGTGCTTCATGGTTGGAGGCGAAGAAGTAGCGGTTAAGCAACTAGAAAATTTCTTCAAAACAATGGCTGTTGCAAATGGTTACACCCATACTGGTCCTTCAGGATCAGGACACTATGTGAAATTAGTGCATAATGGAATTGAGTTTGGAATGTTACAGGCAATTGGAGAAGGAATGGATCTGTTATCCAAATATCGCGAGCCTCTAAATATTAGCGAGATACTGTTAACCTGGAATAATGGGTCGGTTGTAAGATCATGGTTAATTGAGCTAATGAAGCAATTGTATGATGAAAAACAAGGTTTTAATGTACCGTCATATATTGATGACACAGGTGAAGTAAACTGGTTAGTAAATGATGCCATGCAAATGGAAGTTTCAATTCCGGTTATTGCAACTTCTGTTATGCAGCTAATTGCATCGAGAGATTCTGTAAATACATGGGCAAAGTCAATAGCGATGATGCGCAATGGATTTGGCGGTCATCCGTTCGGCCCAGATGCTGGTATTGAGTACGAAAGACGGTATGGACGTGTGGGTGGTTTCCCGGATATTAAAAAGTAAAATATAGTTTATAAAGGCACTGATTGGCCAAGATACGGTATGGATGAAGGGAGTTTCTGATAATATTCAAGATGAGAAATTGGATAAATATTAAATGCTTCAATGCAGAAGAAATAACCTTCATCCAGTAAACTGGACTTTATAACAGTAACGCTTTGTAATAATATATGGTTTTGAATGATAACTGAACCCCATATGATTTGTGTGTCAATGGGTTTATATTCTTCCCTAAAGAAGTAATAGAATACTAATAATAATAGTTCTTGTTCGTTTTTATTAGTGCGTCTAGTAAACGGTTTTATTCTATTTTATTACACGTAGGTGCCAACCCCCCTTATGGCGGCCTGCGTGTTTTTTATTCCTTTTTTAAGTAAACAACATTTTTATATGACTATGATTGGCATCGCTGGGAAAGCCAGTTTAGATGACCAATATCTATATCCTGAAAGCAACCCCTTTGTAAGTGAAAACCGAAATATGATGTCCATTTAGGATATAAAAGTAATGTTATCACACTAGGTTTGTACAAAATTCCCAGGGGTTTTAAAGTCAAAGCGCTTCTTGGAGATATTTCTTTGGTGACTCCTGATAAAGACATGAGTTTTAAAACAATACCCTCCGAATCTAATAACAGCATTCCATAAAAATTACAGTAGAATAAAAAAAGGACTTTTCTCTTCAAAGAAGACTACTGTGATTTGAGAGAATTCTATAAAAAGATGTTTGAGCGATTAGGCGAGCAAATTGTTCTTAAAAAACTTTAATTCTTAATTGTGTTTTAAAAATAATCGATGAACTAACCGATTACTCATTAATATATACCTCTCACATTAAAAAGTATCTTAATGACGATATTCTTGTTACATTTAAAGGTTGTTTTTAAATCTAAAGTAAATGAAAAAACTTTACCCTATTGTTTTTGCCCTTTTGGCAACTTTTCAGGCTGAGGCTCAAAATGAAATTCAATCTTTCGGCAAAGTAGAGATAGGAGATCTCGAAATGAAAGAATGCGCTTTTGAGAAGGATGCAAATGCGATGTATCTCTTTAATAAAGGTGAAGCGTATTTCGATCAAAACTTTGATATTGTTTTTGAAGTTCACAAAAGAATAAAGATTCTTAACGAAAAGGGGAAAGGTGAGGCAAATATCCACCTTGAATATTGGGGTGGTAATAAACTAGAAGATCTTACGGGTTTACAAGCTCAAACAATTAATTTAGTTGACGGTAAACCTCAAATTTTTAAAGTCGATAAAAAAACCATTTTTAATGAAGTAATAGATAAAAGCAGGTCAGCGATCTCTTTTTCTTTCCCTAACGTTCAGGCAGGTTCTATCATTGAATACAAATATAAATTAAGTACTCCTGCTCTTGGTAATTTCCCTAACTGGTATTTTCAAAGTAATATACCAGTTAAGTATTCACAACTTACCACTAGTATTCCAGAATATTTCTATTACAAAACCCAAACTCATACTTCGAAAGCGTATGATAAAAATGTGCACAAAACTGAATCAAGGAGCTCAGGTGGAGGTACTGATGCCTTGCTTTATAATGAAGAGAAAGATATCAGGGCATTAGCTAACATTCCCTCACTTATTGATGAACCATATATGACATCAAGAGCTGATAATTTAGAAAGTGTTAAGTTTCAGCTCACCACGATCCGCCCGCCACGCGGCTTTGTTAGAAGTTTAAACGATACATGGCCAAAAGTAGGAGGCGCTTTAGCAGATGATGAGGATTTTGGTAAGCAGTTTAGAAAAAAATTGTCTGGAGAAGACGTAATTATCGCGAAAGCGATGGCAATGAAAACGAATGCGGACAGAATTGCTTACATCTTCAATGAGGTAAGAAATACAATGAAATGGAATGGATCTGATATCTGGTATACCAATGATGGAACAGCTAAAGCATGGGAAAAGAAAGTTGGAAACTCTACAGAAATTAATCTAATAGTATACCGCCTATTAAAAGAATCGGGTGTGAAAGCTTACCCAATGATTGTAAGTACCAAAGATAACGGCAAAATAAACGTAGCTTATCCAGGTTTAAGGCAGTTTAATAAAACCATTACTTACATCCCCGTTGATAGTACGTTAGCTTATTATTTGGATGCGACAAATAAGTACCAACCTTATAATGAAATTCCAGAAGATCTTCTTAACTCAAATGGCTTATATGTTGACAAGGACAATAAAGTGTTTTCGATTTCATATATACGCAAACCTCATACGGTTAGAAATATAAGTTTTGTAAATGCAGAAATTAAGCCAGATGGCCATTTAGAAGGTACCGTGACTATCAATAGTAACAGTTATAAAAAGTTGAAATACACCGAATTTTATAAAAGGGATGGCGAAGAAAAGTATAAGGATTACTTAAGGGATAATGATAACAACATCAAGATTAGTTCTTTAAAACTTGAAAATTTAGACATTGATACCCTGCCATTGATGCAAAAAATAGAGTTTAAAATGGATTTGGCAGGCTCTGATGAGAGTTATATCTATGTGAATCCTAACCTGTTTTCTAGTTTAAAAAGTAATCCGTTTGTGGGTGAGAATCGATCAACAGCCATAGATTTTGGCTATATGAGTACGTATTTAATCTCTGGTTTATACAAAGTGCCAGTTGGTTTTAAGGTAGATGCATTACCTAAAAATATCTCGATGGTTACGCCAGATCAAAGTATCGTGTTTAAACGTGTCGCTCTGATGCAAGACGGCGTAATTTCTATACGTTATAATGTCGATTTTAAAAAAACGGTGCATCTGAAAGATAATTATGCCGCTTTGCATGAGTTCTACAAAA
Organism: Sphingobacteriales bacterium; assembly: GCA_028288165.1. GTDB lineage: Bacteria > Bacteroidota > Bacteroidia > Sphingobacteriales > Sphingobacteriaceae > Daejeonella. The sequence goes on along the minus strand of JAQBOG010000033.1, from coordinate 256,900 downwards.
AGATGTTTGAAATGCTGAATGAGCCAATTGTACTCAAAAAATCCTAATAAAAAGCGCTTAATTGAACCGCAGGATTAATTGCTATAACAAAAATGGTCTTAACGAAACGCTTGTTTTTTTATCACAAAAATTTTCCATGAAAAAATTAATTATATCCTTCCTTTTGCTCACAGCAACTGGAAGGTTTAATGCTGTATTAGCCCAAGACATTTCCCCGGACATTTACAAATCGGCAAACATTCCCGATTCATTAAAGCTGGACGCTAATTCTGTGGTAAGATATTCTTCTGATGAGTTGATAGTCAAAGCTGTAGGTAAGATATCGCATAAGCATCACAGTATTATAACCATTCTGAATGAGAAGGCAGATGATGAAGCCGTTTTACAGATCTTCTATAATAGAAAATTTGATGATATAAACAAAGCTGAAATGGTTGTTTATAACCGTGAGGGGAAGCAGATTAAAAAGTATAAGAAAAGTGAAATGTATGACAGATCTGCTAGTTCATTGGAGGGCTTAACCGATTACAGATTTATCTATGCGCAACACGATATTCCAAGCTATCCAATCACTATTGAACTTATTTATGAAAAGACACAAAGTAGCTATCTTGATTTGGGAGCATGGGAGCTCATGGACCCTGAACGGTCTGTTCAACAATCCACCTATAAAGTTTTAATTAACCCAGCTTTAAGTTTCAGATATAAAAACAGAAATACATCAATACTTCCTGTTACAGGTAAAGAAGGTGATTTGGAAAGCTATAGGTGGGAAATTAAAAATACGAAATCTTATAAACCGGAAGAAGGCGTGCCTGTGTGGCGATTTGCATCTAGAATAGATTTTGCATGTAATACTTTTGAGTTTGACGGTTTAGAAGGAAACTTGGAATCATGGAAAAGTTACGGTGACTGGTACTGGAATTTAAATAAGGAGGTTTGTACGCTACCTCTTAACCGAATTTCGGAGATAAAAGCAATGACTGATACTATCAAAACTGAAAAAACGAAAGTAAAGTTTCTATATGAATATATGCAAAAGAATACCAGATATGTGAGTATTCAATTAGGCATTGGCGGATTGAAACCTTTCCCTGCGACCTTCGTTGATCAAAAAAAGTATGGCGATTGTAAAGCGCTGTCTAATTATATGTATGCATTATTAAAGGCAGTTAACATTCGCTCTAATTATGCTATTATAAATGCTAAAGCTAATATGGAGCCTGCAGATCCAAAGTTTGTAAATGATCCTTTCGATCATATAGTACTGTGTGTCCCGCTCGAAAAGGATACAATTTGGTTAGAGTGTACAAGCCAAACTCAAGCATTTGGTAAACTAGGTTCGTTTACAGAGAACAGATATGCATTATTGATTTCAGAGGATGGTGGTAAATTAGTCAAGACCCCAAGAAGTAACATGGAGGATAATCAAATTCAAAGTGAAGTTAATTTAACAATTATGCCCAATGGTTCGGCTGTCGCAAAAGTTGAAATTAATGCCTCCGGTGAATATCGTGATACGTATGATTATGTTTCAGGGATTAAAGTTGATGAGCAAAAGCAATTTTTTATAGGAAGTTTGGGATTAAAACAACCGTCTTTTTTTGAGATAAAACATACAAAAGATCGAGAAGGAATTAAAGAAATGGAACTGGAACTTGAGTATGAAAAATTCTCAGACGTAATGACCGGAGATAAACAATTTTATAAACCAGCTGTATTTAACATTTGCAACATCACGCTTCCTCCTGCAGAAAAACGGGTAAATGATTATTACTTTGAGCATCCGATGAAGAAATATGGTAAAACAACTATAAATCTTCCCGAAGGTTATGTAGTTGAGTCCATGCCTTCGAACGTGAGTTTAAAATTCACTTATGGCAACTATGAAGTGAAATATTCTTATGATGCTGTGAAAAATCAGGTTATAAGTGAAGCAAAATTTAATCTAGTTAATCATGTAATTCCTGCCGCAAAATATTCAGAAATGCAGACCTATTTTGATAATATTGCTAAAGCCAACGGAAAGAAACTGATTCTCAAGAAAAAGGTTTAAAAATGTTTTACCAGCTCGACAACGAATTGTGGTTTCCTAATCCAGAATTAGCTGAAGAAGATGGCTTACTTGCAGTTGGTGGGGATTTAACTATCGAACGGCTTTTGTTAGCCTATAACAACGGTATTTTTCCTTGGTATTCTGATGAAACGCCCATTTTATGGTACTCACCACATCAACGCTTTGTGATCTTTCCTGAAAAGGTAAAAGTTGCTAAAAGCATGGCTAAAGTCATGAAAGGTGGGGGCTTTCAATTTACGTTTAATCGAAATTTTAAAGAAGTAATTGAAAACTGTGCAACAATAAATCGGGGTGATGAGGAGGTTGGTACCTGGATTACCGCTGAAATGAAACAAGCCTATGTAGATTTACATACCACAGGCTTTGCTCACTCTGTGGAAGTTTGGCAAGGCGAAAGCTTGGTTGGCGGACTGTATGGCGTAGTGATAAATTCAGTTTTTTGCGGAGAAAGTATGTTCAGTAAAGCAAGTAACGCATCTAAAGCGGCTCTAATACATTTATGTACAAACGGGAATTTTAAATTGATTGATTGTCAACTCCATAATGATCATTTGGAAAGTATGGGTGGAGAGTTTATTTCAAGGAAGAACTATATCAAAATCCTTCATTCAAAGGATCTTATTAAAAAATAAGAACAAATGAGCCAGCGATTATTAATAGAGCACCTATTGCTGTTTTTACAGTTAGTGTTTCTCCCAAAAAAATAACTGAAAGTAGAATTGTGAGCGCCACACTTGCTTTATCAATCGGCGCTACCTGGGAAACCTTTCCTAATTGCAAGGCTTTAAAATAAAATATCCAGGATGCACCCGTTGCTAACCCTGAGAGTATCAAAAAGGTCCAGTTCTGTTTACTAAGTTGACTTAATGCCGGAGAGCCTGATTTTATGAAAACGATAGACCAAGCCAGAAATAAAATTACGACTGTTCTAATTGCTGTGGCTAAATCAGTATCAATACCTTTGATGCCGATTTTTGCTAGTATCGCAGTAATGGCAGCAAATAACGCAGAAAGTAAGGCATAGATCCACCACATATTTATTAGCTTAAAAGATCTTGAATATCTTGTGTAGTTAATGATTTTACAAAGCTTTCTTCGGTAGTAATGAGCGATTCGGCCACCCGACGTTTGCGGTTCTGCAAGGCCAGAATTTTTTCTTCTACACTGTCTTTCGTGATAAACTTATAAATGAACACGTTTTTTGTTTGCCCGATACGGTGCGTCCTGTCTATTGCTTGTTGCTCAACAGCCGGATTCCACCAAGGATCCAGAATAAAAACATAATCGGCTTCTGTTAAATTTAAACCTACACCACCAGCTTTAATCGAAATTAAAAAAAGCTTAATGTCTTTGTTCTCTTGGAATTCCTTTACAACTTCCCCACGGTTTTTTGTGGCACCATCCAAATAAGCAAAGGAAATGTTTTCGCTATCAAAATGTCTTTTATAAATATCCAGTTGCTTAACAAATTGAGAGAATATCAAAACTTTGTGTCCCCTAGATAAAACGTTTTCGAGTGTATGAATTACATTTTCGAATTTACCAGAATCACCTTCATAGTCTTCATTTACCATTATGGGATGATTGGCTATCTGACGCAGTTTGGTAAGTCCCTGCAATACCTGAACGGGAGATCTCCTAAAAGAGCCATCTTCCAAACCTGTTAGTAGCTCATTACGGTATTCAGATTTTATCTTTTCGTAATATTCTCCCTGCTCTTCGCTCATTTTACAATAAAATAAGTGCTCAGTTTTTGGTGGTAATTCGGTAGCAACCTGTGATTTGGTTCGCCTTAGTACAAAAGGCTTTATTAAAGACTGCAATTTTCGGGCACTATCTTCATCCTTCTTTTTCTCTATCGGGATCACAAAGTCACTTTGAAAAAAATGTTGATTTCCAAGTAAACCAGGATTTATAAAAGACATTTGTGTCCAAAGATCGTTCACTGAATTTTCTACAGGGGTGCCGCTCAATATCAATTTAAATTTTGATTTAAGCATTTTAACCGCTCTAAATGACTTTGAAGCCGGGTTTTTTATATTCTGACTTTCATCTAGAATAATATAACCAAAATATTGATTTTTTATCAGTTCAATATCTACACGGGTAATTCCATACGTAGTGAAAACAACATCATAATCTGCAAAAAGATCAACATCTTTATTTCTAAAACTACCTGTATGTACAAGAATACTTAAGTTGGGTGTAAACTTTTTTGCCTCGTTTATCCAATTGTAAATTAACGATGTAGGCATTATTATTAAAGAAGTAACTCGTTGACCTTTCCGGATATTATCTTCCTTAACTTTTTGAAGTAAGGCTAAGGTTTGGATAGTTTTGCCTAAACCCATATCGTCTGCCAAGCAGCCCCCGAAGTTATATTTCTGTAAAAAGTAAAACCAGTTGTAGCCGGCTTTTTGGTAAGGCCTTAAAGTTCCGTTAAAAGCAAGAGGAATTTCTATGTCATCAATTTTTTCAAAATCAGCTAAGTTTTGAAGTTTTCGATCCATAGTTACGGTTGCCAACTCGCTATTTGTGAAATCGTAAATTACACCTATGTGATGTTTTTTGAGTTTCAGATGTTGGCCACCATCTGCGAAATGCATCAGATTACTATATTTCGAAAACCATTCTTCCGGTATTACTGCTATCTCTCCAGAAGGTAATTTAAATTCCCTTATCTTATTCAGTATGTGGTTTCTGAGTTGAATAAACGGAATTTGATAAGGTCCAAAATGAACAATTGCATTAATATCAAACCAGTCGTTGTTTTCCTTAATCTCCAGATCAATTTTACTAATGCCAAAAACAAAACGTTTATCACCGTCGGGCTGCTCAAAAACAAACCCGCGTTCCTGTAATTCGTCATGATTGCTGTTTAACCAACTTATGATATTAAACGCAGCACTACCCGGAATGTCACCTGTAGTACTGTCGACTTCCAGATCATAAAAAAGGGATCCAACGAGTTTCAATCCTAGCGTCTGAAGCTCAGAAAGTTTTCCTTTTTCCCACGAACGTGAGCGCCTAACACGATGAAAGATGTAATTATCACCTATTTTTTCAGTTCTTACGGATACCTTTTTCTCACTTCCTGCCGGGAAAACATAATCGCCATATTTAAAATAAAGCTTTAACTGAGATACTCCATCCTCCATATATAAAACCTTAAGAATGGGAGTGGCTTCAAATTTTTCTGTTTTTATTTCGAAACCTTCAGCATAAACCGAATGCTTTTCAATCAACGGGGATACAAACTTTTCGAAATAAGCCTTCTCAGATGATTTAGGGATAGAAATGAATCTTTTATTTAGAAAAGGCATTAATTTTTTGCCTTCCAGATCATCTTCGAAATAATAAAGGACATCATCTAACAAAAGCCATGCAGGCTGATTACAGATTACTTGTGCATCTTTAAACATAAATTCGATGCGCAATCCCTGGTATTTAATGGTAGGGAAGTATCGTGTTTCTGTTTCGTTCCGCCTAAAATGAAAAAGAACAGATGCTGGTTCGGAAGCTATTTGTATTTGTTTATCTACCGGCCAGCCTTCTTTACTCATTATAAAAAGGTTTTTATTAACAAGCAGTTTTAAGGCAGCAATATTTCGTCTTTCAATTCTTGGCCTAAAAACCTCGTACATCTTATCATCAAAGATGGTACTGAAAAATTCCACCGTTCGGATAGGTTTTTTGTAAACCCGTTTTATGATGTTTCCTTGTTCGGTTTCTTCAAGTAATTTGATAAGCTTATAGTCAGTTTCATCCAGGCATGACGAAAACTCCGATGCAGTAGTGGTAAATAATCTTTGATAAGTAAGTGAAAAGCCGCCATCTGCATTTAATTGAACGATGTGAGGCTCAATTAAATGTCCAAGAAATTCATGTTTACATAAAGCATAAACAATCTTGCAAGGCTTGCTACTATCAACTCGTAACATAGGTAGAAAACGAAAATTTTAGCAAGTTAGATCCATACAAATGTTAAACGTAATCAGAAAATTTACTTTTAACAAGAAGAATCGTATAAATAAATTGAATATTTCTAAAAAACAGTAGAAATCTTTTAATGCTCTAAATTAAAAAGCGTAGAAATATTAAGATTTACAGTAATTCTATCGGTAAGAAACTTAAATGTGGGTACTGATTGTTAAAGCTTTACTGTGCCTTTAAAAACAAAAGTGGCCGGGCCTTCTAAAAAAATGTTTGTAAATGTTTGGCCATCGTACTGGAAGCGAATATTTAGATGGCCCCCTAACACTTTAATTGGAGTACTTATATTGCCTGTTCTTCCTTCATGTTTTGCCATTGCCAAAGCAACCGCGGTGACACCTGTTCCGCATGCAAAGGTTTCATCTTCCACACCACGTTCATAGGTTCTAACGAAATAACCGCCTTCTAGATCCTCCACAAAATTTACATTGATCCCTTCTTTAGTATAGGTTTCGCTGTGGCGGATGGCTCTTCCGTTCTCGAAAACATTCTTATTCGAAAGATCGGACGCTTTTACTACATAATGAGGTGAACCAGTATTCAATGTATATGCATCCAAGTCTAAAACGATTTCATGAACGTCAATCATTTGTAGAGAAACCCAACTTCCATCTTCTGAAATTTTGGCATAATGTGCGCCATCAACTGCCATAAAGTTGGTTTCGTTATCTATAATTTTTAAATGTTTAGCATATGCAACGATGCATCGACCGCCATTTCCACACATACTACTCGGCTGTCCGTCAGCATTATAGTAAATCATCTCAAAATCAAACCCATTCATGTTCTGCAACAGTATCAATCCGTCTGCACCAATTCCAAAACGTCGGTCGCATAAGCTTTTAATAAGTTCTGGTTGATAATGATTCAGCGAGTTATCACGGTTATCAATCATTATAAAGTCATTGCCCGTACCTTGATATTTTAGAAATTCGATGTTCATGGATCAGATAAATCTTTGAGCCGGTAAAGTTAATAATTAGCCATTATCAAGTAAATTATAACTGTGGTTCTATTGTAAAGAATCAACGCTTCCTCCCTAGCTATACTCTTTAACATTATTTAACAGAATGAAGGCACCTTAGCTATTTTTTATTCGTTTAACTGGTATTAATTTTGACTAAACAATTTTGTTCTAGATCATCATAAAAATTTGTCAGGAGAATCCGGAACCTGCATATCTTGGTATCATGTTCTAGTAGCGTACATGTCAGGTTGCTATATCGCACTTGATGACACTAAATTTTAAATTTATAACAATGAAGAAAATAGGGATTACATTTTTAACTGCATGCTTAGGAGGTGCAGTTGCCATTGGCTCTTATAAGTTGGTAGAGAACAAATACAATGATGGATTAACTTTTGAAGAGCAGCAAAAAGTTCATTTTACCAATAACCCTGCTCCTGAGATCATATCATCTGCTGGAGAGCTAGATTTTACACAAGCTGCAGCTGCGGTTACTCCGGGCGTGGTGCATATTAAAACCACCTATAGTGGTAAATCTGCTCAGTCCGACGGTCAGGATCCATTTGGAGATATGTTCGAAGATTTTTTTGGTAATCGTCGCAGATCACAAGGTCCGGTTATGGCATCTGGGTCTGGCGTGATCATTTCCGATGATGGATACATAGTTACGAATAATCACGTGGTAGAAAACGCGGATAAAATAGATGTTATCTTAACAGACAATCGATCTTTACAAGCAAAAGTTATCGGAACCGATCCAAACACTGATTTGGCTTTAATTAAAATTGAAGGCAAAGGGTTTCCGATTGTTAGGTTAGGTAATTCAGATAACGTTCATATTGGCGAATGGGTATTGGCAGTTGGTTATCCATTTGCTCTTAACACCACTGTTACCGCCGGAATTGTAAGTGCTAAAGGGCGAAGTATTGGAATTTTAGGTCAAACAAAACCAAGCCCAACAGGCGAACCGCAACCTAGAACGGCTATCGAATCGTTTATTCAAACGGATGCTGCTATAAACAGGGGGAATAGTGGTGGAGCTTTAGTGAATACCAAAGGTGAACTTATTGGAATTAATGCTGCAATAGCTTCTCAAAGCGGTAGTTATGAAGGATACGGTTTTGCGATACCTATTAATTTGGCTAAAAAAGTGTTAGATGATTTTAGAGAATTCGGTGCTGTTAAAAGAGGGTTTATTGGAGTAAACTATACTGAGTTGGATGCCGCTCAATCAAAAGAATTAGGCGTAAATGAAATAAACGGCTTGTATGTTAATAGTGTAGTTGAAGGTGGTGGTGCTGCGGCTGCTGGTTTGAAGAAAGGTGATGTTCTTACAAAAGTAGAAGGTTCTAATATATTTTCTTCATCTGACTTGCAAGAGCGTGTGGGCCGTTTACGCCCTGGCGATAAATTAAAACTAAGTTATTTGCGTGATGGTAAAGAGAATACCGTGTCTGTTACCTTGAAACCTGAAAGTAGCTTAAAATTGGCAAGTAACAATAAACCAGAGGCTGTTAAAAACTTAGGAGCAGCTTTTTCTCCTTTAAATGCTGATCAAAAGAAGAAGCATAATGTTTCTCAAGGCGTTGTTGTTACCAATGTTCGCCCTGGTGGTTTCTTTGATCAATTAGAGCTTCCAATCGGAACTATAATCGTTTCGGTGAATGGTCAGCCGGTTAAAAACGGACAAGAAGTGAATGATGCGCTTAGTGCGAGCAGAAATAATTTGGCTTCTATAAATGCAATTACACCTGACGGATCAAAAATGAAATATCAATTCCAGATTAAGTAAACGCAAGTATAAAAACATTAATATTTTGACAAAAGCCTTCACGAATTTTCCGTGAAGGCTTTTGTATTTTTGTGGCAATGGCTTCTACTCTGGTTACTACTCATATCCTATTAAAGCAATCGTTAAGGTTAATGCCTCAAAAAGCAATTTTTTGGGAAGAAGAACAAGCGTTGATTGTTGCAGATGTACATTTAGGGAAGGTGGGTCATTTCCGAAAAGCTGGCATCGCTATTCCCAAATCCATGGAGCAAGAAGATTTGGCTGCACTTTCTGACATAATTCATGATACTAAACCCAGGTCCATCATTTTTTTGGGAGATTTATTTCATAGTGATATGAATAATGATTGGGATTGGTTTGTGTTGTGGAGAAATCTTTTTAAAGGCATTCGTATGATCCTAATACGTGGCAATCACGACATTATTCATGATGATTTTTATATCAAGCTAAACTTCGAACTGTATCAAGAATTATTTATAGAACCGTTCTTGCTAGTGCATGAACCTTTGAAAATCATTAAATTGACCCTTGAAAATAGGTATGTTTTAAGTGGCCACATTCATCCGGGAGTTTCGTTAAGGGGCAAAGGGAAGCAGGTGGAAACATTACCATGTTTTTATTTCGGAGATAAGCAAGGGATTCTGCCAGCGTTCGGAAGGTTTACTGGTAAGGTGTGTATTATGCATGAAAAAACCGATTTTATATTTGGAGTGCTTCAAAACAAAGTAATTCCGTTATAAATTGCCGTAAATTTTGAGTTTTTAATAACTGACCGCTAGTCGCCTGTTTTACAAGTAGATAAAATTAATTATCTAGTTTAAATCTTCAATAATTTCGATGTTTTTTTCTTCAAAATATCTTATAAAAAAAACGAATAGAGAATTTATAACGAAATCAAAGAAAATGGATATTAAACTACAGGACTTAGTGAAAATTCCGGTTATTATTGCGTAATTTGAGTACTTAACTCAAAAACTCTACAAGTGATATGCAAATAGCGGGTGCTTTTTTAACGAATGATTTGTAAAACCGAGTAGAGTTTGGTGATTAGGACTTGTTTAATTCAATTTTCGTCCTTTCTTCGTGCAAAAAGAGATAAAAATAAACTTCTTTGCAGATTATTTAGATGAATTCCCACGAATAAGAGGGTATTTTATGATGGATTTAATATAAAACAGTCTAAAATCTAAATTAGATTGTTTCTAAATAACCAAATTAACCTTAAAAAATATTTTCTAGTTCAATATTTAGTATTAAATAAAATACTTTTGCAATTCAAATAAAAAACAAAAACACGGTAATGAGCAATTTCGCACAAACTTTCTCATCATCTCTAGGAAAAAAACTGATCATGTCTCTAACGGGACTTTTTTTATGCACTTTCCTAATTGTACATTTAGTTGGAAACTTTCAGCTATTTAAAGATGATAATGGGCAAGCATTTAATTCGTATGCCTATCTAATGACCCACTTTACACCAATTAAGGTTGTATCTTATTTGTTGTATACATCAATTATAGTGCATGCATTGTATGCCCTGATATTAACTATGGGTAATAGAAAGGCTCGCCCAGTTGGCTATGCAGTTCAGGCGGGAAATGCTAATAGCCCATGGACATCCCGAAACATGGGTATCTTAGGAACTATCCTATTAATTTTCATCGTGATCCACATGGGTGATTTTTGGTGGAAATATCATAATGCTGAGTTGCCTTATGCTAAGTATGAAATCAGTTTGGATAATCCTCAGGATATTAAAGTATCTGAATTACCATGGGATGCGAAACGACTAATCCATTCTGATTATGTTGATACGCAAGCAGGAAAGGAAATTGTGGTTTCTAAAGATCTTTATAAAGTAGTTGCAAAAGCATTTACGACACCATGGTACGTTGCTTTATATGTATTATCAATGGTTGCTCTATCTTTCCACTTAATTCATGGTTTTAGAAGTGCATTTCAAACCATCGGATGGGATCACAAAAAATATGTTCCGCTAATCCGGTTCTTAGGTGTGTGGATTTTCGGAGTGTTAATACCACTTCTATTTGCAGCGATGCCAATATTCTTTTTGTTAAAAAATTATTAATATCATTCTCCTGTTTAATCAGGAATAAAATATAGTTCTGAAATGAAGTTAGATGCTAAAATTCCAGAAGGCCCTTTAGCCGAAAAGTGGTCAAAACATAAGTTCAATCTTAAACTGGTTAACCCTTCAAATAAACGTAAGTATACGGTTATTGTGGTAGGTACAGGTTTAGCTGGAGCTTCTGCCGCAGCTTCTTTGGCAGAATTGGGTTACAATGTTAAGGCATTCTGCTTTCAAGATAGTCCTCGCAGAGCCCATTCTATTGCTGCTCAAGGCGGTATAAATGCAGCAAAGAATTATCAAAATGATGGTGACAGTGTTTACCGTTTATTTTATGATACCGTAAAAGGTGGCGATTATCGTGCTCGTGAAGGTAATGTTTACCGTTTAGCGGAAGTATCTGTAAATATTATCGATCAGTGTGTTGCGCAAGGTGTGCCATTTGCTCGTGAATATGGTGGTTTACTAGATAATCGTTCATTCGGTGGATCTCAGGTATCACGTACGTTTTATGCTCGTGGTCAAACCGGACAACAATTATTGCTTGGTGCGTATTCGGCGTTAAACCGTCAAATTCATAACGGTAAAGTTGAAATGTATACCCGTCATGAAATGATGGATGTAGTTACTGTTGATGGAAAAGCTCAAGGTATCATTACCCGCGACTTGGTTACTGGTAAAATAGAATCCCACGCTGGTCATGCAGTTTTACTATGCACTGGAGGATATGGTAATGTGTTTTATCTATCAACCAACGCAATGGGCTGTAACGTAACCGCTGCTTGGAAAGCTCATAAACGTGGTGCTTATTTTGGTAATCCTTGTTTTACTCAAATACACCCAACATGTATTCCAGTAAGTGGTGATCATCAATCTAAACTGACTTTAATGTCAGAATCGTTAAGAAATGATGGCCGTGTTTGGGCTCCTAAAACCATAGAATTAGCGCAAAAACTTCGTAAAGGCGAAATAAAAGTTACCGATCTTAAAGAGGAAGATAGAGATTACTTCTTGGAACGTAAATATCCGGCATTCGGAAATTTAGTTCCTCGTGATGTTGCATCTCGTAACGCAAAAGAGGCAGTTGATGCAGGTAAAGGTGTCGGAGCTTCTGGAATCGCTGTGTTCCTTGACTTTGCCGATGCGATAAAACGTTTAGGTGAAGATGCAGTTCGTGCTAAATATGGTAACCTGTTTGATATGTATTATCAGATCACCGACGAAAACCCATACAAGCAACCAATGCGTATTTATCCAGCTGTTCACTATACAATGGGTGGTTTATGGGTAGATTACAATCTGCAAACTACGGTTCCGGGATTGTATTGTTTAGGTGAAGCTAATTTTTCAGATCATGGTGCTAACCGTTTGGGTGCATCTGCGTTGATGCAAGGATTAGCAGATGGTTATTTTGTGATTCCATACACAGTCGGTGATTATTTGGCCACTATCGGTCCAAAAGCCGTTGATACCTCTCATCCCGCTTTTGCCCAAACTAAAAAAGAAGTAGAAGATCGTATATCCAAATTACTTTCATTAAAAGGTACTAAAACCATTAACGAATACCACCGTGAGCTAGGCTTAATTATGTGGGAGTATTGTGGAATGGCTCGTACAGAAGAAGGCTTAATTAAAGCAAAAGGTTTGATTAGCGCTTTACGCGAAGATTTCTGGAAAAACGCAATTGTATCTGGCATAAACGAAGAATTTAATCAAAACTTAGAAGGCGCTGGCCGTGTGGCGGATTTCTTGGAGCTTGGTGAATTAATGGTTGATGATGCCTTGAATCGTAAAGAATCATGTGGTGGGCACTTCCGGGTAGAAAGCCAAACTGAAGAAGGTGAGGCCTTACGGGATGATGAAAACTTCGCCTATGTAGCTGCCTGGGAATATGCAGGTGATAACCAACCAGAGGTTCTTCACAAAGAAGAGCTGGTGTACGAAAACGTAAAATTGACACAAAGGAGTTATAAATAAAAGATTTGAGAATCTAGATGTGAGATATGAGTGCATATCAGGTTATCTAGATTTTAGAAATCAACGAATTAATATACCGATATAAAGGTTGGACGTGGGACTCACATCTCCAATCTCATATCTCAAATCTCAATGCAATGAGTGGAAATATGAATTTGACGTTAAAAGTTTGGCGTCAGAAAAACGAAAGTAGCAAAGGTCAGTTCGTGACTTATAAAGCTGGTGATGTATCTCCTGATATGTCATTTTTAGAAATGCTTGATGTAGTGAACGAAGGCTTGGTTAAAAAGGGCGACGAGCCAATTCATTTTGATCATGATTGCCGTGAAGGTATTTGCGGTTCATGCTCACTACATATAAATGGTCGTCCGCATGGCCCGAAACACGGAGTTGCGACTTGCCAACTGCACATGCGTAGTTTTGAGGATGGTCAAACTGTTGTGATAGAACCATGGAGAGCATCTGCTTTCCCAATTATAAAAGATTTAGCTACCAACCGATCGGCCTTTGAGCGTATACAAAGAGCAGGCGGTTATGTGTCTGTAAACACCGGCGGTGTACCAGATGCTAATGAAATTGCAATACCTAAAGTTATTGCTGATGAAGCTTTTAGTTCTGCCACCTGCATTGGTTGTGGTGCGTGTGTTGCCGCGTGTAAAAATGCCTCCGCCATGCTTTTTGTTTCAGCAAAGGTTTCTCAACTCGCATTGTTGCCACAGGGGCAGCCCGAGCGTTACAGAAGAGTGCAAGCAATGGTTGCGCAAATGGATGAAGAAGGATTTGGTAGTTGTACAAATACAGGTGCTTGTGAAGCAGAATGCCCAGTAGGCATTTCTCTTACGAATATAGCACGCATGAACCGTGATTATTTTACAGCAAAGCTGTTTAAAGAAGACGAAGTTTAATAAAATTTTAGATAAAAATAAAAACACAGAAGCCGCTTGCATGTGCATAGCGGCTTTTATGTTTTATGTGTATCAGCAATATCACACAAACCAAATAATGGGGGTTATAAGTGCAACCCGTAAGCAAGTAAATTGTTTGGCTAGTTTTTGAGATTTATCGCATATAAATTTCCATCGGCACTTCCAAAATAAATTACACCATTATTTACAACTGGTGATGACAGAATGGATCCCAGACTGTACAATTTATTCATACCTGCTGTGGTGGTGATATATAAGGAAAGATCAAGGCCTTTAGTCATATAAGCAAAATCTAATTGATCAGAATTTAAAACAGTACCTGCATTTTTGTTCCTGCTTTTAGTAGTGAATACGTCAGTTGGCATTCCGGATTTCATATCTAAAGCAAATAGCTTTCCCGTAAAATCTCCAAAGAATAGAGTATTACCGGCCAGGGCTGGTGAAGAATATACATAACCATTGGCTTTGAACTTCCAATTTAGTTTTCCTGTTTTGGCATCGAGGCTAATTAAATTATACTGGTCTGAAGTTCCAAAATAGACGGAACCATCTTTAACCCCAGCAGTTGACAACACCCAGGAATTGTCATTAAAGAATTTCCATTTTAGTTTTCCGGTAGCTAAGTCTAAAGCATAGAAGTACGCATCCCTGGCTCCAAAATAGATTGAGTTTTCATCAACATCTACTGTTGCTGATGCCTGGATACCTTCTAATTGATGAACTTCAGGCTGGTCACCCGTTTTAAATTTCCATATCTCCTTTCCTGATTTTGCATCCAAAGCGTACATATAGGTATCCCAACTGCCTATAAATACTTTTCCTTCATAAATTGTTGGGGTAGTATGAATTATTCCGTTGGTTTGGTATTTCCAGCTTAATTTACCGCTTTCGGCATCCAGGGCATATAAGTTACCGTCACTACTCCCAAAATATACCTTTAAGTCGTTATCATCCATATTGATTACAGGTGATGAAAGATAGAAATCAAATGGATCATCCATAAATTGTTGAGAAGGTTGCATCCCCCATAAACCAGGCTGTCCGAAATGCTTTTCACCACCTGTCTGAAACTTCCATTTTAGTTTTCCCGTAATTTTGTCGAGCGCATAATAAAAGCCATCATAGCTCCCAAAATATACCACATCCTTATATACTGCTGGAGATGAATGTACCGCACCTTCAGTTGTAAATCTCCAGCGCTCTTTACCGGTAGCCACATCAACAGCATATAAATTTTTGTCTTCGCTACCGATGTAGGCAACACCTTCAAATACAGCTGGAGTAGAAAAAATCTTGCCTTTAGTACTGAATTTCCATTTTGTACTTCCAAAGTGGGGGTAATCTTTGGATGGATACATGCCACAATGTTTTTCGCAAGCATGAAACATAGCCCAGGGTACTGACATATCAGCTTGACTAAAGGCAGATTTGGAATATATAATTAAGAGGGCAAGAAAGTATTTCTTCATTTTTAGTTTGCTTAGATGTAAATTTTAGCTAAGATTAGAAATGAAATATCCTTCTGCAATCAGAAAATGATAACATGCTTTAAAAGGGGTATAACAGGAGTAACTTACTTACGAGAAGGATTGGCAATCTTGATTAAAAAGGATTTAGGAGGTGTTCTATTGATTTTTTATAATTCCTGCTCAGCTTTAATTTCAGCCCGTTCTTTAAAAAAATATAATAATCGCCGTGAAAATAGGGCTCAATGGCTTCTAAGAATTCAAGGTTTATGATGTATGATTTATGTATCCTGACAAAAATTTCCGGATCAAGTATGGTTTGCATTTGCTTGAAAGAGTTGCTTGCTAATTTACTTTCAGTTGCCGTATGGATCTTGGTAAAGTTGCCTTCACTTTCAAGAAAAATAATGCTATCAACAGAGATGAAGGTGATACGCCCATTGGTTTTAACAGGTATTTTTTTACTAAAAGATAGAGGTTTAGATGGAAGTATTTCAGCCAGTAATTTCTTTGCCGGATTAATTTCATTTATTACTCTTGACCCTGTGATATATCTTTTTGCTTTGGCAAGGCTTTGATAAAAACGATCATCATCATATGGCTTGAGTAAGTAATCAACTGCAGATTTTTCAAATGCCTTTAATGCATATTGTTCATAAGCAGTTACAAAAATAAAAATCGGCATTTTTGAATGCTCTAATGCTACCAATACCTCAAAGCCATTTTTATCAGGCATTTGGATATCCAGAAAAACAAGATCAGGATCTAACTCGGTGATAGCTTTAACAGTTTCATTGCCATTTGTGCAAGTGGCTACAATTGAGATATCAGGCTGATTGGAAAGTAATGATGCTATTGAAGAGCGGGCTGCAGGTTCATCATCAGCAATAATTATTTTTATTCGTTGTGTTTCATTCATTACTTACCGGAATTTTTAAGGTTACCTGAACGCCATTATTATTTACATCATTTGCTATTTGAAAACAGTTTTGGCCATAAGTTTTGCTCAGTCGCTCATAAACATTTTTTATTCCGATGCCATTACCTGCTTCCCAATTTTGACGCAATGGATTACCTTCATTAAGGATAATTATTTCCATATAATTTTTCTTAATCTCTGCTTTAATAACAAGCTTTTTTGCAGAACTTTTTTGAGCGATGCCGTGTTTTATTGCATTTTCAACTATCGGTTGTAGAATGAAATAGGGCACTTGAATCAATAAGCAACTGGAAGGAATTTCTTTAATAACCTGTAGTCTATCGGCATATCTCAGGGTTTCAATCTCAAGATACAGGTCTATATAATTCATTTCTTTTTCTAAACTAACCAATTGAGTGTTTTCTGAATCAAGAGTTGCCCTTAGAAAATCTCCAAGCCTGGAATTGGCTTTAATGGCTAATGAATAATCTTTTGAACGAATCAGTGAGTTAATAGTATTAAGGGTGTTAAACAAAAAATGAGGACTGAGCTGGAGTTTCAGTGCATCCAATCTTGCATTGTCCAGCTGTTGTTCCAGCTGTTTGTTTTGTAGTTCTACTTGTGTTGAATAAAGCTCATTCTTTTGCCTGCGGGTATTCGCTTTGTCCGCAAATATTACTGACATAATGAAAGCATAGATGGCGAGGTCAATAGCAATCTGTGCCAGGTAATTATTCAGGTATTCGGCTGGAGTTAATGTCCAGATCATTTTATTAATAATATAACTCATAGCCCACAGTCGGAAATGAGAAAATACTATCAAAATAAGTAGAGCAATAACTAAGTGTTTTCTGAAATTACGCTTCCATTCTTTAATATCCAGAGGAAGTTTCTCATAAACATAAACTATAACAGGAGTTAACAGGGCACACAAATACCATGTTGGTAGTTGTTTAAGAAAAATGTTAAACCATTTTATATCTGGATTACTGTCTTTTGCATTTAAATAGATTTGAGTGGCAATACTAATAGCAGCAAGTGTCCAAATGCCAATTATTTGTAACCAGATCTTAGCAGGAAGCCTTTTATACGGTATTGGGATCATGATGATAAGCTCAAACCTAAAGAAAAATATAAGCTGATACGTTTAATTCAGTTAATTACTGATTTTTTATATTCAGGATTCAAAATTTAACAGTTTTAAGTTAACATTTTATACATCATAATCTTTAATCTATATTTACAAACAGAATTAGTGGTGAGATAGAGTCATTCACGCTCAGTCAATGGACAATATTAATATAAAAAAGTTAGCTAAAGAGCTTAATTTATCTACCTCAACCGTTTCAAGGGCATTTAGGGGGAATAGTGATATCAATAAAGAAACTAAGGAACGAATACTGCATTTAGCAAATGAACTTAATTATGAACCCAATCATTACGCAAGTAATTTACGGGAACGAAAAAGCAGGACTATAGCGGTAATTGTTCCTGAAATAGCAAACAATTTCTTTTCACAGGCTATTAATGGAATAGAACGGGTAGCTCGGGAAAAAGGATATCATATTCTAATTTATTTAACTTATGATGATTATGAGAAAGAAGTATCATTCATCAACAACTTAAATAATGGCCGGGTTGACGGAATCATCATGTCAGTTTCTGGCGAAGCAAACGATCATAATTATTTGAATAAGCTCCGAAAAAAGAAAATTCCACTTGTTTTTTTTGATAGGGTTTATGAAGATATAGCTACCGCAAAGGTTACTACCAATGACTATGAAAGCAGCTTTTTAGCTACCAAGCATTTAATAAAAGGTGGATGCAAGCGGATTGCTTATTTGGTAGTGAATAAAAAGATGTCTATCGGTAAAATGCGGATGCAGGGGTATGCGGATGCTTTAACCAAGTATGAAATTCCTTATGAGGAAGATTTGGTTGTAGACTGTAGTAATGAGCACGATGCCAATTATGAAACGATAGGTAATATTATTAAAAAAGTTAAACCTGATGGCATTTTTGCTTCTGTAGAGCGGTTGGCTATTAGTACGTATTATGTTTGCCAGGATTTAGGTGTGAAGATTCCGGAAGATATTAAGATAATTAGTTTTTCGAGCTTGGAAATAGCACCTTTATTAAACCCGTCATTATCCACCATTACTCAACCTGCGTTGGATATGGGTACCAAAGCAGCTAAGCTTTTATTTAAAGCAATAGAATCGGGCTCTGACCTTACCGTGAATAACGTAGTAGTTCTGAATGCCGAAATTATTAAAAGAAGATCTACGGGTAGGTAGGTTTTTTGTACAATGAGTAAAAAGTAGTCACAAAGTTCTGCAATAAATATCACAGCACAGCCAAGTGTAAAGTCAATGTTGCCTTTAGCAATTCTGTCTTCGCATCTATGTGGAGATGATCTAAATTTCGACGAGTATTGCTCAAGACATAACATGCTATTAGGTGAAATCTTTTGCCTGTACAGAGCGAAATATGATAATTAAACTGCCTCATCTTTAGCTCCTTTTAAACACCTATATTTCTTTTTTTCACTAAAATTTCCGCTACGCTTTTCTAATATTTTGAAACAAAAAATTTAAGCTCAAGCCCAAAATAAGCAGAATTTTGTTTGATATTTTTTTTAGCCCAATTATAATCAACGATTTTATCGGGAACGATCCCGGAAACGATCCCGGAAACTGATATTTTTTGGCTTAGTGTATTAATTACACTGTTTGGCACTTTTATTTGCTTGTAAATCATTGTTTATTAGATAGTTGGTGAGATTATTTTGCCAATTGTGTTATTTGTATAATAATTTATCAAGCAGAGGTTATGGCCTAAAAACCGATACTTTTTTATCCAAAGTATTTTTTTTGATATTTATTTGCAAATGTAAATCCGTAATCCAAAATTTATAATCAGTGCCACGCACTAATAATTATAACCAATTAAGATCTTATTAAACCCAAAATTAAATGAAACAATTTTATTTAACAAAGTGCTTATTGCTAGCTTTTTTTGTGCTTATAAACCTTTCGGTTTTTGCGCAAACAGGAAGCATTAGCGGGAAGGTTTTAGACGAAACCAACCAACCACTTCCCGGCGCTTCTGTTTCTGTAAAGGGAACAGATAACCAAACCTCTACTGATGCTAACGGAAATTTTAAATTAACTGGCATTAGTTCCGGGAACGTTTCCGTAATCGTAAAATACATAGGTTATCAGGAAATGGAAAAAACAGTGAATGCCACTGGCAGTGTAACTGTCAGCTTCCAATTACAACCTGCTTCTACTTCTTTAAATGAAGTTGTTGTAATCGGTTATGGTTCTCAAAGAAAGAAAGATTTAACAGGTTCAATCTCCACCGTAGCGTCTAAGGACTTTCAAAAAGGTTCCATTGTCTCACCTGAACAATTAATTGTTGGAAAAGTCGCGGGTGTGTCAATTACTTCAAATGGAGGAGCTCCCGGAGGTGGCAGCACAATCCGGATTCGCGGGGGCGCATCAATCAATGCTGGAAATGATCCTTTAATAGTTGTTGATGGTGTTCCACTCACCAATCCGAAAAATGGAAGCAACCGCGGTTTGGCGGGAGTTGCTAATCCTTTAAGCTTGATCAATCCAAATGATATTGAATCTTTTACAGTGTTGAAAGATGCCGCCTCTACTGCTATTTACGGTTCAAGGGCCTCAAACGGTGTTATCCTAATTACCACTAAAAAAGGAAAGAGCTCTAAGCCTGTTGTTAATTTTAACACACAATTTTCGGCGGCTCAATTACAGAAACAAATAGATGTTTTAACAGCTGATGAATTCAGGACTTACGTAAATGCAAATGGTACGGCCTCTCAAAAAGCGATGCTTGGAACTCAAAATACTAACTGGCAAGATGAAATTTTTCAAAGGGCTTTATCTAGTGATAACAATATCAGTATAACCGGCACTACTAAGAAAGTACCTTATCGTGTGTCTGCCGGATTTTTGTCCCAAAAAGGAGTTTTAATAACTGATAATTTAAAAAGGACTTCGGGTGCTTTGAGCGCTAGCCCAAAGTTTTTCAAAGAGCATTTAAAAATTGATTTAAATTTAAAAGGGACTTTATCAAAATCACATTTTGCAAATCAAAGTGCTATTGGAGCCGCTGCTTCGTTTGATCCTACTCAGCCTGTGTACGATACTAATCAATTCGGAAATTATTTCGAATGGGCAAATACTGTAGGGGGGGTTACTACCTTAAACCCAAATGCAACGCGTAATCCTGTTTCATTAATTAGAACGCAGGATAATAACAGTGATGTTAAAAGAAGCTTTGGAAATTTGCAGTTAGATTATAGGTTTCATTTTTTACCAGAATTGCATGCTAATTTAAATTTAGGCTATGACGTTGGAAGCGGTAAAGGTGATAATTACATACCTGCAACAGCTGCTCAAAGTTTTTCACAACAAGGTTCGTATACTAAGTATCGCCAAGATGTGAATAATAAAGTGGGCGAGTTTTACTTAAACTATATCAAAGATCTAAAAAGTATTAAAAGTAATATTAATGCTACTGCTGGTTATGGTTATTATGATAATTTAACAACCAATAATTTTTATCCATCCTTTAGAGCAAACATGGATACACTTCCTAATACAACTCCAAAGTTTCCTTTTGATAAACCCCAAAGTACGTTGATATCCTATTACGGTCGCTTAATTTATACGTTAAACGACAAGTTTATTCTAGCTGGCTCAATTCGAACAGACGGTTCATCAAAATTTGCTAAAGAGAATCGTTGGGGAGTGTTTCCTTCTGCGGCATTAACTTGGAGGATTAGCGAGGAAGGCTTCCTTAAGAGCTTGACATCATTGTCAGATCTTAAACTTCGTATTAGTTATGGTAAAACAGGTAACCAGGAAGGTATTGATTACTATCCATATTTAGCAGTTTATGGTTTAAGCGGTAACACATCGCAATATCAATTGGGTAATAACTTCTTTAATGGTTATACTCCTGCTGCTTATGATAAAAATTTAAGATGGGAAGAAACTTCCACTTATAATGCAGGTATTGATTATGGATTTTTGAATAATCGTATCAATGGTAGTGTGGATGTATACTTTAAAAAAACTACCGATCTTTTAAATACAATACCAATCCCAGTAGGATCAAATTTCAGTAATGAAATTTTAACCAACGTTGGTAATATGGAAAATAAAGGTATTGAGTTTAATATCAGTGCTATACCGGTTGCAACTAAAGATTTGAATTGGGATTTGGGTTTCAATTTAACATACAATAAAAACAAGATCACCAAGCTTACGGCAGTTGAAGATCCCAGCTTTCCGGGAAATAGAATTTCTGGAATTAGTGGTGGTACAGGAACCAATATTCAAGTAAACTCAGTGGGCTATCAAACTAATAGCTTTTATGTGTATAAACAAGTTTACGACGCCAACAATAAGCCACTGGAGGGTGTTTATGAAGACTTGAATGGTGATGGAATAATTAACGAAGAAAAAGATCTTTATCGTTACAAATCTCCGAATGCACCGATATTGTTAGGCTTTAGCACACGGGTATCATATAAAAAGTGGAATCTAAATACTGTTCTACGTTCAAGTATTGGGAACTATATGTATAATAACTTATCATCTAATCTGGGAGTTAAAAGGAATATACTGAACCCGGGCCAATATCTGCAAAATAGTACCACCAATATTTTTAGTTCACAATTCAGCAACAATCAATTTTTATCAGATTATTACATAGAAAACGCATCATTCTTGAGAATGGATAACTTGGGTATTGGCTATAACGTTGGTAAAATGTTTTCAAAGAGTAGTATGAACTTAAATGTTTATGCAAACTGCCAAAATGTTTTTACGGTAACCAAATATTCAGGGCTTGATCCCGAAATCAATAACGGTATCGATAACAACTTTTATCCGAGGGCCAGAACCTTCGTGTTAGGTTTAAATCTTGGCTTTTAATTAATTGGAAAATAAAGAGATGAAAAATAATCTATATAAAATATTAAGTATTTCCGTTCTTTCTACAGTAGGCTTGGCCTCTTGTACTAAGGACTTGGATAGAGTCCCGACAAATGCAAGTACATCAAATGTGGTGTATAGTTCACTCGATGGTTATAAGCAAGTTATAGCTAAAGTTTATGCAAGTTATGGTTTAACTGGCCCTAACGGGGAAAGTAGTAGTGATTTAGCCGGTATTGATGCGGGCACATCTGATTTTTTACGTCTGTATTGGAATGCACAGGAATTATCAACAGATGAGGCCGCCTGTGTTTGGAATGATCCGGGAGTGCCCGATTTTCATAACATGAATTGGACATCCAGTAATGTAATTTTAAGAGGCTTATATAACCGAAGTTTATACCAAATAACAATGGCTAATGAATTTATTCGTGAGTCAGACGATAGCAAATTAGCTAGTCGGGGTATTACTGGAGCAGCTGCAGAAGACGTGAAACATTATAGAGCTGAAGCCCGTTTTTTGAGAGCTTTTCAATATGCTATTTTGATGGATTTGTTTGGCAATCCTCCATTTGTAACAGAAAATGATCCTATCGGAAAATATATTCCTCCACAAATAAAACGTGCAGATCTGTTTACTTATATAGAATCAGAACTTAAAGCAATTGATGCAGATCTGGTAGCAGCAAAAGCCAACGAGTATGGCAGAGCTGATCAGGCAGCTGCATGGGCATTACTTGCAAGGATATATTTGAACGCTGAAGTGTACACGGGGCAAGCCAAATATGCTGAAGCGATAACATATGCCACCAAAGTTATTAATGCAGGTTACACTTTGGCTCCTCAATATAAAAATCTGTTTAATGCAGATAACAACTTAAATAATCCAGAAACCATCTTATCCATTAACTATGATGGAGTGAAAGGTCAATCCTTTGCAGGGATGACGTTTTTGATCAATGCATCTACAAATGCTGCTTTAAACCCTGCCTCACGTGGCGTTCCGAATGGCGGATGGGGTGGTAACCGCAGTACAAAAAATCTTCCTTTATTGTTTGGCGATTATAGTGGCGCAACAGATAAACGTGCCATGTTTCAGGGAACCAAGCTTGAAATGGATGATCCAAGTGCTTTTGATAACGGATTGGCTGTTGCCAAATTTAGTAATGTCACCTCAGCGGGTGTTACAGCAGCTTCTAATAATGGCACTTATTGCTCTACAGATTTCCCATTATTCCGTTTAGCAGAAATGTATTTAATATATGCTGAGGCTGTTAAACGAGGTGGGGCAGGTGGCAGCGAAGCTACTGCAATATCTTACATCAATAAACTGCGTGAACGTGGGTACGGAAATACATCAGGTAATATCACCAGTTTAAACTTAAATGATGTTTTAGATGAAAGAGGTAGGGAACTTTACTGGGAAGCTTTTAGACGTACAGATTTAGTGCGCTTCAAAAAGTTTACAGAAGATACTTACTTATGGCCTTGGAAAGGTGGTGTTAAAGGTGGCAAAGGGGTTGAATCATTCCGAAGTATGTTTGCAATACCTTCGGCAGATATTAACTCCAATCCAAATCTTATACAAAATACAGGATATTAGTTTCAGCACGAAAATACTCAGATATGAAATCTCTATTTTATAAATTATATATATTCAGTTTTGCGGCACTGATGTTAGTATCCTGCCAAAAAGACGAAACATTAACCATTGCTACAACTGGTACTCCGGGAACTGTTAGCGCAACATCAGCTAATTTAGTGTTAACTAAGGCCGACGCAGCAAAAACGGCTATTACAATTTCTTGGACGAAGACAGATTATGGTTATAATGCCGCTGTAAAAAACATACTTGAACTATCTCTTAAGGGAAACAACTTTGCAACGAAACAAGAGATTATAGCAGATGCAAATACTTTAGAAAAAAGTTTTACAGTAATCGATTTTAATGCTTTGATGTTAAAAATGGGTTTACCCACTGGGATAAACTCTATAATTGATGTCCGGGTAAAATCTACAATTGCTGATAGCATTGCACCAATTTACTCAAACGTTTTAAACATAACCGTTAACCCTTACCCTTTAACGTCTTTCTTATATGTGCCTGGTGCTTACCAAGGTTGGAATCCTGCCACCGCTGATAGCCTTTTATCGGCCACAAGTAACGGTATTTATAAAGGTGTTATTAACTACACGGCGGGAAATCTTGGGTTTAAAATATTAACCCAAAAATCTTGGGGACCACCTGAATATGGTAAAGGTTCTGCAGATGGTACGATCGCCGTGGGTGGTGGTGATCTTTCGGCACCAGCGGCTGGTAGCTACGAATTAGTTGCGGATATAAATGCTAATACATTAGTGTTTAGTCCTTTAGTGTGGGGTGTCATTGGTAATGCTCCAGTTGGAAGTAATTGGTCTAATGATATAGATATGAAATATGATAACGGAAAACAAACATGGTCTGCTACGGTAGATATGGGCGTTGGAGCTTTCAAGTTCAGAAAAAATCATGACTGGGCTGTAAACTTCGGTTATGCTACTGTGGGAACGCTAGGTGGAACTGACATACCAGTAACTGAAGCTGGAAATTATAAAGTGGTACTTGATCTAATTAACAACAAGTACACACTTACGAAATTGTAGTTGGGGGGTTAATTCAATATGTAAATGCCCGGCTTCGGCGGGGTATTTACTTCTTTATCTAACAATCAAATTGAAAATTTCTTTAAAAATGAAGGTAAAATTCAGCCTGTTCATACTTCTTGTCTTTTTTGTAACAGGCGTAAAGTCACAAAACATACCATCTCTGGAGCGTATCGAACCGGCTTTTTGGTGGGCTGGAATGAAAAATCCGAAGCTTCAACTTTTGGTTCATGGTGATAAGATAGCCAATAGAGAAGTTAGTTTGACATATCCCGGCGTTACCCTAACAAAAGTAAACAAGGTAGAAAATCCAAATTATTTATTTCTTGATCTACAGATTTCTTCATCGGCCACTCCTGGAAAATTTTTGATATCATTTACAAAAAAAGGGCTTAAGGCTGTAAAGTATAATTACGAAATTAAGCAACGCGACCTTACCTCAAAAGGTAAGCAAGGCGTTACTAACAAAGATTTTGTTTACCTGATTATGCCTGATCGCTTTGCCAATGGCGATAAAAGCAACGACATAATTAAAGGGATGCAAGAAGTTTCTCTTCATCGCGATTCTATGTACAGCCGCCATGGGGGAGATTTACAAGGAGTTATTAATCACTTAGATTATTTACAAGAACTTGGAGTAACTACCGTTTGGTTAAACCCGGTTTTAACG
This sequence comes from Sphingobacteriales bacterium, assembly GCA_028288165.1. Taxonomy (GTDB): domain Bacteria; phylum Bacteroidota; class Bacteroidia; order Sphingobacteriales; family Sphingobacteriaceae; genus Daejeonella. The sequence goes on along the minus strand of JAQBOG010000033.1, from coordinate 231,409 downwards.
AATGATCAGCCAAGAGCTTCTTATCATGGATATGCAAATACTGAAAATTATAAGATAGATCCTCGTTTTGGCACCAATGAGCTTTACAAAAAGCTGGTTGATGAACTTCACAAACGGGATATGAAAATGATTATGGATTTAGTTCATAATCATTTTGGAAGTAAACATTTTACCATTACGGATATGCCCTCTAAAGATTGGGTACACCAATGGTCAAAGTTTACCAGATCCAATTTCAAAGATCAGGTTTTGTTTGATCCGTATGCATCTGAATCTGATAAGAAACAAATGACAGACGGCTGGTTTGATTTCCATATGCCGGATGTTAATCAAGCGAATCCATTTTTAAGGAACTATATTACTCAAAGCCATATTTGGTGGATTGAGTATGCAAATCTGGATGGCTTCCGTTTGGATACCTATGCCTACAACGATGCTGAATACATGGCAGAATGGGGCAAAGCAATAAAAGCAGAATACCCAAAATTTACATTCTTTGCCGAAACTTGGGTTCGTGGGATGCCAAACCAGGTTTATTTTACTCAGGGAAATACAATAAATCGTGGTTTCAATACGGAGTTGCTGGGCGTAACAGATTTTCAATGTTTATGGGGGATTAATGAAGCTTTAAACGGAAAGTTTGGTTGGGATGATGGAGTGAATAAATTATACACTACCATCGCTAGTGACTTTATGTATCAGGATGCCACTCGCAATGTGGTTTTTCTGGATAATCATGATTTAAGTCGTTTCTATTCGGTTGTAAACGAAGATTTTAGCAAATATAAATCGGGTATTGCCTGGTTGTTAACCACACGCGGCATTCCTCAATTTTACTATGGAAACGAAATCTTAATGAAAGGAAATTCAAACCCAGATGGATTAGTTCGTAGTGATTTTGAAGGTGGATGGGCAGGAGATAAAACAAACAAATTTACTGTTGCCGGTCGTACCGAAAAGGAAAATGAAGCCTTCAACTACGTTAAAACCTTAGCGAATTATCGCAAAAACAACGAAGTGCTACAAACGGGAAAACTGATGCAATACGTTCCAGAGAATGGTATGTATGTGTATTTCAGATACAATGCAGATAAAACGGTGATGATTGTAATGAATACAAACGAGAAAGAGGAGAGCATAAAAAGCGAAAGGTTCAGCGAGCGTACAGCTGGGTTTAGCAAAGCTATGAATGTTATTTCGGGTGAACAACTTGGTTCGATTGAAACAGTGAAAGTGCCTGCAAAGTCTGTTTGGGTATTAGAATTAAAAAAATAAAAGATTGTATTCACTTTAAATAATGGTTTGTGGGAACAGGAACCATGGAAATAAATAATAACTAAAATAAATAATGTTTTGTGGGGACACAAACCATGGCTCAGGGTAAGCCGATCTGAAAGTGCTCACAACTTTCAACTCACAACCCACAACTTAGTAACCCATGCCAGAACTTACAACTTATAACTTACAACATACAACTAAAACTCCCTTCAAAGCATGCTTATTCGACTTGGATGGGGTAATAGTAGACACAGCCGTTTACCACTATAAAGCTTGGAAGAAATTGGCTAATGAACTGGGCTTCGATTTTACAGAGGAGCAAAATGAGCATTTAAAGGGCATTAACCGGATAAAATCTTTACAGCTGATTTTAGGTTGGGGAGGTTTGGAGATGTCGGACGCAGAAATACAAGTACTTGCCACTCGTAAAAACGAATGGTATGTAGAAATGATCAATGCGATGGAGCCAAATGAAATTTTACCAGGATCTAAAGAATTACTTCATTCATTAAGAGTTGCGGGAATTAAAATCGCTTTAGGATCAGCAAGTAAAAACTCATCAATTATTTTAAAGAAAACGGGCTTAGCTGATCTATTTGATGCTATTGTTGATGGTAATGTAGTAAGCACATCAAAACCTGACCCAGAGGTTTTTCTGAAAGGAGCCGAATTGCTAAATGTTACTCCACAAGAATGTATCGTTTTCGAGGATGCAGTTTCTGGTGTGCAAGCGGGCAAAGCTGGCGGAATGAAAGTGGTTGGAATAGGAACTCAAGAGATTTTAAAAGATGCGGATCTGGTAGTTTCTGGATTGCATGAAATAACAATTGAACAATTAAAAAGTTTATAAGCCTCTTTTTGTGAGATGCTAGAGCGTGAGGGATTGAAGTGAAAAGCCCACAGTACCAATTTTTTTATTGGTGCGAGGACTTGCAACGGAAAGCCCGACCCTTGGGGCACGCCCAAACTTAAAGGATAAAAAAATCATATCTATTGATTATAGAAATACAGCATAATGAATATGAAAGTCAGTTTTAATACTGCTATTAAATGAAAAATTACTTACTAGCAGATGAGTGGAAAATCATTGAAAAAGACTTTGATCCTCATTTAAATAAAATTTCGGAGAGCATTTTTAGTCTGGGTAATGGCCGTATGGGTCAGCGGGCTAATTTCGAAGAAACCTATTCGGGCGATACCATGCAAGGCTCATATGTAGCCGGTGTTTATTACCCGGACAAAACCCGTGTTGGATGGTGGAAAAACGGATATCCGGAATATTTCGCCAAGGTTTTAAATGCAGCAAACTGGATAGGCATTGATATTCAAGTTGATGGTGAATTTTTGGATTTAGCTGATTGTAAAGTGCATGATTTTCTGCGTGTATTAAACATGAAAGATGGTTATCTGGAGCGCTCCTTTACAGCCGAGTTTGAAAATGGGAAGCAAATACAAGTAAATGCCAAACGCTTTTGCAGCATTGTAGATCAGGAAGCTGGTGCGATAAGATATGTTATTACGCCTATAAATTTTACCGGCCTTCTTACGATTACTCCTTATATAGATGGTGATATCAGAAATCAGGACGCCAATTACGATGAGAAGTTTTGGTCGGAAGTTACTCGTGAAGCGAATGAAGGAAGTGCTTATTTAACTCTCAGGACATTTAAAACTCAGTTTGAAGTATGTACAGGGATGATGTTTACCGTTTCTCAAAATGGTGACCAGCTGAATCTAGCGCCGAATATTATAAGCAAAGAGAAATATGTTGCCAACCGAGTGGAAGTGCAAACAGAGCAAGGCCAGGAGGTTGTTATTTATAAATACGCAGCAAATTTATCTTCCGAAAATCATCCAAAAGAGCGTTTATTAGATCATTGTAAACAAGTTCTAAAAAACTGTGTAGTGAAGGGTTTTGAGAAAATGCTGCAAGAACAATCAGCTGCCTGGGCTTTGAAATGGCAGGAAAGTGATATTGTAATTGAAGGTGATGTGGCTGCTCAACAAGGTATCCGTTTTAATATATTTCAACTGAACCAAACGTATACTGGAGAAGATTCAAGGCTGAACATTGGCCCAAAAGGATTTACTGGTGAAAAATATGGCGGTTCTACGTATTGGGATACCGAAGCGTATTGTGTGCCTTTTTATTTGGCAACAGCAGATGCACAGGTGACTAAGAACTTGTTAATTTATCGGTATAATCAACTTGGTAAAGCCATTGAAAATGCAGAAAAGCTAGGTTTCAAAAACGGTGCTGCTTTGTTCCCGATGGTTACCATGAATGGCGAAGAATGCCATAATGAATGGGAAATTACGTTCGAAGAAATTCACCGGAATGGAGCTATTGCGTATGCGATTTATAACTACATCCGTTATACCGGCGATGCAGGTTACCTGGCAGATTACGGTTTAGAAGTTTTAGTTGGAATTGCCCGTTTTTGGAGTCAGCGGGTTAATTGGAGCGTATCTAAGCAGCAATATGTGATGCTGGGAGTTACTGGACCAAATGAATATGAAAATAACGTAAACAATAATTGGTATACAAATACCATTGCTGCTTGGTGTCTGGAATATGCATTGGAAGCGCTAGATTATGTAAGATCTACAAGTGCTGAAAGGTGTGGCGATCTGCTTAAAAAGCTTAATTTAAAGGTTAATGAAGAAACATCCTACTGGAAACACATTATAGAAAACATGTTTTATCCGGAAGATCTTGAAAAAGGCATTTTCCTTCAGCAGGATGGTTTTTTGGATAAGGAAGAGATTTTAGTATCTGATTTACTCTCAGCCGAACGACCATTAAATCAGAATTGGAGTTGGGATCGCATTCTACGTTCGCCGTTTATTAAACAGGCAGATGTGCTTCAAGGAATGTACTTTTTTGAAGATCGTTATGACCAGGATACCTTGAAACGGAATTTCGACTATTACGAGCCTCGTACCGTTCATGAAAGTTCACTGTCGCCCTGTGTGCATAGTATTTTAGCTGCCCGTTTGGGAGATGAACAGCGAGCATACGATTTTTATTTACGTACGGCCAGATTAGATCTGGATGATTATAACAACGATACGGAGGATGGCTTGCACATTACGTCAATGGCTGGGACTTGGATGAGTGTGGTAGAAGGTTTTGCAGGAATGAAAGTGAAAGATAATTCTTTAGCATTTAATCCATTTTTACCACAAAAGTGGACATCTTATTCTTTCAATATTCATTTTAGAGGTATTTCTTTAAGCATGAAGATTGATAAAACAGGAATTTATTTATTAAACAGATGCTGTGAAGAAGTTACGGTCACTATTTACGGTAACTCGTATACGATTAAAGCTAACGAAAGTGTGGTTGCAGGTTATAAGTTGATTGCTTAACAGAGATGAAAACTATACAAAATGTGATCATATGTACTTTTTTGGCTGCTAATGTGCTTACAGGTTGTGCACAACGTAAAGTCAATATGCAAAATACAAATTCCACGAACGTACAAGATAACAAGTTGATCATTTATCAAATGATGGTTCGCTTGTTTGGCAATAAAAATAGCAACAACAAAACATACGGATCAATTGGAGAAAATGGTGTTGGCAAATTCAATGATATTTCTGACAAAGCCTTAATTGAACTTAAAAAGCTAGGTGTTTCACACGTTTGGTATACCGGTGTTTTAGAACAGGCTACCATGACAGATTATTCACAGTATGGCATCAAGGCGGATGATCCGGACATTGTGAAAGGAAGGGCAGGTTCTCCGTATGCCATCAAAGATTACTATGATGTAAGCCCGGATTTAGCTGTTGATGTTAACAATAGAATGGCCGAATTTGAATCGTTAATTAGCCGTACTCATAATCAAGGCTTAAAAGTTTTAATGGATTTTGTTCCGAATCATGTGGCCAGAACTTATAATTCGGATGCAAAGCCAGCCGGAGTAATTGATTTTGGAGCCAATGATGATATAGCTCAGGCTTTTGATTCGCAAAACGATTTTTATTACGTACCCGGAAAACCTTTTGTAATACCCGTAGGAACAAATGCCGGTGGCGACTTATTTCAGTCCCCATTAAAAGATAATCAGTTTGCAGAAAACCCTGCTAAAGCCACCGGCAATAATGTTTTTTCTGAAGCACCAACCTTAAACGACTGGTCTGAAACCATAAAACTTAATTATGGTGTTGATTATCTAAATGGTGAAAAACATTATTTTGAACCAATGCCGCCTGTTTGGATTAAAATGAAAGATATTTTAACCTATTGGGTCAAAAAGAACGTTGATGGTTTCCGTTGCGACATGTCAGAAATGGTTCCGATTGAATTTTGGAATTGGGTTATTCCAGAGGTGAAAAAAGTAAATCCCGATATTATTTTCATTGCTGAGGCGTATAATCCCAAACTGTATGAGAAATTTCTGGAGGTAGGAAAGTTTGATTTTCTGTATGATAAAGTTGGCTTGTACGATGGTTTAAAAAGATTGATCAGAAACGAAGATCATGCAAATGTTAAAGATATCAGTTATGTGGTAAACCATGAAAGTGCTGGTTTCTCTTCTAAAATGCTTCGCTTTTTAGAAAATCATGACGAAGAGCGGATTGCGTCTGAAGGTTTTGCAAAAGATCCAAAGTATGCGCTTCCGGCGATGGTAGTTTCTGCAACTCTTTCAAGCGGCCCGGTTATGATTTACTTCGGCCAAGAAGTTGGCGAACCCGGAAAAGGAATTGAAGGTTTTGGCGGCAGTGATAATAGAACTTCCATTTTTGATTACTGGGGAGTGCCCGAACACCAGAAATGGATGAATGGTGGGCGTTTTGACGGCAGTAAGCTATCGGATGAACAAAAAAAACTTCGGGATTATTATGCTAAACTTTTAAATTTTTCTGCTAGCAGTGAAGCCATCCGTAAAGGGGAGTTTATGGAATTAAAGAATTCGGCAATGAATAACCGGATGTATGCTTTTGTAAGGTACACTGATCATGAAAGAGTATTAATCGTGGCAAATTTCGACCGCTCGCAAACACTTGACGCCCACTTAATATTACCGGAAAATATTAATAAACAGTTTGCAAAAAAAGCGGTGACTTTCAAGGAACTGATTTCAAACCAAACCGAAACCATAAATAGCATAGAAAACGGTATCCCCGTAGTAGTGCCACCATCTTGTGCTTTAATAATAAGTCTTTAATGTGTTAAACGATATACAACCAAACCGTAACTAATTTCTAACCTTAAAACTCCCTTCTCCCCCGGAGAAGGGTTGGGGATGAGGCCAAAACCAATAACATGCATAAACTTTTAGAAAAACCAAAGCTGTCTTTTTGGCAAATCTGGAATATGAGTTTCGGTTTTTTCGGAATTCAGTTCGGCTTCGCCCTTCAAAATGGGAATGCTTCGAGAATACTTCAAACTTTTGGGGCAGACGTAGAACATTTGTCACTTTTTTGGTTAGCAGCACCGTTAACCGGGATGATTGTACAACCCATTATTGGCCATTACAGCGATCGTACCTGGAACCGTTTGGGCAGAAGACGCCCCTATTTTTTAGCAGGAGCCATATTAACTGACTTAGCTTTGATCATGATGCCAAATTCTGCAGGATTAGCTTATTTGCTGCCTCCAATAATGGTTGGTGCAGGGATGTTGATGATTATGGATGCATCAATAAATGTAGCCATGGAGCCATTCAGGGCTTTAGTTGGTGATAAATTACCTGATAGCCAACGCAGTGTTGGTTATTCGATGCAAACATTGCTAATAGGATTGGGCGCTGTTGCTGGTTCATGGTTGCCATACGTTTTTTCAGAATATTTAGGAGTTTCGAAAATAGCGTCAGCCGGTCAAATACCCGATAACGTGATTTATTCTTTTTACGTTGGAGCGGGGATTTTACTTGCATCGATATTGTATACTATCATTACTACCAAAGAGTATTCACCCGAAGAAATGGTTAGGTATAATCCAGAAGTAGCTGAAGCTGAGAAAAAGGGCCTTTCAAGTATATTTTCTGATTTTGCCAACATGCCTAAAACAATGAAAAGACTTGGATTAGTCCAATTTTTCTCTTGGTTTGCTTTATTTTCGATGTGGGTTTTTACTACACCCGCTGTGGCTCAGCATATTTACAAAGTAATTCCCGGCGACACTTCATCGGTAAAATTTGCCGATGCTGGTAATTGGGTTGGCTTCCTTTTCGGGATATATAACGCGGTTTCTGCTGTGTATGCTTTACTGCTTCCTGCTATGGCGAGAGCAACAAGTAGAAAAATTGCGCATGCTTTTTCGCTTGCAGCGGGTGGTTTAGGTTTGTTGTCTTTCTACTTTATAACAGATCCTAATATGTTAATTATATCGATGATTGGTGTTGGCTTAGCTTGGGGAAGTATTTTGGCCATGCCATATGCTATTTTATCCGGCTCTGTTCCGGCTCATAAAATGGGAGTTTACATGGGAATTTTCAATTTCTTCATCACCTTTCCTCAAATAGTAAATGGTTTATTTGGTGGGATGATTGTAAAAAATCTCTTCCATGGACAAGCAATTTTTGCCTTGGTTCTTGCAGGATCGTTCATGATTCTAGCAGCAATTTCCGTGCTTTCAGTACATGATGAGAAAGTGGTTGCAAAACTAGATAAACAAGAAGCATAGAATATTAAAGTTTATTAAACCAATCACTGAGAATTACAAATAATACATTATGAAAAATATTTCTTTCATAATGTATGAAATTTTAAACTACAAAAATTGCTAATAAAGACTGGATACTGTTTCAAATGTTACTATTGTCAGTTAATAAACGATAATCAAACCAGAGAAATGAAAAAATTAATCCCCATTTACATAGCGCTGATTCTTATCGCTTTGACATCGTGCAAAAAAAATTCAACTAATCCAGGAACGATCCCTGAACCGGAAGTTCCGGGCGTTATCACAGAAGTTGGCTTAGTAACCTGGACTCCGGCATTCCCCGTGGCTGGAGAAAAAGTAACCTTGACTCTCGATGCTTCAAAAGGCAATGCAGGTTTGAACGGATTCTCCGGTGATATATATGTTCACACGGGAGTAATCACGGATAAAAGTACAAGCAGCGCAGATTGGAAATATGTGAAAAGTGCATCGTTTTCAACACCGGATCCGGCTGTAAAAATGACTCCCTTAGGGAACAATAAATATTCTATTACTTTTACTCCTGAAACTTTTTATAGCGTGCCTGCAGGCGAAAAAATATTGAAAATGGCAATGGTTTTCCGTAACGGAGATGGAAGTAAAAGTGGCCGTAATTCCGACAATAGTGATATTTATATTCCTTTGTATGAAGCTGGTAAATTAGCGGTGCGGTTCACTGCTCCTGAGTTTGAGCCGATGTTTGATGCTACACCTAAAATTGAAGTTCAAATGATTGGCGAAGATTTAACAATAACGGCCTTGGCTTCAAAATCGTCCGATCTAAAGCTGACCTTAAATGGAGCCAGCTTTGCAACTGCAAGCAACGCAACATCAATTACGGGTAAAGCAAAAGCAACGGCCACAGGTTTACAAACGGTTAAAGTGACTGCTTCAAGTGGAGGTGAAACTGTAGAAGCTACATTTAGTTTTACCATTAATGGGGTGGTACAAATAGCGGAGCTGCCGTCTGGAGCTAAAGATGGAGTAACGTTTATCAATGGAGGGACGTCGGCTATCGTAAGCTTATATGCTCCAAATAAAAGCTATGCATATGTAATCGGTGATTTTAACAACTGGCAGACAGATGCACCTTATTTCATGAAACGTACTCCTGACGGTAATCGTTGGTGGGTTCAAATTGATAATTTAGAGGCATCGAAAGAGTATGCTTATCAATTTTTAGTGGATAGTAAGATTCGGATTGCTGATCCATACAGTGAAAAAGTTTTGGATCAAAATAACGATGGCTTCATTTCAGCAATCACTTATCCATCTTTAAAAGCATATCCGGTTGGTAAAACTTCAGGTATCGTGAGTGTGATGCAGGGTAATCAAACAGCCTTTACGTGGACGGTGCCAACCTTCAATCGCCCTTCAAAAAACAATCTGGTTATTTATGAATTGCACTTGCGTGATTTTGTAGCTGCTCATAGTTATAGCACATTGAAGGATACGCTAAATTATATTGAAAGATTAGGTATAAACGCCATCGAACTGATGCCAGTAACGGAGTTTGAAGGTAATAACTCTTGGGGCTACAATCCGTCGTTCTATTTTGCACCTGATAAATATTACGGCTCTAAAAACGCATTGAAATTAGTGATTGACGAATGCCATAAACGAGGCATCGCGGTTATTTTAGATATGGTTTTGAACCATTCCTTCGGTCAATCGCCCATGGTGCAATTGTATTTCGATCAGGCATCAGGTAAGCCGGCAGCGAATAGTCCGTGGTTTAATGTGGAGCCAACCCATCCTTTTAACGTGGGATATGATTTTAATCACGAAAGTGCGGCAACTAAAGTATTTACAAAAAATGTAATAAAGTTTTGGATGCAAGAGTATAAAGTAGATGGTTTCCGATTTGATTTATCTAAAGGCTTCACTCAAAAAAATAGTGGAACAACTGATGGTGCTGCTGGACCTTGGGGAGCATATGATCCGAGTAGGATAGCCATCTGGAAAAATTATAACGACTATATTAAATCTATAGACCCACACAATTTTTATGTAATTCTAGAACACTTTGCAGCGGATGACGAAGAAAGAGAATTGGCCGGCCAAGGAATGATGTTGTGGAATAATATTAACCACAATGCCATGGAAGCGTCGATGGGTTACGTTGCTGGATCTGATCTTTCTAGGGGTATCTACAAATCTCACGGTTTCACCGGATCAGAAAACTTGGTTACCTACATGGAAAGCCATGACGAAGAACGGATGATGTTTAAAAACTTAAGCTTTGGAAATTCGTCAGGATCGTATAATATTAAAACGGTAGCCACCGCTTTAAAACGTCAGGAAATGGCAGCAGCATTTTTGTTAGGTATGCCTGGCCCTAAAATGATCTGGCAGTTTGGCGAACTCGGTTATGATATTTCTATTGATCAAAATGGACGGGTTGGTGAAAAACCTATTAAATGGGAATATAACAATGTAGCTGAACGTAAAGCGCTTTACAATGTGTATTCAAAGATGATTAAACTGAAGGAAAAGAATCCAGTTTTTGCAAGTACAGATATTACGTATGACTTAACAGGAAGTGTAAAATACATTCAATTGAAAAGTAATAATGTGAATGTTTTAATAGTCGGGAATTTCGATGTTACTGCGAAATTAGCGAGTGCAACTTTACCAACTAACGGAACCTGGAAAGATCAATTAAACGGGCAAACTGTGTCAGTTTCTGGAGGAATGTATACGGAAATGCTGCAGCCTGGCGAGTACCATGTTTATAGTAGTGTTGATTTGAATTAGAAAAATTGAGTGAATAAAAAGGGCAGCAAATTTGATTTCGCTGCCCTTTTATTTTCTATTTGATTGTTAGTTTATTCTTTTTTAAGAGTAATTTCTATGACGCCATTTTTCCCTTTCTCGCCATATTTTTTTATCGCATCTTCACTTTTAATAACATTCATAGATTTAATGTCTTCAGGTTTTAACGATTTGAGTGCATCTCCATTACTATTATCCTTTTCTTTCCCGTTTATGAAAACCATACCTTTGAAGTCGATATTCTTATTTTTATTGGTCGATTGAATGTTTACCTGAGTTGAACTGTTATCACTAGCCGTTTTTGTGGTAATCTCAATGACACCACTTTTCCCTTTTTCGCCATATTTGTCGATGGCAGATTTGTCTTTTAACACGTTCATCGATTTGATGACAGAAGGTTTAAGAGCTTGAGCAACGTCTTTATCAGCTTCTTTGCCATTGATGATATACAGAACATTTGGGTTTTGCAGATTTAAGTCTATCTGCGGATTTCCATAAAGTCTTACCTCGTTTGTTTGTTTGATGAAAACCACGCTGTCATCTGCTAAATATTTTGTTTCTCCAGATTGCTTTAAATTTAGATCTGTTTTTGTGGCAATTTCAATTACACCATTTTTCCCTTTGTCACCGTATTTGTTGGTAGCAGATTTGTCCTTTAAAACATTTATCGATTCGATGGACTTAGGATCGAGACTATTAAATACTTCTTTTTCGACTTCTTTGCCATTAAGTACATATATTGCATTTGGGTTTTGTGACTTTATATTAATCCCAGTCTCTCGTCCATCTACCTCTAATTTTAATGCTATTGGTAAGTTATAGTTTTTCCTAACAAAATCTTGCACCTTTTCAGTGGTATCAATCAGTGTGTTCATTGTGGAAACAGGTTGAGAGGCTACACTCGAAGAGAACTTTTTACTGATGACTTCGGGAATTGTACTTACTACTTCTTTAAGATTTTGAGGTTCAAGCTTGGCAATTTGCTCCGATGCTTCTACTTTCTCTTTAACGGTAGCAGATGATAAGATTAACATACCCGCAAAAAGTGGTACAGACAGGCCATACTTCAGAATGGCTGCTTTTTTCGATTTTGTTTTATTTAACATATAGATTCGTTGTTTAAGTAATGATTTATTGAAAAAACTGTTGGTTAGTTGATGAGGTTCCACGCCAAAGGCATTACTAAGGAGAATCATCGAATAGTTATTTTTACTGTCAGCATAAAATGCAGCAACCTCATCTGCGGTAAATTCATGAAGGTTTTTTATGGCTTTTTTATAAAAATACACAACCGGATTAAACCAGTTCATGATTGCAATTAGCTCAAATAAAATGACGTCGGCCGAATGAAGCTGTTTTGCATGTACTTGCTCATGTTTCATAATAACGTCATGGTTTGCTAAGTTGCTATCCACTTTTATCTGTTTAAAAAAGGAAAAGGCTTCGCCGGTGTTCCTCTTATTAAAATCGATTTGAATGCTTATCAGCTGTACTATAAATCGGATTGAGAAAACGGCCAAGCCTATTAAATAAATGACAGCTAGTATATCACCGGTTGTTACTTGAGTTTGTTGAAGTCGTGTAGAAGTGGGTGTGCCAATCATTGAGTATACGAAAGTAAACTCCTGTACTTTACTCGTTATAAAAAGTGATTTAATCCATTCTAATTGAATGAAAGGAATGATAAAGCTCATTAATGCTGAGCCGACCAAATAAATTCGGTTCAACCTGAAAAAGGTTTCATTTCGAAGCAATAGGTGATAAAACCCGTAAAACAGCAACAGGTACAGGTTCACCAAAACTAGATAGTGAAGGCTTTCCATATTATTTGTTCTTAAATTTTTCGATTAGCTTAAGTATTTCATCAGCCTCTTTCAGGTCTATTTTCTTCTCTTTCATAAAGTAAGAAAACATGCTCTCTACCGAGTTTTCGAAATAGCCGATCATGAGTTTTTCGGTGGCGAAATTTTTATAAATCTCTTTGCTGATAACCGGAAAGTACCGATGACTTTTACCAAAAGCTTCATGATCTATAAATCCCTTTGTTTCAAGTATTCTGATAATGGTAGAAACAGTATTATATGCTGGTTTGGGTTCTTGCAAAACATCAATGATGTCTTTCACGAAGGCTTTTTCCAAATCCCATAGTACATGCATAATCTGTTCTTCCGCTTTGGTTAGTTCTTTAATTTCCATATTTATTGAATTGGGGTTTGCGTATGATCTTGAACCTATATATTAAAGGTATAACTAAATATTTAGTTATACAACTATTTTCTTAGTTATGCTTAAAAATAAAAAAACCGGATGGAAGTCCGGTTGATATTTTTACTTCGTAAAGTAATCAGTAAGGGATGATTATACAACTTGCTGCCGTTTCTATAAAAAGGCTCACCAATTCTATTTTACTTCTACCTGCTTTTTTATTTTAATTAGATAGACCTCTTTTTATCTGAGAAAGAGTATTTCTCTTGGTACGGATATTTTTCGGCACTTTCAATAGTTGATTTTTCAAAGTTTGGACCCAATAATTTTTCAGCTTCATCTAACAGATATTCTTTTCCTTCGATTAAGAAGAGAAACAGGAACTTTGAATTTCGGAGGTTATTTATGAAGATTAACGACCCCCGGTTTTGGGGAAATTGATTGGAAGTGTATACATAACTCTAACAGGTAGGCTATTTTGAATTCCAGGCTTCCATTTAGGCGAATTATTCAAGATTCGCACTGCCTCTGCCTCGCAGCCTGCTCCGATACATGATTTCGGTTGGACATCTGTAACAGTGCCATCTTTTTCAACAGCAAATTCAACAAGTACTTTCCCTCCAATACCAAGCATATAGGCGACTTCAGGATATTTGAGATTTCTGGAAATATAATTACTTAAGCTGAGAATGCCTCCCGGGAACTCTGGAAGAACTTCAATAAAGGCGAAGTCGTTCTTAGTTGAGTCACTTGATTCTTGAGAGTTGGAGATTAGACCGCAGCAGATCAGCAGTAGTAATAAATAATTTTTCATTGGCGCAAATCTAATTAAACTTAAGGAAATGTTTAGAGGTGTTTACTTATCATAGGTATGTTAAATTCTTGCTGGGTTGCTAACACACATGCTAGGTTTTGCGTGAGGGATTGAAGTGGAAAGCCCACAGCCCCGATTCTACTTCGGGGCGAGGACTTGCAACAAAAAGCCCGACCTGCTTCTACTGCAGGACACGCCCCACTCGTGATTACTTTACGCAAGTTGAAATCTGGAATCGAAAATCTAATATGGTACGATTATTATATCTCAACTGAATCTATTTAATTGTTAGGTTTAAGTACCATTAACTAACCAGGTAAACAATCAATCTCAATACGCACTACTCATTACTCAATACTTAAAAATGAAACTAGCCTTCCACGGAGCTGCACAAAATGTAACCGGCAGCAAACATTTGATCACTTTAAATAACGGGACGAAAATACTTTTAGACTGCGGCATGTTCCAGGGTTTGGGCGAAGATACCGACGAGATGAATGAGGAATTCGGTTTCGATCCGACTGAGGTTACTTATATGATCTTGTCACATGCCCACATTGACCATTGTGGATTAATTCCGCTTTTAGTTGGGCAAGGATTCACAGGAAATATATATTGCACAGAACCAACCATGGATTTGGCGAGAATTCTTATGATGGATTCTGCTCGTATTCAGGTTCAGGATTCGGAATATTCCAATCGGCACCGGGTACAAAAAGGCCTGCCATTACTAGAGCCGTTATACACAGAAGATAATGTAATTGAGGCGCTGCGGCAGTTTAAAATTGTAGAGTATAACACTGATTTTGAAATTGAACCTCGGGTAACACTTCATTTAACAGATGCGGGGCATATTATTGGCAGTGCAGCCGTGCATCTAACCATTCTCGAAGATGGTAAAATGACTCAAATAACGTTTAGTGGAGATGTGGGTCGATATGGTGATTTGCTATTAAAATCACCCCAACCGTTTTCGCAGGCCGATGTGATTCTTTTAGAGTCTACGTATGGAGATTCGTTGCATAAAGATTTGGAGCCAACAGAAGAGCAGCTAGCAGAGGTGATCCATCAAACATGCATCGTGAAAAATGGTAAATTAATAATCCCTGCATTTAGTGTTGGTAGAACGCAAGAGATTTTATATGCTTTGAATGCCCTTGAATTGAAAGGAAAACTGCCGGATCTTCAGTATTATGTGGACAGTCCACTTTCGTTAAAAGCCACCCAAGTTTTGAAAGATCATTCGGAAGTTTTCAATAAAGATGTAGAAGAGGTTTTAAAAATTGATGACGATATTTTCAGTTTCAAAGGCCTGAAATTTATTGAGTTGGTAGAAGAATCTAAGGCCTTAAATAACGACCCAAGACCTTGTGTAATAATTTCATCGTCGGGCATGGCCGAAGCAGGAAGGGTGAAACATCATATCCGAAATAATATCAATAACCAAAAGAATACTATTTTAATGGTGGGTTATTGTGAACCGAGTTCGTTAGGAGGAAAGCTTTTAGCTGGTAAACCATTTGTTCAAATTTTTGGAGAAGAATTCAGTGTTCAGGCGGAGGTTAGGAGTATTAAATCAATGAGCGCCCACGGCGATTACGAAGATTTGTTACGGTTTCTGTCCTGTCAAGATCCAGAGCATGTAAAAAAGGTATTCCTTGTTCATGGAGAACTGGACGTTCAACAAAAGTTTAGAAACCGAATTCTCGAAAAGGGATTTAAGTCTGTAAATATTCCCGAACGTCATCAGGAAGTCGAATTATAAAACAACCTTCTCCACTAGGAGAAAGTCAGATGACGCTTTATCTCCCTTCTCCCTCTGGAGAAGGGTTGGGGATGAGGCTTTTAAAATATCGATTGTATCAGTTCTTTAAGAGAGGGTACTTGCAAATTTAAACCTGCATGATAATTCTCTGCTGGTATTTCATTATTAACGTTCATTATTAATAAGCCTACTACAATAAATAGTGGTATTAATAGCATTAAGAACGGTGATGCATTATTTGATAACTTTTTCATTGGAGTATAGATTGATGATTTCATGACTTTGGTTAGAATTGATGATCAAATAAATAGCTAATAAATCAAACAAAAAAAAGTATTAGACCAACTGCATTAAATATCGGATGAAAGGGTGTTTTCTGAACCTGAACCTAAAAAGGGAAATGCCTTGATTTGGTAGATGAAATTGGCTTGTTCATCTAAACTTTTAATAGATGTTTAAACTTTATTTTAAATTGAGCCTCATTATTTGAAACAAAGGCAACGAACGCGAGTCTATTAACCCTTTTATGAATAAAACCAAACAAGTATTACTTCATACATGTATTTGGATTGCCCTACTCGTGTTTTTCATGCTGTTAGGCAGTAACAGTAAAATCAGCTACCGAACAGTGGTGGTTGTGATATACTTCGGCTTAATCAATATCGGCATTTTTTATATTAATTACCTTTTCATTCTTCCAAGGTTTTTAAATCAAAAACGATACACAGACTGCGCTATTCGGATTGTGGCTTTAATTTTAGGGGTAGCAGTTCTCAAATTTGGGATTGCTGTAGTTTTTAAAGATTTAGTGCTTGCCAGGGGCGTTCAAAAAGGGGTATATCTATCTTTTTTAGACTATTTTTTAGGAGCAGTTATCATCAATTGCTTCTTTGTGTTTTTAAGTACAGGCTTTAGGTTTATGGTTGATTGGTTTGTAAATGAAAAAATACACACAGCACTTCAAAACGAAAAACTAACCGCTGAGTTAGCCTTTTTAAAGTCGCAAATCAATCCGCATTTCTTATTCAATTCCCTAAATAATATCTATTCGCTTGCTTATCAAAAGTCCGAACGAACACCAGAAGCCATTCTGAAGCTTTCAGAAATAATGAGGTATATGCTTTATGAAAGTAACGACAATAAGGTTAGCCTGGATAAAGAAATAAGATACCTTGAAAATTACATTATATTACAAAAGCTGCGGTTTAAAAACAATGCATCAGTGGTAATGAATGTGGAGGGCGATCCGCAAAATAATTACATAATGCCGTTGATATTAATCTCGTTTGTGGAAAATGCTTTTAAACATGGCATAGCTACTGATGCCGAAAATCCAATCACTATTTATATAAAAGTTAGTCTGGGCAAACTATATTTTAGTATCCATAACTTAAAAAACAATCATAATAAAGATCAAACAGTGGGTATTGGTTTAGCAAACGTTAAACGCCGGCTCGACCTTTTTTACAAAAATCAATATCGTTTAGAAATAGAAAACGGTTCAAGTTTATTTAGTTGCAATTTATATTTAGATTTATAAAATGATACGTTGCCTTGTTGTAGATGATGAACCGTTGGCACTCGATGTTTTGGCTGATTACATCGAAAAAGTTCCGTTTTTGAAACTAGTGAAAACGACTACCAGTGCGTTCGAAGGCTTATCTATCGTTCAAAATGACCACATCGACCTCGTTTTTTTGGACGTTCAAATGCCCGAATTAACTGGAATTCAGTTCATGAAAGTTTTGAATAAAAAGTGCGATGTAATATTAACTACAGCTTATTCGCAATATGCGCTTGACGGCTATGACTTGGATATAGTTGATTACCTTTTAAAACCAATAGCATTTGAAAGGTTTTACAAGGCGGTTCAGAAAGTACATACCCAAAAGCAATCTCAACAAGTACCAGAACCTGTTTCTAAAGTAGCGAATGACTTTATTTTTGTTAAAACGGAGCATAAAATTCAAAAAATTTATCTGAATGACATTCTATACATCGAAGGCTTAAAAGACTACATCTCTATTTTTTCAACCACTGGGCGTATAATTACTCTCCAAAACATGAAGAAAATTGAAGAAGCATTACCTGCTCCAGGTTTTGTGAGGGTTCACAAATCATACATTGTTGCCTTAGATAAAATTGAAAGTATTGAAAGAAGCCGCATTCAAATTCAAGGCAAAATCATCCCAATAGGCGACACCTACCGCGAATCTTTTTTTAAGCTAATCGAGAATAAAAATATTTAGATTCTTTGTCATCCAGTCAGTCCATGATTACACTTGATACCTGTACTAGAGACTCGTTACTTGATACTTACGACTTATTATCCACACTTGTTACCTAGAATAGGGACTTTCAACTTAGAACTTACGACTTAAAACTCTTACAACTACTGATTCAAAGCCACTTTGATTCTTTGCTTCGCGTTAGCTATGATTTCTTCAACAGCATCACCGTTAGGCTCAATGGGTTCAAGTACGGTAAAACGTAAATGTTCCCCGAAGCTCAAGGGAAAACTGCCATATTGTACTAGCTTCCATGAATTTTCAATTGCAATAGGAACAATTAGGGCATCGGGCGCCTTTTTTAGTAAGGTGGCAATTCCTCCGATAGCAAATGGTTTTAAAACCCCATTTTTAGAGCGGGTACCTTCCGGAAATATAACCGTCGACCACTTATTGTCTTTCATCCGTTGCCCCAATTTAATCAGTTCCGCAATTGCTTGTTTTTTATCAGAACGATCAATATTAGCACCGCCTCCATACTTAAGATTAAATGAAATGCTTGGAATCCCTTTAGTTAGTTCAATCTTTGAAATGAACTTCGCATGATATTTTCTTAAATGCCATATCAGTGGAGATATGTCATACATACTTTGGTGATTGGCAATAAAAATAATGGATCGGTTGGTGGGTAAATTTTGATTATTCGTGTACTTAATTCTGGATCCTAGCAAGTAAAGGGTACTTACTAAGAAGAAGTTTAAGGCATCCACACTTTGTTTGTGTGCCTTGTATCCACCCAACTTCAATGAGAGCCATTGTATCGGATGAAAAATAATTAAAAAAATAAAAAAAGCCAGGTAATGAAAAGGAGTGAAAATATAACCTAAAATTTTATTCATAAGTGTTAATGCTTTACAGCAGCTTTCCTTGTAGTTTTAAAAGTTTAACCTTCATAATTCCTGCTACACTCATTGAATCAGTTATTTCGCCATTCATAACCATTTGATACGCTTTTTCAAAAGGAACCTTCTTTAATTCTAATTGTTCTGTTTCTTCTGGTTCCGAATCGCCATAACTCAGGTTTTGAGCCAAATAAATATATCCTTTCTCGTCTGAAACAGAATTTGATAAATGTATTTGCATCAGTTCAAACCATAATTTGGCAGTAACTCCGGTTTCTTCAAGAAGTTCTCTTTTGGCAGAGTCCAACGGATCCACGTCATGTGGGCCACCACCTTCTGGTATTTCCCAACTATACTGGTCCAATGGATACCGGTATTGTCCTACCAACCATATTTGATCTTCTTCATCCAGCACCACTATTCCAATGGCCAGATTCTTAAAATGAACCTTACCGTAAATTCCATCACCTCCGCTTGGATTAATAACTTGGTGTTCCGTCACATTTATCCATGGATTATCATAGATGGTTTTACTTGAAGTAGTTGTCCAGGGGTTTTTGTTATAATCCATTATAGGTATATTAATGCCGAATGTCCAGAATTTTTAAAGATAACCAAGTTAATTGTGCAAGGAAAAAAATAGCCATCCTTTTTTGAAGAATGGCTCGACAGCATATAAAATACAGTTTAATTAATTTGCATATAAAAACAAGCTTAATAACCAGAGTTCGACTTAGAATGCATGTTCAGAACTCCGAAACACTTTTTATAAAATGCATTTATTAAACTAGCTAGGTTTTGCGTTAGATAGAAGTGAAAATCCTTTTTTGTCATCCTGAGCGGAGTCGAAGGGCGACAAAAAAGATTGTAATGTAAACCCGAACTCCCAAATCATGTTTGTAAATATTAATCGAACTCAGATTAATAGAATAATCCTTTAGAGCATAAATGCCTTCAAAGCCATTTGCGCATAATTGCCCCAGTTTTTCATTACCGAGGTAAGTGTTTCTTTAAGCTCTTTATTAGTTTTAACCTTTCCCTTTATTGGAACTTTCATAATATTCGGAGAAAGCGGCTTATCTACAACACTTGTGGCAAACCAAGTGATATTATCATGTGGAAGTGCAACACCTAAAATCATCCCTGGTAAACCTGAAAAAGATTCCGGGCCACCAGAAACAGCAATTTTATCGGTATAAAAGGCAACAACGTAAACCGAATCTAAAATTAATGCATTTGCTCTTCTGCAGGTATAGCCAGCAATTTCTTTCGTTTCGCTAGTTATTTTCCAGGTTATTTTCCGTGTACTATCCTTTACCAGGAAGGTTTCTTCAAATACTTTTTTCTGCGTAATAGAAGTACTTGTTGATAGGTCTGTGTATATAATGTTGTTTTGAGAAGTAGCCGGAAGATCATTGAAAAATCCATTTGATGGGACAGTGGGTTCAACAACCGGAACAAACAACGTTTTCCCATTAGCGAAGTTTAAAGTGCTTTTTAAAACTTTAAATTGCGGTTGGTTTTTTTTATAATCCTCGTAAGCAGTTGTTAAAAAGCTCTCGTTATCTTTATTAATTAGCTTTTTGATGAGTGCTGGCATATTAACCCTCTTCTCATATTCGATAGTTCCTTCCGTGGTAAACCGTGCATGCTGTGCAAACAGTTGGTTGGTTAGTAATAATACGTAACTAAATAGGATCAGTTTAAGCTTCATAAATTTATTTTTTTGGTTTAACTGCTCCACCCATTTTGTTGAAATCCCAGGCAAGCGATAACATATAATATCTTTTTATGGTGGTATAACTATTCTGTGTAATTAAGTTACTGTTTACACTCCTATCAAAACCAACATTCTGATTTAGTAAATCATTACCAGAAAGAGAGAGCCTTACGTTTTCAGTCTTAAAAAATTTCTTACTTATGGATGAGTTCCAAATAGTACGGTCAAAATCTTGATTAAAGCTTTGGGTCTTTTGAGTAAACTTATAGCTGCCGTTCGAGCTAATCTCCATTTTACCAGGTAAGTTAACGCTGAACCATACATCCGAATTTAAACCCCAGCCGCTATTGTTGAAGTCTTTTTGAAGTGACGATTTACGATCACTATAACTTGGCCCGATAGATACATTAAAATTGTATTTTTTCGGCTTGTATTGCGATATTGATAAACTACTGGCATAATTATATGAGGTAGTTTTATTCAACGCACCGTTAGTTAAATTAAAATAGATATTTCTATTCACATTAGCATTTATGCCAATATATATTTCGTGTTTAGTAACTTTTTGCCCTCCATACAAATACATGCCAAAATTAGAAAGCTTCTTATCCAAATTAAACCATTGATAGGTACTTTCTCCTGTGCTGTTATTAGTAGTACTATTATTTACAATTGGGTTATTGATAAAAGAATAATTTCCGGATAAATAAATGCTTTGTCCCGATAGTACTTTGTATGAATTATAATTGAGGTTAAACGCGTTTTGAAAAGATGGTTTCAAGTCTGGGTTACCCAAGGTAATATTTAACGGGTCGTTATTTACTCTAATTGGTTGGATTTGATCAATACTAGGTTGTGATGAATTTCCCGAATAATTAAAGCGTATGGATTTCTGTTGCGAAAATTTATATTGATAGCTAGCTTGCGGGTTCCAATTCAAAAAATCTCTTCTGTACTCTTGGTCGGTATATAGATTAACTTGCTCAAACTTTACGTCGCTAACTTTCGTCCCGAAGTTTATTAATGTTTTGTTCTTTTTGTAATTAAAAACCGCTCCAACTTGGTTAGATTGCTGATCTAATTTGAAGTTATTACTATATAATGGATCAAGCGTTTCGTAGTTATTGGGTGTCGTCTCGTTAAACGATTTTCTGTCTGCGGTACTATTATTAATCCCAAATCCATAAGTCATGTTAACAGCAAAGGTTTTTGAAAAAGGTTCTGAATAAGTAAGCGTTGTATTAAAACCAGTATTGCTGGTACTGTTTGTTTTATATTGATCTATTAAATCAGTTTTAGAAATTCCGCCTTGTTCATTATAAAAATCAACCGAAGAATTCAAGAATCCTTTGGTGTCATTTTCATTAAGAGACTGTTTAACGTTGATCGACATGGTACGGCCTGCTTTCTTAAATTTTTTGTTCCAGAAAACTGTTCCATTAAACATTTTTTGTGTACCATCATTCGTTAAATTCCGAATGCTTTTATTTACTAATTGGTTATTTGCTTGAGTAGTAAGAGCAGAATAACTATTTTCGGTATTATTGTCCTTTAGAGTTCCGTCAACAGAAATTTTCAAGTTCGATGAAGAATCTAATTTTATCTGGTAAGTGATATCTAGTTTTTGCCTGAACATATAATTGTTAAACGCTTGGTCTGAATTGTTATTGATGATCCCGGTAGGCAGATTGTTTTGAGATAAATAATTTTTAGTGCCATCAATCCCAATGGAGCCAACTTTATAATTCGTATTTAGCGATTCTTTGTCATTATTCCATTTGCTGTCATAATGCAAACCACCCGATTTGGCGAGAGGAATTCCTTCTCCATTGTATCTACCATCAAAAGAACTTAGCTCATCGTCACTTCCAGAAATCATAAAGTAACCTTCCTCAGACATCTCTATATTTGAAGAGCTATACTTTTCATTATCCCGCCATCCTAGACCGGTTTGTCCTGTATTACCGAGCGTTCCATAGGCTGAAAACTTTTTCTTAGCTTTAAAGGCGTTGAACATCCCTTGTGACTGTGTGTATTCACTTGTTGCCAAGCCAGCGTCTAATTTTCCGAAATAGCCATTTTTCTTATTTTCTTTTAATTTGATATTAATCGTCTTATCCTTAACTCCGTCATCTATGCCCGTGAAAGCAGCTTGGTCACTCTTTTTATCATAAACCTGCACCTTATCTACCATATCTCCCCGAATATTTTTAGTCACAAGAGTTGGGTCGTCGCCAAAAAATTCTTCACCATCAACCAACACTTTATTTACTTTTTGACCTTGAGCCGTAATTTTGCCATCCTTGTCCACTTCAATACCTGGTAACTGCTTTAATAGGTCTTCAACCTTAGAGTTGGCTTCAATTACAAAAGCTTTAGCGTTATATTCTGTTGTGTCACCTTTAATTTTTATAGCAGTCACATTTCCTTTTATAATTACTTCTTCTAATAATTTCGATTTCAGAAATAAGTTAAGATCACCAAAGTCATGGTCTTGCTTTGTGGAATCCAGAGTAAAGTGTTCTACAAAATCTGCATAACCAGGATAAGTTACCAGCAATATAAATTTTTCTTTTGTCAGATTGCTTATCGTGAAAGAGCCATCTTGTGCAGCTCTGGTAAATTTAACCAGTGTAGAATCCTTGGCCTTCAATATAGAAATGGAGGAATTAGCCAATTTAATATTTGAAGCAATATCTACAACTATACCTTTAACACTAGATGTGTTTTGAGCAACAGAAAGATTTATTGATAGGCAAAGAAAGAATATAGAAAAAACTAAAATCTTCATTTATACAGCGTTTTAAGTAGAATAGATTAAGGTGAACACTATCTGTTAACTAAAGTTGTCGAATTTGAAAAGCTTTGTTGTCAAAAGTATCAAAATCTCCGTCATAATTAAATATGTATACGTTTTTTAACAAAAATTAACCAACAAGCTTTCTAACCAGACTGTTAAGAATTGCGATTTGGGCGTTCGGGCAGGCTTTTCGTTCCAATCTTTTTGCCCCCTGCCGCTCTAAGCCTTTCGAAGAGAGGGCAAAAAGGATTTCCACTTCAATCCTTAACGCAAAACCTAGCAAATCTCATAAGCACTTCATACAAAACCAGGAAGTTCTAATCATACATTTTAAATAGAGCTCACTTTCTGTTCAGTTATACATAGTCTAAACATTAGTTATAAAACAAAAAGCCCCTTTTCTTTGAAGAAAAGAGGCTTCCTTAGTATGTTTGAGATTTACTTAATATTAAATGCAGTTTTTATAGCATCCACATAATCCAATTTTTCCCAAGTAAACAATTCTACTTCAACTTCTTTCTTTTCTCCAGTAGCTCCAGTAAATATTTTAGTCACTGTTTCACTTTTTCGGCCCATATGTCCATAAGCAGCAGTTTCAGAATATATCGGATTTCTTAATTTCAAACGTGTTTCAATGCCATAGGGAGTCATGTCAAATAGGTCAGAAACCTTTTGAGCTATTTCACCATCTTGTAATCCAACTTTCCCAACACCGCTACCATAGGTATTTACATAAATTCCCATAGGGTCTTTAACACCAATCGCATAGGATACCTGTACTAAAACTTCGCTAGCAACACCGGAAGCGACTAAATTTTTTGCAATATGACGGGTTGCATAGGCGGCAGATCGGTCTACCTTAGATGGGTCTTTACCTGAAAAAGCACCCCCACCGTGGGCACCTTTTCCACCATATGTATCAACAATTATCTTTCTTCCGGTTAATCCAGTATCACCATGAGGCCCGCCAATTACGAATTTTCCTGTTGGATTTATATGATATTTAATTTCATCATTAAATAAGGCTTGCAGTTCAGGTTTTAGCTGAGCTTTTACCCGCGGTATCAAAATAGAAATAATATCCTCCTGAATCTTTTGTTGCATGGCTTTCTCTGTATCGAAATCATCATGCTGAGTAGAAACCACAATTGAATCAATCCGAACAGGTACATGCTCATCACTATATTCAATGGTAACTTGTGATTTAGCATCTGGACGTAAATAATTAATCTCTGCACATTCACGGCGAAGAGCAGCAAGTTCAATTAATAATTTATGTGCAAGATCAAGTGCCAAAGGCATATAGTTGTCTGTTTCGTTAGTTGCATAACCAAACATCATTCCTTGGTCACCAGCTCCTTGGTCTTCTTTTTCAACACGATCCACCCCTTGGTTTATATCAGCAGATTGTTCGTGTATGGCAGAAATTACACCGCATGAATCAGCCTCAAACATATATTCTGATTTGGTATAACCTATTTTTCGAATGACATCGCGGGCAATTTTCTGAACGTCTAAATAGGTTTGGGATTTTACTTCTCCAGCTAAAACAGCTAATCCGGTTGTAACCAATGTTTCACAAGCTACTTTTGAATCCGGATCCCAGGCTAGAAAATTATCAATCAATGCATCAGATATCTGGTCTGCAACTTTATCAGGATGTCCTTCAGAAACAGACTCCGATGTAAATAAATACGGCATAAGGCTTGAATTTTAAATATAATACCAACAAAGAAGGAGTGAGCGATTACTATTGGTAAAAATCAGTTTGTTTTAGCACTTTTTTTTACGTGGTTGCAATCAACGCAAATCGATCCACTTTTTTATAGGCGCAAAAATATTATAATTTTTTTAATAAGGAAAATTAAGCAGTATTTTAGTGGCTTATATTTTGAGCCTAGCCTTTTTGAAAAATAGAATTTTATTCATCATTAATCCCATTTCCGGTGGAAAAAATAAAATTAATTTTCCAGTACTGGCTGATAAATATTTAGATACAAACAAATTTCATTCAACTTATGTTTTCACAGAAAGAATTGGGCACGCTTCCGAACTTGCTGTAACAGCGGTAAATAATGGGATAGAAATAATAGTTGCTGTAGGGGGCGATGGTACAATTAATGAAGTTGCGTCCTCTCTTGTAGGTACAAATTCTATAATGGGTATAATACCATATGGCTCTGGCAATGGACTAGCAAGATCATTAGGTATACCCTTAAATGAAAAGAAAGCATTAGTTAAGCTTAATAACTTAAACACAGAACAAATAGATTCAGGGTCTGTAAACGGGAAGAAATTTTTCAATATAGCTGGCGTTGGTTTTGATGCACATATAAGTGCAATGTTTGCGCAAAGTATTTCCAGGGGATTAACAGGTTATGTTAAAACTACATTTCAAGAGTTATCTAATTATCAGTCGCAACATTACCGTATTTATATAGACGGAATATTATATGAGAGGGAGGCGTTTATGATTAGTATTGCAAATTCATCTCAATTTGGCAATAATGCACATATTTCTCCGTTTGCATCTCTGAAAGATGGTTTGTTAGATGTTTGTATTATTAAACCCTTTCCTATGTATTCTTTTCCCCTTATGGGAATTCAGATGTTTAATAAAACAGCTCATAAATCAAAATTTGTTGAAATAATTAAGGGGAAAGAAATAAAGATAATCCGAGAATCTGCGGCGCCAGTTCATTTAGACGGAGAACCAGAAAATATGGCTTCTGAACTACACGTAACTATTAAGCCATTATCACTAACTGTTTTAAATTAATTACATGTCTAAAAAGAATAATCAATTTACAGGAGTTGTGTTTTCTACCGATCCTAATTTCCAATTTGAAGTTGAATCAAATGAAATTGTGAACACTTTGGCCCCGCAGCAACAAAATCTAAGAGTACAATTAGATAAAAAACAGCGGGGAGGAAAATCGGTAACAATTATTACAGGTTTTATTGGAGAATTGTCGGATTTGGAAGTTTTAGGAAGGAAAATTAAACAAAAATGCGGTGTTGGAGGGGCTGTTAAAGATAAAATGATACTTATTCAGGGTGATTTTAGGGATAAAATTTTAAATTTATTGATCGAAGACGGATATAAAGCCAAAAAAGCAGGCGGATAAATTATTGCTCGAAAAACTTTCGATATTAATATAATATCTTTATTTTCAAGAACTTATAAGTTTGATTGGATTATTTAATGTCTAACATTGTTGTTACTAAGTAGTTCTCCAGCAACCATTTATACGCCACAGTTTTATTATATCATAAATTTGACGCTATTAATTGATAGAAATTTGCATTTGCCAAATAAAATAAGTTTCATTGTGAAACATTATCCGGGTATAAAATCAACCCGTTAAATATGTTCGCATTTCAATGAAAAACGGTATTGTAACTAAATAATAATATTAAAAAAATATGTTTTTACATCCAAAATTATATTTTTGTTACCTCTAAATTTTAAAAAACAACAAATTTTAAAAAACTTAAAAGTTTTTTTTTGTTTATCAACTAGTGCTAATCAAGTAATCAAATACATATTTTAATTAATCAAAAACTTAATCTTTAAAAAAAAAAAAATGGCAAACGCACCTAAACCAACTGCAGCAAACAACGAGAGCTCTGGTTCAAGCATTTTTGCAAGTTTATCAATGGTTACTTGTTTAATAGTCGGGTTCTTACTTTGGAAATTTGTAATGGGACACTCTTCTCACTTTGAAAATGGTGACAACACTGGTCATCCAATTTCTGGCGACTATTTCGGAATGGTCTACAAAGGTGGATTCATTGTACCAGTTTTGATGGGGATGTTATTAATGGTAATTGTGTTCTCAATTGAAAGGATGATAGTAATTAACAAAGCATCTGGTAAAGGAAACATCGACACTTTCGTTAAAAAAATCCAAGTTAACTTAGGAACCGGCAACATTGATGCAGCAATTGCAGAATGTGATAAACAACAAGGTTCTGTGGCAAACGTAATTAAATCAGGACTTAAAAAATACAAAGAAGTAGAAACTGATGTGGTGATGGACACTGAACAAAAATGTTTAGCGATCCAAAAAGACATTGAAGAAGCTACTGCATTAGAAATGCCAATGTTAGAGCAAAACTTAACTGTTATTGCAACATTAGTATCTGTAGGTACTTTAATGGGTCTATTAGGTACTGTAACTGGTATGATTAAAGCATTCGGCGGTTTAGCTACAGCTGGAGCTCCAGATCAATCACAATTGGCTAACGGTATTTCTGAAGCACTAATCAATACTGCTACTGGAATTTCGACTTCTGCATTATCAATCATCATGTACAATGTGTTCACATCAAAAATTGATAAACTGACGTATTCAATTGATGAAGCTGGTTTTTCTATCGTTCAAACCTACGCTAGTACTCATAAATAATATTTTTGATTTTTTTTTACAGGGCTTTATGGAAAGTCGCTTTAAAATTCATCAATGTATTAAACACATAAATTATAATAATTAAGCAATGCCAAGAATTAAAGTTGCCAGAAAAAGTACCGCTATCGACATGACGGCGATGTGCGATGTAGCATTCCTGTTGCTTACTTTCTTTATTCTTACTGCAACAGCTCGCCAGCCAGAAGCTTTGGCTGTTGACACTCCTGCGTCTACAACCTTAATTAAATTACCTGAAACAGATATCGCCACCCTGACTATTGGTCAAGGCAAGGTGTTCTTCGGTGTAAAAGGCCAAAACGTTCGTGCGTTAACTCTTGAAAAGGTAGGTAATGCGTATGGCATTAAATTTACCCCAGAAGAAATTCAACGGTTTTCTGTTATGGAGAGCTTCGGTGTTCCGATAGGTAATTTAAAGCAGATCATTAAGTTGAGTGGCCCTGAAAGAAACAAAGAGGGCTTGCAAACAGGTATCCCAGCTGACTCGGTTAATAATCGTGCATCAGAGCTGAATGAATGGATTCTGCAAGCAAGATATGCAACCAAGGAGTTGAACAATAAGGATATGCGGTTAAGCATAAAAGGTGATGCAAAAGAAGAATATCCAACTATTAAAAAAGTGATTAATATTCTCCAGGTTCAAAATGTAAACAAATTCAGTCTTATCACTTCGATGAGAGCCACTGAAAAATAAATTGTAAAAAGAAAAAACGATGGCAGAATTAGATACCTCCGGCGGGGGTAAGCATAAAGGTGGCAAAGTTAGAAGTAAAAAGCAATCTACACGCGTAGATTTAACCGCAATGGTTGATTTAGCTTTCCTTTTAATCACGTTCTTCATGCTTACAACTACGTTGTCAAAACCTCAAGCGATGGATTTGGCAATGCCTGATAAAAATGAAGACAAGCCTGATACACAGTTAGAAGTGGCGGATAACCGTTCAATGACTATCTTGCTAGGCTCAGGTAACAAAGTGGAATGGTATATGGGGTCTGTTGACAAGCCTCTTACCCCACCAGCAGTAATTGGTTTCGGTAGTAAAGGTATTCGTAAGGCTATTATTGAAAACAAAAAGAAAGTTTTAGCAGAAACTGGCGATCCTAAAAAAGGGTTGATTGTTTTGATAAAACCAAGCGAAAAGTCAAGGTATGTAAATCTAGTCGACATTTTAGATGAAATGAAAGTTTCAGATGTTGACAGATATGCTATTGTTGATATAACTCAACCTGAAATCGGCTTGTTAAAAAGAGAAAATATTTTTTAATTATGATCTCTTCACACAAAGCAATTATTAACCCTTTAAAATATATAAGATGTTAGGGTCGAAATTAGATTTATTTAAACTAGAATGGCTTGATGTAGTTTTTGCCGGACGTAACAAAGCTTATGGAGCTTATGAATTACGTAAGGAGAATTCAAAAACGACTAGCAAAGCTGTGATAATTGGAGGATTACTTTTTGCTTTAGCAATCAGCACTCCTTTAATTTTAAAATATCTTTCTGGATTCGTTCCCGAAGAGGAGGCAGTTAAGGTAACTGACGTGGTGTTACAGCCACCACCACCGGTGGATAATAAAGAAACACCGCCACCGCCTCCAGAGCCCCCAAAACCAAAAGTAGATCAGGTGAAGTTTCCTCCTCCAGTAGTTGTACCTGCTGAGCAAGTTAGAGATGAGGAGCCACCAACGGTTGAAGAGTTGAAAGTTGCAGATCCAGGTCAAAATAAAGTCGAGGGAGATCCGAATGCGGATATTGTGATTAATGAACCGGTCGGTAATGCTCCGAAAGAAGCAGAAGTGACAGAAGATAACAGTATCAAGGATTTTGCGAGCGTAGAAGTTTTACCTGAATTTCCAGGTGGTCAAGCTGGCTTTGGAAAATACATTCAGAAAAACTTCAATTATTCTCCAATGGCTCGTGAGCAAGGAGTTTCTGGTAAAGTTATCGTATCATTTGTTGTAGAGAAAGACGGTAGTTTAACAGATATTAAAGTGCTAAGAGATTTAGGACTAGGCACTGGTCAGGAAGCAGCAAGAGTTCTTAAAAGTTCTCCAAAGTGGAAAGTTGGTATCCAAAATGGTAGACCAGTTCGTGTAGCTTATACGTTGCCTATCTCCTTAAAATTGGAAGTAGAATAGATACTGAGATATGTCTTTTATAGAATCAATAAAACAGAAATCGCCCGCAAAGCGATTTCTGTTTATTTTAGGACTTGCTATGTTTGCCTTTTATTTTGTTTTGGGGATTATAATCATCTTCTGGAAAGACTTCCCTTTAGCATTAAACTCGACCTATAGAGTGCTGTTCGGTATATTATTGATTGTATACTCTTTTTTCAGATTTACAAGGTTAATTAGGCAATAATTCATGTGCAAAATAAAATGCCTTCTTATAACGTTAATGATAACATCCTTAATGTTTTCTTGCAACAACGGTGAGTCTGTTAATAAATCACCAGATGAGACGATATTGAGTGGTTCAACTCAAATTTTAGTAGATGAATCATTTAGGCCAATAATTGAGGATCAGCTTTATGTATTCAATAGCTCTTATCCCAATGCCCATATAGAATTAATATTTAAACCGGAAATTGAGCTTCTTAACATATTCCTAAGTGATAGCATTAGAGTAGGAATAATGTCAAGGGAACTAACAAAGGATGAGGCAAAGTTTTATGTAAGCAAGAATGTTAAAATAAGGAAGAATAGATTTGCGATTGATGGTATTGCAATCATTACGAGTAACTCAAATGCAGATTCAACCGTTACAGTTAACGAGATAATTGATATAATGAGGAGTAAAACTTCAAATATTAAGACACTTGTTTTTGATAACCCGAACTCTAGTACAGTCAGGTATTTTAAAGAGCTTGCAAATGTTAAAAATTTACCCAACATTGGTGTTTATGGGTTAAAGTCCAATGCAGAGGTAGTAAAGTATGTAAATGATCATCCAGGATCGGTAGGAGTTGTAGGTATAAATTGGATTCAAGAACCTCCCGAAGATCTTGAAAAGATTATACCGAACATCCGAGTGATGGGTGTAAAGAACTTGCCAGGAAAACCTGGCTCAGACGATTTTTATAAGCCGTCTCAAAGTAATTTAGCACTTGGACTATACCCTTTTACTCGAAACTTATATATAATTAATTGTCAGGGACGAGCTGGTTTGGGCACAGGTTTTGCATCTTTCCTTGCAGGAGAGCGTGGTCAAAGGATTGTACTTAAATCCGGACTGCTTCCAGATAGCGTTCCGTCAAGGGAAGTTATTATTAGAAAATAAATTTAAAAATTAGATTTTGAACCATGAAAATAATAAAAAAAGCGTTTAGCATAACTTTAGGGCTTGTCTTGATAGGTTCAGCAGTTTCTGCACAAACATTAGCTGATGCAAAAAAAGCAATTGATGCAGAGCAGTATCAAAAGGGTAAAAATATCCTTAAAGGCCTAATAAGTTCCCAATCGTCAAATGCAGAAAATTATTTCTTTTTAGGGAATGTTTATTTAAAGAACGATTATCCTGATTCTGCAAAAGCGGTTTTTAACAAAGGTATTTCTGTAAATGCAGCGTATCCTTTAAACTATGTAGGATTAGGTGCTGTTGACTTGCAGCTCAATATTTCAAATCCTAAAACACATTTTGATAAAGCTTTATCGTTAACTGGTAAAAAAGATCATTTAACAAGTCTTTATATTGGAAAAGCTTATACCAATGCGCCAAAGGCTGATCCCGCATTAGCGTTAACATATTTGGAGAAAGCTAAAGCTATAAACCCAAAGGATGCAGAAGTTTATTTGGCTTTGGGTGACGCCTATCGGGCTCAAGTAAAAAACAGCGAAGCATATAGTGCTTATCGTACAGCTTTCGATTTAAATAAATCGTTAATAAGAGCCAAAGTTGAACTAGGTAAGATTAATCAACAATCTAAAGCTTTTAAAGAAGCTGCAGATGAATTTAATGGAGTAGTGGCTCTTAATGCTAGTTACGGTCCTGCTTACAGAGAATTAGCTCAAACTTATTATTTATGGGCTAATGCTGATCAAAAAGAATACGATGCTAAAATCAAACAAGCGCTTCAGTATTATGAGAAGTACATGGATTTGACAGATCGGTCTCTTGACTCTCGTATTCGTCATGCTGACTTTTTGATATTATCAAAAGACTATAAAGCCTTAGAAACAGAAGCAAATGAAATGGCTAAAATTGATAATGTAAATCCGAAAGTTTTACGTTATCAAGCTTATTCGGCTTTCGAAAACGGAAATTTTGAAGGAAGTGTTAAAGCCCTCCAAAACTTCATATCTAAAGTAGGTTCTGATACATCTCGTATCATTGCAAAAGATTATTTGTATTTGGGCCGCGGTTTAATGAAAGTCCCAGGTTCTGAAGCAACGGGTGTTGATTATCTTAAGAAAGCAGTACAATTAGATTCAACAAATGCTGAAGTTATGAGCGAAATCGGCCTAGCATTGTTCAAAGCTAAAAAATATAGTGAAGCTGCAGGCATCTATGATATTGCTGTGAAAAATCCAAGGTCAAAAACAATTGTTTATGATAGTTTCTATTTAGGTCTGGCAAATTACTTCGACTATGCTGGTAAAAACAGTGCTAAACAAAATCCTAGTAAAGAGTTATTAGTAAAGGCTGATTCAGCATTTAGTTATGTAATACAAAGAGCACCATCTAGTCCGGATGCTTATTTATATCGGGCAAGAGTTGGTCGCCAAACTGATAGTGAAACTGCACCTGTTGGCTTGATGGTTCCGTTTTATACCAAGTATGTAGAGCTAGTTAATGCAAAGGGTGAAGCTCCTACTGAGGCAATAAAGAAGAACTTGGTGGAGGCTTATTCAAATTTAGGTGCATTTTATCAAAAGAGTCAACCCGCCAAAGCAAGAGAGTATTTTACGCTTGTTAAAAGTTTAGATCCAGGCAATTCATATGCTACTGATGCTTTGAAAGCAATGGGAGGAAGTAAATAAATAGTAATATTTTTAATGTCTAATAGAAAGAGCCGATTATTCGGCTCTTTCTATTTATATTTGCCCGTAATTTTTATATATGGAAACTCAAAGCACAGCCATCAATTATTTGCCTATTATATTCCAGATTCTGGTTGCAATGGGATTTGTTGTTGGAACCATGGTGGTAACTCATTTAATTGGGCCTAAACGTAAAACATCGGATAAATTAACATCTTTTGAAGCAGGAATCGAATCAAAAGGTAATGCTCGTCAGCCATTTTCTATTAAATATTTCTTGGTCGCGATCTTGTTTGTTCTCTTTGATGTAGAGGTTATCTTCATGTATCCGTGGGCTGTTAATTTTAGAGAGCTAGGTCAGGATGGACTTATCGAAATGTTTCTATTTATGGGAACATTATTGTTAGGTTTTATTTACATTATTAAAAAAGGTGCCCTTAATTGGGAATAATGTTAAGATCGTTTCTAAATAGGCCATATAATATCAGATAGATTTAAATATTGTAGATTTGCTTTTTATTTAGTTGTAATGCTGGATAAATTAAGTGTAATAGAGAGATTGTATGAGTGAAGTGAATATAGTAGAAGCTCCTCCTGGGGTAGAAGGCTCTGGTTTCTTTGCAACTTCTATGGATAAAGTAGTTGGCTTGGCACGATCACATTCATTGTGGCCATTGCCTTTTGCAACATCATGTTGCGGTATCGAGTTTATGGCAACAATGGGATCGCATTATGATTTTGCTCGTTTTGGATCTGAAAGGCCAAGCTTTTCTCCAAGGCAAGCTGATTTATTGATGGTGATGGGGACTATTGCAAAAAAAATGGCTCCTGTTTTACGTCAGGTATATATTCAAATGGCAGAACCTAGATGGGTAATTGCTGTTGGGGCATGTGCGAGTAGCGGTGGTATTTTTGATACTTATTCTGTTTTACAAGGTATAGACGAAATTATCCCTGTAGACGTATACGTTCCGGGATGCCCTCCAAGACCTGAAGCAATAATTGACGGTTTCAATAAAATCCAAGAATTGGTTAAAAGTGAATCGCTTCGTAGAAGAAATTCACCTGAATACAAAGAACTTTTAGGTAAATACGGAATCCAGTAATGGGTAAAATAAGTAATCAAATAGTACTACAAAAAATTACTGCTCGTTTCGGCGAGCAGGTTTCAATTCCTACAGAACCTTTCGGTTTTTTAACGTTTGAAACAACCAAGGAGAATATTATAGAGGTGCTGACTTTCTTAAAGGAGGATCAGGACTTAAAGTTTAATTATCTTACTGATATAACAGGTATACATTACCCTGAGCAGTCTTTGCCAATTGGAGTGATATATCATGTACATAGCCTTACAAATAATGTTCGTGTTCGGATTAAAGTTTTTCTGAGTGGTGATAACCCAGAAATAACAACTGCAACTACCTTGTGGAATGGTGCTAACTGGATGGAAAGAGAAACGTATGATTTTTTTGGAATTAATTTCATTGGTCATCCCGATTTGCGAAGAATATTAAATGTGGATGACATGACTGTTTTTCCAATGCTCAGAGATTATCCTCTCGAAGATCCAAATCGGGTAGATAAGAAAGATTACTTTTTTGGGCGTTAACCTCCTGCTCCCTAAAGGGGGAGGATATTAAATTAAAAAACAATTATTATTTCCCCTTTTTGGGGATTAAGGGGCAAATGAATCATCCACTTTTAACAGATAACGATCCACAAAAGGAAACAACGACTTTAAATCTTGGTCCTACCCATCCAGCAACACACGGAGTTTTTCAAAATGTGTTAGAGATGGACGGTGAAAGGATAGTTAGTGGGGTTTCTACTATTGGATATATACACAGAGCATTCGAAAAAATTGCCGAGCACAGGCCTTTTTATCAAATTACGCCGCTTACGGATAGAATGAACTACTGTTCTTCACCCATTAACAATATGGGTTGGCATATGACAGTAGAAAAGCTATTAAACATTCAAGTACCTAAACGTGTTGATTACTTACGTGTTATTGTAATGGAATTAGCTCGTATTTCAGATCATTTGGTATGTAATGGAATTTTAGGTGTTGATACAGGTGCATTTTCCGGATTTCTTTATTTGATGGAAGAACGGGAGCATATTTATGAAATTTATGAAGAAATATGCGGAGCTCGATTAACGACGAATGTAGGGCGAATTGGTGGCTTCGAGCGTGACTTTAATGATATTGCATTCGCGAAAATCAAAAAGTTCTTACTAAAATTCCCCCCTATATTAAAGGAATTTGAAACTTTGTTTAATAGAAACAGAATTTTTATTGAGCGTACTGCAGGCGTAGCCGCTGTGGATCCGGAAACTGCTTTAAATTTTAGTTGGAGCGGCCCCATATTACGGGCAACAGGTGTAGATTATGATGTTAGAGTAAATGAGCCGTACTCATCTTACGAGGATTTTGATTTTGAAATCCCGGTAGGTACAAATGGAGATGTTTATGATAGGTACATTGTAAGAAATGAGGAGATGTGGCAAAGTTTGAGAATTATTGAGCAAGCAATGCAAAAGCTGGAGAAAGAACAGAAAGGAATATTCCATGCTGATGTTCCAGAATTCTATCTCCCTCCGAAAGAGCAGGTTTATAACAACATGGAAGCCTTAATTTATCACTTCAAGATTGTAATGGGTGAAATTGATACTCCTAAAACAGAGGTTTATCACTGTGTTGAAGGTGGAAATGGCGAACTTGGTTTCTATTTAGTAAACGATGGTGGTAGATCTCCTTATCGTTTGCATTTTAGAAGACCAAGCTTTATTAATTATCAAATGTATGCATCAATGAGTGCGGGAATGCTGCTTTCTGATGCTATTCTTAATATGAGTAGTTTAAACGTTATAGCTGGAGAATTAGATGCTTAGTGTAACAGAAACCCAATTTGTAGAATTTTCACCAGCACTAATAGCCAAGTTCGATGATGTTGTTAGTAGATACCCAATCGGGAAACAAAAATCAGCTTTGCTTCCAATACTACATTTAGTGCAGGCAGAGTATGGTTGGATAAGTGCTCCTGCTATGGATAAGGTTGCTCAGTATCTCGAAATTCTTCCAATTGAAGTATATGAGGTAACTACTTTTTACACAATGTATTTTACCAGGCCAACAGGTAAGTTCATGTTAGAAGTTTGCCGTACTGGCCCTTGTTGTTTAGTTGGAGCTGAGAAAATAATGAAGCACATCGAAAATAAATTAGGCGTAAGAGAAGGTGAAATCACTCCTGATGGCTTATTTAGCTGGAGAGGTGTTGAGTGCTTGGCTGCATGTGGAATGGCGCCTGTTTTACAGATAGGCCCTGAATATACATTTTACGAAAACTTAACTGAGGAAAGTGTTGATCAGTTAATAGAAAATTTAAAATCAAATAGTTTACAAAACTAAATCGGTAACAGGTTTGGTTTGTAATTAACCGTCCAAATAGAAGAATGGCTCGTAAGTTATTATTTGAAAATATTAATATCCCTGGTATAGACACCTTCGAGGTTTACAGGAAAAATGGCGGTTATCGTGCAGTTGAAAAAGCGATAAAAACCATGTCATCTGATGATATCGTTGAAGAGGTAAAAAAATCAGGTTTAAGAGGTCGTGGTGGTGCTGGTTTTCCTACGGGCATGAAATGGAGCTTTTTAGCAAAACCAGAAGGTAAAGCAAGATATTTAGTATGTAACGGTGATGAATCTGAACCTGGTACGTTTAAGGATCGGTATCTGATGACATATATTCCTCATTTGCTAATTGAAGGAATGATTGTTTCAAGTTATGCATTAGGAGCTAATACATCATATATATATTTAAGGGGCGAAATGATGCCTCAAATTAGAATCCTCGAAAAAGCCATAGCTGAAGCAAGAAATGCAGGTTTTTTAGGTAAAAATATACTTGGTTCCGGTTATGATCTTGAATTATATGTTCAGCCAGGCGGCGGGGCATATATTTGCGGAGAAGAAACTGCTTTAATAGAATCTTTAGAAGGTAAAAGGGGTAATCCAAGAATTAAACCGCCATTTCCCGCAATTTCCGGGTTATATGGTTGCCCTACGGTTGTTAATAATGTAGAATCGATAGCAGCTGTTGTTCCAATTATAAATGATGGAGGAGACGAGTATGCCAAAGTTGGTATTGGGCGTAGTACCGGTACAAAATTGATTTCTGCATCCGGAAATTTGGTAAAACCTGGGGTGTATGAAATAGAGCTCGGCTTGTCAGTTGAAGATTTTATCTATTCTGATGAGTATTGCGGAGGTATAGCCAATGGCAAAAAATTAAAAGCAGTGGTTCCAGGAGGATCTTCTGTACCCATATTGCCTGCAAATCTTATCCTAAAAACGGTAAATGGTGAGAAAAGGTTAATGAGCTATGAATCATTATCTGATGGCGGTTTTGCTACCGGGTCTATGTTAGGATCAGGAGGCTTTATTGCTTTTGATGAGGATCAATGTATCGTACGGAATACTTGGAATTATAGCCGTTTTTATCATCATGAAAGCTGTGGCCAGTGTTCGCCTTGTAGGGAAGGAACCGGATGGATGGAAAAAGTGTTGCATCGTTTGGAATACGGTCACGGAAAATTA
This sequence comes from Sphingobacteriales bacterium, assembly GCA_028288165.1. Taxonomy (GTDB): domain Bacteria; phylum Bacteroidota; class Bacteroidia; order Sphingobacteriales; family Sphingobacteriaceae; genus Daejeonella. The sequence continues at coordinate 194,252 of JAQBOG010000033.1, read as the reverse complement.
AGCGATTTAGATCTCTTAGTGGATGTCGCCAAAAAAATTGAGGGTAATACCATTTGTCCTTTAGGGGATGCTGCAGCTTGGCCAGTAGCAAGTGCTATTCGTCATTTTAGAGATGAATTTGAATGGCATGTTACCAATCCAAAGGAAGCTATGGAAAGAAATTACGGCTTAGCGAAATACGCAGATCCCCTACCAAAACTAGAAGAAGTTTAAACTAAAATCTCTATAGAAGAAAGTTATGCATACTTCGCATAACATCCCATAGAAACAAACTAAATGAAGATATATCTTTAACATGAGTGATAAAGTTAAAGTTACCATAGATGGGATAACTGTTGAAGTTGAGCCCGGAACAAGTATCCTCAATGCTGCTCGTCAGATTGGTGGTGACATCGTTCCTCCTGCTATGTGTTATTATTCTAAACTGGAAGGAAGCGGCGGAAAGTGCCGTACTTGTTTGGTGAAGGTGAGTAAAGGTTCTGAAAAAGATCCTCGCCCTATGCCTAAACTACTTGCTTCTTGCAGAACAACTGTAATGGATGGAATGGAAGTTCAGAATATTACCTCTCCTGAAGTTTTGGAAGCAAGAAAAGGAGTGGTAGAGATACTTTTAATAAATCATCCTTTAGACTGCCCAGTGTGTGATCAGGCTGGTGAGTGCCATCTACAGGATCTTTCTTATGAGCACGGTGTTGGAAAAACCCGCTATGAATTTGAAAGAAGAACTTTTGATAAGATAGACATCGGAGATAAGATCCAACTACACATGACACGTTGCATACTCTGCTACCGATGTGTTTACACTGCTGATCAACTTACAAATAAAAGGGAGCATGGCATCTTAGGCCGCGGTGATGCGTCCGAAATCTCTACCTACATTGAGAAAGCAATTGACAATGATTTTTCTGGTAATGTAATCGACGTTTGTCCAGTTGGTGCTTTAACTGATAAAACTTTCCGATTCAAAAATCGTGTTTGGTTTACAAAACCAGTAGATGCTCATAGGGATTGTCCTACATGTAGTGGTAAGGTAACGTTGTGGTTTAAAGGCGAAGAAGTGCTAAGGGTGACTGCCAGAAAAGATCAATACGGTGAAGTAGAGGAATTTATTTGTAATACCTGTCGATATGATAAAAAGAAGACAAGTGATTGGGTAATTGAAGGACCTAGACATATTTCAAATAAATCGGTTATTTCATCAAATCATTACGAAACGCTGAAGCCTTTGCCCGTAATTAAGCCTAATCTGGCACTGCAGGCGGCAAATAAAGAAGAATTCGAAAGAGCAATTAAAAATTAATGGAACTAGCATTTGTAATTGAAAAGTTTGTTTTAATAACTGTGATATTCTCTCTCAGCTTAGTAGTTGCTATGTATTCTACTTTGGCAGAGCGTAAGATTGCGGCATTTTTACAAGATCGTGTGGGACCAAATCGTGCAGGATGGGGAGGAATGTTTCAACCCATTGCAGACGGTGCTAAATTGTTTTTCAAAGAGGAAATTATACCAACAGATTCCAGCCGATTTCTATTCATAGTCGGGCCATCTCTGGCCATTCTAACAGCATGTATCGGTAGTGCAGTAATTCCTTGGGGGCAACCCATGTTAATTGCGGGAAGGGAAATAAATCTTCAGGTTACGGATATTAATGTAGGTATTTTATATGTATTCGGTATAGTTTCACTAGGTGTTTACGGGATAATGATAGGAGGTTGGGCTTCCAATAATAAATTCTCGTTAATGGGTGCTATAAGAGCAGCATCTCAAAATATCAGTTATGAAATCCCTATGGGACTTTCCCTAATTGCCTTATTACTAGTCACCAACACACTTAGTCTAAAGGAAATTACGGAGCAACAACATGGTTGGCATTGGAATGTACTCTATCAGCCTCTTGGATTTATTTTATTCTTAGTATGCTCTTTTGCAGAAACCAATCGCACGCCTTTTGACCTTCCTGAGTGTGAAACTGAGCTTGTAGGGGGCTATCATACCGAGTATTCTTCAATGAAGATGGGGTTCTACCTTTTTGCGGAATACATCAATATGTTCATCTCATCAGCAGTAATGACCGTGTTATATTTCGGAGGTTACAATTATCCAGGAATGGATTTGGTAAATAATATTTTAGGACCTACATGGGGGCCATTAATTGGAGTAGCTGTAATGTTCATAAAGATTTTCATGTTCATTTTCTTCTTTATGTGGGTGAGATGGACAGTTCCTCGTTTCAGATATGATCAATTAATGAACCTTGGATGGAAAATTTTAATCCCATTAGCAATCGCTAACATCGTTATTACTGGTGTTTGGTTAACATATGTTGTTAAATAATAAAATACTTCTCGTTACCGGGAACAGAGATATAAAATGGAATCATTAAGTAACAGAAAAAAAGTTTTAGAGCAAAAACCGATGAATTTCTGGGAGAGATTATATCTTCCAGCGATTGCTCAGGGAATGGGAATAACTTTTAGGCATATGTTCAAAAAGAAGGAAACTGTGTTTTATCCGGAAGTTGAACGCGAATTCTCCGAAAATTGGAGAGGAATGCATTCTCTAAAACGTGATGAGCAAGGCAGAGAACGTTGTACTGCCTGTGGTTTATGTGCACTTTCATGTCCGGCAGAAGCAATTACAATGATTGCTGCAGAACGTCAAAAAGGGGAGGAGAATTTGTATCGCGAAGAGAAATATGCAGCAGTTTATGAGATAAATATGCTTAGATGTATTTTTTGCGGATTATGTGAAGAAGCTTGCCCTAAAGAAGCAATCTATCTTGATGGCCCAATCGTTCCCGCAGATTATTTAAGGAAAGACTTTATTTATGGCAAAGATAAATTGGTTGAAGAGCCTCTTAAAGCCCAATAAATTAAAAACTTGAAATTAGAGTAGGTTCTTATCTAATCTAAACACCGAATTTAAAACAGAAATTATACCTTTGTCCGCCTTAGGACTAAACTATAGCATTAAATGAGTATATCTTTATTCTATATAATTGCCTTCTTATCAATCATATTCTCGCTGTTAGTAATCTTTTCAAAGAATCCTATACATAGCGTACTTTACCTCATTGTTACCTTTTTTACTTTTACTATCCACTATATCTTATTGAATGCTCAATTTTTGGCAATAGTAAATTTTATAGTATATATGGGTGCGATAATGGTGCTTTTCCTGTTTGTATTAATGTTATTGAATTTGAATGAGGACTCAGAAAAATCTAAATCAATTTTGATAAAAGTAGCAGGGATTATTGCGGGTATGTGTTTAGTGATCACACTCGTAGCCTCACTTAAAACTCTGGATGCTTCGGAACCTGTAATTTTGAAAACGGCAAACTTGGGTTTGGTTAAAAATTTGGGTAAAGTACTATTTAAAGAATTCTTGTTCCCGTTTGAAGTTTCCTCACTACTACTGTTTTCTGCCATGGTTGGAGCTGTTTTACTAGCTAAAAAAGAAATAAAAAGCGCATAATGGACAATATATCTCAGGTAATTCAAGGTGTTCCTTTAAATCATTATATCTTATTTTCTACTATCATATTTGCTATCGGTGTAACTGGAGTACTTATACGGCGCAATGCTATTGTGATTTTTATGTCTGTGGAATTGATGTTAAATGCCGTAAATCTTCTTCTTACAGCATTCTCTGTTTACCATAATGATGCAGCGGGGCAAGTGTTTGTGTTTTTCATTATGGCATTAGCAGCAGCGGAGGTTGCAGTAGGTCTTGCTATAATTGTAATGATTTATAGAAATACTCACTCCACAGATATTAACACCTTAAGTAAGCTTAAATGGTAATGTCAAATTATACCCTTTATATAAATTTTGCGTTCGTTTTCTTTTTAAAATACAACATTAAATAATGATAAATTTAGTATGGTTGGTTCCTCTCTTACCATTATTAGGTTTCCTAATAAATGGATTGGGACGAAATTTTTTGCCTAAAAGCATCGTTGGATTTGTAGGTAGTGCAGTGATTTTTATATCATTTTGTTTAAGTATCGCTATATTCTTCGAACTAAGTTCATCAACAAATAAAACGTTTATTGTTCCTCTTTTCGATTGGATAAGCGCAGGCGCTATCAGTATTCCTTTCTCATTCCAGGTTGATCCATTAAGCTCTTTAATGCTTTTAGTTATAACCGGAATTGGATTTTTAATCCATGTATATTCTACGGGGTATATGCATCATGATAATGGATTTGCGAAATTCTTTTCGTATTTGAATCTGTTTATATTCTTTATGCTTCTTCTGGTATTAGGATCTAACTATGTAATCATGTTTATAGGATGGGAAGGGGTTGGATTATGCTCATACTTGTTGATTGGGTTTTGGTACACTAATGCGTCTTACGCAAGTGCAGCTAAAAAAGCCTTCATCATGAACAGAATTGGTGATTTAGGTTTCTTAATTGCCGTTTTCTTGATTTTTTTAACATTTGGAAGTGTAGATTTTAAGAATGTATTCACTCAAGCGGCGACTTTTCCCTCTGGTTCACCAGTTTTAGTTTTAATAACTGCCTTACTTTTTGTAGGAGCTATCGGGAAATCGGCTCAATTACCACTATTTACCTGGTTGCCTGATGCAATGGCAGGCCCAACTCCTGTTTCTGCACTAATACATGCTGCTACAATGGTAACCGCTGGTATATACATGATAGCCAGATCTAATATTTTATTCACATTAGCTCCCGCTACATTAAATGTGGTTGCAATAGTTGGTCTGTCTACCGCGATACTGGCAGCTACTATCGCCTTAACACAAACGGATATAAAAAAGGTACTTGCGTATTCTACAGTTTCGCAACTTGGGTATATGTTCTTAGGTTTAGGTGTTGGCGCCTATACCGGAGCTTTTTTCCATGTAATTACACATGCTTTTTTTAAAGCTTTATTGTTTTTGGGCGCAGGTTCAGTTATCCACGCAATGAGTAATGAACAAGATATGCGTAACATGGGTGGATTGCGGAAAAAACTTCCTATCACTTTCTGGACTATGATGATAGGAACTATTGCTATTTCCGGTCTTCCTCCCTTTTCTGGCTTCTTTTCAAAAGATGAAATTCTTGCTCATGCTTTTGAACATAGCCCAATTTTATGGGTAATAGGTGTTATTGGTGCGATGTTTACTGCGTTCTACATGTTCCGGATGATGTTTTTAACCTTCTTTGACAAATTTAGAGGAACTCATGAACAAGAGCATCATTTGCATGAATCGCCACTATCAATGACAATTCCATTAATAATACTAGCTATTCTTTCGGCTATTGGCGGATTGATTGGGGTGCCAAAAATCCTAGGCGGTAGCCATTGGTTAGAAGAATTTTTATCACCAGTTTTTCATGCTTCGAACTCAAAAATTGTTGCCTTAGAAATGCAACATAATACGGAATATATGCTAATGATTGCCTCTGTATTAGGAGCAGCATTTTCGATCATTTATGCTTATATAAGGTATGTTAAAAAATCACATGTTCCTGTTAGCGATAATACGGCTAGAACTACCTTATCAAGGATTTTTTATAACAAATATTACATAGATGAATTGTATAATGTGATAATTACCCGCCCACTTGATTACATATCAGATCTTCTATACAAAGTAGTTGAAAAACTAGGTATAGATGGCTTTATAAACGGACTTGGAAAAAGTACGATAGGTGCAAGTAATAGCTTAAGACTTTTGCAATCAGGCAATGTGGGCTTTTACATATTTATGATGGTAGCTGGCATAGTTGCTTTGCTTCTATATGGAATTTATAAAGTTTAATTAGCCAACAATTAATTTTAATGGAAAACCTTCTTTTAGTAATTATCTTTTTTCCTTTACTAGGGGCGATTATAACTAGTTTTTTACGTAGCCAACCGCTGGCTAAAATTTCAGCGTTATTTATAACAGTAACCACATTTGCGGCCACTATATTTTTATTAAGCCAATTCAAAGCAGATGCTTCTTTACAATTCATGTCCAATTACGCTTGGATGGAATCTATTGGCGTTCATTTTAAGGTTGGTATTGATGGTATTTGCATCTCAATGGTTTTGTTAACTAACCTCCTAATTCCTTTAATTGTATTATCGAGCTTTAAACATGATCATAAAAATCCGGGAGCATTTTATGCTTTAGTGTTATTTATGCAGTCAGGTTTGTTAGTTGTTTTCACCGCATTAGATGCCTTTCTATTTTATATTGGATGGGAAGCTGCACTTATACCCATTTACTTTATATGCGGGATTTGGGGCGGTGGAGATCGGATTCGCGTTAACCTGAAGTTTTTCATTTACACAATGGCAGGAAGCTTAGTAATGCTAATTGCAATTGTTTACCTATATACCCAAACTCCAGATAAGTCATTTGACATAGGTGCTTTTTACCATTTAAATCTAGATGTAAAAACTCAAGGCTATATATTTTGGGCTTTCTTTTTAGCCTTTGCTATCAAAATGCCGATTTTCCCTTTTCACACTTGGCAACCAGATACCTATACAAATGCCCCAACAGCAGGAACCATGTTGCTTTCTGGAATTATGTTAAAAATGGGGATTTACGGGGTGATTCATTGGCTAATTCCTATCGCACCCCTGGGGTTTGCTAATTGGAGAGAGTTAGCCATAATTTTATCCATTATTGGGATTGTTTATGCGTCGATAATAGCTTTTACTCAAAATGATATAAAAAGATTAATAGCTTATTCCTCTATAGCACACGTTGGTTTGATTTCCGCCGGAATATTTTCATGGAATGTACAGGGTTTGCAAGGGGCCATGATACAAATGTTGAACCATGGAATCAATGTTATCGGAATGTTCTTCGTAATTGATATCATAACCCGTAGGTTAAATACAAGGGAGTTAAGTAGTATGGGTGGCTTGGCAAAGCCGGCACCGTTGTTAGCAATGGCATTTTTGATTGTTTTATTAGGAAATGTTGCTTTGCCACTAACTAATGGATTCGTTGGAGAATTTTTGCTCTTGAATGGAATCTTTAATTACAATAACTGGTTTTCATTATATGCCGGTTTAACAATCATACTGGGCGCCGTTTATATGTTTCGCATGTATCAAAAGTCTATGTTAGGGAATTTAAATGAAAAAATTGTTTCATTCAAGGACATTGACTTTACTGAGAAGCTTGTATTGGGAATAATTTGTACGTTAATTATTGGGATAGGTGTTTATCCAAAGCCCTTTTTGCACATTTCTGAAGCTGCAGTTACAAGCCTGGTAGAACAGGTAAATCAAAAGACTTTATTTAAGTAAGTAAGATAAATGAATACGTTAATAACAATTTCAATAGTCGCTATCATTGTTTTATACTTAGGCTTATATAAAGCGAAAAAACTTCTGTTGCCAGTTACCTTAATAGGGCTAGCTATCTCCGTTGTTTTTGCCATAATTGATTGGGACAAAAATGCTAGTCCGATATACGATGGAATGATGCTTTTTGATTCATTTTCCATTGCTTTCTCGAGCCTTTGTATTGTCTCTACTATTCTGATCCTAATAATATCCAGAGATTATTTTGAGCGTATAAGTGAACATGTGGCAGAGTGTTACACAATAATTCTATTCGCTCTTGCTGGCATTGTGGTAATGGTGTCTTATCATAATTTAACCATGCTTTTCATTGGTATAGAAATAATGTCTGTGAGTTTATATATCCTTGCAGGGATAAGAAAAAATGACTTTTCTTCGAACGAAGCAGCACTAAAGTATTTTCTAATGGGAGCTTTTTCTACTGGATTTTTACTGTTTGGTATTACGTTAATATATGGTGTTACGGCTTCATTTGATTTAGATGCAATTAAGCACTATATTATTTCCCATCCAACCAATATTTCTCCATTGTTTTATGGAGGCATACTATTAATAATAATTGGCTTGTGTTTCAAAATAGGTGCAGCTCCATTCCATTTCTGGACTCCGGATGTGTACGAAGGTGCTCCGATTTTGATCACTACGTTTATGAGCACAGTAGTTAAGACTGCCGCGTTCGCAGCTTTCTTAAGATTGTTTTTGTTAGCTTTCGAGCCGTTGCATGACTTCTGGATGCAACCCTTGCTGATAATTACCGTTCTAACTTTACTGGTTGGGAATATTACTGCGGTTTATCAAACCAGTTTCAAAAGAATGCTTGCTTACTCAAGTATCTCACACGCCGGTTATATGCTTTTCGCAATGGTCTCTTTGAGTAATACATCGATTAATGCAGTTTTTGTCTATGCAGCAGCATATTCCATCGCTTCAATTATTGCGTTTGCTGTATTAATTTTAGTTAAACGTCAAACCGGCTCTGAGAACTTTGATGCCTTTAATGGTTTGTATGAGAAAAACCCATTTCTTGCCATAACATTAACTATTTCGATGCTATCCTTAGCGGGAATCCCTCTTACTGCAGGATTTATCGGCAAATTTTTAATGTTTTCCAATGTCCTCTCTCAATATCATATTTGGTTAGTTATTATAGCAGTTATCAATGCTACAGTCGGTGTGTTCTACTATTTAAGGGTTATTGTATCCATGTATTTTAAAGATACCGACAGAATTGAGATTACACCTTCATTTAATTACAAAATCGTTTTAGGATTATCTGCTGTTGCTACAATTGTGCTCGGTGTTTATCCGGATTTGATTTCTAGCTTATTCTAGAATAATAATCGATTTTATATTTGTAGTTTTACAAATATGCATCTTATGCACCAGATATGGGATACCTTGCAAAACTCTATAGATCTTCTAGATCCTAAGCATTTACTGCTTGTTGGTGGTTTTTACGTAGTATTGTTTGTTGTTTTTGCCGAAACTGGCCTTTTTTTTGGATTTTTCCTTCCAGGAGATTATCTATTATTCATGGCTGGTATGTTTGTTGCAACCAACAGATTGGATGTGTCTATATATATCTTAATTACGGGACTTATTCTGGCAGCAATTGCTGGTAATTTTGTTGGTTATTGGTTTGGGCGCAAAACTGGTCCAGTACTTTATCATAAAAAAGATACGATGTTTTTTAAACAAAAATATCTTATCGCTGCTGAAGATTATTACAGGAAACAAGGAGCATTTGCTTTGATACTAGGCCGTTTTATCCCAATTGTTAGAACATTCGCTCCTATATTTGCAGGTGTTGTAAAGTTGGATTTTAAAAAGTTTGCATTTTATAACATCTCCGGTGCTATACTTTGGGTTACATCTTTAACTTTATTAGGATATATACTAGGGCGTCAATTTGAGCAAGAAATAGACAGCTATTTACTATACATTATAATAACTTTTATAGCGATTACAACAATTCCTCTGTTGTATGCTTATTTTAAAAAACGAATTGATAAATCGAGAGAGGAAATTTCAAAATAAAATTATGAATTACGACAATCCTTGGCACAACGTTAACCCTGGTGACGATATTCCGTCAATAGTTAATGCAATCATTGAAATACCAAAAGGCTCAAAAGCCAAGTATGAAATCGATAAAGAATCTGGTTTGTTAAAATTAGATAGAGTTCTGTTTTCATCGGTTATGTATCCGGCGAATTACGGTTTCATACCCCAAACGTACTGTGATGATAACGACCCTTTAGATATCTTGGTTCTTTGCTCTGTGGACGTTTTTCCAATGTCTATTATCGAAGCGAAGGTAATCGGTGTCATGCACATGGTTGATAATGGTGAGCAGGATGACAAAATCATCGCCGTAGCTAAAAATGATATGTCTGTTAATTATATTGAAGAACTAGAAGATTTACCTCCTCATGCGATGAAAGAAGTGGTTCGATTTTTCCAAGATTACAAATTTTTAGAAGGTAAGAATGTTACTATTGAAAAGCTTTTAGGCAAAAGTTACGCTTATAAAGTGATTGAGGAAAGCCTTGCTTTATATCAATCTACTTTCACTAAAGCATAATTTAAAATATGATTTTACAGATTGTTGCTACTTTCATTCTTGTTCTTCTAAACGGCTTTTTTGTAGCTGCAGAATTCGCTATAGTCAAAGTTAGAGCGTCCCAGATTGAAATTAAAGCCAAAACAGGTAGTCGTGTAGCTAAAATTGCAAAACACATGACGCAACATCTGGACGGTTACCTTGCGGCAACACAGTTGGGTATCACGTTAGCCTCGCTGGGTTTAGGTTGGGTTGGTGAGGCGGTAATGGAGCATATGTTACGAGATATGCTAACTGCTTTTGGTGCTTCTGAAGCTGTTATTGCGTCATTTTCTGGGACATTAGCTCCAATTATAGCATTCAGTATCATAACAATCCTTCATATTGTTTTTGGTGAACTAGCACCCAAGTCATTAGCTATCCAACGACCGGTTAATACAACCATGGCAATTGCATTGCCCTTGCATTTCTTCTACATCGTATGTAGACCTTTTATTTGGTTATTAAATGGCTTTGCAAATGTTATCTTAAAGTTATTCGGGATCAACAACATAGCAGGCCATGAAGCCCATCATAGCTCTGAAGAATTACAATATTTGCTTGATCAGGGTAAAGAAAGTGGAGCACTTGATACCAACGAACACGAGCTGATAAAAAATGTTTTTGATTTCAATGAACGTGTCGTCAAAAACATTATGGTTCCACGCACTAAAATATCAGGTATCGAATTACATGCAAACCATAATGAAGTTATGGATTTTGTCATAAAGGAGGGTTACTCACGTATTCCAGTATATGATGAAACGATTGATAAAATTATAGGAATTGTTCACGCTAAAGATATCTTACCCCTGCTTGTTAAAAAAACGGAATGGACTTTAAAGGAAATTATAAGAAAGCCTTTTTTCATTCCTGAAACAAAAAAGATTAATGATCTTTTAAGCGAATTGCAGTTAAAGAGAATTCAAATTGCAATAGTATTAGACGAGTTTGGTGGTACCGCCGGGATGGTAACTCTTGAAGATATTGTAGAGGAACTGGTAGGTGAGATTCAAGATGAATATGATGAAGAAAAACCAATTGTAGAGAAGGTTTCTGATACTGAATTCATTGTCAATGCTTCTGCGTCATTATATGATGTAAATGAATATCTTCCCCATGATCTTCCCGAAGATGGAGATTACGATACACTTGCAGGATTAGTAAGTGACTTGTTTGGAAAGATTCCAGAAGTAGGAGAGGTGCATGAATTTAATGGATACAATTTTACAATTCTCAAAAAAACAGAGCAGAATATAGAAACTGTTAAATTAGAGCTTGTGATTAATCATGATGATGCAGTTGATATTCACTAAGATTTAGGCAAATGGTATGCATATATTTTATACCCCAGATCTTTCCAAAACGTCTAATGAGTTATATTCCTTAAATGAAGAGGAGAGCAAACATTGTATTAGAGTTTTAAGGCTGACAATTGATGATCGAATAATCTTAATTGATGGTATAGGAGGGTTTTATGAGGCTAAAATACTAGAGCCCAATCCCAAGAGGACCCTTATCCAAATTTTATCAAAACGAGATAATTACAATAACAAAGGTTATTATTTGCATTTAGCTGTTGCTCCAACTAAAAACATTGAACGCTTTGAATGGTTTTTAGAAAAAGCGACAGAAATAGGCATTGATGAAATTACGCCAATAATTTGTGATAGATCTGAACGTAAAGAGGTGAAAATCGAAAGGCTTAACAAAGTCATCACCTCTGCGGTTAAGCAATCAATTAAAGCATACCATCCCCTTATTAACGAACCTAAACGATTAAAAAGCTTTTTAGAAGGTAATTTCCAAACAGCCGATTGCTTTATTGCACATTGTAATGATGGTGAAAAGAAAGAGATTAAAAATATTGGTTCCTCAAAATCCAATTACTTAATTTTAATTGGCCCAGAAGGTGATTTTACGTCGCAAGAAGTGGAGTTAGCTATCCATAAGAGCTTCATTCCAATAACTCTTGGAAACTCAAGATTGCGTACTGAAACAGCCGCCCTGGAAGCCTGCTTCGAAATAAACTTTTTAAATAGATGAAATACTATTTATCATTTTTCATTTTGACGATAGTGATATCCTATAGCTTTGTATCACCGACTTACAAAATCGCTAAGCTCAAATATAGTGGAGGTGGAGATTGGTATGCTGATAGAACGGCCTTGCCTAACTTAATAAAATTTTGCAATGATCATATCGGTACTAATTTTGAGTCGGAGGAGGAAATAGTAGAGGCTAGCAGTGCTGATTTATTCAGTTATCCATTTGTATTTGTCACGGGGCATGGAAATATTAGCTTTTCCGAAAATGAGGTAAAAAACTTACGTGCTTATCTTTCCGGGGGCGGATTTCTTCATATTGACGATAATTACGGATTCGATAAGTTTATAAGACCGCAAATGAAAAGAGTTTTTCCTGAATTAGAGTTTAAGGAACTACCTCAAGATCACAAATTATATAGTCTGAAGTTTAAGTTTGCTAACGGACTCCCCAAAATTCATGAACACGATGGAAAGCGTCCTCAAGGACTTGCTTTGATTTATAAAGGAAGAGTTGTGTGTTTTTATACATATGAATGCGACTTAGGGAATGGCTGGGAGGATTTTGGAGTTAATCCAAGTGATAGTGAAGAAACTCGCCTTAAAGCCCTTAAAATGGGAGCTAATTTGATTCAATTTGTGTTAACGCAATAAAGCCCTTGTATGTATAAGGTAAATGTAAATAACCTATTTCCCTTCAGCATTGAAGAACGTGCTGACAAAATTAAGGTCAATAATGAAGAAATAGTTATTGATTCCGTTTCCGTTGGCATCGATAAACTCAGTGTATTAGTGAAAGGCAAAGTTTACCAAGCGGAAATTGTTAAAGCTGATAGGGGTCTTAAAACATTCGTTATTAAAATTAGTTCAAATACTTATACTATTGTTGTAAAGGATAAGTATGATGAACTACTTCATAATTTAGGGTTGGATGAGGTAACTACTATTCAAATTTCAGATTTGAAAGCACCCATGCCAGGGATGGTGTTAAAAGTGTTTGTAAATGTGGGAGATCTAGTAAAGCAAGGAGACAGTCTGTTAACATTAGAAGCAATGAAAATGGAGAACATTATTAAAGCTCCGGCGGATGTTGTAATAAAAATGGTCAGCATCAATCCTTCAGATAAGGTCGAGAGAAATCAGGTACTAATGACTTTTGAATAGTTTTATACATTATCCATAACAGAAAAGGATGGCTAATATAATTAGCCATCCTTTTCTGTTATAAAATTATTTTAATTATTTAATTCTTACCGGAGCCTTAGATTTGGGTTGTTTAAATTGTGGCTTGCCTCTTGAAATTATTTCAGGTGCTCCAACTAAAGTCATGGCACATCTAAATCCTAATTCCGCAGATGATACATCTTGTTGAATAAATCTTCTGGTTGCTGGATTTAACCAATAAGCCCTATCATTCCATGAACCACCTTTGTAAACTCTTGAGCGGTCATTAACTAATGTAGTTACGCCGTATAAATTTTGATTTACTGTATCTAAATGTCCACGAAAATCTGGATTGTAGACTTTACCTGCAATAGCTGAACTGTCAATTTTTGCCTTATTGCTTTGGATTTCTTGCCAGCTTTGTTTTGTAGCTGACTGAGCAGCGTCTTTAACTGGCCTGCCATATTTATCTTTTGCAAGTAAACCTTTATCTCTATTTGCTAATCGTTTATTTACGAACTCATTACCACGATAAGGATTGAAGTCTTCAAAATCTTCGAATGTTAACTTCCTATAAACATCAGCTACCCATTCGTTAACGTTTCCTGCCATGTTATATAACCCAAAATCATTTGGAACGTAGCTGCGAACTGGAGCAGTAATGTCAGCCTTATCGTTTAAGTAACCACCTGTACCCATGTTATCACCTTCGCCACGTTTAAAGTTGGCTAATATCATACCTTGAGTGCCTTTTTTTGGAGATCTAACTCCCAAGCCATTCCATGTATAAACTTTACCGTCCGAAATATTTTCATACTCGGTATTGCCGGCCAAAGAAAGAGCTGCATATTCCCACTCTGCCTCTGTTGGTAATCTATAAGGCTGTTTTAAAACCCCATCTTCTAATCGCACGGGTCTGGTTGGTCCTTTGCTTCCCTTGCTGGTTGCGCCAGTAGTCGTAGCAGATCCATTCAGATCTTTTTTCATTTTTTTACCATCAATTCCTTCGCCGCGATATTGACCATTTAAGTAAATATCTGTGTTGAAAGGATCTCCGCCAGCTTTAGTTGTTGTAGATCCTTTGCCTCCTTTGCCAGCAAGCGTCTTATAGTCAGCCATGTAGCCATGATCTCTTAAAATTTCCTCGTTGACTCTGTCAGTACGCCACTCACAATATTGATTTGCTTGTTCCCAAGTAACTCCAACAACAGGATAATCCTGAAATGCGGGATGACGCAAATAATTATTTACATAAGGTTCATTATATGATAAAGGTCTTCTCCAAACAAGCGTGTCTGGCAATGTGTTGTAATAATATTCTCTGTCATTAGGGAAAACGCGGCGTATCCAATATAAGTACTCAAGCCAATCCACATTTGATACTTCGGTTTCGTCCATATAAAATGAAGCCACAGTAACACGTCTGCGAATGTTGTCGAACTCATAACCAAGATCTTGATTTAAGCTTCCTCCCATTACAAATGTACCACCTTCAATGGCAACCAGACCTGGGCCTGGACCGGCTTTCACTTTTTTGATTACCTCAAAGCCACCATTACCTGCGTCATTATAGTTCATTCCAGTTTTAGAGGAAGCGGCTTTCTTACTTTTGCAGGATGTTGCAAGAATCCCTATAGACAATATACTAACAGTAAAAATTAAATGTATTCTTTTCATTATTGAGTAATGAGAAATTTTTTGATAAAAATACTACTAATCATTAATATCACAAACTGTTAACAGTGGTTTTATTATTTGATTAATCACAGGATTCTTGTTTTAAACGTAAGATAGCATAAAAGAGTTACGAACCGAAGATAAATAACGACAATCCAAACTGTATACACATTGCACATTGTCGCCGACACTCCTCAAAAACACTTATTCATTTATGATATTCAGCGGGTTTCTAAACCTAATGCTATTAGAATTGTTAGATTTAAGTAAGTTGAGCTTTGATCTTAATAAATAATTGCATCAATCAGTAATAACATAAAATAGCTTTTTCGTATACTTGCTGTTACTTGACGAGTTTAAAATTTGTTGTAAAGCAATAATAATCTTATTTATTTTTTTTATGATTAGTAAATTTATTAACAATGATTAATAAAAAAAGTACAATATGTTTTTGTTTTATTGTGATTTGTTTAATTAACCAGTCGGTTATTGCACAAAGCCTGGAAGGAAACACCCAAACTGACGGTAAAACTTCTAATACGATTCAAACAGCTGTTCCTTTTTTGCTAGTTGCTCCTGATGCACGATCTGGTGCAATGGGCGATGCAGGAGTGGCTATTTCTCCAGATGCTAATTCTATTCACTGGAATCCGGCAAAGATGGCCTTCGTTGAAAATCCTGTTGGAGTCTCCCTGTCTTATACGCCATGGTTAAGAAAGTTAGTTCCTGATATTGACCTTGCTTACCTTTCGGGATATAAAAGGCTTGATTCAAGAAATACTATTGGTGGTTCCTTGAGGTATTTTTCATTGGGTACTATTATATTTACCCAAGATGGCGAAAATGGCACTCCATATAGTCCAAATGAATTTGCCATTGATGGTTTTTTTGCCAGGCAATTTGGCGAAAACTTTTCGTTAGGAACCTCATTAAGATATATCCGTTCAGTGTTAGGTTATGGCGAAATAACATCATCATCTGGAAATAGTGTACAAGCACAGCCGGCGTCAGCTGTTGCTGCAGATATCTCCGCATATTTTAAAAAAGGAACAGTTATTTTTGGGAAAGATGCTCAGACTTCTTTTGGACTAAATATTTCTAATATAGGCACTAAAGTAAGTTACTCTAGCGGAGGTCAGAAATCGTTTCTTCCAACTAATATGAAATTAGGAGCTGCTACAACTTTTAATTTAGATGATTACAATAAATTTACGGTAGCTCTTGATCTTAATAAACTGTTGGTTCCTACCAATCCCTTAACTGATGTAAATGGTAAGATCATTAAAGGTAAGGACCCTAATCGATCAGTACCTTCCGGTATTTTCGGGTCATTTTCTGATGCTCCCGGCGGATTTTCTGAGGAAATGAAAGAAATTAGTTATTCAATAGGATCTGAGTATTGGTATAGTAACCAATTTGCCATACGAGCAGGTTATTTTTACGAAAATCCTCTGAAGGGCGATAGACAATATTTTACAACAGGCTTGGGTCTGAAGTATAATGTCTTTAATTTGGATGTAGCTTATTTGTTGGCAAATCAACAGAAAAGTCCACTGGCGCAAACACTAAGGTTTACCTTGATATTTAATTTCGAAAAGAAAGATCCAGCCAAAATGGCTCCCTAATATTTTGGCAGCAGCGTGTTAATCATCCTCAATAATATACCTTACTTCATTTAAATGAAAATTAAAGTAGGCTTCGGATTTGATGTTCATCAGCTCCGTGATAACCATCCCTTTGTCTTAGGAGGAGTGAATCTAGAGCATCATTCAGGGGCTTATGGACATTCTGATGCGGACGTGCTTTTACATGCTATATGTGATGCCATACTAGGTGCAGCCAATCTAAGAGATATCGGCTATCATTTTTCGAATACAGATGACCGATGGAAAGGAATAAGCAGTATAGTACTTCTTAAAGAATGTTTGACGCTTATTGCCGAAAAGGGCTGGTCCGTCGGAAATATCGACGCAATGATATGTTTAGAGGCTCCTAAAATTAATCCTCATGTGCCTCAAATGAAACACAATATTTCTTCAGCTACGGGAATTGAAATGGATGATATTTCAATTAAAGCAACAACTAACGAAGCATTAGGCTTTATTGGTAGAGGTGAAGGGATTGTAGCTTACGCAGTTTGCTTACTTGAAAAAAATAGTTAATCACTTTATTTCAGTGAAATCAATACCACACTTGCCGCAGTTAGACCCACAACCCTTAGTAGTTACAAAACTTCTATAAATCATTCTTGCTAAGAAGAACAAGGCTATAATAAAAATTAAAACTAATAGCACTTCTTGAATTCCCATCCTCAAAAATAAGGTATTTGATAAAATATCATTGTCAAATTTTTCTCAAAATAATCTTGTACTATAATATTAATTTATTTAAGCTACCTTTGCAAAAAGTTTGTAAAGCAGTTTTTTAATGCAAAATATCAGAAATATTGCGATCATCGCACACGTTGACCACGGTAAAACCACATTGGTTGACAAAATCTTACATCAGACAAATTTGTTTCGTGATAATCAGGAAACAGGTGATCTTATATTAGATAATAACGACTTAGAACGTGAAAGGGGTATTACCATTGTATCCAAAAACGTTTCTGTTCAATATAAAGATGTAAAAATAAACATCATTGATACTCCAGGTCACGCGGATTTTGGTGGCGAAGTAGAACGTGTTCTTAAAATGGCCGACGGAGTAATTTTACTTGTTGATGCATTTGAAGGTGCTATGCCTCAAACACGTTTTGTAACTCAAAAAGCATTAGCACTAGGTTTAAAACCGATTGTGGTTGTTAATAAGGTCGATAAAGAAAACTGTCGACCAGAAGAAGTTTATGAATCAATATTTGAATTATTTTTCAATCTTGAAGCAACAGAAGATCAATTAGATTTCCCTGTTCTTTATGGTTCATCTAAACAAGGGTGGATGAGTACCGACTGGGCACAGCCAACAGAAGACATTACTCCTTTACTTGATTCTATCTTAGAAAATATACCATCTGCACCTTCTGTTGAGGGGACTTTGCAAATGCAAATTACCTCTTTAGATTATTCTTCTTTCGTTGGTCGTATTGCGGTTGGAAGGGTTGCAAGAGGAATAATAAAAGAAAATCAGCCGGTTTCTTTAGTAAAGCGTGATGGATCTATACAAAAATCGCGTATCAAAGAACTTTATACTTTTGAAGGATTAGGTAAGATAAGAGTGCAAGAAGTTAAATCTGGTGATATCTGCGCAGTGGTTGGTATTGATGGATTTGACATCGGCGATACAATAGCTGATTTTGAAAAGCCAGAAGCGTTAGAATTTATTAAGATTGACGAACCAACAATGAATATGTTGTTCACAATCAATAACTCTCCATTTTTTGGTAAGGAAGGTAAGTTTGTAACATCTCAACGCTTACGTGAGCGCTTATATAAAGAGATGGAGAAAAACCTTGCTTTGAAAGTTGTAGAAACTGAATCTCCAGATTCGTATTTAGTTTACGGTCGTGGTATTCTTCACTTGTCTGTTTTAATCGAAACTATGCGCCGTGAAGGTTATGAGTTACAGGTAGGGCAACCACAGGTTATTATCAAAGAAATTGATGGTGAAAAATGTGAGCCTATTGAAACTCTAATTGTAGATGTGCCTGCGGAAGTTTCTGGAAAAGTAATTGAATTGGTTACTCAACGTAAAGGTGAGTTACTTATCATGGAGCCAAAAGGAGATTTACAACATTTAGAATTTGAAATTCCTGCTCGCGGTATTATTGGTTTACGTAACAACGTTTTAACTGCTACAGGTGGTGAAGCTATTATGGCTCACCGATTCAAGGCTTACGAGCCTTGGAAAGGAACGATTCCAGGTCGTTTAAGTGGTGTGTTAGTATCTATGGATAAAGGTCAAACAACTGCTTATTCTATTGATAAGTTGCAAGATCGTGGACGTTTCTTTGTTGATCCCGGAGCGGATGTATATGAAGGACAAATCATGGGTGAACACATTCGGGATAATGACTTGGTAGTCAATTTAGTTAAAGCTAAAGCCTTAACTAATATGAGAGCTTCAGGAACTGATGACAATGCTCGTATTGCCCCTGCAATTAAATTCTCTTTAGAAGAGGCAATGGAGTATATTCAAGCGGACGAATACATTGAGATAACTCCGAAAAGCATGCGTCTACGTAAGATTTACTTAACTGAAAATGAGCGTAAGATTAACGCTAAAAAGTTTGTTAATCAATAATATTCAATCGACTAATTAAAAGCGCCTATCTAAGGCGCTTTTTTTATGACTTGATATTCCTAATTTTTGTGAAACAATATTCTATTCAATGACAACTGTCCAATATAAAGTTTGTGTTGTTACCGTAACCTATGGTCAACGATGGCTCGTATTGAAACAGGTTATTGACCGGGTATTATTGTCTAAGTCTGTTACGAAAGTTCTCATTGTTGACAATAATTCATCATATACAATCGCTGATCTGATAAAAGATGATAGAATATCCATAATCACTAATACGGAGAATTTGGGTTCTGCGGGAGGATATAAAATAGGTATAGATCTGGCTCAAAAGCAATCTGATTGTGATTTTATTTGGTTACTTGATGACGATAACCTGCCCGAAATAGATGTCTTAGAAAAATTAGTTAAGAATTACCAGACACTTCCAGGAACGGCTAACAACAAAGCGCTGTACTGCCTCAGGGAAGACAGAGTTCAGCACGTTAAAATAGCACAAGGAGAAAATCCATTCAGATATTATTTAGTTCCAAACAATTTTTTAGGTTTTAATATATTTAGAATAGTTCACAACCAATTTTATAAATTAAGAGACAAGTTAAGAAAGCCTTTTAAATTCAAGCCGTATGTAAAAATGCCCTACGTCCCGTATGGTGGATTACTTTTTCATAAAGATTTGATAAAAGAAATAGGATTACCAGACGATCGTTTCTTTCTGTATGTGGACGATTCCGAATTCTCATACCGAATTACACAAAAAGGAGGAAATATTTGGCTAATTCCTGAGTGTAGGATAATTGATATCGATAAATCACAAGGGATAGGATATAAAGGAAAACTATTTCATTCTCAGCTATTAGACGAGTGGAACTTTAGAATTTATTATCACATTCGGAATCGAATGTACTTTTATTCACGGGTAGCAATCCGAAATAATATTGTGTTCCAAATAAATAAGATTTTATATTTGACTTTTCTGCAAGTAATAAGTATTTTGAGTGGTAAGACAGATGCTTACAAAAAACTTAAAGTTGCAGTTAATGATGGCCTGATGGGTAATTTAGGCAAAGCAAATTCCGAAAAATTTTGATGAGCGATTTAAAAAGATACGATATGATACAGCAATGTATCGATGTAATTAAGCAGAAAAAACACAAGGTTAATTATTTTGAGATTGGAGTTCAAACTGGATTCTGTTTTTTCAAGATAAAAGCGGATAACAAATTTGCGGTTGATCCGAACTTTACTATCAAATGGACTAATAAAATTAGAGCATACCTGAAAAACAAATCTAATTTCAACAACAAGTTTTTTGAGGTTACCAGTGATGACTTTTTTAAGCAACAAGCGAGTTATATCAAAAAAATTGGTGGTATTGATGTAATTTTTATTGATGGATTACATTTATATGAACAAGTACTACTCGACATAAAAAACTCGTTAATGTTTTTAAATGAAGGAGGAGTTATTCTTGTTCATGATTGTAACCCATTGACTGAGGTTGCCGCCGTTAGAGCTTATACCTCTGATGAAGTGAGATTGATGAACCTTCCAGGTTGGGCAAATTTATGGAATGGGGATGTTTGGAAAGCGATTGTGGAGCTTCGATCAACGAGTGATAGTCTTCAAGTTTCGGTGTTTAATACAGACCACGGGGTAGGGGTAATTAAAAAAGGTAAACCAGAAAGAGATTTTTCTTTATCAGACCAACAGCTTAAGGAATTATCGTATCAAGATCTGGAAAATCACCGGGAAGAATACTTAAATTTAAAAGATCCTTCGTCATTCTCTGACTTCGTTAAGGAACTCCTATAATTTTCTACAAGCAAGCAATTGATGCTTCTTTATTTCAACTGTAACTCTCCAAAGTTGCCATGGGTTTAGTAAAAAAGCAGGCTTATAAAAATACTATCACTGCCTATGCAGGAATGGTAGTAGCATATGTAAATACTGTCTTACTATTTCCGCCTATTATTGGAGATGAAAAGTATGGTTTTTACAATTTAATTATAAGTATTTCTGTACTATACTCGCTCATTGCCTCAATGGGCGTTCCCAGTATATTAGCTAAATTTTTCCCATTTTATCGCACTGAAGATCGAACTCACAATGGATTATTACATTGGGCAGCTGGATTGGCATTACTGGGATTTATTGGAGCAACTATACTCTATATCCTGTTTAAACCACTTGTTGTTGCTACTTATACAGATAATTCGCCACTCTTTGTGGAATATTACTATTACATGATTCCCCTGGCGTTCTTCGTAATCGCCTACAACTTTTTAGAAATGTCTGGGCGTATTGTTTACCAAACAATATATTCTAACATCCTTCAAACGATCGTGTTGCGGTTAATAACTACAGCATTGCTTTTAATGATAGCTGCAGGATGGATAACCTTTAACGATTTTATTGTATTATACATTGGTAGTAATGGGTTGATATCCTTTTTATTACTCATTAGTATTATTGCGTCTGGAAAGTTCTCTTATCACTTGACTGACACCAGGTTTAAAGCGATCAAAAAAAGAGAAATTCTGAATTTTGGTATGTTTACCTTGGTTTCAAGTGCTGTGTATGTTTTATTGCAAAAAGTGGATACTTTAATGTTAAGTGCCATGGCTGGCGATGCTGTTCAGGGTGTTTATACCTGGTATTTTAACATCGCCATGGTAATAAGTGTTCCTGCCCAGGCACTGAGCCGAACAACGTATGCGATAGTAGCAGATTCGTGGAAATCAAAGGATATGAAAAATATTGCGGAGGTTTACACTAAAACCTCTATCGTACAAATGCTAATAGGCTGTTTATTGTTTATTGGTATTTTTATAAATAGAGACAATTTGTTTGCCATAGCTAATAATAAGGATTTTACCGATCCTAAATACTTCAATCTTTTTTTAATAATAGGCTTGGGATTTCTATTTGATATAACGGGGGGCTTAAATACCTATATTATATCTACATCTCACAAATATCGATTGATGACTTTGTTCGTGATCGTTGCTAGCGTGTTCTGTATAAGCCTTAATTACTTACTTATACCTATTTACAAGGGGCTAGGAGCGGCGATCTCATATATGCTTACTATTGCGTTACTGAACTTGGGCTCATGGTTTTATATTAAATACCGGTTTAAGATGCAGCCATTCACAAACAAGCATTTTTTTGTTATTGTCATAGCTACAGTAAGTTATATTGCTGGGCATTATCTGCCGAAAATGCAGAATGTATTTTTAGACATACTATTCAGAAGCTCTGTTACCACAGTGGTGTATGTGGTTCTTACTTATTTTTTTAAAATATCTGTTGATGTAAATGATAAGATTGATAAAACATTAGCTAAATTTCTAAATAAGTAATTCTATCAGTAAACAGCATCTGTCTTTAATTGTTAACCTGTCACTAACATCTCCTAATGCAAAACCTTTCTCCCATTGCTTTATTTGTTTACAATCGACCGGAACACACCAGACGAACGATCAAGTTCTTAAAGGAGAATCTGCTTGCCAATGAATCCCGTTTGTTCATTTTTTCTGACGGGCCAGCAAACTCAAAAGAGATTGAAAAGGTTAATGAAGTAAGAGAAGTTATTAAAAGTGCTGATGGGTTTAAAAAGATCGAGATAGTTGAACGTAGCGAAAATGCTGGTTTAGCTAATTCTATTATTGAAGGAGTTACCAAACTGGTGAAGGAATATGGTAAAGTAATTGTATTTGAAGACGACTTAATTACTTCGCCCTATACATTGAAATATTTCAACGATGCATTATGTGAGTATCAAAATGCTACTAAGGTGATGCATATAGGCGCTTATATGTATCCTTTGAAAGCCGAAAACTTGCCAGAAACTTTCTTTTATCGTGCAGCTACAAGTTGGGGCTGGGCCACTTGGGATAGAGCTTGGAAAAGCTTTGAGCCAGATATTGATATATTAATGAAGCAATTTGATGCGCACAAACGATTTAAGTTTTCTATTGAGGGTACCATGAATTTTTGGCGACAAATGCAGGAGTTCAAAACCGGACGAAATAACTCTTGGGCGATTCGTTGGTATGCTTCTGTCTTTTTAAAAAACGGACTTACATTGAATCCTTCTCACTCTATGGTAAACAATATTGGCCATGATGGTTCAGGAGTTCATTCAGGTTTAAACGACATCTATAATGTGGTCATAAACCCGAAGCCAATTTCTTATTTTCCAGACCAATTGCACGAAAACGCAGAAGCATTTGCTGCTATAAAAACATTCCTAAAAAATAGAAAGGGAACGTTAACTCAACGTATTGTGAGATTCATTAAAGGCAAACTACATCGTTAGATTGGGAGCAGAATTATAAAAAAAAATGCTGTTTTGGGCGTTCGGGCGGGCTTTCCGTTGCAATCTTTTTGTGCTGAAGAAAGAAGCACAAAAAGGATTTTCACTTCAATCCCTAACGCAAGAATCTAGCAAGGTTAATAAAAAAGCTCTAATATCCCTTGATTGAAATTTAATAATACATTTTATATTCGACCAACTTTACGAGATACTTTTCGCTTCGATAATGATGTACGGAGAAAGAAGCCTTGACTCAATCGGAATCACCTTTGTAAAAATTTTACCCGCATACCAGATTGTTTTGATGAAGACTTTGGTAAGCATTGATTTCTGCGATTTATTCTCGAGCCAAACACTATACCGCCCCCAATAGCCAGCTTGTTTAACTTTCAAACCTAGTTCGGTACATATCTTCGAAAGCAGAGCAGGATCCATACAATCTATATTATGCTTTCCGTAATTCTCTAAATCAAAGTTGCGCTGCACCCAGCCGTTTACACTTCTGAAGTTTGGCAACGTTATAAATAAAGTCCCCCCTGGTTTTAAGAACTGAATATGTCTTTTAATAATGTCTTTTGTGTCTTGAAAATGCTCTATCAATCCACAAGAAAGCACTAAGTCATAATTTTTGGTCGATTGATAGGTAAATAGGTCGGACTCTATTACAGAGATCTCGTCGATATTTAATTGATTTTTGGCAAGTACTTTCTTCAGAATATCTGTATGTACAAAATAGTCGAAAAGTGTGCTGCTGACTCCCAAATACTTTTTCAAAAAAATGGTATAGTATCCAGGAAAACCGCCTAATTCGATAGCTGTGCTAATTTTATCCCTTTTAACAATCGTTTCAAGTTGTTTATGAAACAAATAATCATTGTCAATCTCGATAGCAAGATCAGTCTTTGATTCCCAATAGTTCGTCCAAAATTCTCGATCAGTTAACTCATTAGCCATAGTTGACAAAGGAAATAAAAAGAATTCACAGTATGTTACTAAGCCATACCCTAGATAATAAATTTTTTGAATGCACTGTGAATGAGATTTATTAAGTATGAATTGTATTTTTGACAGAAGTGAAAGTATTACATATAAATACCTACCCGGCAAATGGAGGTGCAGGCAGAGCATGTTCTCGGTTAAACCTAGCGTTAAAAAAAAAGGGGATTGATTCTGAAATTGCTGTCAATTTCACTTTTTCCGAAAATAAAGAAGTTTATAATTTCTCTGATGGTTTTTTTAATCATTGGTTTACAGCAGCCGGAATTGTGCTAGAAGGTTTAATTGCTAAACTTTTATTGAAGCCGTTAAAAATTCCTTTTTCCTTTCCTGTATGGGGAAAAAATATCTCCCAAAAGAAAGTAGTCAAACAAGCAGATATCATTCATTTACATTGGATAAATCATGCATTTTTACGCCCTCAGGATTTACAAAAACTTAAAAATACAGGTAAGCCCATTGTCTGGACATTTCATGATAGTAACGCTTTTACAGGAGGCTGCCATGTACGTTACACTTGCGATCATTTTGAGAATGAATGCGGTAATTGCCCAGTTTTGAAAAACTCGAATCAGAATGACTGGTCACATAAAATCTGGTTAAGCAAACAAAAAGCATATTCAGACCTTAATTTTGAAATAATTGCGCCGAGCAATTGGATGGCTCAATCAATTGGCAGAAGTAAACTTCTAGGTGATCGAAATGTTCATGTTATCCCAAATACCTTAGATACGGCCAAGTTCAAACCACACGATAAAATCGAAGCTCGGAAAAAACTTGGTGTTTCGATCGATAAATTCCTCATCATGAGCGGTTTCATGCCTTCCCGTAAGGATCTTCATAAAGGAACGCCTTATCTAATCGAAGCACTAAATATTCTTGTAAATAAACATGCGATAGATCCCTGTCATGCTGAATTGATTGTTTTCGGTAATCGTGATGCTAACAATGTTCCTGAGTTTTCTATTCCAGCTACCTTTCTGGGTACCATTTCTGATGATGAAAAGTTGGCATTATGTTATAGTGCTGCGGATGTTTTTGTAACCCCTTCGTTGGAAGATAATTTACCCAACACGGTAATGGAAAGCTTATCATGCGGAACTCCTGTAGTGGCATTTACAACAGGCGGAATTCCAGATATGGTTGAGCATAGAAAAAATGGCTACTTAGCTCAATATAAATCATCGGAAGATTTAGCAAATGGTATAAAATGGGTGATTGAACATCCCGATAGGCTAGCATTAAATACCGAATCCAGAAAATCTGTGTTGGATAACTTTTCAGAACATATTATAGCTGAAAGGCATATGCTCATCTATAAGAAATTATTGCAAAATTCAAACAGCGATATTTAAGTCATGGGAGAAACCAATCCTAAATTAAGTGTGATCACCGTTGTTTATAATAGCGTTGGAGATATTGAGCGGACCATTTTGTCGATAGTCAATCAAACCTATTCGAACATCGAGTACATTGTAATTGACGGTAATTCTACCGATGGGACATTAAGTGTAATTGAAAAATATAAAAGTAACATCACCCATTTAATTTCAGAAAAAGACGCGGGTATTTACGATGCCATGAATAAGGGTTTAAGGTTGGCAACTGGCGATTACGTGCTTTTTATGAATTCAGGTGACGAAATTTACGATCCAGAAACGGTAACTAATGTTTTTGCCTCTTCGCCTGATGCAGACATATACTACGGGGAAACAGAAATGTATGATCAGCAATGGAAAAGCTTAGGGCAACGAAGACATACGGCTCCAGAGAACTTTACTTGGAAAAGCTTTAAGTATGGAATGAGCATCAGCCACCAGGCAATCTATATTAAAAGGTCTTTAGTTGAACTCTACGACCTTAATTACAAGCTCAGTTCCGATATAGATTGGGTTCTAAAAGCTGCTAAAAAAACTAAAAAAATCGTAAACACGAGGATGTATGTCGCTAAGTACTTAGTCGGCGGAATGTCGAAATCCAAACACAGAGAAAGCTTAAAGGAAAGATTTGAAATTTTTACCAAACACTATGGGCTCATTCCTAACCTAGCTAATCATTTAGTAATTGCTGCTAATTTGCTTACTTACTTCCTAAAACATAGAAGAACCAACGATTGAAATAAATCAGGACATAATGCAATTTTAAGTGCGACACGACTTAAAAAGAAGTGTTAATGAAAGCTGTTTGATAAGTTGCTAGGTTTTGCGTTAGGGATTGACGTGAAAATCCTTTTTGCCCCTATCGCAAAAAGATTGCAACAAAAAGCCCGCCTGAACGCCCCAAAACGACTTAAATACGAAAAGCCATAGTTACCTATAGCTTTCGTAGAATCTAATATTTTATTAAGCTACTAAAGCTTCCCCTTTATGGGATCGAGGGGCTTAACTTCCCGATATATCGCATAAGCTAAGCCAAGGACAAGTAAAATTGAAGCAATTAACGAAATCATTTCGCCAGTATAATATGATTTTGGCTCAAATTTAAACTCCAATTTATGATTTCCTCCAGGCAGTTGAGCTGCTCTTAACAGATAGTTAGCTCGGAAATATGGTATTTTCTCTCCGTCAAGATATGCATTCCAACCTTTGTCATAATAAATTTCGGAGAAAACCGCTAATGCATCTTTCCCTGCAGAGTACTCATACGTCATGTGGTCAGGATGATAATTTGTTAGCTTAATGAATGAAGTTGGGCCATAGCCAATTTTACTAACATCAATCATTGATTTATATTTCTCATCTACAATTATTTCCTGTTTAGGGTCAAAGCTGTTTAGAGCCTCCATTTCTTGATCAGCATCTTTTACGAACGTTACTTTAGAAACAAACCATGCATTACCGGCAGCTGTAGAACGATTTTGAATTTTTTGAGACTCCCCCTTCTCATCAGAAGTAATTACATACTTCGTGTTAAGCATGTCTAAAACATCTTCGTTATATGAGTTTTTGAATTGGTGATCAATCAGTTCCTGAAAGCGCTTTAATCTAGCCGCATGAAAACCGCCCACACTTTTATGAAAATAAGATGCATAAGAACTTGTAAAGGGATAAGAAGTTAAATCTAATACCCGATAATCTGGATCGGTATCACGCAAAATCAGGTCATCAACTTGCCGTTTTTGATATTGAGCAGACAGTTGAGTCTTCTCAACGAAATTGTCTTTATTTAAGTAGCGCCGATCCACGGTCCATAAATCAAACAGTATTACTACCGCTAACAATCCGTAAACAACATTCGCATCCAGCTTCTTCTTGATTAAAGCCCAAGTTAAACCAGCACCAATTAATATTAAAATTAATGAACGTAAAGCATCTGCTCTGGCTAACCCAATCCTGTCTTGAACTAAAGCATTGGCAATTGTATCCGCAAAACCTTTATCTCCACCAGTAACTTGCAACAATTGTTGCACGAAGGCATCATGAGTTGTTGGTTTAAAGCTGAAGAATAAAGTAGGTAGTATGAGGAATATTAAAACAATTCCTCCTGTTATATAAAGGGAATATAGAAGCTTTTTTATTAAAACTTTTGAATCAATAGTTGAAGTTGAGATTTCTTTTATTGCCAATATTGCCAGAATGGGGATAAGTAAGGCCGGAATAACCAAGGTTGATTCAACAGCCCGAAACTTACTATAAAGAGGGAAATAATTAAAGAACAAGTCGGAGATTAATGGGAAGTTTTTTCCGAAGGACAGGAACAAGAATAAAACGGTGGCTCCAATTATCCAATACTTAATTCGATCCCGAACAATAAACAGTCCGTAAACAAATAAGAAACATACAACAGCGCCGAAGTACCACGGCCCAGAGGTGCCTGGTTTCTCACCCCAATAAGAAGGCATCTGCTTTGCAAATCCGGTAGCTTGGTCTGCCGATGCACCTTGTTTAATAATAACTTTCGCAACTTCAGAATTCTCGTCAAATGTTCCAGATGAAGATCCGCCGTAAGCATTTGGGATAATAAAAGTCAACGTTTCCCCAAGGCCTTGGCTCCAATTATAGGCATATTCTTTATCAAGCCCACTACTTGCTTCTGTAGAAGACTTTTCTGCTTTTAAGTTTGATTTGCCACGAATTGATTCTTGACCTAATTCATAGGTTGACCACAATAAACTCGCATTAACTAATATAGCAAGTAAGCCTGCCGCAACCAGGTAGCCAAATGGTTTAGTGAAGTCTTTAATGTTTTTTGATTTAATCGCATTATACAATTCTATACCAACAAAGATTAACAAAGCCAACGCCAGGTAATAAGTCATTTGTACGTGATTGGTTCGTATTTCAATGGCTAAAAAAAGAGCAGTTAAACTTCCTCCAAGGATGTACTTTTTGCGAAATGTTAAAATGATACCAGCTAAAATTGGGGCGAAATAAGCAATTGCCATTGCCTGGTTTGCATGGCCAGCTTCTATATAAATAAAGTTATATGATGAAAAAGCAAACGCTATTGCCCCAGCGGCAGATAACCAAGGATTTATTCGTAAAACAGAAAATAGCAGATAAGCACCTAACAAATAAACCAATACTGTATCAATTGGATTAGGAAAAGCTATTTTTAAAAAATCAATTACATAGGTGGTAACGTTGTTCGTGTATTTAACCCAAATCTGATAGGTCGGCATACCTCCAAACATCGCGTTAGTCCACAGTGGCCCTTTGCCATCAATCTCTCTGTATTTCATGATCTCCTGTTGCATTCCTTGCGCTTGTTGAACATCCCCCTGAACTAAGGATTTTCCTTGTAAAGCCGGACTGAAATATATAAAGCAAAGTGCTACAAAAATTCCTATGATGGCCAGATGTATGCCATTGCGTTTAAACCAGTTATTCATTTGTACAGATTAATTGAATGCCAAAAATAGAAAAAAGCTGAAAGGTACAATGGAGGTAATGCAGCTTTATGGAAATAATTTAGGAGGAGGGGTTGATTAAAAACGAAAAAGCCCTTCTATGTTCGATAGAAGGGCTTTCGTTTACTTTATTTCTTCGTATTCTACAAAGTCACCAGCTTTATCAATTTTCGGATTCTTTTTCACTTTTTGAGGAGGAATATAATCCACGTGAATTTCACCTTCTTTAGCGTGATTGTATTGTTGATAATGCTGATTAGATTGCTGTTGTGCCTTTTTTACTATTTTCTGGAATAGCATTGGCAAAAGTAAGCGTGCTATCATTTTAAGTAACCAGAGCACACAAATAGTTATAAATAGAAATTTTATAAGTCCCATGTGTAAAATAATTGGATTACAAATATAGACTATAATTGTTTTTATATGTTACAGGCAATTTAAATGTGACAGAATACACATATACCTACAACTTATAACCTACAATTGATTTATTCAATAATCTCAACAACCCGGCCAACCTGACCGTCATCCAAACGAACCTTTATCCCACGAGAATGAAAAGGAGCACTAGTTAATAATGCCTGAACAATTCCCCGGGTTTTTGCCCCGCTTCGCTGATCTTTTTTCAATATAATATCAACCTCCAGGCCTGGATATATGTCTTTTCTATTTTGTCCGTTCATTGTACCTTCAACTTTCAACTCTTAACTTTCAACTTTCTTAAAATCGCTCCGTCATTACCTTTTCCAAAGCAAACATTTCATCACGTAACTTCGCCGCTCCCAGAAAATCCATCTCTTTAGCTGCGGTCACCATTTCCTTTTTAGTTTTATCAATCGATTTTTGAAGTTCAGCTTTCGTCATGTATTGAACAATCGGATCAGCAGCCAAACTGGCAATCATATCATTTTCAACATACGCTTTTTGCACACCGCCAACAAAATCCATTACCGAAGTTTGTTCAATAATTTGCTCACGAGTTTTACCCACCGTTAAAGGAGTAATACCATGTTTAAGATTATAAGCAATCTGCTTATCTCTTCTGCGGTCGGTTTCATCAATGGTAACCCGCATGCTGTCTGTAATTTTATCAGCATACATAATCACTCTTCCACGATCATTTCGGGCGGCCCTGCCAATGGTTTGAATCAGTGATCTTTCAGACCGTAAAAAGCCTTCTTTATCAGCATCTAAAATAGCAACAAGCGAAACTTCGGGTAAATCCAAGCCTTCCCGCAATAAGTTTATCCCAATCAGCACATCAAAAACGCCTAAACGTAAATCACGAAGTATTTCTACCCGCTCCAATGTTTTAACTTCCGAGTGAATATAGCGGACCTTAATACCTAACCGATCCATGTATTTGGTCAACTCTTCCGACATTCTTTTGGTTAGCGTGGTCACCAAAATCCGATCGCCCAGTTTCACCGTTTTATCAATTTCATCTAATAAATCATCCACCTGGTTAATCACAGGTCGAATTTCGATAATCGGATCTAACAATCCCGTCGGCCTAATTACCTGTTCTACAAATACCCCTTCCGTTTTCTCCAATTCATAATCACCAGGCGTAGCACTTACATAAATGGTTTGTGCTGCTAAGCTCTCAAATTCATTAAAATTTAGCGGCCGGTTATCCAAAGCGGCAGGCAAACGGAAACCATAGTCAACCAAGGCGAGTTTCCTTGATCTATCTCCGCCGTACATCGCCCTGATTTGTGGCACTGTCGCATGGCTTTCGTCAATCACCATCAGGTAATCATCCGGAAAATAATCTAATAAACAGAATGGCCGCATACCCGGAGTACGTCCATCAAAAAAACGGGAGTAATTCTCAATTCCGCTGCAATATCCCAGCTCACGCATCATTTCCAAATCGTAATTCACACGCTCTTCCAAACGTTTTGCTTCCAGGTACCGCTGATCATTTTCAAATTGTTTCTTCCTTACTTCAAGCTCTTCCTGAATCCCCCAAATAGAGCTTAAGAATTTTTCTTTTGGTGTTACAAATAAATTCGCCGGGAACAGCGCAACATGGCTCATTTTTTCGATGGTTTTGCCAGATGCCGGATCAATCCCAGACAATTCCTCAATATCATCCCCAAAAAAGCTAACCCGATAGGCGTAATCCATATATGCCGGATAGATATCTACCGTATCACCTTTCACTCTAAAGGTTCCTCTTTTAAAATCTGTAGTAGTTCTGGAATAAAGTATTTCAACCAAACGATGTAAAAATGCATTTCTCGAAACTTTAGTTCCAACGGCAAACCTAAAAACCGAATTTGCAAAATCTTCCGGATTACCCATACCGTAAATGCAGGATATCGACGAAACCACAATCACATCCCTTCTTCCAGACATCAGGGCGGAAGTAGTTCGTAATCTCAGTTTTTCAATCTCCTCGTTTATCTGAAGATCTTTTTCGATGTACGTATTCGTGGTAGCAATGTATGCTTCGGGCTGATAATAATCATAGTAAGACACAAAGTAGTTTACCGCATTATCCGGAAAAAACTGCTTAAACTCACCGTAAAGCTGTGCGGCAAGCGTTTTATTATGGCTCAAAATCAACGTTGGCTTTTGAGTTTGTTGAATAACATTTGCAATGGTAAACGTTTTACCCGATCCGGTTACTCCCAAAAGTGTTTGATAATGGTCCGCATTATTAACACCCTCTACTAATTGTCGTATCGCTTCAGGCTGGTCGCCCGTCGGCTTATATTGTGATGTAAGCTTAAATTCCATAGGATGATCAAATATACTAAACTTCGGTTTTATACGATTGGCAGTTTGCCACATTGATAAGCTAACGCATTAATTTTGAAATTCAGATGATTAGAAAAGCAGGGATCTGTGTTTCATCGGTTGCTTCAGTCCCGCCAATCATTCCAAATCCTCATTTCCCGTCGCTGAAATCCACCGCACATTGCGGGTTTTCCATTTTTGTCAGGTTTAAATCTCAAAGCTTGTACAAGAAACTCCCGTTAGGCAAAGTTCAATAGGCAGTATTGCAATTTAACAACGCCAATTAATATTTATCCAAAAGCAATACGTTGAACGTGTACCTGATCACCGCAAATAATTTGTAAATTTAAATATGACCTATCTACTTTCGCAATCTGTTTCAATCGCCAATCACTTTATTGCCGAACTGCGTGATGCGCAAATTCAGCAAGACAGCATGCGTTTCCGGAGAAACATGGAACGGCTAGGTGAAATCTTTGCCTATGAAATCAGCAAAGGATTAAAGTATACCGAAACAGAGTTTGAAACGTCATTAGGAACATCTAGTATCCCTATTCTGGATGAGTTGCCAATTTTGGCTACTATTTTAAGAGCTGGATTGCCTTTACACCAAGGCCTGTTAAACTTTTTTGACAAAGCAGACTCCGCCTTCATATCCGCATACCGCAAAACCAGTAAGTCTGGAAGTATTGAGGTGGAAATGGAATATGTTTCCTCTCCTTCTTTGACTAATAAGATAGTAATTATTGCCGACCCAATGCTGGCAACCGGCCTTAGCATGGTAATGTGTTGTAAAGAGCTAATCAGAAAATATAAAATAAAAGAGCTTCATATCGTTTCTATTATCGCCAGCACCGAAGGCCTGGCACACGTAAAAGCAAACCTTCCGCAAGCTAAATTGTGGATTGGTGCTATTGATGAAGAAATGACAAGCAAAGCATATATAGTTCCAGGCTTAGGTGATGCTGGCGACCTTGCTTTCGGCATCAAAGAATAGGTGATGCTTTAAAAGCATATTGTCTATTTTTGTATTCGATGCCTATCCAAAGTATTTTAAATATGTCATTAAACTCCAGTCTTTCTCGAAATAATTACCCCGATACAATAAACACTAAACATCTGTTCTTTGATCTTGACCATACCATTTGGGATTTTGATAAAAATGCAGAGGAAACCTTGTTTGAATTGTATCATGCCTATGAACTGAAGCAATTAGGTTTGCATTCGCCTGATATTTTTATAGAGGTTTATACCAAAAATAATCATCAGTTGTGGGCAGATTACCATGTAGGCAAAATCACAAAGCAAGTATTACGCGAAACCCGATTCTCTAAAACATTTATAGATTTAGGCATTACTCCTGATCTAATACCTCAGGATTTTGAAAATGACTACGTTAAAATCTGCCCGACAAAAACTAACCTTTTTCCAGAAGCTCATGATACGCTAGCATATCTTCAAACTAAGTACACGCTGCATTTAATCTCAAATGGATTCGAAGAATCAACCACCATGAAAATTGATAAAACTAATCTTGCCAAGTATTTTACAAGCATTGTTATATCCGAAGTAGTTGGATTTAACAAACCCGATAAAGCCATTTTTGAATATGCCTTAGGTGGTGCAAAAGCATCTATTCACGAAAGTTTAATGATAGGTGATAGTATTGAAGCAGATATTCGTGGAGCTCTTCAATACGGAATTCAGGCAGTTTTCTTCAATCCAAACGGAAAAGAAAAGCCAGAAGATGTCCCTTTTCAAATATCTCAATTAAATGACTTACGAATTTTTCTATGAGCACGAACGAGCATCGTAAAAGCACATTAAAATCGGTTGATGAATACGAAAAGTTGCTTAATTCTTTAACGGATGAAGATTTTAACCTAAGTCCGGCACCTGGCGTTTGGTCGTATTCAGAAGTTTACTCTCATATATTTCAGGCTAATCTTGCTTCACTCACGGCAGCAGAAAAATGCATCTCGGGAACAGGTATAAAGTCAACTAAACCAATACACTGGATAGCCCGGCTAATTTTGTTTTTCGGAAGGTTTCCTCCTGTCAAATTAAAAGCTCCAGAAAGCCTTGCTTCTATGACATCAAAAATTACTCGGGAAGAAGCACGAAACTTAATCATCAAGTTTAAACGAAGATTAGATGAATTAGCTCCAAAAGTTGGTAAGTCGCAATCTTATCAAAAAATAAAACATCCAAGGCTAGGGTTATTAAACGCAAGTCAATGGTTCAGGTTTATTGAAATCCATACTCTTCATCACCAAAAGCAACTTCTTCGCATCCAGAAGCAGCTAAAGAAAATTCACTAGCTCTCGTAATTTAACATCTATTTAACAAAACAGTAATCGCTCGTATATACCTTTGTGATAAATAGATAGCTATGACGATTGATATGTTATATGGTGTTACTTTTTTAATTGTTTTAGCGTTTGTTGCGGCTTTTTGGTTCAGCCCTTATGATCTTACAATTGATGAGGAAGACGATTAAATTTTTGCTGCTTAACAAATACGCTACTTATACAACCGGATGCCAAAAAGGGAAGTAGAAATTGTTGTCATATCTGATGTTCATCTTGGAACATACGGTTGCCACGCAAAGGAGCTTTTGAACTATCTCAAGAGCATCAAGCCCAAAGTTTTAATTCTTAATGGCGATATCATTGATATCTGGCAATTCAGCAAATCATATTGGCCAGAATCTCACATGAAGGTTGTTCGCCGCATCATGAAATTTGTCACAGAGGGAGTGCCTGTTTATTATCTTACAGGTAATCATGACGAAATGCTTCGAAAATTTGCGGACATGAAGATGGGTTCTTTTCATCTGGTTAACAAATTGGTGTTACCTATTGGTGATGACAAAGCATGGATATTTCATGGAGATATATTCGATGTAACCATGCAACATTCTAAATGGTTAGCAAAATTAGGCGCAACGGGTTATGATACACTGATCTTGATAAATAGCCTCGCGAACTGGATGCTTAAAGTTTTCGACAAAGAAAAGATGAGTTTTTCAAAAAAAATTAAAGCTCGTTTTAAGGATGCCGTCAAATTCATTAACAATTTCGAGCAAACAGCCGCTGAACTCGCTGTTGATAAAGGATACAAGTATGTGATATGTGGCCATATTCATCATCCGGAAATGCGGAAGATAGAAACAGATAAAGGATGGGTGACTTATTTAAATTCTGGAGATTGGGTTGAAAATTTAACAGCTCTGGAATATCATCAAAAAACTTGGAAAGTATTTAAATACGATGCTTTAGATTATAATACAACAGTTAATGATCTAGACACCGATGACGACCTCAATGCGTTAATGGATGTTAAGTCCTTGTTTGAAAAAATGAAAACTGACAATTTCTAAGCACCTTAAAAACTTAGGTTTGGGCATATCTTAATCTGTTGTTATCTTGGCGGCTCTTTCAATACTACTATACTGAACGGGAAGAGCTAAACATGAAAATTCTTTTTGCAATACAAGGCACCGGTAATGGGCATATTAGTAGAGCCAGAGAAATTGTGCCTTTATTGAAAGAACATGGACATGTTGATATCCTGGTAAGTGGTACCCAGGCAGATCTTACGTTGAACGAGCCTCTTGCTCATAAATTTCATGGTTTTAGTTTCATATTTGGGAAACGTGGGGGGGTTAATCATTGGCAAACGTACCGAACAATGAATTTACTGCAATTATGGAAAGATGCAAGGTCTTTGCCGTTAAAAAAATATGATATAATTATTAATGACTTTGAACCCGTAAGCTCTTGGGCCTGCAAAATAGCCGGAAAGCCAATCATTGCTTTAAGTCATCAATCATCCTTTCTTTCAAAAAAAACTCCCAGGCCGCCAGGTAATTATCATTGGCATGAATTGATTTTTAAACACTATGCCCCAACTACCTTCAAAATAGGGTTGCATTTTGAAAAGTATGATGATTTCATTCATACACCAATTATCCGTAAAGAGATAAGAGAACAACTTACATCAAATTTAGGGCACATAACAGTGTATTTACCCGCTTACTCTGATATTTATCTTACTTATTATTTAAAAATGGTAACAGATGTCAAATGGGAAGTGTTTTCAAAACACACTAAAAGTACATATCAAGATGGGAACGTATATGTGCAGCCAATTAACCATCTCGAGTACAATAAAAGCTTAGCTAATTCATCTGGACTATTAACCGGAGCAGGCTTTGAAGGGCCAGCAGAAGCTCTTTATATGGGGAAGAAAGTCTTGGTGATTCCGATGAAGTATCAATATGAGCAACAATGTAATGCCGAATCTTTAAGGGAAATTGGCGTTCAAATAGTAAAAAGTATTGATAAAGACTTTGTGATGGTGTTAAAGCAATGGCTTTTTGATTCGAAGGTTGTTAAAGTCAACTTTCCAAATGAAACGGCCGCAATTATTCAAAATTTGATAACACGGTTTTCATAAATCCTCCATTTTTCAAGCATTTGTAGTAATATTGCCAACTAAATGCACACAGTAGTTAATCCGAATGATTAATCAGTTCCGACATCTTAATCCGTTAAATATTCTACTGTTAGTCGGGATTGCGGTTCTATTGAGATTAGGATTTTTAATTAATATTCCAGATGAGCTAAGCTTCGATTTCATTGAGCCTTTTGCTAAATTATTAATATCAATACCCTTAGAAAACGCTTTCAATCCGCAAACCAACATTTTTATTGCTTTTTGGCTAGTAATTGTACAAGCATTTATTTTGAACAGGATTGTAAATAAATATAATCTGATTGGTAAGCCTACCTTTTTACCAGCTTTATTATATGTTACGACGTCTTGCCTCTTAAAATCTTTTTTGATATTAAGCCCAACTTTAATTTGCAACCTCCTCACTATCTGGATGATTGATAGATTTCTTAGCATTTACAAAAGTGACGAAGTCAAATCTGTCATGTTTGATATAGGCATGATAATAGGTTGTGGTTCGCTTATATATTTCCCATATATTGCGATGTTGCCGCTACTCTGGATCTGTCTAATAATTTTTAGACCTTTTGATTGGCGTGAATGGATTAGTGGGATATTTGGCTTTATAATTATATTCTTTTTTCTGTGGGTTTTTTATTTTTGGAACGATGCCACAGGCAAATTCTTCCAGATATGGTTACCGCTAACTACAAAGTTTCCAACAAATTTAGATATCAACTATTATGATTATTTGGTGCTTATACCAGTAATCATCATTTTAACTTTAGGGGTTTTTCATCTTCGAAATAATTTCTTCAAGAGTTATGTTCAAGTTCGCAAAACATTCCAAGTGCTACTTTTCATGTTTCTGCTTGTAATGATATCGTTTTATTTAAAGCACGATTTCATGATTTATCATTTTTTGCTTGGAGTTCCATCGGCTTCCATATTGATGTCTTATTATTTTCTGCATGCTAGCAAAAGATGGTTTTACGAAAGCCTTTATTTAATGCTTGTGGGCTTTATTATTTATTTTCAAATATTCTGAGCAGAGCCAAATATCTACTCTTTAACCTTTTTTAACACTTAGTTGGTACATCAATATCAAAATTTAGATAGATTTGTACTATGAAGTTAGGGTTAACTACTGTCTCTTGGTTAGATTGTATGGGAGACCCGACTTATGTTTCGGAGCATATAATAGGGGATAATGGCTAATCTGGTAATTGATATTGGCAATTCGAGGTCAAAAATTGCAATATTCAATAATCGAAAGCTTTTGAAACTGGATGTTGTTGATGAATTGACTATTGACAAAGTTGAATATTATCTAAGTTCAGAAAGTATTTCCAAAAGTATTCTTTGTTCAGTGGGGATTGATAAAAATGACGTCAAGGATATATTAAAAAAGAAAACAACCTATTGTGAGTTTACTACCAGCATTAAAACTCACGTTACTTTGCTATATAAATCCCCGGAAACTTTAGGACTAGATCGTTTTGCCGCAGTTATAGGTGCAGGGGCTATTCACAAAGGGGTTAATTGTTTAATAATTGATGCGGGTACCTGTATAACCTATGATAGCGTTAACAGAGCTGGTGAATATAAGGGAGGAAGCATAAGCCCCGGAATTGCAATGAGATTTAATGCACTAAATGCCTTTACAGAAAGATTGCCTTTATTGAAGGTTGATCTGCTGTTTGATAAATGGTACGGTGAAAACACGATTACCTCTATTCTTTCAGGAGTTCAGCAAGGTGCTTACGCTGAAGTGATAGGGTTTATAAACTATTACAAAAACTTGTACCCAGATCTGCAGATTATACTCTGTGGCGGGGATTCGGAATTTTTTGGTTCTCGGTTGAAAAATAGCATCTTTGCCGAAGCTGTAAAAACCGAGCCCAATTTGGTTCTTATTGGCTTAAATGAAGTTATTTTATCAGCATAATGATTAAAAATTTAAAACATGTAGCGTTATTGCTACTTATATTGGTTGCAACATCTGCTTCGTCACAAACAACGGGCAACTCTCCATATGCTAGTTATGGGGTTGGCCTATTGAAGGGCTCATTGTTGCCTCAAAACCGTGCAATGGGTGGTATAAGTGCGGGCATTCGGAAGCCTGGGGGCTATAGTAATGTTAATTTGGCTAATCCAGCATCTTACTCCTCAATTGATTTAACAACCTTTGATGTTGGTATTTACACAGGATTACGTGAATTAAGTACAAATTCTAAATCAGAAAAAAGCTTTAACGGAACACTTAGCCATATCACTTTTGCCATACCTGTTAGTAAGGGGTCAGCATTAAGTTTTGGGTTGCTCCCTTATAGTGATTTTGGATATAATTACCGTAATCCGAGTACCGAAATACCGAGCGCATCAGCTGTTTATTCAGGGGAAGGTGGTTTGTCAAAGGTATATCTAGGCTACGGATTTAAAATCGCTAAGAATTTAAGTTTAGGTTTCAACGCCGCATATCTGTTTGGTAATCTTAAAGAAATCAATTCGTTAGAATTCCCTCAAGACCCTACCGCCTTAAACTCTAGCTTCCAAACAAGCCGAAGCGTTGCTGGGCTTAGCATTGATTATGGTTTACAGTATTCGATAAATACGTCAAAAGCTAGTAAATTAATTTTGGGGTATTCTGGTAATTCAGGCTTGAAAGTTAATTCGAAAATGTCTCAATTAAGCAGTACATATAGGTATGCTAATACCGATAGATATACAACTGACACTATTCAATTTAGCGAAGGTGTTCAAAGTAAAATTAATATGCCTTTAATGCACACTGCAGGTTTTGTTTTTGAAAAGACAAATAAATGGCTTGTTGGTGCAGATTTTTCGTTAGGTAAATGGTCGTCCTTTAAAGAGGGGACTAACAAACCAACACTTAATGACAGTTATGGTGTTAACCTAGGTGCGCAGATAACACCGGATATTACAGCGGTATCAAGTTATTTAAAATTAGTTGATTATCGATTAGGCTTTAGGTATGATAAAACTTATATAGGCATAGAGAATAATGACATTAAGCAAATGGCACTCACTTTCGGATTTGGTTTCCCTCTTCCATCTAACCGTTCTACATTTTATAAAATCAATTTATCTGCCGAGTTAGGCCAACAAGGTACACATACAAGCAACCTAGTAAAAGAGAGGTTTGTCAATATTAATTTAGGCTTTACAATGAACGATCGGTGGTTTGTTAAACCTAAATTTGATTAGTCATGTTTAAGATGCCCTTTGTTTGGGGCTTTCTATGCCTCGTGTTACTCTTAACATCATCATGTGAAAATGATTTGAAAGACGTTGAGAAAATATCATCAAAACAACTCGCAGTTCCGGTTGACATATCGAAGGGTGTTACTATTGTTTATAGTGATTCAGCCTTAGTGAAGGCCCAATTGCAAACTCCATTGTTATATCATTATAAAGACAAAGACTATTATGAAATGACTAAAGGAGTAACCATCATTTTCTATGATAAAAGTCACATTGAAACTAGTAGAGTTACGGCAGATTACGGGAAGATGAAAGTGAAAGAAAAGTTGACCGAATTAAAACGAAATGTGGTTGTGGTTAACAAAAATGGTAAAAAATTTAAATCTGAAGAATTGATTTGGGATCAAGCTAGCAAAAAGTTCTACTCAAATAAACTAGTATCCATGCAAGATTTGCAAGGACAAGTACTTTACGGAACAAGTTTTATATCGGATGATAAGTTCTTGAACCCTCAATTTACGCAGGCAACAGGCAATCTAAGCCTTTCTCAAAAAGTTGCGGAGTGATTTTTTATTTCTCAAATATACTTGATTTAAAGATTTGGATTTTCGAGATACGAATTTGTATCTTGCGCATCTTTTTGAATAATACTATATAATATAACGTTTTGACATGGGAATAATGAGTTTTTTGCGAAACCGGGCTGGTCTTTTGATCGGTGCAATTGGTTTTGCAATTGTGGCATTTTTGGTGAGTGATGTTGTACGTCGAGGTACACCATTTTGGAAGGATAGTGAAAATAAAGTTGGCGTTGTTGCCGGTGAGCCTATTTCTTATGAAGATTTTAACTCAAAGGTAGAAGCAAGTACAGCGAATTTTAAGCAACAAATGGGTCAAAACAACCTGAATGCTCAAATGACCTCCTATATAATTGAGAATACATGGAACCAAAGTGTATCTCAAATTCTTATCGATAAAGAAATTAATCGATTGGGTTTAAAGGTTAGTCCTGCAGAATTGACTGATTTGGTAAATGGGAAAAATCCAGATCCGCAAATTGTTCAAAACTTTGGCGATCCAAAAACAGGTCAGTTAAATAGAATGCAACTGAATCAATTTTTAACAAACGTTAAAAATCAAGACCCAAAAAGTGAGCTTAGTGCTAGGTGGACACAGTTTTTGGTAGGTATCCGTCAGGGAAAATTAGTTCAAAAGTATAATACATTAGTTAAAAATAGCTTGTACGTAACATCTTTAGAAGCAAGAGAAGATTACAATCAACGCAATAAACTAGCTAGCTTTAAATATGTTAATCTAGAGTATTCCTCAATTCCTGATGCTGAAGTTAAACTTACTGATGAGGATTATGCGAACTACTACAACGAAAATAAATTCAAATTTAAAAACGAAGAAGACAGCAGATCTTTCGAATATGTAGTTTTTGATGCAAATCCTTCTAAAGAAGATTCTGCAGCTACTAAATCACAAGTTGACAAGCTAGTAACAGAATTAAGAGCATCTAAAAACGATTCGTTATTTGTAAGTATAAACTCAGATACAAAAACACCGATTTCTTATATGCGTAAAGGATCTTTTGACCCAGCTTTAGATTCGGTGATATTTAATTCTTCAAACGGTCAAATAGTAGGCCCTATTTTCACCAATGGTTCTTACAAATTTGCTAAAGTAATTGATGTTAAATTAAGTCCTGATTCTGTTAAGGCACGTCATATTTTGATTAGTCCAACAACAGAAGGTGGTTTAGATAAAGCGAAAGCAAAGGCTGACTCAATAAAAAACCTAATACTTAAGGGAGCAAGCTTTGCAGAACTTGCTAGTAAGTTTGGTACTGATGCTTCTAAAGATAAGGGAGGAGAATTAGGGACTTTTGCAAGAGGGTCAATGGTTCCTGCTTTTGAAGAAGCAGTCTTTAATGGTAAAGCAGGTGATCTTAAAGTTTTAACAACACAATTTGGAGTTCACGTGATAAAAATTGATAATCAAATTGGTTCATCTAAAGTTGCCAAAGTAGCATTGATCGATAAAGCGTTGTCAAGTAGTACTAAGACACAACAAGAGGCATATGGAAAAGCTACCTCCTTTTTAAGCGAGGCAACAAATGCTAAAAGCTTTGATGATCAAGCTCAAAAATCTGGTTATCGTAAGCTTGTTGCAGAGGATGTGAAGGCAAATCAATCATCAGTTCCTGGCCTTGAGAATCCAAGATCTCTAATAAAATGGGTATATAAAGCTGATGTAAATGATATTTCAGAAGAAGTATTTGAGATTGAGAACAAGTACGTGGTAGCCAAAGTGACATCAATTAATCCTAAAGGAGACCTCCCATTAGAAAAGGTAAAGAAACAGATTGAACCAATGGTACGCAATCAAGTGAAAGCGAAAAAGCTTTTAGATATAGCTGAAAAGGCTTTACAAGGTAGTTCTACCATTGAGCAGGTTGCCCAGAAATTAAAGAAACCTGTTGTTCCTGTTCAGAATATTGTTTTTGCAAACCCAATCATACCAGGTATAGCACAAGAAAATAAGGTAGTTGGTTCTGTTTTCGGTTCGCAACCTAAAAAGATTTCAAAAGCAATTCAAGGTGAAAATGGTGTGTATATATATG
The DNA here is from genome assembly GCA_028288165.1 of Sphingobacteriales bacterium. GTDB lineage: Bacteria > Bacteroidota > Bacteroidia > Sphingobacteriales > Sphingobacteriaceae > Daejeonella. The sequence continues at coordinate 151,977 of JAQBOG010000033.1, read as the reverse complement.
TAGTGGACAACTTTACAAATCCTGCTCCATTAACAAATGCATACAAACAAAAAGAACAAATCGCACAAGGAGTAATTCAACGTGCTGCTTCTGAAACATTTAAGGTGTTAAAAGACAAGGCAGAAATTAAAGATAACCGCGTTAAATTTTTCTAATACCACTAACTATAGTAAATCCGGATAGGTAACCCCTATCCGGATTTTTTTGTATATATCATTTCTGCAATTAGTCCGTTTGTTTTTCATAGATATAGTACATCGGCTTCATACGCCACTAATGGTTTAAAATATTATGTGTAAGTATGCTAAGGGCTTTTTTGTTAAAAGGAATGTGACATATTGTAAACTTAATATTTCTTATTATTGCTTAACAAGTTATGGGTTATGGAAATTCAACAAACTATAGTTAATAAGGTTGCACAAAGTGGTTTGGTTAGTTTTGATCTGGCAGATCTGCATGTCTCTGGTGAAAGGGTAGTTTATGATATTAAGCAAAACCTTTTTCACGGCTTAATTTTAAAGGAGAAGGATTTTAGAGAGTTTGTTAAAACAAATGATTGGCAAGAATATTTTGGTAAACATGTTGGAATAATATGTTCGGCTGATGCCATTGTACCTACATGGGCTTACATGCTGCTTGCAACCAAATTGGCGCCATTTGCATCTACCATCGTATTTGGCGACTTGTCTGTTCTTGAAACGGTGATTTATGACAGGGCGATTAACAGTCTGGATTTCGAAAAATATCGTGATGATCGGATCGTAATCAAAGGCTGTGGAGAAATAGATATTCCTGTATCTGCATTTGTAACTTTAACAAGCAAATTAGAAAAAATAGCTAAAAGCATTATGTACGGTGAGCCATGTTCAACAGTGCCTCTTTTTAAAAGAAAAGATTAACGGAGTGTTTTTTGTATATGCATTTAATAATCATACAAATTTGAATGGATAACTTTAAATTATTGAAACTTCCTGTAGTAATATTTTGTGCGCTATTGCTGTTGTCATCTGTGGCTTATAATCAAGAATTGTCTAGTAGGAAGGAGCCTGTATTTCAGGCAGGAGAACAGTTGAAGTATAAATTGCGTTATGGATTTCTTACTGCTGCGGAGGCCAATTTAAAGGTTGAGTTGACTGATGTAAAATTCGACGGCGAAGAGGTGCTGCACCTCATTGCAGAAGGCAAAACATCTGGCGCTTTTAATGTTCTCTATAAAGTGCGTAACAGGTATGACTCCTACATTAGCAAAAAGGAGCTTTCACCGTTTTTGTATACAGAAAATATCCATGAATCTAATTATCGTAGAACTGATAAGGCAAGGTTTTATCAGGATCAACGCAAAATAGTATCGAAAAAAGGTACATTCAAAGGAGATGGCCAAACGTTTGATTTGGTCTCGGCCTATTACTTTGCCAGAAGTTTGGATCTTAATAAGGTTAAGTATGGTGATAAGTTTGTAATGGATTATTTTTTAGATGATGGTGTTACAAAGTTAGATATTCAATATGTTGGAAAGGAAAGAGTGAAAACAGCGATAGGTACTTTTAATTGCTTAAAGTTTAGCCCATCTATTCAGCCCGGACGGATTTTCAGAAAAGACAGTAAACTGTATTTGTGGATTACCGATGATGGCAACAGGATTCCTGTAAAAGCACAGGTGGAGCTTTTAGTAGGCTCGGTAACCATGGAGCTTTCGACGGCTTCAGGTTTAAAATATCCTTTAAATAATGATTAAATCTCATTTTTATTTTTAACAATTACAACATCAAAATCTTATAAGTTTAATTAACGATGATTGAGGTACAACAAACTTTAGTTCACGAAGATATTATTAATGAAAACTTTGTGTGCAATCTTAATAAATGCAAGGGGGCCTGTTGTATTGAAGGGGATTCGGGAGCTCCATTAGAAAGGTCCGAATTGTCTGTTCTTGATGAGATTTATCCATTTGTTAAGCCCTACATGACTGAAAAAGGGATCCAAACAATTGAAGAAGTGGGAACTTTTGTAAAAGATTTCGAAGGCGACTATACCACACCATGTATCGATACTTTCAAAGAATGCGCATACGTAACATGGGATAATGGAATCACAAAATGCGCAATAGAGAAGGCCTACGAGGATGGAAAAATAAGCTGGAAAAAGCCTATTTCTTGCCATCTTTATCCCATAAGGATTACCAATTATCCTGAATTTGATGTGTTACATTATGATAGATGGAACATATGTAGTCCTGCCTGTTCATTCGGAAATGAATTAAAAGTATCCGTTTACAAATTCCTTAAAGAGCCGTTGATTAGAAAGTATGGCACAGATTGGTACAATGAGCTAGAGCAAAAAGTTAGCCTAGACTCCCAATAATAATTTCTACTTTTGCGGAAACTAATAACTGTTTAAGTGAAAGGAATTATTCTTGCTGGAGGTTCGGGTACCCGATTACACCCCCTCACATTAGCTACAAGCAAACAAATGATGCCGGTTTATGATAAACCGATGATTTATTATCCCCTTTCAACCTTATTATTGGCGGGAATCAAAGATATTTTGATCATATCAACCCCGCACGACCTTCCAAATTTCGAAAAACTTTTGGGTGATGGTAGCTCAATTGGCTGTCAGTTTACATATAAAGTTCAAGAAACCCCAAATGGCCTTGCACAGGCTTTTGTAATAGGTGCTGATTTTATTGGCAACGATAATGTAGCCTTAGTTTTAGGAGATAACATTTTCCATGGTGATGGCCTCGCCAAACTCTTGCAGGCTAACAACAATCCCGATGGAGGTGTCGTGTTTGCTTATCGTGTATCAGATCCTGAAAGATATGGTGTAGTAGAATTTGACGATAATAAGCAGGTTATATCCATTGAAGAAAAACCGAATGATCCGAAATCCAATTATGCCGTACCTGGATTGTATTTTTATGATAATACAGTAGTTGAAATTGCCAAGAACATCAAACCCTCACCTCGGGGCGAATATGAAATTACAGATGTTAATAAGGAATATCTAAAAATGGGCAAACTTAAAGTTGGGGTTTTAAGCCGTGGAACTGCCTGGCTAGATACCGGAACTTTCGCATCTTTAATGCAAGCCGGGCAATTTGTTCAAGTAATTGAAGAACGTCAAGGCTTGAAAATAGGATGCATAGAAGAAATAGCTTATCGTATGGGATTTATCAACAAAGATCAATTAAGAAATGTAGCTGAACCGTTAGTGAAAAGTGGTTACGGGCAATATTTATTGGGAATGATAAAATAACTTTGCCAATTGTGTTTATATTGATGATGCGATATTGAAGAATAAAGTACTTAATAGTTAAATAAAAGGGCTACTTTTGCAGAAAATTAGAAATTTATGTTTGCTTCATTTCTAATTTATCATAATTAATACTACTCAATCGCGTCATCCTAAAAAAATAAGATAGAATAATGAAAGTTGCTTTAATAACCGGTATTACAGGTCAGGATGGTGCCTATCTGGCCGAATTTCTTTTGAAAAAGGGATATTTTGTACACGGGTTAAAACGAAGAAGTTCGTTATTTAATACTGATCGGATCGATCATTTATATCAAGACCCACATGAAGAAAATTTAAATTTAAAACTTCATTACGGTGACTTAACTGATTCTACCAACCTTATTCGGATTATACAAGAGACAAAACCAGACGAAATTTATAACCTAGCTGCTATGAGCCACGTGAAGGTTAGTTTCGACACTCCTGAATATACAGCTAACGCAGATGGTATAGGCACTTTGCGAATACTAGAGGCAGTTCGCTTATTGGGTTTGACAGACAAGACTAAAATTTACCAAGCATCAACATCGGAGCTATATGGTTTAGTTCAAGCAGTTCCTCAAAGTGAAACCACACCCTTTTATCCGAGGTCTCCATACGCTGTAGCTAAGATGTATGCCTATTGGATAACTGTAAATTATAGAGAAGCATATAAAATGTACGCTTGTAATGGCATACTTTTTAACCATGAAAGTCCGATCAGGGGAGAAACTTTTGTTACCAGGAAAATTACCAGGGCCGCCTCTAAAATTGCCCTAGGATTACAGGGTTGCTTATACTTAGGCAATTTGTCGTCCAAAAGGGATTGGGGACATGCTAAAGATTATATTGAAGCCATGTGGCTTATTCTTCAGCAAGAAAAACCGGAAGATTACGTTATAGCAACAGGAATTACCACAACTGTTAGGGATTTTGTTAAAATGGCATTCGCCGAACTTGGAATTGAAGTTGAATTCAGTGGCAAAGATGAAAATGAGAAAGGTGTTATAATCGATATCGATCAAAGTGTATGTACTGAATTGGGTTTTGATTCGAGTGCATTAAAAATGGGGCAAACAATCGTGAAAGTGGATCCAAAATATTACCGTCCAACTGAGGTAGAGTTATTACTGGGTGATCCAACTAAAGCAAATACAAAACTTGGATGGGTTCCTAAATATGATCTTCCGGCTTTGGTGAAGGACATGGTATTATCAGATCTTAATTTAATGAAAAGAGATGAGTATCTGAAAAAGGGTGGTTTCACGGTATTAAATTACTTTGAATAATTACACTTTTAAGAGTGTTAATTTAAAAAAATATACAATTAATGTCAAAATTTATAAATATCTTTTTCTTCTGTTTGCTGTTGATTGGCTCACTTCCTTCTTTGGGGCAAAGTATTAGCAGTCAAAATTTAAGTAACATAAAAGTAGATGAGTTGAGTGACGATCAAATTAGGTCATTTATCCAACAAGTGGAAGCAACCGGATTAACTGAAGCCCAGTTAGAGCAAGTTGCATCTGCTAAAGGAATGAAGCCGAGTGAAATCCAAAAGCTAAGAGCAAGGGTGGATAAGATCAAGAATCAAGACAACAAAGCGAATACTAGTATAAAGAACAGTAACAATAATAGTCAATCTAATTCTGTAGGAAGAGAATTAACTGACCAGTCGGATACTTTATCAACTTCACGATCAGATGAAGATCAGGCTGAAAAAGCTTTTCTTGATTTTAAGCCTAAGATTTTTGGAGCCAGCTTATTTAAAAACTCGAATCTCACATTTGAGCCAAATCTGCGGATAGCCACTCCAATGAATTATATTATTGGCCCTGATGATGAAATTACATTAGATATTAATGGGGATAATGAGGCTAGTTACAAGTTAAGAGTATCACCAGAGGGAACAATTAGAATAGAATATGCAGGAATCATTTATGTTAGTGGCCTAACTGTTGAGCAGGCTTCAGCAAAAATTAGATCTAAATTAGCTTCCACATATCCAGGTATTGGTAATGGAAGAACTCGTGTTACTATAGGTATAGGGAATATCAGAAGTATTAAAGTAACGCTGATAGGTGAGGTTGTTAAACCGGGATCTTATACATTACCATCATTGGCTACAGCTTTTAATGCTTTATATGTATCTGGTGGCCCTAATGAAAATGGATCTTTCCGCCAAATAGAAATCATCCGAAACAATCGCATTATTGGAAAATTAGATGTTTATGATTTCCTATTACGTGGATTGCAAAACAATAATTTTCGCTTACAAGACCAGGATATTATCAGAATTCCAACATATAAGATTCGCGTAGAGTTTGCAGGAGAAATCAAAAGACCTGCATTATTTGAAGTTCTTCCGAACGAAACCTTAGCAGACGTGATAAATTTTGCCGGAGGATTTTCTGATGTGGCTTATTCTGCTCGAATTAAAGTTTTGCAGAATACCAGTAAAGAGAGAAGAATTACCGATGTATTTTCTGCAAATTACAAAGCTTACAAACCACAAACAGGAGACAAATTCATTGTTGAACCGATCTTAGAGCGGTTTGAGAATAGGGTTGTAATCGAAGGTGCTGTATTTAGGCCTGGCCCATACGAATTAGAGGCAGGCTTAACTTTAAATAAATTAATTAGAAAAGCCGAAGGGGTTAAAGAAGATGCTTTTTTACCAAGAGGTATCATCACAAGGTTAAAACTCGACAATTCAACCGAACTTATCTCTTTCGATCTAGGTAGGATTTTATCTGGAGGTGACCAGGACATCTTGTTACAAAGGGAAGATATTGTAAATATTTCATCAATTTTCGATTTGCGGGAGGAATATAATGTAAGTATTGATGGAGAAGTAATAGAGCCGGGGATCTTCAAATTTTCTGAGAATACAAGCGTTGAAGATTTAGTTACTCTAGCAGGCGGTTTCAAAGAAGGCGCTAGTTCTAAGAGAATTGAAGTATCTAGAAGGATAAAAAATAGCGATATTATGTCTGTTTCAGCAAGGACCTCTGAAGTCTATCAGATTAATGTTGATAGAAACTTAAATTTTATTGGAGAGAAATTTATACTTCAGCCTTTTGATATTGTTAGTGTAAGAAACGAAACAGGATATGAAGTTCAGCGACAAGTCAAGGTTCAAGGTGAAGTTTTATACCCTGGAACATATACTATAACTAATAAGGATGAACGGATTTCTGATTTGGTGAAAAGAGCTGGTGGATTGACGCCCTTGGCGTATACTTATGGCGCTTCATTAAAAAGACCCGGAGCCTCTGAAGGAGATATAAAAAATAAAAACCAGTTGGATCAAAAATCGGAAGGCGAACTAAAATTAAAGAAGTTAAAACGCCTTCAACAGAACTCAAAGGATTCTTCTGACTATGTTAAAGAAGAGGATATTGTTTTAAATACTAATGTTGGTATTAATTTAACTAGAATACTCGATAAACCTCACTCGGTGTCTGATCTAATTCTAGAGGAAGGAGATATATTACAAGTTCCTAAGCAGTTGCAGACTGTAAAAATAAGTGGAGAGGTATTATATCCGGTAACAACCATATACAATTCTGGTCGTGTATTTAAAGATTATGTTTCTCAGGCCGGTGGATTTTCAGATCGATCATTAAAGCGTCGGTCGTATGTTATTTATGCGAATGGTTCTGTGAAAAGTACAAAGAAGTTTTTTGTGTTTAATAATTATCCTGTTGTTAAACCTGGTGCTGAGATTTTTGTACCTAAGAAGGCTAATAAAGAGCCATTGTCTATACAAGGTATCGTTGGAATATCTACAGCGCTGGCTTCTTTAGCTGCAATTGTTTTGACATTGATTAGGTAGAGAAGTAGATGAACGTGGATAGAAAAGACGAGTTTAGGCATGAAAACTTACCTCAGGTTCAGAGGGATGAAATCTCTCTCAAGGAATTGATTATTACTATAAGGGAATGGTGGATATATTTATTATCTAAATGGCTTTACATTTTACTAGCTGGCATTTTTGGCGGTTTAATAGGATTGGGCTATACATTTGTTAAGAAACCAATTTATAAGGCGGAGTTAAGCTTTGCTTTAGAAGATGAAAAAGCAGGCGGAGGACTTGGCGGAGCTTTGGGTCTTGCCAGCCAGTTCGGTTTTGATCTCGGTGGTGGGGGGGGCGGAGCTTTTTCCGGAGATAATCTCTTGGAACTAATGAAATCTCGCGCTATGGTACAGAAGGCGCTTTTAACCGAAATTGAATTGGATGGTAAAAAGCAGACCCTTGCCGAATTGTATATTAATTTTAATGATTTAAGGAATAGCTGGAAAAACAAGGCTGAACTTAGTTCTATACAATTTTTACCGGGGGAAGATTCTGAAAAATTTACACGAACACAGGATAGTTTGCTTGGTGTCTTTCATAAATCACTTATATCTGCAAATCTGACTGTTGATAAAGTTGACAAGAAGTTAAGTATTATAGCTGTAAAAGTGAATTCAGAAAATGAATTGTTTTCAAAATATTTTACTGAGGTATTGGTAAAGGAAGTGTCAGATTTTTACGTAGAAACTAAAACAAAGAAATCTGTTCAAAATCTTAATATTTTACAACATCAGACGGACTCTGTGAGGAGAGCACTTAATGGTGCTATTTCAGGCGTAGCAATGTCTGTTGACGCTAATCCAAATGCAAATCCTTCCCGTTTAATATTAAGGGTTCCTTCTCAGCGCAGACAGGTGGATGTACAGGCTAATCAGTCAATACTAACTGAATTGGTTAAAAACCTTGAGATATCTAAAGTTTCTTTGAGAAAAGAGACGCCTTTGATTCAGATAATCGATAAACCCATACTTCCTTTAGAAGTAATAAGGATTAATAAGATGTCATCTTTTTTTATTGGCTTTTTATTGGCAGTCTTCTTAAGTACAATATCTTTAATTTTAGTAAGGTCAGTAAGAAATATTATCAATTAAATATTAAGTATGAAAATTGGGATTTTAGGTGCTGGAGTTTCTGGTCTTTCGATAGGCAAATTGTTAAAAGAAGAGCATCAAATTGAAATTCTTGAGAGAAAATCATTTTACGGTGGAATAGCAAGAACCAAAACTGTGAATAATATAAGTTATCATATGATTGGTGGACATTGCTTTAATTCTAAGCATAAGGATGTAATGGATTTTGTTTTTAACCAAATTCTTCCGGAAAATCAATGGCATAAAGTAACAAGGGACGCAGTGATCAGGTTTAAAGGGCATGAAGTAAGCTATCCAATTGAATTTGCCATCCAAGAAATCTTTAGTTTTGATAGTGCGTTAGCATTAAATATTACAAAAGATTTTTTAAACGCAAAAGATGATAACAATTATAAAAATTTAGAAGATTGGTTTAGAAAGAAATTTGGAGATACTTTGTCTGATGAATATTTTATTCCATATAATACTAAAATATGGAATAAAAATCCCAGTGAAATGAACCCATCTTGGGTAGAGGGTAAATTACCGATTCCTGATAAAATGAGCTTTTTTGAAGGATTGTTGGAAACTTCCAAAGATAAAATGCCTCATTCAGAATTTTATTATCCAAATAGTAATAATCAAAATACTTTTATTGATAATCTGGCTTCTGATTTGGACATAACTGTCAATTGTGAAATAGAAGATGTATTTTATAACAAAAAAACTAAACAATGGATTATAAACAATGAATTGAGTTATGATTTGATAATTAGTACACTGCCTCTTAACTTACTCCCCAAGTTGATTAAAGATTGCCCTAGTGAAGTATTGGAAGCTGCACTTAAATTAAAATATAATAAGGTCTCCAATATGTTATGGGAGACATTACCAACAACCAAAACGTGGACCTATATTCCAGAATCAGATAATTTTTTTCATAGGTATATCCATATTGGTAATTTCTTCGAACCAAAACAAAATTATACAATCACGGAAGTTATCGGAGAACGAAGTTTTGAGGAAATGCTTCAGAATGGCAGCAAAGATCCTTTCTTAATAAAACCAGTAGATTATAACATTTCTGATCATGCCTATGTAGTTTTTGATGAAAACTATTATAAAAGTATGATTATTTTAAAGAGGTATCTTAAAGAGATAGGTATTTACAGTTTGGGCCGGTTTGGAGAGTGGGAGTATTACAATATGGATGTTTGTATAAAAAAAAGTATTGAGTTAGCTAAGGCATTGACTAATAACTGTACTGACAGTAGTGTTCTGTAGATAACATGAGCATTAAAAAAAATTTAGTTAGTAACTTCTTGCTAACCTCTTCATCATTACTTTTTCCATTAATTACATTCCCTTTTATTACTCGTGTTTTATCAAACGATAGTATAGGAAGAGTTTTTTTCGTAGATGCTTTCACACAATACTTTATTATTATTTCTTCATTAGGTATTCCTTTTTATGGTATAAGGGAGGTATCTAAACTAAGGAATAGTCCTTCAAAACGATCGACTTTGGTAGTTGAATTAATAAGTATACAATTAGTTCTCGCCTTGCTCTTTAGCGTAGTTTTTTGTGTTTTATACTTTTTGGTTCCATCATTAAACGGAAATTTTGATTTAATAATTTTAGGTTGCATTTGTATTGTATTTAATGCTTTCATGATTGAATGGTTTTATCAGGGCTTGGAAAACTTTTCGTTTATAACAGTTCGAGCCCTAATTTTAAGAGTAATAAGTGTCTTTTGTATTGTATTATTCATTAAATCAGCAACTGATCATTTCATATATTATTTAATTGTCGTTGGTTTGCTAGTCTTAAATTCTGTTGTTAATATCACAAATTACTTTAGAAATTTTCACACTAAGTTTATTTTGCCGCTTAATTTTAAACAACATTTTAAACCACTCCTCTTACTGTTTAGTATTAATATCGCTGTTAGTGTTTACACGGTGTTAGATACTATTATTCTAGGTTTATACACAAATGCTTTAAGTGTTAGCTACTATAATATACCCCTTAAATTAGTTAAAATGTATTGGATGGTAGTTTCTGGTTTAGGAATAGTAATAATTCCAAGAATTGCAAGTCTAGTCAAAATCAAAGATGTTAAATCTATAGCTTTATTGTTAAATAAGTCGTTTAGCTTGGTGTTTTTACTAACTATACCTTTTTCTTTTTTCTGTTTCGTTTTTGCCCATGAGATCTTAATCTTGATTTCTAGCGAAAAATATATTAATTCGGTCGATAGTTTGAGGGTTTTGTCGTTTGCACCGTTTATTATAGGTTGCTGTAACGTTTTAGGAACACAATTTCTTATGCCGATGGGGATGGAAAATAAAATTCTACACGCTACAATAGTTGGATTGATTGTGAGTTTGTCTTTAAATATCTTCTTAATACCCTATTTCAGCTTCTTGGGGGCCGCTATTGCTTGTATAGCAGCCGAAGTTTCGGTATTTGTATATGTTTTCCTTGTAGCTCGAAAGCATATAAGTGTTTCAATTGATTATATGCTATTGGTACACATTTTTTTGAGTTTATTAATTGGCATTCTGTTTTTCTTTATAAGCAAAGGCTGTTGTACTGAAATGATGCAGCTCTTTATTGTATTGGGTGCCTATTTAATGTCATTTTTACTCCTTCAAATTTTTGTTTTTAAAAATTCTTTCGTTAATATTTTATTAAAGTTTAGCATATGAGTAAGGTTGCTTTGTTGATACTGTTCAATCACAATTATGAAGCAAACTTGCCGCTTCTGGAAAACATTTATTCAGCTAGATTTGACAATCTTTTCTTTATTATGCCTTTTTATAAGGGAAGAAAAAAAAATGTAATAAATGTACATGGAAACTCGTTTTACTTTCAGGGATATATTGCTACAGCATTAGAAGTAGTTAAGTCAGAAAAATACGATCACTATATAATAATTGGAGATGATCTTTTGCTTAATCCCCAAATTGATCAAAACAACTATTCAACATTTTTTAAACTAAACAAGGAAACTGCTTTTATACCTGGGCCTTTTCTTTTGAATGACCCCAATGTAACGAGTCCCTGTCGACCCTTAGCTCCATATTGGGCATGGACTAGAAGTGCTTTTAACTTTAAGTTAAACCAAAGAGGCATTGAAGTTTCTAAGTTTTTGCCTAGTTACGACCAAGCTTTAACGTTGCTTAAAAATCATGGATTCGAATTTTCGGCTGTCATGCCTTACAAAATGTTTTATAGTAATAAAATATGGAAAAGTATATTTGATAGATTATTTCGAAATAAACCCGAGTATAGTTTAATTGAATTGATTTACGATATCAAAAATATTAATAAAAAAATTCCATATCCTGTAATTGGGTCTTATTCTGATATTATAATTATTCCACATCAAAATATAGTGCCTTTTATTAGATATTGCGGTATTTTCTCAGCATTAAATTTGTTTGTAGAAATTGCCTTGCCTACGGCCTTGGCATTTTCAGTTGATTCGATTATTTCGGAGATAGATTTAAATTTAAAAGGTATAACATACTGGAATTCAGATGACGTGACGTTATTTAAAGAAAAATACAACAGCTCGCTTTCCTGCCTTTACGAAAACTTCCCTGAACATACATTGTATATCCACCCTTTAAAATTATCTGAATGGAAAACATAATTTGTATAAATTTCCATACTTCTATAAGGATAATAATTTCATAAAGGGATATAAATGGATCATTGTTATAATACTGTTTATAAAAAGACATGAGTATAATTCAAGTCAATAATTCGAACTAATTAATTGAATAATATATTAATATGAAAGTGCTTTGGATTACCAATACTGTTTTTCCAGATCCAAGCAGAGCATTAAAATTGCCTGCTCCCGTTAGTGGCGGATGGATGTATGGCCTGGCAAACCAATTGTCTATAGATCCTGATTTTCACCTTTCTGTTGCAACTATTTACTCTGGAAAAGAATATAAAGTTTTAAACATTAATAACATTGCTTATCATTTAATTCCATCCTCGTCTCCTTATAAGTACAGTAATAAGTTAAAGCATTATTGGAAATTAGTTTGTGAGGAAATTAATCCTGATATAGTTCATATACATGGCACAGAATACCCGCATGGTTTAAGTTGTATGCGGGAATGCCCTTCACTGAACTACGTTATTTCAATTCAGGGATTAGTAAGTGTTTGCGCTAGATATTATTATGCCGGAATAAAAAATACAAGTATTTTAAAAAATATAACATTTAGAGATATTGTTCGTCAAAGAACGATATTTCAAGAAAAAAATGATTTTGAGAGGCGAGGTGAATTTGAAAAGGAGTATATCCGCAAGGCGAATCACGTAATCGGTAGAACAAGTTGGGACTTAATACATTCAAAAGCAATCGAACCAAATACTATGTATCATTTTTGTAATGAATCTTTACGTGATTCATTTTATAAATCAGATAAATGGTCGATCGGCTCTAAAATTAATTACACCATTTTTTTAAGCCAAGCAGTATATCCAATTAAAGGATTGCATCAAGTTATGAGGGCAGTGGCTTTGCTAAAAAAGGAGTTCCCTTTAATAAATGTAAGGATTGCTGGTGATAGTATTACTAAGAGGGGTAACTGGCGGGAAAGAATAAAGCTTAGTGGCTACGGCTCTTACATTCGAAAATTAATAAGACAGTTGGAGCTGAAGGAACATCTTGAATTTACAGGACCCCTTTCTGAGGAGCAAATGGTGATTGAGTATAAAAATGCCCATTTATTTATTTGTCCATCAAGTATTGAAAATAGCCCAAATTCTTTAGGTGAGGCACAATTATTAGGGGTTCCCACAATAGCCGCATATGTTGGAGGGATTCCTGATATGGTAAAGCATGGGGAAACCGGATTGTTATATCGATTCGAGGAAGTAGAAATGTTGGCTGAGTGCATACGTAAGGTATTCAATAATGATGAATTTGCGCAATGTCTTTCAAATAGAGGAATTGAACTTGCTGAAGAAAGGCATAATCGGGACATTAATCTGAATAAAACAATCGCGATTTATAAGAAGATTTGCAACTAAAATTAATAAATGAAGTTTTGAAAGTTGAAGAACCGTTAAAAGTGTTACTGATAAGCTATGATTTTTATCCTGATACTACACCAAATACATTTCGTTGGTTTAATGTATTAAAGGCTTGGAGTGCTGAAGGGATACAGGTTTTCGTTTTATCAAATAGAAAACTTGGAACGGCTAAATATGAGGAAATTAATGGGATCAAAATTTATCGTACAAATGAGTGGTTCATTGGTTCTTTAAAACACCATTTCAAAAAGAAAAGTACCACAAAAGTTCCTCAGCAGAAAAAGACCGTTTCCTCAATTAGTTTTACTACAATAATAAGAAGCATATATGATAGAACCTGGGCTAAAGTATATTGGCCTGATTTCGCTGTTTTATGGTATTTTTCAACTCTTTCCCAAGCGAGGAGAATAATTAAAAACGAAGGAATAAATAAGATTATAACTGTTTCTTGGCCCTTTACCGGTCATTTAATTGGTTTTAAGTTAAAAAAGGAGTTCCCCAATGTATTCTGGTTAGCAGATACAATTGATCCTTTTTGTTACCATGATGCAGTAAATAACAAAAAGCTTTATGCAAAGCTTAATATACTAATGGAAAAGAAAGTATTTGGTAGGGCAGATAGTTTATCGGTTTTAACAGATAAGATCAAAGATAAATACATTAGCTATTTTCCTGAAGTTGAAAAGAAGATGCACGTAAATAACAACCTTTTCATTCCAACCAAATTCAACTTTAATAAAGTTCCAGAAGGTTCTTGTAAATTTAGACTCGTGTTTTTAGGTAGTTTAATAGAAAATGTAAGGACACCTAAAAACTTATTGTTTTTGTTTAATAGACTTATTACAGAGAAAATAAATCATCAATTGGAACTTCATTTCTATGGAGATATAAATTCTAATCCAAATGATTTTAATGAATATTCGCATGAAATAGGTAAATCTATCTTTTTACATGGAAAAATTAACAGAGATAAAGTAAATGATGTAATAAGGGATGCTGATGCTTTAATTAATATTGGCAACGATAATGAATTTCAAGAGCCCAGTAAGGTTATAGAGTACATGTATTCGGGAAAGCATATTATTAATATTTGTTCCATAATGAACGATACTTCCGCTTCTTTACTAAAAAATTACCCTTTAAAGATTAACATTTACCCAAATAATTTGCTTGAGGCAACAGTTGTTGAAGAAGTTTTCAGATTTCTATCAAATAAAGAAGAGATTAACTCCAAACAGCTACAGTTACTTCTCAATGATTACTTCTTAGAAACAGTGAAAGATAAATATTTAACTTATTTGCAGAATTAACTGTATATAGTTAAATTTTACAGACAATCATATATTTAATATGCTCAAAAATAAAATACTGCTCATAACAGGTGGCACAGGTTCTTTCGGAAATGCTGTATTGAATAGGTTTTTACATACGGATCACTTTAAGGAAATTCGTATTTTCAGTAGGGACGAAAAAAAGCAGGATGATATGCGCAATCGACTCAATAACGACAAAGTTAAGTTCTATATAGGTGATGTTCGGGATTATAACAGTATTGAAAAAGCTATGCATGGAGTAGATTATGTTTTCCATGCAGCGGCGTTAAAGCAAGTGCCTTCCTGCGAATTTTTCCCAATAGAAGCTACTAAAACAAATGTCTTTGGTACCCAAAATACAATTGATGCCGCTGTTGCTAATAAAGTTTCTAAAGTGATTTGTTTAAGTACAGATAAAGCTGCGTATCCAATTAACGCAATGGGTATATCAAAAGCATTGATGGAAAAGGTAGCCATTGCTGCATCCAGAAACATAATTAATAATACAACCACTATTTGTCTAACTCGTTATGGAAATGTAATGGCCTCTAGAGGTTCTGTGATCCCTTTGTTTTTAAAACAAATTAAGGAAGGGCAAGTCTTAACAATAACGGATCCTAATATGACACGTTTTTTGATGTCTTTAGAGGATGCTATTGAATTGGTTTTATTTGCCTTCGAGCACGGCAATCAGGGGGATTTGTTTGTTAATAAGGCTCCTGCGGGAACTATAGGAGACCTTGCTTTGGCTCTGTTGCAATTGTGCAAAGCTAACAATGATATAAGAGTCATTGGAACCCGCCATGGCGAGAAATTGTACGAAACACTATGTACCAGAGAAGAAATGACCAAAGCGGAAGACTTAGGAGAATTCTATAGAATTCCAGCGGATAATCGAGATTTAAATTATAATCAATATTTTTCTGAAGGTGAAATAGATATTTCTAAAATAGAAGATTATCATTCCCATAACACCAAGCAATTAGGCGTAGATGGAATGAAAATATTATTATCAAGTCTTCCATTAATAAAAAAAGAAGTATTTGGCAATTAGGCTACAATTTAATTCTCAGATATGTGTCTGCTATAACTTTCTAATTCAGGAACATTGTAACAAATCGGAAATGAGAGAAATTATGTATGGCTGACTAAAAACTAGTTTATGATTAAAATAGGAATAACTGGACAATCGGGATTTGTAGGTCAGCATTTATATAATACTTTTGGACTTTTTCCAAATGAATTTGAGAGGATTGAATTTAGCGTTAAATTTTTTGAGGATCAATCACTGTTGTCGAAATTCGTTTCCAACTGCGACGTAATTATTCACCTAGCAGCACTAAATAGACATACTGACCCAAGAGTCATCTATGATGTTAACATAGGTTTAGTTAAAAAGCTGCTTGCTGCATTAGTGCTTACAAAAAGTAAGGCACATGTGTTATTCTCATCTTCCTCTCAAGAAGAATTAGATAATCCCTACGGTAAAAGTAAAAAAGAGGGGAGGGAACTGTTAATCAAGTGGGCTCGAGCTTCAAATGGTAAATTTACGGGACTAATTATTCCTAACGTATTTGGCCCTTTTGGTAACCCATATTATAACTCTTTTATAGCGACTTTCTGCCATCAATTAACTCATGATGAACAGCCTAAAATAGAAGTTGACAGTAGTGTCAAACTTATTTATGTGGGCGATCTTGTGAAAGTTATTCTTAACGAGATCAGAAGTGCAACCAGGATAGATTTTTTGGAGATAGAGTCTACTGATCAAAGAAAGGTGTCTGAGATATTAAAGCTCTTAGAAACATATAAGGCCCAATACAAAGATCTTGGGATCATACCTGAATTGAGAAATATATTTGAATTGAACTTATTTAATACCTTTAGGTCATATATCAATATTAAAGAACACTTCCCGATTAAGTTTACCAAACATACCGATTCCAGAGGGGCATTTGTGGAGGTAATTCGTTTAAACATTGGCGGGCAAGTCTCCTTTTCAACTACGGTTGCTGGCATTACAAGAGGAAATCACTATCATACACGTAAAATTGAGCGGTTTGCTGTAATCAAGGGCAAAGCATTAATACAATTACGTAAGATTGGAACAGACGAAATCCATCATTTTTATTTAGACGGTAATGAACCGGCTTATGTAGATATGCCAATTTGGTATACACATAATATTAAAAATATTGGTGAAGAGGAATTATATACCAATTTTTGGATTAATGAATTTTTTGATGCTAATGATCCTGATACTTTCATGGAAGTTGTGTAAGTACTGGTAACATTTTATTTAATCAAATAAACTAAAGATCAATATTAAGAAAGATGAGATCGAAACTCAAAGTAATGACTGTAGTGGGTACACGGCCGGAAATTATCCGTTTGTCCCGTGTAATGGCTAGGTTGGACGAATCACATGCAATTGAACATATACTCGTTCATACTGGACAGAATTATGATTATGAGTTAAATCAAATATTTTTTGAAGAGTTAAAAATTCGTAAACCGGATTTTTTTCTTGATGCTGCAGGTAAAACGGCTACGGAAACTATTGGGCAGATTTTAATTAAAATAGACCCGCTGTTAGAAAGTGAAAAGCCTGATGCTTTTTTGGTTTTAGGAGACACTAATTCTTGTCTATGCGCCATTCCAGCAAAAAAAAGACATATCCCTATATTCCATATGGAAGCTGGAAATCGCTGCTTCGATCAACGTGTGCCTGAAGAGACCAACCGAAAAATTGTTGATCATATCTCGGATATAAATCTAACATATAGCAGTATCGCACGCGAATATCTTTTACGAGAAGGTTTATCAGCTGATCGCATAATAAAAACTGGTTCACCCATGTACGAGGTTTTAAATCATTATCTACCAGCCATTGAGGGTTCAACTATATTAGAAAAATTAGAACTTAAAGAGCATGAGTATTTTGTTGTTTCATCCCATAGAGAGGAAAATATAAACAGCGACAAGAACTTCATAGGATTTATTGAAAGTTTAAATCTAATCGCTGAAAAATTTGGATTTCCTATCATTGTTAGTACTCACCCGCGTACCCGAAAGATGATTGAATCTAAAAACTTTAGTGTAAGGCCAGAAATACAATTTCTGAAACCTATGGGATTCATTGACTACAATTCTTTACAAATGAAATCTTTTGCAGTTTTATCAGATAGTGGCACCATATCAGAAGAGTCTTCCATATTGAACTTTCCTGCATTAAATATCCGTGATGCACATGAGCGCCCGGAAGCCATGGAAGAAGCATCTGTCATGATGGTAGGGCTAAACCCAGATCGTATTTTGCAAGGCTTACTCCAATTGTCCTATTTAAATAGAGAAATAAGAACATTTAGAGAAGTGCCCGATTATAGTATTCCAAACGTTTCTGATAAGGTAGTGCGTATTATCTTAAGTTATGTAGATTACGTAAAAAGAGTTGTGTGGAATGAATAGTTTATCTATTAATAATAACTATTAGACAACTTTATGATAAAGCTCTCAGAGGAATGAGATATATGATTTTCCAAAATGTTTAAACTACATAATCCCGTTACCCTTTTTATATCAACCTGGCTTTTTGTTTTGTTATTATATTCTATGCAGTATAGTTTTATATTAACCGTTTTAACTGCAAGCACCGTTGCGTATGTTGCTTTAAGCTGCCTTTCATTTGGGTTATCCTATTTGTTTGTAAATGTTCTAATAAATAAAAAGAATGTAATAACAACATATTTTATTAGTGACAGAGTACATAAAACTCTAAAGTTAGTTTTCTGGCTCTGGCTATTTCTTACCTGTATTGAGATTGCTTACTTTAGAAGTTTGCCATTACTCTCTTTAATGGGAATAGGGTCTGGTGCTTATACAGAATGGGGTATACCTAGTTTGCATGGGCTGTTAAATGCTATGATTATTACTATTGCAAACTATTGTATCTATCTATACTTAACAAGAAAAGATAGAAAATATTTGTTTTTGTTCCTACTATGCTTATGCTGGCCCATTATGCTTGTAACACGTCAGGTATTTATGAGTATGACTGTTCAAGCAGCACTTATTTATATTGTGCTCAATAAATTAAAAACTAAGACCATCCTAATAGTTACTTTTTCTGCATTATTAGTAGTTTACTTATTTGGTTTAGTTGGAGATTTGCGTTCAGGCAATGCGGAATCATTTATAAACCTAGCACAACCATCTCCAGATTATCCTTCTTTCCTTCCATCAGGCTTCCTGTGGGTATATATTTACGTCACATCCCCACTTAATAACGTTAACTTTAATATAAGCAGTTTTCCATCTTTCAACTTCAATTTGGCGTATATCCTTGCATCAATCTTTCCATCTTTCATAAGAGGCAAGATTTTTTCATCTGAAGCGGAATTCGACTTTAAACTCGTTTATGAATATTTAAATGTTTCGAGCATGTTCCCTAATTATTTAGGAGCTTTTGGTTATTGGGGCTCAATCTTATTTTATTTTATTTTAGGAACCATTTTTAGTCTTATCTACTTCAAAACTAAGCTAAAAACTGTTAATATTAAATGGGTATTTATTCTAGTTGTTATACTTCACAATATATTATTTTCAGTCTTTGTTGATTTCTTTTCTAATCTGGTATTTATATTTCAAATTTTGTTGCACTATCTAATAGGAACAAAGATTATTTTAAAAAATGATAAAATTTAGTGTTGTCATACCTGTATATAACGCAGAAGCAACAATTAAGGAGACTATTACCTCCTGCTTAAATCAAACTTTGCCTCCATTTGAAATAATTGTTATCGACGATTGTAGTACCGATAAATCTATTCAAGTCATTAAAAAGTCATTCGATTCTACTTTAATCGCAATTATTTCCTTGCCAATAAATTCGGGAGTGGCTACAGCTAGAAATACTGGATGGGATTATAGTAAAGGTGATTATGTTGCCTTTTTAGATGCTGACGATATTTGGCATTCAAATAGGCTGATTTTAATAGATGAAGTACTTAATAACAATATCAACGATATAGCATGTATTGGAAATTTGTATACAGACAAAGGCTATCAGTTACATAAGGAAGGATCACCTATTGGAATTGTGAAATTAAGCTTTTGGAATATACTTCTAAGAAATTATTTCAACACATCGTGTTTGGTGGTTAAAAGAAACTTATCCGTTCGTTTTAACGGAAAAATGCGCTATACAGAAGATCATGATCTATTGATTAGGATAAGCAATATTCACAAAGTATACCTTCTTAATGTGTATTTAACCCTCTTAGGCAGACCTCAACTCACAGAGGGTGGACTAAGTGGTGATAAATTAAAAATGAGATTTGGCGAAATAAGAATGTACTTTTCTGCCCTTAAATGCAATCATATAATTATTTTGTTACTCCCGTTTCTAATAGCCTACTCTGTGTTAAAGTATATTAATAAAATTGTAAAATGAACTATCAATTAACGGGAGCTATCGTGCTCTACAAGAATGATGAAAAGGTTTTGCGGAAGGCTATCGATAGTTTTTTGAGTTGTACATTAAATATAAGATTGTTTTTAATAGATAATTCGCCAACCCGTGTTCTTAATGATATTATAATAGATAGCAGGGTTGAGTACTTGCATAACCCTGCTAATCTCGGATTTGGTGCCGGTCATAACATTGCTATAACTAAGGCATTCGCCGTATCTGAATATCACTTGGTACTAAATCCAGACATTTACTTTGAAGAGGGTCAATTAGAATTGCTTTATTCTTTCATGGAAAAAAATCCTTATGTTGGTCATGTAATGCCAAAAGTGTTATATCCAAATGGAAGTATTCAATATCTCTGCAAGCAAAATCCCAAACCCTTTGATCTATTTGCCAGAAGGTTTTTACCAGCCTTTTTAAATCAAATCTTCAAAAAGCGAATGATGAGCTATGAGTATAGAGATAAAGATTATGATAAAATAATGTTTAATATACCTTATTTGTCAGGTTGTTTTATGTTTTTAAGAACTGCCGCATTGAAACAAATTGGGTTATTTGATGATAGAATATTCATGTATATAGAAGACGCAGATTTGACTAGGCGGATGCTTAAACAATACGAAACAGCTTATTTCCCCGAAGCTATCGTCTATCATCATTTTGAAAAAGGATCGCACAAAAATTGGAGGCTGACTTTATATTCGATACAAGGGGCA
Organism: Sphingobacteriales bacterium; assembly: GCA_028288165.1. Classification (GTDB taxonomy): domain Bacteria; phylum Bacteroidota; class Bacteroidia; order Sphingobacteriales; family Sphingobacteriaceae; genus Daejeonella. The sequence continues at coordinate 131,209 of JAQBOG010000033.1, read as the reverse complement.
ATTATATATTTTAATAAGTGGGGCTGGTTCAGAGGTAATAAGTAAATGGATATTCTTTTAACTGGTGCATCTGGATTCTTAGGTAATAGTATTTGTAAATACTTGTTTGAAGAAAATATAATAACTCTTGGCCGCCATAATGCAGATATTATATGTGATCTTTCCGATACTATTCCAAAGCTATTCACTGCGGAAATTGTCGTCCATGCTGCAGGTAAGGCACACTCCATTCCTAAAACTTATTCACAGAAGCAAGATTTTTTTGATGTTAATGTCAACGGTACAATTAATTTGCTGAAGGGCCTTGAACAATCTCTCGTCGTTCCAAAGGCCTTCGTTTTCATAAGTTCTGTGGCAGTCTATGGATTATCACAGGGAACCTTAATTGATGAACAGGCACCCTTAAGCGCAAGAGACCCATATGGACAAAGTAAAATTGACGCAGAACAGATCATCCAGAAATGGTGTGATAAAAATAGTGTAAGTTGTACTATTTTACGCCTGCCATTATTAATTGGGCAGAATCCTCCAGGTAATTTAGGCGCAATGATTCGAGCTATTCGTAATGGTTACTACTTCAATATTGCTGGGGGACTAGCAAAAAAGAGCATGTTGATGGCAGAGGACGTTGCACGATTTATTTTACCTGTTTCTCAAATTGGAGGAATTTATAACTTGACAGATGGTTATCATCCAAGTTTCAAAGAATTAAGTATTCGGATAGCAAACGAATTAAGTAAAAATGAACCATTAAATATTCCGGTATGGCTTGCTAACTGGGTTGCGAAGGTTGGGGACATAATGGGAGATAAATTTCCACTCAACTCTCACAAGTTGTCGAAAATAAATTCGGATCTAACTTTTGACGATACCAAAGCTAAATATGTGTTTGGATGGAGTCCAAGACACGTGCTAGAAGTACTTATCATAAAGTAAGATTTATGTACATGAATTTATTGTTTTTTTAATAATATGAACTTGTTGCCCTAACGACTTTGAAAACATGCACTATCAAATTTGACTCAACTCCTTTTTTATAATTATTAAACCATAATTTAAGTCACTATTGTCGACGGCCAGGGTACAGTTTTCGTTAGGGTAAAAACAACATAGTAGATAGATTTGAAAGAATCAGAACGGTTTGGCAGAGCGGATGAATAGCACTTTTAAAGAGGCATTTGGTAACGCCCACTTATATAATAAAAGTAGTGAGTGCATTAAAAAGAAATTATCTTTGACCTCTGTTTTAAAAGATTAGTAATAAATTTTCAAAGATGCCTGATTATATATTGTATATTATTTTCTGCTTACTGATGTTTGGACTAGAATTGACTTACTTTCGTATTGCAGAACACTTCAATATAATAGATCATCCCAATGAACGAAGCTCGCATACGTTGGTTACCCTCAGGGGAGGAGGTATTATTTTTCCCATGGCCTTACTTTTATATTTTTCTTATTCGGATTTGCAGTACCCCTTTTTCATGGGGTCATTGTTATTAATAAGCACAATCAGTTTCCTTGATGATATAAACAGTATATCAAATAGATTAAGGTTGGCCGTTCAAATAATTGCTGTTGGAATCATGTTCTACCATTTTAAACTTTGGGATCAGCACGTCGGGCTTTTAGTAGGTAGCTACATAATCGTTATTGGTGCCATCAACGCTTATAACTTCATGGATGGTATAAACGGAATAACCGGTTTATATAGTCTATCAATCATTATCTCTCTTCTATATCTTAATAAATCAATTAACTTCATTGACAACCTTTTTTTAATCGTAGTAATCTTATCTATTATCGTTTTTTTGTTTTTCAATTTCCGTTCGCAGGCGAGGTGCTTTGCAGGTGATGTTGGTAGTGTCTCAATGGCATTTATCATTTTGTTCGTTATCATCTCACTGATTTTAAATACGCATGAGTATTTATATGTTTTATTTCTTGCAGTTTATGGCATAGATTCAGGTTTGACTATGATATCTAGATTGCTTAAGAAAGAAAATATTTTCGAACCCCACAGACAACATGCTTACCAGTTGTTGAGTAATGAGCTTGGATTTTCACATTTGTTGATTACATCTCTCTACGCTGGTTTTCAGCTTTTAATTAATGCTTTAATAATATATTTGGTATCATTAGGTGCTTCTGCCGTAGTAGAAGTTACGTTTGTTATCGTGGTCTTAATACTGTTGTCTGCTATATACATTTACATCATAAAACGTTCAGGGTTCAGCCAAAAGTCTTTTGAATAACTTAAAGAGTAATTTTGCGTACAATGTATTACTTACTGTAAGCAATCTTCTGTTTCCTATAGTAAGCTTCCCTTATCTCTCTAGGACTTTAGGGCCTGAGTGTTTAGGTAAAGCCCAATTCATCATTATTTTTGCTCAATATTTTGTTTTGCTATCTGCTTTTGGAATACCATTATATGGTTTCAGAGAAGTAGCTAAAGTGAAGCATGATAAAGAGGAGCTTAGCAAACTCTCTAGTGAGCTCTTATTAATAAACTTTTTGTTCTCTTTGTTATTATTTGCCGCTTATACGCTCATTGTTTTATCGATAAGTTGGTTTCATACAGACCTTCAACTTTATGCCGTTGCTAGCCTGTTTATTTTGACAGGTTTCACATCGATAGACTGGTTTTTTACCGGAGTAGAAGAATTTAAATATATAGCTGTGAGATCCATAGTGATAAAATCACTTTCTCTCATTGCTTTATTTGCTCTGGTTAAAAGCTCTGACGACCTGATATTTTTTCTGCTAATATCAATCTTTTCGGTTCTGGGAAATAATATTTGGAATATATATCAAAGCCGTAGATTGATAACTTTCCGGCTGAGAAGTATTCAATTGAGACACCATTTGCCAGTTTTATTCGTTTTTTTTATAACTAGTTTGTCAATTAGCATCTATACCTTTTTAGACACTCTATTATTAGGAATTATTTCCACTAATACAGCCGTTGGATATTATACAGCAGCAATTAAATTGAATAAAATTGCTTTGCCTCTGATTGTTTCATTAGGAATTGTGTTAACACCCAAAATTACGCTAAGCATTAACAGTAAAAGTAAATCGCTAGCATTTCAGGGATACTTTGACACTTCTTTCGCATTTATCAATTTAATTGGAATCCCTCTGTTTATCGGCATAGCAATTTTTTCAAAAGAACTGTTGATTGTTTATGCCGGAGAAGGATTTATTGCTGCGACAGATGCAATGCGAATAATGTCCCCTTTAATCCTCTTCCTAAGCTTGGGACATTTACTTGGGCTGCAATTGTTAATACCTAGCGGAAATGAAAAGCTATATTTTATGGCAACGATTTTTGGTCTAATCACGAGCCTGAGTCTTAATTTGGTTTTAATTCCAATGCTGGATGAGAAGGGCGCCGCCATCGCTACGCTATCTGCTGAAGTAGTAGTAACTTCCATGTGTTATTTTTATGTAAAGAAGAAATTGCAGATTATTTTTAACTGGAGATTGGTTGGGAAAGCGGTATTATCGTGTGTATTATTTTTGCCAATTTCAGTTTTATCCAAGTATTTCAATTTAAATATTATCCTATCTTTAACTATACAAATCGCTATCTGTATCCTTACATATCTGTTAATACAGGGAATGATTTTTAAAGAGAAACTAATTTGGGAAGCTTTTAGATATTTAAAGTCGCTTACAGCATATGCATAGTGATGATGAAAGTATTTCGGTCGCAATGGCAACATTTAATGGTGCTGATTACATCCGTGAGCAAATAAATTCCATTTTAGCCCAAGATACGAAACCGATTGAAATCATTATTGTCGACGATGCGTCTAATGATAATACGGTAAACATTCTACAGAATCTCGCCTTAGAGCATTCGATAATAAAAATTCATATTAACAAAAAAAATTTGGGTCATGTTGCCGTATTTAAGCAAGCAGTATCAAAGTGTAAGGGTACATATATAGCATTGAGTGACCAGGATGACATCTGGGAAAAGAATAAATTAAGTTTAACTCTTAGTAATTTAATCGAGATTGAAGACGATGCTGTTCCCTGTCTGGTATACAGTGACTTATCAATGATGAATAGTTCTGGCTACCAACTGCGGTCCTCATTTTGGCGATATTACAAGTTGAGGCCTCATAAATGCAGGTTTTACAGTTTGTTTTTTGGGAATATGATAACAGGATGCACAACTCTATTTAACAGATCCATGGCGATTGAGCTATTATCAATGCCTGAGAGTATCCCGATGCATGATCATTGGATGGGCTTGATTGCTTATGGACTTGGCAAGGCTAAGGCATTAAAAACCCCCTTGGTGCGTTACCGTTGTCACGATAAGAGTGTGACCGTGAAAAAAAGGCTAAATTTATTGATGCGGATTTTAGCGTTGTTGAAAGAATTGCAACAGCATAGTTGTTATCTTGAAAACCACATAATTCAGGCTAAAATTTTTTACGTGGTATACGGAAATAAAATGTCAATATTTAAGAAAAAAGAGGTGCAACGATTTATACAATTAGGAGCTTATAACAGCCTGACGCAGCTGATACATTTAAAATTAAGTAGGTAGTAATAGAAGAAGATTGGTCATGTTCATTCAATAAATCGTTAGATAATAAGTTACGGTCAATGATACTCGTTCTAGATATTACCAAGCATTTTCATAACAAACCAAGTAATTGGCTTTAAGTAATAAAATGATATGGAGGTTGGAATAGATCGCGTAATCGCCGTAATTGTGCTTTATAACACAGTTGGCAATGATTCGATTGCCCTTAAGTCCTTAGCTAGAAGTTTAGCCAGCAAAAATTTTACGCTGGATACAGTGGTATATGATAATCGGGCTTCACCACAGGAAGAAAACGGTATCTTTGACGCAAGTGAGCTAAACATTCATTATTATCAGGATTACTCAAATTCCGGATTGAGCAAAGCCTATAATCTAGCATCTCGAATCGGAATAAAATTAAAAAAAGAATGGATTTTACTATTAGACGAAGACACTGATTTGCCAGTAGACAGTGTGGATAAATATCTGGAAGCCTTAAATCACAATTGTCAAGTCAAGCTCTTTGCTCCTATTTTAAAACAGTCGGATAATCTTATTCTATCGCCTTGTAAATATTTTTTCAAAAGAGGATTTCCACTTTCAGATATAACTTTGGGCGAAAATCGCTTCAAGGATAGAGCTGTGTTGAATAGTGGTCTTTTGATTAATTTAACAGCGTATTCTGATTGTGGCGGCCATAACGAATTGATTAATTTGGATTTCAGCGACTTTAATTTTATAGAAAGATTTAAGAAGTCGTGCTCTACGTTTTTTGTAGTTGACTTAATTTGTACTCATAACTTTTCTAATGAACAAAAAGATGTCTTTCTTCTCAATAATCGTTTCGAAAAATTTTGTTACGGGGCAGCAAATAGTCATAAAAAAAATGTAATTGATGAACTACAATACTTAATAGTTGTTTTTTTAAGAGCTAGTACCCTTTTCTTACGGACTAAAAACATTATATTTTATAAAACCTTTATAAAGAATTATCTTCGCATCTAATGATTTCAGTTTGCATTGCGACTTTCAATGGTGAAAAATTTTTAAGGCAACAGATTGAGTCGATTCTACCTCAATTGGGGGCAAATGACGAAGTAATAGTTTCTGATGACTCATCAACAGATAGTACCCTTCAAATTCTAAAAAACATAAATGATAAAAGAATTCGGATCTTTGAAAGTCAAAAATTTCAAAGCCCTATTTTTAATTTTGAATTTGCAATTAAGAAGGCAAAAGGGGACTTCATCTTTCTATCTGATCAAGATGATGTCTGGCATTTCGATAAAGTTAAATGTATGATGGCCGCCTTGCAAGATTATACAATGGTTGTTAGCGACTGCGAAATCATAAACGACGATAATCAAATTCTTTTCGAGTCTTTTTTTGCCAGCATAAACTCTGGAAAGGGCCTGATTAAAAATTTATATCGAAATACTTATGTCGGCTGTTGTATGGCGTTCAGAAAAGAAATTTTAATTAAGGCTTTACCTTTTCCCAAAGATATCCCTATGCATGATATGTGGCTTGGCTTTGTTTGCGATCTATTTTATAGTTCTGTCTTTATTAAAGATAAGCTTACTTATTATAGAAAGCATACTAATAATACCTCTAGTTCATTAAATATCCGTAATGATTATAGGTTATTAACTAAGATATTATTCCGGATTAATCTAGTAAAGTATTTACCCCAGCTCTTTTTTAGAAAATGTAAAATTGATATGGTATTTAAAATTGTTTAATACTAAACTATAAAGATTTTGTTCTCACGTATAAATATCGTTCCTCGCTGGATTATCTTCTCTCTTGATCTAGCTTGCTGTGTCTTATCATTATCGTTTGCATACTTTATCCGCTTTAATTTTAATATCGGCTTTATAAATCTTACAGAGCTAAGCCGAAACCTGTTGTTATTTGCAATTATTAACTCTGTAGTGTTTTTTAATATTAAAACCTATGCAGGTATAATAAGATACACCAGTGCTCAGGATTCGTTCAGGATACTTTATTCAATCATCATTACAAACGGCCTTTTTTTCGTAACTAATTTGATTTTAATTTCCTTTGAGAAGGAGTCATTAATCTCAAATGTTGTTCTTATTATTAATGGCTTAAGTAGTTTTTTATTGCTAATTACTTATCGCGTAGTTGTAAAATACTTCTTTTTGTATATCAAAAATTTGAAGATTGATAAAAGACAAGTTATAATTTATGGTGCAGGTGACGTAGGGATAGCAGCTAAGAGAACATTGGATCATGATCCAAAGGTAAATATGAATTTAGTAGCTTTTATAGATGATGATGAAAGAAAAGCCGGTAAAGCTATTGACAGCATTAAGATCTTTAGTGTAAGCGATATTCACTTACTGGTTACTGAACAAAAAATTGACGATCTGCTTATCGCCACCGAAAACCTTCTCCCTGAAAGGAAAAATAAGATCGTGGATTTTTGTCTGGAGCACGATATAAAAGTACTTACAATTCCACCAGTTCAAAGCTGGATTAACGGGCAAATATCCTCTACACAAATTCAGAATATCAAAATTGAAGACTTATTAGAAAGGGAGCCAATTATCATTCATAATGATGACATTTCGCAACAATTAAAAGGTAAAAGAGTTCTGATAACCGGTGCTGCTGGTTCAATAGGTAGTGAAATTGTTCGACAGGTGGCAAAGTTTTATCCTCAAATGATCATATTGAATGATCAATCTGAAAGCCCCCTGCATGAACTTCAACTCGAGCTGCAAGATAAAAAACTGGATAACAATTTTCATTCATTTATCGGAGATGTAAGGGATAAAGTTCGAATGGAAGTACTATTTCAGACATTTAAGCCACACTATGTTTATCATGCCGCGGCTTATAAACATGTTCCTTTAATGGAACACAATCCCGGTGAAGCAGTTCGGACTAACGTGATGGGAACAAAGATAATTGCAGATCTGTCCGTTAAGTACAATGTCCAAAAATTTGTAATGATATCAACCGATAAGGCAGTTAATCCGACCAATGTGATGGGTGCCTCCAAAAGGATTGCCGAAATATATGTTCAGTCATTGTTTAATTCATTTAAAGATCAAGAGGCTAACATTACTACTTCCGCTAATCTGAACGATCGAATTAAAATCAAAACCAAATTTATAACTACAAGATTCGGTAACGTTTTAGGGTCTAACGGGTCAGTAATTCCACGGTTTAAAGCTCAAATTCAAAAGGGCGGACCAATCACTGTTACACATCCTGAAATCACCCGCTATTTTATGACCATTCCCGAAGCATGTAGATTGGTTTTGGAAGCAGGGTCAATGGGTAAAGGCGGCGAGATTTTCATATTCGATATGGGGCAATCTGTTAAGATTGTTGAACTGGCTAAAAAAATGATCCGCCTTTCAGGATTAGTTCCTAATCAGGACATCGCAATAGAATTTAGCGGATTAAGGCCGGGTGAAAAATTATATGAAGAATTATTGAACGATTTAGAAAATACTGTTCCCACCCATCATGATAAAATCATGGTAGCAAAAGTTAGAGAGTACGATTTTGAATCTATTCAAAACAGTATAAATGAATTGATACAATTAAGTTGTGCATATAAAGATCGGCAAGTAGTCGTAAAAATGAAACAAATAGTGCCGGAATTTAAAAGTAATAATTCCATTTATGAAGAGCTTGATAACTCGTCAATACCAACATTTGATAACGCATAATAACGGTCATCCTTTCATAATTTAAGGGTGTAATATTTAATGAATCTACTTTCAATATGAAACAATTATTTGCCTTCTTAATTGGATTTTTGTTAATCACTAGTCAAGCATATTCACAAGGAGGAATCCAACCATACTCGTTCTCACAGTATCAAAGGATAAATAGGGATTTATATACTCCGTTAACACGACTGCATACTTCTATAAAGCCAATTTTACCAGACGATATTTATTCATGTAGTGCTTTGGATTCCGTTTCTAACAGGTTAATTGATACTACTAAGAAATCATGGGTGTATTGGAAGCTGTTCAATGAGCATTTAGTGCAGATTGAAAAGGAAGATTTTAATGTTTATATAGATATTTTGCCAGATTTTCAAATTGGTCGTGATGGAGCAAATAATCACACAACTTGGCTTTATAGCCGGGGGTATCAAATAGGAGGTAATATTGGAAAGAAATTCAGCTTTTATACTAGCGGTTATGAGAATCAAGGTGTATTTCCCGTGTATTTAAATGAATTTATTAACAAGAACGGGATAATTCCTGGTCTGGTAAATGATAAGTTTGGACCAGGAAGGAAAGTAAAAGATTGGGCTTACGCAACCGCACTTCTTAATTACACCGTGAATAAGCATTTTTCCTTTACACTCGGTCAGGATAAAAATTTCATAGGTGATGGCTATCGCTCGATGATACTAAGTGATGTGGCAACTAATTATCCGTTTTTCAAAATCGCAACAACATTAGGCAATGTCAAATATTTAAATATTTGGGCGCAATTTCAAGATTTACGTTCTCCTCAAACCTCTTATGAGAATGGGAATAGAAAAAAATGGGGAGTATTCCATTATCTTGATTGGAACGTAAACAATAGGTTATCATTAGGCTTCTTTGATGCAATTATTTGGCAAAACTCTGACAGTACAGGCAGACGGGGGTTTGATGTTAGTTATATCAATCCAATTATATTTTTAAGAACCGTTGAAGGCTTAAATGGATCTCCTGATAATGCCCTGATCGGTTTCACCGGGAAGTATAAAGTTTTAAGAAAGCTTAATATATATGGTCAGTTCGTGTTGGACGAATTTACTGCCAAAGAGCTTTTTTCTAATAGCGGTTACTGGGCCAATAAATATGGTGTACAATTAGGAGTTAATGGATATAATATCTTCCATGTCTCTAGCCTTAACTACTTGTTAGAATACAATACTGCACGGCCATATACGTATAGCCAGCGAAAGTCAATTTTAAATTATGGGCATTATAATCAGCCGTTAGCACATCCATTTGGTGCAAATTTCAGGGAGGTTCTTACCATCTGGAATTATTCAATTAAGCGTTGGAATTTATATGCGCAAGCGAACATTGCCAAATATGGCCTCGATCCGCAATCAGGTGATTATAATCCCAATTTAAATCTGTCATATGGAAAAGATATATACGAATCCTATGAGAATAGAATTGACGGGCGAACATATGGTCATCGTACCTTACAAGGTTTGAAAACTGATTTCCTTTATTTGGATACCAGACTATCTTATCTTATAAACCCCAAAACGAATTTAAGGATTGAGCTTGGTAGTGCTTTTAGAAAGGAATCTAATGTTCAATTTAACAACAAAACTAACTGGATAACATTTGGTTTAAGAAGCTCATTCAGAAATTTGTATCAGGATTTTTAACAATATAGAAATGAAAGTCAAAAATGTTAATGATATGAAAATAATAGTTTCGGAAATCTTATTCATTAAGAGTGCGATACGGTCTACACTTTTTGTTTCCTTTTATATGGTTGTTTCGCTACTATTTTCTAATTGTACAAAGAATTTGCAAAAGGAGGAAGTAGTTTATAAGAATGATTTTGAGAAGGGTGATCTTTCAGGGATTATTGGAGGTAAAATATTCACATTTAATAATTCAAAGGTATTAGGCAATTTCAATAACTCTGGATTTGACTGCAAAATCAACAATATTGGTTCTCATGACTATGTCGAAGTTTCATTCAATTTATACATTCATGATCAATGGATGGGTAATAGTGTAGACGGAACAACTACTGTGGAGCCAGACGTATGGCAAATGAAAATAGAGGGAAATACCTACCTTAATACCACGTTCTCAAATACTGATTCCCAGCAATCTTATCCTGATAACTATCAAGTAAATAATCCGGCAAAGGCAAATTCATTTCATTCCTATTTGCTTGGAATGTGTAACGGATCAGATAATACTTTCGGAACTAGTATGTACAAAATAGTCAAGACTGTTAAGTCATCGAATAGCTCATTTGTTTTTGAATGTCGTGATATATTGGGGAACTTGAATGCAGTTAACGAGCATTGCAAAAGCTGGTCAATAGATAATTTGGCAATTAAGACGATAAAGTTTAGATAGTGTACATGGTAGCTATAATTTTTACACCATCAATATGAAAGGCTGCTTCAAAACCTGCTTTATATATGTTTGTATACTTGGATGTGTTCGTGTGTACGGGCAGACGATACCTGTGGGCTTTTCGACCTTTGAAGATTTTTATCGTAGAGAACAACTCTTAGGAAAAGCAGATTCAAATTTCTCGTTTACTAGCCGACCGTTTTTTCCAACTTATTTGCAAGATACAAGTGATGTGTTTTATCCGGAAAACGAAATCAATAATATAGGTCAGAAAGGTGCTTCGGACACTTGGCACTTTTCTAAAGGATTTGTCAAATTGTTACCGGTAAATTGGAAACAGCAATACAATTCCGACCACCCATATGGATGGAATGATGGAGTGATGATACCTTCAAAGGGATATCAAACTTCTGTTAGCGCAGGGATTTTTGTTAAGTTAGGTGTTTTTAGTATTCAGTTACAACCAGAATATGTTTATGCTAAAAATGAGGAGTTTGATGGTTTCCCTACCGAACAGACTGCGACTTTATGGGCAGCTTATTATAACGAGATACATAACAAAATTGATATGCCAGAAAGGTTTGGCGAATCATCGTTTAATAGACTTTCTTTCGGGCAAAGTAGTATTCGATTGACTGTTGGATCAATTTCATTCGGGTTGTCAAATGAAAATTTATGGTGGGGGCCAGGTATCAGGAACTCCTTAATCATGAGCAATTCGGCGGCAGGATTTAAACACATCACATTCAATACCGTTAAGGCAATCAAAACCAAAATTGGTTCGTTTGAGGGTCAGCTTGTATCTGGAAAACTTGAAGGATCCGGATTTACGCCTCCTGAAATTAACCGTGTGTTTAACCAAACCAAGTTGTATATCCCAAAATCAACTGATTGGAGATACTTTTCTGGTTTTGTGTTAAGCTATCACCCAAAGTGGGTACCTGGCTTATTCTTAGGGATAAGTAGGGCCTATACAATTTACAATGGAGATATGAGTAAAGGATTCAATGCCTACCTTCCAATTGTATCGGATTTCTTTAAACAAAATTCAGACAATGATGAGATGGACTTAAAACGGCAAAGACTTTCTTCCATATTTGGTCGTTGGGTTTTACCAGAATCTCACGCTGAAATATACTTCGAATATGGAAGGAATAATAAAGCAACCAGTTTAAAAGACTTTATTTTAACACCAGATCATTCCCGTGCTTACATCATTGGTACCAATGTTTTGGTGCCCTTTAGGCAAACAGCCAACACCTTTTTACAATTTAATCTTGAATTAACGCAGCTGCAAAATTCCTCATTGAAGGATAGCCGGCCTACTGATACATGGTATACGAGTAATTATGTTAGGCATGGTTACACCAACAAGGGAGAAATGTTAGGAGCCGGTATAGGCCCCGGAAGTAATTTACAGTCAGGTAGTGTAGCATGGGTCAGGGGAATCAAAAGGGTTGGGATACGAGCGGAAAGGTATGTGCATAATAATGACTTTTATGACTCTGCTTTCGGTGCTCAAAAAGATTATCATGTATTTTGGACAGATATGAGTATCTCAACCTTTGCAGAATGGAATTATCGAAATTTATTGATCAATGCGAATGTATGTGCAATCCGATCTTTAAACTATGAATGGAACAGAATGTACTTTCAACAGGAAGGTGCTGGTTTATCCGGATTGGAAGAAGGACGGGATGTATTTAACTTTCAAGGACAGTTAGGAATTACTTATAGATTCTAAGCAAACTAAAAATATATTATTGAAAAAAAACATTAGAAAATTACTAAGGCCATTTGCGAATGTAATTAGACTTCTTGTTTACAATTTAGAAGACACATTCACCAAAATATTTGGCAGCCAAGATCAATTAATGCCTCCGAAAGCAATGAACTTTGTTGGTAACGGAGATTTTAAAAAGACTGGACAAGAGTTTTTAAGATATTTTATAAATTTTGCCGGGCTTAAAGAAACGGATAACGTTTTGGATGTAGGTAGTGGTATCGGCCGAATGGCTATCCCTCTTGCCAGTTATTTAAAAACGGGAACCTATGATGGACTGGATATTGTTGAAAAAGGTGTAAACTGGTGTAATAATAAAATTGCTCCCAAGTACCCGAATTTTAAATTTATCCATGCTAATGTATTTAATAAAGAATACAACCCTAATGGAATCATTATAGCAGCCGACTTCAAGTTTCCCTATGCTGATAATCACTTTGATTTCGTGTTTCTTACTTCGGTATTTACTCATATGCTAGTGAACGATATGGAAAATTACTTATCAGAGATAGTCAGAGTGCTAAAGCCTAAGGGAAAATGTCTGATCTCTTATTTTTTAATTAATGAGAATTCCATTAAGCTTATAAAAAACGGTAAAAGTACGTTAGATTTCGATTGTAATTGTGGGGTATATCGGATTGAAGATAAAAATGTCCCGGAAAGTGCCATTTCTTATGATGAAGAATTTATCTTAAGAGCTTTTGAAAATAATGAATTACAAATTATCAGTCCCATATATTACGGCTCATGGTGCGGTAGAGATGTGTTTACAAGCTATCAGGATATTATAATAGCGGAAAAGAAATCAATTTGCTAAGAACAATATGAAAAAGGGATTACGTTTTATATCATTATTCATAAGTGCCCTCTCGCTTGGGTTGACCGCAAGTTCTCAAACTCTAAATCTTAATACGCCCGAATTAATTGATATATATCGAAGAGCTCAATTAATGGGTCAATTAGATTCGTCGGTATCCTTTACAGTTCAACCCCTATATTTGGAGGCACTGAAAATCAAAAGTAGTTATGATTCTGACAGTTCTTCATCAATTAATTATTTGTTGAAACCATTTGGGGGACATAAAATCAGGAAGGGTAAGGTTGATTTACAAATATTACCAATTATTTGGAACCAACAGTATAATACGCATTATCCTGAAGGTTTCAACGATGGGGCAATGGTTCCTGCCAGAGGTTATCAAACACTCATATCTGCGGGATTTTTTGCCAAATACGGCCCTTTAAGTATTCAATTGATGCCCGAATTGGTGTTTGCTGAAAACAGGAAATTCAATGGTTTTTCGCCGTCGCAAACAGATAGAGCCTGGGCTATTTACTACCAGAACTATCTAAATTTAGTAGATTTGCCAGAAAGGTTTGGTGAAACCGTATATTTCAACGGGTTTTGGGGGCAAAGTAGCATACGGTTCACCCATCGAGCGCTTTCCGTTGGGATTTCCTCAGAGAACTTGTGGTGGGGGCCTGGGAAAAATAATTCGTTAGTCATTGGAAACAGCGCCCCTGGATTTAAGCACATTACTTTGAATACCGTCCGCCCTGTTAAAACATTTGCCGGCTCGTTTGAAGGCCAATTAATAGCAGGGCGTTTAGAATCATCGGGGTTTGTCCCTCCTGAGATAAGAAGGGAATATCAAGGAAAGGTCTTATACTCCCCTAAGCCGGATGACTGGAGATATATTAATGCTGGTATTCTTACCTATCATCCTAAGTGGATACCTAGCTTATTTTTAGGTATTACTAGATCTTTTTATATCTACCATAATGACTTAGGATCTAAGCTTGGGGATTATTTGCCATTTCTAACTCCATTAGAAAAGAAGAATGCGGATATTACAACTGGTGGTGAAGACAAAAAGAAGAGAGATCAGCTATCATCTTTGTTCGCAAGGTGGTTGTTTGTTCAGGCCAAGGCCGAGATTTATTTCGAATTCGGTCGAAACGATCATTCTTTCGATTTAAGAGATTTTTTGCTTATGCCAGAGCACTCTAGAGCATATGTTTTCGGACTCCGTAAAATCCTTAAAATAAAGAATTCTAAAAACTTCGATGTGATTCAATTTAGTTCCGAATTCACTCAATTGGAGAGGAACGTAACTAATAATTATAGACCATCCCCAAGCTGGTATATTCATCATCAAGTCAGAGATGGCTATACTAATAATGGACAACTGTTAGGAGCAGGTATTGGACCAGGGAGTAATATGCAGTCCTTTGACATTTGTTTTATTAAGAATTTTAAGTTAGTGGGGCTTCAATTTGAACGTGTCGTTCACAATAATGACTTTCATTATTTGTCAGTAACAGAATTGAACGATTATTGGGTGGATCTTAATATTTCATCCTTTGCACAATGGAATTTAAAAAATTTACTGATTAAAGGTACTCTCAAAAGTATAAATTCTTTTAACTATCAACATTCAAATGACCTAGGAAATGTATCGAACCTGCATTTAAAACTTGGAGTTACCTATGGATTTAATTAAACTTATAATAAGATATAATCCATATTACTAATATTACTAATTGAATTAGAACTGAATTCAGGTGATATATTAATAGTCGTTAAATTTTTGATTGGTTGCTCTTAAAATTTCATTAGTTGTTATAATTAAAATAAATTTGCCATTTAAAACAAAAGCTATTTAGCACTCCTTGTACACCGAACATGCCCTCATTTAGTAATAAAATTAATGTTATTGTATTATTAACTGATTTAATTCTAATTTCTGTTTGTTTAATTACCACCGGAATAATTTTCAAGTTCAACGGTGGACTGCATATCACAACATTGGATATTGTATTATGGACTTATCTGATAACAGGCTGGTATTTCACCAGTAAAGACAACCATTTATACGATGACTTTCCATCAAACAATATTGTAACTGAGGTATTTAAAACATTAAAAAATGTTTTTTTACAGGCATTGTTTATTTCTTTATTTCTGTTTGTAGTAAAGTACCCTCTTTACAATCGAACTTTCGCATTTACATACGTAGGGCTCTTGCTTTTTTTCTTACCCCTTCAAAAAATGCTTTTTAAACGGATATATATTCACTTTATTAAGAAAAGTGCTAATAGAAGGAATATTTTAATAATTGGAGCAGGAAATGTAGGTAAGCGCTTTTACAACATGATTGTATCAAAACCTTATCTGGGATATAACTTTATTGGATTCTTAGACGACGTTCCTCAAAAGCTTCCAAAGGGGCAATATCTCGGAACTATCGACAAATTAAGAGAATTACTCAAAATGAATACCTTGATTGATGAAATCGTGGTAGCACTTCCAAATACGGCGGTAGCTAAGGTTACTCAAATCCTTAAAATAGCCAATAATGAAACGGTACGCGTAAAGATAATTCCTGATTTTTTTCATATAATATCGTCTAAATATGGAATTGGAATGGTAGGTGGGATGCCTATCATAACTGTTCGAAGTGAGCCTTTGGAAGAGTATCATTGGCAACTAATGAAAAGATTGTTTGACTTACTATTTACAATTTTGATTTTAATAATTGTTTGTTCTTGGCTGTTTCCCCTAATTGCTATCATAATCAAGTTAGATTCTAAAGGGCCAGTTTTTTTTACGCAATTGCGGTCTGGAAGAAATAATATTCCGTTTAATTGTATCAAGTTTAGAAGTATGGTTGTCAATCAACATGCGAATGCCATTCAAGCAACTAAAGATGATACACGTTTAACTAATGTAGGAAAATTTTTAAGAGTTAGCAATCTCGATGAATTACCTCAATTCTTTAATGTATTAATGGGTGATATGTCTGTTATTGGTCCTCGACCTCATATGATTAGGCATACTGAACAATATTCAAGGGTTGTTGAAGGATACCTTGTAAGGCAGCTCTTAAAACCCGGAATTTCCGGCTGGGCTCAGGTTAACGGTCATCGAGGAGAAACTAAATATGTGTTCCAAATGCAAAAGCGAATTGAGTATGATTTAGTGTATTTAGAGAATTGGTCACTTGGATTTGATCTTAAAATAATATTTTTAACTATATGGAACACTGTTAAAGGTGATCCAAGAGCCTATTAAATTTAATTAAAGATACCCTTAGAACTTATTATATCCACACTAAGGTCAACCCAGATATACTCCTCATATGTCTGAAATGTTTTAAAATAGTTTCATCCATACCAGCATCAAATTATTAACTTTATGAATAAATCTATTGTTTTTGGTGCCTCAGGGCAGCTAGGTCATTGTATTAAAATAGTATCTGAGGAAATGGGAATCGTTGATATACTGTTTCCGAACGAGAAGGTAGCTAATATTCTTGAAACGAAATTATTGGAAGAATTATTCGAGAAAGAGAGACCTGCTTTTGTTATTAATTGTGCAGCCTACACTGCAGTTGATAAAGCAGAAGATGAGATAGAACTAGCAAGGAAAATTAATAAAGATGGAGCTGCTAATCTAGCAGAACTTTGTAATACTTATAATGCAACTTTAATTCATGTTTCAACCGATTTTGTTTTTGAGGGCAACCAGGCTTCACCATTAAATGAAACAGATATAGTCGAGCCAATAAATATTTATGGACTTACCAAACTGGAAGGCGAAAAATCAATTACTGATACACTTGATCGGTACTTTATTTTAAGAACAAGCTGGTTGTATTCTGAGTATGGGAATAATTTTGTGAAAACAATGCTGAAGCTAGGTCAGGAAAGACCTTTATTAAATATTATATCGGACCAGATTGGTACCCCAACTTATGCTATTGACCTTGCATCTTGCATTCTGAATATTATTAACAGTAACAGTACCTCCTACGGATTGTACCACTACAGTAATGAAGGAGCAACATCATGGTATGATTTTGCCAAGGCAATATTCAACATAAGCAATATGCCGGTTAAAATTCTACCAATAACCAGTAAGGAATATGTTACCAAAGCGAAGAGACCATCCTTTTCTGTAATGGACAAATCAAAAATTAAGCAAATGATGAACTTCGAAATACCCTATTGGAGGGATAGTTTAGAAAAGTGTTTATCAAATATAAGAAGTACTGCGAGGTGAAGGGTATAGCTTAGCATAATTAGTCTTAGTCGAATGTACTTACCGTTTCGTTGCATGTCGATTTTTTATTATTTCTTTTAAGAGGAAATAAATGAACCAGGTATTAGTAACCAAATATCTTTTTAAAAGCCTATTTGGTTCTTGAGCTAATCTATATAACCACTCCAAACTGTTTCTTTGCATCCACTCTGGAGCCCGTGTTTGTAATCCAATCATAACGGATAATGCACCCCCAATTCCAACCATACAAGTGTTTATCTTGTTTTTCATCAATGCCATCCATTTTTCTTGCTTTGGGCAGCCTAGGGCGACAAATAGCAAGTTAGGTGAATAGCTATTGATCAAAGCGACTATATCGGATTCTTCCTGTTCCGTTAGTGGGCGAAATGGAGGACTGTAGTAGCCAACTACTTTTAGATTAGGATAGGTTTTAGTAATATAAATTTCAGAATCAGTTATAAGTTTTTGATCGCCCCCATAGAAGAAAACGGACAAATTTTGACGTTCGGACTCTAATAGTAAATCTGGTAATAAATCCATTCCAGCCACCCTATCTTGATCAATCCCGTACATCAATTTTAGGCTTTTTGCTAAGGGCATGCCGTCTGGAGTTATAATATTGGCATTATTAACAACTTTGCGATAATTTTCATTTTTTGAGCATTCAACAAGCATGTGAACGTTTGCAACACACACATATGCTGAGACTTTAGCCTTAGATAGTTTGATAATATTATCAATGAAGCTCTGATATTTCCCAAGAGTCACATTGATACTAATTAGTTGTTGACTCATTTAGTTGGATAAAATAGGTAATTTTGAAGGTTCATTGGCAACTATCAACGGTAGATAGCAAATGAAATTAAACGGTTTTGTATGAAGGGAACTTATCTTGGTGAACCAGTTCCCTCTAAGTAATCACCGGCTATTCGAATTGATTCTTGATGTCATACCCCGACTCTTTAAGAAGCTTTTCACGCTTGAACAAAAGGACATCCGACTCCATCATCTCTTTTACGAGTGCTGCCAAATCGTATTTGGGTTTCCAGCCTAACTTAGTTTGACTTTTTGTAGGATCACCAATCAATAAATCAACTTCTGTAGGTCTGAAATATTTTGGATCTACCGCTACTACCTCCTTACCAATTTCTAACTGGTATGCTGCATTATTACAAGATTTAATATAGCCTCTTTCATCAACACCTTCGCCTCTAAATTCAATTTCCACACCAATCTCATTGAATGCCATTCTAACAAATTCTCTTACAGGAGTTGTAATTCCAGTTGCTATTACATAGTCTTCGGCTATATCTTGCTGAAGAATCAAGTACATAGCCTCCACGTAATCTTTAGCATGACCCCAGTCTCTTTTAGCATCTAAATTACCTAAGTATAGTTTATCTTGAAGTTTAAGGCCAATTTTTGCAACCCCTCGGGTAATTTTTCTAGTAACAAAAGTTTCACCTCTTAACGGGCTTTCGTGATTGAATAAAATTCCATTACTTGCGAAAATGCCGTATGCTTCCCGATAGTTTACAGTTATCCAATATGCATACATTTTAGCCACTGCATAAGGTGAACGAGGATAAAACGGCGTAGTTTCACTCTGAGGTACAGCTTGAACTAAACCATAAAGTTCAGATGTAGAAGCCTGATAAATCTTGGTCTTTTTTGACAAACCTAACAAACGCACAGCCTCAAGGATACGTAAAGTGCCAATGCCATCTGCATTTGCAGTATATTCAGGCACATCAAAGCTCACTTGCACGTGTGACATTGCCCCCAGATTGTATATCTCGTCCGGTTGAACTTGTTGGATCACTCTAATTAAATTTGTAGAGTCTGTCAAATCACCATAATGAAGAATAAAATTCCTATTTTCATCATGTGGATCTTGATACAAGTGATCAATACGATCTGTGTTGAATAAAGAACTTCTTCTTTTAATACCATGAACTTCGTATCCTTTTGAAAGTAAAAGTTCTGTAAGATAGGCACCATCTTGGCCTGTTACGCCTGTTAAAAGGGCTTTTTTGTTCATGAATAATCGTTAAATTGTTTTATTGAAAATAATAATTTTTGACTTTATTAACTTTGGAATCATTATTTAATAAGATTTATTAAGTATTGAAATTTATATCTTTTCGCAATCGCATTGCTTCATTAAGTATCTTAATTAAGTTAGTTTCGAATATCCTAAGGGTGAACTCTTCAGTAAACCTTTTTTTCGCTAATAGAGCCATGTGTCTACGTATTTCTGGTCGTTTAATAAGAAATTCTATTTTTTCTGCTAAGGAGGAGGCATCTTTTTTTTCAACTAAATAACCTGTCTTGCCATCTTCAATTATGTCTCTGATCCCTCCTTCGTTAGTCGATATTATCGGGAGTCCAAATTGCATCGCTTCTAATAGCACTAACGGGAAGCATTCGTTATGATAGTAAGTTGGAAAAACGAACAAATCGGAATCATGTAAATAATGGTACTTTTCTTCACCATATTTTTTCCCATGTGCAAATACACAATGCCCTAAGCCCGCTTCGTTTTTTTTAGAATTAAATTCTTTCTTGGTGATGTCAGACCAATCACCTACAAAATGGCATTCAAAGTTACATCCGTTCCTATGTAGAATTTCACATGCTGCAAGTAATACATAAACACCTTTTTCGATCATCATATTTGATAGGAAAAGCAACTTTACGAGATTTCGTTCGCCCTTTTCTTCCAAATTATCTTCAACTTCTCTATTCGCTAATGGAATGCCGTTTGCGCAGACATAAATATTATCATGGAAAACATATTTATCAATATCAAATCTTAGGAACTTAGAATTAACAATGCTTTTGGTATTTTTAAATACGAACTTGTATAAATAATTGTTGATGAATGAATAACTATTTTCTAGAACCCCTTTATTGTTAAATAGATAAATAATGTTCTTGTTGAAGTATTTCAACATCACTACAACTATTAAATCTTTGTAAAAACCCGGCCCATGGGATGTAATAGATAAAAAGGTGAGATCATGTTTGTTCGTAAGAAGACTTTTAAGTGTTTTGTAATAGAGTTTAATTGAAGTGATTAATTTATTATAATTCTTTTTACCAATATCATTGAGGCTTGACGCCGTTGTAAGATTAATATATTCCGCGTTGAATGTTTGATTTATAATCTTACTCTCTTTTATAAATGTACTTATAAGTGAAGCACCGTGTATTGGGGGCGGTAGGTGCAAAATAAATAGAATCGTTTTTTTTGTATTAATCATTCTTGTTGCTTATGAATCCGACTTTATATAATAAAGTCCTAATCTTATTAATAAATCGGGTTCTAATACTATAAAAATGTTGAAATTGAACGGTGAAGTGTTGATCTACAATTGCTGTGCTAGGGAAATTAAAGTGAAGAGTATTCCCAGTATCTAACAATGTTTTATATCTATTATATACATTTGAATGGGTGGCCATCTCACTGAATCCAATATTCTTGATTTTAGATACAACCGGGTATACTGTGAGGCTTTTAGTTCGAAACTGGTGATAACACCACCGGATTGCCCATGAGTTAATCTTACCATTCATCTGCTTTTTCAACATATTAAACATGTCACTTCCGCCTTCATTAAAAGCTTTGATTCTATCTTTATTTTTGATGAATTCCTCATAATCATTTACTTCCCAATCAATTGTTGTCCAACGGTCGTTCCAAGTTGCCCAGCCCCATGATGAAGCCCGTAGAAAAAAATATACGTCGTATGGGTAATCGTCTGGGGCAGTAATTGGAACACTATATCCCGCAATAGAGAATATATTACTATTATTCTGGTAATGATCTAATGCATTGTTCATATAAATTAAAAAATTTGTTGATACGGTCAAATCATCTTCTAGTACTATTACTTTGTGATATTGGTTTAATATCTTAGTAACCCCACCAATTATAGATTTGGCTAGACCATAATTTTCTTCCGAGAAATTTAGCTTTATATTCGGACTCTCGATACCGATCAAATAATTTCGAACTGCACTAACCTCTTGTTCATCGCCATTCCCTTTTGCAGCATCAGAAAAAATAATAATTTCAGTTCTTTCAATTAATGCACATTTGTTTAGGGATTCTAATACAAGCTTAAGAGAACCAATCCTCTTGTACGTAAATATGATAACGGGCGCTAGTGTATACATTTAATCAATGTAATACTTTGCAATGATGGTCTCAATTTTTTCGGTCCAAGTTTGCTTTTTTGCAAATTTGTAAGCTGCCTGGCTCATAGTTCTTACGGTTTCTGGATTATTAAATAACTGGATTACAGCTTCTTTTAATTCGGATATAGCTATCTCAGGAGTTTCACAACTGCACCTTATTCCCGTTTCTTGATTAACTATCAAAGATTGTCCATGCAGATTTAGAGTGACTATGGGGAGGCCATATGCCATTGCTTCTATCAATTGGGCGGGACATGAATCCCTTAGGGAAGCAAAAAAAAAGACATCGTGACTCAAATAGAAATCCTTCACCTGGTCAAATGGAACTCTACCAATCATAAATATCCTATCAGAAATCTTTTCATCTAAGATCAACTTTTGAATTTCATTTGCCATTTCCCCATCCCCAACTAATGTCAAAGTTATATTTGGATAGGCTTGCAGCTCCTTCATTACCTCGATTAATAATAAAACGCCCTTACGTGGCATAAAACGACCAACCCAAAGAAGTTTTAAGTTGCCGGGCTTAGGAGATTTAGGTGTAAACGTTTGAGGAAAAAAGCTTTCTGCGACGGCTGCGTCAAAAGTCAAGCTGCATTTTGCACCAACTTTCGTCGCTAATTTAAAAGTTTCGGAATTTGAAACTAACACCATTTTTGCTTTTCTAATCATTTGGTTGAATCCTGGATTAAATTTTAACAGCAACTTAGCGATAAACTCTCTTTTTACCTCTGAAGACCACTGCTTCTTAAAATATCGTTGGAATGCAACTGGGGCACTTTGGCCTCCGCCAGCTGGACCGAAAATGAAAGGAATTCCTAACATGTATAAAAAGGAACCCATTTGTAGACTTCCCCAAGTGACGTGATGAGCAATATGGAAATTTTTTTTTTTATGAAGCTTTTTACTTTTAACGTAACCCAACCACTGCCAAATCAAGTAATAAATATACATAGTAGCTTGGGAGTATGAGTAAAGAAACTCTAAGCCCAACGGTAAAGTAATATAATGGAAATATAAATTGTCTGGTATTGAATGTTTTTCAATATTTTGCCTGTTAATTTGCCTAGTAAGGCAATGGACTTCAAATTGTTTTTGAGCAAGACCGATTGCCCAATTCCAGCCATTTCCTGATTCAGAACCTTTTAATGGATCGCATGCGAACGCTGACAAAAGTATTTTATTCATTTTAATTAGCTTCTTACTAGTGCACTTTTAAATTTTTAAAACTGTTCTATATATTGTTTATATATCACAAACTTTATAGATTGATTTTAGCCCTCCAGTGTTTTAGAACCCTGCAAATTCAAACACTTTTGAACCTTTAATAGTTTGTAATAAGGTACATCATTAACAGCTGAGAGCCCTTCAACATCCTTTGACGTATCGGAGAAGAATTAAATCGTTATCTCTTGCTAAATTGTTCGATTTTAACGCTTCTAGGGTTTGCGGGTAATTGTCTATTATAGACAAAAATAACGGTAAGGGCTTCATTAGGTGTTAATTTTTTTTTATGTCAGTGTCTGTTTTCCCATAAACGAGGGATGGTAGCTCTCAAATGAATCGAAAATAAATGGACAATTGCTAAGAACAAACCATGGTGTCTTCTTTCAAAAACAAAAAATTGTGGTGGATAGCACCCACTTGAGGCTGAGTAAAGATTTTTTATTCTGCTCATGAAACCATTAGACGGCGAACGCCATCTGGGAACTTCCGTATGACTTTCACAGGTTCCTATGATGGTTGGAGCTATGAAGAGCTCAATACCTATTTTTTTTGCTCGGAGACCATAATCAAAATCTCCAACGGCGTGATGAAAAATAGGATCAAGGTTCCCTAATTTTTCAAAAACCGGGTGAGGTACCAAAACACAATTACCATTAAAATAGTGGCAAGGCTGAAAATTATTTGTGGGAGCAATTATCATTTTAGTCCTTTTGTCATATCCCCCATAGGTTACTTTGTTAGTAATAATAGAGTTTGTTGACCCACAAATAATTGCATTTTGAGGATGATTAATTAATAGCGACAGTACTGCATTTTCGAATACCATCGTATCATCATTGAGCCAAAGATAATAATCATAATATTTTTTTTCTGATGCAGTCTGCCATGCTAAATACATACCTCTGTTCCAGAACAAGTTGCCGTCCCCGGGTATAATATGAACATCCGGAAAGTTTTTTTTTACATCAATAGCCGTACCGTCTGTAGAAGCGTCGTCCACTAAAAATACCTCCAGCTGAAATGTAGAGTTTAAACCCACTTGTGCAAAGACAGACTTAAGACACGGCAATGTTTTCTCTTTGCGATTGTGGCAGGTTAGGAGTACGGCTATTTGCTTCATTTTTCCACATACAAATTATATATTTTTTGGACATTCGTTTTCATATTGTAATCTTTATCAACAAGATATTTGCCATTAACTGAGATTTCAGTTTGCTTGGTCATATCTTTAAATAATTGGACAATACTTTTTGCCAGTATCTCAAAATTTTCATCAACTAGAATTGAGCACTCTCTTGTTTTGTTAAAATCTCTGAGGCCTGGTACATTATAAAGAACAGATGGTATCATACAGGCCAATGCTTCAATAGTAGTAATTGAAATACCTTCGAATTTACTAGGCATTAGATAAATATCGGATGCAATAAGATACTCGCGAACGTCTGTTTGATTCCCTTCAAATCGTATATGCTCTTCTACCTTTAATTCGTTAGCTAAATTTATTTCCTCATGTAAAGATATCCCTGTTCCCAAGTGCAAATAAATAGTGTTAGGAAATTCTTTAAGGATAATTGGTAAGGCCTTAACTATATCCGAGTGTCTTTTAACAGGACTACAACCACCTACAGAAATTAGCACTAAGGCATCTTTTGAAATTTCTAATTTTTTACGAATTAAAGTTTTTTCACCGGTTATAGGAGGATAATATCTGTTGCTGCCATACCAATTATAAATTTTCGTAGTTTTATTATGATACAAGTTTAATTCATGTTCATAAACTGAATCGCTAATGCTTTGAAAGCGACATTTGAAGATGTGCTTCGCTGACAAACGTAACAAAATATGGTAGGGGTAAGAATAAAAATGAGTGGGGAATACATTATGAAAAGTATAAACTGAACGCTTGCCTGCTACCCATGCACAAAGAGCCATACCCCACATGGAATTATTTGAATGGATATGAACTACATCGTACTTCTCGTGTTTTAAAAGCTTAATGACCCAAATGTAATATATAATTCTTTTGAAATAATTTTTTAAAGGAGGATAAGGTTTATGAAAAAGGGTGTATTCTGCTTTTTCAAAATATTTGGCATACTCCCCCAAATTGAGTGCTGTAGCTACTACTGAAAGTTCACATCCTTTTTCCCTAAATACGGGTGCTGCATCAACATACATAATCTCTGCACCCGAGAACTTAAGCTCGTGAAGTATATGAAGTATTTTCATTAATTTTTTTAAATCTATGATATAACGTTTGAATATTCTCTAATTTTATACTAAAAACATCACATACATAAAAAACTATAAAATAGAACAAATCTCTTAAATTGAAAAAACTATAATAGCTATTGAAGATCCTCCAATATAATAGTCTTTTTATATATTTATTTTCTTCCTTTTGCACAAAAAGTAGTATCGGAAACTGATTATTTTTACGGAATAACTTTCTGATTTTCGAGGCTTGAGATTTATTTAGGTCTAAGAAAGTTATTATGTTGGCAAAACCAGCCTCGGCCTTAGAAGAATTATAGCTTGAACCTGAAAAATGATAGTGAATAATTGGATTTGGTCTAAAAGCAACTAATGCATTATCTTTTATAAGGGCAAAAAGTGTAGGAACCAATTGCGACATATAAGTATGGGCTGCCATTGGAGCAAAACCTAAATATTTTCCTAAAGCGTCTAAGTTAAATACATTATTCGACATAAAAATCATCTCGCCTGCAGAGTATTTATGCTCAATATAATAATCAAAAAAAAGATCTAAAGAATTGACAAAAGATTCTAAATATGGAAGATTTCCATCAATTGAGTATTTAAGCATCGAAATTTCACTATATTTCATTATATCATTTAGAACTATATTAATAGCACCTAAAGTTATATAATCATCGTCAGAAAGTAACCACATCCATTTTGTTTTACATAGTTGAAAACTAAAGGCTATATTTAAATCTCCACCTATATTATGAGCTCTATTATAAAACTGAATATTATCAAAAAAAGACTTTGACACATTTTGTTTCACCCATTCTTCAACATTATAATTTGAATTATTATTTGAGATTATTAAATTATACTCTTTAATCTGCCCTTGCCTTTCAATACTTTTAAGCATAGTGAGCAGGGGTTGTTTTCTATTATAGGTTGTTATAACTAAAGTAAGTGGTTTCATGATTTTATATATATATATACCAATTTCTCTTACAATAATCGCAGGGTTACCGATAACTGTAAAATTAGAGAGAATGGCAGAATAACTTCCCATATTCTTCTACTTCCGATTAAAAAACTGCCAAAATTTCCGATCATTGAGTCATTTCAAGTCTTTCCATTAAATCCGATGGGTGTCATTTTGGAAAATTTGCACATTATCAACACTCGATTTAGCATTAACAACGTTTACAACGGGTGACTGAGTTTCAGACTGATCCAATATATGCATCATAGTTTATATGAAAAAATTATGTAATAGAATTAAATTTCTATAAAATCCTCTTGCATCAAACGTTATAATGAAATCGAATTACATTCTGATTCCTTTGAAAGCCCGTCAGCATTCTATGCACATAAGTTTTATTTTATTCGACAGTAAAAAATACAGAAATACGATTTGATAGATATTTTTGTGAATAAATACAGAAATCATAAACTACAATATGTTGTTCATACTTTTTTTATGCAAGTTATCTTATTAATAAACATTTTCATTTCGATATTCGTCATTTGTCGGAATGAATTGGAAGTTATAAAAGGAACAATTAAAAAAATTGTCAAATAGTCCCACCTGACAGCCTGAATTTCCTCTAACCAGGAATAGATCCAAAAAAATTGGAGCAGCATGGCACCATATATTGTATATAGATTTCTTGATCGATATAACCCTAGCCATATTGAATATAAAAAACAGCTACCATATAAAACTACTCCCACAAGCCCCAGCCAATTAAAAACATTTAAAATACCAATCTCATCCCCATTTCTTTCTCCTTTTCGAGTTCCATCCTTCCCATCCCCAAAGGTCGCACTATCATGTCCTCTTGCAGGCGTTCTTCCGAATAAAATATAGTTGTTATGAATAGCCGATAAAAACGACTCTTCGTAAAGAAATGTCCTGGTATCCGCTGTAAGACTTCTAGTTCCATCAGTTCCGGCACCACTAGCTCCATTATCCTTAATAGTATAGCTTGTATTATCCTTATTCAAAGCCAAAATATTAAAATTAAAAAATGTTGCTGCAAAAAAAAGCAATATTGGAATAAGAAAAGCCAATAAAATTAGTGGCTTTATTTTTTTCACTATGGAAGGAAAATAGGTACCAATTGCAATCAAGCCGAATATTACTGATCGGGCGACAACTGATCGGCTTCCATCATTTAGTATGAGTCCAATAAGAATTATTGATATTGAAATCAACTTGTATTTTATTGTAAGATCTTTGAAGAATAGTGCTAAAAACAGGATTGCCGTAAAAGACTTTCCAACCTGATATCCCGGAATAAACGGAATCGAAATAAGCACCAAAATAACTCCCCATTTCAACCATGTCTTATAAAAAATGGTAAAAGAAATTGGATTACGTAATAAAATAGTCAGCATAACAGGTAGAATTAATTTAAAAAAATTAAACACTAAAGCTTTGTAATCAAAATATATTTCTGCAAAAAAGAACAAGCCAACAATACATGAAAAAAAAATATATGCTACATATAATCGCCACAGTAAGAATTCCTTTCCATTTCTAAATTCTTTTTTATTTAACACATAAAAATTTACGAAAAGAAAGGTATAAAATAAAATTACGATAGGATCTTTAAGTGAAAATGTGGTAAGTAGTCCGGCCACTATTACAATTAGCAATACGAGTTCCTTGCTTTTCTCAATATAATTTATAGTGAATTTATTTATATTTTGCATTAAATGATTCTAAAATTATGCGCTGATAAGTATATTATTTATTTACCAGTAACATCCACCTTCAACTTTTTCCATACCTTTAGGTTGGTAGCTTTTATCAGGATAAATCCAGTAATCATTAAATAAGCCCAAATAGTTTTTATTACCTACAAAATCGTCCATTATACCGTAATTAGGATCTTCCCATCGTTTGCCTTTAATGCCAAACAGCAACTGTAGAGCGCCACCATAATGAAAGCCTTTTTTACCCATTCTCTTGACATGGGCGGCTAGCGGAAATCCGTATGCCCCACATCCTATCAGGCAAATATCATAATCTACTTTGTCTATTTCAGCTTTCATAAATTCTAATGCCTCGAACCAATCTGCAAATTTAGTATTTTCATTAGCCAGACTTAATACTGCTTCAATTGTTATCAGTTGAAATTCGGGCAATATATTTTTTTTAAACAGCAGATCTTTTTTTTGATACTGTAGCTCAATATCCTTTGCAAAAGGATGGACAACTAAGATTTTTTTTCCTTCTAAGGCTCTTGACCAATGATTTTCTGCCCAATAAGGCTCTAATAATCTAAGGTGAACTTTTTGGGCCTTCAATAATTCCTTTTCAAACTTTAACTCATTTGCAAGCCAAGAACCTAAAATATCCACCTCGGGAATATCCTGCAATATTAACTCGCAAAATTGTTCGATTTTATTTGTAGTTGGAGGGAAAAAACCAGCTAGTTCATGCAAACATTTAATAATACCGTCATTCCACCACCAATCAAATTGCTTTCCTTTAATATATTTGTAGAGTGATCTTGATTTATTAGATACGCTTTGATAATTAATTAATGCATTAAGTTCATTAGACCCAAAACGTGCTATCATATAAGGCCTATCTGATATTAAGGCATCATAGATAATTTGAGAGGCTTTGTCTGGATTTAGCTCACAATCTGGTCGCTTTGGTTTACTACCGAAAGAGATAGTATAAAGCTTGCGCAAAACTTTAAGAGAAGAAATAGAAAGTTTATTCATAATATTATATATTTCATCCGGTCAATAAATTCAGATCTCATCTTTTCCATAAATACATTCTGTTTCAATACAATTCAAAATTCCCATTTTCATCCGCCAATATCCAATCTTCCGAATCAGGATATCCGTGCCAAAAGTCTTTCGGGCATACTTTGATGCCTTTATTGAGCAAAGCAGGCTTGTAGGAAAAAGAGCTTTTACTGGTAATCAATAAATCAGCATTTACCATATGCATAAAAGAATCTTGAGCATTCATATCCAAACAAAAATGAAGATTCTCAAATTGTTCAAATTCGGGAAAATCTTTTTTTAGTCCTTGTGAAAACACATAAATAGCAATAGATTTCTCTATTTTGATAGTATCTATCACTCTACAGAGTACTTTTTCAAAATAGCCATTTTCTTGCCAACGCATCAATAAATTGGGATTATGATTTTCCTGCCCGATGACAATATCTCCCCTACGAACGTGAATAGCTATGTTGAACGATTCGGAATCAAAAATTAATTGGTCTTTTATTCTTGCCGGTGCAGTATGAAATTTCTGTTTAATGGCTTCCATAACTCCAAACTGATTACGATAACCTTGATCTTGCTCTGCTATAAAGACTACTTTTTTATGAGTGTACGATGCAATTATTTTTTGCTGTAATGCCACTTCAGCTTTATTGAATTCATCAAATAAGGGTAGTTTTACTTTTTTATATCCTATATTTAGTAAGTTAACTACTGCGGTTTCACCCTCACCAAAGCCTAAAAAAGATTCCCATTTCGAGTTAGAAAAAGGAATGTGAGCAAAGTCTAATCCAAATTGGCGAGCAAACCAATAACCGGCAATCCAGTTCGCCATTTGGTGACCTATTCCTGCGACAGGATTGGGACGTGCTGTAAAATAAAAATAATCATTGTCAACGCCTTCTTTTTTTAAAAAGAGTAAGCTGTGCCAATACGATTTATAGATAAACGGATATAGAAATGTATTTCTGGCTTTTTTAACGATTTCAGCCCAAAGACGGAGTTTGATTTTTGTAATTAGTTTGTACATAATAAATAGTCAGACAATCTTTTTACGTAAGAGCAAATCTAAATAACTGCCTTTAAGCCCTGTCGACCAAATTTTTAATTTCAATCTTACCCTAAACGTGAATGTATTATATCCATCCACATAATAACCACGCCTATCAAAATTTATTGAATAATCAATTGAATGTAAGAACTGGACAGCATTATCTAACCATTTACCTTGGTGCAAACAACCCCTTGAGTCGTATGGAATTGGGTACCGTATTTCACTTTTTGGACAAACCAATTTTATCTTAATTTTTTCTGCCCGTTGTGAACCATACCATTCGGACATCCAGGGATTCTCATGCGGTAAAGCCATTTCCCGTAGCATCACCTTTGTCCAAAAAGCTATTTGGTATGAAAACATAATATGAGGTGCTGGCGGAATCACGCTAATTAAATCAGGGTGGGTCGCTGATGTTACATTCGGATAATCTTGATGAACCAGACAGAGAGAATCTAACTTGTTTTCACAAAAAAATTGATAATATTCCTCCACCTTCTGATGATTTACTTTTCCCATAAAGATATAGTCAATCATAACTAATAACACGTTTTCTGAAGTAGAAGAATCTAAGCCTGCACGCAACACTTTTCCAAAGCTACCCAGTTTACCCACTTTAGTACAACGGATATTTAAATCTAGATGCGAATAACTTAAAGTTTCTGTATTCAAAACAATTTCTCCCTTATATTCAGGCCAATATTTTTTAAACAGATCAAAGAATACCGGCCATAAATCCGAATACGCATCGGAAGAACTTACAAAAATTGAGCAGTTATTCATTTGTTGATGTATTTTTTAATCTTACAGAACAGTTGAACAACAATTTGTTGTTCAACTTGATCTAATCCGATATAGAATGATGTGATTATAAATGTAATAACAGAAGATAAAAATGTTAATACCAATCTTATAAAGGACTCATTTAAGTATAAATTCGGTAATAATCCGATTATATAACTTATAGAAAATACTATAAACACTCTAAAAAAAACATTTTCAAAATAATCTTTATACCCTATACTACAATATTTTTTCACAAAAACAATATTTAATATCGAGAAAACTAAAGCTGTGATTATTGCTAATACGGGTAAAAAAACTGGAGAAAGACCGGCTGCAAATACTAAGTATAATGCTAGAACACTTAAAATTAAAACAACAGAATTTATAACGTTGACATATTTAATTTTACCAGTAGCTGCTATAGCTGTTGAGAACGTTCTTGTTAATTGTTCTATTAATGTAAATACGACAAATAGCCTACAGAAAACCACTGACCATTCAGGAATATTTTTTAACCATAGTTTTAAGATATATTGCGTATCGATAAGAAAAGGGATACTTATAATTGCAAACAATAAAAATGATAATTTAGTTCCTGTTAAAGTAGCCCTTTTCATTAATTCTCTATTTCCACCACCTTCACTTTTAGTTATCACTGGACTTAGTGCTTTCTGTAGTGTATTAGAAAATGTTAACAATTGCCCGTTCAATTGCCCTGAAATTCCATTAACTGTATTTAATACTGTACCAAAAAAATGATTTAAAATAATACCTGAACCATATCCAGCTATAATACTACTTGCACTACCTATCAAATTCCATCCGGCAAAAAAAGTCATTTCTTTCATTAATGATTTATTATAATATCTTTTTATATCAATCTGACATTCATCATACTTCTTGTGATTATACACTCTCATAGCAATCATAATTACTAATGAAATTGAAGCCATTAAAAAACCATAAACAATCAATTTATCTTCTGAAGTGTACATCACATAAATTGCAACCAGTAGTTTAAGTATTGATTCTACGATTCCTACAAGAGCATAATACAACATATTTTCACGAGCATTTAACACTGCATCATAGGGTACTGTCATGATTGTAAACATCGTACTAATAACCAAAAATTGATAGATCATTTTGGCAGCATATATTCGATGTATATCTATATTCAATATTCCATTAAATAAAAAAAAATAGAAACATTCCATAATTGCTACTACAATGATTGCTATTATTAGATGTAATAAAATGCTAATATTGAATTGCTGCTTTCGCTTTTCTAAATTTCCTTCTCCTTCGGAAAAAGACATGAACCGTTGCGTTGCTGAAGCCATTGCTGTATTTAAAAATGCAAGCATAGCTATTGCTCCTCCGACAACATTAAAGACTCCAAAATCAGATGCTCCTAATGAGTTAAGTATTAATCGGGTGGTATAAAGAGATATAAAAACAGTTATACCCATCTTCATATATAAAAAACCTGTGTTTTTAATAACACGAGAAGAAGTTGACATATATTGAATTAAATATTAAATAGAAATCTTAATTCTGTCTTTAACTGTGAACATAAATATCTAAAATTTGAAACTGCCTTTTTTGTTGGATCAGCCACGATAATAGGTAAGTGCTTTATTTTTAACTCCTTATGTTTTATAAAATATAAAGGCATAAGATGTTCGAAAATATAATCAATCCGCCTTGGTTCTGATAATGAATTTTTATTGGCATCCTTCATTAAATCCAGCTTGTAAATTATTGGGAAGATCCATTCGCAAAAATTATCAAATATTTCTTTAGAGGTTACTATCATACCAAATTGAGGAAGGATATTTCCTTTTTTAATATGTATATTAAATATATTTGAGTATTCTGGACACACTTGTTCTATTGCTAATTCCAATGCAACAAAATCCCTTTGGTCATGCATCCTAGCATAAGTATTCCAGACAGATTTAGTAAATCTTCTTTTTTTTGATAAAACTACATCATACTTCTCTAAAATGCCTCTAATGTATTTATCTTCAAATTTGATTTTTTTTAATCCATCTTCATTTGTTACATATTCAATTTGAAAATAGTTATGTTTTTCATCAAGAAGGAAATATCGTCTGTATTGACAAAATCCCACATAATCACTTTCAATATCATTTTTCCAAATCCAGTATAACGATGGTAATCCTCCTCCATAAGATATCCCGCGATCACTAATATTGTCACCTGTGTCATCTGACAAATAACCCAAATCAATACCTGTAATATTTTTCCTAAGTTGAAGTGGAATAATAAAATCATTCTGTAGCATCACTGGATGACAATGTGTGCTTGCATATATAGATAATTTATTACTCATATATAACATACTAAAGTTTTATTATAAATTTGGTGGTATTTACTCTACTGGATAAATCTCTATCCAAAACGTATCGTTCATGGCAATATCCATATTCCTCAATTCTCCAACCATATGATATTTCACGGCTTTAAAATAAGGCTGTTTCGTAAAATCATCTTAAAAAAGCTACCTGTAACCAATTTTATTTTGATAAATCTACTCAATTCACTCTTCCATTGGGTTTAAGCGTTATAGGAAATCCCTACCAGGAACGATTACTGTGTGGTGTGGCTATGTAAGTGAATGGTCATCATTTTAAATAATCCTTGATAACCTGAACCATATAATCATAATGACTTTCGTTCAAACCCGGCCACACTCCTAACCAAAAAGACTGATTCATAATCGTATCAGTATTCTTTAAATCACCAACTACACGATACTGAATATTAGCATAAGCGGGTTGTCTTAATAAATTGCCACCAAACAATAATCGGGTTCCAATTTTTTTCTCTTCCAAGTGTTGAACAAGCATGTGCCGGTCATTCGAATCCCCTTCACGTAGCGTAAGTAAGAAACCAAACCATGATGGATCTGAATGGGGAGTAGCTTCAGGTAAAATAAAGATATCTTCCAGTTCTTTCATTCTCGAATACAATGCCGCGTAGTTTTCTCGTCGGCGTTGTACGAAATGATCTAGTTTTTTTAACTGAGATACACCAAAAGCAGCCTGCATATCGGTAACTTTTAAATTGAAGCCAATATGAGAGTAAGTATATTTATGATCATATCCGTAAGGTAAAGTCCCTAATTGTTGTCCGAAACGACAGCCGCAGGTATTATCTTTACCTGGTTCGCAATAACAATCACGGCCCCAGTCTCTGAAACTTTCAGCCAATTTAGCTAATTCAGGATTATTGATTAAAACAGCGCCACCTTCACCCATGGTAATGTGATGTGCAGGATAAAAAGAGAAAGTAGAAATGTCGCCGAAAGTTCCGGTCTTTTTACCCTTGTAGGTCGCCCCTAATGAATCACAATCATCTTCCACTACCCATAGGTTATATTTTTTAGCTACCCGCATTACTTCGTCCAAATCAAAAGGGTTGCCTAAAGAGTGGGCAATCATGATGGCCTTTGTTTTAGGAGATACTGCCTTCGCTATATCTTCTGATAAAATATTGTGAGTAGCAATATCTACGTCCACAAATACGGGTATGGCCCCAAATTGAATTAATGGGTTAATAGTTGTTGGGAAACCTGCAGCAACCGTAATTACTTCATCACCCGGTTTAATAGCCCGATATCCCAGTTTAGGGGAAGTAAGCGCATAGAAAGCAACCAGATTGGCAGAAGAACCAGAATTGACTAATAAAGCTCTTGTTGCTCCAAAATATTGGGCAAAGTCTTGTTCAAACTGATTAGCAAAACGACCCGCAGTTAACCAACCGTCTAAAGCTGCATCCACTCCTAAAAGGATATCTTCTTCATCAATCACCTTGCCAGTTACGGGGATGTAGTTTTGGCCCGGAATGATAACTTGTTTTGCTTTTTGTCTGGCTATTTCGCGTAAACTTTGATTTAGGTTTAAATCTGTAATATTTTTTATCATAACGGGTCTTGGTATTTTTTATTAATGATTTTGTTAAGGTAAATTATATCAGGTACCTTCCATCTCTATGGGTTTAGAGAATGGTTCCATTTCTGTTAAGGGTTTGCCAAATGCTATTTTAGGGTACGTATTGGTATGTGGATCTATCATAACTTGCAGCAATTGGGGTTTATATTGATTTTCAGAAGTCCAAAGCCATTTTACTGCATCCCCTATTTCTTCAGCGCTTTCTATAGTCATCGCATCAATACCATAAGCTAGCGCTACTTTAGTAAAGTCTGGTGCGCTGTATCCCCAATACGTGGATTGGTAACGAGAATCAAAGTAACTATCTTGAAATTGTCTGATCATTCCTAAGGTTCTGTTATTCAAAACGATAATTTTAATCTGGAGCTTATTTCTAACAATAGTTTGTAATTCCTGAATATTTATTTGCATACAGCCATCTCCTATAATCACTATAACGGGCTGGTTATTAAGTGCCACACAGGCGCCAATGCCTGCTGGCAAGGAAAAACCCATGGCTCCCATTCCTCCTGATGTTAGAAAATGCTGGTCTGGTTTTAATTCTAAAGATTGAGCTGCCCACATTTGATGGCTTCCCACATCTGCCAGATAAACTTTTGCCTGCTGACTTGCTTGGGAAAGGGTATGCATGAATTTATTGGGATTAATTCCAGTCGGTGTTAATTCCTCTGTATCCGGCCATAATGTTCTTAATTCACTTATGCGGCTAATCCATTCATTTGGTAATGAGAAATCTACACTACTGGCAGCTGCAAAAAACTGATTAAAAAAATCTGACAAATTTGCCAAAACAGGAACACATCCTTTCACCCGATTGTTGATCTCACCATTCTCGCAATCAATGTGGTAAATTTTACGATTTTCTATGAACTTTGTGTCTGCCCCAGTTTGACGAATATCTAAGCGGCTTCCTAGTACAATAAGTAGATCACACTCCCCAAAAGCAATGTTGGCCCATCTGTTTCCATAACTACCAATAAAACCTACTCGAAGCGGATCCGTATAAGAGATGGTATCTAAACCCAATAATGTGGTTATTACTGGTATCTTTGTTTTTTCAACAAAATCATCAAAAACAGCCTGGCATTTTGCAGCTTTTATACCCCGTCCCGACAATATTAATGGTCTTTTTGCCGTGTTAATATGGGCAATTAAACTCAATAAAATATCTTGAGAAATTATGTTCTTTTTACTGTATTCTAAAGGCAAATATTGAGGTTCAATTTGGATCCGTTGTACATCCATTGGTACATCAATCAGTACCGGTCCAGGTCGTCCTTCACATGCAATTCTAAAAGCCTGCTCAAACGCATGTTCTAGCTCATCTGGATCATTAACCAAAAAACAAGCTTTGGTAATAGGCTTTGCCATTGCTATAATATCTGTTTCTTGAAAACCAAGCTGCCTTATATTCCTGTCTCCTTTTTGCTCATGCCGATTTACCTGACCCGTAATAAATACGGCCGGTGTTGAGTCAAAGAAACAACTGCCAATACCTGTTAATAGATTGGTTGCCCCAGGCCCACTAGTAGCTAAAGCTACTCCGGGCAATCCCTTTACCCGGGCATAACCTTCAGCAGCAAAAGCTGCTGCTTGCTCGTGGTGCATGGTTATGATCTTGATATCTGTAGTCTGATTAATAGAATCTAAAATATGAGTAATCATTCCGCCAGATAACTCAAAAACACTTTCGACTCCCTTTCTTTTCAAGAAATCTGCGATAAAATCTGATGCTTTCATATTCTACTCTAAAATGTAGTAATTTATAGTACTTTGCATTGCTACTTTAAAATCCGTAAACTCGATAGTACCAATCTGCTCTGTAATTTTAGTGATATCGCCCTCGATATGCATAGATTGATTGTTCCGATACGGTATAGCACCAAAATTTAATTTAAAACTGGGTTTCACCTGTTGTCTTATATATTCAAGTAGTGATTTAAGTTGATAGGTTTGATTAGAGGAAATATTATAAATTCCAGAAATTACCTGTTTCGTCACGATTAAATTAATGATTTTTGAAAAATCTTTCACATATAAATATGCGTATGTTTGCTCACCAGCAGTTAAATCCATTTCTTTATCAACTGCCATTTTATTTATAACAGAAGGAATTAACCAATTTGTATTTTCCTTTTCGCCAAATAGAGAAAATAGCCTTAGCCATATCCAATTAATTTCGTTCACCTCACAAAAAGTTTTTAGAATTTCTAAAGAGGCCAGTTTGATACCTCCATAGGCATTTAAAGCAATACCGGCTTGTTCTTCCTTTATTTTACCATTTATGTAACCATATTCTGCTTGAGAGCCCAAAAAGATAAATTTGTCTATTTTAACTTCCCTTGCGAGTTCTAGTAGATCAACTAAAAAATCTATATTCTTTACTTGCTCTCCCCAATTGTCTCTATCTGCTGCCTCGACACCAATCCATGCGCTATGAATGATCACATTAGGGGCTTTTTCTGCAAGAATATTTTTCCAGTTACCAGCAGAATCTAAATTAACCCAACTAATAGTATGTTCAAAATCTTTACATCTCCATGAATCGGAATTTGTTCTTTTAAGTCCAATAACTTGTATCCCATTTTTACTTAAGCTCTCGGCAATATGGGAGCCCAAAAATCCAGTTATACCAGTGATGAGAACTTTATGCATTCAAATAATTTAAAATTTGCTGCTCAGTAAACTGATTAATACTTTTTTGGTTATCTGAGAACTGTTTATACCAATCGATCGTCATCTCTACCGCAGCATTGGCATTCATCTTAGGCTTCCAACCTAATTCTGTAATTGATTTGCTGATATCAAGTTTTAATAAACCAGCTTCATGCGGCTGATTAGGGTCTTGTTCTATCTTAAATGTACCACTACCCCAACAAGCAAGTGCTAGCTTCAACATCTCCGATACCGGCAAAGCATCAGTGCCATAAGGTCCAAAATTATAGGCTTGGCTAAACCTATGTGGCTCTGAACTTAAATTTGCGCCTAAAATAAGATAAGCAATAACGGGCTCCAAAACATGCTGCCATGGGCGAACTGATTTAGGATTCCTGATCAAAATTTGCTTGTTAGTAACCAAAGCTTTTGCAATATCCGGAATTAACCGGTCTTTTGACCAATCTCCCCCTCCTATTACATTACCAGCACGTCCGACTGCAATACCTTTTTTATGATTTTCGTATTTTGATTTATTAAAAAAAGAATTTCGGTAAGAATCAATTACAAGCTCAGCGCATGCTTTGCTCGCACTATAAGGATCATAACCTCCAAGCCTATCGTTTTCTCTATACGGATATTCCCATTCGTTATTATAATAAACCTTATCGGTGGTAATCAATACGTTGGAGCATTGCTTTTCCAAAAGCCTAACCGCATCTAATAAATTTGCAGTACCAATAGCATTTACCTCAAAAGTTTCTGATGGGAATTCATAAGATAATCTAACTAAAGGTTGGGCGGCTAGATGAAAAATAAAATCGGGCTGAAATTCCAAGACCGCTTTAGTCAAGGCTGAACGATCTCTCAGATCTGCGATTACGGAATCGCAGATCTGATCTCCGTTAATCAAATTAAACAGGTCATCTTTGTGTTGGGGTGCTAATGCGTAACCCTTTACTTCCGCGCCTAAAAGATGAAGCGTTTTCAGCAGCCAGGCACCTTTGAAGCCAGTATGACCCGTTAGAAATACCTTTTTACCCTTATATGTTTGTTTTAATTGCTCTAGCATATTACCAAACTTTCCAGGGTGATTGACCATTGTCCCACATTTCGTTTAAGTCATGTTTATCTTTCAGGGTATCCATTGGACGCCAAAAGCCATGGTGCTTAAATGCATTCATTTCTCCTGACAACGCTATAGTTTGCATAGGTTCTTGTTCCCATACGGTAGAATCACCATCCTTTATAAAATCAAAGACGCCGGGTTCACAAACCATATAACCACCATTGATCCAAGAACCATCTCCTTTGGGCTTTTCCAAAAATGAGGTTACAGCATTATCAGGAGATAAATCTAATGCACCAAAACGGCCGGATGGCTGGACAGAGGTAACCGTAAAAAGTTTTGCATGACTTCTATGATAATTTACTAACTCCTTTAAATTGATATCTGCCACGCCATCACCATAGGTTAACATGAAAGTTTCATTATTCACGTATTTCTGAATACGCTTAATTCTACCACCGGTCATTGAATTATTTCCGGTATCTACCAACGTAATTTTCCAGGGTTCTGCTTCAGATTCGTGGACTTCTATTGCATTATTTTTTAAATTAATAGTTACATCCGACTTATGTAAAAAATAATTCGCAAAATATTCTTTTACTACGTATCCTTTATAACCTAAACAAACAATAAAATCATTAAAACCATGTGCAGAATAGGTTTTCATAATATGCCAAAGTATTGGCATTCCTCCAATTTCAACCATTGGCTTTGGCCTAAGTACAGTTTCTTCGGATAAACGGGTTCCTAAACCTCCTGCTAGTAATACTACTTTCATATATGCTATTTTTAGGTTAATTAATAGTGATTTTTACATCGTTTGATAAAGGATAACTGCAACAAAGTAAGTATTCATTTTGCGCCAAACCTTCTGGAAATTTATCTATGCCGATGGTTTTCACCGTTCCTGAAAGTAGCTCCCCTTTACAAGTGATACAATTTCCTGTTTGGCAAGAATAAGGTAGTTCGATGTTCGCATCCAGGCCAGCCTCTAGGATACTTTTCCCCTTCACAACTTCTAAGGTTGTTTTAATATTATTAAAAGTGAGTTCTATCAATTGAGTGTGGATATCCACAAAATCTTTCGGATTTTTTACTAATTCAAAATCTTCGGTATTTATCCGATCTGACGAAATTCCTTTAAGATTTAATGCACTTTTTACGGATTCTTTTAATCGGGGAGGGCCACAGATATAATGTACAGCGTTTTCAAGATCATCCTGTTTCAGATTTGCAAACACCTTTTCCGGATTGATACGGCCTTGAACCAGGGAGGGGTTACTTTCATCCACCACAGCCTGGGTTAAGAAATGCCAGGCGGTAAAATTGTTAATGAACTCTTGCTGTAGGTGAAGTATTTGATCTCTAAAAATGACTGACTCGTGATTACGGTTGCCGTAAAGCAAAATAACTTTTTTATCGCTATGGGTAGATAGTATGTATTTCGCGATAGAGATTAGTGGAGTTATACCACTACCTACACCCCAAAGAATGATACAACTACAAGAAGAATCTTTATCTTTTTGATAGATAAAATCACCCATTGGTTCCATCACTTCAATGCTGTCGCCAATGTTGATAGCATCATTGATGTGATTGGAGATTATCCCACCAGGAATTCTTTTGACGGTTATTTCAAGTAGGGAATCAACCCCGGGAGATGAAGAAAAGGAGTATGGGCGTAGATAGCGACGGCCATTGATACGAAAAACAAGAGTGAGGTACTGACCGGCTAAGTATTTTATTTTTTTTAATCCCGGCTGTTTAAAACAAAGAGTTACAGTATCTTTAGTTTCAATCCTTTTATCGTGAACTTTTAGCGTATAAAAAGCCATTGTTAATTAAAACTTATCTTTATACTAATATTTAAACCGTTCGTATATATCCAGGAACATTGCTTATCAATGAATTTGGTGCCTGGATT
Organism: Sphingobacteriales bacterium; assembly: GCA_028288165.1. Taxonomy (GTDB): domain Bacteria; phylum Bacteroidota; class Bacteroidia; order Sphingobacteriales; family Sphingobacteriaceae; genus Daejeonella. The sequence continues at coordinate 90,852 of JAQBOG010000033.1, read as the reverse complement.
ACGCATTGGTCTTTGATGTCTTGTCCTGTTCATAATAGCCATAGCCATAGCCATAACCATAACCATAGCCATATCCGTATCTTCCGCCCTGCTTCACTGCGTTAAAGATTAAATTCAGATTCTTAAACTTTTTATCTTTATAAAATGTATTGAATAACTTAAGGCGTTCCTTTGGCGTGTAATCATGTCGTATCACAAATAACGTGGCATCAGCTTGCGTTTCTAAAATTTGTGCGTCAGTAACTAAACCAATAGGTGGGGCATCAAGAATAATATAATCAAAACGGCTCCGCAGATTTATAATAAGTTCTTCTAAGCGCCCATTAATTAATAATTCAGAAGGATTAGGAGGAATGGGGCCACAGGTTATTATATAGTAATTCTTTTGATCTGGAATCTCTTTGATAATATCTGATATTTCAACTTTTCCGATCAAGTAATTACTCAAGCCACTTTCATTAGGCATATTTAAGGCGGCGTGCAATTTGGGCTTGCGTAGGTCAAGCTCTAGTATAATGGTTTTCTTTTCCGTTAGTGCTAAGCTAGCTCCGAGGTTTAAGGATATAAACGATTTGCCTTCTCCCGACATGCTGGATGTAAACAATACGCTTTGAACTCCTTTCCCGGGCGAAAGAAATGAAAGGTTCGTTCTTAAAGCTCGTATTTGTTCCGCTACTGCAGTACGGCCTTTTTGAATCATGATAACATCATTTTCTTGGCTAGAATAGGAAATCTCTCCTAAAATGGTTGCTTTTGTTGCCTTTTCGATGTCTCTCCTACTTTGGATCTTATCATTCAATAGATCAATAATATAAATACTACCAAAGGGAATAGCTAAACCAACCAGAGCAAAAAGTAAATATATTTTTTTCGGAACTGGTTTGATGGGCGTATTATTGCTTCTTGCCTCATCTACTGTTCGACTATCGGATACTGCAGATGCATATGATAAGGCAGTTTCTTCTCTTTTCTGTAAGAGATATATGTATAAATTGTTCTTTATCCCTTGCTGACGCGTAATATCCACTAACTGGCGCTCCTTTACTGGTACAGAGCGAATCATGCCTTCCACTTGACGATTCTGGCTTTCCAAACTGGCTCTGGTAATGGAGAGACTCTTCTTTATTGTTTGTATATTTTCATTGATACCTGATTTTATACCTTGAATCTGTTCGTCCAGTGCGACAACCATTGGGTTGTCAGTCTTCACCATTTGAAGCATACGTGAGCGCTGGGTTTCTAATTCAGATAAAGATTCAATCAGTTTGAGCATCGTTGGATCATCAATACCTAGAGTCGAAGGCACAGTTCCTGATCCTTCTTTTTTATTTTTAATGTAATCTTCAATGCCTTTTAAAACACTTTGCTGAATTTTCACCTGATTCAATTGATTGTCAGTTTGCTGCACATTTTCTAAAAATACTTGTGAAGCTGCACTGATATCGGTGATACCTTGTTGGGACTTGTAATTTTGGACAGTTTTCTCCACATCAGTTAAATCTCCGGAGATCAATTTAAGTCGTTCGTCAATAAAGATGAGAGTATTTGCCGCTGCTTTGTTCTTGTCTTCGAGGCCTGCATTATTATAAACCTCCACTAACTTATTCAACACATCCTTACCCCGATTCGGTTTAGCGTCTTGTATACTCAATAATAATACAGACGACATTTTGCTACTTGGCTCAATCTTAATATTGTTAATTAGCGATTGTGTAATGGTTTCTATGGGGGAGATACTAATTTCGAAGTTGGTAATGTCTTTGCTTTCACCAGTTAGGTTTGCTTTTAGAATACCATATTTTGTGCTGATTACCTGGTTTAGAGGAAATCGCTTGCCATTAATTTCGATGATCTTAGGGTTAACGATATTTACAGTTAATGGCTCCTCATATATTAAGGAAGACGCTTTCAAAACCTGTAACTTTATAGGGCTTTTATAGTATAGCTGTTCATTTTTAAACCTGCCTTTCGAGAAGTAACTAACTTGCAAGTTCAAGCCTTTTACTACTTTCTCCATTAAAGAATACGACTTAAGGATTTCAATTTCATTATCAACAACCTTGGTGGATGAGAACATATCCAGTTGTTTCAACATGTCATCTTGACCCATCCCTTTCTTATCATCTTTGATTAAGATACTGCTGCTTATGTTGTAAATAGGGGTTTGAGTTTTGAGATAAAAAAAAGCACACAGTAATGCAACAAAAAAAGAAATAGCAAACCATTTCCAATAAGCAAGATACTTGTATAGAAATTCCTTAAGATTAAAATTATTTTCATCTTCTTCATTATGGAAGAAAAATGCATCGTTTTGAAGATTATTCATTTTATACTTTAAATCCTATTAAACGATACGTATAAATGCATCGATAAGGTTAAGATTATTTGAAAACGTTGATAATTATAACAGTTAATAAACTTAAGCCACTTAGAATAATCGGAGCTATTTGAACGGTTCTATCTGTTGAGGTCACTTTCCCTTTGGTAGCTTCGACATAAATTACATCATTGGCATGAAGATAATAGTATGGTGAGTTGAATAAGTCCCGTTTAGTAAGATCAATTCTTGAAAATTCCCTTTTACCCTCTGTTTCTCTCACAATAAGAACGTTGTTTCTTTGTCCATATATGGTTAAATCACCCGCCAATCCTAAGGCCTCCGGTAAAGTGATTTTTTCATTCGGTATGGTGTAAACGGACGGCCTAGCCACTTCTCCTAGTATAGAAACACGAAAATTTAATATCCGAACGTTGACTGTTGGCTGTTGAAGATATTTGTCAAGTTGAGCAGTGATACTATGCGTTGCCTCTTTAGTAGTTAGCCCAGATACTTTTAATTTGCCTACAAGAGGTAATGTAATAAAGCCTTCTTCATCTATTAAATAACCAAAAACAGGCGTAAGGTTATTTGTTTGTGAAGGCATTGCAGAACCCAGCTGAGCTGCCAAATAAGGGTTGAACATCGCACTTGCTTCAGGACTCAAACTACTAACCATTATTGATAGTATGTCACCGTTTTGCAGTTTGGGAACATAATTTGTAATCATATCTATCTTTTGAAGATCTTCCCCTAAAGAATTCGGTTGAAAATAAACAACATCTTTTTTAGATACACAGGATGAAATCGAGAAAGTTCCGATGATTAGGGCAAGGATGAAAAGTGATTTTTTCAAAAACTTTTAATTAATGTATAACAGAATAGATTTTGCAAAAGTAAAAAATAAATATTGTACCTCAGTCTTTAATTAGAATTGTTTTAAGAAACCAGAAAGCTGACATTGTGGTGACATTTTTTACCTTATTTTTATAATTTAAGAAGCTAAAACTTGATGAACTCTCGCTACTAAAAATTTCTTAACAGTTTCGATAATTGCTTTTGCATCATATCCGCATTCTCTCCAAAGTTCTGGTTGTTCCCCATGCTCTATAATCTTATCTGGTATTCCTAACCGGATTACTTTTGAAGAATAACCATGATCTGCCATAAACTCCAAAACTGCACTTCCCATGCCCCCTTGAATGCAGCCATCTTCTACGGTTACGATATATTTATAGTTCGAAAAAACTTCATGTAAAAGGCTTGCATCTAGTGGCTTAACAAAACGCATGTCATAGTGAGCTGGAAAAATTCCTTCTTGATTAAGTTCAGAACATGTTAGAACTGCTTCGTTACCAATATGGCCAATCGTAAGAATAGCTACTTCTTCACCACTACAAATTTTACGTCCTTTCCCAATTTCGATGGCTTTTAGGGGTTGTCGCCACTCAGTCATCACTCCGTTTCCACGCGGATAGCGAATGCTAAAAGGACCCATGTTTTCTAATTGAGCAGTATACATCAGGTTTCGTAACTCTTCTTCATTCATGGGTGCCGACACGATCATGTTTGGTATGCAACGCATGTAAGCTAAATCATACGCTCCATGATGAGTAGGCCCATCTGCCCCGGCAAATCCTGCCCGATCAAGACAAAAAACAACATTCAATTTTTGAATCGCAACATCATGAATTACTTGATCATAGGCCCGTTGCATAAAAGTGGAGTAAATATTGCAAAAGGGAACCATACCTTGTGTTGCCAACCCTGCGGAAAATGTGACCGCATGTTGTTCTGCAATGCCCACGTCAAAAGCCCGTTTTGGCATGGCTTTCATCATAATATTCAAGGAACAGCCACTTGGCATCGCCGGAGTAACACCCATTATTTTTGGATTCGCTTCCGCTAGCTCAACGATGGTGTTTCCAAATACATCCTGGTATTTAGGTGGTTGAGGTTTTTCTGGTGCGCTCTTTTTAATTTCGCCGGTAATTTTATCAAACAAGCCTGGAGAATGCCATTTCGTTTGATCTTTCTCAGCCAAAGCATAACCTTTGCCTTTTACGGTGACAATGTGAAGTAATTTAGGACCCGGAATCTCTTTTAAGTGTTTTAATACTTTTACTAAATGCTTTACATCGTGACCATCAATTGGACCGAAATAACGAAATTTTAGTGCTTCGAAAAAATTGCTTTTCTTAAGTAAAGTACCCTTGATGCTCTTTTCTATCTTTTTAACAATTTCATGAGCATTGGGGCCCAATTCAGATATCTTACCTAAAACATGAGAAATATCGTCCCTGAATTTATTGTAGGATTTTGAAGTAGTAATATCTGTTAAGTATTCTTTTAAGGCACCCACATTCGGATCAATAGACATGCAGTTGTCATTGAGTACGACTAAAAGATTTGAATTTTCAATTCCAGCATGATTTAGTCCTTCAAAAGCCAAGCCAGCTGTGATTGCGCCATCACCAATTACTGCAACATGCTGACGATCTTTTTCACCTTTATAATGTGATGCTACAGCCATACCCAAGGCTGCAGAAATAGAGGTGGAAGAATGGCCCACTCCAAAAGCATCGTATTCGCTTTCAGCTCTTTTTGGAAAACCGCTTATTCCATTTATAACACGGTTGGTATGAAAATCATCGCGGCGGCCGGTTAGTATTTTATGACCATATGCCTGGTGGCCAACATCCCAAATTAATTGATCGTACGGAGTGTTTAGGGCATAGTGTAAGGCTACAGTTAGCTCAATAACTCCTAAGCTTGATGCAAAATGACCACCATTTACAGATACCGTATCTATAATAAACTGACGCAGTTCAGTGCAAATTTTAGTTAAATCCTCTTCCTTAAATTTCTTTAAATCAGAAGGATAATTAATCTGCTCAAGTAATTCTCCCGCCTTTACTTTCATGTAATTTTTTGTAGGGTGCTAAATTAACTAATTTAACAAAATTATATCCATATTTTAATTTGATATACGTAGTGTATATATCAAAAGATGTATTTTTATTTCCTTTATTTGATCGCTGTTATAACAATTATGGGTCTTTAAAGCATGCTAGAGCGTACGGGATTGACGTGAAAATCCTTTTTGCCATCCTATGCGGAGTCGAAGGACGAACAAGCAAAAAGATTGTAACAGAAAGTCCGCTCGTACGCCAAATGTGCAATATATTATAAAAAAACGGATTCAAAACTTATGGTACCTAATAAAAACTTTGCAGTGAAGTTACCTCAATTTGAGGGCCCATTTGATTTGCTTTTATTTTTTATTGAACGAGATGAGATTGATATCCAAGATATCGCTATTGCAAGCATCACTAATGAATTTTTAGAATATCTACACCATTTAAATTCATTAAACATGGAGATTGCGAGCGAATTTATATTTGTAGCAGCTACATTAATGCGCATAAAAGCTAGAACGCTGTTACCAAGACAGGAATTGGATGAAAATGCCAATGAAACTGATTTGCAACAGAATTTGATCGATACTCTGATTGAGTATAAAAAGTTTAAAAGTGTTTCAGAACAATTAAAAGTGTTAGAAGAAAACAGACTGCAAAGATCAAAACGAGGTAATATCCATTTTGAATTGTCGCAAATGGGAAAGCCTTCTGCACCAGTTGATGAACTATCATCTTTGAGTTTATATAAATTGATGATGGCTTACAACCGGGTTATTCAAAAGTATGATCAAACTCAGCAGAATACAGATCATCTGATAATTCAATACCCATACACTATTGAGAATCAGAAAATAGTTATTAGTAATTTATTAGACATCGCTCAGAGACTCGACTATAGAAGTTTGTTAGCTACCTCTGAAAATAAGGTTCAGTTTGTATATAACTTTTTGGCCATGCTTGAAATGCTTCAACAACAGCTAATTGAAATACAAACAGGTCTTGGATTTAATAATTTTTGGATTGAATTAAAAAAGCAGACAAATCATTGATAATCCGTACTTTTGCGCCACGTTAAGTTTAAGGATAATTTTACCATAATATCAAACAAATAATGAAGAGAGATAAACTTGTATTTAGCCTGATTGAAGAAGAACAAGAGAGACAGGAGACAGGGATTGAACTGATTGCATCAGAGAATTTTGTAAGCAAACAGGTGATGGAAGCTGCAGGTTCTGCACTCACCAATAAATATGCAGAAGGCTTGCCGGGTAAAAGATATTATGGGGGCTGCGAAGTGGTTGATGAGATTGAAACCATCGCAATTGAAAGAGCTAAAGAATTATTCAATGCAGAATGGGCAAATGTTCAGCCACATTCAGGAGCTCAGGCTAATGCGGCTGTTTTTTTAGCGTTGTTACAACCCGGTGATAAAATTTTAGGTTTTGATCTTGCTCATGGGGGACACCTTACGCACGGTTCGCCAGTAAATTTTTCTGGTAAAATTTATAACCCGTTTTTTTACGGAGTTGACAGAGAAACAGGTTTAGTTAACTATAAACAATTAGAAGAAGTTGCTCTTGCAGAAAAGCCGAAGGTTATAATCTGTGGAGCTTCTGCTTATTCTAGAGATTGGGATTACAAATTTATCCGTCAGGTTGCTGATGAAATTGGTGCATTAGTAGTTGCAGATATTTCTCACCCTGCTGGGTTAATTGCTCGTGGTTTGTTAGCTGATCCGCTTCCTCATTGCCATGTGGTAACTACTACAACGCATAAAACGCTAAGAGGCCCTCGAGGTGGAATGATTATGTTGGGTAAGGATTTTGAAAATCCGTTTGGTGCTAAAACTCCGAAAGGTGACCTGAGAATGATGTCGTCTTTGTTAGATATGGCTGTTTTCCCGGGAACTCAAGGCGGACCATTAGAGCATATTATCGCCGCAAAAGCAATTGCCTTTGGTGAAGCGCTGAGCGAAGGTTATATGAAATATATTATCCAGGTTAAAAAGAATGCAGAAGCGATGGCTGCGGCATTTGTGAGCCGTGGTTACCAATTAATTTCTGGTGGTACCGACAATCACTTAATGCTGATCGATTTACGGAACAAGAACATTACTGGTAAAGTAGCAGAAAATATACTTGAGCAAGCAGGAATTACTACTAACAAAAACATGGTTCCGTTTGATGATAAATCGCCATTTGTTACTTCTGGAATTCGTGTTGGTACTGCAGCAATTACTACCCGTGGTTTAAAAGAAAAACACATGGAGAAAATTGTGGAATTCATTGATGAGGTAATCACCAAACCTGAAGATGAAACACACTTCAAAAAGGTTCATAAAAAGGTTAATGAAATGATGGAAAAACATCCATTGTATAAATAAAATGCAATTTGAGCTAATAGGCTTAAAAAGTAAAAGAAAGCTAACATCTTAATAGGTGTTGGCTTTCTTTGTTTAGTGATGAATCGAGTTAGATTAGGGTAGGTATTTTTTAAACAACTTTTGACTTGATAGCGGTTAGAAGTAATTCGAGGTTTAGCGTTTTGGAATGCTATTCGCTTTGAACTTTAAACTTATAACTTTTGACTTTTAAAAAAGGCTATAAAATAGATAAAGCTGAAAACCTCTAAGGTATCAGCTCTATCATTCTAAATTAACGCTCTCGGATTTAATTACGGGAAACGAGTGTGAAAGGTTACCCAAATTTTTAAAAACATCCTAAATCTGAAAGAAATGTTCTTGTTTTACCATCGAGCGTTTTTGATAAATATGGATTGAAATACATGTCCGTACTAAGATCTAAGCCTTTGGACAGGGCGGGACTTTCAATGCTTAGCCTAAAGTTTTCTTTGCGGGCGTTTATGAATAAAGGATCTTTATTGAGGATATTAGAATTATTAATTACGAAGTCGGATTTATATTTTACGAAGTTGGTGCTTATTGTAATTAACGATTGATCTAAGTTCTTTTGGTCAATGAAGAGTTCGTTATCATAGCTTCCCCAAATTAGGTTATTAGTTAAGTTAAGCGCTAGCAAGTTGGTGCTTGAGCTGCCGGATGCAGATAAATAATTAGAAGAAAAAGAAAGAGCCGGACTTGACCTTGAAAAATTATAATTAAAGGCTGCAAATGTATTTTGTTTAAAATTATAACTCCCTCCAGACACAGCATACACAAGATACTGCCCACAATTATAAATTAAGTTATTAAATGCCACCGCACTGGTGTTTTCTAGCATTAAGGCAGATGACTCCATGTTTTTTATTACGCTATTTGTGAGCATCAACTTGGGGTGACTGTCGTCGGATGAAGGATTAACGTAAATCCCAAATACCGCATTTTTAATAACACAGTAGTTTATATTGTTGCCTTTACTGCTCTTTAGGAAAGTTATCCCATACCATTGTCCTGGTTCCTCCTGATATATCGTTTCCTTACGGTCACTTGCAAACTCGATTCTTTTATCCAGCTCTCCGGTTACGTTCAAAGTTCCGGCGATGATCATGCGAGCATCCTTATGAAAATATATCTGCGTTCCCTTCTGAATGTTAAGCGTTGCATTTTCGCCCACTGTTATGGAATTGTATATTACATAAGGTAGGGCGTTGTTCCAGGTGGCTGATTGGTTTAATTCCACATCATTTATAAAATTTGCATTTTGACCATACGCTTGCAGATGTACTACCTGCATATTACCATTTGTAAGGAAAGATAAAGAGCCGGATACGATAAAAGGTAATGTGGTGGCATCAGGATCTATTAAGGCTTTTACATATATATACAGCGAATCATTTGCTTTAAGTTCGATATTTGTATCAGTATTTACGGCCTTCCCATTGATATTTATTTTAAAAGATGATGATTCATCTTCAAGGTTTATCTTCGAAATGCGGATTGCTTGGTTTTCATGATTATAAACTTTCAGCCTTTTGGTGACAGAACCAATACTAGTGAAAATGGTGTCAAAGAGGATGGTATCAGTAGAAAAAGCTAAGCGAACATTCTTATCCGTGGTTACGCTATTCTCTTTTTTACAGCTTATTATCAATGTAATAAATGCTGCTGCGTACAAAATTAAATATCTACTAATCAGCAATGCTTTAAACATAGTGGTGTAATTACTCGGCAAACGCAATGGTGGCAACACTTATAAGAAGTCCGGGTACCTTTAATAAAGTGAGACTACAAGCTTCTAATGTAGCACCAGTTGTTACTACATCATCTACTAATAATACATGTTTAGCTTGAAGCGTTTCTGGATTTTTAATAATAAAGGCGCCTTCTAGGTTCTCAAACCTAGAAAATCTAGACTTCTTTGTTTGTGTAGTTGTGTTTACAGTACGGAGAAGTGCGCTCAAATTTACATCAATGTCAAGTACAGAACCAATTCCATTGGCTATAGACTCACTCTGATTATATCCTCTTTCTTTAAGCTTTCGCGGATGTAAAGGTACTGGTATAATCAGGTCTGGCTTAATCCAGTTTTCCGACCGTTTTAATTGATGTGCGTACAATTCTCCCAATTTAACTCCAGTTTCAGGACTATGATTGTATTTAAGTTGGTGCATGGCTTTTTGAACAAGGCCACCCTTTTGAAAATAAAGAAATGATGTCGCCTGTTCAAACGGAAATCTTCCCCATAATTGTTTAGCTACCTTATTTTCTTTGTCGTTATGGAAATTGGTATGCGGTAAGTTATAAATGCAGTTCGTGCAAATGACCAATTCATTTTTAAACAGATTTTTGCCACATGCAGAACATAGTTCTGGGAAGAACAGAGCAAAAAAATCCTGACAATAACCTAATGCGGTTTTCATTAGTCCAATATAGAACTTTTAGCTGGAAGATGAGAAAAGTCTGTAAGTCCGAAAGTTGGGAAGACCGTAAGACTGAGGTCTGATAACTGATGTCTGATGTCTGAGGAAGGTAGGCTAAAAGAACAGGAGTTAGGAAGACCGAAATCTAAAAATCTGATTTCTAATTTCTGATTTCTGACTTCTGAAAGCTTATGCCGTTTGTTTAACAGCAAGTTGTCCGCAGGCTGCATCAATATCTTTTCCGCGGCTTCTTCGGATATTTGTATTTACACCTTGTTTTTTGAGGTAATCAGCGAAGGCTTCTATTTTATCCACACCAGCATTTTGATATTCTGCAAACGAAATAGGGTTATACTCAATGATATTCACTTTACAAGGAATGTGTTTACAGAATTTAGCCAGTTCTGCAGCATCTTGTAACTCATCATTGAAATTATCAAAAACGATGTATTCAAATGTTACTGGATTTTTCGTTTTGCTAAAATAATATTTTAGTGCTTCGGCTAACGCTTTCAAAGAATTCTGCTCATTAATCGGCATTATTTCATTCCGCTTAATATCATTAGCAGCGTGTAATGACAAGGCAAGGTTAAATCGAACTTGATCATCGCCCAATTTTTTAATCATTTTTGCAATGCCAGCAGTTGAAACGGTTATTCGCTTCGCGGCCATGTTTAAACCGGTGTCGGAAGTAATGCGTTCTATAGATTTTAATACATTGGCATAATTCAAAAGAGGTTCTCCCATGCCCATGTACACAATATTGGTAAGAGGGATTTGATAATTCAATTTGGCCTGTTGATCTATTAAAACCACTTGATCATAGATTTCATCAGCATTTAGGTTCCTCTTTCTATCCATGTAGCCGGTAGCGCAAAATTTACACGTTAAGCTACATCCAACTTGTGAACTTACACAAGCTGTCATTCTATCGGCTGCAGGAATTAATACACCTTCAATGATATTCTCATCGTAAAGTTTGAACGTGCTTTTGATAGTTCTATCGGAACTAAATTGCGATTTATCAACCTTTACAGCATTAATCACGTATTTATCTGCCAACTTAACGCGTAACAATTTTGATACATTACTCATGTCATCAAAATTTGTACATGATTTTACCCAAAGCCAATCATAGATCTGATTTGCCCTAAAAGCCTGTTCATTCATCTCAATAAAATGATTTTTAAGCTCTTCTAAAGACAAACTACGAATATCAATTTTGTTTGAAGGATTATTCACGGCACAAAGGTACCAATACTGAGAGCTGTTTACTAGTTATAAAACAATATTTTACGTTAAGATTAACTGACACCCTAGTCAGTTTTACACATATAATATTAACTTTGGATGATAACTGAAATAGCTATTTCAGAAGATACACTTGTTTGTTGTTTTATTAATGGTAAGGAAAGTTACTGCGGATTATATTTTAACCGTTACTGGTAAACCCATGAAAAATGGAATTGTTTGCCTTAATGACAAAAATGAAATTATAGGTTTATCAGATTCTCAAGAAGCTAACTATACAGACTCTGATATAGAGAGATACGAAGGGATTATAACTCCTGGATTTATCAACAGTCATTGCCATCTAGAACTCTCCCATTTAGAAGGTACACTTCCCAAATCTGTTGGACTTGTTGATTTTATTAAAAATGTAATAACTAAACGAGATACTGAAGAAAACACCGTTGTAAATGCCATGATCAATGCCGATCAAGCAATGTACGAAAACGGGATTGTGGCTGTAGGCGATATTTCCAACCTGTTGATTTCTAAACAGGTTAAACTTAAAAGTCAACTCTACTATCATACATTTGTAGAAATATTAGGCTTTGAGCCTGAATTGGCTAAACAAAAATTTAGAGCAGGGTTAGATTTAAAAGATGATTTTTTACCGCTGGTATCATCGGTTGTACCACATGCTTCTTATTCAGTTTGCAAAGATTTATTCCGATTTTTCCGTTTATTTTGTTCAGATACCTTTAATCTGTTCAGCATTCATAATCAGGAAAGCGAAGAAGAGAATAAGTTTTTTAGATACAAGGCAGGTGCCTTTGTTGATTTTTACAAGTCTTTAAATATCAATATCGATTTTTTTAAACCTCAAGGTCGTAATTCTATTCAGTCTGTCATTCCTTTACTGCCTAAAAATCAAAAGATACTATTGGTGCATAATACCTACACAAGCGCCAAAGATATTTACTTTTTGCATCGTTTAGGTCGTGATATTACCTGGTGTTTTTGTCCGAATGCAAACCTATACATCGAAAATAAACTTCCAAAGCTTGAACTTTTTCTAGGCCATAATTTTAATATTACTATTGGTACAGACAGTTTAGCTTCCAATGAAAAGCTTTGTATTTTATCAGAGCTAAAAACTCTTCATAAAAATTTTCCTTCATTAACGTTAACTGATTCTATTGCATGGGCAACTTTGAACGGGGCTCGTTTTCTTGGAATAGATGATAAATTTGGTTCTATAGAAATTGGTAAAAAACCTGGATTGAATTTAATTACAGCAACTAGAGGCTTAAATCTCACGCCCGAATCTACCATCAAAAAACTGGTATAAAATTCTTGTACATTCACTGTAATAGTTCAATTTTACAGGAATGAATGCAATTAAAAATCTTTTTTCGATTGAATATCCTATTATACAAGCCGGCATGGTTTGGTGTAGTGGATGGCGTTTGGCTTCTGCGGTTTCCAATGCTGGAGGTTTAGGTTTAATTGGATCAGGTTCTATGCATCCCATACTTTTAAGGGAGCATATCATAAAATGCAAACAGGCTACTAATAAACCATTTGGTGTTAATGTTCCGCTTATTTATTCACATATAGAACAGATCATTCGAGTAATAATTGAAGAAAAGGTCAAGATAGTGTTTACCTCAGCGGGTAATCCGGCTACCTGGACATCCATTTTAAAAAAAGAGGGAATATCTGTTGTACACGTAGTTTCGAACAGTAAATTTGCTAAAAAAGCAGAAGATTGCGGCGTTGATGCCGTTGTTGCAGAAGGATTTGAAGCAGGTGGTCATAATGGGAGAGAAGAAACAACTACATTTTGTTTAATACCCTATGTTGGACAAACGGTATCTATACCCATCATTGCAGCAGGAGGAATTGTCTCAGGAAAATCTATGTTGGCGGCTTTTTCGCTCGGTGCAGATGCTGTACAAATCGGTTCTGGATTTGCTGTGGCTGAAGAATCATCAGCGCATATAGAATTTAAAAAGGCAATTGTTAACGCTCGCGAAGGCGATACTAAATTAATGCTTAAATCGTTGGTTCCTGTCAGACTCCTACATAATGATTTGTACCTGCGTATCGCAGAGGCGGAAAGTAAAGGAGCAAGCAAAGAAGAATTAGCTCATATTTTGGGAAAAGGGAGAGCAAAGCTGGGTATGTTCGAAGGTAACTTGCGAGAGGGCGAGTTAGAGATTGGCCAATCCTCAGCATTGATTAACCATATAAAGCCAGCTTCGCAGATATTAGCGGAAATCTGGGAAGAGTTTATGAACGAAAAAGATCGGATTTGTAAACTTGATTTCTAATTTTACATTTTATGATTTATTAAAACCTGAGCTTAGCTTTAAATACATGATTAGGACTCAAAAAAGTAAAATCATAAAATCGAGTTATTGAACTTGCTAGGTTTTGCGTTAGGGATTGCAGTGAAAATCCTTTTTGCTCTTCTCCAGAGCGAAAAGATTGTAACGTAAAGCCCGCCCGAACGCCAAAATACTAAATAATGGCATGAAAGTCATCGCAATACGCAATACTCATTACGCTTTACCAGATAAAAAATGAAACATCTAAACATACAAGTTCAAGGAAAAGTTCAGGGGGTATTTTTTCGGGCTACCATGAAAGCTGTTGCTGACCAGATAGGCGTAAAGGGCTTCATAAAAAATGAAAAGGATGGGTCGGTTTATATAGAGGCAGAGGGTGATGATTTTTCATTAGAAACTTTTTTGGAGTTTTGCAGTAAAGGTTCGGATAAAGCGATTGTGGAAAAGGTTGATATCCATGAAGGGGAGTTGAAGAACTACCGTAATTTCGAAATAGTTAGAAAGAATTTGTAGTGTTGTTAATCATAAAATAAACATTCAATAGATTGTCCTCAATTAAAAGATTTGCTGGTCAAACAGCTATTTATGGCTTAAGTACAATTGTAGCCAGGCTAATTAATTTTATTCTTACTCCTTTTCTTACATCAAGTTTCCCCGCAAAGGTTTATGGAATATTTACTAAAATGTACAGTTGGGGTTCTATAACCAATGCGGTTTTAGCATTTGGAATGGAAACAACATTTTTCAGGTACCTTAATAAGCATGAGGAGAACAAACAGAAAGTTTATAACAACGCTTTTATTACAATAGCCACCGCTACAGGTCTGTTTTTATTGCTTTCCTTTTTGTTTTTAGATGATATTGCCGCTCTTATTCAAAAGAAAAACCAAATTGCCGATAAAGACTATGTTAAATATGTTAAATATTTCATCTACATATTAGCAGCAGACGCTTTAGCCGTTATACCCTTTGCAAAAATACGAGCAGATGGAAGACCATTTAGGTATGGTATGATAAAGTTTTTAAATGTTATCGTTGCTGTATCCCTAACACTCTTCCTTGTTCAGCTTGTTCCCTTGATCATTAAATATCAGTGGTTTGGTGCCAATTTCTTTTCAGGATGGTACCGAGATAAATGGATTGGATATGTCTTCATTTCTAATCTGGTTGCAAGTTGCGTAACACTTGTTTTACTGCTTCCAGAATTTAAGCAGCTTAAACTTCAGTTTGATGGGAAGCTTGTTAAGGAAATGCTGACTTATAGCTTCCCGGTGTTGATAGCAAATATTTCATTTATCATTAACGAAAATATTGATAAGATTCTTTTAGATCAACTTTTGCCCGCCAATGTTAGCACGCAGCAAGTAGGGATATATGCTGCCTGCGCTAAAATTGCAATCTTCCTTAGTATTTTTGTTCAGGCTTTCAGGTTAGGAGCCGAGCCATTCTTCTTCAGTCACTCAAAGGCTAAAAATTCGGGCAACACGTATGCATCGATAATGAACTACTTTATTATTGCAGTCTCGTTGATTTTTGTTGCTATAACCGCTAATATTGAAATTTTAAAATATTTTATACCTAACAAAGACCCTTCTCAACAGGCAATATATTGGTCGGGTTTACGTGTGGTGCCTATTTTATTGTTTGGATATGTAAGCTTAGGGATATATATGAACTTATCAATATGGTACAAATTGTCCGATCAAACTCGGTATGGATTATACATTTCAAGTATTGGAGCTGCACTCACCTTGATTCTGAATTTTCTCTTTATCCCCCGATTCGGTTATATGGCCTCTGCCTGGATATCCTTAACGGCATATGCTTCCATGATGATACTTTCTTACCTGATGGGACAAAAGAACTATCCAATCCCATATAACATAAAAAAGAATGTAGCCTATTTGATTGCATCACTGGTAATCGTGTACGTATCTTTTGTTGTTTTTGAACGTAACTTAATTATTGGAAACATACTTTTTCTGCTTTTTCTTGCGATAAGCGTTTATATTGAACGTGCAGAATTTATGAAGCTTTTGAAACCCGATATCACTAAAAACTAATATAAACTTAAATGAACATTCGTATCATTAATAAATCAGAAAATGTATTGCCTTCATATGAAACAATTGCCTCTGCGGGGATGGATCTTCGGGCTGATGTTACTGAAACTATTATCTTAAAACCACTGGAAAGGTTGTTGATACCTACCGGATTATTTATTGAATTACCAATTGGATACGAAGCTCAAATACGCCCAAGGAGTGGGCTTGCTTTTAAGCATGGTATTACCATTTTAAATTCACCTGGAACGATTGATGCAGATTACCGTGGTGAAGTAAAAATTTTATTAATCAATTTATCTTCTGCTGACTTCGAAATTAATAACGGTGACAGAGTAGCACAAATGATTGTAGCAAAGCATGAAAAAGTTGATTGGGAAAAAGTTGAGATTTTAACCGAAACTGTGAGAGGTGAAGGTGGATATGGACATACAGGGATTTAATACCTGAATAGCTCTAATTGTTAAATATGATTGAGGTTCTGTATATAAATTTTTTTACGGAGTATAATTAAACAATACAAATGTCAAAATTATATATACGTGTTTAACTTAATGAAGTAATTTAAGACAGATTATGCCACTGTATAGCCTTAATTATAAATTTTAATTAAATAATCTCAATGAAACAATTACTATTTCTTCTGACAATTTTATTGGGATTAACTGCTGACTCTGCTGCACAGAATGGAAGTAAGGCAACTTCAAAGCCGGTTATTGTTGTAGGAAAAGTGTTAAGTTCTGCGGATAGCACCTATGTTAAGCAATTATTTTTTGAAGCGATTAGTTTTAAGTATACAGAAAACGTTGATGAGAGTAGTAAAAAATTTCACGCCGTAATAAACATCGATCCGGCAAACGATGCAGCATTGTACGAACTAGCTAATATATACCATGATCATGGCGAAGAAGCAGATGCTGAAAGTTTTATAAGGCGAGCTGTTACTGTTAAGCCCGACAATATTTGGTATTGGACCTTGCTAGCAGACATTTATAAAAAAGCGAATAATTTTAAAGATGCGATACCTGTTTTTGACCAATTAATCAATTTATCGGCAGATGTAGAGGAATATTATTATGATAAAGCAAGTGCCTTACTCAATTTAAAGAAAACTAAAGAAGCGTTATTAGTTTATCAAGAGATAGAGAATCGATTTGGCTCCTCCAATGATCTTTCACTAGCGAGGGAACAAATTTTCGTCCAGCAAGGAAAGCCTGAAAAAGCGGTGTCGGAATTGTTGAAACAGATCACTCAGAGTCCGAATGAAGTACGTAATTACCTTTATTTAAGCGAAATTTACGGTAAAAATAAAGAATGGGATAAATCAATTGAAATACTGTTAAAAGCAAAAACGGTAGCGCCGGAAAATGCAATGGTTCGCTTAAGTTTAGCAGATCATTACCGGTCAATTAATCAATTCGACAACTCATTCATCGAGCTAAAAGAAGCCTTTAAAGATTATAATTTAAACGTAGATGAAAAAGTTAGGATCGTCCTTTCATTTTTTCCTTTGTTTTCTGACATTAAAGCAAGAGCATATGCAGAAGAGTTATCAAAAATAGCAACCAATATACACCCAGAAGATCCTAAGGTTTTCGCGGTTTACGGGGATGTTTTATTTCAGCAGCAGAAATATCCGCAAGCTGCAGAAGTTTATCGAACTGCCCTAAAATTAAATAGCCAGGTATATCAAATTTGGGAGCAACTTGTTCGAATTGATGTAAGCGTCAGTGATTTTAAACAAGCCATTAAAGATGGAGACGAAGCATTGGAGATATTTCCAAATCAAGCGGCTTTGCATCTATATACAGGTATTGCCTATGCGCAAATCCAAAAACATGATAAAGCGATCACTTATTTTAAAAATGCCGCTAACCTTGAAACAGAAAACAGTGACGTTTTGGGTCAAATCTATTCAAGTCTTGGAGATTCTTATAATGCAGTTAAAAAGTATAAGGAATCTGATGTTTCTTATGAAAAGTCGTTAGAATACCTACCTAATAATAGTTATACATTAAACAATTATGCGTATTATTTATCGTTAAGGGGTGACAAGTTGGATAAAGCTGAAATCATGTCTCGTCGTTCGAATGAGTTGGTACCAAACAATGCATCCTCACAGGATACCTATGCATGGATTCTGTTTAAACTTAAAAGATTTGACGAAGCCAAAGTTTGGATAGAAAAAGCAATTGAAAATGATAAGAACAGCAGCCCTGTTCAGATAGAACATTATGGCGATATACTCTACAGTGTTGGTGAAAAGGAAAAAGCCATAGGCCAATGGGTAAAGGCGAAGGCTGGAGGAGCAAAATCTATAAATTTAGATCGTAAAATAAATGAGAAAAAGTATATTGAATAAGCTGGTCCTGTTTTTTGTATTGATATCTTTTGCAGGATGTAAAACAAAAAAACAGCTTATTGTTACATCTCCTGTTGAAACTACTTCCGAAAATACTACTAAGTCAGAAAAGCTTAAAGCGATTAATAGTGCTCAATTACCCTTTAATACATTAGCTATAAAAGCAAAGGCCGATTTTACTATTGGCAAGAATAGTAATGATGCAACTATGAATTTTCGCATCAAAAGCAATGAGGTAATATGGGTGTCAGTAAATGTACCTGTTATTGGAGAGGTAGCAAGGGCGTTGATTACACCCGACAGTTTAAAAGTAATAAATAAAGTGGATGCTACCTATTCTGTCAAATCGTTTAGCTTCATCCAAAGTTTTGCAAATGATCAGGTTAATTTCAATACACTTCAATCTGTTTTAGTAGGGAATGCAATCAAAGAGTTTTCGGGCAATGATGCTGCTGTAGCAATGAAAGGAAATCAAGTAATATTGTCGGGATTGCTTAAATCGCTTACGTACAGTTTGTTGTTTAATGAGCGGAATAAGGTTATTGCAACGAGTATTAAAGACACTAATAATGACGAAAATTTAGAAATTAACTATGCGGATTTTTATTCCTTATCAGGATTTGATATGCCTTACTCGGTGATTGTAAACACTACAGCTAACAATAGGAGAGTAAACGTGAATCTTAAATACTTGAAAGTAACTCTAAATGAACCTTTAGAATTTCCGTTTAGTATACCTTCCAGATATTCTTTAAAAAACTAATTTAAAAATAGCATTTTTACCATCTAATGATTTCCTCAAAGCTGTTTAACAAGCTTTCAAATAAATTAACACCTATGAACTTTGTAAAGTTTCTCCTGTTTTTCGTGTTGTTAAATGTAGCAGGTGTAGCTTTTGGTCAAAGTAGTGCAGAGTTGAGACGACGTAAAGAGGCTTTATCCCGAGAAATCGAAAGCTTAAGTAAGAGCCTGAATCAGACAAAAAGTAGTAAAAGGTTATCCTTAAAGCAAGTGAAGACTTTAAATACCCAAATCCGTTTGCGAGAGGAAAAAATTAATACTATTAATTCTGAAGTCAGGCTGTTAAATAATCAAATTTCTGACAATTCAAATACCGTACGCAGCTTACAAAGCCAATTAGCCAAACTTAAAAAAGAGTATGCAGGAATGGTGCTTTTTGCTTTTCGCAATCAAAGCTCCTATAGTAAACTGATGTTTATTTTTGCTTCCAGAGACTTTAATCAAGCTTATAAGCGTTTAAAATATTTACAGCAGTTTAGTGCGTATCGGAAAAAGCAGGTTACTTATATCCAGGAAACCGAAAGCGACTTACATGTTAAAATAAATGAACTCGATCATAATAAAAGAGAGAAGAGCAGTCTTTTATCAGATCAACAACAAGAAAAGCAAACTCTTGGAAAGGAAAAAAATAGCCAGTCAAAAGTTTTAAGTGGTTTAAGCAGACAAGAGCAGGAACTAAAAAAAGAATTAAAACAAAAGCAAGTTGAATCAGCCAGATTGAATCGTGCAATTCAAAACGCAATTAACAGAGAAATTGAGGAAGCAAGAAGAAGAGCTGAAGAAGAGGTGAGAATTGCAGCCGCAAAAGCAAAAGCCGAAAATAAAGATGCACCCACAGCCAAGCCGCTTTCTAAGGGGTCAAGCATTTTGGCCGCTACTCCCGAAGGAGCAAAGTTGTCATCAGACTTTTTAGGTAGCAGAGGTGATTTACCTTGGCCTGTAGCTAGTGGAATTATAACTGAAGGATTCGGAATTCATCGATATGGCGAAAATGTTACAACAGAAAATAACGGTGTCGACATCAAAACCGCAGAGGGTTCAAGTGTGAGAACAGTTTTTTCAGGAGAAGTTGCAGCAGTACAAAACTTTGCCGGATCGTTTGCCGTATTAATTAGACATGGGGAGTATTTCACGGTTTATTCGAACCTGAGGTCGGTAAGTGTTAATAAAGGGCAAAAGGTGAGCTTAAAACAAAACTTAGGAACCGTATTAACTGATCCAAATGATGGCACTACTGAAGTTCATTTTGAAGTCCGAAAGGGTGCTTTGCCATTAAATCCTTCAAGTTGGTTAGCTAATTGATTAATCTTCTTGAATTTAAAAAATAACTATATTTGTAGACTTACGTTAAATTTTAAAAAATGTATAATTCCATTTTTCTATTCTTAAACATGGGCACACCCGAAATCATGATCATCATGTTTGCTGTGCTTCTATTATTTGGAGGTAAAAAGATACCTGAATTAGCTCGCGGCCTTGGTAAAGGTATTCGTGAATTTAAAGATGCTTCCGAAGGTGTTAAACGTGAGATCCATAACAGTATAAATAACGTAACTGATAATATGGATGTAGAAACTTCTGTAAAAAGTGCCGAAGTGTCTAATCCTCCATATTCTGGAGATGTGTCAAGTCCAGAAAGTCCTAAAACCGAACATTAATTTAAAAAGATATGTTAAATTCAATTTTACTGGCACCATTAGGAGCAACAGAAATTATCCTAATCATTGTGGTTATCCTACTATTGTTTGGAGGTAAAAAAATTCCAGAACTAATGCGTGGTTTAGGCCGCGGTGTTAAGGAGTTTAAACAAGGGCAAAGCGGGGATGATCCGATTCAACCTTCTGACGAAAAGAAGACTGTTTAAACTACTTTTTGAACATACTATTAACTCATTCGAAGTCCAATTAATTGGATTTTGAATGAGCTTTTTTGTTGCCGGTATTTGTACGCTTTGAAAGGTGTTCATAGATTTTCTTTCCGTATAAAGACAGCTATGCGAAGGTCATATTCAAGAGACTTAAAGCGTTTTCGCTTAAATTAAGCACAAATTCCCTCAATACTCTCTTTGGTTTCATTTCATATAATTGTCTACATTCGCAGCATGGAAGCTTTTTCGTCTATAGCCAAAATTCAATCTGCATTACAATCTAATCAAATTAAGCTAGTTGAGCTTGTCGATTTTTATTTAAAACGGATTAAAGAACACCAGAATTTAAATGCATTTATAGAGGTATTCAGTGAAGAAGCTATAAGAGCTGCTGATGTAATTCAGCAGAAAATCACTGTAGGTAATGCTGGGCGCCTAGCGGGATTAGTGATTGGTATTAAAGATAATATCTGTTACCTTGACCATAAAGTTTCTGCAGGGTCTAAAATCCTTGATAATTATACCTCACCTTACTCATCCACGGTTGTTGAAAGGCTTCTTGCGGAAGATGCCATAATAATTGGACGTTTAAATTGCGATGAATTTGCAATGGGCGCATCCAACGAATCTTCTTATTACGGTCCGGTCAAAAATCACGCAGATAATACAAGAGTTTCTGGAGGCTCTTCCGGTGGTTCTGCTGTTGCGGTTCAAGCAGGCTTGTGTTTAGCGACATTAGGAACTGATACTGGAGGTTCCGTGCGGCAACCAGCTGCTTTTTGTGGGGTAGTTGGTTTAAAACCTACGTATGGCCGTATCTCCAGATACGGAATTATTGCATACGCCTCTTCGTTTGATCAGGTGGGAACAATTACTAACAACATCGAAGACTCTGCTTTATTGCTAGAAATTATAGCTGGAAAAGATGATTATGATAGTACTGTATCGAGTTTGCCAGTTCAAAATTATTTGAAGGGACTAAAAGCTGAAACAGGAAAGAAGCGGATTGCTTTTCTCGCTGAATCTTTAAGTTCATCCGGATTAGATCCAGAAATTAAAGAAGCATTTTTAAAAAGCATTAAAAGACTTGAAGAGGAAGGCCACGTGGTAGAACCTGTATCTTTCAAATATCTTGACTATGTGGTGCCAACCTATTACATCTTGACAATGGCAGAAGCTTCTTCTAATTTGGCCAGATATGATGGAATCCACTATGGCCATAGAAGTACGTTGGCAACTAATTTAGAAAACACCTATAAAAAATCGAGATCTGAAGGATTCGGTGTGGAGGTAAAACGGAGAATTATGTTAGGCACATTTGTATTAAGTGCAGGATATTATGATGCCTATTATGCCAAAGCACAAAAAGTGCGGAGTTTAATCAGAAGCAAAACTGAAGAAATTTTAAGTGATTATGACTTTATTATTTTGCCAACTACACCTACACCTGCATTTGAAGTTGGCGTAAAAAATGATGATCCAGTAGTAAAGTATTTAGCAGATATTTTTACTGTTCAAGCTTCATTGGCAGGGGTTCCAGCCATTTCTTTACCCATGGGCAATAATAGCACGGGTTTGCCGTTAGGTATACAGCTTTTAGGTAAGCGTTTCGGGGAGTCAGAGCTTTTAAATTTTTCCCAATACTTTATGGAAATAATTTAAAACCTAATGAATTAAGTTCCGTAAACTAGCTTGCTGTTAACCTAGGCAATAAGTGTGCCATATAAATTAATTATGATAAAAAGAACGATGGTAAAAGCCTTGTTTTTTGTTATTGGAATGTTTCTATTAAACATATCAATCTCAGAAGCCAGCTCAGTTCATCCCGACTCATTGATCGTTATTAAATCTCAGGGAATATCGGTTGCATTTAAATCTAAGGACACGCTCTTTGTTCCAGCATCTTCAGAAAACCATCCATCATTTTATGAAAATGTAGTTTATAAACAACGGTTAGACTCTTTAAAGACACAAGTTCCACTTGATTATAATGACATCGTTCAAAGGTATATTGATATCTATCTAAATCGTAAAACCCAAATTTCTAATGTTTTAGGTTTATCTGAATATTACTTTCCCATTTTTGAGAAATCTTTACAGGATGCAGGAATACCTGAAGAGTTGAAATATATTTCCATTATAGAATCTTCTCTAAATCCACATGCTGTTTCCCGCACAGGTGCAGTAGGCCCATGGCAGTTTATGTATTCGACTGCTAAAGGTTATGGTTTGCAAATGGACAATTTTGTAGATGAGCGTAAAGATCCTTTTCTTGCAAGTGTAGCGGCAGCTGCTTACTTAAAGGATGCATACAAGGAGCTGGGAGATTGGCTGCTAACTATTGCTGCTTATAATTGTGGTACAGGATCGGTAAAAAGAGCTATCATTAAATCTGGAGGAAAACGTAATTTTTGGGAAATAAGACATCTCTTACCCATTGAAACGCAAAATTATGTACCAGCTTTTATAGCGACTAATTACGTGATGAACTATTACTACATGCACAATATTTCAACAAGCCAGCCTTCATTCAATACGTTTATTGATGTTTTAGAAGTTAATAAGGTTTTGTCTTTATCGAGCATTGCTGAGGCGGCGAATTTAGATCTCTATGAGTTATCCATATTAAATCCATGTTATAAAAAGAAAATTATTAATGGCTCAGTGAAATCGCCAAAACGTTTAATAATACCAGCGGTAGATAAAGCCATGTTTTCATCTTTATATAATGTTTTGAATGGTTTAAAACCCGATATGGAAAATCCAGAGATAATACCTTTAGATTTTCGTGATGAATTATTAATCAGTTCAAAAACAGGATATCATAAGGTGGAATCAGATGAGAGTTTATTATTAATTGCAAATAGATATGGTGTGGAAGTTCAGGACTTGAAAGTTTGGAATAAGCTACCAAACGAAAACATTGTTCCAGGCCAAAATCTTCGGGTATCAAATCGTAAGATTGAACCTGAAGTGATTATCGAAAAAGTGGATAAGAAACCTGAAGGTAAGTATTTAACTTATCTGGTACAAACTGGAGACACGCTAGATTTAATCGCAAATAAGTTTGCAGCAACTATTTCAAGCATAAAAATTACAAATAACCTAAAAGATGCGGCAGTTACGCCCGGCATGTTATTGAGAATACTTTAATTGTTTTTTATTACTAAAGCTTTGTAACTTTAATTTAAATTTCAAAGCTACCTTTCGTATCCAATCCCCGGAAAAGAAATTGTAATTTTGAGCAATATGTACAAATTCTCAATTAAATGAGTAAAACTAACCGTAAACAGGATGCGCTTGACTACCATTCTCAAGGACGTCCGGGGAAAATCCAAGTCATTGCCACAAAACCTACCAATTCTCAACGTGATTTAGCCCTGGCTTATTCTCCAGGTGTTGCAGAACCGTGCTTAAAAATTGCCGAAAATAAGGATGACGTTTATAAATATACTGCCAAAGGTAACCTAGTAGCAGTTATTAGTAACGGTACTGCAGTTTTAGGATTAGGAGATATTGGGCCCGAAGCTGGTAAGCCAGTTATGGAAGGCAAAGGGATTTTGTTCAAAATATTTGCAGACATAGACGTTTTCGATCTTGAATTGAATGCAAAAGGAATCGACGAGTTTGTAACTATTGTAAAAGCATTAGAACCTACTTTTGGCGGGATTAATCTGGAAGATATAAAAGCACCAGAGTGTTTTGAAATTGAACGTCGTTTAAAAGAAGAAATGAATATTCCGGTAATGCATGATGACCAGCATGGTACCGCCATTATTTCTTCGGCTGCGTTGATTAATGCTTGCGAAATTCAAAAGAAAAAGCTAGACAAAGTTAAAATAGTTGTTAATGGAGCGGGTGCTGCTGCAATTTCTTGTTCTAGGTTATATGTAAGTCTAGGAGTCAGAAAAGAGAATATAGTCATGCTAGATCGTACTGGTGTTATTTGTACTGACAGGCCAAATTTAGATGGAACAAAGCTTGAATTCGCTACCTCGAGAAAATTGAAAACATTAGAGGATGCAATTAAAGATGCTGATGTATTTATTGGCCTTTCATCGCCTGATGTGCTTACAGCAGATATGCTAAAAACGATGGCTAAAAATCCAATCGTGTTTGCTATGGCTAATCCTAATCCTGAAATAGCTTATGAGTTAGCGGTAAAAACCCGTAAAGATATTATAATGGCTACGGGACGTTCTGATTATCCTAACCAGGTTAACAACGTTTTAGGATTTCCATATATTTTTCGTGGAGCGCTTGATGTAAGAGCTACAGGTATAAATGAAGAAATGAAGATTGCTGCGGTGATGGCAATTGCCGATTTGGCTAAGAAAACCGTCCCCGAAGCTGTAAACCTAGCATACAATACAAAAAATATCCGTTTCGGCCGTGATTATATCATTCCAAAACCAATTGATTTCCGTTTAATTACAGTCGTTTCTCCAGCTGTGGCTAAAGCGGCAATGGAATCTGGCGTATCCCGCAAGGACATTACAGATTGGGATGCTTATAGTGAGGAGCTAAAAACCAGGCTTGGAATGGATGACAAGCTTTTAAGATCTATTACCAACAAAGCTAAATCAGCACCTAAAAGGGTTGTTTTCGCTGAAGCGGATAATTATAAAATTTTAAAAGCTGCTCAAATTGTTAAAGACGAAGGTATCGCCACGCCGATATTGTTAGGCAATAAAGAGCGGATTAAGCAAATATTAGCACAAAGTGAAATTGAATTAGAGGGTGTTTTGATTATTGATCCTCGGGAAGAAAAGGAAAAATCTATCAAGTACGCTGATAACTTATATAAGAAGAGACAGCGTAGAGGAATCAATTTAGTGGAAGCGAAAAAATTGATGCTTGATCGTAATTATTATGGTGCATCAATGGTTGAATTTGGCGAGGCAGATGCGTTAATTTCTGGCTTAACAAAAGATTACGCTACCACTATTCGCCCTGCCTTACAAGTAATTGGTACATTGCCAGGCGTTAATAGAGTAGCCGGAATGTACATGATGCTTACAAAGCAGGGCCCGGTTTTTTTTGGCGATACTACCGTAAATGTTGATCCGACTGCGGAAGAATTAGTTGATATAACTGTACTGCTTGAAAAATCGGTAAGAAAGTTTAATATTCAACCGCGAATAGCAGTTCTTTCATATTCTAACTTTGGCTCTAATGATGGGATTGTACCAGAAAAAACTCGCGAAACGGTAAAAATACTTCATCAGAAACATCCTGAAATTTTAGTGGATGGCGAAATGCAAGCAAACTTTGCTATTAATACTAAATTGCTTAAAGACAACTTCCCTTTTAGTGTTTTAAACGGAGCACCAGCTAATGTTTTGATTTTCCCAAATTTAGAATCAGGGAACATTGCATATAAAATACTGCAGGAATTAGGCGGGGCAGAAGCCATAGGTCCTATATTACTTGGTTTAAATAAACCGGTACATGTGCTTCAGTTAGATAGTTCTGTTAGAGAAATTGTCAATATGGTAACCATTGCTGTAGTAGATGTACAAGCGAAAGAAGAAGAGGCACAGGAAGTTCAAGCAACAAAGAAAAATATTTTTAAACGGGCTAAAATAACAAGTTAAAATATCCATGTACGATTATATAAGTGGGAAGCTTGCCTTCAAATGCCCGGCATATGTGGTGATTGACGTTGGTGGAGTAGGTTATCATATTAATATTTCCCTCAGCACTTTTTCATTGCTTCAGGATAAAGAATATTGTAAATTATATGCTTGGTTACATGTAAAAGAAGATGCGCATACCCTTTATGGCTTTTATGAGGAAGGAGAACGCCGGTTATTTCTTCACTTAATATCGGTATCGGGTATTGGTCCTAACACAGGGCGTATGATCTTATCATCTATTACTCCATCCGAAATACAACAAGCTATAATTAAAGGGGATGTTCCGTTAATTCAACGGATTAAAGGAATAGGGCCAAAAACTGCACAACGAGTTATACTTGAATTGCAAGATAAATTGAAAAAAGAAGGACCAGATTCTTTAATTTCAATGCCAGCTAGAAACACTGCGAAAGATGAGTCATTATCCGCTTTAATTATGCTCGGTTTTGCAAAAAATATAGCGGAAAAAGCCTTAGATACTGCCATTAAAGCTAACTCGCAGGAGTTATCGGTAGAACAATTAATAAAAATTGCTCTTAAAAGCTTATAATTACAATCAATTGAATCAAAATTGAGGAACGTTTTTACCTTCTATCTTTTACTGACGGGTTTCTTTTTGCTCTTTGTTGCAGATAATTCCTCTTTAGCACAGACTGCACCGTCTAAAGACGATTCAATAAAATTGGTATACCCTTTTAAGGATTATAGAACTCTTCCTAAAAAGCCACAACCAGGAGTATCATTACCCAATCCTTTTAACATACAGCGAACAGTTGAATTTGATCCGGTTACTAAACAATATATAATCACCGAAAAAATAGGGGGACGCTTATATCGACCTTCTCAGTATTTGAGCATTGAAGAGTACCAGAAATATGAAAATGACCTGATTAAAAGAAATTACTGGCGTCAATTATCCGATCAACCGTTAATAGAAGCCAGAGATTCTGGGTTTCTGCCGCCTCTAAAAATAAGTAGTAAATCATTTGAGCGTATGTTTGGAGGCTCAACCATTGAAATCCGTCCACAAGGTTCGGCGGAAGTAAATTTTGGTGGGCGATTAAACCGGAACGAGAATCCGCTTTTCAATGAGCGACAAAGGAGACAGGCTAATTTTGTTTTCGATCAACGAATACAGATGAATGTTGTGGGGCAAGTAGGAACGAAATTACGAATTGCCACTAACTACAATACCGAAGCACAATTTGATTTTGAAAACCAGGTTAAAATTGATTACACTGGCAAAGACGATGAAATTATCCGTAAAATTGAGGCTGGTAACGTTAGTTTGCCGTTAAGTTCTACCTTAATTAGTGGTAGCCAAGCCTTATTCGGATTAAAAACTCAGTTGCAATTTGGTCGATTAAACGTTACCAGTGTTTTCTCGCAACAAAAGTCGCAGCAACGTGAAATAACCATAACTAACGGATCTCAGCAAAATGAATTTAGACTTTCTGCAGATAATTACGAGGCAAACAAGCATTATTTTCTTGCGCAATACTTCAGAAGCCATTATAATGAGTCGCTTAAAAATATCCCGATTATTACATCCAACGTTAATATCACGAAAATTGAGGTTTGGATAACCAATAAAACCAATAGCACGGTTGATTCGAGAGATGTTTTAGGTTTAATTGATCTAGGTGAGAATAGTCCTCACAACAGAACTCAAATACAGTTTGGCCCGGGTTTTTCCAATCTTCCAGCGGGGTTTAACGATCCAACCTTCCTGGAAAGGTCTAATTCATTACTAGCTAATTTACCTGCCGGTGCCAGATTTACCAACACAAACGATGCAAATGCGTTCTTTCAGGCAAATGGTGCAACTGATAACTTTTCAAAGCTTACTTATGCAAGAAAGCTTACAGAAAGAGAATTTACGTTAAACTCCAGATTGGGATATATCTCCCTTAATACATCCTTAAATGCAGATGAGGTGTTAACTGTTGCTTACCGGTATACTGTTAACGGAAAAGAATACCAAGTAGGTGAATTTTCTACAGACATTCCCGTTGATAATAATGCGCCGAAAGTATTGTTCACTAAGCTTTTAAAGAACGAGACTTTAAAAACATATTTGCCGACATGGGATTTAATGATGAAAAACATCTATTCATTAGGTGCTTATCAGGTAAGTGAAAATAATTTTCGATTAAATATCTTCAGGCTTGATGAAAACAGTGGGGTTGAAAGGCCTCAAATGAACGAAGGTGTAAATACTTCTGGAAAATTATGGCTTCAATTAACGAATGTTGACAATTTGAATCAACAAGACGATCGAAAGCCGGATGGTACCTTTGATTTCATTGAAGGCGTTACTATTGATTCTCAAAATGGGAGAATAACGTTCCCATTGATTGAGCCTTTCGGATCAGACTTAGCAGCAAGATTTGATCAGACGACAGAACAAGCATTCATTAATAAATATTCTTTTCAGGCCTTATATGATTCAACTAAAGTAATTGCACAGCAATTATTTCAGAAACAGAACCGGTATGTTATTAAAGGGACTTATCAATCACAATCCGGGTCAGAGTTTCAGTTAAATGCCATCAACATACCTCAAGGCTCGGTTCAGGTTACCGCAGGGACTTTGCCTTTGCAGGAGGGTTCTGATTTTACTGTTGATTATAATATTGGACGAATCAGAATCTTAAATCAGGCCTTATTGAGTTCGGGGCAACCAATACGTATAAAGCTAGAGAACAACGAGTTATTTGGCTTACAACAAAAAACCTTGATAGGTACCCATTTCGATTATCGCTTTAGCAATAAGTTTAACTTGGGCGGAACGATCATGAATTTGACTGAAAAACCGTTAAGCCAAAAGGTAAATATCGGGGAGGAACCTATTTCAAACACCATTTGGGGTTTAGATGCCAGCTATAGCTCACCGTCGCGATTACTTACCCGCTTAGTCGACAAAATTCCAGGAATTAACACCAAGGAAGTTTCAACCATTACTTTCAATGGTGAATATGCGAACTTAATTCCAGGGCATCCCAGTGTATTAAATTTTGCCGGCAATAAAAATGGTACCAGTTACCTGGATGATTTTGAGGCTAGCCGTTCCCTTATTGATATAAAAAGCGCTATCAGCTGGCAAATATCTGGTACACCGCAGCAATTTTCAGAATCAGGTTTAACCAATGATCTGGCTTACAATTTCAATAGAGCGAAGATTGGCTTTTATAACATTGACCCCATATTTTTTGATGTGAGCAATTCGGCAACGCCAAATAATATTAAAAATGATAAGTTAGAGCGATCTAATCATTACGTACGTCAAGTATTTGAAAGAGAAGTATTTCCTTTTAAAGAATCATCAACCGGGCAGCTCTTAACCATATCAACATTCGATTTAGCTTTTTATCCTACAGTTAGAGGGCCTTATAACTTTACAACTGAGGGAATGAATTTTGACGGAACGCTCCAAAATCCCAGAAATCGATGGGCAGGTATTTTTAGAAGGCTTGAAACAAATGATTTTGAATCGTTAAACATCGAGTTTATAGAACTTTGGATGCTTGATCCGTTCATATATAACAAAACAGGTTCGGGTGGGGATTTGTATTTCAACCTAGGTAATATTTCTGAGGATATTTTGAAAGACGGTAGAAAGTCGCTTGAAAATGGCCTACCTGTGGATGGCGATCCAACAAGAACAGATGTAACTGCATGGGGACGAGTTCCAAAGCTGCAGCCTGTTATTTCTGCTTTTGATAATAATCCTGCTTCAAGGCAGTTTCAAGATGTGGGTATTGATGGATTAAGTGATGCGGATGAGAGTACTCAATTTGCTAATTTTTTAACTGCAGCAAGAGGCCGTTTAAATCCTCAAGCCGCTGCCGAACTTGCCGCTGACCCTTCCTCAGATGACTATCAATATTACAGGGGTTCTAATCTTGACCAAGCAAACGCTGGAATTTTAAAACGTTACGAAAAATATAATGGAACAGAAGGGAACTCGAAAACAACTCAACAATCTCTTGATCAAACAGGTATTGAAAATTCGGCTTCTACCCCTCTTCCAGATGGTGAAGATGTAAACCGTGATAATAATTCTACCCTTGCTGATGAGTATTTTCAATATAAAATTTCTATCCGACCTGCCGATCTTGAAACAGTTAGAAATCCAGCAAATCCTTATTTGGTAGATATTGTTAATACCACTGTTAAGCTGGCCAACGAGAAGCAAGAGACTGTTCGATGGCTTCAGTTTAGAATACCTATTGCAGAATATCAACGGAAGTTTGGAAATATTCAGGATTTTAAATCAATACGGTTTATTCGGATGTTCATGACTGATTTCGCTGATACAACCATCATGCGGCTTGCGAAATTGCAATTGGTACGAGGTGAGTGGAGAAGATATAACTCAGAAAACAACATCAACAAAGTAATTGCCGAGCCGGCTGTTGGCCCAGCTCCAAGTTTGGATGCGTCTACCATCGATGTAAGTACCGTTAACATTGAAGAAAACGGAAGAAGAACACCAATACCTTATGTAGTTCCACCGGGCATCGAACGCGAACGTGATTTTAGTAATTTTCGTGGAGATACACGTCAAAATGAACAGTCGTTAGCAGTAAATGTGCGCAATTTACGGAATGGTTATGGCCGGGCTGCTTTCCGTACAACTTTCAATGATTTCAGGTCATATCGCAGAATGGAAATGTTTATCCATGCTGAAGGAGAAGATTTAAGAGATAATGACGTAAATGCCTTCATCCGGATAGGAACAGATAATCAGGATAACTATTACGAATATGAATTGCCTCTTAAAGTCACACATGCCGGTACTAGTGATCCTAATGCCATCTGGCCCGACCAAAATAAAATTGATTTAGAGCTCCGCTTATTCCAAGTTGCAAAAACCGCTCGTAACAATGCCATCATAAATAAGGAGATAAATCCGGCAACCGGTTTGGTGTGGACTACACTTGAACCATTCACTTTTATTGAGGGGAATAATAAAGTTACGGTAGTTGGGCAACCAGATTTAAGTAAGGTGAGAGTATACATGTTGGGTGTTCGGAATCCGATAGTAAATGGTGATGGAAATTTAGATAGAAGTGCACAAGTTTGGTTTAATGAATTACGGTTAACCGATTTTGATGAAAAAGGAGGTTGGGCTGCTACTGGCCGTTTAAATCTTAAGCTTGCAGACTTTGCGGATGTTACTCTTTCTGCGAGCAAAAGCACCGTAGGCTTCGGATCAATAGATAAAAGAGTTAGCGAAAGAAGCCGAAATGATGACAAATTTTTTGACATTTCGTCAAGCGTGGAGGTTGGAAAATTTTTCAAAGAAAAATCCGGAATAAAAATTCCGGTGTTCGTGAGCTACTCATCTCAATTAAGTACTCCCCAATATGATCCTCAAACTCCAGATCTGGAACTAAAAAATGTATTAAAAAATTCGCCCAAAAATATTCGTGACACCATTCTTCAAAGAGTAGAAGACTATACAACGCGTAAAAGTATAAATTTTACAAATGTTCGTAAAATCAAAACTAATCCGGAAAGTAAAAATCACATATGGGATATTGAAAATCTAAGTGCAACCTATTCTTATAATGAATATAACCATCGTGATTATATCAACGAAGCGAACATTCAAAAAATGTATCGAGCGGGTTTAGCCTATAATTTTACAAATCAGCCGAAGGTTTTTACTCCTTTTGAAAAGCTGATAAAGTCTAAAAATTTAAACTTAATTCGTGATTTTAACTTTAGTATCCTACCATCATCCCTGAATTTCCGTATTGATGTAGATCGATTATATTCTGAAAATCGGCTCAGAAATAACGATCCAAATAATTTCATTCCATTAGAAACATTCAATAAAAACTTCCAAATGTCACGGCTTTACGGCATAAGTTGGAACTTAACCAGGTCATTACAACTAGATTTAAACGCAACCAATTACTCCATCATTGATGAACCAGAAGGAAGAATCGATGGATTTGCGAGGGACACCATTTGGGAGAATTTAAAAAGGTTAGGTAGAACTACAGATTATAGCCATACGTTTAATCTTACTTATACCTTGCCAGTAAACAAAATTCCAGGATTAGATTGGGTGAATGTGGCTGCTCGGTACGGTGCAGGCTTTAACTGGAAAACCGAACCATTATTGACACTTAAAGATCCAAATTTGGATTTGGGTAACACCATACAGAACTCAAGAATTTGGCAAATAAATCCCACACTAACATTTACATCGTTATATAATAAATTTCGATTTGTTCGTAAAGCTAACGAAGCGACCAATACCAATAAATTAAATAAAGTACTGGTAACGGCTTTAACCAGTCTGAAAAACATCAATGGTGCATACACCCGTACAGAAGGTATTTTCCTCCCGGGATATTTACCTAAAACAACGATACTAGGACAAGATTTGGATGAGAATGCTCCTGGATTTGACTTTGTTTTCGGAAGCCAGAGTGATATTCGGGGCAGAGCAATCAGAAATGGTTGGATAACAAGGGACCCCTTGTTAAATCAATTGTATGTAACTACCTACAAAGAAGATTTAAATCTGCGAGGAACCCTTGAACCGATTAAAAGTTTAAGAATCGAATTAACTGCAGTTAAAAGCAGAAGTTTTAATTATTCTACTAATTTCAAATTCACTCCGGATAGCAATAGTTTCCAAAACTTAAGTCCTATTACCACCGGTGATTTTAGCATGTCGTACTTTTCACTGGCAACGGCGTTCAGCAAAGAAAATAGTCGAAACAATTCTTCAAACTTATTTACACAATTCGAACGCAACAGGCAAATAATCTCTCAACGATTAGGAAGCCAAAACCCGAATTCTACTGGAACTACTGCTGGATTTTCAGAAGGATATGGGAAAAACTCTCAAGATGTAATAATAGCTTCGTTTTTGGCAGCCTACACGGGCAAAGATGCAAGCAGTGTTAGCTTAAGCCGATTCCCTAAAATACCCATCCCTAACTGGCGGGTTACTTACAATGGTTTAACAAATTTTGCATTCATCAACAATGTTTTCAGTTCTATTGACTTAAATCATGCTTATCGATCAACGTACAGTGTTAACGGATTTAATACGTTAGCCAGATACGAGGAGCTTGGAGGAGCTGCTAGTGTTAGAGATGTGAATGGTAATTTCCTTCCTTATTATCAATTCTCCCAGGTTACCCTCTTCGAACAGTTTGTACCCTTATTAGGGATTGATGTTCGTTTAAAAAATAACATGACCACTAACTTTGAGTATCGAAAATCTCGAGCCTTGAGTTTAAGCCTTTCAAATAGTCAACTTGCTCAACAAAAAGAAGATGCAGTTGTATTTGGAATGGGGTATAGAACTACGAAGTTTCGCTTTCCGTTCGGATTATTCAGTTCATTGAAAATGAATAATGATTTAAATTTTAAGGTTGATTTTGCTTTAAGTGATCGGAAGACGATTATTTATAGAGCAGATGTTGAAGATGCTGAAGTATCATCTGGAGCAAAGAATATTACCTACAGACCTTCTGTCGATTATGTGTTAAACCAACGATTTAACATCCGTTTGTTTTATGATGGTAATATTACCAAGCCTTATACGTCGCAAACCTTCACTACTTCATTCAGTAATTTCGGATTTAGTTTAAGGTTTACCTTGCAGTAACAAATTGTCTGAATCTTCGTTATCTTCCATTGCATTGCCTTTGTATCATTAATACTTTATTCTATTTTTGACTAAAATTATATCATATGACCTTTCCATCAGAATTAAAATATACAAAAGATCACGAATGGGTTCGCATTGAAGGTGGTGTTGCTTACGTAGGCATTACAGAATTCGCACAACATGAGTTAGGAGATATCGTTTACGTGGATATTAATACTGTTGGCAAAGATGTAATTCAAGAAGATGTATTTGGAACTGTTGAAGCAGTTAAAACGGTGTCAGACCTGTTTATGCCTTTGACAGGAAAGATAGTTGAATTCAATAAAAACTTGGATACCAATCCGGAGCTTGTGAATTCTGACCCATATGGTGAAGGATGGATGGTAAAAATTGAATTGAGCGATACTGCTGAAATCACTCAACTATTGTCTCCTGAAGATTATAAAGCACAGATAGGGCAATAATGCTACAAGTCCTTCGTCATCAATATTTAGCCATTCTTTGGACAATTTTTATATTGATTATGTGCAATCTTCCACTTAACGATGCGAAAGAACTTCCTCTTTTTGAAGGTTTTGATAAGTTGGTGCATTTGGGTTTTTTCTTTGTATTAACGGTACTTCTTTTTTTCGGTAAAATAAGAGAACAATTAAGCTATACCTACCGTACGCTGACCATAGTTAAAATATTATTAGTCACGGCCGCAATTGGTGGAGGTATTGAACTTTTGCAATGGAAAGTTTTTACTTACAGAGGAGCAGAGTGGTGGGATTTTTTTGCAGACATGCTCGGTGTTTGTATGGGGATATTTAGCTACATATTTTTACACAGAACCCGCTTTAATGAAAAACTCATATAAAATAGTAGCACTCGTAATTATCATCAGCCTTAGCTCTTGTAGAATTTTTAAGAAAGATTGCAAGTGCCCTCATTTTTTTAATCCGGTAAAATTCAGTTCTAAAAACCAAAGCAAATAACGTGTAGATACATCCCATACAGGTTAATTGCGGCTTTAGAGCCTAAATTTAGCTTTGATTATAGTTGTTGTGTAAAATTGAATATAATGCTATTCTTATTTGGATTTATTATAAATAAGCTATATTTTTGAGGCCTAAACAACGGTATACATGAGGCTTTCGCAATTAGAACCAGGTCAATCAGGTGTTATAAAAGAGTTTACTGATTTAGAGATGTCGGTAAAGTTGATGGAGATGGGATGTTTACCAGGTGAATCTATTGTTGTTGAACGTTTCGCTCCATTGGGAGATCCAATGGCAATTACTGTTTCAGGCTATCAATTAAGCCTGCGGAAGCTTGAAGCTTCTACCATAATTCTTCAATAAAATTTTGAACAGCGATTTAAAAGTTGCACTAGTTGGTAATCCCAACTCCGGAAAATCTACGCTATTTAATGTATTAACGGGTCTTAACCAAAAAATTGGAAATTTTCCTGGCGTTACCGTTGATAAAAAAACAGGATTCTCTAAATTATCAGATTCTACCATTGCCCAAATTATCGATCTTCCTGGCACTTACAGTATTTATCCAAAAAGCCACGACGAGCGTATTGTTTTAAATACTCTTGCAGACAAAAATAATTCGGGCTATCCGGATTTGATTGTTTTTGTTGCTGATGCTACCAATTTAAAACGGAACTTACTTTTATATACACAAGTTGCAGATCTAAAAATCCCTATCATCATTGCTTTAAACATGATGGATATGGCCAAACGGGCTGGGATAGAAATTTCTGTGGATAAACTTGCAGAGAAATTAGGCGTACAGGTTGTTCCGATATCTGCTCGTAAATTGGAAGGAATTGATCAACTTAAGCAAGCAATTACTTTTGCGGGTAAAATTCCACTTCAGGCAGATGCTATTGAAATAGAATCTATTGCACCTGGTTTGGTTGAAAAAATTGGTAGTGAAATGCAACTGGACAATGCCTATATGGCATTGCAATTTGCACATCATCACGAACATTTTCATTTTATCACAGAACATCATAGTGATAGAATAGAAGAGATTGAGCAGGAGTTTTCTTTTCATTCGCAAAAAGCACAGGCCACTGAAACTATAGCACGATACAATTTTATAAATGAAGTTCTTTCTGATTCAGTTAAAGTTAAAATAGATGGTAAACAAGAAACTATCAGCAACCGTATTGATAAAGTTTTAACGCATAAAGTTTTTGGTTTCCTTATTTTCTTTGCCATCCTTTTTTTAATATTTCAATCCATTTTTGCCTGGTCGCAATACCCACAAAGTTTAATTGAGGAATTGTTTATCTGGGTGGCAAAATTGGGCCACCTATACTTGCCCACTGGAGTTTTAACCGATTTGTTAATTGATGGTGTTTTAGCAGGTTTAAGTGGCGTGCTAATTTTTATCCCTCAAATTGCTATTTTATTTGCCTTTATTTCCATTTTAGAAGATACGGGCTACATGTCTAGAGTTACTTTCATGATGGATAAAATCATGAGTAAGGTGGGCTTAAGTGGTAAATCTGTAATTCCTATGATTGGGGGCTTTGCTTGTGCTGTACCATCTATCATGAGTGCTCGTACCATTGAAAGTTGGAAAGATCGGATCATCACAATTATGGTAACCCCATTAATTGCTTGTTCTGCTCGGTTGCCGGTGTATGCGCTGCTTATTTCCTTGGTAGTTCCAGATAAACGTGTGTTAGGCGTATTAAATCTACAGGGACTAACCTTGATGGCATTGTATGTATTAAGTATCGTGAGCGCCATCATTGTAGCATGGGTTATGAAAAAAATTATCCGCTCCCGCGAGCGTGGTTATTTCATTATGGAACTACCTGTTTACAGAATGCCAAGATGGAACAATGTGGGTTTAACCATGTTTCAGAAAGTGAAAGCATTTGTATTTGAAGCAGGAAAAGTAATCATTGCTGTTTCTGTGGTTTTATGGGTTTTGGCATCTTATGGCCCGCCACAAAAATTCCGCGAAATAGATCAAAAATTTACTTATAATGCCAATAAACAGTATTCTCACGCTCAGGTTGATCGTTTAAAAGCATCAGCCAAATTAGAAAATTCGTTCGCTGGGATACTTGGTAAATCAATAGAACCCGCTATCAAACCGCTTGGTTTTGATTGGAAGATCGGAATTGCTTTGATCACCTCCTTTGCAGCTCGAGAGGTTTTTGTGGGTACAATGGCTACTATTTACAGTGTTGATTCTGATGACACTAATTTGGGATCCGTCCGTGATAAAATGCAGTCTGCTCGTAACCCCAAAACAGGATTGCCTGTATTTACTACTGCTGCAGCTTTTTCGCTAATGATTTTTTATGCTTTCGCGATGCAATGTATGAGTACGTTGGCTGTTGTATATCGTGAAACACAACATTGGAAATGGCCTGCAATACAGTTTGTTTATATGACGGCATTAGCTTATTTTGCTAGTTTATTGGTGTATCAACTTCTGAAATAATTAAGCTGTTTTACTT
Source organism: Sphingobacteriales bacterium (assembly GCA_028288165.1). Lineage (GTDB taxonomy): Bacteria > Bacteroidota > Bacteroidia > Sphingobacteriales > Sphingobacteriaceae > Daejeonella. The sequence continues at coordinate 53,363 of JAQBOG010000033.1, read as the reverse complement.
TGAATGGATAAGATCAGTTTGCTTTCGCAATATCTTCCACCTGCTGCGGCTCCCACCATTGCCCGCTGGATCGATTATTTTCAATGTGATTTTAAGATCTCGCGAAAGCGTAACACCAAATACGGGGATTATAGACCTCCCTTTAAAAATGAAGGCCACCGCATTTCAGTAAATTACAATCTTAATAATTACGCTTTTTTGGTTACTACTGTACATGAATTCGCTCATTTATTAACATGGAATGAGCATAAGCGGAAAGCAAAACCTCATGGCTTAGAGTGGAAGGTCAATTTCAAAAAGATGATGAAGCCTTTCTTTGAAATGTCTGTTTTTCCAAAAGATGTACACCTGGCTATATTAAGCTATCTCGAAAATCCATCGGCTTCCAGTTGTAATGATTTGACTCTTTTTAGGGTTCTTAAAGGTTATGATGTACAGGTAGAAGGTGTTTTACATGTAGAGCATGTGGCAATAAATAGTTTGTTCGCCATGAAAAATGGTCGTGTATTTCGGAAGGAGGATAAATTGAGAAAGCGTTACAGATGCATCGAAATCAAAACCGGAGCTGTGTACCTTTTTCATCCCTTAGCAGAAGTTATTCCTGCTTAACTCATTTCAGTTTTCCACTGATATAAATCGCTTCATTTTTATCTTTCACTTTGCAAGTGATTAATAACTTTCTACCACGAAATCGTTCTGGGTTTAGCATTAATTCGGTCACTAATTCATCCTCCTTTTCAATGCGAACAGGAGCCCTGTATGTATTGATTTTATCTCGGCTCAAAATAATGTATTTAGCTTTGGGATACTCTGTAATACCTTCAAAAATAAGATCAAAATTACCTTGTTGATTTAAAGCATCCTCCATTGTAGTTACTTCTTGCCTCCAGTCAATTGGGGTTAAAGTCGTCTTACTATAAATTAGTGAACTTGTCTGATTTTCTTTCGGGCCTTTTTTCTCATACTGAGATATTAAAGCAGCCCCATTATAAAATAATCTTTTGCTTGAAGCCAAATGGTCTAAATGAGTATTCTTTTCTGTAGTTAAAATGAGAACGGTTTGACCATTGTTCATGTAGTAGCTGTGCTCTATAATTCTTTGTTTGCCAATATGGGTATGCTTTACAAAAAGGACGTTTTTGTCGTTAGCATCATGATATTTAGTTACATAAAAGGAGTTGTTACCTAAATAATAAAATAGGCTCTCGTGCTTAAATAGTGTTGGTAAAATTCTATTGATCGAATCTGAATAGGAAAGAATGGATTTTTCAAGAGCTAAAATTTCCTTTTTACCTGTTGAATATTTCGGCTTGCCGGAATTTTTATTGCAAAATGTAAGAAAAGAAAACGCAACTATTACTGTAAAAAAATATCTCAATAGCGTTCTCACTTTCCTCGTTTGAGGTAGAATAGAAAAATTCATGCCACTAATAGGTCAGTAACCTTTTTACGTCGTTATCCAGATGGGATTTTGCCAAAAAATTATCTTCCAACTGTTTATTCATCGGGATAGCGGTATCTAAACTTGCACATCTGATAATAGGCGCATCAAGGTATTTAAAGCAATGTTCGGCGATATAGGCACTTAGTTCTGCACCGAATCCGCACGTCAAAGTATCTTCATGTAATATTAAAACTCTTCCGGTTTTCTTCACAGTTGTTTCAACCGCTTCCTTGTCCCATGGTAACAAACTTCTTAAGTCTAGCAGATCTGCGGATAAATCCGGATGTTGTTCCAGATATTCTAAGGCCCAATGTACTCCCAAGCCATAAGTAATGACACTAAACTGTTCGCCTTGAAGTACTAACCTCGCCTTGCCAATCTCTATGGTATAAAAATTATCAGCCACTAATTCCGACGTGTTTCTATACAGATATTTATGCTCAAAATACATAACCGGATTCGGATCGTCAATTGCCGCCAATAATAATCCTTTGGCATCTGCCGCAAACGCCGGATAAACCACTTTTAAGCCCGGTGTTTTAGTGAACCATGCTTCGTTGCTTTGAGAGTGAAACGGACCGGCTCCGGTGCCGGCACCCGTTGGCATGCGTATTACAACATCTGCTGGCTGGTTCCAGCGGTAATAGGTTTTAGCGAGGTTGTTAATTATCTGATTAAAACCGCAAGTTGCAAAATCGGCAAATTGCATTTCCACGACAGTTTTATACCCATTAATGGACAGCCCCAACGCAGCTCCTACAATGGCAGATTCGCAAATAGGAGTGTTTCGAATTCTGTGTTTTCCAAACTCTTCCACCAAACCTTCGGTAATTTTAAAAGCACCTCCATATTCTGCAATATCCTGCCCCATAATTACCATGTCTGGATATTTTTGCATCCCTAAACGTAAGGCATCGCTAATAGCATCCACATAGCGCTTCTCTGTTTTTTGAGAACCAGGTTCCAAAACCGTTGAATTAATGGCTTTGTACATATCATTGACCTCGGTTTCCGAACTAACCGGAATATTCTCAGCATTCAGTGCAGATTCTACATCCTTGTTTATTTCATTCTGGAACTTGTTTCTTAATTCTTTTAACACAGCCGTGCTTAAAATACCTTTTTCCAATAAGTAGTTCTCAAAGCAAATTAACGGATCTTTATCGATCCACCTTTGCATTAAACTTTGAGAAACATACTTGGTTCCGGAGGCTTCCTCGTGACCACGCATTCTAAAAGTAACGCATTCAATGAGTACAGGTCTGGGGTTTTCCCGCATCTCCTCCACGAAACTCTTAATGGTGTGATAAACTTCAAGAACATTGTTTCCGTCTATTCGCCTGCCTTCAATTCCATAGCCTAAAGCTTTATCCACCAAATGCTTGCACTTATATTGTTCTTCAGTTGGAGTAGACAGGGCGTATCCATTGTTTTCAATCAAGAATATCACAGGTAAATTCCAAACGGCCGCTACATTCACAGCTTCATGAAAATCGCCTTCACTCGTCGCACCTTCGCCCGTAAATACCAATGTTGCTTTTTGATTCTTTTGCAAAAGGTTTGCTAACGCGATGCCATCAGCCACTGCTAATTGAGGTCCCAGATGAGAAATCATTCCGATGATCTTGTAATCTTGCGTTCCGAAATGAAATGATCGATCACGCCCTTTTGTAAATCCATTCACTTTGCCTTGCCACTGTGCTATTAAACGGGTTAAAGGAATATCCCGGGAGGTGAAAACACCCAGATTGCGATGCATGGGCAAAATATATTCTTCTGGATGCATGGCAAGTGTGCTGCCAACCGCTATTGCTTCTTGCCCAATCCCCGAAAACCACTTGCCAATTCTGCCCTGGCGTAAAAGAATCAGCATTTTCTCTTCTACCATTCTAGGATATAGTAAACGCCTATAAAAATCTAGTAGGCTATCATCATCTAAATATTTTCGGTCAAAGATCATCTTAGTAAACTTACAGAATTTTAAAAACTCATTAGTTAGAATTACCTATTTTTACAGATATGAAACGCATTTCCCTCATTATAATATTTTTGATCAGTACCTCTTTAATTGCTTATTCACAGGATAACTTTTTAATGCCCGATAAGTTTTTACCTGCCAAAGGTGATTCATTAAAAATTAGGTTATTGACGGCCAAATCATTGAAGGATCCAAAAGAACTTACTTACAATTCTGCCAAGGTTTCAGATTTTTGGTTGTTTGACAGTAATAAAAAAACCGATTTAAAATCTAAAACCTCCGAAGATGCTTCTCCGGTTCTGATGAAGAAAATAGAGGAACCAGGTTTAGCCCTTGTCGGTTTAAATAGCGCACCTACTGTAAGATCAATGCCTAAAAGTAGATTTGCTGATTATTTAAAAGAGCAAGGATTAGATGAAATATCCAAGCAATTTGAAAGCAATAAAAAACCTTTTGTTAAAGAACGAATTACCTGGTTTTGCAAAACCCTTGTAAAAGCAGAAAAAAATAGTCGCGGAATATTTGATGAAAAAGTAGGACAACAGTTAGAGATTGTTTTATTACAAAATCCGTATAAATTGAAATATGGAGATGATATGACGGCGCAAGTTTTACTCGAAGGAAAGCAACTTAAGAATGCTAACGTCGAAGTACTAACATTGACTGCAAACGGTGCTATTTTTACAAACAGTTACCGTACTGATGATGATGGCAAAGTATATTTCAAAGTAAATAGAACTGGAACTTGGCTTATTCGATTAATACAAATGTCGGCATCAAAAGATACCACTGCAGATTATGAAAGTATCGGTGCTAGTTTCACATTTGGATTTGAAACCCAGTTGTAGCGGTATAACTCGTTGATAAATAGTAGATAAAGTGGTTTTAGGGCGTTCGGGCAGGCTTTTTGTTACAATCTTTTTGCCCTTGTCGCCCTTCGACTTCGCTCAGGATGACAAAGGCAAAAAGGATTTTCACTTCACTCCCTAACGCAAAACATAGCATCATAATAAAGCCTGGCTCAATTAAAAACCAGGCTTTATTATGATATACAATCTTAGTAAATAATTATTGTTCTTTAACCTCTAGCCATTTTCGGGCATTTACAAAAGCTTCCATCCATGGCGATACTTCATCATGGCGGCCTTTTGGATAATTTGCCCATTGCCATTGTAAAAGCGACCGCTCAATATGTGGCATCATCACTAAATGACGACCTGTTTCATCACATAGCATGGCTGTACTAAAATCTGAACCATTCGGGCAAGCCGGATAAGCAGCATACGCATATTTGGCTACTATCTGATAGTTGTCTTCGGTATTCGGGAAACTGAACCGCCCTTCTCCATGCGAAACCCAAACACCCAGTGTACTGCCCGCTAAGGTTGATAGCATGATAGATTTATTTTCCTGAATAGTTAACGAGGTGAAAATACTTTCGTGCTTGTGGCTGGCATTGTGAAGCATTTTCGGTTTTTCAGTATGATTTATATTGATTAAGCCCAGTTCAACAAAAAGCTGACATCCGTTACAAACCCCTACCGATAAAGTGTCCTCACGGGCAAAGAATTTTTCAAGGGCAACTTTGGCTTTTTCGTTATATAAAAATGCACCAGCCCATCCCTTTGCAGAACCTAAAACATCAGAATTTGAAAATCCTCCTACAGCACCGATAAATTTAATATCCTCTAAAGTTTCCCTTCCAGATATTAAATCAGTCATGTGGACATCCTTTACATCAAAACCAGCCAAAAACATGGCATTCGCTAATTCACGTTCCGAATTGCTACCTTTTTCACGAATGATAGCTGCCTTTATTTTCGGCTTCGAAGTATCCAAAACTGGCTTTTTACCATTGAAGTTTGCTGGGAATTTGTATTTCAGCAATTGGTTTTTGTAATTATAAAAACGTTCTTTTGCGCTTGTAGCCCCGCTTTGTTTTATATCTAACAGGTAAGAAGTTTTAAACCAAACGTCTCTTAAATGGGCAATATCAAAGCTGTAAGAATCAGCGTTATTTTTTATCTCAAGGGTAGCTGCTGATGTGCTTTTTCCTATTGCATAAAATGGAATACTATTAGCGTTAAGCACTGCTTCTACCTCTGCAGCCGCTTGAAAAACAATTCCAATATTTTCAGCAAATAAAACTTTTATGACATCAGATTCGCCCAGCGCAGATAAATCTAATGATGCGCCCAGATTATTATCAGCAAAGCACATTTCAAGCAAAGTGGTAATTAAACCGCCGCTACCAATATCATGGCCTGCGTCAATTTTACCCTCTTTGATAAGCTGTTGTAACGTATTGAAAGTATTTTTGAATAATAAAGCATCGGTGACATCCGGAGTTTCATTACCAATTTTATTTAAAACCTGAGCAAATGATGAACCGCCAAGTTTATAGCCATCGTTAGAAAGATTGATGTAATAAATGTTCCCACCATCTTTTTGCAGCACGGGTTCTACCACTTTACGAACATCGTTACAGTTTCCGGCAGCAGAAATAATTACGGTACCCGGTGCAATTACGTCACCGTCTTTATATTTCTGTTTCATGGAAAGAGAATCCTTCCCGGTAGGAATATTAATGCCTAACTCAATTGCGAACTGCGAACAAGCTTCAACTGCTTTGTACAAGCGAGCATCTTCTCCTTCGTTTTTACAAGCCCACATCCAATTGGCAGACAAGGAAACACTTTTTAAGCCATCCTTTAACGGAGCCCAAACTAGGTTTGACAAGGATTCGCCAATTGCAATACGACTACCAGCCGCAGGATCAATCAATGCAGAAACAGGAGCGTGACCAATTGAAGTTGCAATACCTTCAATTCCCTGGAAATCAAGCGCCATTACGCCACAATTGTTTAATGGTAATTGTAGCGGACCAGCACATTGTTGCTTAGCAACACGACCGCCTACACAACGGTCAACTTTATTGGTTAACCAATCTTTACACGCCACAGCTTCTAACTGTAAAACTTGTTCCAGATAAGTATTTAATAGATTTTTATCATAGGTTACAGGCTCATAGTTGCGGATAAGGGATTTATCATCCATAACCACTTTAGGCGAGCTTCCAAACATATCTTTCAATTCCAGGTCCATTGGTTTTGCACCTGTAGAGGCAGATTCAAAAGTGAAACGATGGTTGCCAGTAACATCTCCAACAGTATACATTGGTGAGCGTTCCCGATCAGCTATTTTCTGTAAAGTAGCTATACTTTCTTCACCAATCACCAAGCCCATACGTTCTTGTGATTCATTGCCAATAATTTCTTTGGCCGAAAGGGTAGGGTCGCCAACTGGCAACTTATCTAAATCGATTTTTCCACCGGTTTCTTCTACCAATTCCGAAAGGCAATTTAAATGGCCTCCTGCACCATGATCATGAATTGAAATGATCGCATTATGATCACTTTCTACCATGCCCCTAACTGCATTTGCGGCTCTTTTTTGCATCTCAGGATTGGAGCGCTGGATAGCGTTTAACTCAATTCCAGAGCCGTGAGCACCCGTATCAGCGGAGGATACCGCAGCACCACCCATCCCGATACGATAGTTTTCACCACCAAGAATTACAATTTTATCACCTGCTTTAGGCTTTTGCTTTTGAGCTTGGCTTGCTTTACCGTAGCCAATACCGCCAGCAAGCATGATCACTTTATCGTAACCTAATTTTCTTGGAGCTGTGTCTAGATTATCAGTGCTTTCATCATATTCGAATGTTAAAACAGAACCGGTAATTAGAGGTTGCCCGAATTTGTTTCCAAAATCGGTAGCTCCGTTGGATGCTTTTATCAAAATATCCATAGGAGTTTGATAAAGCCATTTTCGTTCTTGGGTTGCATTTTCCCATGGACGGTCTGTTGCTAAACGAGATAACGCAGTCATATAAACCGCTGTTCCAGCAAGCGGCAATGATCCCTGGCCTCCGGCAAGCCTGTCTCTGATTTCCCCTCCAGAACCGGTGGCAGCACCGTTAAAGGGTTCAACAGTAGTAGGGAAATTATGTGTTTCGGCTTTTAAAGAAATAACCGATTCGAAATCGCTAAGGGCATAAAAATCTGGTTCATCAGCACGTTTAGGTGCAAATTGTTGTACAACCGGTCCTTTAACAAAAGCTACATTGTCTTTATAAGCAGAAACTATATCATTGGGGTTTTCTTCGGATGTTTTGCGGATGAGTTTAAATAAAGAACTGGCTTTTTCCTCTCCATCAACAATAAATTTTCCATTGAAGATTTTATGTCGGCAATGTTCTGAATTTACTTGTGAAAATCCGAACACTTCAGAATCTGTCAGTGGTCGGCCTAATCTTTTTGAAAGTTCATCTAAGTATGTTACTTCTTCATCACTCAGAGAAAGCCCTTCCTGTTTATTGTAGGCTGCAATATCCGTTATTGCCAGAACAGGTTCTGGCTTAATATTGATCGTATAAATTTCCTGATTAAGGCCTTCGTACTTTTGTGAAAGCATCGGATCGAAATCCGTAAAATTAGCTTCAACCTGCTTAAATTCCTCAATCCTGATAATGCCCTGGACATCCATGTTTTGAGTAATCTCTACCGCGTTAGTGCTCCATGGTGTAATCATGGCTGCACGAGGCCCCACGAAAGAACCGCTTAAAGTGGAACTCTGCTGTAACCTGGCGTTACCAAAAAGCCATTCGAGTTTTGAAATATCTGTGGAGGCAAGTTCCTGCTCAGTTTGTAAGGCAAAAACGGTATCAGATTGACTGGAAAAGAAGTGAAGCATGCTTATTTTTTCAAGCCGCAAAGTTAACGTTTAATATTAAAAATTCGGCCGATAGAACAAGATATTCGGGCCGCATTTTAGGCTTGTTCAATGGGTAGTACTGAATGGGCGGTTGATACACTAGCATTTAGGCAAGTACTTAGAAATTTACGAAAATACTAAGCTGAGGCTTACTTTAAATGTGCATTCAAGGCTCCAATAGATGTTTTACAAAACTCGTTTATTTAAACATGCTAGGTTTTGCGTTAGGGATTGTAGTGAAAATCCTTTTTGCACCCTTCGCAAAAAGATTGTAGCGGAAAGCCCGCCCGAACGCCCAAAGCATCTTTTTAAGATTTTTATTTAACTCAGGGTGCTAGTAAAGCTTGTAAATAACAGGTTTAAGCGATCAAGTATGTTTGCTTTTTTCTTTCCATTGTTTGCTAAATGATTTCGTCTCAACTTTTGGGAGTTCCCGATGTTCACCCCAGCTCTTCTTGAAAAAGTATTTTAAGATAAAGTTTTTGAATTTGCCGCCAATCATATCCATCATGCTCCGTTTTAGCATGCCCGATGTCCAGCCTTTCCATCCCCATTTTTCTAAGCTTGTAACATGACCGGTTGCCACAGCATCCCGACGGTTAAGCAACAACATTTTATGAATATCAATTTTTACCGGGCACACCTCAGTACATTTGCCACATAAACTGGAAGCATAACTTAAGTGTTTGAAGTCTTCCATCCCCTGCATATGCGGAGTGATGATAGAACCTATAGGGCCACTATAAGTTGTTTCATAAGTATGGCCACCGATGTTTTGATATACGGGGCAAGCATTTAAGCAAGCACCGCAACGAATGCAATAAAGGGCCTGCCTTTGATCTTTTTGCGCCAGGAGATTAGTGCGGCCGTTATCAAGTAAAATAACATACATTTCTTCAGGGCCATCCGTTTCATTTTCTTGGCGTGGGCCACCTAGAATGGTATTATAAACAGTTAAATTCTGACCTGTTCCATGGCTAGACAATAAAGGCCAAAACAGATCAAGGTCTGCGATTGAAGGAATTATTTTTTCAATTCCAACTACTGCAATATGAATTTTGGGGAAAGTTGTTGTTAATCTGGCGTTACCTTCGTTTTCGGTTAAACAAATACTTCCAGAATCCGCTATTAAAAAGTTTCCTCCCGTAATGCCAACATCCGCAGAAGTATATTTTTCACGGAGCAGTTCCCGGGCTTTAAGTGTTAATTGTTCAGGCGTAGCATCCACAGGAGTGCCAAACTTTTCATGAAACAGTTTAGCAATATCCTCCTTGCTTAGGTGCATAGCAGGAGTTACAATATGATAAGGCTTTTGACCTAAGAGCTGAACGATATACTCTCCAAGATCACTTTCAAGTGCTTCTATTTGATGTTCTTCTAGAAATTCATTTAAATGAATTTCTTCAGTAGTCATTGATTTGGACTTGATAACTGTTTTTGCCTTGGCCTTTTGGATAATGTTTAAAATTTCTTTTTGCGCTTCATCAGCATCATTTGCCCAAATAACTTTACCACCTCTTTTTTGAAAATTTGCTTCAAACTCTGGTAATAACTTGTCCAGGTTTTCCATCACCTTCCACTTTATTACATGCGCTTTTCGTTTGGAGTTCTCCAAATTAATTAGCTTCTGCAACCCCCGTTCAACAGCGGTGTTGTACCTGCCCATGTTGAATTTAATTATTCGCCGATGGTCAAGGTCAAAACCTTTAATGTTTGATGTGGTAATAAAGTCAGAAGCGAATTCGGTCATTTCTTAGGTACAAGGCAGATTTATAGTATGAAATTAGTTGCTACCGTTTGGCCGGCATATCACTTTTAACGTCAACCACTGGTCTTTTATTTCGATTAGCTAAATCCCAACCGGTATAATAAACCAGTTGAGCTCTTTTTACCAGGAGATTAAAATTTATTTTGCTCACTTCATCGCTGGGTTTATGATAATCTTCATGAATACCATTGAAATAAAAAATAATTGGGATATTATGTTTGGCAAAATTGTAATGATCTGAACGGTAATAGATCCGCTCCGGATCATTCGGGTCATTGAACTTATAATCAATACTTAATTTGGTATAAATAGAATTTGCATTCTCGCTTATTTTATGCAAATCCGTACTCAACTTATCAGATCCGATCAAGTAGCAATAATAAGGGTTTGCAGTATGGTCAGGATCAACCCGACCGATCATATCAATATTTAAATCAGTAATAGTTTGGCTCAATGGGAAAACAGGATGTTCAGAATACCATTCGGATCCTAATAAGCCTTTTTCTTCGCCGGAAACGGTCATAAACAAAATACTACGTCTTGGCCCTTTTCCCTTCTTTTTAGCTTTTGTGAATGCTCTGGCCAATTCAATAACTGCAGTGGTGCCTGAACCATCGTCATCTGCACCATTGTTAATTTTATCAGTTCCAGTTTCCGAAATGCCAATATGATCATAATGAGCAGATAATACTAATATTTCGTCCTTAAGGTCTGTGCCGGGCAAGAAACCTAAAACATTTTTTGAATTTACTTCCTTAGCGTATATGCCAAAATCTGCGTTAAAATCAACTTTAACTGTTTGAGTTTTTGGCTCTGAACTTTCATTGATTGAAGCTTTAAGGTCTTCATAAGTCTTTGCAGAATTCTTTAGAAACAAACCTGCAACTGCCCGAGAGATGTAAGCAACCGGAACAGTTTGTATTTGTGTTAAACTCGATAGAGAATTGGGTTTCTTTATCGAAAGTTTTCCTTTACCAGGAAAAGAGATCTTATAGTTTTCAATCGCCTCATTTACATCCGGGTTAACCGCTAAAATAAGTGCGGGGTTTTTGTTTTGAATATAATTTATCCGCTTTAAGCTATTAGTACTCCAATCAGTAGCTTCTTCAGTTTTATTTTTATCAATCGGCTCATCTTTATTTATCAGTAAAACCACTTTACCAGCAATATCAGTACCTTCTAAATCATTGTAAGTCTCGTTATCAATGCCGTAACCTATATAAACAATTTCATCAGTTTTAAGAGTGGTGGCATTGGGAATAGTAGAAAAATAAAAGTCTTTCGCATAGTTAAGAGCTTTCCCGTTAATATTAAATGATTTTACTTCAAAAACGTTTTCCACCAGCGGAAAATTCTGAAAGTATGATCCATTTACAGGCGCTTGCAATCCCAATCTCTTGAATTGCTCTGCAATATAGTTGGCGGCTTTTTCAGCGCCTGGCTTACCCGTTTCACGTCCTTCAAATTCATCAGAAGATAGAATAGTTAAATGCTTCTTTGCATCTGAGGTAGAAATACGTTTTGCAAATTTTGCAGCGGTGATATCTTGCGCAAACCCAGGTAGAGATATACCAATTGCAAAGAACCAAAGTAAAGCCTTTTTGAAAATCATAGAGAGACGGTAGAAGATTTTAGCAGGATATTTTGTTGACACGAGTTGCATGTCTGCCACCTTCAAATTCTGATTCAAGAAACTTGGTAATAATTGTTTTAGCAAGTTCGATAGAAATGTGGCGGGCAGGAATACATACGATATTTGCATTATTATGTGTACGAGCAGTTTCTGCTAACTCTTCTTTCCAGCATATCGCCGCACGGATACTTTGATGTTTATTTGCAGTAATTGCAACACCGTTGGCACTCCCACAAATTAAAATGCCAAAAGAGCTTTCTCCACTTTCAACGGATGTAGCTACTGCATGCGCAAAATCCGGGTAATCTGCTGATTCAGAACTGTATGTTCCGAAATCTTTCACTTGAGTATCTTTTAAAAAATCTAATAGCTGCTGTTTAAATTCAAAACCAGCATGGTCAGCACCAATGGCAATTGTCAAATCCTTATTCATTCTGCAAATTTATGATTTTATTAATAATAGGACACCTTTTTAAGCTCATGGCATTAAGAAGATATAAAAAATGACGAAGCAGAAATATGGCTTCGTCATTTAATGTATTTATATTTTGAATTACGGTTTAGCGTAAAATTCGAGCTCCGCTTTCTTTTTGCCACGCTCAACACGTGCTGATACTACAATACTTAATTCGTATAAAAGGAATAGTGGGAAACTCACCGTTAACATGGTCAATATATCTGGTGTTGGGGTAACAACAGCTGCAATGATTAAGATAATAACGGTAGCGTATCTTCGTGAATTACGCATAATTTTAGGCGTTATAATTCCGAATTTCGAAAGTATAAAAATCAAAATCGGTAGTTCAAACACAAAGCCGGACCCAAGAGTTAATGTTGCTACCGATGATAGATAAGAGTCAATAGTAATTTGGTTTTGTATGATTGAACTTACTGTGTAATTCGCTAAAAAATTTATGGATAGGGGAGTAATGATATAATATCCAAACAATATTCCTAGCATAAACAATAATACTGCATAACCTGTAAATCCAGTTGCTGATTTGCGCTCAGTTTCATGCAAGGCAGGTTTTATGAAAAGCCAAAGTTCAAATAGCAAATACGGAGCTCCCAGAACCACGCCTATCAAAAGCGAAGAATTCATTTGAAGGGTGAACTGCCCAGCCATCTCGGTGTTGATGATGTTAAAGGGAATATCTTTGCTAACGCAAAAGTCAGGGCCAAGATTGAATTTATCACCTATGATGCACATCATTCTATAAGTCCAGAAAGTGTACTTTTTCGGTCCCATAATAATGGTATCGAAAATGAAATCATAATAAGCAAATGCCACACTTGTTAAAACAACAATGGCAAGTGATGAGCGTATCAAGTGTTTCCTTAAAACATCCAGATGGTCAAAAAAAGACATTTCTGCTTCCAAAGATTTTCCTCTTTCTTTTACAGACTTCACAATGTCTGTAGATTCTGTATTGCTCATAATAATTTAAAACAAAAAAACCATCTTTTTGATTTGAGATGGTATTTACGGTTATTTTTAAGTTTTGGATGCCTATTCTTTTAAATCAAATGTTTCCATAAACTTGGTAGTAAAATTACCAGCCCTAAAATTAGCATCTTTCATCAATCTTAGATGGAATGGTATCGTAGTTTTTACACCCTCTATTACAAATTCACTTAAGGCCCTTTCCATTGTGCAAATTGCTTCTTCTCGGGTTTGAGCCACACAAATTAACTTAGCAATCATCGAATCATAATTTGGTGGAATAGTATAGCCTGTATATACGTGTGTATCTACTCTCACACCATGCCCACCCGGAGAATGGAACTGCGTAATTTTTCCTGGTGAAGGCCTGAAGTTATTAAATGGATCTTCGGCATTTATACGGCATTCAATAGCATGCATTGCAGGTTCGTAGCTTTTGCCTGAAATGGGTATTCCTGAGGCAACTTTAATTTGTTCTTTAATTAAATCAAAATTTATCACTTCTTCCGTAACCGGATGCTCTACCTGGATACGAGTATTCATTTCCATGAAGTAAAAATTACGATGTTTGTCTACCAAGAACTCAACGGTTCCAGCACCTTCGTAATTTACAGCTTGCGCTCCTTTAATTGCTGCAATTCCCATTCTTTCACGCAATTCTGGCGTCATGAATGGAGATGGAGCCTCTTCAATTAATTTTTGATGACGACGTTGAATGGAACAATCACGTTCCGATAAATGGCAAACTGTACCATACTGATCACCAATTACCTGAATTTCTATATGACGTGGATCTTCCACATATTTTTCAAGATACAGGCCATCATTACCAAATGCTGCACCTGATTCCTGACGAGCAGAGTCCCATGCGTTTTCAAATTCTTCGTCTTTCCAAACAATCCGCATACCTCGACCACCACCGCCAGCAGTTGCTTTGAGGATAACCGGATAACCAATTTGTTTGGCGATCTCAATTCCTTCTTTTACGCTAGTTAATAAACCTTCAGAACCGGGAATAGTTGGTACACCCGCTAATTTCATGGTTTCTTTAGCCGAAGCTTTATCGCCCATTCCATTTATTTGTTCAGGGGTTGCACCGATAAATTTTATATTGTAGTCTCTGCAGATTGCAGAGAACTTTGCATTTTCAGATAAAAAGCCGTAGCCAGGATGAATAGCATCTGCGTTAGTAACTTCTGCTGCAGATATAATATTAGGAATATTTAGGTAAGAATCTTTACTTGCGGGAGGGCCGATGCAAACTGCTTCATCAGCAAAACGAACATGCAAACTATCGCGATCTGCGGTAGAGTAAACCGCAACGGTTTTAACACCCATTTCTTTGCAGGTGCGAATTATCCTTAAGGCAATTTCACCGCGGTTAGCAATAAGTATTTTTTTGAACATATTTTCTATTTCAAATGTGCGGATATCGTGAGCTTCAGTAATTACTGAATTCAATTTTGTTAAACCAGTATCCGTATAAATTTTAACCTTCTGGTGCTACTAGAACGATTATAGATGGATTATCGGATCTATAGTAGCCCTACAATTTTTAAAGCAAAATAACTTATATGAAAATGTGCAAATAAACGAATGCAGTCATCGCTTATTTGCACACTCAATTTTTTTTATCACGCTGGATCAACCAAAAACAATGGTTGATCATATTCTACAGGGCTTGAATTATCAACCAAAACCTTCACAATTTTACCCGAAACTTCTGATTCTATTTCGTTAAATAGTTTCATCGCTTCAATAATACATAACACATCACCTGCCTTTATCTCATCACCAACATTCACGAATAAAGGTTTATCCGGAGATGCTGACCGGTAAAACGTACCAATCATTGGAGACTTAATGGTGATTAGGTTTGATGTGTCTGCGACTGCAGGTGCAGCTGGTGCTGCTGGTTCAACTTGTGGCTGAACTGCTGCGGCTGGTTGTAAAGCCGGTGCTGAAACACCCGGTACAGTTGCTTGTACAAATGTTGGAGCCTGGTTGGTTTTTATGGTAATTTTAAACTCTTTCTGTTCAATTGAAACTTCGTTTACTCCAGATTTGGAAACAAACTTGATGAGTTCCTGAATTTGTTTAATATCCATGTGTTTTCGTTTAGTATGTGTGTTTGTTAATCTAAAGTATTAAAAATCAATAAGTATTCTATATTTTTAGTAAGCCCATTTTAAGAAAACTGAACCCCAGGTAAATCCACCTCCAAAAGCAGCAAGAATGATGTTGTCGCCTTTTTTAAGTTTACTTTCCCATTCCCATAAACAAAGCGGGATAGTGCCATTAGTGGTATTGCCATAACGTTCAATATTTACCATCACTTTATCCGAGCCAACACCCATCCGGTTGGCAGTAGCATCAATAATACGTTTATTGGCTTGGTGTGGTACTAGCCAGGCAATATCTTCTGGAGTAAGATTATTTTTTTCCATGATCTCCGCGGATACGTCGGCCATATTAGTCACTGCAAACTTAAATACCGCTTTGCCTTCTTGATGAACTGCATGTTCTGCTGCATCTACACTTTCGTGGGAAGCAGGTTTTACAGATCCACCAGCTTTAAGGTGTAAGAAAGGTGCGCCAGAACCATCTGATTTTAAGATGGAATCGACTACTCCATATCCCTCATAATTTGGTTCTAATAAAACGGCACCGCATCCATCACCGAAAATGATACAGGTTGTTCGGTCTTTATAATTAATGATGGATGACATTTTATCGCCTCCTACCACTAATACTTTTTTGTGTTTACCAGATTCAATAAATTGAGCGCCAGTAGTTAAGCCAAAAACAAAGCCTGAACATGCTGCCTGCAAATCAAAACCCCAGGCATTTACCGCCCCGATTTTATCTGCAAGAACATTTGCAGAAGCGGGAAATATATAATCGGGTGTTGATGTACAAAAAACGATTAAATCAATTTCAGACGCATCAATACCTCGTTTTTTTAACAAGCCGTTCACTGCATGAACAGCCATGTAGGATGTACCTAAACCTTCCCCTTTTAAAATTCTACGTTCTTTTATACCTGTACGCGTGGTAATCCACTCGTCATTTGTGTCAACCATGCCTTCAAGTTCATGGTTTGTTAAAATATAATCAGGTACGTAAGCGTCTACTGCAGTGATTGCAGCATGAATTTTATGCATACAGGTGGTGTTAGTTTTTTTATTTAAATGCCGCTTTAATTTTGTCAACCAATTTTGCTTCTATCATTGTTTTTGAAAGAAGTACCATGTTTTTTATTGCTTCAGGTGTCGAAATGCCGTGACCGATTAATACCGGCGCATTCACGCCAAGAATAGGGCTTCCGCCATATTGCTCATAATTGAATCGATCAAAAAATTCGTCTTTGAAACCTTTTTTCAAGGTCAGGATATAAAATGTTTCGGCAAGTTTCAGCATTACATTTCCTGTAAAACCGTCACAAACAATTACATCAGCTTTGTCATTAAAAAGATCACGACCTTCCACATTTCCTACGAAATTAAAAAGCTTGGTTTCTTTCATCAGTGGGAAAGTTGCTTGAGTAACCATGTTACCTTTCTCTTCTTCTTCACCAATATTTATTAATGCAACTTTAGGATTTGCAATATTGTACACATGCTCTGCGTACAAACTTCCTAAAATACCGAACTGTAAAAGGGTGTCAGGTTTACAATCTGCATTCGCACCTACATCAAGCATAATGCCGAATCCACTTTTTAATTTAGGGATATTTGTGGCAATTGCGGGACGTATAACGCCAGGAATAGTTTTTACACTAAACATAGAGCCCACGAGCATTGCACCAGTATTACCGGCAGAAGCGAACGAATCGATCTTCCCTTCCTTTAAATACTGAAAACCTAAACTTATGCTTGAATTTGGCTTTAATACGATAGCTTTTGTGGCATGCTCGCCCATACCGATTACTTCAGTGGTATGAACAAAATCAAAAATATCAGGATCAACCTGATTTTCTGATAAAATGGATAAGGCTTGATCTTTGTCTCCGAAGAGTACAATTTTCTGATCTGGAGATAAACCTTTGGAGGCTGCAATTGCTCCTAAAACGGTTGCTTTAGGAGCATAATCTCCGCCCATTATATCTAGGCCAATTTTCATGTCTGAAAATTAGGCTATGCTATAGAAGTGTTCTCAATAACCAGTTTGCCGTTGTAATACAAGTTGCCATCAACATTGTATGCACGGTGAGGTAAATGAATTGCACCTGTAGTTTGGCAGGTAGTTAAGCTAGGAGCCACAGCTTTATAGTGGGTTCTTCTCTTATCTCTTCTCGACTTCGATATTTTTCGTTTTGGATGTGCCATCTTTACTTCTTGTATTAATTAATTACTTTTTTAAATTCTTTAATGCATCCCATCTCGGGTCAGCATCTGTTATATTATCTTCATTATTAGAACCGGAGAGCTCACTGATCTTCCGAATCATATCTTTGTCACACCATTCGGTGTTTCCTTCATCATCACAGCGGCTTATATAAGGCACTGCAACTGTTATATATTCATAAATTAATGATGATACATCAATCTCATGTTCAGTTTTTGGTAGAAGAATGATCTCATCAGTATCATCTTCTAAATTCACATCGCCAGTAAACTTTACTATCTGACGCTCAAGCACATCCATTTTATAAGGAAAGTCTGATAAGCAAACATCACAACCAATTTTAATATCACCCTTTATATGGAATGATAATATCAGCATGGTCTCTTGTTTATCTAACTCCAGATCAACTTTTACCTCTCCATTTTTTACCAGTGAATACTCAAACTCGTTAAAAAAAGTCTCATTAACTTCAAATTCGAAGTTATGCTTACCTATTTTAAGGCCTGAATATGGAATAATATACTGCTGTAATGGTTTCAAAGCACGGCAATTAAGCCTGCAAATTTAGGAAAATATATTCAGTTAATAATAGTTTTTTGAAAATGCTTTTGAGGGAGACCGGAAGTCGGAAAAGACGGTAAGACCGAAAGTTCATTAAGCGACAGATCGAGTCATGAGAGCAAACGTGCGATATCGTGACCGGGAAAATGCTATTCAGCTTTCGGACTGAAGTTTAATCCCGATCCCTGCTCAGTTTAGTTGTTTTTAGCGGATTTGCTCTTAGTTCAGCGGATTCTCTCCTGCGTTCTACAATGTTAATGGCAGAGAAAATAGCTTCCCGGAAAGAGGTTTCGGATGCAAGATTTTTACCGGCTATGTCGTAACCAGTTCCGTGATCAGGAGATGTGCGTACAACCGGTAGACCAGCGGTAAAGTTAACTCCGTTATGGAAAGCAATTTGTTTAAACGGAATTAAGCCTTGGTCATGATACATGGCCAATACAGCATCAAATTTTAAATAAGATTTATTAGCAAAGAAACCATCCGCCGCATATGGGCCAAAAGCAAATATCCCTTGAGAATTGGCTTCTTCAAGAGCTGGGATAATCGTTTCTAGTTCTTCAGTACCAATAATTCCATTATCGCCCGCATGAGGGTTCAATCCTAAAACAGCAATTTTTGGTTTCTGTATCCAGAAATCTTTTTTCAAGCTGTCATTCATCATCGCAAGCTTCGAAAGGATTTTTTCTTTAGTTATTTTTTCTGAAACTTCTTTTATCGGAATGTGGCCTGTAACAACACCTACGCGGATATCTTCACTTACTAAAAACATCAATGAATCTGCCGATTCTGTTTTTGCCTGAATATATTCGGTGTGGCCGGCGAACTGGAATTCGTCGCTTTGGATGTTATGCTTATTGATCGGGGCAGTTACCAAGGCGTCTATGTCTCCGGCAAGTAAATCAATCATCGCTTTCTCAAGAGATATAAAAGCATACTTTCCTCCTGTTGCAGTTGCTACACCTAATTCGATTTTAACATCCTCTTCCCAACAGTTAATCATATTGGCTTTCTTTGCATTTGCTTGCGCTGGATTATTTATCACATGGAAGTTAAAGTCCGATGCGGCAAGTGTTTTTCTGTGGAACGAAGCCACCTTGGTATGCCCGTATACAATAGGAGTACAATAATCAAGAATACGATTATCTATTAATGTTTTAATAATCACCTCCAGGCCAATACCATTTACATCGCCTATCGAAATTCCAACTTTTAACTTATCGCTCATGATTAATTCAGGTAAGAGGTAATAAGAATGTAAAACCCCAATGAAACAGTTTGCAAAATAAATACTTTAATTTTTAATCTTCACATCTTTATTCAATCTGCAATCTTTAATCGCTATTCTCACATCTATTTTTACGTTATTTGTAGAAAAACACAGTGAATGAGTTTAGTTAAAGCAAAAAAACACCTTGGACAGCATTTCTTAACCGACAAGAATATTGCTGAAAAAATAGTTAACAGCTTGCAGGGAAGTGAAAACTTTAAACAGGTTTTGGAAGTGGGCCCAGGAATGGGAATTTTATCAGATTACCTATTAAGGAAGACCGAATACGAAACCTTTTTGATTGATGTGGACATCGAATCCTTTCAATTCCTCCAAAAAAAATATCCTCAATTAGGTGATAAACTCATACACGGTGACTTTTTAAAACTTAATTTTAAGGATGTCTTTGCAGATAAAATCGCCATCATAGGTAATTTTCCTTACAATATATCCTCACAGATCTTATTTAAAATTTTAGAAAACCGCGATCAGGTAATCGAAGTGGTTGGTATGTTTCAAAAAGAAGTAGCTGAACGCTGTGCTGAAAAGCCCGGCAGTAAAGAGTACGGAATTTTGAGTGTTTTTTTACAAGCTTTTTATAAAGTTGAATATTTGTTCACTGTAAAAGCTGGCGTGTTTAACCCGCCACCGAAAGTGCTTTCTGCAGTAATTCGCTTAACACGCAATGAAGTTGAACACCTGGGTTGTGATGAAAAACTGTTTTGGCAAGTTGTAAAAGCAGGATTTAATCAGCGTAGGAAAACCTTGAGAAATGCATTATCAGGTGTTATAAACAAAGAAAAACTTGGAGCGGAGCCTATGCTTGAGCTTAGAGCTGAAAGATTAAGCGTGGCTGATTTTGTTTATCTCACCGACTTAATAGATAAGGCTAAATAATTTTTTTTTTCAACAGTTTCACTCATCGCAATACGCATTACGCTTATCTCAATACTACATTAATGAAAAGAAAAATCCTCCTCGTTGATAATTTGCATTCAATTTTTAAAGAAGAAGCAGAAAGGCTGGGTTATGAAGTTGATATAAAACCTACTATCACCAGGGAAGAAGCGATACGTATACTCCCAGAATATTTTGGGTTGGTAATTAGAAGCAGATTTAAAGTAGATAAGGAAATACTAGATGCGGCATCCTATTTAAAATTTATTGGTAGGGCTGGAGCTGGAATGGATGGTGTTGATGTTGATTATGCCAAAAGTAAAAGCATTGTATGCCTTAACGCAAGTGAAGGAAACCGCGATGCTGTAGCTGAGCACGCCATTGGGATGTTACTTTCTTTAATGAATAATCTCCGCCGAAGCGATCAGCAGGTAAGGAAAGGGATTTGGGATAGAGAAGGAAATCGTGGATGGGAGCTAAAGGGAAAAACAGTAGGAATTGTAGGATATGGCAATACTGGGCAAGCATTAGCTAGAAAATTGTCTGGATTTGATGTAGAAGTAATTGCTTTCGACAAATATAAAACAGACTATTCGGATGATTACGTGAAAGAGAATAGTATGGAGCAAATTGTGAAACATTCGGATATTGTAAGCTTTCATATTCCCTTAACAAGAGAGACTCGGCAATTAGTAAATGATGAATATTTATACCATTTTAAAAAGCCAATCTTTCTAATAAATACTTCAAGGGGCGAAGTAGTAAACACCAGAGCGGTATTAAATGGGATAAAGTCCGGTAAGATTTTAGGCGCCGGCCTGGATGTTTTAGAAACTGAAAAATTCCCAGCAATTTATGAACAAGAATGGTATCAGGACTTGGCTGTAAATGATAATGTAATATTAAGTCCGCATGTAGCTGGATGGACATTTGAATCCTATAAAAAGATATCAGAGGTGCTAGCAGAAAAGCTCAGAAAGCTGTAAATTAAATCTGGTATTTAAATTTTTAGCTTGATGTTTTTATATTCCTAGCAATTAATTAATAAGATCAGAACTGATTAAAAAATTTGCATTTCTGAAATCAAAAAGTTTATCTTCGTGTTATTACAGAGCAAGACTATATTGGCATTGGCCGGCATAGTCTTGTTTGTTTTTTATAGTAGTCCCATTAAAACGTGCGTTATGGCAGAGGTTATATATTATTCTAAAGAAGGATTAGAAAAATTAAAAGAAGAATTACATTACTTGAAAACCGAAGGGCGTTCTCAGATTGCAAAAGCAATTGCAGAAGCTCGCGATAAAGGAGATTTATCAGAAAATGCGGAGTATGATGCAGCAAAAGAAGCACAAGGTCATCATGAAGCGAAAATTTCAAGATTAGGTGAAGTGTTGGCAAATGCTCGCCTAATGGATGAATCTAAATTAGACCTTTCGAAGGTTTTTGCTTTATCTGTTGTTAAAATTAAAAACACTAAAAACAATGCGGTAATGACTTATCAGTTAGTTTCTGAAACAGAAGCTGATATGAAAACTGGTAAAATTTCAGTGAAATCTCCTATTGCTCAAAGTTTACTTGGTAAAGCTGTTGGTGATAAAATTGAAGTGACCGTACCCGCAGGAAAAGTTGAATTTGAAATTTTAGAAGTATCGAGATAATCATTTGTATGTTAACATTAAACAGTAACGTACATTAACAACCCTACCTATGGCATCTATATTTTCAAAAATCATTTCAGGTGAAATTCCGGCTCATAAAGTAGCAGAAACTAAAGATTTCCTTGCTTTTCTGGACATCCAGCCTTTAGCTGTTGGTCATGTTTTGGTTATCCCAAAAAAAGAAGTTGATTATATTTTCGACCTCGATGATGAGACCTACACAGGTTTAATGATTTTTGCAAAGATTGTAGCCGAAGGATTAAAGAAAGCAGTGCCTTGTCCTAAAATAGGTGTTACCGTAATTGGTTTGGAGGTTCCTCATACTCATGTGCATTTAATCCCTATGCATTCTGTGAGCGATATGAATTTTAGCAAACCAAAGCTTAAACTTACCGAAAAAGAATTGGCAGAAACAGCGGAGAAGATTAGAAAAGAATTGCCGTCCCTAGGCCCCCCGACCCCTTAAAGGGGGAGGATTAGCCGGTTATACCCCCCCCTTTAGGTGGTTGGGGGGCTAACCGCTTAACATTATCCTTAGCAAATGCTTCCCATCCCGAATATGATTTTTTACCGGATGTACTTATTTTCTGAAAGGAATGGCAAACTGCAACCGCCAAACCATCTGTAGCATCTAAAAATTCGGGAGTTTCTGTAAACTTTAGTAGCGTTTTAAGCATTGCAGCAACTTGCTCTTTAACTGCATTTCCGTTGCCGGTGATTGATTGTTTAATTTTTCTGGGTGCATACTCAAAAATTGGCAGGTTCCGGGAAAGTGCCGCCGCCATGGCAACACCCTGAGCCCGGCCCAATTTTAGCATCACCTGAATATTTTTACCATAAAACGGGGCTTCGATTGACAAGCAATCCGGGTGATACTGATCAATTAAGTTGACAGTTTTTTCGAAAATATGCTTGAGTTTTGAGGGATGGTCGTCTAAATGATCAAGCTTAACAACACCCATACATATAAGCTCCACTTGATTCTTTACTTCTTTCACAATTCCATAACCCATTACGCTTGTTCCGGGATCAATTCCTAAAATAACACGTTCGGTAGCTTTAACTTTCAACATACAAAGCAATATTACGGGTTTAACGCTTATTAGTGATACATTTTTAGTGACAAAATATTTGCCCGCCTTTTCTTAACATTGTAGCAAAATTTGTAATAGTGAGCCCAACCAATAAAAAGCTAATTAGTATTTTCTTCAAAACAGCTATTCTACTGTTGGCGTTTGGTTTCATTTATCAAAAACTCACTCATAATCAAAATCTAAAAAACTTTAAGAGTCTTGCAACCAGTATAAATTTTGTAAACGTTGTTATTGTAGTAAGTATCATCATTTTATTAATGCTTGTCAATTGGACGATCGAAGCAGTGAAATGGAAATATCTACTCAAAAAAATTGAGCGCATAAGTTTATGGAAATCCATTGAATCTGTTTTTTGCGGATTAACATGGGCCGTTTTTACACCAAACCGGATAGGAGAATATGGCGGCAGAGTATTTTTTTTATCTCCTAGGAAAAGAGTATTTGGCGTAATTGCAATGGCCGTTGGTTCTATTGGCCAAATGGTAATCACGAATATTTTTGGTGCCATTGCCATCCTTTGGTTTCTTGGAAGTTTCATGGACATCAATCGGCTGCTTTATAATGCGCTCGTTTTCGTCGTGATTGTGTTCTGTTCCTTTTTTCTCTTTTTTTATTTTAATATCCGATTGTTGGATGGCCTTTTATCTAAAGTAAAGTTCTTGAGACGGTTTAGGCGGTTTTTTCATATTCTGGCGAAATTCAAGAAGGCCGATTTAGCACAAGTGATTTTATATTGTTTGTCGAGATTTTTAGTTTTCACCACGCAGTATTGTTTAATTATTCATTTACTGATACCTGAGATGGCGATATTGGATATGGTGATGATGATTTTTATATTATTCTTCATTCAATCTGCTTTGCCTTCCTTAGATTTGCTGGATGTGGGTGTTCGGAGTATGACAGCAACTTATTTCTTTGGTTTTATTACCTCGCAAGAAATTGCAATCATGGCTGCAACTACACTTATTTGGTTAGTGAACCTTATTATTCCTGCTATTTTGGGATCTGTTTTTGTTTTAAAGCTTAATTTTTTTGGTAAACCTGATAATTAATACCCTAACCATTTTATTAACAATTGCATACGTTGCAATTGTACTTTATTTCAGATACGGCTGGCAACGCTTACCTTACTTTATCAAAGTTGGAAAAGAACCAAGTACCCGGGTTTCGGTGTTAATTGCCGCACGCAACGAGGAAGAAAAACTGGGTGCCACCATTCAGGATATTTTAGCTCAAAATTACCCGAAGCATTTATTCGAACTAATTATTGTAGATGATCATTCTACAGATTGCACAGCCGAAATTATTTCTTCTTACGCTGATCAAGGAGTGAGGCTAATCAAACTAAACGAAGACCGGGCTTTAAATTCGTACAAAAAGAAGGCAATCACGGAAGCGATAAAAATTTCAGAAGGCGATTTTTTGGTTGCCACGGATGCAGATTGCCGTATGGGCACCGAATGGCTTAGTACAATCATTGAGTGCTACGAAACAAAGGGGTATAAAATGATTTCGTCGCCAGTGGTATTTTATGAAGAGAAAAGTCGTTTTGAAGAAATGCAAACGCTCGAATTTTTATATCTAATAGGTTTAGGAGCATCTACCATTGGCAATAAAATGCCTTCTACGTGTAATGGAGCTAATCTTGCTTATGAAAAAAAGGTATTTTGGGAAGTGAAAGGTTTTCAGGGAATTGATGATCTTGCCTCGGGTGATGATGAATTGTTGCTACATAAGGTGGCTTCCAAATATCCGGATTCAATTGGTTTTTGTAAATCAACTGATGCGTTGGTGTATACACATGCAAAACCTAGTGTTTATGAATTTATGCAGCAGCGGAAACGTTGGGCATCGAAAAGCACAAAATATAAAAACAAAAGCATCGTGCTGTTGGGTGTTTCATTATGGCTTTTCAATGTGCTAATTTTAGTTAATTTCATACTTGGGTTTTTTAATCCAGCGTATTTTACAATTGCAGCCGGAAGTTTATCAGCAAAACTTTTAGTTGAAATTGCATTCCTGATACCGATGTGCCGTTTTGCAAAAAGGGGGAATTTAATTTGGTATCACCCATTAGTGACCATATTGCACATTTTTTATTTAGTGATTATTGGCATACTAGGCAATTCGGGGAAATATAGTTGGAAGGGTAGAATGGTTCGATAAGAATTATTTGAGGAATACGAATTTGCGTAAGGGATTGAAATGGAAAGCCCACAGCCCCGATTTTCCATCGGGGCGAGGACTTGGAATGGAAAGCCCGACCCTTCTTAGGGATACGCCCAGAAAAATAAATTATTTAAAAACGACCAGGTTAATCCATGAATTCGCCACTTGAACGTACCTGGAAAAGATTTAAGCAAAATAAATCAGCAGTTGCCGGGCTTGGTTTTATTGTACTGATGATGTTGGTGTGTGTGTTAGGATATTTAATTACACCCGATGAGAGTCCGCAAGCTAATACGATGGTTCTGCAGCTTACTACAAAAAAACCGGGTTCAAAATTTACTTTCCTTAAAATTCCTGCAGAAGTACAGCCAGCAAAAGTTGGCTTAATAAAAAAAATGCTATTTGGTCAGCCGCCATCAGACCATTCTATTCCAATTACAGGTTATCAATTTAAGGGTGATTCGATTATTGTACAGGAATTTATTGGGGAAGAAGAGCCTTCGGAGCAGGAGGCTTATTCATTAAAGCTTTTTTCTGATGGTAAAGAGCCTTTAAAGAATCAGCAAGTGTCTATTCGCAAAAATAACATCGATGAAAGAACGTTTTGGCTTGGTACAGATATTTATGGCCGAGATTTATTAAGCCGGATTATTTTGGGGTTACGGGTATCTTTTTCAGTTGGTATAATCGCTGTCATCATCTCCTTAACGCTTGGGGTTTTGGTAGGATCTGTTGCAGGATATTATGGTGGAAAGATTGATTTATCGTTAAGCTGGCTCATGAATGTAATTTGGGCTTTGCCGGCACTTCTATTAGTCATTGCTATATCGTTCGCTTTGGGAAAAGGCTTTTGGCAAATATTTGTGGCTGTTGGATTATCGATGTGGGTAGAAGTTGCCAGGTTGGTTCGAGGCCAAATGTTTAGCTATAAAAATATTGAATTTGTAGAAGCTGCCAAAGCACTCGGATTTAAAGATTCGTACATTATAATGAATCATATTTTGCCGAATATAACCGGGCCAATACTGGTAATTGCTTCATCGAATTTTGCATCGGCAATTTTACTAGAAGCCGGATTAAGTTTTTTAGGGTTCGGTGCGCAACCGCCAATACCTACCTGGGGCGGGATGATTAAAGAACATTATGGTTACATTATAATGGATGCCGCCTATCTGGCTATATTGCCGGGCCTTGCAATTATGTTATTGGTGTATGCTTTTAATTTGGTTGCAGTAGGTTTAAGGGATGCTTTTGACGTAAAATCGCAGAATTTAAATGTTTAAATAAATATTCTACATATTTTCCTAAATTTATTGCTCACATTAAATGTTTGTATTGGCACAGATACCTACACCAGACAATACGGATGAAAGCGGACTAATTCAACTGCTCTTAAAAAGGCAGGCGGAGTTAAATTCACTTTTAGAAATTACCAAGGCTATTAATAAAAACAGTGCTACCGCAGTACTGTACGAAATGTTAGAAGTAATTTTAAGAGTACACCTTAAAATAGGAGAAATGCGCCTGCTTATTAAAGAAGGAAGTTATTACTATTGTGGGGCACGGTTTGGTGGCGAATTTGAAGATACAAAAACATTAAGTTTAATTTGCGCTGCTTTACAGGATACTAAAAGTATTGCGGCATTAAAATCAAGCTCAAACGAACTTTTAAACCATTACGATTATTTCGTTCCGGTTTTTCATAAAGATGATACCCTTGCGTTTGTTTTAATTAAGGCACTAGATACGCACCCTGAATTAATTGTAAATGATCTGAACTTTATTCAGACGTTAATTAATGTGATTGTGGTTGCCTTAGAGAACAAAAAGCTTTTCAAAGAAAGTGTACAACGAGAACGTTTCCAACGTGATATGGAATTGGCCAGCGAAGTGCAAAATATGTTGATCCCGCATAGTTTGCCAAAAACGGGCTCTGTAGAAGTTGGTGCCACATATCTTCCCAATCAGAATATTGGTGGCGATTATTTCGATTTTATCCGTTTAAGTGAGCATGAATTTATTTGGTGCATTGCAGATGTTTCTGGAAAAGGAATTTCGGCGGCACTGTTAATGGCAAATCTTCAGGCAAGTTTAAGAGCCTGGGCGTCGGTTGAGGATGACTTGTCTAAAGTGATCACGAAATTAAATCAGATTTTAATATCAAATACCAATGGCGAACGTTTTATCACGTTGTTTTTGGGGCGTTATCATGAAGTAACGCGGGAATTAAGTTATGTGAATGCAGGTCATAATCCCCCGATATTGATTTTAAATAACGAAGTAAAGTTTTTAAAGCAAGGCACAACCATGATTGGTGCGTTTGATGAACTTCCGTTTATAAATATTGGAAATGAAATACTGGCTCCAGGTACTTTAATATTTAATTATACCGACGGTTTAGTGGAGAGTGCAGATGAAGATGTGTTTATTGAGGATGATGAGTTAGTGAGTTATTTGCAAACGGCTAAAAGTTTTGGTGTTGATGAATTGAATAAAAGTTTATTAAAGAATATTCAAAATACCCACAAAGCAAAAATGAATTCAGACGATATCACTATATTGTCTATTAAAATCCGATAATTATTTCCCCAATGCTTTTACCTTATTTTCAATTGGAGTTTGTTGAGGCTGGATGTGACGAAGCTGGAAGAGGTTGTTTAGCAGGCCCAGTTTTCGCTGCTGCGGTTATTCTCCCCAGAGATTTTCATCACGATGTATTGAATGACTCCAAGCAACTTTGCGAAAAAGACAGATATGATTTACGCGTACATATCGAAAAAGAAGCACTTGCTTTTGCTGTATCGCAAGTTGATCATGATGAAATTGATAGAATCAATATTTTGAAAGCATCATTTTTGGCGATGCATCTGGCAGTTGAAAAACTAAATATCCGTCCGGAATTTATTTTAGTAGATGGTAATCGTTTCACTCCATATCCAAATATTCCACACGAGTGTATTATAAAAGGGGATGGAAAATACTTCTCGATTGCTGCAGCTTCCATATTAGCCAAAACCTACCGGGATGATTTTATGATGAAGCTTGCTGACGAGCATCCAATTTATGGATGGCATACCAATAAAGGATATCCAACTATCCAGCATCGAGAAGCAGTCATTAATTATGGTTTTTCACCGTATCATCGCAGAACTTTTCGGGTTAGTGATCCACAATTAGAGCTTTTCGAGTAAAAAACTTCTCTTTGCTATTTTTACACAGAGATTCACGGAGAAGGGCACAAAGATACACAGAGGTTTTTAAGGAATCTGAAAGGAGATAATCCTCGAGCTATTTTTACATAAAGATTTTTATAATACGAGAGCAGCCTATATTTCTCTGTGTCTCCTCTGTGAAACTCTGTGTCATTCTCTCTTTAACAACCTTGCTATAGGCTGATAGCTGATTGCTCATACCTTATACTTACTTTTGCCGTTTAATTTTCAGAATGAAGAACATTGCTTTAAATGATATCCATGTAGCACTTGGTGCTAAAATGGTTCCTTTTGCAGGATTTAATATGCCTGTACAATATGCAGGAGTACTAGCAGAGCATGAAACCGTGCGAAATACTGTCGGTGTTTTTGATGTGAGCCACATGGGCGAATTCATTCTGAAAGGTGATAAGGCGTTGGATTTAATTCAAGCGGTAACTTCAAATGATGCTTCGGTGCTAGTTGATGGCAAAATCCAATATTCTTGTTTGCCAAATACAAGTGGAGGTATTGTAGATGATCTGTTGGTTTATCGTATTGATGCAAAAACGTATATGCTGGTTGTAAATGCCAGTAACATAGAAAAGGACTTCAACTGGATTTCTGAAAACAACACGTTTGATGTAGATATTAAAGATATTTCTGAACGTACCTCGTTGCTTGCTATTCAAGGACCAAAATCAGCGGAAGCGTTACAATCACTGACAGAAATCAACCTGGCAGAAATGGAATATTATTCCTTTAAAAAGACTGTTTTTGCTGGGAGAGAAAATGTATTAGTTTCGGCCACCGGATATACCGGAGCGGGTGGTTTTGAAATATATTTTGACAATAAGCATGCAGAACATATTTGGAACGCAATTTTTGAAGCAGGTGAGCCTTACGGGATAAAGCCAATTGGCTTGGCTGCTCGTGATACATTACGCTTAGAAAAAGGCTTTTGCCTTTATGGAAACGATATTGATGATACCACATCACCGTTAGAAGCTGGTTTAGGTTGGATCACAAAGTTTACTAAGAACTTTACAAATTCTGAAAATCTGGCTATCCAAAAACAAAACGGTGTAGAGCGCAAATTGGTAGGTTTCGAAATGATAGATCGGGGAATTCCTCGCCATGATTATCAGATTGTAGATGAGGAGGGAAATGTGATCGGAAAAGTAACTTCCGGAACGCAATCACCATCCTTAAAAAAAGCAATCGGTTTAGGGTATGTAAAACCTCAATACGCTAAAGTTGGATCAGATATTTACATACTTATACGAGATAATAAAATAAAAGCCAGAGTGGTAAAATATCCTTTCGTATAATTGCTTTCTAACCAAAAGAAACAGTCCTTAAAATGCAGCAGAGAAAATTAGAAGTATGCATCACACCAGCATTGCTTCATTTATATGATATAAGCCAAAGTATAGTAGTTGTTATTGATATTTTCAGAGCTACAACTTCCATTTGTTACGGAATAGAAAACGGGGCGGAAGCAATCATTCCAGTTGCAACAGTAGAAATTTGCGAATCTCATCGTACCACAGAAGGATATCTTTTGGCCGCAGAGCGGGATGGCGCAGTGGTTACAGGATTCGACTTCGGTAATTCGCCTTTCTCATACTCAAAAGATAAAGTTGAGGGCAAAACCATTGTTTTAACTACAACAAACGGGACGTATGCTATTCATCAATCATTAGCAGCCCAAAAAATTGTAATGGGTTCTTTTTTGAATTTAACAGCTCTTTCTGATTGGTTACAAACGCAAAACCAAAATGTGCTGCTTTTATGCTCCGGATGGAAAGAAAAAATGAATTTAGAAGACACCTTATTTGCTGGTGCAATTGTTCATAACATAAAAGAGTTCGGTTATCAATTAGATGATGCAAGTATCGCTTCAGAAGATTTGTATGTACTTGCTAAAAATGATTTGAGCGGTTACCTTAAAAAAACATCTCACAGCGAACGTCTTAAAAAATTAGGTATTGAAGCTGATATCGAATTTTGCTTAAACGTTGATTTAACAACCGCTATTCCTGTTTTAGACGGGGAAAGATTGGTGAAAATGAAGGCTTTTGAGTTGAAAGCTTAAAGTATAAAGTATAAGATATAAAGTATCAATTTGAGAGCACTGGATTTGGACTTCAGACATCCTGTCTCATATCTAATGTCTCAAATCTCACATCTACCTAAGTTTTTCATTATTCTTATGCCTGTCGGCATCCCTAATTTTCTTTTTGTCCATATTTTTTTCGAGTGCCTCGGTTAAGTTAATGCCGGTTTGGTTGGCCAGGCAAATTAGTACGAAAAGTACGTCAGCCATTTCATCACCTAGGTCGACATCATGATCTGATTTTTTGTAGGATTGTTCACCATATTTTCTGGCCATGATCCGGGCGACTTCACCAACTTCTTCCATCAAAATGGCAGTATTGGTTAATTCGTTAAAATATCTCACGCCAGTGGTGTTTATCCAGTTGTCCACTAGTTTTTGGGCTTCTTCTATGGTCATGTAATTAGTATTATTCCGGCCCTAGTAATTTTCTTTGTCGCTAGTATCCATGATTATGGTTACGGGCCCGTCGTTAAGTAAGCTCACTTTCATATCTGCGCCGAATTCGCCGGTTTGTGTTTTTTTACCGCTAATTTGTTCTAAAGCAATAATCATTTTTTCATATAAAGGAATTGCAACTTCCGGTTTTGCCGCTCTGGTAAACCCCGGGCGATTTCCTTTTTTTGTTTGAGCGAATAACGTAAATTGCGATATCAGTAAAATTTCACCATCAATATCCACTACTGATTTATTCATCAAACCATTTTCATCACTGAAAATCCGCATGTTTAAAATCTTTGCAGCAAGCCACTGAACATCTTCGATAGAATCTGCATTTTCAATTCCTAACAGAACCAACAAACCGGCACCAATTGATCCGATAATTTGATCATTGACTATTACAGAAGCTTCAGTAACTCGTTGAATAAGAGCACGCATATATTTAGTTTTGAGCTGTCAGCAAACAGCTTCGTATAACTCTTTATAACTGGGAAAAGACCTACAACTCATAACTCACAATTTACAACCAAACTAATGCCTCGTATCATTCCCATTGTAAATACTCAAATAGCTGTCATACCTGGATGATTCAATTTCTCCGTCTTCCACAGCCTCAATTACCTTACAGTTTGGTTCGTTAATATGGCGGCAATTATGAAATTTACATTCGGGTTTTCGTTCTCGAATTTCAGGAAATAAATCTCCTAATTCTTGCTTTTCAATATCTATTACGCCAAGCTCTTTTATTCCGGGAGTATCAATTAAAAATCCGCCGAAAGGCAACTGAAACATTTCTGCAAACGTGGTAGTATGCTGACCTTTATCACTCCAATCAGAAATTTCACCCGTTTTAAGTTCCTTGCCCGGAAGTATGGCATTAATCAAAGTAGATTTTCCTACACCCGAATGCCCAGAAACCAGCGTTGTTTTATCTTTTAATAATTCAATAATCTCATTTACATGAGTCCCTTTAACAGCAGAAACTTCATAACATGGATATCCAAGATTGGTGTAAATTGATTTATAATCAGCCAAAACTTCCAAGCCTTCTTCGCTAAATAAATCAATTTTGTTGAAAATGATGCTTGCAGGAATATGGTAAGCTTCCGCAGTAACCAGAAAGCGATCAATAAAGCCCAGAGATGTTCGAGGTGAAGCAAGCGTAACAATTAAAAAAGCCTGATCTAAATTTGCTGCTATAATTTGCGATTGCCTTGAAAGGTTTACGGACTTGCGGATGATGTAATTTCGCCGCTCATGAAGCTTATTTATCACTGCCGTTTCCTGCTCAGGCTCCATTTCAAAATCAACCTGATCGCCCACCGCAATCGGATTGGTACTTTTGATGTCTTTCGTACGAAACTTACCCTTTATGCGGCAATCCACATATTTACCGTCTTCGGTTAAAACCTGGTACCAGCTTCCGGTTGATTTAATGACTAATCCTTGCATGAATAGCAAATATAAAAGCTCTAAACGCCAAAGCACAATATTTTTGATTTAAGGCTACGTTCGAACCTTGTTTGTATTACTTATCAAATGAATTTGGGCGTTCGGGCGGGCTATCCATTGCAATCTTTTTGCCGAAGAAAGAGGCAAAAAGGATTTTCATTTCTATCCCTAACGCAAAACCTAGCATACATTACAAACTGAAGCATTTGATAGAATCAACGAATTATTGAGATTTATAGGAGCAAGCCTATCGGAATTAAACCCGACAAAAATGGAAAACCCTGAGTGTGTGCTGGGCTAAGAGGGTAGGAGATGAGGATTTGCAATGAATGGCGGGACTGATATAACCTATAAAACACAGAAACCTGCTTTACAAAGTATTTTTCTAATTTCTTCATGGCATTTTCCTCCTGCTATCAACATCATTTTATTAATAAAATTGAAAAAAGAATGTACATTTGCAATTCTGAAAATAAAGCACTTATTTTACAACCAATTCAGAAATAATGAAAACATACTTTTATACCATGACTACGATTACAACCACCATGACACAAATCATGGAGGAAGCAGTTTAATGGTATAAAAATTGAAAAATATATAAAGCCAAAAAGCGCCTTCCTCCTCAAGGGGAAAGGCGCTTTTTGCATTAAAAATACCTTGACAAAGTTTTAAACCGAGTCATGTTATATTATTAAAAATGAGTAGAAAGTTTATTGCCATCATTTCAATCGAAAAAATCCAAGTCGGGTTTAATCAGCAGGATAGATCTCAATACGCATATCTCAATACTCACATCTCAAAAAAATGAAAGTATTAAAATTCGGTGGTACCTCTGTAGGATCTGTTAAAAGCATCCAAACTCTTATTTCAATTCTTCAAAAGGAAACAGCAAACGGCGAAAATCCAATTGTTGTTTTATCTGCAATGAGTGGCGTTACCAACTTGCTGACATCCATGGCAGAGCAAGCAGCGTTAGGAAATACGTTTAACATCCAACTTGAAGAGTTACAAACCCGACATTTTGATGCTGTAAAAGCGTTGTTGGATGTTCAAAACCAAAATCCTGTTTTTACCAAGCTTAAAATATTCTTCAATGAGCTTGATGATTTATTAATTGGGATTAGCAGCCTTAAAGACTTAACGCCTAAAACTTTAGATTTAATTTTAAGCTATGGCGAACGTTGTTCTACTGTCTTAGTAAGCAAAATTGCGGAGCAGCATTTCCCTGAATCTGTTTTTGTGGATGCTTCTTTACTGATAAAAACTGATAATAATTTCGGTCAGGCTCGTGTGCTAACTGAAGTTACAGATATTTTGATTCGTGAGTTTTACAAAGAAAATTCAGATAAAATGCTTTTCGTTACCGGATTTATTGCCAGCAATAATGATGGTCGTATTACTACATTAGGTCGTGGCGGAAGTGATTATACTGCTTCTATATTCGGTGCAGCACTTAACGCCAGTGAAATACAAATCTGGACAGATGTAAACGGCATGATGACCGCTGATCCACGAATGGTAAAAAAAGCTTTCCCGTTAGGCGAACTTACTTATACCGAAGCAATGGAGCTTTCTTATTTTGGTGCGAAAGTTATTTATCCGCCAACTATGATTCCGGTATTCTTGAAAAAGATCCCGATAGTGATCAAAAATACTTTTCAGCCTGAATTTATCGGAACGTTTATTCGTCATGATTGTAAAGAATCCAAGCTTCCAATCAAAGGTATTTCTTCGATCAATGATGTAAGTATCATCAACGTAGAAGGCAGCGGAATGGTTGGTAAAGCTGGTTTCAGTGGTCGTTTATTCTCATTGCTTGCCCGGGAGAATATCAATGTTATCCTTATTACTCAATCATCTTCAGAGCATAATATCACTTTTGCCATTCATCCCGCAGATGCGGTAAAAGCGCAACAAGTAATTTCTCAAGAATTTGAATTAGAACTTGAAGCTAAAAAATTGGAGGCGCCTGTATTCGAAAAACAGCTTTCTATATTGGCGATTGTAGGAGAGAACATGAAGCAAACACCTGGTATAGCCGGAAAGTTATTCCATGCATTAGGCCGTAACGGTGTAAATGTGCGAGCAATTGCACAAGGATCTTCAGAACATAACATATCAGTAGTAATCTCTCAACCAGATTTAGCGAAAGCTTTAAACGCAGTTCATGACGAGTTCTTTGAGAATCTGAACAAAACATTAAACGTGTTTTGCTTAGGTACTGGTAGTATTGGTGCAACTCTTTTCAGACAATTAAAAGAACACAAGCAATTTTTGCAAGAACATAATGGTATCCAAGTTCGTGTTGCTGGGATAAGTAATAGCCGGAAAATGATTTTCAACGCTGAGGGAATCGATCTTGATAATTGGAAAGAAACCTTAGAAGAGAGCGGCGAGCAAGCAGATTTAGGTCAGTTTGTAGCAAAAATGAAATTGATGAATTTGCCTAACTGTGTTTTTGCAGATAACACAGCCAGTGCCGCCCCTATTGAATATTACGACGAAATTTTCAGGTCTACAATCTCAGTCATTACATGCAATAAAATAGGTAATTCAGGTTCTTATCAGCAATATAAAACCTTTAAAGATTCTGCCAGATTGCATGGTGTAGATTTCTTTTATGAAACAAATGTGGGCGCTGGATTGCCAATTGTGAGAACTTTAAAAGATTTGATGATGAGTGGAGATCGCGTTATTACGATCGAAGCAATCTTGTCAGGAACGATTTCTTTTATTTTCAATCACTTCAAAGGAGATATCAGTTTTCACGATGTCGTTAAAATGGCTCAAGAAAAAGGATATACCGAACCAGATCCTCGTGATGATTTGAGTGGAACTGACTTTATGCGCAAAATTTTAATTCTTGCTCGTGATGCTGGTTATGAATTTGAAGCTTCGGACGTTGAAATCCAAAAAATGCTACCTCAATCTTGCCAGGATGCAACTTCGGTAGAAGATTTCTATTCTGAATTAAAGAAATCTGAAGCTTATTTCGCAAATATGAAAAAACAGGCGGAAGATGCAGGTAAAGTGCTGCGGTATATTGGGAAGCTTGAAAATGGAAAGGCATCAATTACCCTACAAATGGTAGATGGAAATCATCCGTTCTATACCCTTTCTGGTAGTGATAATATCATATCCTTTACAACAGAAAGGTATAAGGAGCGTCCGCTTGTAGTTAAAGGCCCCGGCGCAGGTGCTGAAGTAACAGCTGCTGGAGTATTTGCAGATTTAATAAATGTAGGAGCACACTAAGCCTCACCCCCCGGCCCCCTGAAGGGGGAGTATATAACATAATAAGCATGATAGACAATCTCAATACTCAATACTCAATACTCAATACCCTCTCCCAATGCAATCAATAAAAGTTTTTGCGCCTGCAACAATAGCCAATGTAGTTTGCGGTTATGATATATTAGGACTTGCCGTAAATGCTCCTGGCGATGAGGTGTTGATGAGATTAACCGAAAAGCAAGGTATTGTAATAAACAAAATCACAGGCGATGACGGCAGATTACCAACCGCAGCAGCAAAGAATACGGTTAGTTTAAGTGTACAGCATTACTTGGCTCATATTGGCAAGCCCGACCTAGGTGTTGAGATAGAATTATACAAGAAAATGCCTATCGGCAGCGGCTTAGGATCAAGCTCTGCCAGTACAGTTGCGGGTCTGTTTGCTATCAATAACTTGATGGGAAATTTGTTAACTGCCGAAGAACTGGTTCCTTTCGCTATGAAGGGTGAGGAGATGGCGTGTGGATATGGTCATGCTGATA
This sequence comes from Sphingobacteriales bacterium, assembly GCA_028288165.1. Lineage (GTDB taxonomy): Bacteria > Bacteroidota > Bacteroidia > Sphingobacteriales > Sphingobacteriaceae > Daejeonella. The sequence goes on along the minus strand of JAQBOG010000033.1, from coordinate 17,342 downwards.
ATGTGGCTCCAGCTTTAATGGGAGGCTTTGTATTAGTAAAAAGTTATGATCCGCTAGACTTAATTCGTTTACCAACGCCGTCTGGTTTGCATTGTGCGATTGTTTTTCCTGAAGTGGATGTTCCTACCCGTGACGCCCGAAATATGATACGAAGTAAAGTATTGTTAAAGGATGCGGTTGTACAGTGGGGAAATATTGCAGGTTTAGTAAGCGGATTATTCATGAGCGATCTGGATTTAATTGGCAGAAGTATGAAGGATATATTGGTAGAACCTGTACGATCTATATTGATTCCTGATTTTTACAAAATGAAGGAAATTGCTCTTGAAAATGGAGCCCTAGGTTTCGGTATTTCCGGATCAGGCCCCTCTGTATTTGCGTTTACACGAGATGAGCAAACATCTCATAATATTACGACTAAAATCCAAGCACACCTAACGTCACTAAATATTACCAGTCAGGCATATTGTTCTGCAGTAAATACTGTTGGCCCTAAAATATTAGACTAATAATTAGATATGAGAGGGGAGATATGAGATGTTAGACAGGTTGCCTTAACACCTAGAAAAGATCTCAAATCTCAAATCTCAAATCTCAAATCTCCTTCAACAATGAAACTCTACAGTACAAATAATAAATCGTCAGAAGTATCTTTTAAAGATGCTGTTTTCAATAGCTTGCCTCAGGATAAAGGATTATATATGCCTCATTTTATTCCTGTATTGAGCGACGAGTTTATAAAAAACCTGCATACATATTCGTTACAAGAAATTGCTTATACAGTGGCGGAAGCTTTATTGAAAGACTCCATTCCTGCTGATGACTTGAAATCTATTATAGAAGATGCTATAAATTTCCCCGCTCCAGTTGTCGCATTAAAAGACGGTAACTATGTTCTTGAATTATTCCATGGGCCATCTTTAGCGTTTAAAGATTTTGGTGCTCGTTTTATGAGTCGGGTGATGGCTTACTTTCTTTTAGAAGGAGAAAAGGAACTTAATGTTTTAGTTGCAACTTCCGGCGATACAGGTGGCGCCGTTGCATTAGGGTTCTTAGGTGTTCCGAATACGCAGGTTACTATTTTATATCCGAAAGGCAAGGTAAGCCCTATTCAAGAATTGCAGTTAACTACGCATGGGCAGAACATTAGGGCTATTGAGGTTGACGGTACTTTTGATGATTGCCAGGAATTGGTAAAACAGGCTTTTGTTGATGACGAACTAAATGAAAGATTCCGTTTAACTTCTGCGAATTCTATAAATATTGCCCGTTTAATTCCCCAAACTTTTTACTACTTCAACGCAGTTGCTCAATTACAACTTGAAGGTAAAAGCGACATCGTGTTTTCAGTACCAAGCGGTAATTTTGGAAATATTGGGGCTGGCTTATTGGCTTGGAAATTAGGGTTGCCAGTAAAACAATTTTTAGCTGCAACGAATGTAAATGACACGGTTCCTGTTTTCTTAGCAGGGGGGGAATATCAGCCTAAACCATCTGTGCAAACCTATTCAAATGCTATGGATGTAGGTAATCCGAGCAATTGGGTTCGTATAATGGATTTGTTTAATGAAGATGCTGAAACATTGCGTAAGCTAGTTAAGGGTTATAGCTATACTGATGAGCAAACGGTTGATGCTATTAAACAAGTATTCCAAGAAAATGGTTACGTGGTCTGTCCTCACACGGCGATTGCCTGGCTTGCTTTAAAAGATTATCAATCGCATTCAAGCGAAGATAATACGGGTGTCTTCTTATCAACAGCCCACCCTTGTAAATTTCCCGAGGTTTTCCCTGAAAATATCGCATCTAAAATTGAAGTGCCAATGCAGGTAAAAGAGTTAGAATCCCGAACTAAACAATCAGTTTCACTAGGAATAGATTTTGAGGGATTTAAAAAGTTTTTGTTAGGATAAGATTGTATACGCATCTTTTAAATATATGCGTATATTTATGATATGAAAACTCGATTGAATTTAACGGTAGATGAAAATCTGGTATACAAAATCAAAGAGTATGCAGATTTAAAGCATATAAGTGTTTCAGAATTAGTAGAAGACTACTTTAAAAAGGTGGTTGAAGAACCAGTGAAAAAAAATAGCTTAATCGAACTAATTGAAAGCTTACCTAAGCCTGAAATTGATTTTGATGTGGATCTAAAAAAGCAGTATTACGAAGAAAGAGCTTCTAAGTATGGCTTCTAGGCTGCTTCTTGATGCAAATGTTTGCTTAGACTTTTTACTAAGACGAGAGAATTATGCCGAAACTAAGAAAGTGTTTCTTAAGGTTTTTTCTGGGGAAGTTAAAGGCTGTGTAACACCTGCAATAGTGCATATTGTTTCTTTCTACCTTGCCAAGTATTATGACAGGGGATTAATTAAGGATATGATTTTGGACTTATTATCAAGTGTTAAAGTTATTGATTGCAATCATGAAATAACTATAAACGCTATCAATTCCCGGATGACGGATATTGAAGATGCCCTGCAATATTACACTGCGATGCATCATAAGATGGACTATTTCATTTCCCTCGATAAAAATTTCATCAAATCAGCTATTCCTAACTTGCCGGTATTTTCTCCAATAGATTTTCTTACAGCTTTTGACAACGTATGATTAACACCATTATATTCGATTTAGGTGCAGTTCTGATAGATTGGAACCCAACTTACCTTTACAAAAAAATATTTGAGCAGGAAGAGCAAATGCATCATTTCCTGAAAAATGTATGTACACCTGATTGGAATGAGGAACAAGACGCTGGAAGGTCTTTAAAAGAAGCAACAGACTTACTAGTAAGAGATTTTCCTGATCACGAAGAGAACATAAAGGCGTTTTATGGTAGATGGACTGAAATGCTTGGTGATGCTATTCATGGTACAGTTGATATTTTTAAAGAACTAAAAGACAGTGGAAACTACAAAATATATGCTTTAACAAATTGGTCGGCAGAAACGTACCCAATAGCTGTAGAGCGCTTTGATTTTTTGAACTGGTTTGATGGCGTAGTGGTTTCCGGAACCGAGTTAATGCGAAAGCCTTCTCCATTGTTTTATAATCTGTTATTAAACAGGTATAATGTAAAGGCAGAAGAAGCACTATTTATCGATGATAATTTAAGAAACGTTTTGGCCGCAAGAGAATTAGGCATAGATAGCATACATTTTCAATCATCAGAGCAGTTGAAACAAGAATTGATCTCCCGGGAAATTTTGTAGATATTTAGTATACTAAAATCATAGTAGCTATGAGTAAGTTCCACACGCCTGAAAATGTGTTATACGTATGTACAGGGAGTAAATGCTCAAAGCGAGGTGGCAAAGATTTGGATAAACATCTAAAACATTATCTGCGGAAAGTGGGGCTGGAAGATGATGTTGAAATCATTTGTACAGAATGTACAGACCGATGTAAATTTGCGCCTGTGCTGTCGCTACAGCCTCAAAATATTTGGCTTAAAGAGTACAGTCCAAAAGATATTTTAAAACTTCTCGAAAATATAAAGGCAAAAAAAATCAGCGGTGTCTTTCCGGATGCTGCAGAATAATTGTCTTAACTCTTTGTTATTCTTCTGAATATTTGATGCTTGCAATGGTCTTGTCAATATCCCAATGACCAGTACCTTGTTCTCCAATCACTTCAAATAATTCAAGGGCTCTCCTGGCAATATATTCTTCTTCACGTTGCTCCTTTAAAAACCAGTTTAAAAACTCTAAGGTTACAAAATCACTTTCTTTATAACAACGAGCTGCAATGTTTTTAAATGATTGGGTAATTGAAATTTCTTGTTCTAAAGCATCCTCAAATATTTCGCGAAAAGAGCCGAACTCAATTTTTATGTTAGTGATTTCAGGAGAAAGTGCAGTCGCACCCATGTCTAAAAGATATTTATAGATTTTTAGCTGATGACGTCTTTCCTCGTCAGATTGTTTGAAGAAAAAACTTGCTGAACCATCAAAACCATTACGGTCACACCAAGAAGCCATTGATAAATATAATGCAGATGAATGGGCTTCTTTCTTTACTTGTTGATTTAAGAGTGCTTCTATATCCGTTGAAAGCAAACTCTTAAGGCGCATCAAATCTTTCATAACGTTAGTTTTTAGAGGTGTTTCCATCTACTAACAAGATAATCATTATTAATGCCAAAAAACTGAAAATCTGTAATATGAACTTAGTCTAAATTAGTTAATTACTAATCTATGAAGACAATCTTTGATGATGTGGTTTAGTTGAAACATTGCAAATGTGCCATGCAGTAAGTCTTTTAGCGCAGCAATTTGTAATGAATTTAATATGAAGCAATGATCGTTTTGTAGAATAATCTCTATATCGGCTTGTTCTGTGTTAATCAACATATATTGCCAGTCGATCTTATCGACTGTTTTTTTAAGATCTTTCAGTGCCTTAAAGCTAAATTTAGAAACCTTTCCATCGAAATCCATGTAAAGACAATTTTGTTTGTCGGATTGAAAGACAGTACCAAAATTGGTTTTAAAAACTTCTAACAGCTCAAGATCTTTGATATGGATCATTTATCTAAAAATTTATACAAAGATCACATTATTTAGAAACAATCCAAATAGAAACAAAATATAAGCCTAAAATATCGCTTCGGCAATTCTTTTCGTAGGTCCAGGATTACTCATCGTATAAAAATGTAATACCGGTGCTCCCATCTTCATCAACTCTTTGCACTGGTTTATCATCCATTCAATTCCAACTTCTTTTACATCTTTTTCTGAAGAACAGCTTTGTACTGCATTGCTTAAATCTTCAGGAATATCCAAGTGGAAAATTTTGGGGAGACTTATTATTTGCTTCGAAGAGGTAATGGGTTTAAGCCCTGGAATAATAGGCACATTTATGCCATTCTCACGACACAGCTTTACAAAATCACTATACTTATTATTGTCGAAAAACATTTGAGTCACAATAAATTCAGCACCCATGTCTACTTTCTTTTTTAGGTATTTGAAGTCGGTAGCTAAATTAGGCGCTTCAAAATGCTTTTCAGGATAAGCGGCAACTCCAATACAAAAGTTAGTTTTAAATGAACTATCATGGTCTTCATGGAGATATAATCCATTGTTCATATTTACTACTTGCTCCAGTAATTCGCTTGCAAAAGCATGGCCGCCAGGTGTAGGGATGAACCCTGGATCTGCATGGCGAGCATCACCTCGCAAAACCAGTACATTTTCAATACCTAAAAACTGTAAATCAATTAAGGCATTTTCAGTTTCCTCTCTGGTGAAACCACCGCAAATCAAATGCGGAACAGCATCCACTTTATATTTATTGATGATAGCTGCACAAATTGCAACCGTCCCTGGGCGTTTTCGGTAAGATACTTTTTCAAGCAATCCGTTATTTTGCTGCTTGTAGATGTAATCTTCCCGATGGTAGGTCACATCAATAAACGGAGGATTAAACTCCATCAATGGATCTATCGCGTTGTAAATTTCCTCAATACTTCTGCCCTTTACCGGCGGAAGAAGTTCAAAAGAGAATAAAGTTTTGCCGTTTGAATTAGCAATATGTTCGGTAATTTTCATTTAGTATCAAGTAAAAAGTATCAAGTATTAAGACTCTTCTGCAAGCCGGTTATCATACGTTGAACTTCAATAATTTGTGTTTGTAAAGGGGTAAAATTCGAGTCGCTAATATATCTGAACTCTTTAGCCAAAATTAATTGTGTCTCAAGCTCAAATGATGAGCCTAGGCTAATATTCAAATATTGATAAAACTCCTTGTTTGATTTTCGGCCACAACCTTCGGCAATATTTGATGGAATTGATATGGCACTTCGCATCATTTGTGAGATCAAAGTGAATTTTTCTTCTGAAGGGAAAAGTCGAGTTGCTATAAACACCGACTTGGAAATTTCCATTGCAGCTTTCCAAACCTTTAATTCTTTAAAGTTGTGCATTTCTTAGTATGGTGCTAATTTCGCTATGCTTCATCTTAATACTATATACTTGCTACTTACCTTAGTATCCCAAATTCGGGCTTAGCCATCTTTCAACTTCTTCCAATGGCATGTTTTTACGGATCGCATAATCCTCAACCTGATCTTTTGATATTTTTCCTAGGCCAAAATAACGTGATTCTTGATGAGCGAAATAAAAGCCACTAACAGCCGCGGTTGGGTACATGGCGTAACTTTCGGTAAGATGTAAACCAATCCTGTTTTCAGCATCTAATAAATTAAATAAGGTTTCTTTTTCGGTATGATCAGGGCAAGCCGGATAGCCTGGAGCAGGACGAATACCAGCATACTTTTCCTTAATTAATTCCTCTTTACTAAGCGTTTCTTCTTTAGCATAACCCCAATATTCAGTTCTTACCAGCTCGTGCATCCGCTCTGCGAAAGCTTCAGCTAAACGGTCCGCCAAAGCTTTAACCATGATGCTGTTATAGTCATCGTGATCTGCTTCATATTTAGCTACCAGCTCATCGCAGCCAATACCGGTTGTAACAGCAAAGCCACCAAAATAATCCTGAATTCCACTTTCTTTTGGTGCTACAAAGTCTGATAAAGCATAATAAGGTTCGCCCGCTGCTTTTTCAGCTTGCTGACGAAGGGTGTGAATGATAATTTGTTGTGAGTTGTGGGTTGTAAGTTGTGGTTGTTCAAGTTGTAAGTTGTGTGTTGGAGGTTGTGGGTTGTCTTTAGTACCTAAAACGGCACCTTCAACTTTCAATACAGAACCTTCAACGTTTGATTGACTTTCAACTTCCAAAACGATATCATCTCCAACCGAGTTTGCTGGCCAGAAACCGATTACTCCTTTTGCAGTTAACAGCTTTTCGTCAACGATTTGTTTTAAGAGTATTTGAGCTTCATCAAATAATTTTTTCGCTTCTTCTCCTACAAATTTATCTTCAAAAATGCGAGGATAACTGCCGCGTAATTCCCACGTATGGAAAAACGGTGTCCAGTCTATATATGGAACAAGTTCTTTCAGTGAGTAATCTTCGAAAACCTTTGTCCCTAAAAACTTAGGCTTGGGGGCAATCGCACTATCTAAAGAAATTTGATATTTATTTTTCCGGGCTTCTTCAATTGACTTGAATTGCTTGTCTGTTTTTTTATTTAGATGTGCTTCACGAGCTTTATCATACTCGGCACGAATGTTTTTTGTATACTCATCCTTATTGTCATCGCTCATTAAGGTGCTACAAACGGTGACACTTCTAGATGCATCAAGAACATGAACTGTTGGGCCAGAGTAGTTGGGAGCAATTTTAACAGCAGCGTGAATGCGAGAAGTTGTTGCACCTCCAATTATCAACGGAATTGTAAATCCTTCACGTTCCATTTCTTTAGCGAAATGAACCATTTCATCAAGCGAAGGAGTAATTAGCCCGCTTAATCCAATAATATCTACATTGTGTTTTTTGGCTTCCTCAATAATTCTTTGAGCAGGAACCATTACACCCAAATCAATCACCTCAAAGTTATTACAAGCTAAAACTACACCTACGATGTTTTTACCGATGTCATGAACATCACCTTTTACGGTTGCCATTAATACTTTACCGGCATTTTTACGCTGATTGCTATCGGCATTGTTTAGCTTTTCTTCTTCAATAAACGGGAGAAGATAAGCAACGGCTTTTTTCATAACCCGGGCTGATTTTACAACTTGTGGCAAAAACATTTTCCCTTGTCCGAATAAATCCCCAACGATACCCATTCCGTCCATCAACGGCCCTTCAATAACTTCTAAAGGTTTAGCATATTTCTGGCGGGCTTCTTCTACATCGTCATCCAAATAATCGATGATACCTTTAACCAATGAATGAGATAAGCGTTTTTCAACGGTGTCTTTTCGCCACTCTTCATCCTTTACAACAACTTTCCCTTTAGTTTTAATGGTATCGGCAAATTCAACTAAACGTTCAGTAGCATCCAGACGACGATTTAAAAGAACATCTTCCACCAGTTCGAGCAAATCTTTTGGAATTTCTTCGTAAACTTCTAACATACCAGCATTCACAATACCCATATCTAAACCGGCTTTGATTGCATGATAAAGAAAGGCAGAGTGCATGGCTTCCCGAACGGTATTGTTTCCTCGGAAGGAGAATGAAATATTACTTACTCCACCGCTTACTTTTGCAAGCGGTAAATTCTCTTTAATCCAGCGAGTAGCATTTATAAAATCAACTGCATAATTATTATGTTCTTCTAATCCCGTGGCAACGGTTAAAATATTTGGATCGAAAATAATATCCTGGGGAAGGAAGTTAACCTCGTTTACTAAAATATCATAAGAACGTTGGCAAATTTCCTTACGACGCTCCAATGAATCGGCTTGACCATCCTCATCAAAAGCCATCACTACAACTGCTGCACCGTATTGTTTTATTTTATTTGCGTATTCTTTAAACTTTTCTTCGCCTTCTTTTAGTGAGATGGAATTTACAATTCCCTTCCCTTGTAAACATTTTAATCCGGCTTCAATCACGCTCCATTTAGATGAATCTACCATGATTGGAAGCTTACATATATCAGGTTCAGAAGCAATCAAGTTTAAAAATTTAACCATTGCCGCTTCAGAATCAAGCATCCCTTCATCCATATTTACATCGATGATTTGGGCACCACCTTCAACTTGTTGGCGGGCTACTGATAAAGCTTCTTCAAAATTTCCACTTAAAATTAGCTTGGAAAACTTAGGAGAGCCCGTCACGTTGGTACGTTCGCCAATGTTTACAAAATTTGTTTCAGGGGTTAAAGTAACCGGTTCTAATCCGCTTAAGCGAAGATAAGGTTCAGTTACAGCTGGAATGCGAGGCGGATATTTTGTTGCTTTTTCGGCAATGCATTTTATGTGCTCGGGTGTAGTTCCGCAGCAACCACCCACAATATTTACAAAACCGTTCTGAATAAAATCCTCTACCAAATGCGCAGTTTCATGAGGTACTTCATCATAGGCACCAAATTCATTCGGTAAACCAGCATTCGGATAGGCAGAAATATAAACTGACGCTTTTTCCGAAAGTTCTTCAATATGCGGACGCATATCTTTTGCGCCCAACGCACAATTTAAACCGATGCTTAAAATGTTTGCATGGCTAACGGAGTTTAAAAAAGCTTCTACGGTTTGGCCGGATAAAGTACGACCACTGGCATCGGTAATGGTGCCAGAAATCATGATGTCTATTGGTAGCCTCACCCTAAATCCCTCTCCAGAAGAGAGGGACTTTTTTAGGTCGTCTTCGTATTGTTTAACTGCGAAAAGGGCAGCTTTTGTAATTAATGTATCAGTAATTGTTTCAAATAAAAGCAGATCAGCACCACCTTCCATTAAACCTTTAATTTGCTCGTAATAGGCATCAACTAGTTCCTGAAAAGTGACTGCCCGGTAACCTGGGTCATTCACATCAGGAGACATGGAAGCCATTTTTGTAGTTGGCCCTAATGCTCCGGCCACAAACCGAGGCTTATCAGGATTACGTAAAGTAAATTCTGTCGCTACTTCTTTGGCAATGCGAGCTCCTTCAAAACTCATTTCGTACGACAAATCTTCCATCCCATAATCTGCCATGGAAATACGTTGCGTACTGAAAGTATTTGTTTCAATAATATCTGCACCAGCCTCCATATATTCGGCATGAATAGCTTTAATAATGTCTGGCCGGGTGAGGTTTAATAAATCATTGTTGCCTCTAACGTCAGATGGATGATTTTTAAATCTTTCTCCACGAAAATCCTCTTCCGTTAATTGGTAACGCTGTATCATGGTGCCCATTGCGCCATCGATAACCAAAATACGTTTCTTTAATTCTTCTCTGATGTTATTCATGTATTTTTTGGATATGAGATTTGAGACATGAGACATGAGTTTTAAACTTCATACAGACTTTTTAAGGTCAATGAATAGGTCTAATTTCTCAAATCTGATATCTCAAATCTCTAAAAGGCTTATTTCTGAAAGGTCGGTATGATTTTGACTTTCACTTATCTTTTCCCTGATTGAAAGTTTCAGGGGATAGAATGTAGCACCTTGTAAGCACAGGTTGCTAAGACTTCGCAGGGTCTAATCCCTCCGTCTTTCTCTATAAGCAGTGCAAAAATGCGAGAAAATTTGATCAAAAGCAAATAAGAAAGGGATGCCGACTAACATTGTTAGCTGACATCCCTTTAAATTTATATTTTATTGACTTTGTATTCTTATCTCCGGCTACCGAAAACACGTAGCAACATCAAGAAAAGGTTGATGAAATCAAGGTATAAACTTAATGCACCCATGATCACTAATTTGCTTGCTGATGCATCCCCATACTCAATACCTTCACCGATGCGTTTTAGCCGTTGAACATCGTAAGCTGTTAAGCCAACGAATACGGCAACACCAATGAAGCTGATGATATAATCCAGTTGGCTGCTTCCGATAAACATGTTTACAACACTAGCGATTACTATACCTACTAAAAACATCAATAATATAGAGCCGAAATTTGTCAAGTCAGTGCTGGTTGTATAACCGGCTACTGCCATTACAGCAAATAGTAATGAGGAAGAAACGAAGCAGCCTAACACCGAGGTGCCAGTATAATGGATAATGTTTACAGCAATACTTACGCCCATTACCGCCGCAAATAATACATATATAAAAGCAACAACAGGGAATGATAATCTATTCATCCCAAACCGAAGAACTAAAACAAATGCAAGTGGAGAAAAAGCTGCGGCAACCCCAAGTCCTGTTAATCTTACTCTAGCATCAGCTACATAAATAAAGTATTGAAGATAGCTCTCAGTAATTAAGTAGGTTGTTAAGGCAGATATCCCTAATGCGACAAACATCCAAAGGAAAACATTTGGTAAAAAGTTTTTGGCAGTGATGCCAGTAGTTCCCTTTTCAATTAAAGGGTTTGTATCTAAATTGTATAAACTATTGTTTGACATGTGATTTTATTTTTTTAAATATAAAGATTGTAATCAGCCTTTCAAAATGGAAGGCCGTTAATTTAAGCGTTTAATAAGCTGTTCTTCTACCTTGCGAAAAAATTGGATCGGAGCAAGGTTTCTCCAAATCATGTCATCTAAAGCACCTCCAAAATTGATATAGTAATCAATATTATTTCGTTTAAACTCATCAATCACATGATCACGAAAGTTAACTCCTGCAATCCAGCCGTCTTCCACATCCTGAAACCACTCCTCGTAGTATAAATCATCAGAGGAATGAAAGTTTAATACATTTTCACCAACCAAAATAAATTTATTTAATCCCTCATCAATCATTAGCTCCAAAATCTCCCGTTTAAGGGTCATGATGTCATTATTAATCGCATCATTCCATTCTCCGATAAACTCAATAATTGCAAAGCCCTTGTCATAATCCGCATAGATAACCTTCATGTACAAGGTTTGCGAGCCAAAAAAATCCCATTGCGGATGAATTAGATAATTATAAATTTGTTTATCAAACTCAAATTCGCTGTATTGAGTTTCAAAAAAGGGTGATCGTTCATCTTCTGAAGCTATGTAATCATCCCGCCAACGGTAAAATGGTTCAATCTCGTGCATTTTAAGCCTCCCGGCCTCCTAAAGGAGGAGTTTAATTGTTTTTAGCATTTTCAACGGCTTTTCGCACACTTCCGTATCTTTCTAAAAGTTGTTGTGCACTAAGGGTATCTATACCTGTTTCTTTAACAATCATATTAACGGCACGATCAACCAGTTTATGATTAGTCAACTGCATGTCGAACATTTTATTTCCCTTTATGTGCCCCAGTTGAATCATCACCGAAGTAGTAATCATATTTAGCACCAGTTTCTGCGCCGTTCCTGATTTCATTCGTGTGGAACCCGTAACAAACTCTGGCCCAACAACCACTTCAACCGGATTTTTTGCCGCTGCAGCAACGGGGCTACCAGCATTACAAACAATACAACCGGTTTCTATGCTCATTTCATTTGCTTTTTTCAAGCCACCAATTACATACGGCGTGGTGCCTGAAGCGGCTATCCCAACCAATACATCCTGATCAGTAATTTCGTATTCCAATAAATCCTTCCAAGCTTGTTCAGCATCGTCTTCAGCATTTTCTACGGCCTTGCGAATTGCCCGGTCGCCACCTGCTATAATACCCACTACTTTATCAAAAGCTACTCCAAAGGTTGGTGGGCACTCTGAAGCATCAACCACACCTAGCCGACCACTGGTGCCGGCACCAATGTAGAATAACCTTCCGCCCGCTTTCATTTTTGGTACAATCACATTGACCAGTTTTTCAATTTGCGGAATTGATTTTTCAACGGCATACGGTACAGTTTTGTCCTCTTTATTAATGCCTTTCAATAAATCTAGTACTGATAATTTTTCTAAATCATTGTAATGCGAATCTTGTTCTGTGGTTATGTTCATGAAAATATGATTGTGCATTCAAAATTCGGAATATTAATTCATAAGGCAGAATTTAAATATATTTCTTGTGTGATAATCTTCGAAAAGAACCGAAAAATTACAATTCAAAAATTGCATGAAACAATCTAAGTAATTGTGAGTAAAATGATGATAAATGTTACAAACTTGCGGAGCTAAAACGCCGTTTGGATGGCATGTTTTTTATGCTAAGTGTATACATTTGCGCATTAGCTACTTTGATGACAAAACCTACCAAAAAGAATATATTAATTGCTTCTGGATATGCTCTAGTGATGATTTTGGGAATGATTATCGGTCCCAAATTCGTCAAAGAAAATGGTGATCCCAAGAATGGTTCCTTTCTGCCTTTCGGGATGAATCGTCAATCATCCAACCTCGATGAAATTCTTGAAATTATCGATGAAAATTATGTTGATTCCATTAACATTGATACCGTAAAAGAAGAAGCAATTCAGGGCGTACTTAAGCACCTGGATCCCCACACCAAATATCTGCCGCCCATAGATGCCAAGCTCTTAAGCGAAGACCTCGAAGGGAACTTTGACGGTATTGGTATCGAATATTACGTGTTAAATGATACCATGTTGGTTACAGCAGTTACTCCAGGTGGCCCAGCCGAAAAATATGGTTTACTACAAGGCGACAGAATTTTAAAAATCAACAATAAAGAGATAACAGGTATTCGTCTTACAGGTAAGCAGATTGTTGAAAGTATTCGTGGCAGAAGTGGTACCATAGTAGATTTAACTGTTAAAAGGAATAACTCGTTGATTAAAACTATAAGTGTGGTACGCGGGAGAATAACCATCAGTAGTATTGACGTTGCTTATATGATTGATAGCCAGACGGGTTATATTAAACTTAGTAAGTTTGGTGCCGAAACGGCAACTGATTTTGCTAATTCATTAAGCAACCTTCAAAGTAAAGGGATGAAAAGCTTAATTCTCGATCTTCGGGAAAATGGGGGTGGATATTTGAATGCAGCAACTGAATTGGCAGATGAATTTCTGCCAGATAAAAAACTAATTGTTTATACACAAGGAGTGCATGAACCTCGTTCCGATTACTTCTCGACCGCTGACGGTAAATTCGAACAAGGTAAATTAGTCGTGCTAATTGATGAAAATAGTGCCTCTGCAAGTGAAATTTTAGCCGGTGCAATTCAAGATTTAGACCGAGGTACTATCATTGGCCGTCGGTCGTTTGGAAAAGGTTTGGTGCAAGAACAATTTGATTTTAGCGACGGGTCTGCGCTTAATCTCACAATTGCCCGTTATTATACACCGTCCGGAAGGTCTATCCAAAAATCATATAAAAATGGAACCGATGCATATTACAGCGAGGTAAGCGATCGATATAAAAATGGAGAGCTTTCTTCGGATGGTAAAATCAACGACACAATTTTGAGTAAGCAAGAGAAATACACCACAAAGGGAGGCAAAGTACTTTATGGCGGAGGCGGCATTATGCCCGATATCTATATTCCAATTGATACTAGCGGCTATACCTCCTTTTATCGCAACCTTTTATCAAAGGGGGTCTTAAATGATTATGCCTTTAATTATCTCACAAAAAGCCAGGCAAAAGGCAGTTTAAATACATTTATCAGCGCCTTTAAACTAGATGACGATCGGTATTCAAAACTCGTTTCACTGGCTGATAAAAAAGGAATCAAGGCCAATTTGAATGAAATAGAAACCTCAAAGGAAACGATTAAACGTACCATTAAGGCTTTATTGGCTAAGTATTATTACGGTGATCTTGGTTATTACAAAGCTTTAAATATGGATGATAAAGCTATTTCAAGATCTATAGGATTACTGGAAAGCAAAAATTAATACTTCCAAATTGATTGGGGCGTGCCCCAAAAGGTCGAGCTTTTCGTTTCAAATCCTTACCCTGTGAAGGTCGGGTTCCGGGCTTCCCACTTTCCCAAAGGTGCTCGTTTGGAGCAATTCCTCACGCTTAGCGCCTTATCTAAATAAGAAAAGTATAATAATTACTTAACTGTCTTACTCGAGTCAACAGCAACTTTATCCTTGCTCGTAGTATCAGATTCAACTACATCTTTCAACATAGAATCTGCAGCTCTTGCTGCCTGTATGGAATCATTCTGGTCTTTTGTAGAATCAGAATCCGTTGCTCCATTGCTGCAAGCCTGTATTATCAAAAAGATAATAAGGCATACAGCGGATAGTTTTGAAATAGCTTTCATAAGCTTAAAATATTATTTCTGTCTAAAGAAAATTTGAATCGGAACGCCTGCAAAATCGAAGTTGTCACGAAGTTTATTCTCCAAAAACCGTTTATAAGGTTCTTTTATGTACTGAGGCAAATTACAGAAGAAAGCGAACATAGGTGAAGCGCCGCTTATCTGGGTAATGTATTTAATTTTTACATATTTCCCTTTTACAGCAGGTGGTGGAGTGGCTTCAATAATAGGAAGCAACACATCATTTAGCTTCGAAGTAGGAATTTTCTTGAATTTGTTTTCGTACACGTACGCTGCGGCCTCAATCGCTTTAAAAATACGTTGTTTTTCGGTTACTGACGTGAAAATGATTGGTACATCATCAAACGGCATCAATTTTTGACGAATGGTTTCTTCGAATTCTTTGGTGGTTTTATTGTCTTTTTCAATCAAATCCCATTTGTTCACCAAAATCACTACACCTTTTTTGTTTTTTTCGGCGAGGTGAAAAATGTTAACATCCTGTGATTCGATCCCTTCAACAGCATCAATCATCAAGATAATTACATCCGCCTCTTCCAGCGCTTTGATTGTACGCATGACAGAATAAAACTCGATGTTCTCTTTTACCTTTGTTTTTTTCCGTAAACCAGCAGTATCAATCAGCATAAACTCATGACCAAACTGATTGTAATGGATATGAATAGAATCACGGGTGGTACCAGCAATAGGCGTTACGATATTTCTTTCTTTACCTATCAACGCATTAATCATGGACGATTTGCCAACATTTGGCCTACCAATAATTGCAAACTTTGGTAAACGGTTATCTTCTTCCGGTAAATCTTCAAAGTGAGTTACTACTTCATCCAATAACTCACCCGTTCCAGAACCAGTCATGGATGAGATTGCATAAATATCACCTAAACCTAAACTATAAAAATCGCTGGTTTCGTTATTACGAATATTGTTGTCAACCTTATTTACAACTACAAAAACCGGTTTTTTACTCCTTCTTAATAGTTTTGCGATGTCATCATCCAGGTTTGTTACTCCAGTGGTAACATCAACCATAAATAAAATAACGGTTGCTTCTTCAATTGCTATGATTACTTGTTCCCGTATGGCGGCCTCAAATACATCCTCAGAGTGTGCAACGAACCCGCCAGTATCAATTACTGTAAAATTCTTGCCAATCCATTCCGCCACTCCATAATGCCTGTCACGTGTTACTCCACTCGAATCATCTACGATTGCCTTGCGTGTTTCTGTTAGCCTGTTGTAAAAAGTTGATTTACCTACATTTGGGCGGCCAACTATTGCTACTATATTACTCATTGTTTGGTATGTTTTTGATTACTGTTAATATTGAAACGGTAATCATATTTATTCAGGCAATCTACTGCCGTCTTACTCTTAAAAAACTTATTTAATAATTTGGATGGACGCATGATAGATCTCTCTACTCATATCTCCAATCTCACATCTAACCTACACTAATCTTCATATCCAAACCGCTGCAAATAATTCTTACGGTTACGCCAATCGGGAATCACCTTTACAAACATTTCCAAGAACACTTTTTTCTGCAAAAATTCTTCCATATCCTTTCGGGCATAGGTTCCAACTTTTTTAAGCATTTCGCCGCTTGTGCCGATGATGATGTTTTTCTGTGAATCACGTTCAACTATAATCTCAGAACTAATTCGAATAATTTTCGGTTCGTCTTTAAAGCTTGTGATGATTACTTCAGTGCTATATGGAATCTCCTTTTCATACAACTTGAAAATTTTCTCCCTGATTATTTCTGAAACAAAGAAACGTTCAGATTTATCTGTTAAGGTATCCTTGTCATAGTAAGCCGGGTGCTCAGGCAAATTATCCATAATGAATTGCATTACTGCAGGCACATTATGATCATGCAAAGCAGATACGGCAAATACAGCCTGTGGTTTTAAGGTTTCCTGCCAGTAATCAATTTTCTCTTTTACTTTATCTTCTGATGATTTGTCAATCTTATTAATAATTACTGCAATAGGAGAGGTTGACTTTGCTAATTTCTCTAACACATCTGCCTCATCATACTTTTCATTGATATCTGTTACAAATAAAATAATGTCTGCATCAACAAGTGAAGTATTTACAAAACTCATCATTGATTCTTGCATTCCATACACCGGTTTTATGACGCCCGGCGTGTCAGAAAATACAATTTGATAGTCAGTTTCGTTTACTATGCCTAGTATTCTGTGTCGTGTTGTTTGAGCTTTAGGAGTGATGATTGAAAGTTTTTCCCCCACCAGCGCATTCATTAAGGTGGATTTTCCAACATTTGGCTTTCCTATCAGGCTTACAAATCCGGCTTTATGAGACATTGAAAATTTATTTTAAAATATATTTGGAGCACAAAGAAACGAAATATATCTTTGCAGTCCAATATAAAAGGAACAGATACACAAATCAAAGCCTTTAAAATTGTCGAGAGTGCGGGGTGGAGCAGTTGGTAGCTCGTCGGGCTCATAACCCGAAGGTCATCAGTTCGAGTCTGGTCCCCGCTACCTAAAAAGGGTTGAAAGTGAAAACTTTCAACCCTTTTTTATTTAACCACTTTTTTTGGATCAATCGGAAAAGTTGGGGGGAACGATTTAAACTCTTTTCTTTGCACTCGTTATGCACGACATAAGTTTAGCCAGTTTAGTTCTGCCACCCGGTATTCTTGATTATTTCACAATTACCAAAGT
>JAQBOG010000028.1 GCA_028288165.1 Sphingobacteriales bacterium | reverse complement strand
GCTTTAACGCAAAAATAAAAGCTTTCCGGTCTGCATTTAGAGGTGTGAAAAATGTTAGCTTCTTCCTTTTTAGACTTTCAAATATTTATGCCTAAAAAACTAATCCCCCAACTTTTCCGATTGATCCCTTTTTTTCTTCTAATGCATTCCATATGTGCCAATTTGTTTTGATTACTAATACATAATCATACTCTTAAGTAAAGACCTATTTTTGGATGCCAAAATTCGACCAACCTCTTTCTGTGGATTGGTAGTTAAAAATAAAAAACATAACCTGAGTTGCATTTCGATGTAAGATTGGAGCCCACCTGAACGGCACAAGCTAAGTTTTTAAAGAATTTTTAATCGAATTCAAATGCATAAAAAAACCCGGCTTAATAAGCCAGGTCTTGCAATTTAATGTTTGAGTTCGTTATAGGGTTTTAAAAAAGTAAACGAATCCAGCTGTGTCAACCCTTAAAATAATGCTTTCTTTTTCACTTACAAGGTTTACAAAATAAATCTTTTCAGTTTCCGAAAAAGAACTGCCATTAAGTTCAGGTACATTACCCTCATACACAATCACTTCTTCAATAGCATAACCTTTGTAACCATTGCCAATTGCCTTTAAGGCCGGAGTTGGCATTTCTTCAATCGTTCCAACGTGTGTTGTTGCTATTAATTCCTTGTTGAGATTGTAGAATGCAGTTTTAGTTAACCCTTCATCAATGAATAACCTTACAAAAAAGTTTTTTGATTTTGATAGTGTTGCCTTATCTGCATTTAAATCAGCAACAAAATATGCATTGTATGGTAACGATATTTTGTTGCTTAATAATATTTGTTTTTGGTTGGATGCAAAAGCAGCGATGGTTAAAACACTAATTAGCGATGTTGTTAATAATAATTTTCTCATAATCGTCTTGTTTTAATTTCTATAACAAATATACATATGTATTAATGATATTGAAATTAATATATAGTTATTTTATCAAAACAGCAAATTATTGTTAATTTGTTAACATTTTGTTGTTATGCGATGGTTGTTTTATTGAATTTTTAAGTTTTTATGTCTTTATTTTAATTTTTAATAATGCTAAATCGTTTAAAATTGTTAGTTAAACGATTTAGCAACCTTGCGGTAACTTAAGTCTCCAACTTTTATCCCAAATAAAAACAGATTTTAAGGATTTACGCTCGAAACTTTTTGCTAGCAGTTTTCATTAACTTTAGGTAAAATGTAAATTGGTCTTCAGTTTGTTTAGGTGCCCTTCTAACTTTATATCCTGCTTCACATATTACTATCCGTAAGCTTCATTAAATTAGCCGACGCTATTCATACTATTGAAACCGAATTATGGGAAATATTTTTTTTGCTATTCTTTGTCTGCTATATATCGGTGTTGAGAATGTTAATGCCCAAGTGCCTAAAACATATAAAAACGGCATTGTTGTATCTGCACATCCCGAAGCATCAAAAGCCGGACTTCAAATTCTTAAAGCCGGAGGTAATGCAGTTGATGCCGCTGTGGCCGTACAATTTGCATTGGCGGTGGTATTGCCAAGTGCAGGCAATATTGGCGGAGGCGGATTTTTAGTTTATCGCAGTGCTTCAGGAAAAACAAATACATTGGATTACCGTGAGAAGGCGCCGGGTGCAGCCAGCAGAAATATGTATCTGGATAGCAATGGCAATGCAATTACAGAAAAAAGTTTATACGGTCATTTGGCGGCTGGTGTTCCGGGTACTGTAGACGGAATGATAAACACTCATTTAAAATACGGCAAGCTCAAGTGGAAGCAAATTATGCAGCCAGCTATAGAGCTTGCAGAAAAGGGATTTGCAATTACAGAAGCGCAAGCTGGTGAGCTGAATAAAAATAGAGATGCATTCGAAAAATACAATCCCTCCGGATTTGCACTAATTAAAGATGAGCTCTGGAATGCAGGCGATCAATTGATCCAGCCGGAACTTGCTCATACTCTTAAATTGATAAGAGACAAAGACAGGGCCGGTTTTTACGAAGGCGAAACTGCTGCCCTCATTATTAGTGAAATGAAACGGGGCGGCGGCCTGATCACTAAAAAAGATTTGGCGGCTTACCGATCTGTTTGGCGTAAACCAATAGTAGGTAAGTATAAGGATTTTAAGATCATAACGATGCCTCCTCCTTCGAGCGGAGGTATAGCTTTGATGCAGTTGCTTCATTCAGCAGAGCCTTTTCCTGTAAAGCGCTGGGGATTTAATGCAGATTCTACCGTTCAGTTAATTGTAGAAGCAGAACGCAGAGTATATGCAGATAGGTCTGTTTATTTGGGTGATCCCGATTTTTACAGCGTTCCTCAAGAGCAGCTTCTTAGTTTAGCTTATCAGATGGGGCGGATGAGGGATTTTCAATGGAACCGAACATCTGTCAGTACTGATATTAAAGAAGGAAATATCACCGACAGAGAAAGCGAAGAAACAACCCATTACTCTATTGCTGATAGCTACGGCAATTCAGTATCGGTTACTACTACTTTAAATGGCGCATATGGATCAAAAACTGCGGTAAAGGAGGCAGGTTTTCTATTGAACAACGAGATGGATGATTTCTCTGTTAAACCAGGAAGTCCGAATATGTATGGCTTGATTGGCGGTGAAGCGAATGCTATTGAACCTGGCAAACGCATGCTGAGTTCAATGACGCCGACCATTATCGAAAGGAACGGAAAATTATTTATGGTAGTTGGAACTCCCGGTGGATCGACTATAATAACTTCTGTTTTTCAAACCATTTTAAATGTAATTGAATTCAGCAAACCAATACAAGAGGCAGTTACCGTTCCACGATTTCATCATCAATGGCTGCCTGATGAAGTGTTTCTGGAAACAGACGCATTGACTGAGAAAACTAAAAATATTCTAATTCAAAAAGGCTATAAATTAACACCCCGCGGACCGATTGGCAGGGTTGACGCTATTTTAAAAACAAATTCAGGTTATCAGGGTGGGGCAGATCCAAGAGGAGATGATACGAGTTTGGGGTATTAGTTAAGATAAGCCAGAAAACATCATAAATAACCGGATCCTTTTTAGGTGCTAATTTTCTTTGCAGCCAAACTAGACAAATGCCGAACGCAGAGTTCACCTGATTGTTAAACTTTGTCCAGCGAAGTAATTAGGTTTTTATTAGTGAATTTCGGTTCACCGGCTTGCCTGTTGATACATGCTCAAGCACTAAAATTCATGTTGTAATAATACCTTAATCAATTAAAATTTTTGCCATGATTGTAACAAGCTGAATTCGATTTAAGATAAGTGTTCATGATTAAAGAAGGTGCTTATAATTATAATTTTATGCCACATGCTAGGTTTTTGCGTTAGGGATTGACTTGAAAATCCTTTTTGCCCTTCTCCAGGGCGAAAAGATTGGAACAAAAAGCCCGCTCGAACGCCCAAAATCATCTTATTTTTAATATTTTAATCGAACTCAGGTTAACAGTTAAAAATTGTTAAGAAATTTTATCTTTGCCCGTCTGATATTATTTTTGCCGATCATACATGAGAGTTGCATATCTATTTTTCCTATCCCTTTGTTTTCTTCTGTTAGGGGGGTGTAATTATGGTTATAACGGTGCTCATCACAACCGAAGCTATTCACAGGTTCAGACTCCTGAAACAATACAAAAGGTAAAAGTTGTAAATTTAAGTCAGGACTTCCCTGTAATTACGAATGCTAGCTTAAGCGAAGAAAAGGCATACATTGTTAGTTTTGAGGATGAGGATGAAGATCTTGACTTTGCTCGGAAATATGTATTGCTGGCCAAGTGCTTTTTCATACTCTCATACTCATTTATTTTCAGTAGTTTCTATAATTACTTTAAAGACACGCTGCCTTTTTGCAAGCATTTATCCTATTGCTCTTATAAATACATCCTACAAAGAGTTTTAAGGATCTGATCAACAATATGCGTCAGTTACCGAAGGTGTGTTCTTGCATACCCTCGGATGTATGTCATAATACCTCCCCAAAGCGTAACAATTCGATCTCACCTGGCAACTGATGCCTTTTTTTATCCAAACGAATCTCTGATTCACAATCATTAAATAGCTTAATACCAAATAATATCATGAAGAGAATTGTCATGCTCGCAGGCTTGGGTGCAATATTGTGCCATACAAGCTGTACATCTAAAAAAGAAGAAAAGGAAGAAGCAGGTAAGTATACCGTTACCAGTCCTTTAAGAATTGATACGTTGTTTACCAAGGAGTATGTTTCGCAGATACGTTCTGTCAGGAACATTGAAATCAGGGCACAGGAAAAGGGCTACCTGCAAAATATGTATGTTGATGAGGGCCAGTTTGTGAAAGCTGGTCAGCTGTTGTTCAGGATTATGCCTCAACTATACGAGGCTGAATTTCTGAAAGCTCAGGCTGAAGCCAAAGGTGCGGAGATAGAATTGCAGAATACCAAAACCCTGGCTGATAAAAATGTGGTCTCCAAAAATGAGCTGGCTATATCCCAGGCAAAGCTTGATCAGGCAAAGGCTGAAATGGCGCTTGCAAAACTCCATCTATCATTCACCGAAATCAGAGCTCCATTTGATGGAACCATCGACCGTATTCCATTGAAATTGGGAAGCCTTATTGAGGAAGGTGAATTATTGACCAGCCTTTCTGATAACAGCCAAATGTTCGGCTATTTTAATGTATCTGAGCCGGAATATTTGGACTATGAAACCAATTCCAAAGGTCGTGGAAACAGCAAGGTGAGCTTGCTTTTAGCAAATAACCAACCCCTGAAATATAAGGGAGATGTGGAAATCATTGAAAGCGAGTTCAATAATGAGACCGGAAATATTGCCTTTAGAGCGAGGTTCCCTAATCCCGACAAGCTTTTAAAGAATGGTGAAACAGGAAAGGTTCAAATGACAGTTCCGCTCAAAAATTCACTGATCATTCCGCAGAAAGCAACTTACGAAATCCAGGATAAGATCTATGTTTTCGTAGTTGACAAAAACAATGTGGTAAGATCAAGGAATATAACCATCAGTAGTCAAATCCCTGATCTGTATGTTGTTGGAAGCGGTATTTCGGAAAATGACAAGATCCTGCTTGAAGGTGTTCAGAAGGTAAAAGAGGATGATAAGATCAAATATGAGTACCTGGCTCCTAAAGAAGTTATTTCAAATCTGCAATTAAAATCGGAATAGGTAATACAGCTTACAGCTATCAGCAGTCAGCAATCAGCTTATAGCTCTTAGCAAACTGCTTAAAAATATCGCCTATAACTATTACTTTATAACAGCGCTGATAGCTGACTGCTGATAGCTCATAGCGCTAAACCTCTAAAAAAATAATTCAATGTTTAATAAGTTTATACATAGGCCGGTTCTGTCTATAGTAATATCGCTCATTATTACCTTTTTGGGAATTTTGGCTATTACTCAGCTGCCGGTAACGCAGTTTCCTTCCATTTCGCCGCCAAAGGTGAATATCACTGCAGAATATCCGGGAGCAAACGGCGAGTTAATGACCAAGTCAGTGCTCATTCCCCTAGAAAGGGCGATCAATGGCGTTCCCGGAATGAAATACATGGCCTCAGATGCGGGTAATGACGGTGAGGCAACCATACAGGTAATTTTTAACTTAGGAACTGACCCTAACCTGGCATCAGTAAATATTCAAAATCGGGTAGCTTCAGTAATCAATAAACTACCTCCTCTGGTGGTACGTGAAGGGGTAAAGATCACTCGTGAGGAATCTAACATGCTCATGTACATTAACTTGTATAGCAAAGACCCTAACATGGATCAGAAATTCCTTTTCAATTTCGCTGATATCAATATATTATCAGAATTGAAGAGGGTTGACGGTGTCGGCGTAGCCGATATTCTTGGTAACCGTGAATATGCTATGAGAATTTGGCTGAAGCCCGACCGTATGCTAGCTTATAAAATATCTGCAGAAGAAGTTTTAAAAGCATTGGACGAACAAAGTCTGGAAGCGTCACCAGGTAAAACCGGAGAGAGTTCGGGTAAAAGATCACAAACATTTGAATATGTATTGAAATATCCCGGAAGGTTCAGTACTAAGGATGGATACGAAAACATCATTTTAAAATCCAACCAGAACGGTGAAATACTTCGCCTGAAAGACGTTGCAAAGGTGGAGTTCGGAAGCTCTATGTATGATCTTTATTCCACCCTGAATGGTAAATCTTCAGCTGCAATTGTGATAAAGCAATCGTACGGAAGTAATGCTAGCCAGGCCATCAAGGATATAAAGGCTAAGCTGGCGGAAATAAAGGCTACTTCTTTTCCTAAAGGAATGGATTATGAGATCAGTTATGATGTTTCCAAATTCTTGGACGCCTCAATTGAAAAAGTAATTCACACGTTGGTAGAAGCCTTCATTCTGGTAGGATTGGTGGTATTCCTGTTCCTTGGCGACTGGCGTTCAACCTTGATTCCTGCCATTGCAGTGCCGGTATCGTTGATCGGAACATTTGTATTCATGCAATACTTCGGCATTACGCTGAACCTAATCACCTTATTCGCATTGGTGCTGGCAATAGGTATTGTGGTGGATAATGCCATTGTGGTAGTTGAGGCAGTACACGCCAAAATGGAAGAAAAGAATCTGTCGCCGCTATTGGCTACAGAAGAAGCGATGCATGAAATCAGTGGGGCTATTATAGCTATCACTTTCGTGATGGCAGCTGTATTTATCCCGGTTGCATTTATGTCTGGTCCGGTGGGGATATTTTACAGACAGTTTTCCATCACCATGGCCACTTCCATTGTTCTTTCAGGGGTGGTTGCATTGACTCTCACACCAGCTCTTTGCGCCATGATGCTGAAAAATAATCATGGGAAACCCAAAAAGAAAACATGGCTGGATAAAATATTGGATGGCTTTAATAGCTGGTTCAACAGCGTTACCGGCAGGTATCAAAAGCTGCTGGGTGTCATTGTTAATAGAAGGGTGATCACGTTTATCATGTTGGTTGCCTTTTGTGCCGGGATCGGATTGCTAAATCATAGTCTTCCATCCGGCTTTATTCCGAATGAAGATCAGGGAATGTTTTATGCCGTAATTCAAACTCCTCCGGGCTCATCATTAGAAAGAACCAATCAAATAGCCGAAAAACTGCAGAAAATTGCTGAAGGCTTTGAAGATGTACAATCCGTTTCGTCCCTGGCTGGTTACGAGATCCTTACAGAAGGAACCGGAGCCAATTCCGGAACATGTTTGATTAACCTTAAAAGTTGGGAAGAGCGGAAGCATTCTGTTCAGGAAGTGATCAATGAATTGGAAGAGAAATCTAAAGACATTTCGGGCGCCACTATTGAATTCTTCCAGCCGCCTGCTGTGCCAGGCTACGGAGCTGCCGGTGGTTTTGAATTACGTTTGCTGGATAAGGCAGGATCAGGTGATTACAAAAAAATGGAAACGGTGAGCCGAGATTTTGTGAAGGAGTTGAATAAACGACCTGAATTATCATCTGTATTCACCTTTTATAGTGCCAGCTTCCCGCAGTATATGCTGAAAATTGATAATGATATTGCGCAGCAAAAAGGTGTGACTATTGAAAATGCCATGAACACACTTTCTACACTTGTCGGAAGTAATTACGAGACCAGCTTTATCAAATTCGACCGCCAATACAAGGTGATGGTTCAGGCTTTGCCGCAGTACAGGGCATTACCCGAAGATATTCTGAAGCTGTATGTGAAGAATGACCGTGATGAGATGGTGCCATTTTCCGCTTTCATGAAAATTGAAAAGGTATACGGTTTATCAGAAATTACCAGGCATAATATGTACAATGCATCGGAAATCAGTGGTGCAGCAGCTCCGGGTTACAGCAGTGGTTCAGCTATTGAAGCTGTTGCAGAAGTTGCTAAAACTAGCTTGCCCAGAGGGTTTGGGATTGAGTGGGCCGGTATTTCCAAAGATGAGGTTGCCCGTGGTAATCAAGCCATTTATATCTTTCTAATCTGTTTGGCCTTCGTATACCTGATTTTGGCTGCACAGTATGAAAGTTTTCTACTGCCGTTTCCGGTTATTCTTTCACTTCCTGCCGGGATTTTCGGGGCATTTCTGCTGCTGAAATTATTTGGATTGGAGAATAACATTTATGCCCAGGTAGCAATGGTTATGCTGATAGGTTTGCTAGGCAAAAATGCCGTGTTGATCGTAGAGTTTGCGGTTCAGAAACATAGGGCAGGAGATTCTGTACTTAAAGCAGCAATTGAGGGTTCGTCGGTGCGGTTCCGTCCAATACTTATGACCTCATTCGCATTTATTGCAGGATTGATCCCCTTAGTTTTTGCCTCTGGTCCTGGCGCCATTGGTAACCGAACAATCGGTTCTGCCGCTGCTGGAGGTATGATTTTCGGAACTCTTTTCGGAGTGCTTATCATCCCCGGATTGTACTACATATTCGGCAAAATTTCAGAAAGACATATGCTTGTTAAAAATGAAGAAGAAAACCCTTTAACTGAAGAAATCGATCACAATGTATAAACTTAAGATACATCACTGCATTGGTTTGCTGGGCATTTGTCTGGCCATTGCAAGCTGTAAGATCCCCGCGATCATGCAGTCAACAGAAAACAGATCGGTTCCCGAATCCTACAATAACACACGGGATACCACAAATATATCAACCATTCAGTGGCGAAGCTTTTTTACTGATAAGAACTTGGTCAACCTGGTAGATACTGCTCTGAAAAACAACCAGGAACTGATGATCACTTTGCAGGAAATTGAAATGGCAAGGAATGATATAAGATTCAGACAGGGACAATTACTGCCAATAGTTGGTGCAAGGGTTGGTATGGGAGTTGAAAAAGTGGGAAGATACACCAGCCAGGGTGCAGGTGATGCTTCAACTGAAATCACTCCCGGAAAGGAGTTTCCTGATCCGCTGACAGATTACGCAGCAGCTGCCTATGCAAACTGGGAGGTGGATATTTGGAAAAAACTCCACAACGCTAAAAAAGCCGCAGTTACCCGGTATTTGGCAACTGTTGAAGGCAAAAACTTCGTGCGCACTAATTTGATCGCAGAAGTTGCTAGTTCATATTACGAGTTGTTGGCCTTGGATAATCAATTAGAATTTGTCAAACAAAACATTGATCTGCAAAAAAATGCCTTGGAAATAGTAAAAGTTCAAAAGGAGGCAGCAAGGGTGACGGAACTGGCAGTTCAGAAATTTCAGGCTGAAGTTTTGAATTCCCAAGGCCTGGAGTTTGAAATTCTTCAAAAGGTTAAGGAAACCGAGAATAGAATCAACTTTCTGTTGGGCCGATATCCGCAGGAAATACCCAGAGATAAAACGAACTTTTTAAGTTTAATGCCTGCTGCGGTTAATTCTGGAATTCCTTCACAGTTGTTGGCTAATCGCCCGGATATTAAACAGGCTGAACTTGAATTGGCTGCAGCAAAGCTGGATGTTAAAGTTGCCCGGGCAGAATTTTATCCATCATTTGGGATTTCAGCCTCGTTAGGATTTCAGGCATTTAAACCATCCTACCTGGTGAAGTTTCCTGAGTCAATGCTTTACTCCCTTGCCGGAGATGTTGCGGGGCCACTAATTAACCGTAATGCGATCAAGGCTGAGTTCTTTAATGCCAATTCTCGACAGCTACAGGCCATGTACAATTATGAGCGTACCATTTTAAATGCATATCTGGAGGTTTCTACCCAGCTTTCTAAAATCAGTAATCTGGAAAAAAGATATGATTTAAAGTCCAAACAAGTGGATGCCCTGACCAGATCTATCGACATTTCTAATGATCTGTTCAAGTCTGCCAGAGCTGATTATTTGGAAGTTTTAATGACCCAAAGGGATGCGTTAGAATCAAAATTGGAATTGATAGAAACCAAAAAGGAACAGCTGAATGCCGTTACCAATATTTATAGGAATTTGGGAGGGGGCTGGAAGTAAAATTAGTTGAGATTATAGAAAGCCGGCAGAGATGACCGGCTTTTTTTGTTTGATGGAAAATATTTAAAATCAAATAATAGAAGGCATTGAAGTTGGAGATATAGAAGAGATCAAAAGCCTAGAACCGGAATTTAAGAAAGAGGTAGAACTAGGAAAGTGGCTGGATAAATTCAAAGGCAGTGTACCTATTGCAAAATGAATATAAACGATAATCCTTGATTTGGCGACAAATATGCTTGCGGGAGTAAATGAGGGCCCTTCTAATCAGTTTATGTGAATAGTTTATGTCAACTGTAAAGCGATTACATACTTTATTGTTCGCTTTTTAAAGTATAAATAGATGTAAATTTAATTGACTGGTTCTGTTAAACTACATCTAAGCCTCCAACTCGCCGATACACTTCAATTCGCTGATCCCTTTCAAGAAGTTATAAAAGTTACTAATAATTGCCAACCGGGCATACGTATTTATTACGCCAGGGCTAAACAGTATTAAAGGGATTCCCATACAGATGCATATCTACATAGAAATAATTATTGTTCAATTTTTTTAAATCAAAAAGGAGATTCACTATGAAAAATTCATCAAAAACTCTAAATTTTAGAAAGGGAGTCTGGAATAAGATTCCCTTATTATTGCTCACCATATTGAGCTTCTTGTTTAGTTGTACGAAAGATCCTGACCCTCAACTAAATGAACTGTCTAAACAAGTTGCCGAGATTGATGCCAAAGCCAAAATGGAGCTTACAGTTGAGCCCGGAAGTTCGATCCAGGCTGCCGTCGACAAAGCAATTGTTGGCTCAGTTATCAATATCAAGGAAGGTATCTACAAAGAATCCATAGTGGTAAATAAATGCAATATTAAAATTGTAGGCCAGGGCTGTGTTACACTCATAAATCCAGGCAATGAAGAGAATGGTTTTACTGTCAGAAGCACAGACAGTAGCATTATTACAGGTTTTACTCTTGAAAATGTAACAGTCAAAGGGTTTAAAGAAAACGGGGTATTATTGATCAGAGTCGACAGCTTTCTGCTTAAAAAAGTTATTGCAATTGATAATGGAGAATACGGACTTTTCCCGGTAGTGTGCACCAATGGAAAGATTGAACATTGCACCGCAAGCGGGCATTCAGATACGGGCATTTATGTCGGCCAATCTTCTGATGTCGAGATTAGCCACTGTACTGCTTTTGCAAATGTTCTAGGCATCGAAGTGGAGAACAGCTCAAAGGTAAAAATAAGTCAGAATCACACTTACAATAACGTGACCGGAATTTTGGCGGTACTGTTACCTCAATTGTTGAAAAAGGAATCGTCTGGCATATGGATAAGTAAGAACATTGCAAGCGACAACAATCACATAAACTTCGCTCCCCCGGGTGGCGGGTTTGAAACTATTGTACCCAGCGGAATAGGAATTCTGATCGTTGGAACTGACAATACCACAGTTGAACAAAATGAGGTAAAAGGGAATAAGTTCCTAGGCATCGGCGTCTTCAGCTCTTCAACTTTAGGTAAACTTGCCAACATACCACCGGAAGCCTTCGATATTGAACCTAATGCGGATTTTGCGAAGATCCTAAATAACAACCTAGTTGAAAACGGCACAGCTCCGTCCCCAATCTCTTTTCTTCCGGCGGTCGACTTGATCTGGGATGGACTCGGCTCAGGAAACTGCTGGAGCGGAAACCAATTTACAAGCAGCGCTCCTTCTTCCCTCCCTAGTTGTAATTAACTGTATACAGGAAAATATAACGTTTGTAAAATCAAGACCCTTCTTAATCGAAGGGCTTTTATGCTTTTAGTAAGTTATTCGAAGTATTTAGAAGTGAATTAAGGAAGGAATACTTACAGGTTGTTACAAGTTGACATTGGAAGTTAGACCTATTGACCTTGCAATCATTAATCTACTACTAATAACAAGCTTAAGAACTATTGAGCTAAACCTAACTAATGTTTCCGTTCGTGAAGTTTTATAGTATTCCGCCATTTTTACGTATAAAAAGAACATCTACAGGTAAAAGGTTTTTTATTTCTTTGTCTGACGGAACGGGGTGAGGCTCGTATGTTTATAAGAGGTAAAGAGGGCGCTACCTACGACTATTATGATGGATCAATCGGAAAAGTTGGGGGGAACGATTTAAACTCTTTTCTTTGCACTCGTTATGCACGACATAAGTTTAGCCAGTTTAGTTCTGCCACCCGGTATTCTTGATTATTTCACAATTACCAAAGT
>JAQBOG010000029.1 GCA_028288165.1 Sphingobacteriales bacterium | reverse complement strand
TTGAAAAAGTCCGGCGGTAAACCTAATTTGTTCTCTTCCATTTTGCTGTATTTAAAGTTCTTAATTATCAGAAAGAAAATGAAAAATTTTCTTTCTGAACCTTCAAATACAGTAACATTGCCCTAACGCCTTTTCTGCTTACACAAAATTCAAAACACTACTTGGTGAACCACTGAAACCGCTATGTTATATGAGCCGTTGTTGTCCACTGGCTTTATGTTTTGAAATCGACACTTCTCATTCCTTATTACTTGTTTTATTAGAACAATATGAAGCTATTAAATCGTATGGTCATATATAAATCCTTTATCTCGTTGATAAAACAATCATTGTAGCTAAAGCCAATTACTTAACTTTAACTACAATCTTTTTAGAATCAATAGTAGAATTAGCATCCCAGGAACGTTTATATTCTAACTTAATAGTATCAACTCCTGCTTTTATACCTTTAAAATTCCATATTTCTTTCCCATCACCTCCAACTTTTGCTGGGTCATCTATGATATATTTAAAATCAAATGTATCAACTGTAGTTACAACTTGTTTATTTATCCAAGTCCATGAATATCCAGTAGAACCATTTGAAGTTAAACTTAATTGAAAATTGCCATTAACTGCAATTTCATAATTAGCCTTAACTGTATCAGTATTATTTTTATCATCTTTTTTGCAGCTTGCAAAAATAAACAGAGCTGTAGTAACGTAAATTGATAACTTTAACATGTTTTTTATTTTATTTTTGTTCGTAATAAAGAAAATTAAAGTCATTAATAGAGGTTTGTTATTATATTCTTAAACCATCTTGTTAAATATCCATCTATTTTATCGTAACTGATTCTCTAACTTGTGGCCAACTAGTATATATGTGCTGTTGTTGTAAATCTCAGTAGTTCAAAGAATGAAAGCAAATCACCACCCGTTTATAAAACCCAACTTGTAAATTATTATTGGTAACTACCGATATGTTAAGCAATGAAGGCGAAAAAGCTATCATCTGCCTATTACACCTTTAAAGGTATTATCAGAAAATTAACAATTTAATTCTACTTTTCAATCTCGAATTTTTCCCCTACAACGCCTTCAAATTGATTTTTCATCAAATTTAAGTACCCTCCGTCTTCAAACGAATATCTTAAAGTTTGCGGAACCATTATACCATTGGTGTCTTGAGAAACAATTTTTAAAGTACTATCCGATAATAGTGTATAAGTGCCCACGGAAATGAAAGACGATACGACATCTTCGTGCCGATAAAATTTCATATCTGACGTAAATTC
This sequence comes from Sphingobacteriales bacterium, assembly GCA_028288165.1. GTDB lineage: Bacteria > Bacteroidota > Bacteroidia > Sphingobacteriales > Sphingobacteriaceae > Daejeonella. Next base: position 21,709 of record JAQBOG010000029.1, on the reverse strand, counting down.
GATTTCTGTAGCTAAGGTTGCTGGTCGCCAATTGAGAGGTGCACCCCAGTGGTCGTTGGCTAAAACTTGTTTAATTTTCCACTTACCAACTATGCTTGTTTGTTTAGCTCTTAAGTCATCACTTTTGGAGCAAGAGAAAAATAATACCAGGAGAAATAATGTCGAGATTTTCAAATAAACTTTCATGAGATAACTGATTTCTTTTAAATACGCAAACAAAAGAAAAAACGCTACACAGTATAAGAACTATTCAATAAGTCATTAAGCTTTCCCCCGAACTTCTTTCAATTTCATAATCATTTGTTCGGCATCTGTTTCTATCCAATGATCATATTCTTCAATCGCTTTCAAACGAGCATCATCTTCCATATACCCCTCTTCAACCATTTGTTTTGAACTAGCCACTTTAGACCAAATACCTATTCGTTGAATAAAGTCAGCATCTTGCTTATTGTAAACCTCGTTGGAATTGAATTCTTCTATATCAGTAAAGCCAATTTCCACAAAATACTCAGCCAAATTATCTGCTATATGATTGTTCATGCCTGCATCTGCTCGCCACTTTAAAAACGTATTGTAAAATGTTTGCATACTTTGGGGCGGGTTGGGTTTCCACTCCAATGCTTCATGATTATAATCCAGGATAGAGATTTGTCCGCCTGGTTTTAAAAATGTCTTAAGTTTCTTTAAGGCGTCTTTTGGGTTACTTAACCATTGCAAAACTCGGGCTGCAACAATCAGATCAAATTTCTCTGCCGGCTCATAAGTAAAAAGATCTCCATGAACAAGCTCTAAATTTGAAGTCGACTGATAATTCTCTCTCCCACTGGCAATGAACTTTTCGGTATTATCAATGCCGATTACATAACCGCCAGGATCAACACGCTCGGCAATATCTTTTGATATGGCACCCGTTCCACAACCTACATCGAGAACCCTTAAACCAGGCTTAAGTGCTGATGCAAGCGTTCTATAATCCTTTTCTAAACTTCTGTTATCGAATATCTTATTGGTTGTTTGATGATCGCGATGTATGGTTTTGTTCATAATGAATAATTGAGACTACCGTAAAGATTCCGTTTAGATTTTAAACATAATCATTTCGACCTTAATACAGCATTTATTCAGCTGTCAAACTTTTCCAAATGATATCAAATACATCTGTGGCAACGATATCTATCCCATTTTGCGCTTCATCGGTGATTAATACCGGGTGATAATTTTTGGAAGAACTAATATTTCCATGCGATCCTTTAACCAGTGTAGCATCCAAAGGTATTACATCCATCACGTATCGGAAACCTGATTTCTTCCGCAATAACTTATATCCTGCACGTAGTTTTGAGGACATGAACATTTCAACAGGATCGTAACCCGGTTTTTTGTGAATGTCAACGCAGCGGGCGTAATCTGGAGCTTTTGCGTCGTCCAACCAGAAATAATAGGTGAACCAACTATCCTTATTGGCCATAAGTACCAAATCACCAGCACGATCGTGATTTATATGATGATTGGCTTGCGCATCACGATCAAGAATTAACTCAATTCCTGGAACTTTTTGAAGAATTGCTTTTACCTGATTAGTAACCGACGGATCGTTGATGTAAACGTGTGCAATTTGATGATCGGCAACTACGAATGCTTTTGAAGCACCTGCATCTAATAATTCTAAGCCTCTTTCTTCACGAATTTGAAGCAGTCCAGCTTCCCTAAACAATCGATTTAAGTGAATTGGATTACTTACAGGTGCAATTCCGTATTCTGACAATAGGATAATAGCTGCATTCTTCTTTTCATAGAAATGCACCAATTTCTCAATCTCTGCATCGATCTCTCCTAATTCCGCACTAATTTTATTAAAGTCAGGCCCAAATTTTTGCAGGCAATAATCCAGATGTGGTAAGTAAATCAAGGTTAGCGTTGGGTCGTATTTATCATCTGTTAGCATCGAAGCGTCGGTAATCCATCTGGTAGATTTTATATTTGCACCTGGACCCCAAAATTGAAATAAAGGAAATTGCCCTAACTTTTTCTGAAGTTCATCTCTCAATTCTGCAGGTTGCGAATAACAATCTGGTAATTTTCGGCCATCAGCCAAGTAATTTGGACGAGGTGTTAGCGAGTAATCAGCATTTGAATACATGTTGTACCACCAGAACATTTGTGAGCAAGTAAAATTAGGATCTTCTCTTTTTGCTTTATCCCAAATACTTTCAGATTGAACTAATTTATTAGATTGTTTCCAAAATTTCACTTCACAATCTTCGCGATCGTACCAACCATTCCCCACAATACCATGATCTGCTGGCCACTTTCCTGTTAAGTAAGTTGATTGAACTGCCGTAGTAACCGCCGGAAGCATTGGTTTGATAGGATTTAGATGGCGGTTTTCTACATATTTCTTTAAAAAAGGAGTATGCTCACCGATTATGGAAGAAGATAACCCAACGACATCAATAACAACCGTTTTTTTCATTTTGACGCTATTCTTTTATACAATTTGATTTTTAATCCAATTCAACTCACGAATAATACATTCCTCGATGGGTAATTTCAATGCTTCTGGAAGTACTTCCCAAGTGTAGGTTTCTACTTCAATGTGTGGTGTCAAAAGCTTTAAATTTTGAATTTTCAGTACTTCCACAATGTCACTTTGCGTGGATTGTAAAGCACCAAAATCTTCTAAAAAAACCGGAACGTGAAAATGCGACCGCCATTCAGTTACTTCTGGATTTTTAATATCATTTAAAGCATCTGGAAGATCTCTGTAACGTATTAGCGAGCCATCAATTTTACGAGCAACTACTTGATGTAAATAGGTTGATTCATTGTATTTCTTAAAAGCTTCTTCCAAATCTTGTCGGTCTTCAATATCATTAGATAGTTTGGATTTCAACGCTGCACTAATCTGGAATTTGCCAATTTTAATCCCTTTTTGCTCTAAATTATCCACCGCTTCTTGGTGACTTTCATATCCAACTGCAAAATGGCAAACATCATAACATAAGCGTACATGTTCTTTCAACATTGCCTCGGCTTCAGCAGGATCAACACCAAATCTATTAGTAATTACCTCTATCCCTATAGGAATTAAACTAGTTTCAAACCAGTCGATAAACTCATCTCCTGTTTCTAATAAACCGTCAGGCTCGGGCTCAATATCCAGATGTAATACCTGATTTGTAGTTTGTTTGATTTGAATTAGTTGTTCAACAACTTGTAGAATATTCCGCGTGGCCTTCTCTTTAGCTTCATTTAAAGCATCTGGCGAATGCCCAAACCAGTGCCTGTAAGTTAGAGGAGAAGTAGAAATGCCGCCGTCCATCCCGGTAGGCAATAATTCTTTTAAGATATCAAACAGGCGTTTTGTATAATCTACCCGTTCGTTGGTTGTCCAGTCTGGCGAGTGGACATGATCTTTCACAACAGTATGATGAAAACTACCGTAAGGAAACCCGTTCATGGTAAACACATACCCATTTTGACTGTTCAACCAATCTTTAAATACGTTTAAGTTTTCTTTCTTAATAAGCTCCAGACTAGCCACATGAGATAATCTCAAACCAATACCCATTGCTTGGTTATTAGCTACTTGCTCTTTAATTTTTGGAAAATGCTGTTGGATAGCTGCAAAATGTTCTTTCCAACTTTCACCAGCGTGAATGTTGGTACAATAAGTTAGATGTGCGTTATTTATCTCCATATGAGGGATCGGAATTTTAGCTAATTGTCTGGATCAGGATTTACGGGATTTTAGGATTTACAGGATTGGATAGTTCAATAGTTTTATCAGGATTTTGGGATTATAGGATTTACTGGATTTTCATATAGACGTATTTTAATTCTAATACTGCCTTATCCTATAATCCTTAAATCCTGATCTCGATAGCCTTCATCCACCTAAATCCCGATCCGATCTCTACTGTTATATACTTTTTTAAATTGCAAACTTGTTGATCCAAAATTAATTAACAAACCTATTTTTAAATCATAGGCCACCACGTAATTTTTTGCTTGAGCGAGATGGGCGTCTTCCAGATTAATCACTGCTTTAAGTTCAACCATTATTTCATCTTGTATTATGAAATCAGCCCGACGGGTACCAACATGTACACCGTCATAATATATATCTTGCTCTTTTTCTCTTACATATTTCAACCCAACTTTACCAAGTTCAATAGCCAAACATCTTTGGTAAATTACTTCCTGAAACCCATTTCCAAGTGTATTATGCACTTTCATGGCGCAACCGTTAATTTTATAGGTTAATTCATCAATGTTCATGGATCAGGATTTAAGGTAAGCTCATTGGTCTGGATCAGGATTTTGGGGATTTTGGGATTTGCAAAGATTGGATAGTTCAATTGTCTGGATCAGGATTTAAGGATTTGCAGGATTAATTATGGCGATTTAATGAAATCTAAATTATAAAAATAACTCTGCTATTAATTTTAATAATCAGATGAAATAAATCCTCCTTATCACCTAATCCTAAAACTCTTATTCCGATAAAAAATAAAATCCTATCTTATCCTCTAATCCTAAAATCCTGATCGCCATAGCCACCTTAAAATACCGATCCCGATAAAAATCCTCCTTATCCTTCAATCATAAAATCCTGATCGCCATAGCCACCTTAAAATCCTGATCCCGATAGCCTTTTAGCCGCTTCCTTAATTATATCATGATCCATTTCATGAACTTCCTCTCCTTTGCCAATATCCTTTAACAACATAATAGTTAATTGACCACCCAAATGTTCACGAAATTCTTGCAGGCCCAATAAAATTGGACTATTCTCATCTTGTATAATAGCCATTGAATGAGTAATTGGCAATCCAATATTTAATAACAATTGAATCACTCTATTGGCATGTTCTTCTGTTAATAGCCCGGTCAATTGCGAATAAACAGTATCTAAAGCGATGCCGATTGCTACTGCTTCACCATGAAAAACTTCGAAATTGGTTATTTGCTCTAATTTGTGAGCGCTCCAGTGGCCAAAGTCGAGCGGGCGTGATGAGCCTTTTTCAAACGGATCTCCACTGGCAATGTGTTGCAAATGGAGTTCAGCGCATCGTTTTATTAAATATTGCATCGCCTTTTTATCCCGTTGTACTAAGGCTTGAGCATTTTGTTCTAACCACTCAAAAAATGAAGCATCTCGTATTAACGAAACCTTAATTGCTTCAGAAATACCTGATCTCCAATGGCGATCACTCAATGTCGTGAGAAACTGAAAATCATTAAAAACCGCCGTCGGAGGGACAAATGTTCCCAAAAAATTCTTCTTACCTAAATAGTTTATTCCGTTTTTTACTCCAACACCTGAATCATTTTGGGAAAGAACGGTGGCCGGAATGCGAATATGCTTAATTCCTCGATGAGATATTGCAGAAGCATAACCAACCATGTCTAAAACAGAACCGCCACCAATGGCAGCTACATACGAATGCCTATCAATGCCATTACGGTTTATCACTTCAATAACTTCCCGATAGTATTTTTCATCATTTTTTACAATTTCTCCTCCCGGGATGATGACCTTTTCTAAGACTAATTGAACTTGATTAAAGACCGAAAAATATTCATCAATTTGGCTTATTAAATCAGGATGATAAGTTGCCACTTCCTGATCGATTACAAAGAGGATTTTCCGTTTAACCTCTTGTGTATACCCCTGTGCTAAAAAATCACTAAAAACAGTGTTCTCTGTGTTAAAAAGATGCTCTGTAAAATATACTCCGTATTGAAAATTAACAGTAAAACTTTGTTGTAGAAAATCCATCATAATATATAACTCTTAGCGAGTTGTGATCATATAGAAACGTTAGAATCTTGGTTATTAGGTTACGGCAAACATACGTGCTAACCAGAAGGATATGGGTAACAAAAGAGCGACAATAATCGCTACATAAAAACTGCCTGATGCGGCCGTCCATGCAGCATCCATTACAATTAAAGCAATAACACCAGCTTTCACAGATTTGCCGATATTGGGGCCTGAAGGCATTTTTATCGCTTTAAGTAGCGGTTTAAAAATCATCCATGCAAAAGGCAACAGAAAAATAAGGGCAAAAATCAATGTATTTTTTGTGAATGAAAAGTATAGTATTAAGGCTATCACCAAGGCATATAGAAATGATGCACCGTATAAAGGCTTACTGCTACTTCCATGTACTTCGCCCCTGCTTATCATGGTAATGGATGATATATATATTATTGGCACAATGGCAATAAACCACCAATTAGATACCGATCCGGAAACGATGCTTATTCCTAGCAGCAAATTCAATCCACGACATAAACCCATATTTACTGGGCCTATTACTGATTGATGTTTACCCCATTTGTTATAAATTAACGCACAAATAGTTATAGCTAAAGAAAGTAAGCCCGAGACTACGTTTACTGTAAAAGCAAAAACGATTCCTGCTAAAAGCAAAATCGTTCCTAACGTAAAGGCTTCTTTATAACTTATTAAACCACTTGGTATTGACCTTTCTGGTCGTTCTACACGATCTAAATCTGCATCAAAAACATCATTGAAAACAACGCCGCCGCCATACAAAAGAGCTGTGGAAATACTCAATAATAAAACTGGTAGAATGTGCGAAACATCAAATAGCCCAGTTGTAAAAAAACCAGACAATGCAATGCCAGCAAGTACATCCGCAACAGCGGTAACCATGTTTGCTGGCCTCATTAGTCGAAAATAGCCTGTACTTTTCTTCAATGTTTTACAGGTTAGCGAATAATGATAGATGATTTGTCGATTCGAGGTTGTTGACCACCGCGTAAAACGGTATTACCTTGGAACTTTAAGCTTTGATTTACATCTTTAGAAGTATCAAAATCAGCCTCGTCAATTTGTCCACTTTGCGCAAAAGCAGTAATTGCATTCCTATACGTCACTAATTCAATGTCAGCAACACTTATCCCACGAGCTTTCATTAATGCAGCCGTTTTCGGAACAGCAAGCGGATCGCTGATTCCCCAATCCGCAGCCGAATTAATCATAATCCGTTCGGTTCCATATTGCTTCACGATATCTACCATGCGTTCATTTCCCATTTTAGTGAAAGGATAAATGGTAAATGCTGCCCAGAAACCGCGATCTAAAACTTCCTTAACCGTTTCTTCATTATTATGATCAACGATTACAGTGTAAGGATCTAAGCCATGCTCAATTGCAATGTCCATACTCCGTTGAGTTCCTTGTTTTTTGTCTCGATGAGGTGTATGAATTTGAACGGGCAAATTTGCTTCCTTTGCAAGTTCAAGTTGTAGTCTATAATATTTATCTTCCGCGGCAGTTTGGTCATCAAAACCGATTTCGCCAATGCCTACTACTCCTTCTTTATATATGAATAATGGGAGCATTTCAATAACCTGCTCGGCCAGTTCTTCATTATTTGCCTCCCGGGAGTTTAAGCCAATTGTACAATAATGTTTGATGCCAAATTGGGATGATCGGAACCTTTCCCAACCAATTAAACTGCTATAATAATCACGGAAAGTATCTAAACCTGTACGTGGCTGACCAAGCCAAAAAGCGGGTTCAATCAATGCAACCACGCCAGCATCAGCCATGGCCTGGTAATCATCGGTAGTACGGGAAGTCATGTGCACATGCGGATCGAAAAAACGCATTCCTTTTACCGATTCTAAATCAATAGAAACAGCAGGTTCGGTATTTAATCCTTCTTCGTGAATGGTATGACTGCAACACATAATTAATTTATAATCTTATAGTAGTTTGTATGTTTTTGAGATGCTATTGAAACTTTATAACATTCCAATTCAAGTTGTTGTTTTCAATTGCCGACTTCAAATCAGGTTCATTTTCAAGTAAAGCCAGAGCCGGTTCAAATTCACTTTTTGCACAAGCCAATGCCGCAGCTTGTTTTTCAATTTGATTCCCTATTTGAAAAACTCTTTGTATGTCAGGAAAAGTACGCTCATCAATAAATTTACCCACCAAGCGCCAAAGTTGCGGTTCTACAGAACGGCCAGCTGCCCAGCGTTCATGAGCATAATCAAAAAGTGTGTTAGCTAAACTTTTATTTGCACGATCATCTAGACCAATAATCCGATTAATAGGCTTCTCGGTAAAAAAAGCTTTTAATACTAGCTGGTTCCAGGAAGCTTCGTCCAAATATTTTGCAGGGTATGGATTATCACACATAATCGCTTCCAGCACTGTTCCGATATTGCTCCGAATACCTTCAGCGCATTGTTTTGCCCATTCCTCTGGATAAGATAATAACGGTAATGCGCCATATAAGGCCACCAATTCGTTCATTTCGGCCGCTTTAAATAACTGGGTAATGGTTTTGAAATAATTTGTCTTATCGCCAGTAAGCCAATGCAACAATAAATACACCCGAGCCAATCGATCAACTGTATAATTAGAAATTGAAAATCCTTCGCCTTTTTCAGCTAGCTGTAGTTGTTCTTGCTCAGTTAAAACCACTAATGCCTTAGCTGTCTGTCTGGGTATCGCTGTAAAGGCACTAAAAAAGATGGCACTTTTATTCTCGCTTGATAACTGGTTTATTTTTTCTTTCAACCATTCGAAAGCAGCCGGGTTTAGCGTACGCTGAAGTATATTTTCAAAGTAATTAATAAACCATTCCTGATGATCAGCCAGCATTTGCTAAAAATTATGTGGTTTCAAAAATAGGGAAAATAAGATAAAAGAGTTTCGATGCATTATAGATATTACTTTAACTCGATAATTCATATGTAATGAATTTGAAACGGAAATTAACATATTTTAATAGCACACCTGAAAAAACTACTTTTGATTTATATGGAATTAGGCTTATATACTTTTGCTGATATGCAACCGGATCGTACTTCTGGCAAAGCGATTAATGCACAACAGCGAATAAAAGAATTAATTGAAGAAATTGAATTGGCCGACCAATTAGGCTTGGATGTGTTCGGAGTTGGCGAACATCATCGGGCGGAATATGCAGTTTCGTCTCCGGCAGTCATTTTAGCAGCAGCAGCTGTTAAAACCAAAAACATAAAATTATGCAGTGCAGTATCGGTATTAAGTTCTGATGATCCGGTGCGTTTATTTCAGCAATATGCAACTGTTGATTTATTATCGGAAGGGCGTGCAGAATTAATGGTAGGCAGAGGCTCGTTCATTGAATCTTTTCCATTGTTTGGATATCCCTTGAGCAACTATGACCAATTGTTTGAAGAAAAACTCGAACTGCTTCTTCAAATTAACAATCAAGAAATTGTATCCTGGAAAGGTAAATTTCGCCCTTCTTTTGAAAATTTAGGCATTTACCCTCGACCAATTCAAGAATCACTTCCTATTTGGTTAGCAGCTGGCGGAACTCCAGCATCAGCCATCAGAGCCGCGAAATTGGGCTTACCCTTGGCATTGGCAATTATTGGAGGAATGCCTGAACAATTTGTTGACTTTACAAACTTGTACAAAACTACTGCAGTAAATGAAGGCAGAGATTTAGCAAGCTTGCAATTAGGCATCAATTCTCACATGTATGTGGCTGATGATTCTGAAAAAGCTTCGAATGAATTTTATCCTTCCTACTCAAAAATGATGAACAAAATTGGTCTGGAAAGAGGATGGTCTCCGCTTAGCCGCATGCAATTTGATTACATGACTTCTCCTAAAGGTGCCTTAGTTGTTGGGAGCCCGCAACAGGTGAGCGATAAAATTTTATATGCACATGAATTATTCGGCAACACCCGTTTCTTGGCTCAAATGAGTTTAGGTGACATGCCGCATGCTAAAATTCTGCATTCCATTGAGTTGTTTGGGAATGTAGTTGCACCCGCCGTAAGGAAAGCGTTGGGGTGAGATTAACGTTTTAATTAAGCAGATAGATCGAATATTTTATTGTTCATTCTTTCATTATTCATTCTTTTCGGCAGTATTATATGGGTGTTCTCTTTCGGACAGGACGGCACTTATTTCGCTTTCATTTTTAACTGCTTAGTCAATCGCCGTTTTTACAAAGTCATTTAAACTAACATGGTGTTGCAGGGCAAACATGGCTGCTTTTTTATGGAGATTTGCTGGTACTCGTACATTAAATACACCTTTATAGCTTTTATCGGGAGACTTCTTTAAAGATTTACAGGTTTCTAAATAATCTTCAATAGACTCTTTAAATGCATCTTTAAGCTCCGAGACCGATGTTCCCTCGAAAGTAATGAGATCATTTACCTTTCCAAAAAAAACTTCGTCATCTGCACTATAATGAACAGTTGCTGTGTAATCCAAATATTTTAAAGAATCAATCATTTTATGTTTCCTTTCTCTTTTAAATGATCTAGTAGCTGATTAATCACATAAGCCTTGACAATAGGCTTTGGGTGTGGTTTATGCAAACTAATTACCACGCTATCAGCATTACAGAATTTTCTTCTAAAACCACCTGTTTTACCAGTAGCTAGTTCAGTATAGCCGTAATAGCTAAGTATTTGAACGAGTTCATTCCAAGTCAAATCCTTCGGCTTGGTAATAAATCGGGAGATAAAGTTTAGTCGAGTTTGCTCAATATTTGTAACTAATTTCCAGTTACAAATATAGTATTTTCATGAATTGGAATAAATCAAAAAATTTAAAGTCCATAAAAAACCACCCCCGAAGGAGTGGCTACAACAAGTCCAAATTTTTGTAAGAACGTGAATTTAGAATGCTGCTAATTTTGTAACGTTAAATCGCTTTTTTTAATATATTACAATTTAAATTTTACATCCGACCAAAGGCACATTAAGTAAAAAATACCATTGAAACGACGATTGATACCATAATAATCGATAAAGGAGATGTAAGTTTGCATTCGAAAGCAAATCAGTCGCATATCCTCAATGAAAAACGCAATTCCAGTTTATGACATTTATTTCTTTTCAGAATTCGGTCATAAAGATATTTTGGTTAGCCGGTTTGCTCCTTATTTAGCCACCCACAAAAACCTTCGCTATCCTCATCGTCATAACTTTTACCATATTCTTCTATTTACAGAGGGAAGTGGAAGCCATTCGATTGATTTTCAGAGCTTCCCGGTGAATCCATTCCAAATTTATTTTATGATTCCGGGTCAGGTTCATAGTTGGGAGTTTGACGGGCCAGTAAACGGATATGTAGTTAACTTTTCGCCCTCTTTCTTCCAGTCGTTTTTGTTGAGGCATGACTTTTTAGAAAATTTCCCTTTCTTTAATGGATCAGCGATTGATTCGGTAATTAACATCCCGGAGGCATCACAACAAAAGATAAATACCCTTTTTGAAGATATTTTATCAGAAGCCACAAGTAATGAGAGTTTTGGATTAAACCTTGTTCGTGCTTTATTGATACAGCTATTTATTTTGATTTCGAGATTAAGCGACAAAAGCAATCAAACTATTACCGCATCGTATAATTATACATTGCTAAAAAACTTTCAACAGCTAATTGAACAAAACTATCATACCTTAAAGCTTCCAAAAGAATATGCGGAACTGCTTTACATTACTCCAAATCATTTAAATGCGTTATGCAATGATCAGCTTGGCATTTCATCGGGTGAAGTAATCAGGAACCGGATTTTTCTGGAAGCACAAAGAATGTTAACCAATTTGGATTTTACTATTTCTGAAATCTCGAACCGTTTAAATTTCACCGACAATTCTTATTTCTCCAAAGCATTCAAAAAACAATTCGGCTTTACACCCGAAGAATTCAGAACAAAGACCTTAAATACTAAAAACCATGAATAACTCTGCAAATAAAGAAGAAGAAAAAGTGCCTCTTTCTTATGCGTTGCTCCATGCAAAATGCCCGAGGTGCCGTAAAGGAGACATGTTTAAAAAGAGTTCGTATTTTAGTTTTAAAGGACAAGTAATGTATGAAAACTGCCCTTATTGTAATTTAAGATATGAAAAAGAACCTGGTTACTGGTACGTAGCCATGTTTGTGAGTTACGCATTAAATGTTGGCGAAATGTTAACCGTGAGTATTATTACGTATTTTGTTACTCACAACCTCGAGAATCCGTGGCTTTACCTTGGCGTTATATTCCCAACGATATTCATATTCGCTCCATTCAACTACAGATACTCAAGGGTGGCGTTGTTATATTGGCTAACACCAGGTCTAAAATATGATGAGAGACGAAGCAGTAATCCACATAAACATAGTTAATAATGTAACGCCTATAGATATGATATGATTTACTTATAGGCGTTTGAATCTTACTTTCAAAGCAGGAAAAACGCTATAACCAAAGTCACAATCACATTGAACAGCTATGCGATCAAAATGCGGGAAGCTAGAAATTACCGTCCAATCTTGATGTATTGCAAACAGTTTATTTTGTTGTGATATTTTAAGTAAGTATTAAAGCATTAACGAAGTTCGATTTCAAAAATTTGCATTAGGGTTCAGAATGATCTTATGTGGCTTGCTAGGTTTTGCGTTAGGGATTGGAAGTGAAAATCCTTTTTGCACCCTTCGCAAAAAGATTGTAACGGAAAGCCCGCCCGAACGCCCAAAGCAAAATTTTAGATATTCAATCGAACCAATTTACTGACTTTATTCACTTAATTCTTTCCGCCCAATCGTTAAAAAAATGTTAACGATCATAATACTTTGTTATAATTCTGTTACAATTAGCATTTAATGTTTGCATATTTCATAACCATCATTATATTTGTCTCGGTTTATAATTGGTTAGTTTAAATGATCTCCATCCTCCCCGTTTGGAGATCATTTATTTTTAAACCCTTCACATGATACCTAAATCTCATTTTTAAGCCTTAATTTCAAATTTTATATCGCATAATATCCTATGTCAAAAGTTATTCGTTGGGGAATTTTAGGTTGTGGCCGCATTGCGGGCAAATTTTCCTCAGATCTTAAATTGGTTTCAGATGCTGAATTAATTGCAGTTGGTTCCCGTAGTCAGGAATCGGCAGATAATTTTGCCGATGAGTTTAATGTGAAATACCGCCATGCTAGCTATGCCTCGTTGGTAGAAAATCCGGAAGTGGATGTTATCTATATCGCGACGCCACACAATTTACATTATGAAAATACATTGCTTTGCCTGAACAACAACAAAGCCGTTTTATGTGAAAAGCCTTTTGCCATGAACTGGAAGCAATCAAAAGAAATGATTGATTTAGCCAGGCAAAAAAATGTTTTCTTGATGGAAGCATTGTGGACAAAGTTTCATCCGCATTACATAAAAACGATGGAGGTTTTGAAAGCCGGGGCCATTGGTGATATAAAAAGCGTTTTAATAAACTTCGGTTTTAAACCTACAGAACCTATTCCAAAGCGCTTGTTTGATGCTCAACTCGGTGGCGGCACTATGATGGATATCGGCATTTACAATGTGTTTATGGCGCTAAGTGTTTTAGGAAAACCCGACGAAATTTTCGCTCATATGATTGCGGCACCAACCGGTGTGGATGAACAATGTTCTGTGATATTTAAATATAAAACTGGAGCGATGGCAAGCATGTTTTCTACCTTTTCGGTAAACCTTGCTACTGAAGCAGAGATTTGTGGAACGGAGGGACGTTTAAAACTAACATCCCGTTTTTACGAACCAAGCACAATTTTAGAACTTTATCCTTCTATAAATGTTAAAGAAATCATCCCCGTACATAAAGAAGATGGTTTTGGATATCAATATGAAGCCAGGCATGTTAATTATTGCCTACAAAATAATCTGACAGAAAGCCCGATTGTATCACATGATGATACGTTGCTGCTTATGGAAACACTAGATACTATCAGAGCTGTCGCTGGTATTAAATACGAAACAGATAATTTTTAATTTGGAATAAGATATGAAAGTAGAATTAAGTCACGCTGATGATACGAAACCTAAAAAAACGATTAAGGTAGCATCTATCGAAGACCTGCTTAAAATTTGTAAACATTTTGACAGAGATATCATTATTTCTTTGCCAATGCAGGGGACTAAAAGCAATTTTGATTTTTACGTAATGGTTTATGATGATAAAATAGAATAACACTTCTTAATGCATTCGTCGTGGGCCAATATAGTCGATATTTATTACCTCATTCGGATCTATCCATTTACCAGTACGCAGATCCAAAATGTCATAATACTGGAAAAAGTCTAATTTCTTAAAAATTTCAACGCATTCGTCCACGGTATCATAACGTCCAATCTCATCATCTTTAGCACCTGACGGATATTTTTGTTCATATGCAAAAAGAATATATCTCTTCATCACGGGGCAATTTGTAAAATTAATATCCTAATTAAATTTATAAAAAGGGTGGCGTTTTTAAATGCTTAATTTTAGAATAACTCAAACTATCTATTAAATATTATACAGGTATGAAAACAAGAAATTTGGGAACTTCAGGCCCTCAAGTATCCGCTATTGGGCTAGGATGCATGGGCATGAGTGAATTTTACGGCAGTCAAAACGATCAGGAATCGATAGCTACTATTCATCGGGCAATTGAGCTTGGCATTACGTTTTTTGATACGGCCGATATGTATGGCCCTTTCATTAATGAAGAACTTCTGGGGAAAGCAATCCAAGGAAAGCGTGATCAATTATTTATTGCTACGAAGTTTGGAATTGTTCGCAATCCAGATAATCCAACCTCGAGAGGCATAAATGGATCTCCAGATTACATTCGCAAATCAGTTGAAGGAAGCTTAAAACGTTTAGGTATTGAAACGATTGATCTGTATTATCAGCATCGGGTTGATCCAACAACGGAAATTGAAGAGACAGCAAACTGCCTTTCAGAATTAGTGAAGGAAGGGAAAATCAAATATTACGGTTTATCTGAAGCTTCTGCCGAAACAATTGAAAAAGCTCATCAGGTTCATCCGGTTACGGCGGTACAATCGGAATATTCGTTATGGTCAAGAGATCAGGAAACGAACGGAGTAATTGCTAAATGCGAAGAATTGGGAATCGGGTTTGTACCTTACAGCCCACTTGGTCGTGGCTTTCTGACCGGTCAATTTACGTCGCCAGATGATTTTGAAGAAACAGATTACAGAAGGTATACCCCTCGTTTTCAAGGGGAAAACTTCAATAAGAATTTGGCTTTAGTTGAAGAACTAAAACAGATCGCTCAACAAAAACAAATAACCGCTTCTCAACTAGCGCTGGCCTGGGTTTTAGCACAAAGCGAAACGTTTGTTCCTATTCCGGGAACGAAAAGAATAAAATACCTTGAAGAAAATGCCGCAGCTGTAGATATTGTTTTGACTGATGAAGAGTTGCAAAAAATAAATTCTGTATTTCCGCCCGATGCTGCTGCCGGAATGCGTTATCCGCAAGCAGGCATGGCTTCGCTAAACAGATAAAATTCCGCATAAAAAAGCAGCCATCGCTTATAGACAATGGTTGCTTTTTTTATTTAAAATTTTAGTGTTCTGAATGTCCGTCAGCTCCGTGCGCATGACCATGAGATAACTCATCTTCAGTGGCCGGGCGAACATTTAATATTTTACCGATGAAACGTAAAGGCTGACCAGCCATTGGGTGATTCAAATCCACTACCACCACTTCTTCAGTTACTTCAGTTACACGAGCACGAAACTCATGACCGTTATTATCCTGCAAAGGAAGTACGGTACCAACTTCAGGTTTTTCAACTTCCTTAAACATATCCATTGGAAGATCTGCAAAAGCATTTTCATCAATTTCACCGTATGCATCAGCCGCAGCTAATTTAAAGTCGTACGTATCGCCAGCTACTAATCCACTTAAATTTTCTTCAAACTTAGGAAGCATCATGCCAACTCCTGCTAAAAAAACAAGCGGATTCTGTTCGTCAGCTTTTTCTACAAAAGCTTCTTGGCCATCCTGATCAGTGTACAAATCGTACGTTAGCGCTACTACGCTCTTTGGTTGAATATTCATTATTTTAAATTTAAGATTGCAAGGCTAACCGTGTTGAACCTTGCTGTTTTAATTAATTTGTTTAAGTGCCTCTGCAACATCGCTTACCGGCAACTGGCAGGTTTTATTCCTGCATACAAAAATTAGGGTTTCTGCACCCCATTTATCCTGCAACAAAGGTAATGTTCCAAAAGTTCCGCCCAAAAGTATTTTATTAGGAATATAATGTTGTTCAATTTCTTTCCGTTTACTTTCAAAATCCGCACCTGTTATCGCTATTTCATATATACCGAATA
The DNA here is from genome assembly GCA_028288165.1 of Sphingobacteriales bacterium. Classification (GTDB taxonomy): domain Bacteria; phylum Bacteroidota; class Bacteroidia; order Sphingobacteriales; family Sphingobacteriaceae; genus Daejeonella. The sequence continues at coordinate 5,531 of JAQBOG010000029.1, read as the reverse complement.
CTTTAGTCAATAACAACAAAGCCCAATTAGAGTAAGCTGATCCATACGTTTTTATAAGAGGATAAACGTTCCTCAACATTTGCGCCGATTTATTCAAATAATCCTGTTTGTCATAATAATACCCCAACTTATACAGATTATGTGCCATTACAGAATTAGAACTTGGCATTACGTTGTCCATTATTTCCTGTTTGCGGGCAATTAATTGTTCCCCAGAGGCTGATGTGTAAAAAAACATCCCGGTAGAATCATCAAAAAAATTAGTTATCACTGTTTCGGTGAAAAAATTAGCTTGTAAAAGCCACATTTCGTTAAAAGTGGCTTCATATAAACTAATCAATGCTTCTATAACCAAAGCGTAATCATCAAGAAAAGCCGGAAGAGCCTCATCGAAATACTTATCAGTTAAAGGTCCAGTCATTGTCACAACCCTTTTTAATTTTCCATTTCGGCTCGCATGTGTTACTATAAAATTAATGTTAGCTATCGCGATATCTAAAAAATCTTGTTCATCGAAGATGCGATACGCATCCACATACGCTTTCAGCATCATCCCATTCCAGGAAGTTAAAATCTTATTATCTAATCCAGGACGAACCCGAGTTGATCGGTGATTAAAGACTTTCATCTTTAATTCATCAATCTTTTGTTCGAGATCTGTGATTTCCAGTCCAAATTGCTTAGCGATGTATTCGTCGTTAGTCTTTCTGAAAAAGACATTTGTTTGCTCCTCCTCCCAATTCCCTTCGTCCGATAGATTATAATAGGCACTGAAAATTTTCTCATCGGCGCCCAAAATCTCAATTAACTCTTCTCTTGTAAACGTATAAAACTTCCCTTCCACTCCTTCGCTATCGGCATCTAAAGCAGCATAAAAGCCTCCTTCCGGGGATGTTAATTCACGTTTTACAAAATCCAGCGTTTCATAAACAATCTGTTTGTATAAAGGTTTGTTAGTTAATTGCCAAGCTTCCGCATAAAGCGAAACAAGTTGAGAATTATCATATAGCATTTTTTCAAAGTGGGGAACATGCCATCTCTCATCCACAGAGTAACGAGCGAATCCACCACCAATCTGGTCATATATACCACCAAAAGCCATTTTATCCAATGTCAAGAAGACACTTTCACGGGCAGTGGCATCATTCATTAAATGACTATAACGCAACATAAAAAGCCAGTTATTGGGTAAGGGAAATTTGGGGGCACGATTATACCCTCCCTCCTTTAAGTCAAAATGCCGTTTCCAGGAATCGAATATTTCAATCAAATCTTGATTGTTGTATTCCGTTTTCTGTTCAATAAATTTTATTTGTTCGCTTTCGCGGATGCCTTCCGTGAGTCTTACCGCATATTCTTCTGCTTCGTTTGGTTTGGTTTTGTAGAAATCTGCCAAATTGAGTAGCAGGTTCATCCAATCTGTTTTACTGAAATAGGTTCCACCATAAATTGGCCGCTGATCCGGAAGGCAAATTACATTCAATGGCCAGCCTCCCCTTCCTGTCATTAATTGCACCGCTTGCATGTAAATTTGATCAATGTCTGGCCGCTCTTCCCGATCTATCTTAATACAAACGAAATGATCATTCATGATTTGAGCAACTTGCTCGTCTTCAAAACTTTCATGCTCCATCACATGACACCAATGGCAAGCAGAATAACCTATACTCACCAGTATCAATTTATTTTTATCCTTTGCCCTGGTCAAAGCTTCCTTGCCCCAAGCAAACCAATTAACCGGGTTGTTGGCATGCTGTAATAAATACGGAGAGGTTTCGTAGATTAAATTATTAGGCATAAATTAGTTCTAATGGTAAAAGTAAAAGCTTTAGTCTGTATCTTTTATTATCATACATTTTCGAAATGGTCATTTCACATATCGATATATATAGATTCAGCATACCGATGGTTCCATTCGCCATTGCTACCGGAACAATGAATTATGCTCAAAATGTTTTCATTCGGGTGTTTACAAATTCGCCATTTTATGGTGTTGGAGAATGTTCAGCTTTCCCGATGATTGTAGGCGAAACACAAGAAACATGCCTGACTATGGCAAACGATTTTGCGCTTTTATGGAAGGGAAAAGATCCATTGGAGATCGAATCAAGGATGCAGGAACTCCATTATTTTACCGCAAACAACTCCACAATTAAGAGTGCTTTTGAAATGGCATTATATGATCTGTCGGCAAAATCCCGTGAGGAACCCTTGTACAAATTTTTAGGCGGCAGTAAACGAAAAGTAGAAACAGACATAACCGTAGGAATTGGGCAACCCAGCGAAATGGTTGATGCAGCATTACAATATAAAATTAGTGGAGCATCAATACTAAAGGTGAAACTTGGTAAAAATGTTCAAGAAGATTTAGCTAGAATTACTGTAATTAGAAGCGCAGTTGGTCCTGATATAAAGCTTCGTATTGATGCAAATCAAGGTTGGAGTTTCGACGATGCGAATTGGATACTTAACAAAATGAATGATTTGAATATCGAGTTTTGCGAACAGCCTCTAAGAACTTGGTATGACGATTTACTTCCTCAACTAAAAGTATTTTCCCCAATAAAAATCATGGCCGATGAAAGTTGTTATAATCATCATGACGCCCGGAAGCTTATTAAGGCAAATGCATGCAATTACATCAATATTAAATTGGCAAAATCTGGTGGAATCTCCGAAGCAATCAAAATTTATGAAACTACTAAGGCCGCTGGTACCGGTTGTATGATTGGTGGCATGCTCGAAAGCCGAATTGCTTTAAGTGCAAACTTACACTTGGCTTATGCTTGTCCGGATATAGAATTTTTTGATTTGGATACCTGCAAAATCGGTCATCAGAAAGATCCGGTAATTGGCGGAGTTATCTACGAAGGTTATAATCTGGATATTTCAGATTCGCCAGGAATTGGAGCAGATGCCGATGATGAATTCTTGAAGCATTGTGAAAGCTGGCGAATTTAATTTAAGGCATCACCAATTTTTCCAGATCATCCACATCCCCGTTAAAAACGTTCATGTCTACATTATAAACAATTCCATTTATTCTGGCTTTGTCAGAATGCTGCCAAAACTTCCATTTCACATCTTTTTTGGGTTTAGCCCGATAGTAGTGAGCAATCCAAATAGGATATTCGTCAAACTTTCCATCCAGATTATTCAGGTAGAATTTGTATCCAGTATAAATAATTGGTTTAACCCCTAACTTCTTCTCCACTTGATTTAAAAACAGAGTCAGGTTTTTTTGCAACTCAACTTTTGATTTCCCGCCGGTTTCTTCAATATCAACTACCGGAAGTAAATCTCCACTTTCAAAATTTACTGCCTGTAAAAATAAATTTGCCTGCCATAAACCCGCTTTTTTAGGTTTGAAATAATGATAAGCACCTCGCATCAAACCTGCCTTTGAAGCCAGTTTCCAATTTCGTTGGAAATAAGGGTCAATAAGTAATAATCCTTCAGTAGCCTTGATGAATGCAAAATCAATTCTTACATCTCGCTCTTGCATAGCGGCCACTTTATCCCAGTTAATTTTACCTTGGTAGCGGCTTACGTCAATACCATGGAGGGAATAACCTTTCGGAATTCGTATTTTATAAGAAGTATAATGCGGATAATCGTTATCTACAAAGGTATCCGCCACCCAACGATAAGAAGTAATGACACCTTTAATTACTTTTCCATAATTATAAGCGCTCACTACTATTGAAACAGCGATTATAGCATACCAGTAATAATTACGGTTAGATTTTTTTACAACCTTACGCTTTCTAACAGTCTTGGTAACTTTCTTTTTTAGTGGGAAAGCGGCGTCGAAATTCTTTTTCAGAGGTATTTAAATTGAAAATCCGTTTGGCTCAACACCAAACGGATTTATATATTCTACTTACTACTTATTTCTGCGAAATACTTATGAAACAAGGGGATAGTTTCAATTCCCTTATAGAAATTAGCTAAATCATATTTCTCATTAGGCGAGTGAAGATTGTCGCTATCAAGCCCAAATCCCATCAAAACAGTTTTAATTTTCAGTTCTTGCTCAAATAATGCTACAATCGGTATACTTCCGCCACCTCTGGTTGGTATGGGTTCTTTGCCAAAAGATTCTGTTATAGCTTTTTGGGCTGCTTTATAAGCAATGCTATCAGTTGGAGTTACAACAGGTTCGCCACCGTGATGAGGAGTTACTTTTATTTTGACACTTTTAGGGGCAATGCTTCTAAAATGCTCTTCAAACAATTTAGTGATCTTGTCAGATTGTTGATTTGGCACTAAACGCATTGATATTTTTGCACTTGCTTTGGATGGTAAAACGGTTTTTGCTCCCTCGCCGATGTAACCTCCCCAAATTCCATTTACTTCAAGAGTGGGGCGTGTGCCCGTATGTTCTAAAGACGAATACCCTTTTTCTCCCCATAATTCTTCCACACCCAGATCAATTTTATATTCTTCCGGATCAAATGGTGCTTTGTTTAGTTCATCACGTTCTTCCTGACTTAATTCTATCACATCGTCGTAAAAGCCAGGAATGGTAACATGATTATTTTCGTCATGCAACGAAGCAATTAGTTTTGCCAATATCGTTGCCGGATTAGCAACTGCACCGCCATAAACACCAGAATGGAGATCACGGTTAGGGCCGGTTACTTCGACTTCTACGTATGACAATCCCCGTAATCCTGTCTCGAGAGATGGGTTTTCCATACTGATCATGGATGTATCAGAAATCAAAACCACATCCGCCTTTAATCTTTCTTTGTTCTCTTTAACAAATATGGAAAGGTTGCTTGATCCTACCTCTTCTTCACCCTCAATCATAAACTTAATATTGCCAGGTAAAGAGTTAGTACGCATCATCAGCTCAAAAGCTTTTACGTGCATGTAAACCTGCCCCTTGTCATCACATGCTCCACGGGCATATATTTTTTCATTACGGATGGTCGGTTCAAATGGAGGAGTATCCCAAAGCTCCAAAGGATCTGCAGGTTGTACATCATAGTGCCCATAAACCAAAACGGTGGGCAATGACGGATCAATTATTTTTTCGCCATAAACAATAGGATAACCTGCAGTTTGGCAGATTTCTACGTTGTCGGCACCAGCTTCTTTTAGCTTTTCAGCCACAAAACCGGCAGTCTTAATTACATCATTCTTAAATGCCGGATCAGCACTTACAGATGGAAAGCGTAATAATTCAAAAAGCTCGTCTAAAAAACGTTGCTTATTATCACTTACGTATTTTTTGATCTCTTGCATTTCTAAGGTTTTTAGAATGCAAATATATCAAACTTAGGTATGTAGATGTTTAATCTTTAACTATCAATAGCCTGTTTAAATTATTCATTATTGAATCAAACAAATTCAATTACTTAATTCACTTGTTATCAGTCACTCAAATATTAAACCTGTTTAAAATCAATCGTAGGTTTGTTGCTCTTTGGGTTTAATCTCAATACTTACAGTTTCTTTCTTAATTTCAGGTTTTACTCCTTCTTCTTTTTTGCAGGATGATCCGATGACAGCGAACAGAAATG